>NZ_JBOBFV010000001.1:0-1503433 GCF_050587365.1 Plantibacter auratus | reverse complement strand
CGAGGTGCTTCGGGGGCACTTCGACAGGCTCAGTGACCGGGGGAGGTGACACGCTTCGGTCCCTGAGCTTGTCGAAGGGCGGTCCGGTCGATGGTGTCCTCGGATGGCGAGCTGCTTCGTGGGCACTTCGACAGCCTCAGTGACCGGGGAGGGTCGGGCGAGCGGGTTCCGGTCCCGACACAACGGAACAGCCCCGCCATCCTGGAGAGGATGACGGGGCTGTTCCGTTGTTACCGGTGTAGCGTGCGGGTGAACCCGCGGTCGGCTACTTTGCCGGCGGCATCAGCACCGAGTCGATGAGGTACACGGTCGCGTTGGCGGTCTTGACGCCACCGCAGATGACCTTGGCACCGTTGACGGTGATGTTGTCACCCGAGCCCTCGACCTTGACGGTTCCACCCTCGACGGTGGTCTGCTCACCGTCGATGTCGGACGGAGCGATCTGGCCGGGGATCACGTGGTACGTGAGGATCGAGGTCAGCGTCGCAGCGCCCTCAGGCGTCTTGAGGCTGTCGATCGTCGCGGCGTCGATCTTCTTGAACGCGTCGTCGACCGGGGCGAAGACGGTGAACTCGGAGCCGTTCAGCGTGTCGACGAGGTTGACGTCGGGGTTCAGCTGGCCGGAGACCGCAGCGGTGAGCGTGGTCAGCAGCGGGTTGTTGGACGCGGCGACGGCGACGGGGTCGGCCGACATGCCGGCGACGGAGCCAGCACCGTCCGGGACGGCGTCAGCGTAGGCGGCGCAGCCCGAGCCGACGAGGTCCGCTGCGGGGTCTGCAGCCATCGACTCGGTGGGAGCGGAGCTCGGCTCCATCGAGGAACCGCTGTCGGAGCTGGAGCCGCTGGAACAGGCTGCGAGGCCGAAGGTCGCGACGGCGGCGAGTGCGAGCACTGCCATGTGGTTTCGCTTGATGGTACGCATGTGATTCTCCTTTGATGAGGTTTGGACCGGTTGTCGAGTGCCTCTCAGAACCGGCCCTCGATGACACTTCGGAGCCCCCACGGGGGTGGTTTGGAAAAAGATCCGATCGCGTGTCGGACGGCGTCGCGCATTAAGAGGAGCGAAATTCTTCGGATCCGTTCCTGTGGAGGGGCACCGGGGTGTCAGCTGCTGCGGCTACGATCGACGGATGAGCTGGAGTACCGAACCCGACTGGATCCCGGACGACGCGGACGCTCCCGACGACTTCGACGCCCCACCGCCCGACGACGCGTACCTCGGCGGTGGTGTCGCGTGGGGGAGTGGAGCGGTCGCGTCCGCTCCAGGCGCTCCGCCCGCGGCGGCTCCGGTGGCCGCCCGTGCGGCCGGCCAGAAGTTCGCCACGGCGCAGGAGGCGCTCCACGCCGTCTTCGGGTACGACGCGTTCCGCGGCGAGCAGCAGCAGATCATCGAGCAGGTCGCCGGTGGCGGCGACGCGGTCGTCCTCATGCCGACGGGTGGGGGCAAGAGCCTCTGCTACCAGATCCCCGCCCTGCTCCGACCGGGCACCGGCATCGTCGTCTCCCCGCTCATCGCCCTCATGCAGGACCAGGTCGACGCACTCCTCGCCGTCGGCGTCCGCGCCGCGTTCCTCAACTCGACGCAGGATCCCGCTGAGCGTTCCCGGGTCGAACAGGCCTACCTCGCCGGCGAGCTCGACCTCCTCTACGTCGCGCCCGAGCGCCTGAGCTCGGAGGCGACCCGGCGGTTCCTCGGCCAGGGCACCATCGCCCTGCTCGCGATCGACGAGGCGCACTGTGTGTCGCAGTGGGGGCACGACTTCCGCCCCGACTACCTCATGCTCGGCGAGCTCGCCGAACGCTGGCCCGACGTCCCGCGCATCGCGCTCACCGCGACCGCCACCGACGCGACGCACCAGGAGATCACGCAGCGGCTCCATCTCGGCGAGGCGAAGCACTTCGTCTCGAGCTTCGACCGCCCGAACATCCAGTACCGGATCGTCGGCAAGAACGAGGTCCGCAAGCAGCTCGTCGCGTTCGTGAAGGAACAGCCGGCCGGCACCGCCGGGATCGTCTACTGCCTCAGCCGCAAGACGGTGGAGCAGACGGCGCAGCTCCTGCGCGACAACGGGGTGGACGCCGTGGCGTACCACGCCGGACTCGACGCCTCCGTGCGAGCGGCTGCGCAGTCCCGCTTCCTCCGCGAGGACGGTGTCGTGGTCGTCGCGACCATCGCCTTCGGGATGGGCATCGACAAGCCCGACGTCCGGTTCGTCGCCCACGTCGACCTCCCGAAGAGCGTCGAGGGCTACTACCAGGAGACCGGCCGTGCGGGGCGCGACGGCGAGCCGTCCATCGCCTGGCTCGCCTACGGCCTGCAGGACGTCGTCCAGCAGCGGCGCATGATCGCGGAATCACCGGGCGACCTCGCGCACCAGCGCAACCTCAGCGCCCACCTCGACGCGATGCTGGCCCTCTGCGAGACCGTCGACTGCCGCCGGGTCAACCTGCTGCGCTACTTCGGTCAGCCCTCCACGCCGTGCGGCAACTGCGACACCTGCCTCGAACCACCGGTCACCTGGGACGGCACCGTGCCGGCGCAGAAACTCCTCTCGACGATCGTGCGCCTGAAGCGCGAGCGCAACCAGTCCTTCGGCGCGGGGCAGATCATCGACATCCTCCGCGGCAAGCGGACCGACCGCGTCGCCCAGCAGCGGCACGACGAACTCGCGACCTTCGGCATCGGCGAGGACCTCAGCGACCAGGAGTGGCGCGGCGTGGTCCGTCAGTTGCTCGCACGCGACCTCCTGGCCACCGTCGGCGAGTACGGCACGCTCGGCCTCACCGACGGGAGCGCCGAGGTGCTCGCAGGGAACCGACCGGTGGCCATGCGTCGCGAGCCGGAACGTGCTGCCCGCTCCTCGTCGAGGTCGTCCTCTCGCTCGTCGAGCGCGAACGCCGAGCTCGAGCCAGCCGCGGCCGAGCTGTTCCAGGCTCTGCGTGCCTGGCGGGCCGGGGTGGCGAAGGAGCAGGGCGTCCCCGCCTACATCGTCTTCGGCGACGCGACCCTGCGGGAGGTCGCGACGGCGAAGCCCGACTCGCTCGGCGCGCTCGACGGCATCAGCGGCATCGGCGCGAAGAAGCTCGACGCCTACGGAGAGGCGCTCATCGAGGTCGTCGCCGCCAACGCCTGACGCCGCTCCTGGGAGCGAGCTGCGACAGCTGTGGGGGAGGACCAAGTCGATCGACGGCGATCGGGCGGGCCCTTGTCCACATCCCACAGGCGCTTTCACCCATCGTTATGACAGTCCTACCATTGTGGGAGGTTTTCATGGGTGAAAGGCAGGACACAGCGATGGTCGACACAGCGATCCGGACGAGCGTCAGCGGTACCACGGCAGCGACGGTCGAGGTGGCGCCGTCCGACGCGCGGATCGATGTCCCGGCGCTCGCCCACCAGCTGCTCGGCACCTGGCCGGAGGCTCGTCTCGCGTCGCGCGCACTCGCCGCCAAGCCGGAGATGCAGCGGATCGAAGGACAGTCGATGGACGACCACCGCGACCGCGTCTTCCACCAGCTGAAGCTCCTCGTCGAGAACGGCCAGGTGCTCAAGGCGTTCCCGAAGCGCCTCGGCGGCGCCGACGACCACGGCGGCAACATCGCCGGGTTCGAGGAGCTCGTCCTCGCCGACCCGTCCCTCCAGATCAAGTCCGGTGTCCAGTGGGGCCTCTTCGGTGCGGCGATCCTGCACCTCGGCACCGAGCCGCACCACGACGCGTTCCTGCCCGGCGCGATGAACCTCGACGTCCCCGGTGCATTCGCGATGACGGAGTCCGGTCACGGCTCCGACGTCGCCTCGATCGCGACGACCGCGACGTACGACCCGGAGAGCCAGGAGTTCGTCATCGACACCCCGTTCCGTGCGGCGTGGAAGGACTACCTCGGCAACGCGGCCGTGCACGGCAAGGCGGCGACCCTGTTCGCGCAGCTCATCACGAACGGCGTGAACCACGGCGTGCACTGCTTCTACGTGCCCATCCGCGACGACGAGGGCGCATTCCTGCCCGGGATCGGCGGCGAGGACGACGGCCTGAAGGGCGGGCTCAACGGCATCGACAACGGCCGGCTGCACTTCACCGGCGTCCGCGTGCCGCGCACCAACCTCCTCAACCGCTACGGCGACGTCGCCGAGGACGGCACCTACTCCTCGCCCATCAAGAGCCCCGGGCGTCGCTTCTTCACCATGCTCGGCACGCTCGTCCAGGGCCGGGTGTCCCTCGACGGAGCCGCGACGTCGGCCTCCGCCCTCGCCCTGCAGATCGCGATCACCTACAGCAGTGAGCGTCGGCAGTTCAACGCGGGCAGCGACACCCAGGAGGAGGTCATCCTCGACTACCAGCGCCATCAGCGCCGGCTCCTGCCGCGGCTCGCGACGACGTACGCGCAGATCTTCGCCCACGACCGGCTGCTCGTGAAGTTCGACGAGGTGTTCAGCGGCAAGGCCGACTCGGACGACGACCGTCAGGACCTCGAGACGCTCGCGGCGGCGCTCAAGCCGCTGTCGACCTGGCACGCGCTCGACACGCTCCAGGAGGCGCGGGAGGCGTGCGGTGGCAACGGCTTCCTCGCAGAGAACCGCCTCACCGGCCTGCGCGCGGACCTCGACGTCTACGCGACGTTCGAGGGCGACAACAACGTGCTGCTGCAGCTCGTCGCCAAGCGTCTCCTCACCGATTACAGCCGGAAGTTCGCGAAGGTCGACGCCGGTGCGCTCGCCCGCTACGTCGTCGAGCAGGCGACCGACCGCGCCGTCCACAGCAGCGGACTCCGGAGCCTCGCGCAGACCGTGAAGGACTTCGGTTCCACGGCTCGCTCGGTGAGCCAGCTACGCGACACGAACGTCCAGCGCGAGCTGTTGACCGAGCGCGTCGAGTCGATGATCGCCGAGGTCGCGACGAAGCTGCGCGGCGCGAACAAGCTCTCCAAGCAGGCCGCGTCCGACCTCTTCAACGCACACCAGAACGAGCTCATCGAGGCCGCGCGGGCGCACGGCGAGCTCCTCCAGTGGGAGGCGTTCACCGAGGGTGTCGAGCAGATCCAGGACCCCGGCACCAAGCAGGTGCTGACCTGGGTGCACGACCTCTTCGGGCTCTCGCTCATCGAGAAGCACCTCGCCTGGTACCTCATCCACGGGCGCCTCTCCCCGCAGCGCGGCCAGGCCGTCAGCGCCTACGTCGACCGCCTCATCGCGCGGCTGCGTCCGCACGCCCTCGACCTCGTCGAGGCGTTCGGCTTCGCCCCCGAGCACGTGCGCGCACCCATCGCGACCGGCCAGGAGGCGCAGCGTCAGCAGGAGGCCGCCGACTACTTCGCCGAGCTCCGTGCCTCGGGCGACGCACCCGTCGACGAGAAGACGCTCACGAAGAAGTCCCGCTGACCACGCGCGGTTGAGAGGAGGCAGATCGTCGTCCGCGCAAGGGGCGGGTGACGATATGCCTCACCTCGCGCTGCGCGATAGGGTGCCGACATGACGTTCAACGACAACGCCGACATCAGCGGGAACAAGGTCAAGCGACGGGGCCGCACGACCGGCATCGCCGTCGGTGGCGGCGCGGTCGGCGTCATCGTGATCGCCCTCATCTCGCAGTTCCTCGGGGTCGACGTGTCGGGCATCCTCGGCGGCGGTGGCGTCGGCGGGGGCCAGCAGGAGGAGAGCCAACTCTCCGACGAGTGCCAGACCGGTGCCGACGCGAACGCGAACGTCGACTGCCGCATGGGCGGTGCCTACTCGTCGCTCGACGCCTACTGGGCCGAGGAGCTCCCCGCGCTCGGTGCCGACTACACCTCGCCGGCGGACTTCATCATCTTCGACCAGCAGACGAACACGGGTTGCGGCGCCGCGACGAGCGCCACCGGTCCGTTCTACTGTCCGCCGGATCAGACCATCTACATCGACACCAGCTTCTACGCCGAACTGCGCGACCGCTTCGGCGCCTCCGGCGGACCGCTCGCCGAGATGTACGTCGTCGCACACGAGTGGGGGCACCACATCCAGGCGCTCACCGGCATCATGGACCGCGCCGACCGCAGCGGCACGGGTCCGGCCTCCGACTCCGTGCGTATCGAGGTCCAGGCCGACTGCTTCGCCGGTGCCTGGGTCGCCGCGGCATCGGACACCGAGGATGCGAAGGGGGTCGCCTTCCTGAAGCCCGTGACCCAGCAGGAGATCGACGACGCGCTGAGCGCCGCGGCGGCCGTCGGCGACGACCGCATCCAGGAGGCCGCGACCGGCCAGGTGAACCCCGAGGCGTGGACCCACGGCTCCGCCGAGCAGCGGCAGCGCTGGTTCATGACCGGCTACCAGTCCGGTCCGTCAGCGTGCGACACCTTCTCGGTGTCCGCCGACCAGCTCTGACCGGCGGGCCGGGTGCGGCATGCTAGATGAGACACGTGTCGTGAACACAGGAGGAAGTGGACCGTATGGGTGAGCCGTATCCCGAGATCGAGCCGTACGAGACCGGCATGCTCGACGTCGGCGACGGGCAGTCGCTGTACTGGGAGACCTCCGGCAACCCCGACGGCAAGCCCGTCGTGTTCCTCCACGGCGGCCCGGGCGGCGCGACGAGCCCCATCCACCGTCGGCTCTTCGACCCGAAGCGGTACCGCATCGTCCTCGTCGACCAGCGCGGCTGCGGCAGGAGCACCCCGCACGCGAGCGACCCGGCGGCCGACCTGTCGACGAACACCACCTGGCACCTCGTCGCCGACCTCGAGGTGCTGCGGAAGGCGCTGAAGATCAAGCGCTGGATGGTGTTCGGCGGGTCCTGGGGTTCGACCCTCGCGCTCGCGTACGCCCAGAAGCACACGAAGCGCGTCACCGAGCTCGTGCTCCGCGGCATCTTCACGCTGCGCGACGCCGAGCTCGACTGGTTCTACGAGGGCGGTGCCTCCGCGGTCTTCCCCGACCTGTGGGAGGGCTACCTCGAGCCGATCCCGGTTGACGAGCGCCGCCACCTCATCGAGGCCTACCACCGGCGTCTGTTCGACGAGGACCCGGCCGTCCACGGGCCGGCGGCCGTCGCCTGGTCGCGGTGGGAGTCCTCGACGATCACCCTGCTCCCGCAGGAGGAGACCGTCGCCCGGTTCACCGACCCGCACTTCGCGGTGGCGTTCGCGCGCATCGAGAACCACTTCTTCACGAACAAGGGCTGGTTCGAACCCGAGCAGCTCATCCGCGATGCCGGCAAACTCGCCGGAGTCCCCGGCGTGATCGTCCAGGGCCGCTACGACATGTGCACCCCGGTCTTCACCGCGTGGGACCTGCATCGGGCATGGCCGGAAGCGGACTTCACGATCGTCCCCGACGCGGGCCACGCCTTCGACGAGCCGGGCATCCTGTCGGCGCTCATCGACGCGACGGACCGCTTCGCGAAGGACTGAGGCGGGGCTGAGCCACGGGCTGCGGCACCGCCCGAGGCTCAGGAGACGACGATGAGCGGGTTGACCTTCGCGCCCGTCAGCTCCATCGTGTTGCCGCTCTGGGTGAGGCTCACTGCAGGGTAGGACGTGAACGCGCAGGACGACACGGCACGGTTCGGGCCGAACTTGTTGTTCGTGACCTTCGCCGTCTGCGTCCACGACTGCTTCACCTGCAGTTTGAGCGAGCAGTGGCCGCCGTCGATCCAGTTGCCGTCGACCGTCAGGTTGACGTTGTTCTGCTCGGCGCCGCCGAGGATCGCGAAGTTGGACGCTCCGCGGATCGTGTTGCCCACGACCCGGAGGTTCTGCCCCTGCAGGATCTGGATGTTGTCGTTGTGGGTGGCCCGCCCGCCTTGCGCCGGATCGTTCGCATAGTCCACGGTGTTCTCCAGCAGGGACTTCTCGATCAGTACGTTGTCGCCGTGGATCTTGACCGAGTCGACGTTCCCGACGACGTGGACGTTGCGCGCCGTGAAGTCCCACCCCTTGATGCCGTCGAAGTAGACGGACGGGAACTCGGCCGTGACGTCCACGTGGTCGATGACGAGGTTGTCGTATCCGTAGTTCGTGATGAGGCCGACCGCGAAGCCTTTCGCCTTGCCGCCGCGGACGATCGAGTTCTTGATGGTCACGTTCGCCGCCCGCACGGTCACGAACCCGTGGATGTCCAGCCCGTCGATGACGGTCCCGGCCTCGGTGATCGTGAGGTCGCCGTCGTGTCTGGTGAGCGAGGTCCCCGACGGCACGCCGGTGGTGGATGCCGACGGCTTTGACGTCGACCCGGCTGGAGCCGCCGCCGGGGTGGAGGCTGCGGCCTTGCCGAAGCCGATCGTCGCGGCCGAGCCTGCGGAGCCCGAGAGGTAGCTCCAGACGCGGACAGGTCCGGCAGCGCTGACGCGGGTGGCGGAGCTGTCGGAGGCGCTCTGCTGCCACGAGGGCTTGGTGGTGCCCTCCACCCACGCGCGGACGGAGAGCTTCACCGGGTTCGATCCGGACACCGTCCCCTCCAGGTTCAGCTGCTGTCCGGTGGCGACCGTGATCCCGGTGGCGCCGCTGACGAGTGAGGTTTCAGCTCCAGCGACGACGCGGGAGATGCTGACGGTGACCTCGCCGTTCGCCAGGATGCGCGCCTTGGCGCGATATCCTGCGGCGTTCGACGGGGCTCGGAGCTGGACGGCGACGTACGCGGTCCGCTGTGCCGGTACGGTGAACTGCGCCGACGCCGTGGTGTCGGCGAGATTCGACGCGGTCACGACCGCGGCAGCCGAGGCGCCCGGTGCGACACTCAAGGACCCCGAGGTCGCGGCGTTCGCAGCGGTCGGGACGGCGAGCATCGTCGCGAGGGTGACGACGATCGCCATGATCGCGGCGCCGAGAGGTGTGCGGACGCCGGTCGGAGCCGATGCGATCGAGGAGTGTCTGCGGCGGTTCGGTCGTGCTGATCGTGGATACCCGTTCATGGGTGGAGTCCTCCGTCGGACGTCGTGTTACGGTTCGGCGGATCCCGGCCCCCCGGTCGGTCCCTGTTCGTGATCCGTTAACCTTGCAGTACGGCCCAAGGGAGCGCAAGTTGCCGCTGACCAGGATATTCATGATGCCCCCCGCACGAGGATGTGAGGTAGTCGACAGGCTTCCCACGTTCATGGAGGGTCGTCCTCGACCGCGCTGAGCGAGCGACCGGCGGGGGAGGCGAGGTGGCTTGGACACGACCGCCCGTGCGGCGACCGACGTGGGTCGTGGAGTGACCGCAGGGCGCATCGTGATGACCCCCGCGCAAACTGGGGATGCGCTGAACGTGGGCCGTGCGCAGGTCGTGGACTACTCGGAGAACCGTGCGCGGCGGACGGCCTTCCCGGCGACGAGAGCGTCGCGCAGCGACCGACCGATGAGCCCCTCGCGGGCGAAACCGCTCAGCAGCTCGGCTGCGAGCGCGCCGCGGTCGACCTCGGGTTCCGGGCCGTCGTCGACGCCGTCGGCCGGGCCGGCGAAGCCGTCGTGGGCGAGCAGGATCGAGCCCTGGTGGCAGTGCCGGACGGCGTGGGCGACGCGCTCGTGCTCGCCGACGTCCTTGACGTCCCAGGCGGTCGCCGTCCACAGCACCGTCTGCAGGCCGGCTCGTTTGACGGCCTGCCAGGTCTCGATGCTCTGCGCGCCGTAGGGTGGACGGAACCACTCGATCGCCTGGCCGCTCAGTTGTTCGAGCTCCTGCTTGGCCGCGAGGGTCCGCCGATAGGCCGCCTCCTCGGAGAAGTCGGTGAGGCGCACGTGGTCGTCGCCGTGCAGCGCGAGTTCGTGTCCACCGGCGACGATGCGTTCGAGGAGCTCGGGGTGCTTCCGCGCGCGGCCGACGAGGACGAAGAACGTCGCGGTCGCGCCTGCCTCGGCGAGGGCGTCGAGGACGCCTGGCGTGCCGTCGGGGCTCGGACCGTCACCGTAGGTCATGACGACCGTGCGCTCCTCGGTCGCGACACCGACGATCGAGCCGTGGACGGGCAGCGAACCGGTGAGGCGTGCGAGCAGCGCCTGCCGAGCCTTCGTCATGTGTCCACCGCCCTGTGAGTCGATCCGTCCAACAGTACCTCGCTGTCGTGGCGAACGGGAGCGCGGCCGCGGCGGCGGACGGGGCGCAGGGGTACGGCGGGTGTCAGGCCTGGACGAGCGTGGTGTCGAGCTCGCGCTGCTCCTCGAGCTGGGCGAGTGCACGGCGGAGTGCGGTGCTCGAGGTGCTCATCGTGTAGGGGAAGTAGACGACCTCGACGCCGACCTTGGCGAACTCCGCTTCAAGACGGAGGCCCTCTGCGGTCCCGCGCCAATCGTCGCCCTTGAAGAAGATGTCGAACCGGAGCGCATCCCAGGCCTGGAGCTTGTCGTCCCAGGTCTCCTCGACGGCCTCGTCGACGAAGCCGATGTGGCGGACGATCTCGAGACGCTCGGTCAGCGGGACGATGGGCTCGATGCGCTTGCGGGTGCGCAGCAGCTCGTCCGAGACGACCCCGGCGATGAGGTAGTCGCACGCGCTCTTGGCGTGACGGAGGATGTTCAGGTGCCCGACGTGGAAGAGGTCGAAGGCGCCTGCTGCGTAGCCGACGCGTCCCGGTCGTGCTGCTGCGTGCTGATCGCTCATCCGAACGCTCCCCGTATGTGTGTTTCCCTGACGTCTCCGGCGCGTTCATTGAGCCTGGTCCGAGCGTATGAGGGTCATCACCGCTTGCCGAGTCCACTTTCAGGTGCCACCCGAGGAGGGGCCGATGCCTGGCAGCGTCAGGCCGGGCCCAATAAGCTGCCTCCCGAGAGGACTCCTTCCGGAGGCCTCCGCAGCGGACACGGGCGGATCGCTCGGAACGGGGTACCACGGTGACCGAGCTCGAGGGTGAACAGACAGCAGACACGAACGTGCCGAAGACCCGTCGTCGGACCACGCTGATCGTCGTGTCGGCGGTCGTGGTCGTCGCGCTGCTCATCGTGGCGTTCCTCGTCTTCCGTCCGGCGACGACGACCGATGCGGGCGGCGCGACCGGGACGGCGGTCCCCACCTCGTCCACCAGCGCCGGAGCCACGACGCCTGGAGCGACCGGCTCGTCGACCGGCGCACCGGAACCGGGTGGACGGCCCACGCAGACGCCGATCGCCTTCGACGACGACGCCGAGCCGCTCCCCGGCGTCACGGTCGCGATCACCGGGCTCGAGGCCGTCGACGGCGAGGCGACCGGCGTGGGGGAGATATCCGGGCCCGCCGTGCGGGTGTCGGTCGAGTTCGTGAACGGCTCCGACGCCGAGGTCGACCTTCGTACCGTGCAGGTCACGGCCGACTCCGGCCCGGACCGGACCGCGAGTTCCGAGCTGAGCGGTCCCGGCGTCGTGGCCTTCCCGGCCCGGCTCGCGGCCGGGGACCGTGCGACAGCGGTCTACGTGTTCGCCGTGCCGGCCGACCAGCGCGAGTCGTTCCGGGTGTTCGTCGACTCGGTCGTGACCGCACCGGTGGTGCTGTTCGAAGGCGCAGCGCCGTCCGCCTGATCGTCTCAAGCGAGTGGAGGTCGGCGACGGTGGCCGATGGCGACCTGAGGGGGTGATCCGCGGGGCAACAGCGGGGGGCAAAATCACCCATGTTCGAGGGATACTGGCGCGTCAGCGGCGCTGATAGCATCCGATCGCGCCACTGCACCCGAAGCCGTGTCGTGCATTTCTCTCACCGTTACCGGTCGCCTGCTCGGCGACTGATGGGGGCACCCAATCATGACCCGTTCTCTCTTCTCGAAGGCTGCCGTCGCGGCCGTGGCGCTCGCCGCGGTCCTGACGGGCGCGCTCGTCGCCACGCCTGCGTACGCCGACACCGCGCCGGTCGATCCGACCAGTCCGGCCTCGCCGACCACGGTCAGCGCCGACGCGCTCCCGACCGTCCAGGTGGACGGTGTGGTCTGGCAGCAGATCGTCGTCGGCGACACCGTCTACGCGGTGGGAGACTTCTCCACGGCCCGTCCGGCGGGTGCCGCCCCCGGCACGAACACGGTGACGCGGAACAACATCCTCGCGTACAAGCTCTCGACCGGCGAGCTCATCCAGGGCTTCGCTCCGAGCCTCACCGGCGGCGAGGCGGTCAGCGTCGCGGCATCCCCCGACGGCTCGCGGATCTACGTCGGCGGTTCGTTCACCGCGGTGAACGGCGCGACGGTGTGGCGGATCGCCGCGCTCAACCCGACCAGCGGCGCGCTCATCACCTCCTTCCTCCCGAAGCCGGCCTCGACGGTGCGCGCGATCGCCGCGACGAACAGCACCGTCTACTTCGGCGGACTCTTCACCTCGGTCGGGACCGACCAGCGCCTCCGACTCGCGGCGGCCAGCGCTTCCAACGGCGCGGTCCTCCCATGGGCACCGGCGGCGGACGGCGGGCGGGTGAACGCGATCGTCCTGTCGCCCGACGGCTCGAAGGCGGTCGTCGGCGGCCAGTTCACGTCGGTCAACGGTTCGACCAACCCGGGGTACGGTGTCGCGGCCGTGAACCTCACCGACGGTGCGCTGCTGCCGTTCGGTGCGAACGACAAGGTGCGCAACGGCGGCACCCAGGCCGGGATCACGAGCCTCACCTCCGACGGCGACAGCGTCTACGGCACCGGCTACGTCTTCGGTTCCGGTGGCAACCTCGAGAACAGCTTCCGCGCTTCATGGGACGGCGGGGCGCTCCAGTGGGTGGCAGACTGCCACGGTGACACGTACAGTGCCGCGGTCGTCGGAGACGTCGTGTACACCGCGGGCCACGCACACTACTGCGGCAACATCGGTGGGTTCCCGCAGACCGACCCCTGGTCGTTCTACCGCGGGATCGCCTTCAGCAAGGCGGCCACCGGGACGGCGACCCCCGACATCTACGGCTACCCGAGCTGGGGCGGTCAGGCTTCGCCGACGCTCCTCAACTGGTTCCCGAACCTCGACACCGGCACCAAGACCGGTCAGAACCAGGGCCCATGGTCCGTCGCGGGTAACACGCAGTACGTCGTGATGGGCGGCGAGTTCAAGAACGTGAACGGATCCGGTCAGCAGGGTCTCGTCCGGTTCGCGGTGTCGTCGAAGGCGCCGAACGCGCAGGGTCCCGTCGTGACGGGTTCGCGCTTCAACCCGACGGTCACCTCGTCGGTCAACGGCCAGGCACGCATCCGTTGGACGGCGAACTGGGACCGCGACAACACGAACCTCACCTACCAGGTGATCCGCGACGGCAACACGGCCAAGCCGATCTACACGACGACCAAGGAGTCGACCTTCTGGCAACGTGGCTCGATGGGCTACGTCGACACGGGTCTGACCCCCGGTCAGACCTACCGCTACCGGGTGTTCGCCACCGACCCCTTCGGGAACATCGCTCGCTCCGACACCGTGACCGTGACGATCGCGTCCGGTGGTCAGAGCTCGAGCGCGTACTCGTCGTCCGTGTTGGCCGACAGCCCGAAGACCTACTACCGGTTCGGTGAATCGGGCGGCACCACCGCCGAGGACTGGGCGGGCTTCGCCGACGGCAACATCACCGGTGACGTCTCGCTCAACCAGGACGGCTCGGGGATCGGCGACACGAACGCCTCGTACGGGTTCTCCGGGACCAACGGGAACGTGACGACGCCGGACGTACAGCTGTCCCCGGACACGTTCACCGTCGAGAGCTGGATCAAGACGACCTCCACGAGTGGTGGCAAGATCATCGGCTTCGGCGGCTCTGCGACCGGCAACTCGAACAACTACGACCGCCAGGTGTACCTGGACAACGACGGCCGGATCTTCTTCGGGGTCTACCCGGGCCAGGTCAGGACCGTGAACTCGTCGAAGAGCTACAACGACGGACAGTGGCACCACGTCGCAGCGTCGATGAGCAGCGCCGGGATGAAGCTGTACGTCGACGGCCGCCTCGTGGCGAGCCGTGCCGACACGACCACCGGTCAGCCCTTCAACGGCTACTGGCGGATCGGCGGTGACAACCTGGGCGGTTGGCCCAACCAGCCGTCATCGTCCTACCTGGCCGGCAACATCGACGAAGTCGCCATTTACGACGCCGCGCTCAGCCAGGACTCGATCATCAACCACTTCGTCGCTTCCGGACGGACCTCGCCGATCCCGGCGGCGCCCGCAGACAGCTACGGCGCCTCGGTCTACAACCTGGACCCGACGCTGTACTGGCGACTCGGCGAGACGGCGGGCGCTGCGGCGCTCGACTCCTCGAAGAGCGATCACGCCGGAACGTACACCGGCCGGGTGAACCAGGGCGTCGACGGTGCGATCACCGGGACGGCCAACAAGGCCGCCGCGTTCGACCCCATCAACCAGGGCGGCTGGCAGCAGGCCGGCGTCGCGAGCAACGACCAGTTCTCCAGCCCGAACTCGTACGCCCTCGAACTGTGGTTCAAGACCACGACGACGCGTGGAGGCAAGCTCATCGGCTTCGGGAGCAGTCAGACCGGTACGTCCGGCAGCTACGACCGCCACGTCTACATGGAGCCGAACGGTGCGTTGACCTTCGGGACCTGGACGGGCCAGACGAACACGATCACCTCGGTCGCCGGCCTCAACAACGGTGCCTGGCACCACCTCGTGGCCGAGCAGTCGAGCGACGGGATGAAGCTCTACGTGGACGGGGCGCTGCAGGGCACCAACCCACAGACGGGTGCGCAGGACTACGCGGGCTACTGGCGGATCGCCGGTGACAACGTGTGGAACGGCACCGACCCGTTCTTCTCCGGGACGCTCGACGAGGTCGCCGTCTACCCGACGCCGCTCACGAACGCCCAGGTCCAGAACCACTGGGAACTCGGGACGGGCGTGGTGCCGAACGTCGCTCCGACCGCATCGTTCACCGGTACCGCCGTCGACCTGCACGCGCAGTTCGACGCCTCCGCCTCGGCGGACCAGGACGGCACCATCGCGTCCTACGCCTGGGACTTCGGCGACGGGACGACGGGGACCGGCGTGACGCCGAGCCACGACTACACGACGGCCGGTGCGCACACCGTGACCCTCACCGTCACCGACAACCGGGGCGCGACGGCGACCACGACCGGCTCCGTCACGACGAAGCTCCCGAACGTCGCTCCGACCGCCGCCTACAGTCCGTCCGCGCAGAACCTGACGGTCGCCTTCGACGCTTCGGCGTCGACGGATCCTGACGGCTCGATCGCGTCCTTCGCCTGGAACTTCGGTGACGGCACGACCGGCACGGGCGCCACCACGTCGCACACCTACACGGCCGCGGGCAGCTACCAGGCCAAGCTCACGGTGACGGACGACCAGGGCGCGATCGGCGAGGTCACCCAGACCATCGTCGTCAGCGCGCCGGTCCTCGTCGCGCCGACGTCGCACTTCACGCAGTCGGCCGCCGGTCTCGCGGTGAGCCTCGACGGTTCGACCTCGACCGACGGCGACGGCACGATCGTGTCGCACGCCTGGAACTTCGGCGACGGTCAGACCGGCACCGGAGCCACGGTCTCGCACACCTACGCCGCCGCCGGAAGCTTCACGGTCACGCACACGGTGACGGACAACGACGGCCTGACGGGCAGCAGCACCTCCGTCGTGACCGTCGCGGCTCCCGCCAACGTCGCTCCGACGGCCGCCTTCACGGCGACGCCGAGCGGCCTCGTCGTCGCGGTCGACGGCTCCACCTCGACCGACAGCGACGGCACCATCGCGTCCTACGCCTGGAACTTCGGCGACAGCGGGACGGCGACCGGAGCCACGGCCTCGCACAGCTACGCCGCCGCCGGGACCTACACGGTCACGCTGACGGTGACCGACAACGGCGGTGCGACGAACTCGACCACGCGCAGCGTGACCGTCACCGCACCGGTCACCCCGACCTCGCTCGCGAACGACTCGTTCACGCGCTCGGTGACGGGTGGCTTCGGCACGGCGGACAGCGGCGGCACCTGGTCGATCACCGGAGGTGCCGCGAACGCCACCGTCACCGGCGGCAAGGGTGTGCTGAAGCTCACCAAGGGCGGGGCAGGCGTGAACGGGTCGCTCTCGGGCGTCTCGTCGACCTCGACCGACGCCAGCGTCGTCTTCCGCCTGGACAAGGTGGCTGACGGCGGCGGGGCATTCGTCTCGCTCGCCGGACGCCAGGTGTCCGCAGGCAACGACTACCGGGCGAAGGTGAAGGTGGCGTCGAACGGCGCGATGACCCTTTACATCACCCGAACGGTGGGCGGCGCGGAGACCACGCTGAAGACCGTCGCCCTTGCAGGCACCTACACGGTCGGCACGGAGTACACCATCCGTGTCCAGGTCGACGGCGCCAACGCGACCACGGTCAACGCGAAGGCGTGGCGCACCGCCACTGCCGAGCCGACGAGCTGGCAGACGACGACGAGCGACACCACGGCCGTCCTCCAGGCAGCGGGAACCGTCGGGGTCATGACCTACCTGAGCGCCAGCTCGGCCAACTTCCCGGTCTCCGTGGCGTTCGACAGTCTGACGGCGGTGCCCGTCGGTGCCCCGACGACCCCACCGGTCGCGAACGTCGCCCCGGTGGCCGCGTTCACCCAGTCGGCTGCGGACCTCGTGCTGAGTGTCGACGGCTCCACGTCGAGCGACAGTGACGGGACGCTGGCCTCCTACGCCTGGGACTTCGGAGACGGCGGGACCGCGACCGGTGCAACCGCGACGCACACCTATGCCGCGGCAGGTTCCTACACGGTGCGGCTCACGGTGACGGACAACGTCGGTGCCACAGGCACCGTCACGAGTGTCGCGACCGTGACCGCCCCGGTGACCCCGCCGGTCGACCCGCCGGTGGACCCGGCAGCCAAGTTCGCTGCCGACACGTTCGAGCGCACCCAGGCCGGCGGCTTCGGCAACGCCGACACGGGTGGTGCCTGGACGGTCACCGGGGGAGCGGCCAACGCGTCCGTGGCGGCTGGCAAGGGCGTGCTCAAGCTCACGAAGGCCGGCGCCGGAGTGAGCGCGTACCTGGCCGGTGTCTCGGCGCAGAGCACGGACGCCACCGTCAACTTCTCCCTGGACAAGCTGCCCGACGGTGGAGGCGCCTTCGTCTCCCTCGCTGGCCGCCAGGTGTCCCCGGGGAACGACTACCGGGCGAAGGTCAAGGTCGCTTCCAACGGCGCGATGACCCTCTACGTCACGAAGACGGTCGCGGGTGCGGAGACCACCCTGAAGACGGTCGCCGTGGCCGGGGTGTTCGCTCCTGCCACGGAGTACACCGTGCGCGTGCAGGTGACGGGGAGCGGGACGTCGACCATCAGCGCCAAGGTCTGGGCTGCGGCCTCCGCCGAGCCGGCCGCCTGGCAGACGACCGCGACCGACGCATCGGCCGAGTTGCAGGGGCCCGGGACCGTCGCGCTCGTCGCGTACCTGAGTGGCAGCTCGACCAACTTCCCGGTGTCCGTGTCGTTCGACAGCCTCGTCGCTCGGCCCGTCCAGTGAGCGCGGCCCGATGAGCGCCGTCTCCACCGGCCACGCGTCGTCACCGAAGGGTGGCGGCGCGCTGCGCCGCGCTCGCAAGCGTCTCAAGCACCTCGTGGCGCGCCTCGACACGATCACCCTCGGCGCGCTCGAAGCAACGCGTCGGTCCTCGCTGCTCGGAGACGGCGATGCCGTCGTCTCGCTGACGAGCTACGGCGTGCGGATCGACGCTGTGCACACCACCATCGAGTCGATCGGACGCGGCGTGGTCCGCCCTCGCCGGATCATCCTCTGGCTCGACGACGCTGACGCTCTGGAACGGTCCACGCCGCAGCTCCGACGTCTGCAGCGGCGTGGGCTCGAGGTGCGTCTCGCCGACAACCTCGGCCCCCACACGAAATACTGGCCGTACGTCGAATCGACGCCGGATCGGTCGGTACCGCTCGTGACGGCCGACGACGACATCATCTACCCCCGTCGATGGCTCGCAGACCTGCTCGAGGCGGGCCGAACGCGCCCCGACACGATCCACTGCTACTGGGCACGGGTGGTGCGACTGGACGACGACGGACGCTTCGCGCCCTACGGATCGTGGCCGTCGGCATCCGACACCGCACCGTCCCCGGCGAACTTCGCCCTCGGCGTCTCGGGTGTCCTGTACCCGCCACGTATGCTCGACGCGCTCCACGGAGCCGGGCGTGCCTTCGAGACCGTGACGCCCAAGGCCGACGACATCTGGCTGCACGCGATCGCCCTGCGCGCCGGCGTGCCGGTCGCCCAGGTCCGCGACAAGGCCGTGCACTTCCTCACCGTCCCAGGAACCCAGGTGATCAGCCTGCGTGCGGACAATGTGGCGGGAACCGGGAACGACGACGCCATCGACCGGGTCTACGGACCGGAGGACCGAGCCGTCCTCACCGGCATCGATCGCGGAGCGAGGCGGACCGGCACCTGAGCGGACCGCCGGGAGGCGTGTCGGGCGACGACGACCCTGGGTGGCCTGAGCGCGAGAGCCGTCCGGCGGCCGATCGTCGCATCCGCGACGGCGATGCCGATGACCGCCCAGAGCACGATGCCGGCGACGGAACGGGTGGCGAGTGAGCTGTACGTCTGGGGGATGATGACCGCGATCGCACCGGCCAGCATGACCCCGGGCATCGAGACCCATCGTCGAGCGGTCACGAGCAGTGCGACCATCGTCCCGAAGTACAGCAGCGCGAACACGATCCCGATGTCGATCGAGTACATGAGCACGGCACTCTCGAGGCTGGTGCCGAGGCCGGCCGCCGACCCGATCCGGTAGCTGGAGGAGATCCCCTGCCCCGTCAGCAGGAAGTCCGGCCATTCCCGGGCGAAGAAATCGAGGGCGAGGAGCCGGGCACGGGTGGACCCCGTGTCGTCCTGGACACGATCGAGGACGCCGGCCGCGAGGGGTGAGAGGGCGGTCGCGACGATCGCGACGGAGGCGAGCACCATGCCGACGAGTCGTGCGGCGGCACTCTTCGTCGACATCCCGACCACGTACAGGGCGCCGACGATCATGACGATGAGCCCGAGGCGCGACTGCGACACGAGGACGCCGACGAACATCACGGCCAGCAGCGGCAGCCGGAGCCACCAGTGGCGCACACCGGCGAGGAGCGGGGTCACGACGCAGACGGCGAGGGACAGCGCGAGCGGTTGGTCCAGGGTGCCCATCCACCGGTCGTGGACGGGGTTGAACCAGTACTGGGACTCGAAGCCTGCCGCATAGACGATCGGTTCCTTCACGATCCACTGCGCGATCGCGACGGCGACGGCGACGGTGGTGAGGAGGATGATCAGATCACGGAGCCGCAACAGCCACCGGCGGTCGGCACCCTCGAGGATGAGGAGCAGGAGCAATACGGGCACGAGGATCTGGTCGACCAGCAGATTCATGCCGCCGCCGTAGCTGCTGAACCGGGTCGTGACGAACGCGACCGACACGACGAGCCCGAGCGCGAGGAACACCACGACGTGCTCGGCGACCACCTGGGCGAGCCGCGGTCCGTTGTGGATCACCTGCATCGCGACGGTGGCGATGACCAGCCAGGTGGCCGGATGGAACGCCAGCCCTCCGCTCGCCTGGCCGGTCAGCACGTATCCGCCGACGGTCGGGACGAGGAACCAGAGTGAGACCGCCATGGCGACGCTCGCCATCGGGCGGTCGCGCAGGACGAGCGCCACCGCCAGGCAGACCAGGATCCAGAGGATGAGTTGGGTCATGGGCGGATCGCGGCTTACGGTTCGGCGCGAGCGGTCCGGGCCGTCGTCTTCGGTCGCTCGTCTCCGCCACGCTGGCCGATGAGGGAGCGAAGCTGCTCGTCCATCCGACGTGCATGGGCGCCCCCGTGGCGCCTGGACGGACGTGGAGACGAGTTGAGCACGGAACCGAGGACCAGGGTGCCGGCCGGCGCGAGCGCCTCCATGCCGCTCAGGAGCTGCGGCTTGGTCGCCCGGTCGCGACCGACCACGAGGACCGCGCCGTCCGAGAGCCGACCGATTAGCGAGGCGTCGATGCGGGGCAACAGCGGAGCGGTGTCGATGACGGCCAGGTCGCAGTTCGCCCTGATGTGCTCGACCAGCTGCGCGAACCGGGTCGAGGCGAACCCCTGAGCGGCGTCGAGGTGCGCACGGCCCGCCGGGATGACGAGCAGGCCCGGGGTGGAGGTCTCAGCGATGATGTCGGACACCTCCGCCTCTCCGGCGAGGTACTCGCCGAGGCCCGGTGACTCGGAGAGGCCGAAGGCCGCGCTGAGCGCCGGATGGGCGAGATCGGCGTCGACGATCACCACGGTCGAGTGGAACCGGGTCAGGGACAGCCCGAGGGAGCCTGCGACGAGCGACCGCCCGTCGCCCGCATGGGCGCTGGAGACTTGGATCACCTGCTGCCGTGGCTTCGCCACGTCCAGGCCGAGACCCGCGACGAGACGCTCGACCGGCCGGTCGAGCTGGCCGGCGGGATGATGGCCGTCCGCCGCCCGCCCGGCGAGGAGTCCGCGGGTGCGGACCCGCGGGATGCTCGCGAGCACGGGCAGTTCGAGGGCGTCCTCGAGCTCGGTGGCGGTCCCGATCGCCCGGCGGCTCGTCTTGCGGACGATGGCGATCGTGGCTCCGAGAGCGAGTCCGACGATGGCCCCGAGCGCGAGGTTCAGAGGCTTCTTCGGTGAGATCGCGTCCTCGTTGAGCGTCGGACCGGAGACCACGTTCAACTTGACGTTCGCAAGCTCGGCATCACCGCGGTTGTCGAGCGTGGAGACGAGTTGACCGAACTGGTCGGCGACGGCGCGCGCGAGCGCGAAGGACCGGTCCTTGTCGGTGTCCTGCACCTCCACGCCCAGCAGGACGGTCTCCGGGTCGGAGTAGGCGTTGATCCGTGAGGAGACCTCGGCGACCGTGAGGTCGACCCCGCTCGACTCGATGATCTGACGAGCCATCGACTCGCTCGTGAGCAGCTGCACGTAGGAGTTGATGCGACGCTGCGCGAACTCGTCCGCGGCAAGCGCCGAACCGCCCACGTCGGTCTGGGTGGACACGAAGAACTTGACGCTGCTCGCGTAGACCGGGGTGCTGATCGAGTTGTAGACCATTGCGAGGCCGAGGCCCGCGATGAGCGCGATGGCGACGATCCACCACCCGGTCACGATGGCGCGTACGTATCCGAGCAAAGTCACGGGTGGTCTCCTGGGTGGTCGGGCCTGCATCGCATCTTACGGCGTTCTCCGAGGACCGAACGCCGTGAGCGGTGCGGGACGTCCGCAGTCCGGTACGCTGAATCCAGCGTGTACCCGTTTGTCTCCGCCGCCCCGTTCGCACCCGAAGCGTGACCTGGGCCTGGGTGCCCGCTCGCAACACGCTGCGACGAGATGGGGTCGGCTCGATGAGAGTCATGGTCATGCACCCGAGCGCGGAGCTCTACGGCTCCGACCGGGTGCTGCTGGAGAGCGTCGCCGCCTATACGGAGCGGGACGTGCCGGTCACGGTCGTCCTCGCGTCCGACGGCCCACTGGTGGACGAACTGCGTCGGATCGGTGCGGAGGTCGAGGTCACGGACCTCCCTGTGCTCCGCAAGTCGATGCTGTCACCGGTCGGGCTCGTCCGACTCGCGGGCCGCTCGATCGTGTGGGTGTTCCGCGGACGGCGCCTCGTCCGTCGGGTGCGACCGTCCGTCGTCTATGTGAGCACCGTCACCATTCCCATCGCCAACGTGATCGCGAGGCTCTCCCGCATCCCGCTCGTGGTGCACGTGCACGAGGCGGAGGACAGCGCGGGACGTCTGGCGCGGTTCGCATTGTCCGCCCCCCTCCATCTCGCCCACCGCATCGTCTACAACAGTGGCTTCTCGCAGCGGACCGTGGAGCGGATGTTTCCAGCACTGGCCGCACGCTCCGAGATCGTGTTGAACGGGGTCACCGCTCCCAGGACCGTCCACGCCCCCCGTCCCACCCTCGAGGGTGGCATCCGCGTCGTGTACGTGGGTCGCCTGTCGGCGCGCAAAGGGCCGGACGTGGTCGTCGAGGCCATCGCACGGCTCCCGGAGACCCTGCCGGCGTCGCTCAGCCTCGTCGGCGCGGTCTACCCCGGGTACGAGTGGTTCGAGGAGGCGCTCCGCGAGCGGGTCGGTGCACTCGGGCTCGAGGAGCGTGTCGCCTTCGAGGGGTTCGTCGACGACGCCTACCCGATGATCAGTGCCGCCGACGTCATGGTCGTCTCCTCTCGCGTCGACGAGCCCTTCGGCAACACCGCAGTCGAAGCGATGCTCGCTGCGCGCCCGGTCGTCGTCAGCGACACCTCCGGTCTGCGGGAGGCGGCCGCCGGCTACGAATCCGCGCGTTTCGTCGCCCCCGGTGACGCGTCCGCCATCGCGAGCGCCATCGAGTCCATCGCGACGGGTTGGTCGGACGTGCGGGAGGCCGCAGAACGTGACGCCCTGGTCGCCACCGAGCGCCACAGCACCGCCTCCTACCGCGAACACCTGCGCGCCGCCGTGTCCCGGGCGCTCCAGGGGCGTCGGGGCCGTGGGGTCGAGGCTGCGTCGTGACGGCGACCGACCCGGCTGACGACGGGCTCAGGAAACCGCCCCAGACGACGGCGCAGGGCGTGAAATGGTCGGGCACCGCCGTCATCCTGCGGCAGCTCGCGCAGGTCGCCAGCGCACTGGTGATCGCTCGCATCCTCGGCCCGTCGAGCTACGGGGTCGTGAGCGCCGCTACGATCTACGTCACCCTGACCACGTTGATGCTCGACCAGGGCCTCTCCTCGGCGCTCATCCAGCGGCCCTCCCTGGAACGACGAGCACCCGGTGCGGTCGCCACCCTCAACATCCTCCTCGCCGTCCTCCTCGCCGTCCTCACGTGGTTCCTCGCCCCCGTCATCGCGGACTTCTTCCGCGTCGACGCGCTGGCGGAGGTGCTGCGGATCCTGGGCGTCCTCCTGCCGCTCAAGGCGCTCGCCGTCGTGCCTCGTGCGATGCTGTCCCGCACGCTGCAGTTCAAGCACATCGCTGTGGCCGACGTCGTCGGCGCGGTGATCGGCGCGATCGCCGGTATCGCATCGGCACTGCTCGGCGCCGACTTCTTCGCCACCGTCTACCAGACCCTCGTGACCGATGCGCTCGTCGCGGTCGTGCTCCTGATCGCCTTCCGCGGGCCGGTTCCGAACCTCGCGTTCCGCAGCATGGGCATGCTGTTGAGTTACAGCATCAAGGTGTTCGCGACGAACTGCATCGCGTACTTCTCGCGGAACATCGACAACATCCTGGTGGGACGCTTCCTCGGCGTCACCTCACTCGCGTTCTACGGGATGGCCTACCGCGTCCTGTCCATCCCGGTGCAGCTCATCGGGCAGACCGTCAACCGGGTGCTCTTCCCCGTGTTCTCCAGGAACGCCGGCGACCGGGTCCGGATCGCCAGGCAGCTCACCGACGCGACGGAGATGCTGGCGACCACCGTCATCCCGATCATGGTGCTCATCTCCGCGGCGGCTCCCCAACTCGTGATGGCCGTCCTCGGCCCTGAATGGGCCGCCGCCGCGGTGCTCATCTCGATCCTGGCGCTGGGCGGCGCCCGCGAAACGGTGTTCTACATCACCCCGTCACTCATGAAGGCCCTCGGGTTCGCCTCGATGAACCTCAGATACGAGCTGTTCGCCACGGCGCTCCAGGTCGGCGGGATCGTCATCGGTCTGCAGTTCGGCGTCGTCGGCGTCGCAGCCGGGTACACGATCGCCGGATTCGTCCTCGCGCCCGTGCTCCTCGCGATCCAGCGCCGGCTGACGGGTGTCCGCATCCGCGCCCAGCTCGGCGTCATGCTGCCGGCCGTCCACGCGAGCATCTGGGGCGCGGCGGTCTACCTCGGCATCGGGTTGCTCGGGCTCCCCGACCTGCTCCACCTCGTCGTCGGCGGTCTCGCCTTCGTCCTCAGCTGCGTCGGGGTCTTCCTGCTCTTCCACCGCCGCACCGCGCGACGGTTCGTCCAGCGGGCCCGAGAGACCATCGGGTCCCGTCGCGCGCCCAAGCCGACCACTCCAGGAGAGGATGCCGTATGAGCACCCCACCATTCACCACCCTGACGATCGCGGTGCTCACCTACAAGCGTGTCTCCCAGATCGTCGACCTGATCCCCAAGCTGGTCGAGCAGGGCCGCATGGTCGATGCGAGCGTGCGGATACTCGTCGTCGACAACGACCCGGAGGCCGGGGCGCGCGAAGCGGTCGTCGCGGCACTCGGCGATGAGGGCGTCTACGTGCACGAGCCGGTCCCGGGGATCGTCGCCGGACGCAACCGTGCCCTCGCCGCGTCGGGCGACCAAGACCTGCTCGTGTTCATCGACGACGACGAGGTGCCGTCGGCACGGTGGCTGGCGCAGCTCATCGAGGTCTACCGTCAGGCCGATCCGTCCGTCGTGGCCGTGGTGGGGTCGGTCGTGTCCGTCTTCGAGCGTGAGCCGGAGCCGTGGGTCGAGGCCGGTCGGTTCTTCGACCGGCGGCGCCTCGCCACCGGGACCGAGATCACGGTGGCTGCGACGAACAACCTCCTCCTGGACCTCCGATGGCTCCGTGGGCACGGGATCGTGTTCGACCACCGCTTCGGTCTGTCGGGTGGCTCGGACACGCTCTTCTCCCGGGCGATCGTGGCGCAGGGAGGACGGATGCTCTGGTGCGACGAGGCCGAGGTGACCGACGAGGTGCCGGTGAGCCGGATCACGAGGGCATGGGTCCTGCAGCGCGCCTATCGGAGCGGCAACTCCTGGAGCAGGACGTCCCTGGCGCTCGAACCGTCTCGCCTCGGCCGCCTGCGGATCCGCGCCGGACTCCTGTCCAAGGGTGCGGTGCGGCTGGTGGGCGGTTCCGCGCAGAGTCTGCTCGGACGGGTGCGCGGTTCGATGCGGCACGATGCGCGAGGACGCCGCACCGCCCGACGCGGAGCGGGGATGATCGCAGGCGCGTTCGGCGGCGTGTACAGCGAGTACGCGCGGGCGTCCCACTGACCCGGACCGGTCGCCGACCCGGATGTCTCCCGGTCAGGACACCAGCAGCAGTGCGCTGACCACCGTCCCCGTGAGCTCCATCACATTGCCGCTCTGCGTCAGGCTGACCGCCGGGTACGCGGTGAAGGGGCACGAGGAGACCACCCGGTTGGGTCCGAACTTGTTGTTCGTGACCGTGGCCGTCTGGCTCCACCCTTTGCGGGTCTGGAGCTTCAAGGAGCAATGGCCTCCGTCGATCCAGTTCCCGTCGACGGTGAGCGTCACATCGTCCTGCTCCGCACCGCCGAGGATGGCGAAGTTCGTCGCACCGCGGATGGTGTTCCCGATGATCCGGAGGTTCTTGCCGCGCAGGATCTGGATGTTGTCGTTGTGGGTCGACCCGCCGCCCTGGGCGGGGTCGTTCGCGTAGAACACGGTGTCCTCGAGGAGGGACTTCTCGACCAGGACGTTGTCACCGTGGATCTTGATCGAGTCGACGTTGCCGACGACGTGCACGCCGCGGGCGGTGAAGTCCCAGCCCTTGATGCCGTCGAAGTAGACCGACGGGAATTCGGCGATCACGTCGACCCGTTCGATGAGGAGGTTGTCGTACCCGTAGTTCGTGATGAGTCCGAGGGCGTACCCCCGTGCCTTGCCGCCGCGGACGATCGAGTTCTTGATCGTGACGTCCGGTGCCTTCACCGTGACGAAGCCGTGGATGTCGAGGCCCGAGATGACGGTGCCCGGTGTCGTGATCGTGAGGTCGCCGTCGTATCGGGTGAGCTTCGTCCCGGCCGGGACACCCGTCGTGCTCGCCGAGGGCTTCACCGGGTCTTTCGGCGGGGAACTCGGCTGACCTCCGGTCGGCGGAGCGGGTGACGGGGACGGATCCGGGGAGGGGACGGCCGACGGAGCGGGAGAGGGTGACGCGGATGGGGCTGGAGTGGGCGATGCGCTCGGAGCCGGTGACGGCTGGCCGGGCGCGGGGTCGTCGTCCGGCGGGGTCGTGAGGGTCGGGGCGGGCGGCCGCACGACCGTCGAGGTCGAGGCGTTCGAGAACGGGACGGTCGCGCTGAGCGCCGCCGACGCGGACAGGTATCCCCAGAGGCGGACGATGCCGGGGGTCGAGATCCGCCGGGAGCTCGCATCGGCGATCGACTGCTGCCACCCGGGCTTCGCGGCACCGTCGGCCCACGCTCGAACGGCGATCCGCACCGGGTTGGTGCCGGCGACGACGCCCTCGATCCGGAGCTGCTGACCGGTCGACACCGCGAGGCTCGTCGAACCACTCGCCAGCGTGGTCTCGACGCCGCCGACGACCCGGACGATACCGACCGAGACCTCTCCGGCATCCTGGATGCGGACCTTGGCGCGATATCCCGATCCCGGATCGGTCGAACGCATCTGCACCGCGAGGTAGGTGGAGCGCTGCTCCGGCACGGTGAAGGACGCGGACGCCGTCACATTGCCGAGCACAGCCTCCGACACGGTGACCGCGGTCGAGTAGCCGGTCCGCAGGGCGAGTGACCCGTTCGTCGCGGCGTCGGCCGGCCCGGCCACGATCATCGTCCCGACGAGGGCGAGGAGCCCTCCGGTCAGGACAGCCGCCCTGATCCGCGAGGATGACGGTGTCGCGAGCGACGCCCCGGTTCCGCCGTCAGCACCGGTGCGCCTGGCACCACTCCATCCACCCATGTGAATCCTCCGTCGGACAGCTGCTTCGGTTCGGCGGGATCCTCCCCCGATCGGGGGGTCCGTGCATCGCGAGTGTGCAATACCTTGCCCGAACCGAAACCCGCTTCGCAAGCCGGATCTGGTGGAGTCGGAGCTGATGACCCCCGAACCGTGGATGGTAGGTGCAGGGCGCCCGTCCGCTCGCGCTCGGCTGCAGGAGGGTGGCCTATAAGAGAGGAACGCCGACGACGATTCCACGCACGCAGGGCGGAGCTGTGCGCCCGTCACCGGCGTCGGGGAACCGGCGTGGAGAACGTCGGTGATGCCCCCCTCGGAACCGGCCGTGAACGAGCCCACGAATACGACGTCGGTCGTCGCCCGGAGGCGACGACCGACGTCGAGGGGGAGGGAGCGCCGCTACTCGGCGGACACCGGTGCCGCACCGAGTCGGTCCATGTCCCGGAACCACTTGACCGAGGCGAGCAGCAGGTGGCCGGCGTTCGCGACGAACATCAGCGTGTACGCGGCGAAGAAGAGGACGGGCGCGCCGATGAGCAGGAACACCAGGCACAGGAACCCGTAGTCCGTGGGGATCACGAGGAGCGAGCGGAGTGGTGAGCTCCTGCGCGCGTCCGCAGCGGGCTTGAAACCGTAGGCGGCCTTGAGCTGGTCGTTCAGGATCATCGCGAAGAACGACACCGCTGCGACGACCGTGTACCCCATCGGGATGAGGTAGAGCGCAGGATCCGTGAACTCGAAGTGACGGAACACCATGATGAGCACGGCGAGGTGCAGGGTCGAGATCTTCGTCGCATCGACGACGTGGTCGAGCCATTCGCCGCTGGCGGATCCGCCGCCGCGCAGACGCGCCACCTGTCCGTCAGCCGAGTCGAAGGCGTAGCCGATCGCCAGCGCGAGCCAGACGGCGACGCCGACCCACCACGCCGGCGGGAGGATGGCCAGCATCGCGATGCCTGAGAAGGTGAACACCGCGCTGATGGCCGTGACGATGTTCGGGGTGAGTCCGACCTTGTAGGCGCCGGCGGCCAGGTATCGGCCGGCTTTGCGGTTCACGTAGATCGAGTAGGCCGGGGCTCCGGCGGCGCGCTTCTTCTGCGCACCGGCCAGGCGGGCGACGATCTCGGTGTAGGACTCGGTGGTCGAACGGGTGTCGGCAGTGATTCGGGTCATGCCAATCCTCCGGTGCTCTCGGTGATGCGTGTCGGGTTGATGCCGCTGACCGGTTTCGGGTTCCAGTCGATGGGCAGGCGGGTGAAGCGTCCGGTGCCGTGGATCGTCGCGCCGTCCGCCAGACGGAGGGCGAGCGCCTCGTAGCCGTCGGCGATCGTGTCCCAGCGGTAGACATCTGCGGCGCGCACCTGCAGGGCTGCGCCGAGGGCGGCGGTGCCCGCCTCGTCCCCCTCCGCCTGCTCGACGAGGCGGGCGACCTCGTCGGCCGTCGCGAAGAACGAGCCGGCGCTGCCGACGACCTCGTGGTTGAACACGGAGTCGAAGCCGATCACGGCCGTACCGGCACCCATGGCGCGGAGGAGCGAGGGGTTGGTTCCACCGACCGAATGGCCGTGGACGTAGGTGAGTGCGCCGGCGTACAGCTGGTCGAGTAGCTCCTGGTCCCAGACGCCGCCCAGCAGGTGCACCCGGGGGTCGCTCGCGGCAAGGGCGGCGATGCGCTCGCTGTGCTCGGCGCCGTACGGTGCCGAGCCGACGACCACCAGCGGGTGCCGTGCGGCACTGCGGATGAAGCCTTCGACGATCAGGTCGACGTGGTTCTCCGGTTCGAAGCGGGCGACCACGAGGTGGAACGCACCGGCCTCGACGCCGGCACCGGAGCCGAGCAGATCCGTTCGAGGCTGCTCGAGGATCTTGGCGCCATAGGTGAGGAGTTCGGTTGGCACGCCGAACTGCTGCTCGTAGTAGTCGGCGATCCCCGCCGCGTCCGCGATGAGCGCGTCAGCGGTGCGCACGGATCGCTCCTCCGCCCACCGGTAGTAGCGCTTGCCGGAGCCGCTCCACTTGGCGCGCTTCCACTCGAGGCCGTCGACGTGTACGGCGGTCGGGACGCCCTTGGCACGGATGACGGGGACGAAGGGCGCATTCGCCGCGTTGAAGACGAAGGCGACGTCGTTGCGTCGGGTGACCGCCATGTGGAGGACGGACAGGGCGGTGTGGCTGAGGGTCTCCAAGACCTTCTTGCGGACCGCTGGCAGGTGCACGAGTCGCATCCCGAGGTGTTCGGCCGGTTGCTCGGCCGCGGTGCGGCGGCAGTAGACGGTGACCTCGTGGCCGCGCGCGGCGAGCCTGCTGCCGATCTCCTCGACGGCGGTCTCGAATCCGCCGTAGGCGGCCGGGACCCCACGGGTCCCGACCATCGCGATGCGAAGCGTGCCGTCGGGACGTCGGCCGTGGGCGACGGTCTTGCGTCTCGGGTCGCTCATCGGGTGGACGCGGTCGTTGTTCGCAGGAAGGACTGCACGATGCTGTACATGGCTGAGTTCGGGTCTCTCATGGTCGTTCGACCGGCGCACGGGTTTCGGGTCGGTGCGGCGGTACTGCTGCCCGGCGCCTCAGGCGCCGGCGTTCGGGTATCGGGTGCTCGGTCGGGAACCGGGTTTACGTCGATGATGGTGCCGCTCACGAGCGTGCGAGCGAAGCGTCCGTCGTCGGGTGGGGACGGGACGGAGGCGCGGTCGGCTCGGGTAAGCGTCGCGTGACTCGTCGCAGCTTCGGGTGCATGCGCGCGAATGGCTTCATTGACCGGGTGGGGCTCGGCGGGTTCGGGTGCCGGGAGACCCACCAGTTCGCGGTGGTGAAGACGACTGTATCGAAGTGTTGTCCCCTCTGGAAGGGGATTTGTCCTCTTTTCGCAGGACACCCCTCGCTTTGGGGGCAACACCGACAGTGGTCGTGCATCAGTAGGCGCCGACCGGTTTCAGCACGACTTTGACGGTCTGCCACATGATCATCAGGTCGCCCGTGATGGACCAGTTCTCGACGTAGTAGAGGTCCAGGCGGACGCTCTCCTCCCACGTCAGGTCGGAACGCCCGGAGACCTGCCACATGCCCGTGAGGCCCGGCTTGATGTGCAGGCGGCGGTGGACGTCCTTCTCGTATTCGGCGACCTCGCTCGCGAGCGGTGGCCGCGGGCCGACGAGACTCATGTCGCCGGTCAGGATGTTCCACAGCTGCGGGAACTCGTCGAGGGAGTACTTGCGGAGGATGCGGCCGACGCGGGTGACCCGCGGGTCGTTCTTCATCTTGAAGAGCACGCCGTTGCCCTCGCTCTGTGCCATGAGGGCGGGGAGTGCCGCCTCGGCGTCGGTGACCATCGATCGGAACTTGAACATCGTGAACCGTTCGCCGTTCCGTCCCACGCGCTCCTGCCGGAACAGGACCGGGCCGGGGCTGTCCAGCTTGACCGCGAGGGCGATGAGGGCCAGCAGCGGCGAGATGAGCAGCATGCCGACGCTCGTGAGGCCGACGTCGAGTGCGCGCTTCATGATGTGGTGACCGCCCTCGAACTGCGGGATCTCCACGTGGATGAGCGGCAACTCCTCGACGGGACGGAAGTGGATGCGGGGTCCGGCGACGTCGGTGAGCCGCGCGGCGAGCACCAGCTCGGTCGCGGTGCCCTCGAGGTCCCACCCGAGCCGGCGGACGTAGTCGCTGCCGCCGTCGACGGGTCCGGCGATGATGACCGCGTCGGCGGTGAGGTTCGCTGCGGCCTGGGCGACGCCGTCGACGTGGGCGATGACCGGTACGGATCGTCCGCGGCTCGAGAACGGCTCGGCGGTCTCCTCGTCGACGATCGCCGCACCGACGACGGTGTAGCTCATGCTGTGCTGCTTCGCGACCTGTTCGAGGACGTAGTCGACGTCGTCGCGCCGACCGACGACCACGGTCCGTGCCGTGTACTCACCGACGCGACGGCGGCTGAGCAACCATTTGCGCCACATCCACCGTGAGGCGAGGAGAGCCAGCGTCCCCGCGGGGAGCGCGAGGATGAAGTACCCGCGCGCGATGTCGATCTTCAGGATGAGGAAGGCGATCGCGAGGATGCCGAAGGCGAAGGCGCTGGCGTTGACCACGCGCTTGTACTCGGTGACACCGGAACCGATGATGCGGCTGTCGCGTGTCCTCGTGAACCCGAGGAAGGCCAGCCACACGACGACGATGACGGCGGAGAGCAGGACGTAGAGCTGTTGGCCCTCCGGGCCGACCGGGGCGTCACCGAACCGCACGACGAACGCGACGGAGACGGCGAAGAGCGCGATCGCGCTGTCCGTGAGGACGACCCGACGACGGTATCGCTTGGACCACTCGCGCTGCGTCAGCGAGGCGACCGCGGCGGGGGAGGAGGCCGTGCCGAGCGCGGCGGCACGACGCCGGTGCAGCCCGATGGGGCTCGCGATCGGACCGGTGATCGGGAACGCGTGCTCGTTGATGTCGGTGCTCACGCGGTGGTCCACCGTTCCGAGCGGTGCGGGAGGGTGGCCGCGGTCCGGGTGTGCGGGCATGGGCGTCGGAAGGTCCGACGGCGGTTCGGGTACGTCGTCATGAGGGCTGCTATCCACTTGTGGGTTCGGGTGTGGTGCTGGTGCGCGGTGCGCACGGGCGGTTCGGGCCGCCCGCGGAGAACGCGACGTCGCTCGTGTGCCCACGACCGACCGGTGATACCGGTCGAGATGAGCGTCCCCCTTGGATATCCCTCAACTGTAGGAAGCGGGGGTCATCGGCGGATCCCCCACTCCAGGGGGGTAACGGCCCCCAATTCTGGGGGTGAGGGCGATGCTGGACGCGTGATTCCGTCGTCATTCATCGATCTGGCCACGGACCTCGTCGGTCGCTCTCGTCGCCACCCGGTGGGGGACAGCACGGTCCGCCGACGTCACGCCGGTGGTGGGTGGCGGCTCGGCCGTACGCTCAGCGACTACATTGGTGCCATGGATGGAGCGCGCGCGACCGATGGCGTGATCGCCGACGCCGCCCGCGATCCCATGGCCGATTGGCCCACCGGACGCCTCCTGTCCACGGCGTCCCGACTGATCGAGCACACCTGGCAGCAGGCCCTCGACGGCATCGGGGTGACCCACGCCGGGCTCATCGTGCTGCACCTGCTCGACAGCGGCCCCGCCAGTCAGAAGGAGCTCGCCCGACGGGCCCGCGTGCAGAACCAGACGATGTCACGCACGCTCGACCGCCTCGAGCGGGCCGGCCACATCGAGCGGATCGCCGCGGCCGACGACCGTCGTCGTCACGTCGTGAGCCGGACGCCCGCGGGCGATGAGGCCTGGCTGGCGGCACACCGGCTCGAGGCCGACGTCTTCCCCGAACTGCCCGACGAGTCGGCGTTGCGATCCCAGCTGCTCGCGATCATCCGTTCGGGCGAGTCCGCCCGCTGGTCGCCCGAGGACGTCGAACCCGCCTGACCTGCCTGCCGGGCCGCCCTTCCCTGGTCACTGAGCCTGCCCCCGGTCACTGAGCCTGTCGAAGTGCCCCGAGGAACCGTCGCGATGCGCAGGCGTCCGGCCGGGGCTTCCCTTCGACAGGCTCAGGGACCGTTCCAGGTCCGGGTACACCTCTCCCGGTCACTGAGCCTGTCGAAGTGCCCCCGAGGAACCTCGCATGATGCGAGCGTGCCCACCCGGGGCTGTCCTTCGACGGGCTCAGGGACCGTTCCAGGTCCGGGTGCACCTCTCCCGGTCGCTGAGCTTGTCGAAGCGCCCACGGGGAACCTCCATGATGCGAGGGCTTCCGGCCTGGGTGGCCCTTCGGGTGTCTGCTCAGGGGCTGATCTGCGCGCGCCCGTGCCCCGTCCGGGGGGATTCGAGCTGGTGCTCCGGGACGAGAGTGGCTAGTGTGATCAAAGTTTCTATTGTGACTGTTGTGACAGGATGACGGCCGCGACCCGCCGAGGTCGCCGTGATCGTGTCGTCGGACTGGAGAATGATGACCCCCGCACGAACGCCCGGTGCGCAGTACGGCCGCCGCCGTCCCTGGCTGGCGATGGCCCTCTCCGTCGGCGTCGTCACGGCGTCACTCACGGTCGGTGCCCTACCGGCCCACGCGGACGACTACCCGAGCTGGGCCGATGTCGAAGCGGCCAAGTCGAGCGAGTCCGCGAAGGCCGCCGAGATCACGAACATCACCGCACTCATCACCTCGCTGCAGGAGCAGTCAGACGCCGCGTTCCGCACGGCGCAGATCGCCGCCGAGGCCTATCGTCAGGCGCAGGACGCCGTGACCGAGGCGACCGCCCGCGAGTCGGCGCTGCGCGAGCAGGCCGAGGCCGCTGCGGCCGCCGCCAAAGTCTCGAAGCAGCGCGCCGGTGCGCTCATCGCACAGCTGTCGCGTGGCGGCGGTGGCGACGTCTCGCTCGACCTCGTCCTCGGCGCTGGGAAGTCCGACGACCTGCTCTCCCGGCTGTCCGTCATGGACAAGCTGGGCGAACGGAACGCCGCGAGCTACGCCGAGGCGGTGACCGACCGCAACGCGGCGAGCGGCCTGACCGACCAGGCGGAGGTCGCGAAGACGGAACGCGAACGCCTCGAGGGCGAAGCACAGGCGAAGTACGACGAGGCGGAGAGTGCCTCGGCGGCGGCTTCCGCAGCGGTGGCTGCACAGGAGCAGCAGGCCGACCAGCTCTACGCGCAGCTCGCCTCCCTGAAGAACACCACCGCCGAGACCGAGCGCGGGTACGCGGCCGGCGAGTCCGCTCGTCAGGCGGCGGAAGCGGCTGCAGCGGCGGCGGCAGCCGCGGCCAACACCCCTCCTGCGTCGTCCGGCGGTTCGTCCGGCGGCGGTGGATCGAGCGGTGGCGGCGGCGCGTCCGGCGGTGGTGGCGGCGGCTCGGTCGCACCTCCGGACTCCGCCGGCGTCGAGTCGGCGATCGCCTTCGCGCTCGCCCAGGTCGGCAAGGGCTATCAGCTCGGCGGTTCCGGCCCGAACGTCTGGGACTGCTCGGGGCTCACCCGCGCGGCCTACGGCAGCGGCATCGGGACGCACTCCGCGACGAACCAGTACTACACGATGCAGTCGCAGGGACGCCTCGTGCCCTACAGCCAGAAGCAGCGCGGCGACCTCATCTTCTGGTCGAGCGGCTACGACTACTACCACGTGGCCATCTACCTCGGGAACGGCCAGATCGTCGAAGCGGCCAACGAGCGGGCCGGCACCCGGGTCGGCGGCATCTGGGGATCCGGCGACGTCGCACCCTACGTCGGTCGCCCGACGGGTTGATCCCATGAGCTCCGCCGAGGTCGACGCCTACCTCGTCTCCCTCGCACACCAGCTGAAGCCGGCGGTCGTGCGGCTGCGCGAGGCGATCATGGCCTCGGACGAGGGCATCTCGGAGCACCTCAAGTGGAAGGCGCCGAGCTTCGTCTACGACGGCGAGGACCGCGTCACCTTCGCCCTGCACCCGGCGAACCGCATCCGGATCATCCTGCACCGGGGCGCGCATCAGCGGGACGACACCGACGCCTTCCGGTTCGACGACCCCTCCGGACTCGTGGTGTGGGCGGCACCCGACCGCGGTGTCGTCACCTTCTCCAGCATCGAAGCGGCGGCGGATGCCGAGCCCGCCCTGCTCGAACTCATCGGGCGCTGGGTGCGGGCCTGACACCCGTCGACGAGCGCGGGAGCACGCGGTCGACGAGCCGTCGTATGATCGACTGCCGAGCGGGCGCCAGCGCACCGACGGACCGGTGGTGAAGGAGGCCTCGTGCGCAGTGCCGTGCTCGGCGTCGTGCTGCTCGTCATCGGGACGATCGCGATCCTCACCGGTGTCCTCCCCGCCCCGGAGGCCCTCGGCATCGCCGACCGTGTCTGGCCGATCCTCCTGTTCGTCGTCGCGATCACCGTCGTCGCCGAACTCGCTGCGGACGCCGGCCTGTTCACCCTCGTCGCCTCGCGGCTCGTGCGCTGGGGTCGGGGGAGTACCTGGTTGCTCTGGCTGCTCGTCGTCGCGCTGGCAACGCTCAGCACCGTCTTCCTCTCGCTCGACACCACGGCCGTCCTCCTGACGCCGGTCGTCATCACCCTCGCGCGGCATGCCGGGCTGTCGCCGGTGCCGTTCGCCCTGACCACCGTCTGGCTGGCGTGCACGGCGTCGCTGCTGTTGCCGGTGTCGAACCTCACCAACCTCCTCGCGGAGCACGCGATCGACGAGGCCGCCACGGCGTCGGGTGGCGGTCCGCTCGGCCCTGGCGGATTCGCAGCGCTCATGGTCGTCCCCGCGATCATCGCGGTCGTGGTCCCGTGCGTGGTCCTCGCGATCGTGTACCGCCGCCAGCTCGCCGATGCCTACACGGTGGACGTGGAGGCGCAGGACGACGACCGGGTGCTGCTGTGGACGTCCGGGCTCGTGGTGCTCGTGCTCCTGCCGCTGCTGGTGTCCGGCATCCCGGTGTGGATGTCTGCGGTCGGTGCGGCGGTGATCCTGGTGGTCGTCTTCCTCATCCGGCGTCCCGGGGCGCTCCGTCCGGCCCTCGTTCCGTGGCAGCTCGTCCTGCTCGCCTCAGGACTGTTCCTCGTGGTGGAGGCGGCTCACGCCCTCGGGCTCGCGCGGGCGCTCGCGTCCATCGCGGGGACCGGCGACTCGCTCCTGGCGCTCCTGCAGCTGGCGGGGGTCGGCATGGCGAGCGCCAACCTCGTCGACAACCTCCCGGCGTACCTGGCCCTCGAGCCGGTGGCCGGCGACCCCGTGCGCTTCGCGGCACTGCTCATCGGCGTGAACGCGGGCGCGCTCATCACCCCGTGGGCGGCGCTCGCGACGCTGCTCTGGCACGCGCGGCTCACCGCGGCGGACGTCGAGTTCGGTTGGGGCCGGTTCATCGCGCTCGGGTTCGTGGTCGCTCCGCTGACGGTGGCCCTCGCCACCGTCGGGCTCTGGCTGGCCCAGGGTGCGGGCGCGATACTCCCGTGACGTCGCAGCGCACCCTTCCTCGGTCCCTGAGCACCCTTCCTCGGTCCCTGAGCCTGTCGAAGGGCGGCGACGCGTCGCTCTCCCTCAGTGCTCGTGGCGTGCGTCCGCCGCCCGACGCCGCTCCAACAGCTCCGTGACGATGCGGTCGATCAGGTCGAAGGGGATCGGCCGGCTGAACGGGAACTGCAGCGTGTCCTTCGCGGCCCGGTAGTCGGCGACGGCGTTCTGGAGGGGGCCGTCGAACGGCGGGATCGAGTACAGGGCGATGTGGTGTTTCCAGGCGCCGAGGTAGAGCAGGTAGCGGTCGTCGAGCATGAAGGTCGGCATGCCGTAGCGGATGGCCTCGGTGACTCCAGGCACGATGCGGTGGACGCGGAGTCGGATCTCCTCGATGGTGTCCGCGGCGTCGGTGGGTTGCGTGGCGAGGTAGTCGTCGATCGTGGTGGGTGCACCCGGCATGTCTCTCCTCGTCGGAACGGACACGGCACGGGAGCCGCTGCCCCCGTGCCGTCATCGTCCCATGTCCGCGTCTCGCGCGACAGTGGTGGTTCTACCGCTTCGCGAGGGCTCGGCGCACGTCCTCCTGGACGAGGTCGGCGTTCATGATCGCGCCGGCCATCGATCCGGCGGCCGCCGCCTGCAGGACCTGGGTACGCAGGTTGGTGACGTCTCCGGCCGCCCAGACACCCGGCACCGAGGTGGCGCCCAGCTCGTCGACGCCGAATGCGTCACCGAACTCGGCTCCGCGCGGGTGCGGTCGGGTGTGGAGCCCGAGACCGGTGAACGCGTCGGCGCGCACCCGGTTGACCGGGGCCACGGCCAGCGCCTCGACGGGGACGGTGCGGCCGTCGTCCAGTCGCACGCCGACGAGCCGGTCGTCGGCGATCTCGAGCCGCTCCACGACGCCGTCGACCACCTCGATGCCCCGCGCCGCGAACGCCGCCTCCTGCTCCGCCGTGAAGGCGCCCGCGGTGTTGCGGAGCACGACGACCCGGTCGCTCAGCTGCCGGAACAGCTGCGCCTGATGGGCTGCGGCCTCCGCGTTCGTGCCGAGGACACCGATCACGCGGTCCTGGACCTCCCAGCCGTGGCAGTAGGGGCAGTGGAGGGCGTCGCGGCCGAACCGCTCCCAGAGGCCGGGGATGGACGGGAGCTCGTCGGCGGTGCCGGTGGCGATGAGGAGGCGGCGACCTCGGACGATCGCGCCGTCCGCCGTCGTCAGGGTGAATCCGTCATCGTCGCGCCTCGCATCGACGACCTGACCGTCGACGACGCGGACGCCGTACGACGCCACCTCCGCGCGGCCAAGGCGCAGGAGCTCGCGAGGCGGGGTGCCCTCGCGGGACAGGAAACCGTGGACGCCGTCGGCGGGCGCGTTCCGGGGCTCGCCGCCGTCGACGACGATCACGGACCGTCGTGATCGTCCGAGCATGATGGCTGCGCTGAGCCCGGCGGCACCCCCGCCGACGATGACGGCGTCGACGAGGTCGGTGGTGGGTGCTGGGGTGACGGGGGTGCTCATGGATCGTTCCGTTCGGTCGACGTGCTGGGAGGTGTCCAGGGTGCGCCGACCGGTGCCGAAGTGGCAAGAAGACTTGCCGAAGCGGCAACGTGGGAGCGAGAATCGACCCATGGCGCATGCACACGACGAGCAACGGTCCATCGACGGCGTCCTGGATGCCGTCGGGCCGAGGCTGCGAGCCATCCGGCAGCATCGCGGCACCACCCTCGCCGCCCTGTCGGCTGAGACGGGCATCTCGGTCTCCACGCTCTCCCGGCTCGAGTCCGGCCAGCGCCGACCGAACCTCGAGCTGCTCCTGCCACTCGCCAAGGCGCACCAGGTACCCCTGGACGACCTCGTCGGTGCTCCGCAGACGGGTGATCCCCGCGTCCACCTGAAGCCCGTCCAGCGGTACGGCCAGACGATCGTGCCGCTGACGCGCCGATCGGGCGGCCTCCACGCGTTCAAGAGCATCATCCACGGCGGCGACGGCCCGCAGACGCCCGAGACGCAGAAGGTCCACGAGGGCTACGAGTGGCTCTACGTCCTCAACGGTCGGTTGCGGCTCCTCCTCGGCGACCAGGACATCGTGCTCACCGCGGGAGAGGTCGCCGAGTTCGACACCCGCGTCCCGCACTGGTTCGGCCGGGCCGAGGCCGCAGCGGTGGAGTTCCTCAGCCTGTTCGGCAAGCAGGGTGAACGGATGCACGTCCGCGCGACGTCGACGAGGAGGAGCGCGTGATCGGACACGATGACGAGGAGGGTGCCCGCCCACCCGAGGACGACCGGCCGTTCGCGGAGCAGCTCCTCGAACGCCGCGGGTTCGCGGTCACGGCGGCCCTGTTCGTCATGCTCGGAGGGCTCGTCGTGCCGTTCGTCGGCTGGGTGGCCGGCATGGTCATGCTGTGGCGGTCGCGCGCCTGGACGACCAAGCAGAAGGTCTGGGCCACCGGCGGACCGATCCTCGCGAGCGCCGCGGTACTGCTCGTCCTGGCCCTCCTGAGCGCGAACTGGAAGTCGACGGACGCCGGCGTCGGTGGCTCGCCGGTGATCCCCGTCGTCTACGACCTCGGGTCGACGGCCGTCGTGCTGCTACTGATCGGGTATGCGGCGGCGGGTGCCTGGTTGCTCTGGCTCGCGCTCCGGACCGTGGGCGGGCGCGCCTGATTCGCGGTCGTCGCTCAGGTGGACCGGGCAGCATGGGGAGATGCCCGACTCCTCGCGATTCCGCCGCCCCCTGCCCGTCCAGCCCGGACCCGGTGAGGAGTCCGTCTGGGAGTACCCTCGTCCGCCGCGGGTCGAGCCGCGCGACGAGCGCGTCGTGATCCGGTTCGGCGGCACGGTCATCGCGGAGTCGACGGCCGCGGTCCGGGTCCTGGAGACGAGCCACCCGCCGGTGTACTACGTGCCGGCGGCGGACTTCTCGCCCGGGGTCCTGGTGCCGGTCGACGGGACGACCATGTGCGAGTTCAAGGGCGAGGCCCACTACCTCGACGTGCGGGTGGGCGACGAGGTCGCCGATGCCGCGGCGTGGACCTACCCCGATCCACGCCCGGGATACGCGCCGCTGTTCGGCATGATCGCGGTCTATCCGGGACGCATGGACGCCTGCGAGGTCGACGGAGTGCCGGTGCAGGCGCAGGAGGGCGACTTCTACGGCGGATGGATCACGCCGGGCATCGTCGGGCCGTTCAAGGGCGCCCCGGGCACGCGCGGCTGGTAGCAGACGCCGCAGCCTTACACCCGCTCCTCCTCCGCGCGCAACGCCCTGGGGCACCACGCACCGACATGCCACGCTGAGCGCCAAGCGCCGTCGACGACGAGGCGCGCAGGAGGCGGTCGAAGCCATGGACGTGTTCGATGAAGCAGCGGACCCGGGTTGGTCCCTCCTCCGTGTCGTCCCGCTGTTCGGCCTCGCCGTCAGCGTCGGAGCGGTCGCCGGAGCGGCCCTCGCGGCCGGTGCAGAGCTCTTCGGGACGGTCGGGACCGTCTCGGTGCATCCGGCCGATCTCGGCGGGATCGCCGTCCTCGTCGGTGGACTCGTCGGAGGGATGCTCGCCGCCGTCGGGGCGGTCGGTGCGCTGCTGGCGCTCGGCATCCTCGACCACTGGGGCGAGCGGGGCCCGGTCCACCGGGCCTGGATCGCCGGTAGTGGTGCGGCCTTCCTCGTCCTGATCGTCGGCGGCCTCATCGCCGCACCCATCGGACTCGCCTCGACGATCGGGGTCGTCGTGTTCGCGGTGCTCGCCGCCGGGGTGGCGGCCGGCGGTGGGCTCTACGCCTTCGAACGGGCGCTGGCGCGTCGTCGATCCGGGTGGGCCGGCCTCAGCCGGTAGCGCGGACGGTCAGCCGGCGAGCTGTTGAAGGCGCGCCCGGTGCCAGTCGGTCTGCGTGAGGGCCGAGACGCGGAGGAGACCGGTCAGCGCGTCCCATCCGGCCGACCAGCCGATGCGGGAGGCGATGGTCCACACGCTCGCGTCGGGGTCGTCCGCGAGGACGGAGCGCACCTCGTCGGCTCGCCGCAGATGGTGCGCGGACAGCTCATCGCAGCGGTCCGCGAGTCCCGTGAACCGGAAGCCGTGTCCGGGGACCACCTGGTCGCCGTCGTAGCCGCGGACGCGGTCGAGCGACGACAGGTAGGCCGTCACCGGGTTCTCCGAGGTGTGCGCCCCGAGGCCGAGGCCGGAGAAGATCGTCGGCAGCACGTGGTCGCCCGTGAGCAGGTAGCCGCGGTCCTCGTCGCGCAGGGTGAGGTGGCCCGTCGTATGGCCGGGGGTGTGCAGGACCCTGATCGAGCGACCGGGGAGTGTCAGCAGGTCGCCGTCCTCGAGCGTCCGGTCCGCACGGGTGTCGCCGAGGTGCCCGGCGGGTGCCGTGGCACCAGTGGCCCAGGGGCGCACGGTCGTGTCATCGGCCGGGACGCCCCACTCGTCCAATGCTGCGGCGAGGTCGGCCGGGCCCGGGGGCGTCGAGCCGGCCGCCTCATCCTCGAGACGGTGCATGAGGACCGGTGCGGCGAGCTCGTCGCGGAGGGCGCCGGCGAGGCCGAGGTGGTCGGGGTGCAGGTGGGTCACGACGACGCCCGTGAGCGTCGTCACCCCGATGCCGCGGAGCTCCCGCAACAGGTGCTCGCGGCCCTCGGGGGTGTCGGTTCCGGGGTCGACGACGATCGCGCGACCGTCGGTGCCGAAGAGCACCGAGCAGAGGGTGAAGGGATTGCCAGGGTCGCCGGTCGGGACGGCGATGACGACCGTGTCGGCGTCGAGGTGCTCCGTCGCAGGGATCCGGCCGTCGCGGAAGGCGGCAGCCTGGGACTCGCTCGATGAGGTGATCATGGTGCTGCTCCGGGTGGTGTCGGGGGACGGACCAACCCTAGTCGTGGGGCCCGTCGGGTTCAGTACGATGGGTGCATGACCGTCAACGACATCCTCATCGGCGTGATCGCCTTCATCACCGTCTTCGGCGGCATCGGCCTGGTCGGGGCGCTCGTCGCCATGGCCAAGTCGGGCTACCACGGCTGATCCTCCCCGCAGGAGGCTCGGCCAGTTCCGCGGCGGCTCAGCGGGCGACGGCCTCGTCCGTGGCCCGTTGGACGGCTGCGAGCGCTGCCGCGACGGCCGAACGCTGCAGTGAGCCCTTCCGCGCCGTCGCGACGATCTTCCGCTCGCTCATCCCGGCGATGGGCTTCCGCACGACGTCCGTCCGCGAGCCGATCGCGATGTCCGGGAGCACGGCGATCGACAGCCCGGCCGCCACGTGGTCGATGACGACCTCGTAGCTCGTGAACCGTCCCGCCACCTTCGGCTCGAACCCCGCGCGACGACAGATCAGCGGGACGAGTTCGCCGAGGTAGGTGCCCGGTGCGTCGAGGGCCCACGACTCCCTCTGCAGCTCGCTGAAGGTGACCTGATCCTGCGCGGCCAGTCGGTGGTCGAGCGGCGCGATGAGCAGGAGCGGGTCGGTGGTGAGCGGCACACTGTGCACTGAGGGGTCGAGGAGGAACCCGTCCTCCTGATCGACGGTGATCACGACGTCGCAGCTGCCCCGCTGGACGGCGGTGGTGCTCTCGTGCGGCTCGACCTCGATGAGTTCGACCTCGAGGCGCGGGTACTGCCGCGCGAGGGAGCGCGCGGCGGGGATGAGGATCGGGGCGATGACGCTCGCGAACCCGGCGATGCGGAACCGACCGGACGGCTCGGACTCGACCTCGGCCAGTTCGACCTCGATGGCGTCCATCTGCGCGAGCAGGGCCCGAGCGCGCTCGACGAGCAGCGCCCCCGTGGGGGTCAGGGTGAGCGTCCGGCCGCGTCGTTCCAGGAGCGCGGCGCCGGTCTCGGCCTCGAGCACGGAGAGCTGCTGCGAGACGGTCGAGGGGCTGAGGTCGAGCTCACGGCCGACGGCGCGGATCGTACCGAGGCGGTCGAACGCCTCGAGCAGTCGCAGTCGCACGGGGTTCAGGGCCATGCTGCAACAGTATCGAGCGCGCCAGGGCGCCCTCCACACGGGTGGCAGTCCGATCCGGGTCCCGTGGCTCCCGGCGGGTGCCGACCGTCGCCGTCCTGGTCACTCCCAGACGAGCTCTTCCGGCAGATGGCCGGGCTCGGCGAGTCGGGCGTTCCGGAGCACCGCACCGTCGGGGCCGAGCGAGAGCGCCGTCACCGAGAGCGAGGCGAGACGCAGGCCGTCGTGGTCGTCGATGCGGACGATCGCCTCGTCGGCATCGGCGCGGACGGTCGTCGTGGAGCGCAACGTGCGCAACCACGGCTCCCAGGACGCGGCCGTCGCACCGTCCAACGGCCCGATGGGCGACGGGACGTCGAGGAAGGCCGGCCGCCACCGGTGGACCCGTGGGACGTCGAGGTGGTCGGGGCCCTCGTGCGTCACGAGGTGGAGACCGGGTTCGACGTCGATGGACCGGGGTGAGGTGCCGTCCCAGCTCGTGACGGTGACGCGGTCAGGACGCAGCTCCACGAGGTTCCAGGACCTGGCGCTGCGGGCGTCGTCCGGGTCGACGCCGGTCGTGACGGCTTCCAGCGGCAGCACGCCCCGCGAGGTCCACCCGGCGGCGGGCATGTCGAGGTCCTCGCGTCGGTTGAGGACCACCGCCGCCCGGGGGCCGCCCGGGGCGCCGTCGTTCGTCGCCAGCCACGCGCCGCCCGCTTCGCGGTCGTGGATGCCGCGGACGCTGTCACCGAGTCCGGGCCACCATGCGCCGGGTGGGTCCCAGGCACGCCCCGGCTGTTCGTCTCGCAGCCCGAGCACGGCGATCGGCCACGCGCGCCCCGGCTCGAAGTCGATGATGACGGTGCACACGCTGGTTCCTCCTCGGCCGGCCGGACTAGGACAGACTAGACGAGGACCCGGCGCGGGAGCGCCGGAAGCGAGGAGGCGGCATGGGCGTGCAGGACGCATCGCGGGAGGCGGCTGGGCGCACGGTCGTCGTCGGGATCACGGGCGGGATCGCCGCGTACAAAGCGGTCGGCGTCATTCGCGGGTTCGTGCTCGCGGGCTTCGACGTCCACGTCGTGCCGACCGAGAGCGCCCTCCGGTTCGTCGGCCTGCCGACCCTCGAGGCGATCAGCCGGAACCCCGTCACGACCTCGCTGTACGACGGCGTCGCCGAAGTCCGGCACGTCGCCCTCGGGCAGCGCGCGGAACTCATCGTCGTGGCGCCGGCGACGGCCAACACCCTCGCGAAACTCGCAGCGGGACTCTCCGACGACCTCCTCGGCACCACCATCCTGGCCAGCCGGGCGCCGGTCCTGCTGGCGCCGGCGATGCACACCGAGATGTGGCAGCACCCGGCGACGACCGCGAACGTCGCCCTCCTGCGATCGCGCGGGGTGGCCGTCATCGGGCCGGCGAACGGCGCGCTGACCGGCGGCGACACGGGGCCGGGACGCATGAGCGAACCCGACGACATCGTGGCCGCCGGCTTGGCGCTGCTCGCCGGACGCAGCGTTGGAACGGACGCGCACCCGGACGATTTCCGCGCCGAGCGCGTCGTCGTCTCGGCCGGCGGCACCCGCGAGCCGCTCGACCCGGTGCGGTTCCTCGGAAACCGGTCGAGCGGCCGGCAGGGGCTGGCCATCGCGCAGGCCGCCGCCGAGCGCGGAGCCGAGGTGGTGCTCGTCGCGGCGCACCTGGACTTCGATGTCGCGGCCGAAGCGGATGCGGTCGACGGTCTGCGGGTCGTCCCGGTCGGCACCGCAGCGGAACTCGCAGCGGCCATGGAAGACGCGGCGGCCCACGCGACGCTCGTGGTCATGGCGGCCGCCGTGGCGGACTACCGCGCCGCCGAGATCGCCGAACGGAAGATCAAGAAGGACGACACCGGCGACGAGCTCACCCTGCGACTCGTCCGCAACCCCGACGTGCTCGCCGGACTCGCCGCAACCAGGGTGCCGGGGCGACTGGTCGTCGGGTTCGCCGCGGAGACCGCCACCGACCGCGAGGAGTTGCTGGCCCTTGGCCGGGCCAAGGCGGTACGCAAGGGCGCCGACCTCCTCGTGCTCAATCGCGTGGGGTGGACGAACGGCTTCGGCACGCCCGACAACGAGGTCGTCGTGATCGACGGTGCCGGCGAGGTGGTCGGTGAGGCGACCGGATCGAAGCGCAGCATCGCCGACCGGCTGCTCGACCTCGTGCTCGCCCACCGGGCGGAGCCGGTTCGTTCCCAGGCGGGCGAGCCTCCCCCCGAACAGGGCTGACCACTGCCACGATGGCACCATGCCACGCCTCCGTCCCGCGCGCCGTCGCGCCTCCATCGCCGCGGCCCTCGCCGGAGTCATCGTCCTCTCGATGGGTCTCGCACAGCCGGCCGCAGCTGCGGAGTACCCCAGCTGGGAGGACGTCGAGGCGGCCCGCTCGAGCGAATCCTCGAAGCAGTCGACCATCGGTCAGATCGAAGGGCTCGTCCAGCAGCTGAAGACCGCTGCGGCGCTCGCCGAAGCCGAGGCCGTCCTCCGTGCCGATGAGTACGAGGCTGCTCAGCTGGCCGTCGACGAGGCGAGCTACCGTGCCGTCTCGCTCCGCGAGCAGGCCGTCGCCGCGACGACCGCGGCACAGGCCTCCAAGCGCCAGGCCGGCGCGCTCGTCGCCGCGTGGTTGCGGTCGGGGAACGTCGACCTCAGCACCGCCGCATTCCTCGACGGCCAGGAGCCGGAGTCGCTCCTCGGGCGCTTGAGCACGATCACGAAGCTCAGCGAGTCCACGGACGGCACCTACGACCGGGCGAGGACCGATGCGAACACGGCGTCGCTCCTCACCGAGCAGGCGACCATCGCCGAGGCCGCCCTCGGCGAGCTCGCCGCGGCAGCCGAGACCGCGCTCGGAGATGCGGTCGCAGCCCGTGCCGACGCCGAGACCGCCGTGTCCGAGCAGCAGGAGTACCTCGCGACGCTTGAGGCCCAGCTCGTGGTCCTCAAGGAGAACCGCGCAGCCACCGAGGCCGACTACCGCAAGGGCGAGGAAGTGAAGGCGGCTGCGGCCGCCGCTGCTGCAGCCGCGGCGGCTGCGGCTGAGGCTGCACGCGCGGCTGCCGAGGCCGCTGCGAACGCGGGCGGTGGCGGAGGTGGCGGCGGCGGAGGTGGCGGTGCTTCGGGTGCCGTCGGGAGCCAGGGGTGGGCCCTGCCGATCTCCGGCCGGATCACCGACAACTACGGACCGCGACCCGGTCGCCCCGTGCCCGGCGTCAACCCGTTCCACTCGGGCACCGACATCGGAGCGGGTTGCGGGCGAGCGGTCTACGCCGCGAACGCCGGCACCGTGGTCTACGCCGGCTGGCTCGGCACGTACGGCAACTGGGTCCTCGTCGACCACGGTGGCGGCGTCATGACCGGGTACGCGCACAACAGCAGCATCCTCGTCGGCGAGGGGCAGTGGGTGTCCGCCGGTCAGAACATCTCGCTCGTCGGGACGACGGGTGCCTCGACCGGATGCCACGTGCACTTCGAGGTCAGGATCGGCGGCTCGCGCGTCGATGCCGTCCCGTTCATGGCGGACCGGGGCATCCGGATCGGCTGACCCGCGTCAGAGGCCCAGCCGCTCGAGCTCGGTGTCCATGCGTCGGGCCATCTCGGCGTAGCCCTCGTCGTTCGGGTGGAGTCCGTCGGCGGCCATCCACTCCGGGTGGCCCTCGATCCAGTGCGACGCCCCCGGGATGGTGTCGGCGCCGATCTCCCGGGCCGCGTCGGCGACCCAGTCGATGATCGTCTCGATCGACTCCGGCCGTTCGTCGGTGTACCAGAACGGTTCGACCACGATGAAGCGGGCGTCCGGGAGGGCGTCACGAAGGCGCTGCAGGTCGGTCGTGATCTGTTCGTGGATCCGCTCGGCGGCGTCGTCGAAGCTGAACGCGTCGTTGAGCCCCATCGTGACGAAGACGATGTCGGGCTGCTCGGCGATGATGAGGGAGGGCAGGTCGCCGCTGCCGTCGCCGAAGCGGTCGCGGTGGTTCACGAACCCGAGGCCGTTGACGCTGGGGTTGAACTCCCGCCAGCCGCGTTCCTCGCTGACGACGGTGGACCAGCGATTGGCCGGGTCGCTCGCTCCGGTGCCGAGGGTGTACGAATCGCCGTAGAACGCGACGATCGGTCCGTCGCCCGGGGCGCCGCCGGTCCCCGAGCCGGGGGACGCGCAGGCGGTGAGGCCAGTGGCGAGGGCGAGCAGGGTGACGGCGGCGAGCAGTCGTGATTTCATAGGGATGCTTCGGAGCGGTGGGCGTCGCGGAGGGTCGAAGCGCCGGTCGGCCGCCGACGACCCGAAGCGCGAATGCGGTTCCAGCTAGGTCGTGTCAACGCGAATGCGTGCACTAGCCTGACTCCATGCCGCAGATCCGTATCCGAGACGCCGCCCTGTTCCTCGGGGTCAGCGACGACACCGTCCGTCGCTGGATCGACCAGGGCGCACTCGTCAGCGCGAAGGACGACGCAGGCCGTGGCGTCGTCGACGGCCTGTCGCTCGCTCAACTGGCCAGGCAGAACGCCGTCCTCCCCGTCGACCCCTCGGAGATCGGACGCTCGGCACGCAACCGCTTCGTCGGCATCGTCACCGACATCACGATGGACACGGTCATGGCGCAGGTGGAACTGCAGTGCGGCCCGCATCGCGTGGTGTCGCTCATGAGCAGTGAGGCCGTGCGTGAACTCGGCCTCGAACTCGGCTCCACGGCCATCGCCGTCGTGAAGGCCACGACGGTCCTCATCGAGACCCCGAAGGCGAGCTCATGAACCGCATCGCACCCCGTCGATCCTTCCGACTGTTCAGCGCGCTGGCACTCGGCACCGGCGTCCTGCTCGCAGCATCCGCTTGCGCCGCCCCCGCCGCGACGCCGACACCCACCGCCTCGGCCACGACGGAAGAGCTCAGCGGCTCCATCACGGTCTACGCGGCGGCTTCGCTCAAGACGACCTTCACCGCGCTCGCGGAGGACTTCCAGGAGGCGCACCCCGGTACGACCGTCGAGCTGACCTTCGCCGGCTCCTCCGACCTCGTCACGCAGCTCACGAACGGTGCTCCCGGAGACGTGTTCGCCTCCGCGGACGAGAAGAACATGGCGAAGCTGACCGATGCCGACCTCGTCGAGGGCGATCCGGTCGACTTCGCGACCAACGTCCTGCAGATCGCCGTGCCCCCGTCGAACCCCGCCGGTGTGAAGACCTTCGCCGATCTCGCCCGTCCGGGCGTCAAGACGGTCGTGTGCGCGCCGCAGGTCCCCTGTGGAGCGGCCACCGTCGCCGTCGAGGACGCCTCGGGTGTCGCGCTGAGCCCGGTCAGCGAGGAGTCGTCGGTGACCGACGTCCTCGGCAAGGTGACCTCGGGCGAGGCCGATGCCGGGCTCGTCTACGTGACCGACGTCATCGCGGCCGGCGACGCCGTGCGGGGCATCACCTTCCCCGAGTCGTCGAAGGCCGTCAACACCTACCCGATCGCGCCGCTCGCAGGGAGCGCGAACCCCACCGTCGCGGCGGCCTTCGCGGCGTACGTCGTGAGCGCCGAGGGACAGCGGGTGCTCGCCGACGCCGGCTTCGGCGCACCGTGACCCCGTGAGAGGACTCGGCTCGGGGGTACCCCGCTGGATCATCGTCGTCGCCGTGGTCGGCGCGGCGTTCGTCCTGCTGCCGCTCGTCGCGATCGTCCTGCGCGTGGACTGGGCGGACTTCGGTGCACTCGTCACCTCCGAGTCGTCGATCGCGGCGCTCGGGCTGAGTCTGCGGACGTCGTCACTCGCGACGGCCCTCTGCATCGTGTTCGGCGTGCCCCTCGCCCTCGTCCTCGCGCGCACCCGGTTCCCGGGGCAACGGCTGCTGCGGTCACTCGTCCTCCTCCCGCTCGTGCTCCCGCCCGTCGTCGGCGGGATCGCCCTGCTCTACACCTTCGGCCGGCTCGGCCTGCTCGGGCCGGCACTCGCGGACGCCGGGATCGACATCGCGTTCTCCACGACCGCCGTCGTCCTCGCCCAGACCTTCGTCGCCCTGCCGTTCCTCGTGCTGAGCCTGGAGGGGGCGATCCGCACGACCGGCTCGCGGTACGAAGCCGTCGCCGCGACACTCGGTGCTCGTCCCACCACCGTCTTCCGCACCGTCACGCTGCCGCTCCTCGCGCCCGCCGTCGTGTCGGGCGCGATCCTCTCGTTCGCGCGGGCCCTCGGCGAGTTCGGGGCGACCCTCACCTTCGCGGGCAGCCTCCAGGGGGTCACCCGGACGCTGCCGCTCGAGATCTACCTGCAGCGCGAGACGGATCCCGACGCCGCTGTCGCACTGTCGCTCGTCCTCGTCGTCGTGGCCGTGCTCGTCGTCGGCGTCGCTGGGGCGCAGGGGTCGATCCGCCGTGGACGGACCGTCGCCGGAGTGGTTCGATGACCGGGGCGGCCCTGGCGTTCCGAGCGACGCTGCGTGAACGCGACTGGGAGCTCGCCGTGGACCTCGCCGCGGGGGAGACCGTCGCCGTGCTCGGCCCCAACGGCGCCGGCAAGTCGACGCTGCTCGCGGTCCTCGCCGGGCTCCTGCGTCCGGACACCGGTCACGCGACCCTCGCCGGTCGCGAGCTGTTCGCGGTCGGTGGATCGGCTCGGGACCAGTGGTTGCCGCCGCATCGGCGGGGGATCTCGCTCCTGGCCCAGGAAGCACTGCTCTTCCCCCACCGCTCCGTGCTCGACAACGTCGCCTACGGCCCGCTGGTCGCCGGTGCGTCACGCGGCGAGGCTCGGGACATCGCCCGACGACGACTCGCGGAGGTCGAGGCGTCCGAGCTCGAGGGGCGCCGTCCTGCCGAGTTGTCCGGCGGCCAGGCGCAGCGGGTGGCGCTCGCCCGCGCGCTGGCCCCGGACCCGGCCCTGCTCCTCCTCGACGAACCGATGGCCGCGCTCGATGCGACGGTCGCCCCGCACCTCCGCCGCATGCTCCGCGACCAGTTGCGTGGGCGGACGACCGTGCTCGTGACGCACGAGGTGCTCGACGCGTACACGCTCGCGGACCGGGTGATCGTGCTGGACGCCGGGCGCGTCGTCGAGCAGGGGCCGACGGCGGAGGTGCTCGAGCGGCCGCGGACGGCGTTCACCGCTGACCTCGCGGGACTCGAACTGCTGACGGGCGTCCGCACGGCACGCGGGCTCCGTCTGCCGGACGGAACGGAGGTCGAGGTCGACTCCTCCGCGGAGGCCGACCCGATCCCGGCCGGGGTCGCGGTCGCCTGCGCGTTCCGACCGTCCCGCGTCGAGGTCCGCGAGGCTGACGGGTCTGGCGTCCCGAGTGCGTCAGGCGCCCTCCGCGCGACGATCACCGACCTCGAGCCGCGGGGCGACGTCGTCCGGGTCCGCTCGGCGGTCATCACCGCCGACGTCGCCGTGCAGCAGCTCGCGGCCGCGGGCTGGTCGACGGGGGACGTCGTCGACTTCGTGGTCGACCCGCGGGCAGCCGTCCTCTACCCGCGCTGAGGCGTCCTGCATCGGGACACGGCCGAGACGTGACAGAGTGAGCCGATGAACCGATTCTGGAGACGCTGGTGGCCGATCGTCGTCGGGGCGGCCGGCACCCTCGCGATCGGCGGGATCTGCGCGGCGCTCGTTGCCATGGGGCTGGTGCGGCCGAACGCGATCCTGGCCGCCTCGTACGCGGTGCGCGGTGTCGACGTCTCCTCCTACCAGGGCGAGATCGACTGGGATGTGCTCGCGGCGCAGCCCATCGACTTCGCGATCATGAAGGCGACCGAGGGATCCGGTGATCAGGACGAACGGTTCGCCGCGAACTGGGCGGGCGCGCAACGAGCGGCCGACGAGACCGGCTTGCTGATCGGGGCGTACCACTTCCTGAGTTTCGACAGCCCTGCCGAGACGCAGGCGCAGAACATCTTCGACACCGTGCCGGTCACGGCGGGCGCTCTCCCGATCACCATCGATCTCGAGTGCTATGCCGACTACTGCCGGACGCCACCGAGTGTGGAGCGGGTCGCCGCCGTACTCGATCCGCTCCTCGCGGCACTCGAGGAGCACTACGGTCGGCCGCCGATCATCTACGCCACCATGCGGTACTACGACGCGTTCCTCGCGGCCTCGTACGAGCGGAACCCGATGTGGATCCGCTCGGTCGTCACGCCGCCGGTCCTGTCGGACGGGCGGGCGTGGGACCTCTGGCAGTACACCAGCCGGGAACGGATGCCCGGGTACGTCGGCAAGGAGGAGTTCATCGACGTGAACGTCTTCGACGGCTCCCTGCGCGACCTCCAGGCCCTCGTCGGCCCCTGATCCGCGGCCCCCGGAGGCGCGTCGGGTTACGGGGCGGGAGCGGGACCGGTGGTCGGCTCGGCGATGGGGAGGAACGTATCCTCGCCGTCGACCTCCTGCTCGATGGAGTCCTCGGTGGTCTCGTGGTCCTCGGGGAGGTTGTCGTCGTTCGCTGCGTGCTTGCTCATACGACCACGATACGACGGGTGTCGCGCTGGGCAATGGGGTTGCGTGCCGATGCCGGGCGCTGGCCGACCACCATCGCTCTCAGGAGGCGAAGGCGAGTGAGCGGGCTGTGAGTTCTTCGGTCAGGATGTCGACGGCCTTCGGTCCGACGCCGTGGATGCGGAGCAGGGCGGCGGGGGAGACCCGCGTGAGCTGCTCGAAGCGGGTGAACCCGTGCGCGCCGAGCGCTTCATGGGCGACCGAGCCGATGGTGGCCGGGAACTCGGACGCCTCGGCGGGCACGAGTTCGACGAAGAGCGCGGCGATCCGCTCCTCGATGTCGTCGCGGATGCGGCGGACGGCCTCGATGCCTTGGCCGGCCGGGTCCTCGAGTTCCCAGTCCTCGTAGCGCTTGCCGGGGAAGATCGGGCAGGCGTCGCCGCAGCCCATCGTGATGACCGCGTCGGACGCCCGGACGGCGTCGGTCGTGAGGATGCGGGGCACGGCTGCGGTGATGTCGATGCCGTGTTCGGCCATCGCCTCCACCGCCACGGTGTTGATCCGGTCCTTCGGTTCGCTCCCGGCCGACAGCACCTCGACCCGGTCGCCGGCGAGGGCGTCGAGGAAGCCGGCTGCGATCTGGGATCGACCGGCATTGTGCACGCAGACGAAGAGGACGGTCGGGGCGGTGGTGGTCGTGCTGGTCATGGCGTCTCCTGGAGGTGGCGTGAGCCGAGCGCGGACGAATGGTCGAGCAGGTCCACGAGGGCAGCGTAGCTGGTGGCGGGGTCGGCGCCGCGGGTGAAGCCGCCGACGAGCTCGAGGGACACGAAGCCGTGGAGGGCCGCCCGGACGATGCGTCCGGCGTCCGTCATCGCCACGCTGTCGAGACCGCGCCCCGCCAGTGTCCGTTCGACGAGCATCACGAGCTCGCGGTCGGCCGGCTCGCCGGTGTCGGCGCGGACGTCCTCGATCGAGAACGCGAGGGCGTACCGACCGGGATAGGCGAGGGCGAAGCGGCGGTACCCGTCGGCCAGCGCGGTGAGTGCAGGGGACCCGCTCAGACTGGCCGTCGCGATGTCGAGTCCGCTGGCCAGTTGGGCGAGGGCGAGCTGGGCGACGGCGGCGCGGAGGTCCTCGGTGCTGCGGACGTGCTTGAGGAGGGCCGGTGCCGAGGTGTCGAGCTCGCGGGCCAGAGCGGCGAGCGTGAGGGCGTCGGCGCCATACGTGTCGGCGAACTCGGCGGCTCCGACGATCACTCGTTGGCGGGAGAACTTCGTCCGGGAAACGGGTGCATCGGTCATCGGATCGAGCCTAACGGCACGCGGCCCTGATGCCGTGCGGCTTCAGACCGTCGGCGGTGTGGCTTCGTGGTGGGGCGCGCCGTGCGTGCGGCGGTCCTCCTTCATGGCGGCTTCCGCGAGGTGGCGTCGGCCGCCCGCCAGCTCGTTGCGGACCTCCGCCTCGAGCGTGCGGAACGGTTCCCAGTAGTTGCCGTCGTAGTCTTCGACGATCTGGAACGTCCAGCGTCCGTCGATGACGTTGCGTCCGACCAGCTCGGCGTCGATCCGGTCGGCGAGGGCGTCGTGTCCGGCTTCGCGCAGGGCGTCCGCGGCTTCGCCGAGCGCGAGGTCCGCTTTGCCGGTCAGGCGATGGAAGCCGTAGAGCATGCCGCGCGCCTGCTCGACCACTTCGAGCGCCTCGGTCACTTTGCCGACCGCTTCCACGGTCGCGTCGTCGACCCCTGCGGGGACTCGGTGGGCGTCGTCGGGGCCGTCGGTCGCGCGGTCGTCTGCAGAACTCATACGACCAGTCTGTCCGGATCGGCCCCGGATGTCTGGGGCTTGCGGACGGAGGTGCACGATGTCAGCCGGCGGACGTCCTCCCGCGCACCGAGCGAGCGCACCCCGACTGCCCTTCGACAGGCTCAGGGACCGGAGCGATCCGGGCACGGTCCAGCCCGGTCACCGAGCTTGTTCTCCCCGGTCACTGAGCTTGTCGAAGTGCCCACGAGGACATCTCATCGTTCCGGGCACACCCCTCCCGGTCACTGAGCCTGTCGAAGTGCCCACGAGGATGCATCGCTGGTTGAGGCAGACCGTTCCCGCTCGCCGAGGTCGTCGACGTTCTCACGAGCCCTTCGACAAGCTCAGTGACCGAAGCCGTCCGGGCACTCCGCTCCCGGACACTGAGCCTGTCGAAGTGCCCACGAAGAACCCTTCGTCAAGCTCAGGGACTGGCGGGGGTTAGAACGGTGCGGGATCCGGTTCCGTTCGATGGTGTTTGCCGTCAGGCGTCGTCCAGTCGAGCACACCGCCGGGTCCGTGTTCGAGGTTCCACCCGGGGAGGTGCTTCATCCGGTGGTGATGTCGACACAGGCAGGCAAGATTGCCGACATCCGTCGTGCCGCCGTCTTCCCAGGCGACCGAATGGTCGAGGTCACAAGCCCTGGCGCGTCGACCGCAACCGGGTGCCCGACAGGTGCCGTCCCGGAGGCGGACCGCGCGCTGGAGGTCGGCCGGGACCCGGTACTGGCCGCGCCCGACCGACAAGACCGCTCCGGTTTCCGGTTGGACGAGGATCCGGGTGAAGGTCGGTGCGTTCACCGCGATGCGTGCCGCAGTCTCCGGGTCGATGGGTCCGTAGCCGTCGAGCGTCGCCGGGGCATCGCTCACACCGGCCATACTCAGCGCCGGAACCGTGATCTGCACTGTTGGCTTGATGTGCTCCTGGACCTCGATCGGGTGCGGGAGCACCGGGCTCGACATGACGTCGTCGGGCGTGACGCCGGTGAGCGCGAGGGCTGCCAGGGCGTCGGCCTGCAGTTGGGCGCACGTGCGGGTGTCACCCGCAGCGCGCGACTCGGCCGCGGCGGCTTCGACGCGCTCGACGATGCCCTGCGCGATCGGTGCCGTCGTGAAGAGGTGCACCCAGGCCATGCCGTCGGCGGCGGGTTCGAACTCGACCCGGCGGTCGGCCTCGGAGCGGGTTGCTCGGGCGGTGATCGATTCGGGGTGGAGGCGCTCGCGCAGGACGCGGGCGCGTTGCTGGAGGTACGAGACGGTCGCACCTTCGGCGACCGGCAGCACCTGCTCGAGGAACGCCGCCCGCCCAGTAGCAGGTACATCGCAGAGTTGGTCGGTGATCACCTTCGCATGCCAGGCCGAGATGCGGCCGGCCTCCAGCGACGCCAGCACGACTGGCGCGTCGTTGATGAGACGCTCGGCGTCGTTCGTCGCACGCTGGACGGTCCGCTCCGGCATCCGGGTCGCCATCGCGAGGGCCGCGCACGTCGACCGACGGGACAGCGCCTGACGCTCGGCCGGCGGGAAGATGGCCGGGACCGTGGCGTCCGCGAGGGCGTCCGCGTAGGCGGCGGAACGGGCGAGGAGGCGCGCCTTCCGCGCGTCCAGGTCGGCCTGTTGCCGGTGGATCTCAGTCCACTCGTCCGAGAACTCCGCGAGTTGCGCGGCGTATTCGTCGCTCGCGCGGGTCGCGGTGGCGGTGGTCTCGGTCATGAGACAAGTCCATCATGGACCACTGACATTCCAGATGCCGATTCGTCTCGGATGTGGGAGTCTCCTCGTGTGCCCTTCGACAGGCTCAGGGACCGGAGGAGGCATGCCGGATTCGCGGGGTTCTCCCGGGCGCCCTTCGACAAGCTCAGGGACCGGGGAAGGTTGCGCGGAGACCGGAGTGAGTGCGGGTGCACCTCTTCCGGTCACTGAGCTTGTCGAAGTGCCTACGAGTACCCTTCGACAGGCTCAGGGACCGGATGGGTGTCGCTGGTCTTGGATGCTTCTCCGTGCGCCCTTCGACAGGCCGCAGGGAGCGGGGAAGGTTCAGGGATCGGGCGGGCGAGACTCGTCTGCCCGGGCGGGCTAGTAGTTCAAGCAGCGATCCGGGTCCTCGGTCTCCGGAGGATCACCCTGATACAGGGTGAAGAAGTTGTCGGCCGGGCCGGACAAGGATCCGCGGGCGTGGACGCACAGGCGCGCGAGACCGTCGTCGCTCCGCACGTCGGAGGTGATCCGGGACGTCTCGCATGCGCCGTCGCCGGGATGGAGGACGAGGTCTCGATTGGTCCCCTCGTTGTCCACCATCCAGGTCCCGGAGAAGTCGATCGGGTCGTCAGCGTGGGGGTCGTCGCCAAGACTGCACTGGACATCCGAGGGCCAGGCGGTGGCTTCGAAGGTCCCGTCGTCGGCGAGCTCGAGCCGGGTGTCCCCACTGCGCCAGGTGCCGACGGCCTCACCACGTGGCAGTCCGTACCGCGTGTCCGAGCAGGCGACGAGCGACGTGCCGAGCAGGACTGCGAGTACGGAGGCGGTCACCCAGCGTGACGGTTTCGATTCCACAGTGCGAGTCTGTCCGCCGTGGGCCAGGAGTGGCAACTCGGGTGGTGGCGTGGGTGTTCGCGGGCATCCGGGCAAAAAAAGAACCCCCACCATGTAGAAGCTAGGTGGGGGTTCCGTGGCTCCGACGGGCGTCGATCCCGTGACCTCACGATTTTCAGTTGTGAGGAACCTGTCGAAAAAGGCTTGCATGGCGTCGAAATATGCTGCTAACCTGTCCTCAACGGTCGCCACCGGAAGGTGGCAGCCGATAGCAATGGATACACCATCGGACCCACCAAGGAAGACAGCAATGCAGCACACCGCCAGAAGATCGTTCGGGGACAACGGCGTCCCCGCCAACGGCAACGAACCCACCACCCGCACCAAGAACGGAGCGTCATGAACACCACCATGGAACCGATCACGGCCGAGTCGAGTAACGCTGATCTGATCGAAGCCGTCCGCGAGTGGGACACGCATCATCGCGTGCACCCCATGATGCGGAAGCTAGCTGACCGGTTGGAGGCTGCTGAGGCCGCGCCCAACAGCGGATGGCTCGCCGCCCATGACGCTGAGGTGGCAGCAGAAGCCCTCGAACGTGCCGCTGAGGAAGCCCGACGCATCGAGACCGGTACACCTTGGATCGACAGTGGCAAGGAGACAGTCCACTGCGACTCCGTGCGCGAGGACCCTGGCGGATGGCTCCAAGCCCGCGCTGCCGCCACCCGTAGTTCTGCCCCGACAGATGTGGAAGCAGACCGTGGCTGAGGTATGCACTGAGGAAGTAGCCGACCAGGACGGTATGGCTGAACCGTGCAACGCCCCTGCCGTGTCGTATCGGATCGACCCGAACTGGCCGACCGACCCGGCGTACCCGGTGTGCGTACAACACGACCGCGGATCAGGCCCGGAACCGACAGATGAAGGGACGCACTGATGCCATCGAGCAAGATCGTCCGCGCTCGGAAGGATGGGTGGTGCGACGGTGACTTCGCCCACCCGGCCCGGATCGAGGTGGGGTCTCGCGTTGAGGTGACCACCTACTTCCCGAGCGACGAGGAGTGCCGGGAATTCGGCGTGGAGCGATTCACCCGCACGCGTCGGTGCCAGTGGTGCATCTGGCAGGACTGCAAGGAGGATCACGCGGCAGGGATGGAGTGCGCTCGGTGCGGCTTCGTCAAGCCGCGTGCGTTCTGGATGGACAACTCGAAACCGATGGGTTCGGAGGCACGAGCATGAGCATCGAGGAGCTGTCGAAGCCCGTGAGTCAGTTCGGTACCGCCCGCTACTTGGCAGGAGTGACGGGCAGCGACAGCGACATGAGTGAGGGCGACCGCCTGTATACCCAGATCGTCGACGAGCTGTACCAGCGCGCGAGCGACCGGGCATTCCCGTCATGATCGGCGCGTACTTCACCCGCCTCACCCGACAGGAGCGGCGAAACCTCGACGTGTGCCACACCTGCGGGGCCGTCATCGTCGCCACCCACTGGGAAGACCACCTCAAGACGCACCCTGAACCGGAAGGACGGAACACGTGAGGGGCAAGGGTGAGGGGTCCGTCTTCAAGGACGCCCGCGGGCTGTGGAACGGCGTCATCGAGCTGCCCCCGTTGAACGGTGTGCGGCGCCGGAAGAAGATCCGACGCAAGAGCAAGACCGAGCTCGTGAAAGCGATGAACGAGGCGAAGACGGAACTTGCCCGCCTCGGTGACCTGCCGACCGCAAGTCAGACGGTGGAGCAGTGGTTCAGCTACTGGCTCAGGCAGGTGGCGAAGGAAGTCCGCCCGAACACGTTTGACGGCTACCGGCGCACCGTGGAGAACCACATCGTGCCGGCGATCGGGAAGGTGAAGCTGGACAAGCTCACTGCTGCACACATCCGCCGCGTGCACGACGGCATCCTCGCGAAAGGACTGTCCTCGACCACGGCGTTGCTCGCTCATCGAACCATGTCGGTGTCGTTCAAGATAGCCGTCCGCGAAGGACGCATCGGACGCAACCCGGCGAAACTGGTCAACGCACCCAGGAAAGCGACCGTGCAGCTCGAACCGTTGGACCTGCAGGAAGCGATCCAGTTCCTCGCGCACGTCGCCCACGACGAGGAGATGGGCGCACGCTGGGCCACAACGCTCCTGACGGCCGCTAGGCGGGGCGAAGTGCTCGGGTTGGAACGGGACAGGGTGACCGATGTTCTCGACCTCTCCTGGCAGCTCCTACGGCTTCCCAAGACCGACGTGGACGGCAAACCCAACGTGCCCGCCGACTACGAGTACCGCCACCTCACCGGTGGCCTGTACCTCACCCGACCGAAGTCGTCGAAGTCGTGGCGGATCATCCCACTCATCGACCCACTCAAGACGATCCTCGAGCAACACATTGCCCGATCACCGGAGAACCAGTGGGGGCTCGTGTTCACGAAGAACGGGCGACCCATCGGGCCGGACGTCGACACGAAAGACTGGCGGAAGACGCTCCTCGCGGCGGGCATCACCAAGAACGCGCGACTGCACGACGGACGCCACACAGCCGTCGACCTGCTCTACGCAGCCGGGGTGCCAGAGGATTTGATCCAGGAAATCGTCGGACATTCAGACCGGGCCACCACCCAGGGCTACAAGTCCCTCCGAAACCGGGAACGCCTCACCGGGGCCATGGTCCAGTTCTCGGCCCTGTTCACGCAGCCTGACCCAGAACGTACGCTCGAAATAGAGCAGTAGTCACACCCAACTCAGCGACGATCTTGCTCTCGTCAGTGCACCACTCATACAGGCCGGCCAGTTCATCCGGGCAGATCAGATTCTGCGCCGCGAACTGGTCGGCCTGTCGTTCGTGTTTGGGCCGGTCGTCGTGGTGCAGCAACGCTGCATGCCCCACCTCGTGCGCTAGAACCAACCGTTGGCGCCCCACACGGAGACGGTCGCTGATGAGGATCTGCCCGTACTCCGGGAAGTACAGCCCGTTCGCTGTCCGCAACCGTCTCACCACCACCTCAATCCCCAGGCGCTCGGCGTGCTCCCACGGGTCGTAAGCGTGCCCCCTAGGGAGCGTCAGGCTCGTCTCCACCCATCTCTGGGTCGGTGTTCGCGGCATTGCGTTCCCCCTCCAGTTCGTCGTCGGTCATCGTTGCCGGCGTCTTCTTGCGTCGTTGTGCGGCGATGCTAGCGACACCCTCCGACGCCAAGCCGGACTGTTCGAGTTCGGTCATCGCGTCAGCGAGCACCTTGGCAGGGTCGACGCCGATCGCCTGGGCAAGGATCACCAGGTCTGTGGCGCTGATCGGTGCGCGACCGCGGAGCTTCTTCTGCACAGTCACCAACGGCATGTCCGTCTCCCGAGCAATCGCTTCCTGTGTCAGGCGTCGCTTCGTGTACGCGCCTGTGAGCTCGTCGGAAATTGCGCGACTGACCGCGCTTACGTTCTCTGCCATACCCCATACGTTACGGCAGATTTCCCGTCGATTCTGGACGAAAACCCGCTCTAACGGTTGACACCTGTCGTCAACGTGCCATAACCTATCGATATGGACAGGAACCGGATCAACTCCGACATCGCAAGAAGAGTCAACCTCGCAATCCGCGAGGCAGGCTCGGACGTCCACAACGTCGCACAAGCCGCCGACATCACCACTCTCGAACTGGAAGACCGCCTCAACGGGCGCGTCGAATTCCAGCCCGAAGAACTGGTGCATGTCGGCGGCTTTCTGCGTATCCCCGTAACCCGATTCATGAAGGAGGCCGCGTGATGGAAGCGCAGCTCGACAAGCTCAGCTACTCCGTGCAGAACCTGGCCGTGGCCACGGACCTGTCCGTCGATTCGATCCAGAAGGCGATCAAGCGTTCAGAACTGGTGCCGTCGTACTTCGGCAGCAAGCCTCTGATCCCCGTCGAGGAAGCCAGGAGATGGCTGCAGTCGCTCCCCAACGAGAAGCCTGAGCGTGCAGCATGAGCGACTACAGCGCCGAGCTCGACCTGTTGAAGGTCGTCACGCTCACCGATGGCGAGGTCTGGTCCGCTCGTGACCTCATGCCATTCGCTGGCTACGTCGAGTGGCGCAAGTTCTCCGATGCCATCAACCGAGCGATCGAGTCCGTGAACTCGTCCGGCCTCGACGCCGCTGACCATTTTGTCGGCACCGCCAAGATGGTCCAGATCGGGTCCGGCGCCCGCCGTGAGGTCGAGGATGTTCAGCTCACCCGCTACGGGTGCTACATCCTCTTCCAGAACGCGGACGCGCGGAAGCCTGAGATCGCCGCGGCCCAGCAGTATTTCGCGATCCAGACCCGCAAGCAGGAACTCGCCGCCACCATCTCGGATGACGAGATCGTGGCCCGCGCACTGCAGATCACGGCGAACCGGGTGAAGCAGCTCGAGGCGAAGGTTGCTGAGGACGCGCCGAAGGTCGCGTACGTGGATGAGTTCGTTTCGCCGGACGACGTGATCCTGTTCCGGGTGGCCGCTCAGCAGTGCGGGATGTCGGAGCCGGAGTTGCGTCAGAAGCTTCTCGTGGCGAACTGGGTGTACCGGGTGCTCATCGGCCGGCGTTGGTCGGCTTCGAGGGGCAAGCAGGTTGAAGAGTTCGAGTGGCGTGCACGTGCTGACCACGCGGACAAGTTCTCTCTCAAGCCGCAGCACAACGCGCCCCGTCACCACAACGGTCAGGTGAAGCAGACGCTGTACGTTCACGCGGCTGCGATGCCGGCGATCCGGTTGCGTTTCGGCCAGCAGCAGGCGGTGTCCGCATGACCCCGCGTCGTGCCCGTCAGTTGGATAACACGGTGTTGTACCTGATCACGTACGTGCCGTTGCTGTTCCTGGTGGTCGTCGTCTGCGTGGTGACGGGATGAGCGAGTACCACGCCAAGCTCGCCGTAATTCGTACGAGGCGCGCAGTAGCTGACTCGCTCTCGGTCCAGGCGTTGCTCACCCTTGACCGGCACAACATGCCTTGGCCCATTTCTGGCGATCACCTGGCCCGAGCCAAGCCGGAGCGGAAGTCGTGAGCTGGCCTGATGCGCTGGTAATGATCGCGTGGATTGCTGGCGGATGTTTCGTCCTCTGGCTGTTCTTCCGGGACTACTGACCTAGTCCTTTCCCTCCTCAGGTGGGGTGTGCGCTCGCAGATCGGCACCTCACCACTATCCGGCGTACCCGGATGCACCTTGATAACTCCACAGTGAAGCCCCGATGAAAAGAGAAGGGGCACCCGCCGTCGTAGCAAACGGTGGGGGACGGAACTGTAAACCGTCTGCCGGACATGCGACTAGCAGCTCGCGGGCCGGTGCAACACAAGTTTTCGGCTGGTAGCTACGGGGGTCGCGTTTCCTCATCACCGTCTGGTGGACGCGACCGCTACACGCACACGGAATGTAGAGGCATCCGAACGTGTGCAGGAACGGGCCAGTCAGCCAGGACGGCATACACCGGGTGTTCGAGTCCCCGGCTGGCACTCACCAACAGAGAGAGGAAACACACATGAAGAACGTATTCCGGCGGCTATTCGTGAAGATGTCCACCCGTAAGTGCTCAGGCCGATGCCAGGACGCTTCATTTCACACGGCGCATCTGACTTTCATTGGTCGCCTTCGTTACACGTAGCACCCACCGCCCCCGAGTCGTTTCTGGGATCCGAGCAGTTTCGAGCACTGCCGGGGGCGCTGACACAACAAACACAGAGAAAGGAGACGTCATGGCTCGCAAGAACTATCTGGCTCGGCTCCTCGCACAGGTGAAGGAGCCAGACAACGTGCGGCAGTGTCCGCACGGCTACCACCACCCGTCTGGCCCGCACTCATGTGACGGGTGCTGGTGCGAGGGAGAACGCGACCGCCGCCAATACGGGTGGCCGCACAACACGGCCCCGCGCGAGGCCCAGTCGTGACCGCCCGCGAGCCCATCTGGCATGACGTGGGTCATCTGCTCCCACCCGACGACACACCAACAACCACGCCCACCGACCTGCACATGGCTGCGGTGGTTCGCCGTGAACACGAATTGGAAGCCCTCGACCGGTTCGAGGCACAACGAGAACAACGGAGACAGCAATGAGTGAAATCCACGTGAAGAGCTTCAAGACCGATGAGGTCGTGGAAGTGATCGACACGAGCCAATTGACCGAGCGTGGTCGCGACAGAGTCCTGATGGGCCTAATGCGGCAGATGGATCTGGACAACTACTACGCACTGGAGATCGACTGATGAACGAGAACGAAGAGCCGCGCGAGTTCCCTGCCCCGGTGCCGGCGTCTGCGCATGCCGCGAACGGCGGTGCACGATGACCCCGCAGATCGTGGCGATTGTCGCCCTGTCGGTCATGCTCCTCGTCGCCGTGTCTGTGGCCCTGGTGGCGGTGTGGTCCGCGAAGGGCAGCCAGGCGACCGCTGAGGAGGCGATACGGGATCGTCGTGCTGCGGTGGACCTGCTGATCGAGGAGCGTCGGCACATCGTGGCGTTGGAGACGTACCTGCCGGGTGAGCCGAACGAGGGCCTGTACGTGTACACCGGGGGTGCGAAGTGAACGCGTTGGAGCGGCTCGAAGCCGCGATCACCAAGCTCGAAGCCGTCAAGGCGGTGACGCCGGGCACGTGGGAAATCGACACGAACGCGCCGTTCAGCCGTGACCTGGTGGGGATTTTCGTCCCCGAGTGCCGGGAGTACGCGGTCAAGTTCGACGACGATGAGCAGCCGAAACGGGCGTTAGTCGACTCGATCATCACCCTGCATCGGACGATCGACGCCCAGCTCGCGATCCTGCGGACTGCCAAGTACCGGAGGGTGCACATGCCGCGCGGGTCTGGCATCCCGATCTCGGACGAGCTCGCTCTCGCTGACGCGATCCTCGGGGGTGCCTGATGGTCAGATCATCAGGTCAGCACGTGACCGCTCGTCTCATGTGGATGTTCCACGACGAGGAGGACGGGTGTGGTTGGTCGGGTCGTGTGGACACGGACTACGACCCGACCCTGGGTGTGTACGCGTGGAAGTGCCCTGGGTGCTCCGAGGACGTGCGCACGGAGGACGAGTCATGAACGTCGTCTTCGTCCTCGTGATGCTCACCGTCATCGGCATCTGCTGCATCTCGCTCCCGATCGGCGTCCGGGTAGCTGACCGTCTGAACAGCTTCGCGTTCGGCCTCGGGTGGCTCATCCTCACGCTGATTCTCTGCTGTGTTGTCATCGTCTTCGGCTGGTGGTTCGACACGCGGGTAGGACTCCTCTCGTGACCACGCTCACGGGCGGCACGGTCCTCGCCCTCCTCGCCGCCGGGGTCCTCGCGATCATCCTCGCGTTGGTCGTCCCGGCACCCCTGAACTACGGCATCGCGGTCGCATTCCTACTGACCGGCCACCTCATCATCACCTCCCAGAAACGGAAGAACCACTCATGAGCAACCTCTCCGAGCGGGTCGAGTCACGCCTCCGCGCCGAATGGCCCGGCACCCACATCCCGCTGCGCATGGCACACGCGCCATCCAAGGTCACGGCAGGGGGCGCGACGGACACCATGATCAAACTCGCCGCCCGCATTGTCGCGGAGGAGGAGGAACGCGCTGATGTCTGAGCGTTTGCAGTCGGACCCCGCCACCATCCGGGCAGCAATGGGAAAACGCAACGGGATCGTCCACGACATGCCCGAAGCCGACTACCACGCACACTCTGCGCTCTCCTCGACCGGCGCCAGACGGCTCCTCGAATCCCCAGCCAAGTTCCAGTACGAACGCACCCACCCACGGGCAGGACGTGCAGCATTCGACCTTGGTACCGCCGTCCACACGAAAGTCCTCGGAACCGGGGCTGGTGCAATCGCCTACCCGGACGAACACCTCACCCCATCCGGGAACGTGTCAACGAAAGCCGCCACCGTCGAATGGGCTGAAGAACAACGGGGCCTCGGGTTGACGCCACTCGCGCCGGCACAGATGCGAGAAGTCGACGCAATGGCCGAAGCAGTCCTCGCGCACTCCATCGCCAGGAAGCTCGCAGAGCAGCCGGGCATGCAGGAGGCGTCAGTGTTCGCCACAGACGCTCATACAGGCGTACAAGCCCGCTGCAGGTATGACTTCCTCCCTGACCTCGACGGCCCACAGCCGATCGCTTGGGATCTGAAGACCACCGCGAAGTCTGCCTCCGCTGAGGAGTTCACGAAGACCGTCCTGAATCTCGGCTACGACGTGCAGGACACGTTTTACGACCGCGTCTTGCAGTCCGCGGTCGGCGCTGAGATTCCGTTCGTCTTCGTGGTTGTCGAGGTCGACGCACCACACCTCGTGAATGTCCATCAGCTCGACATCGTGTTCCGCGAAATGGGGAAGACGAAGGTCCAACGAGCGCTCGAGACGTTCGCGCAATGCACCGAGTCCGGCGTCTGGCCGGGATTCCCCGAAGAGGTCAACCTCCTCAGCCCACCCGTTTGGGCCGTCTACCAGCACGAAGAGAGATACCCGTCATGAACGAGATCGCCCTCCCCAACAACCTCGCCGCACCAGCATCACAAGGTGCCATGGTCGAACAGTCCCGAGCGATCGCGGAAGTCGCCGCAGCGGTCGGGGTTGCAAGACAGTTCCCCCGCGACACTAACCGTGCCGTCGACCAGATGCGCGAACTCTGCGGACGGCTCGCCATCGCCAACCGGGCCTTCTACTCAGTCCCCAACCGTGGCTCAGGGCTGTCCGTGCACATCGCACGTGAACTGTCCCGCATCTTCGGGAACGTCGACTACGGGGTTCGTGAGCTCAACCGTGACGACGCCCGCGGGGAATCCGAAATGCAGGCATGGGCGTGGGATGTGGAGACCAACGTCCGCTCCACTCGCTCGTTCATCGTCCCTCACGCCAAGTCCACGAAGGCCGGCCGCAAAGCGCTCACGGACCTGAACGACATCTACCTCAACAACCAGAACGTAGCCGCCCGCGCAGTCCGCGAGTGCGTGTTCTCCATCCTCCCCGGATGGTTCCTCGCAGACGCCGAAACGATCCTCAAGCAGACCATCGAACGCGGCGACGGGAAACCGATCGAGCAGCGGCGCACCGACGCACTCGACGTGTTCGCCAGCCTGAAGGTCACCGAGAAGCAACTCACCGACAAGCTCGGCAAACCGGTCGGGCAGTGGGGGCCGCGAGACATCGCAGAGCTCACGAAGGCGTACTCATCCATCACCCAGGACGGCATCCCAGCCAGCGAGTTCTTCCCCGAGCAGGCAGTGACGGTTGGCGGACAGGATGCGTGAGTTCACGTTCCGCATCCCGTGGACGTCACCACCACTCACCTCGAACCAACGCCTCCACTGGGCGCACAAGGCCAAGATCACCCGTGAAGTGCGGGGTCTGACGAAGGTGCTCGTTCGGAAGGTGCCGGACATGGACCGTATCGAGGTGTCGTTGGAGTGGGTCGTCAACACGAACCACCGGCGAGATACGGACAACGTCGTGCCCACGTTGAAAGCGATCTGCGACGGGATCGTGGACGCCGAAGTAGTGCCAGACGACACCCCCGCCTACATGGTCAAGATCATGCCCACCATCCGCCACGTCCGCAAACGAGACGACGTGCCCCACTTCAACCTCACCATCAAGGAGCTCGCATGAGACCACGACTACTCGACTTGTTCTCGGGTGCAGGAGGAGCCGGCTCTGGCTATCACAGGGCCGGCTTCGACGTTGTTGGCGTCGACATCGACCCGCAGCCGCGCTACCCGTTCGAGTTCCACCAGGGTGATGCGTTGGCCTATCTGCTCGAGCACGGGCACGAGTTCGACGTGATCCACGCGAGCCCTCCCTGCCAGCGCTTCACTGCCTACCGTCGCCGTGGCGCCGGCGTGGGCGACAGCTACCTCAACCTGATTCCGGCGACCCGCGAGCTGTTGAAGCTCAGCGGCAAGCCCTACGTCATCGAGAACGTACCCGGCTCGCCGCTCGAGTCGACCGTGCAGTTCTGTGGCTCGAGCTTCCACCTCGACGTCCGCCGGCACCGCATGTTCGAGAGCAACGTCGAACTCGTAGCGCCGGCGTGCGATCACTCATGGCAGACGCCACGGTTCGCGCCGGCAACGAACCGGACAAACCTTCGCTCGACGGTCGAGGTTGGGGTGTGGCGGATCCCGCTCGAGGTGCAGCAGCAGGCCATGGGTATCGACTGGATGCAGCTGCGGGAGCTCTCGGAGGCGATCCCGCCCGCGTACACACAGCACATCGGCGCGCAACTACTCGAGGCGGTGGCGGCATGAGTTACGACTCCGAGGAGTGGCGCGACGAAGCGTTGTGCGCGCAGACCGACCCCGACCTGTTCGTGATCGACCATGGCGGTTCATCCGCTCAAGCCCGCCTCATCTGCCGGGAGTGTGACGTCGCTGATCGTTGTCTGCAGTGGGCGTTGGACACGAACGAGCAGTACGGCATCTACGGAGGGCTGTCACCGCGGCAGAGACACAAGCTGAAGGGGCTGAGTGCATGATCGAAATCTGCGAGACGTGCTCAACCAGGTTCGATCAGAAGAAGTCCCCAGCGGCTTCTACACGGTTCTGCTCGTACTGGTGCCACCTTGTCGAGAATGGGCCGGCGTTCTTCACGTTGGAAGCCATCACGCCGTGGTTGAACAGCAACCGGAATCGGTGGCAGAGGACCCGTACGGCCTGGGACGAAGCATTCCGAGGACTCGGATCGTGACCGCCCCGTCGCAGAAGGTGCGGACGGCGACGTACATCCGTGACCGGTTCACGTGTGTGGCGTGCGGTGCGCAGGAGCCGCTCTCCTGGCAGCACAGGGAGTCGTCGGGTCATGGGGGCAGGGGCAGGAAAGCGAGGCCTCTGACGACCGCTGACGGTGTCACTCTCTGCCTGCTCTGCAACCAGGCTGCGGAAGCTGACATGCAAGGACTCGCCCTGCAGTCAGGTTGGAAGCTTCGAAGAAACCGTGGCTCGATCCAGTCCCATCAGGTCCCGTTCTGGAACCGCAACACGAACGTGTGGGCGTTACCTGACATGGACGGTGGCCTGCAACCAATCAACACTGCTTTGGCGCTCGAGTTGATCGACGCGGCTGGCGGGAACTACGTGAAAGGAGTGCTCAGCAGATGAGTGTGTGGGAAGAAGACCGCAGCCTCATCGTCGGCGAGCACGGCTGCTACTTCTGCAACCCGGAGCTGTACCCGCCAATGACGCGAGACCACACATTGTGTGCACGCTGCGGCGTCCTGATGTACATCCCGTTGCGCGACCCGATGAACGAATGCCTGTTCGTCTGCGGCCGATGTGAGATCGAGCTCGGAGACGACCACGAAACGACTATCGAGAGGAGGAGACATGGCGAGCAATCCCAAGACCGGCTACCGGAAGATGCAGATCCCGTCCAGAACGCGGATCGCGATCGCTAAACGGTACGGAGTCGAGCCGGGCGAATCCGGTCCAGCGACGTGCGTCTACTGCGGCGCCCCCGGCACCATCAAATGGTTCCTACGCTCCAACGGACACGCCAGCGCATGGGTGCATTTCCAGTACCTCGAGCTCGACCACGTTCTAGCGGAGTTCCACGGCGGCACTAGCGAGCCGGACAACATCGTCCTCGCGTGCCGCACCTGCAACCGCAGGAAGGGGTACAGACGCATCGAGGCCCAGGGAGGTGACACGGATGCCGTGGTTCAAGGTAGATGACGGGTTCCACGGCCACCCGAAGGTCGTCGAGCTCGAGCTGGCATCTGTCGGCCTCTGGACGCTCGCAGGGTCATGGTGCGCGAAGTACCTGACCGATGGGCGGATCACATCGAAGACAGTGCAGCGGCTTGGTGGTGACGGCCGGTTGATCGGTGATCTGGTCGAGGCTCGCCTGTGGGTTGAGACACCCGACGACCCCGACTACGACTTCGCTTTCAAGGACTGGTCTGCGTATCAGCCGTTGAAGGAAGTGGTTGAGGCTGAGCGTTCGGCGGCGCAGGAGCGGATGAAGAAGGTCCGTGCCGCGAAGAAGGGTGTTCGGGCGAACAACGACCGAACAGACCCCGAACGTTCGCCTGAACAAACGGCGAAGTTCGCCCGAAGTTCGGAAGAAGTTCGGTCTGCCCCATCCCATCCCATCCCAGTCCCATCCCAAGTAAGTACTAGTGCACCCAAGGTGCACGTGTACACCGAGGAATTTGAGTACTGGTGGGCCGAGTATCCGAGGAAGCAGGCGAAGCCGGATGCGTTCAAGGCGTTCAAGGCTGCGATCAAGTCCACGGACCTTACGACACTGATCAACGGTGTGCGCACGTACAAGCTGCTGAACATCGGTCAGGAAAAGTCGCACCTGAAGATGCCGGCGGGTTGGTTGCGTGACAGACGGTGGGAGGACGAGCAGGTCGCTCACACTCCTGAGCAGCCTCGAGCGACGGTGACGCACATCGGGACTTCTGGCGTGAAGGAGTGCAAGCACCATCCCGGCTATCCGGCCGGCGACTGGATGAACCCTTGCGTCCGTTGCGATGAGGACGCGAAACGAGAACGAGGGGAGGCGATCTTCTGATGAAGGTGGACATCGACCCGAAGGTGTGGTGGGCGCTCGAGGACCGGGCTGAGGCGTCTGGTCTGACGCTCGAGCAGTTCCTCACCGTGGCGGCAGCCTCGTACGAGCCGACCATGACGACACCGCAGAAGGTGCGTGCCCTGTGGGAGCAGGGCAAGTGTGACGCGGACATTGCGGGAGAGATGAAGGTCGCACCGGCTTCGGTGGCGGCTGTACGACGACAGCTGGGACTTCCAGCGAACAAGCGATACAGGAGAGCAGCATGAGCAACGAGACCATCATCACCGTCGTAGGCAATTTGACGTCGGATCCGGAGCTTCGGTTCACGCAGAACGGGTTGGGGGTTGTGAACTTCACGATCGCTTCGACCCCGCGGACGTTCGACAAGGCATCGAATGAGTGGAAGGACGGCGAGGCGCTGTTCCTCCGGTGTTCGGCTTGGCGTGAGTTCGCTGAGCACATCGCGGGTTCGTTGACGAAGGGCACACGGGTGATCGCGCAGGGGCGTCTGGGTCAGCGGGCTTATGAGACGAAGGAAGGCGAGAAGCGCAGGTCGATCGAGCTCGAGGTGGATTCGATCGGCCCCGATCTGCGGTACGCGACCGTCCAGGTGACACGTGCACCCCAGTCTGGCGGGAACTCGTCTCCACGGGGCGCACAGGGCCAGCCACAGCAGGGTGAACCGTGGGCGCAGAGTGCACCGCAGGGCGAGCCGTGGTCGGGAGGTGCCAGCGATGCCTCAACACCGTTCTAGCCGCTGCGACTCCTGTGGGCGGTTCTCGTCCGGCCCGTTCGTCGGTGTCGAGTGGGACGGCGACTCGTCGGCACCATCCCAGCGGACTGCCCTCATAGGCCCGTGCTGCCAGACGCCAGCCGACCGAGGGCAGGTGTCCTCGTGACGGGTCAGTCGGTTCGGGCTGCCTACAGTCTCGCCCCGATCAGCCCGAACCCCCAGGAACACGAAGAGACCGAACACCGGTGCGGTATCTGCAACAACGGAACAGGCGTCAGGAACCCTGAATGCCCCGGAAGGAGAACAACATGAGCGACCGTGAGCGACTCATCCACATCCTGGACGAGAACGACCCGGAGGGCGGGGTCACCGATCCAGAAGAGCGCTACGACTTCTGGGAGCCACAGGCTGAGGCGATTCTGAAGTCCGAGTGGTTGGCGCGGCACGACGCCAAGGTCGCGGCGAAGGCACTCGAATCAGCGGCGCAACGGCTGCACCTCGCTGGCATGCGGGAGAAGAGGCTCAATCGGAAGCGGGCTTACGGCCGCGGTGTTCAAGACGCCGCCCGAACGGTCCGCTCCTACGCCGCCATGGAGCGCCTAGGCAGGAAGACGACATGACCTCGGATCGCATCATCCGCACCATCGCTGCCGCATCCAATCTTGCGGTTGCTGCTGCTCTCGTCTACTTCACCCGGTGGATCACCAAGAAAGGATTCTGATGGACAACACGAAACTGATCGCCGAGGCGCGAGAGCACTTCCCGGCATTGTTCCGAGCTCCTGGTTCCCGAGACCTGATCGACCGCCTCGTTGCCGCGTTGGAGGCTGCTGAGGCCGAACTGACACGACGAGACACGGTGCCGGGAACGTGGGCCTGCATCAAGTGTGGCAGAGGTGCGTTTGAGCACTCGGCACCGGACCTCCCAAGCGGCGACTGTGTCGCGGAGATGTACTGGAAGGAAGCTGCTGCCGATCCGTCACTCGAAGCCGCCAAGGCGCAGGCATCCGAGGAAGGCTATCAGCGAGGCGTCGCCGCCATGCGAGCTTCCGCCGCCGAGGCTCACGCGTTCGAGGAGGGCATGTTCGAAGTCATCAAGCACCGATTTAGCGGTCGGGGACTCGGAACGCGGCAGGCGATCATCGACGCATTCGCTGCTTTCCTCCGTGATCCCGAGTCCGCTGCTGCTCCTGTGTCTCTCGAAGCCGCGAAAGCGGAGGCATGGGACGAAGGCAAGGAGGCCGCGTATGGATCATTTTTGAAACCGCTCGACGGTCGCGGGATGCGGCCCGGGCCCGTGAACCCTTACCGTCGCCACCCCTCGGAAGGAGGCACGAAGTGAGCAAAGCGATGACGCTGCGGCTGAGCGATGATCTGCATGAAACGCTCCGGCGTCAGGCATTCGATGAGCGCACAACTATCACGTCGATCATCATCGCGGCCATCGAATCGGTTCAGCCCCGCAAGGGCTGTGATGTCTGTGGGCAAGCTCATGTGATGGTCAGCACGCCGGGTGGCATCCGCTTCTGCGAGAACCACCGTCCCGCCGCGACGGAAGGGGACAACCGTGGCTGACTTCCCGACCCCGTGGGCATCAATCGGTCAAGCGTTCGAGATGGCCGACTCCCAACCTCGTCTTCTCGCTGATTTGCAGGAGCACGGGTACCCGCAAGAAACGAAACAGGAGGAGACGCAATGAGCGAGCACAACATCTGGTTTCCGCTGTTTGACCACCCGGTCACTGTGACGTTGTCGCGCGAGCAGTTGCAGTGCGTTCAGGACGCGCTGCTCGGCAAGCCCGAATGCGTGCCTGGCTGGAACGCACACTTCGCCGGCCAGATCGAGGCGGTTCTGAAAGCGTCCATCGAAGGAGCAACCGATGACTGAGACTCTCAAGTTTGCAGCGCGACACGCATGGTGCGAGCAGTGCATGGAGCTCGTCGGTCAGCCGCGAGTGACCGTCCGCAAGGCACGTGAAGACCTGCTCGAGCATCGACGCGCCGGGCACCCCGAGCCCGTTGACGGGGAAACGATCCGCAACCAGAACGGCCAGTACGGCGTCCTCGGAGACGGCCGCTTTCGGGCCGACACAACTGACGGATGGGACGAAGCATGACTGAGGAATCGTTCGGGTCGCTGGTGAACCGGCTGACCGAAACACACAGGGTGACCGTCGAGAGGGACGATGGCACCGAATACCCCGAATCCGATGGCCTCCTGCACCAGTTGCGGGGGGCCATTCTCACAGGCATCACCGGCGGCGCCGGCGGATCCTCGTTCGGGTCGAAACCACCCATGGAGACGACCGCACAGGACCTGTACGACGACATCGACCGTCAAGCAGCCGAAGCTTTGGCTGCGGTGAACCTCAAGCCGTCACGTCTTGTCCGGCCTGAGGTGAACATCCACGACTGGTATCAGCTCGTGTTGGAGGACAAGCGTGTCGTCGTCACATCCAGAACCACTGATGTCAACGGGAAGGTGTTCTCGCAGTACGAGGAACACACGGCGTTCTCGCTGGTCGCCAGATGGGTGCAACGGGTGGAGGAGTACTTCACCCCACCACGGGTCAAGGAGATCGCCGCACCGTGTCCCGACTGTGGTGTCCGCTACCTCGCCCGCAAGAAGGACGGCGAAGACATCCACGTCGCGGCGTTCAACATCCACTACAAAGCCGACAACACCACCGTCGATGAGGCGCGCTGCTCAGCGTGTGGGGCAACATGGTGGCCGGGGTCATTTATCGACGTCCTCGCGCCACTGTTGGGTGCGAAACCGTTGCCAGAACTCGACACGATACGAGAGAGTTAGACCATGGTCAAAGACATGCGCAGGGCCACGGAGCCTCACCCCGCCTTCCACCCCGAGTTCGACTGGGTCGAACAGACGATCGAGGAACGCTGGGTGTACACCTGGCGCACACCAGGGGGAATGCACTACGAGGGTGACGGCCCGCGTAACTTCGGCGACAAAGAGATCGGTTACTACGTTTCGACCACTATCGCCGGGACCGTCCTCGGGGCACACCGCGACCTAGGTCGACTTGAGCCACCAACCCCGTACGGACCGCCCATGACTGCCGTGCAGAGCGAGGAGATCCGCGGGCCATACATCTCGCTCGACACGCCCACGACCTAGTGCTTGTTAACCCCAGGGTCTCATGCCATACTTGTGACCAAGCCGGTAGAGCTCTGCCCAGAACCGGCTGACTACTTCGCACAGAGAGGCCCAGCATCTTCGGATGCTGGGCCTTCTTGCGTTAACAGGCTCGCGTTCCAGTCTCAGCGTCACCCACCATGCGAGAAGCGACCAGTAGCACCCCCGGCAGCCCGAAGACACACAGTCTCGGCAAGCCCGGACGAGGGTACAGGTACGCAGTGACAGCCAACACGCTCGAAGACAGGAACGCGACACACCTCCCCACCCCGCTAGCAACGGCTAAGAGTGGTGACAGCAACCCGGAGTCATGCCCGGGCGGTCTGTCAGACGGCACGGCGTCGGATATCGCCCCGTGCGGCATCCCGCGGATGGTTCAGACAGCAGGCCCGGTGCACAGTGCCTGCGTTGACTCAGTGAAGTTCGATCCTTCACGGCGGGGCCACGGTGGGCATACACGCACAGGCCGTAGAGCCACACACACGCGTCGTCACTGCCCACCACAGAACGTTGGAGGCTGCCATGGACATGGACATGGACGAATGCGGCGCACCTCACCCTGTCCACTGGCTCGTGGTCACGTGTACTCAGCCAGTGGGACATGACCACGAACACGTGAGCTTAGACTTCCCCCTCGCCGGGCAATGGTGACGGCATGGTTGACACCTGGTCAACGGTCACCCACCCCAAAGACACCCACCGCATCCCCAACGGTGACCTCATCGACCACCAACCCGACGAACACTGCATCTGCGGACCAACACACCGCAGCGACATGACCAGCGGGGAACTCAGGTGGAACGTATGGCACCACAGTCTCGACGGGAGAGACACCGATGACCGGTGAGATCGCAGTAATCATGATGATCGTCGGCATCGCACTACTCGTCGCCGGTGGTCGCATCATCGGGCGCGTCACCTACAAGCGCCAGGTGCGGCGTTGCAAGCACGAGAGCACACGCACCTACGTAGACGGAACAACCATCTGCTGCGACTGCGACCACCTGATCATCGAGGTCAAGCGATGACCGCGCTCGAGCCTGTCACCTGGACCATCAACGGTGAACCCCTGTACGCCCACCAAATCCCACCCGAGGAACCCAGCGATGAACGCTGAACAAGAAGACCACGCCAACGGCGGATACGTCGAACCGCAAGCCTGGACGATCGGTGACCAGAGCGGATGCTACATCCCTTTCCGAAGCATGGCACCGGCACAAGAAGCCGAGACACGCCATCTGCTCGAGCGCATGGGGATCATTGGCTCAGACCAAGACACGGCAGTCAGCAACCTGGCCGGGATGACCGAAGGATGGGCGCCGGCCGAAGGCACCCCCGCCTGACCACCCCGGCTTGGCAGTTGGCGCCCACACCGGCAGGGCACGCCCGGCAACACGGGGAGGTAGCGACGTGGGTAGACCACGCAACACCACACACCAAGCACGCATGCGAGCAACCATCAAAGCCGCACGCCCCGCCTGCCACATCTGCGGCAAGCCCATCGACTACACACTGGCCAGCCCGCACCCGGACTCCTTCGTCATCGACCACGTCATCCCACTAGCCAAGGGCGGTGAGGATGCGTTGTCCAACGTAAGGGCAGCGCATCGACATCCGAGGTTGCAACAGCACCAAGCGCGCCCGTCTCGTGGCCCCGATCGTCCGCACGTCCGGTTCCCTCGGCTGACACAGCCACGGCCCGCAGGCAGGCACACAAGGTCAGTCAGGCATGCATCAGAGGTCACCTCAAGGCAGGCCAGACCCCAGGGGGGCCACCCCCATCACCGCGTCCTGCTGGACCTCCGGGGATAGACGCAATCTCTCCCCGCACTTTTTCCACCCAAATGGAGGCGAAATGGCTGCGAAGTTGCGTGCTGTCTCCGAGGGAGAGACTGCCCCACAGAAGCCGATTATGACGGTGCTTGAGGCGATTGAGGCTGGCGATCGGATGGCTGAGCTCGAGGCCACGCATCGTCGGATTGGTCGTGCTGTTCAGGACGAGTCGACTCCTGCTCGTGATCTTGCTTCGTTGACGCGCCGGCAGATGGAGATCTCGAAGGAGATCGAATCGTTGAAGCGTCAGCGTGTCGAGGAGTCGAAGAATGGTAGCGAAGTCACCGACAGCGCCTTCGACGCTCAAGCTATCTGAGGTTGCTCGGCATGTTGTGATGCCTGATGGGATTGTGACGACTTCTTGGCCGCGGATTGTGGACCAGTGCTCGAAGATGGGCGTTGAGTTCGATTCGTGGCAGCACGGTTTGGGCACGGTCGCTTTGGGGAAGCGTAAGGACGGCAAGTACGCAGCGACTGTCGGCGGTGTCGTTCTGAGCATTCCCCGGCAGGTAGGCAAGACGTTCTTCGTCGGCATGATCGTGATTGCTTTGTGCGTCCTGTTCCCGGGGATGACGGTTCTGTGGTCTGCGCACCGTACGAAGACGGCTACGAAGACGTTCTCGTCGTTGAAGGGCATGACGTCGAAGCGGAAGATCAAGCCGTTCATGCTCGAGCCGCGCAACACGAACGGTGAGCAGGAGATTCGGTTCCGTAACGGTTCTGTGATCATGTTCGGTGCTCGTGAGCAGGGCTTCGGTCGTGGTTTCGATGAGGTTGACATTGAGGTGTTCGACGAGGCGCAGATTCTCACGGAGAAGGCACTCGAGGACATGGTGGCGGCGACGAACCAGTCCCGCCAGGAGGCCGGCGCCCTGTTGTTCTTCATGGGTACCCCGCCGCGTCCGTCTGATCCTGGCGAGGAGTTCTCGAACCGTCGTGCGAAGGCGTTGGATGGCAAAGCGCAGAACATGGTCTACGTCGAAATGTCGGCGGATCCTGATGCTGACCCTGATGATCGGAAGCAGTGGGCGAAGGCGAACCCGTCGTTCCCTCACCGCACTCCGGTTGAGTCGATGGAGCGGATGCGGGAGAACCTCACGAACGAGGATTCGTTCAAGCGTGAGGCTCTGGGCATCTGGGATGCGGTCAGTTCCGCACAGGTCATCGATGAGGTGTCGTGGTCGAACGCTGCGGATGCGTCGTCGATGGCTATTGATCGGCTGAGTTTGTCGATCGAGGTCCCGCCGGATCGCGCCTACGCGGCCGTTGCACTTGCCGGCGTAAGGGCTGATGGACGTTGGCATGTGGAGCTGTACGAGGAGCGCAAGGGTGTCGACTGGGCAATCCCCTACGTCGTTGAACGAGCGTCGAAGAACCGACTTCATGCGGTCGTTGTTGACGAGCTCTCAGGGCTTGTCGAGGAGCGTCGCGGACGCCACTACCTGATCGGCACTGACGTCCTAGTGACGTTGGCTGCAAGAGAGGGCAAGGACATGGCTATCGCCTGTTCGAAGTACTACGACGGCATCCTGGACGGTTCGGTGTTCCACACGGATCAGCCGCAGGTGAATGTGGCGTTGTCGGTTGCGACGAAGCGGCCGCTTGCTGGTTCGTGGGCGTGGAACCGTAAGGACGGCATGTCGAACATCAGCCCGATCGTCGCGGAAACTCTTGCCCTTTGGGGTGCTCAGAACGACAACGTGAAGCGTCCTACGCGGCGCACTACTTCGAGGACGGCGGTAATGCTTTGACTGAGAAGCTGAGCGTTCCTGGCCTGTCTGATGACGAGCTGCGGATCCTGAATCATCTGGTTGATGAGTTGAACGCAAAGGCGCCACGGAACCTGTTGCGGTCGTCGTATTACGACGGGAAGCGTGCGATCAAGCAGGTTGGGACGATCATCCCGCCGCAGTACGCGAGGCTGGGGCTTGCTCTTGGGTGGGCTGCGAAGGGTGTTGATGGGCTTGCTCGTCGTTGCCACCTGGATCAGATGGTGTGGACTGATGGTGACATTGGTTCGTTGGGGATGCGTGAGCTTGCTGACGGTAACTTCTTCTACTCGGAGGTTGCTGCTGGCCTGAAGGATTCGCTCATCCATGGTGTCTCGTACCTGATCACCACGCAGGGTGACGAGTCGGCCGGCGAGCCGAGGGCGCTCATCCACGCGAAGGATGGCCTGAACGCGACTGGTGATTGGAACAACCGCACCCGGTCGCTTGACAATCTGCTGTCGGTGACGGCCCGTGATGAGGACAACATCACCGGTTTCATCCTGTACTTGAACAAACTGACGATCAGCGCGGCCAAGTCGGGCACCGCCTGGTCTGTGGATCGCAGGGAGCACAGTTTCGGCGTGCCGGCGGACCCGCTGGTCTATCAGCCGCGTTCGTCCCGCCGTTTGGGGAAGTCGCGCATTACCCGCCCACTGATGGGCTACCAGGATGCCGCTCTGCGCGCTCTGGTGCGTCTCGAGGCGCACATGGACATCTACACCATCCCGAAGTTGATCCTGTTGGGTGCTGATGAGTCGATCTTCAAGAACCCTGATGGGTCCGCGAAGGCGGCATGGCAGATTGCTTTGGCTCGCACGTTCGGTCTTCCAGACAACTTGGACAGTGAGCAGGCGAACCAGAGGGCGGACATCAAGCAGATTGATGCGACGTCACCGGATTCGCACCTGTCTGATCTGAACGCGTTGGCGAAACTGTCGGCGCGGGAGACGGATCTGCCGGATGCCGACTTCGCGTTGACGGACATGGCGAATCCGACGAGTGAGGGTTCGTACATCGCCGGCCGCGACAACCTGATTGCTGAGGCTGAGGGTGCCACGGATGACTGGTCGGTGACGATCCGTCGTTCGGTTGCTCGAGCGTTGGCGATCCAGAATGGCGAGTCGAGTGTCCCAATTGAGTGGGCGTCGATCGACACGAAGTGGCGTTCCCCGTTGTACCTTTCGCGTGCGGCTGCTGCGGACGCGGGTGCGAAGCAGATCGGCGCTGTTCCGTGGCTTGCTGAGACTGAGGTTGGTCTCGAGCTGCTGGGTTTGGACGATCAGCAGATTCGTCGGGCGATGGCTGAGAAACGGAAGGCTTCGGGGCGTGCTGTGCTGGCGGCTCTGCAGTCTGCTGTCCCGGTGACGCCGAATGTCGGCGCGTGAGTCTCGTGCGGCTCTGCAACTGGTTACTGCTGAGGCTGTCGCGTATGCGACGGATCTCGCGAACCGTGTTGTGGGGTCGCCTGAGGTGCGCCGGCTGGCGTTGCTTGATGGCGTCCCTGAGCTGATTGGGTACTACTCAGAGGGTTCGGCGGCGTTGGCCGCGGACTTTTACGAGGAGGAGCGCGAGCTCGCCGAGGTCCGGTCGCGTTTCGCTGCTGAGGCGGTGGTCGAGGACCGGACGGTGGAGATCCGCCGTTCGATCGCTTGGGCTGCGTCGCCGTGGTTCGACGATTCGGGTGATTCGGTTGATGCCCGACTTGCCGAAGTGGTCCAGCTCGAGACGGCTAGGCCGTATCGGGACACGATCACCACGAACCGGTCCAATGACCCCGACGCCGTGGGTTGGCGCCGAGTGACGGCCGGCGGCTGTCCCTTCTGCAGGATGCTCGCTGATCGCGGCGCTGTCTACAAGTCGGATACGGCGCGGTTCGCGTCTCATGCCAACTGCCATTGCGTCGCCCAGCCGGTCTTCACGACGAATGACACGGGTGTTGAGGCTTCGGTGCTTCAGTACCGTGCTTCGCGCCGTTCACGGTCACCGGAGCAGCGCGCTGAGCTGCGCCAGTACCTCGAGGAGTTCTACTCCTAGCCCACATCTTCCACAGCTGCGATGGCTGCTGGATTCACGCGGCGCGATGCCGCCCCACGAAAGGCACAAGATGTCCGACACGATCACCGATGCACCTACCGAGACTGTTGAAGCCCCCGAAACCACGACTGAGACGGTCGAGGATGCCCCTCTGGGCGAGACGGGGCTGTCCGCACTGAAAGCTGAGCGCGAAGCTCGAGCTGCCGCGGAGAAGCGCCTCAAGGAGTTCGAGGACCGAGACAAGACGGAAGCCGAGAAGTCGGCCGAACGGCTCGCTGCTGCTGAGAAGCGCGCTGAGGAGCTCGAGGCCCGCTCGACACGTGCCGAAGTGGCCGCAACTAAGTCGGTCCCCACTGCTTTGCTCGCTGGTCCTGCCAGCGGCAGCGCTGAGGATCTGGCGAAGTTCGCGGACGCGCTCATCCAGTTCCGGGGAGATCAGGGCAGCAACGGGCTGCACGTCCCCAATGAAGGCAACTCGCCGCGGCCTCAGCCCAGCACGGACTCCGCGTTCGTGACTGAGCTGTTCTCGCCGCGCGACTAAACGTAAAGGAAGATCATCATGGCAGTTCTTGCCACCTCGGGAATCACCCTCCCGAAGAACATCGCCGCCGGCATGTTCAAGAAGGCCCAGCAGGGCTCTGCGATCGCGGTCCTGTCGGACTCTGAGCCGCAGCAGTTCGGTGAGGTCACCTACATGACCCTCACCGGTCGCCCGAAGGCTGAGTTGGTCGCTGAAGGCGCCAACAAGGCCGACACGAACGGCACGTTCGGTACGAAGGTCGCGACGCCGCACAAGTTCCAGGTGACGATGCGGTTCAACGAGGAAGTCCAGTGGGCTGACGAGGCGTACCAGCTTGGTGTGCTGCAGACGCTCGCTGACGAGGGTGGTCTTGCGCTCGCGCGTGCCCTCGACCTCGGTGGCTTCCACGGCATTAACCCGCTCGCGGGCACGGTGGCTGCTTCGATCGTCGCTGGCGACCGCATCGCGACCACGACCAACTCGGTCGAGATCACCACGGCGACGCTGACCACCCCTGACCTCGTGATCGAGCAGGCTGCCGGTCTGGTCATCGCTGACGGGTACATCCCCAACGGTGTCGCGTTCGATCCCACGTACGCGTGGACCATCGCAACGTCGCGCTACGCGGACGGCCGCAAGAAGTACCCGGAGCTCGGCTTCGGCTCGAACGTCACCGCGTTCGAAGGCCTTCCTGCGTTCTCCTCGAGCACCGTCTCGGGTCTCCCGGAGGCTTCCGCGAACACGAACGTCAAGGCGATCGTCGGTCAGTGGGATGCGTTCCGCTGGGGCGTCCAGAAGGACATTCCCGTCGAGCTCATCCGCTACGGCGACCCGGACGGTCTCGGTGACCTCAAGCGCAAGAACCAGATCGCTCTTCGCGCGGAGATCGTCTACGGCTGGGCGGTCATGGACCTCGACGCGTTCGCGACGGTGAAGGATGCGGTCGCGAATGTCTAGGTTCAAGAACTCGAACACCGGCGTGGTCGTCTCGGTTGACGACTCGAAGGATGACCGGTTCACGGATGGGTGGGAGCCCGCTGACGGCACTGTCAAGCGTGGTCCTGGTCGTCCTAAGAAGTCCGACGAGTCCTAACTAGGGAAAGGGGGCGGTCATGTCTGTGACTCCCAGCATGATTGCGGTTGCTCTTGGGCAGGCCGCCCCCGAACCTGGCTCAGTTACTGAGCAGCAGTGGGAGATGTGGATCGCCGACGCAGAGATGCTCATTGAGGACCGTAGGACGTCGTTCACGCCGCCTCGGGAGCTGAGTGAGGCGAAGGTTGACTACGCCATCCGCGAGGCCGTCGTCTCGCATGTGAAGAAGCCTGACGACGCAACGCAGGTCACCGTATCTGTGGACGACGGCTCCACGTCGAAGACCTTCCAGTCGGGCAAAGGACGAGTCACCGTCGATGGATGGTGGGACTTCCTAGGATTGTCCGACGAGGTGTCCGGCGCGTTCTCGGTTGACATGCTTGGGTTCGCGAGTGTGCATCTTCCGTGGTGTGCGTCGATGTTCGGTGCCCTGTACTGCTCGTGCGGGGTGGACATCGCCGGCACGCCCATCTACGAGGGTGGCGAGCTGTGAGTCTCGGGCAGGACATCGCCGCGGCGCTACCTGAACTGCAGGCTGCTGCCGTGAGCATGATGTTCGACGCCTGCTCTATCACCACCGACGAGATTGGGACTGTGCTCGATGAGGAGAATCTCGAGTACACGGACGCGCCGATCGTCTCCTACGAAGGCCCCTGCCGGGTGCGCTTCCAGAATGCCGAGTCTTCCGAGCTCGACGTCGCGGGCCAGTTGCTTACGGCCCAGCGCGCCACGATCTCGCTTCCCATTGGAACTTCCGGCGATGTCGAAGAGGGACACATTGCCACGATCACCGCGGCCCGGTTCGATTCGTCTCTCGTGGGGCGTCGGTTCCGTGTTGAAGGCTTCCACCATCAGTCGCTAGCTACCGCGCGCCGTCTGCCTGTGAAGGAGATCTCATGAGTGACATCGAGTTCGATTTCTCCGACTTGCAGGCACTCAGCGCCGATCTTGGCCGCGCTGGGTACCGGGGTGCTCAGAACGTGCGGCAGGCGGTTGAGGTCACGGCCAGGCACGTGAAGGACGAGGCGCGGTCATTGGCCGGCGGACTTGCTCACGCCCCGTACTACCCGCAGTCGATCACGTATGACATCCACGTTGGTCTTCAGCAGACGGCTGCGGAGATCGGGCCGGACAAGGGTGGGCCTCAGGGTGCGCTCGGGAACATCCTCGAGTACGGGACGTCGAACAACGCGCCGATCCCTCACCTGGGGCCAGCTTTGAAAGCGAACGAGGCGGACTTCATGGAGGGCCTGTCGCGTGCCGTGGGTGATTTGCTGTGACTGTTCGTGCGCATAAGGCTGCGGTGTTGGCGCGGTTGCGTGAGGATCCGGTTCTGGCGTTGAAGACGTTCGATTCTGTGGTGCCAGATAAGACGCCGGTGCCGTATGTGGTCGTGTATTCGGATCAGGCTGTGTGGTCGTCTGAGCGGTTGGATTTTGCTCAGATTGCCGCTGATTTCTCGTTCATGATTCATGCGGTTGGTGAGCGTCCTGACCAGGCTCAGGCGGTTGCTGAGCGGGTGTATGCGCAGCTCATGAACTTCCGCCCGACCGTTGTTGGCCGTTCGTGTTGGCCGATGAAAGCCGAAGCGTCCCAACCGGTGCGTCCTGACCGTGACGGTGAGGTCACGTTGTGGACGGCTGTTGATGTGTTCGATCTCCATTCCACTCCGAAGGGGTAAATGATGCGTGCGAAGTTCATCCGTGTCCGCGACAAGGACACCGGCCACCAGTACGACATTCTGCCGTCGCAGTTCCGTGAGGACGCGCACGTGAAGCTCACCCGGTTCGAGCCGTCGCTGCTCCCTCGGAAGCCGAAGCACAACGTCAAGACACCTCGAGCGCCGAAGCCTGAGGCTGACGGCTCCTAAGACTCACCGGCTTCGTCGGTGTGATCCCAGTAAATCATCCGTGGGCGCGAATGAAAGGGGCCACCATGGCTAACCCTCCTGCCTCAGTTCCAGTCGACGGCAACACCAAGGTCGTGCTTCTGACGACCGCGGCTGACACTGAGGCGATCAAGCTCACTGAGGCGAACGCGTCCTCGAGCACGGACATCTCTTGCTACCTGACTGGTGACGGTTGGGCGACGACCGGAGATCAGGGGACGATCACGGACTCTCGTCTGTGCACGATCCAGGACTTCGAGCAGCCCGGCCGTGAGACCGGTGTTGGCCTGACGATCCGGTACACGTTCAACCTGGACGTGCCGGCCGATGACGAGGCTCGTCTCGCTCTCGAGAAGGGCACCACTGGTGTCGCTGTGAAGCGTGTCCAGAAGCCTGCTGATGAGGCGTTCGCGGTCGGCGACTGGTACGAGGCGTGGCCGTACACGGCTGGCGTGCAGCGTGTCATGGCGCCGGAAGCGAACGCTGTGGACCGCATCGAGCAGAAGCTCTTCATCACCGGCCCGGTCGTGCGTTTCCAGCAGATCGTCGCCTGACCCTCTAGACCCCTGCTGCCGTCGTGTGTGCCCACGGGCGACGGCAGCAGGCTCCTCTTTCTGACCGTGGGAACCGTGGGAGATACACATGTCGAAGATTGATGCGGCTCTTGCCGCCCAGAAGTTCGCGTTCAAGGATGTCGCGGTTTGCCTGAATGGCGAGCTGAACACCGAGCGTGACAGGTTGCACGCCGAACTTGTGCATGCTCTCAAGTCGCGCGGTGATGACACGGCGAAGGACACCCGTCTGGGTTCGTCGCCGGTTGCTGATCTGCAGAAGCAGATCACCGCGATCGAGAAGGAAATGCTTGTCGCGACGGTGACGCTGCGGATCACCGCGGTCCCGTACGGCGAGTACAACAAGTTCGTCATCCAGAACCCGCCCCGCAAGAACAACGCGGGCGACGCGAAGTGGGGATTCAACACGCAAGACTTCTTCACGTTCGTCACGAAGCGCACCGCGAAGTCTGTTGAGGACGACGGCACGCTCGAGGACATCACCGACGAGCAGTGGACGAAGATCATCGCGTCCCTTACGGACGGCGACCATGACCGCATCGGTGCCGCCGTCATCGAGGTCAACCGGCTTCAGGGCGCACGTGGTGTCGATTTTTTGTCGCGAGGCTGAGGGAGTCCCCTCGGCTACATCGTGATGTGAGGTTGGCCCGTCAGCTCGGTATCGCACCCCGCAGGTTGTGGGGGTGGGAGCCGAAGACGGTTACCAAGCACAAGTACAAGAACGGGAAGCTCGTCGAGACCACGAGCCGCACTGAGTCCGAGTGGGACGCCGAGTCCTACGAGCTCCTAGCAGCGCTCGACGCGATTGATGCTGACCGTCATGGCCCGTGCGGCCACCTGTTGTCGGAGTCGACGTCGATGGACGCGAACCCTGACAACCGTGACGGGTCGATCCGTTACGTCGTCGACCCGCCGTCGCGTTGCTTCGCATGCGAGGCGTTGAAGCAGGCGCAGTCCGCGCCTGCGTATTCGGGCGAGAACGCTGACGCCGGCCGCATGTGGTCGGTGCGCCGCGAGGACCGGTAACCAATCGAACACTGACTAGTTGGGGGTGGTGATCATCGCCGACAGAACAGTAATGGTGCGGTTGCTCGCGAATGTTCAGGGTTTCACTGCGGGAATGTCTCAGGCTCAGGCCGCCACGACGCGTCTCGGAACCCAGTTCCGTGGCGAGTCGGAGACCGTTGGACGCGGACTTACGGGGATCGGCCTCGCTGCTGCTGCGGGTGTTGGTGTGGCGATTGCGAAGTTCGCTGAGTTCGACCAGTCGATGTCGTATGTGCAGGCGGCAACGCACGAGTCTGCCGCGAACATGGGCCTGCTGCGTGACGCGGCGATCGAGGCTGGCGCTACGACCGTGTTCTCCGCAACTGAATCGGCGAACGCGATCGAGGAGCTGGCGAAGGCTGGTATCTCGACCGCTGAGATCATGGGTGGCGGCTTGACCGGCGCGCTCGACCTTGCCGCTGCTGGCGGTCTCGGTGTTGCCGATGCCGCAGCGATCGCCGCTACTGCTATGACACAGTTCGGTGTCGCCGGTTCCGACGTCCCCCACATTGCGGATCTTCTTGCTGCTGGTGCGGGTAAGGCGCAGGGTTCTGTTGAGGAGCTTGCCGGCGCCCTCAACCAGGGTGGCCTTGTTGCGTCTCAGACTGGCCTCTCTATTGAGGAGACCACGGGAACCCTGGCGGCGTTCGCATCGGCCGGCCTGATCGGTTCTGATGCCGGCACGTCGTTCAAATCGATGTTGCAGCGCCTCACCCCGCAGTCCGCCGAGGCCAAAGAGAAGATGGACGAGCTTGGCATCTCCGCGTACGACGCGCAGGGCCAGTTCATCGGTATGGAAAAGTTTGCCGGGAACCTTCAGCAGTCGTTGAAGGACCTGACCCCCGAGGCACGCAACTCTGCTCTCGGTGTCATCTTCGGCTCAGACGCTGTCCGCGCTGCTTCCGTCATCTACAACCAGGGCGCTGAAGGTATCGCAGACTGGACAGACAAGGTTGATGACACCGGCTACGCGGCCGAGACTGCTGCGATGCGTCTCGACAACCTGTCCGGTGACGTCGAAGCGCTCGGCGGCGCGTTCGACACTGCTCTGATCCAGACGGGTTCGGGCGGCAATGATGTGCTCCGCGACATGATCCAGGCACTCACTGGCCTGATCGATGGCTACAACGCCTTGCCTGCCCCAGTGCAGAGCGGTCTTCTCGCGGTAGGTGCACTTGTTGCGGTTATCGGTCTGGCGGGCGGGGCATTCCTGCTCGCGGTCCCGAAGGTTGTCGAGTTCCGTCTGGCGCTTGCGACGCTGAACACGGCGTTCCCGGCTGTTGCTGGCGCTGCTCGTGGCGTGATGGGCGTCCTCGCTGGGCCTTGGGGTATCGCGATCGGTATCGCCATTGCCGCTCTGACCATGTTCGGAGCATCCCAGGCTGAGGCTGCCGCACGGACGGAAGCTCTTGCGGGGACGATGGATTCAGCTTCCGGGCGGATCACTGACGCAACACGCGACATGGTGAAGGGCAACCTGGCAGCGCAGCAGTCCTTCCTCTGGATGAACAATGGGTCCGCGTACGACGCTGCCGAGAAACTGGGAATCAGCCTCGATGTCGCTACCGCGGCGGCGTTGGGAAATGCTGACGCTCTCGAAGAGGTTTCCAAGCAGACTCTTGTCACGAAGATGTCGAACGCCGAGCTCGCTGATGCACTGAAGCGCACTGGCCTGAACACGTACGAGTACGAGACGGCTGCGAAGCTGTTGAACGACACAGTGAAGGGCAGCGCATCGTCGATTGAGGATGCTACTGAGGCGGCGAAGCAGAAGCAGGAGGCAGACGAGGGGGCAACCGAGTCGGCCGAAGCTCAGGCGCAGTCCCTCGAGGAGCTCGCTGGGGTCGCGTCCGATACCACCGATTCAATCTCGGAGCTGGCAGAGGAGATCCGCAACTTCGGTTCGGCTCAGTTCGATCTCGAGGAGACCACGGTCGCTCTGTACGATGCGCTCCGTGATCTGCAAGAGAACCTGGACTCGGGTTCCGCGTCGCTCGACGTGACGACTCAGGCTGGCAGCGACACTGCCAACTCGCTTCTGTCTGCCGCTCGTGCGGCGAATGAGAATGCGGCAGCTATTGCCGCGGTTGGTGGGACGACAGAGCAGATTGCTGGTGCTTTGGATGCTGGCCGGCAGCGGATCATCGATGCGCGTATGGCGTTGGGTGAGTCGCGCGAGGCGGCTGAGCGGTACGCGAATCAGCTCATTGCCACCCCGGCGGCGGTTACTACCGCGGTGACGTTGACTGGCGCTGATGCGGCAGTGGCGAACTTGGATCGCGTGAAGCAGGCAATGCGTGAAGTGATCGAACTGGTTGGCAGAATGCCGCTCTTTGGCGGAAGCTCAGGCGGGTCGCAGGATGGCCGCGCTTCGGTTGCTCAGGCGAATGGTGGCGTTCTGGACTTCTACGCGAATGGCGGGATGCGCGAGAACCATGTGGCGCAGATCGCCCCGGCTGGTTCGTGGCGGGTGTGGGGCGAGCCGGAGACGGGCGGTGAGTCGTACATTCCTCTGGCGCCGTCCAAGCGCTCGAGGTCGCTGGACATTTGGGGGGAGACCGGTCGTCGTCTCGGTGTCCCTGGGTTCGCTGAGGGCGGATATGTGAACGGGCCTGGGTCTCAGGCTGCGCCGTACATGGTCGCCGCACCGCAGGTCAGTTTCAACGCGCCGATCGTCACGTCTAACGGAACCCTGATCGGCATGATCCAGGGTGTCGCTGGGGAGACGGTCGAGTTCCGTCTCGCTCAAGAATCCGATCGGTCTCGTGCCGGCGCTAGGAGGATCTGATGCCCGATGAGGGTCTGGTAGATGTTCCTGCAGGGTTGGTTGAGATGGAGCCGGGCCTGTATTCGACGGTCGGGTTGAGTGAGACGTCGATCCCGGGGTTGTACGAGATCCCCGTGAACCTGTTGACGGCGATTCCGTTCGGTGACCTGTCTCGACCTCGAGTGCAGGTCACTGTGTCGGCTGTCCCGGAGGATGCGACGATCACCCTGTTCCGTCTGTTTGGGAAGTACCAGACGACGGTGCGGGGTGCGTTGCGTGAGCCTGCGTCTGGGGCGTTCGTGGTCGTCGACTATGAGGTGCCGTTGGGTATCCCGGTGACGTACCGGGCGGAACTGTACGACGTTTCGGGCGAGTCGTTGGGTATCACCAATGAGGCGACGGTGACGATTGCTTGGCCCGGCGATCAGGTGGTCATCAGTGACCCATTGGCACCGGCTTCGTCGATCGCTGTGGATGGGCATTCTGAATTCGGTGGCGTGCTGACTCGGAAGCGCCCGTATGAGCAGCACAACGTGTCGGGCCGCATCATCACGTTGATGGGGTTGGCGGGGAAGCTCGAGGGCATCCCGCTGGTATGCAACACGCGCACGATCGAAGCGGCTGATGAGCTCGACGGCATCCTCGACGCAACGCTGGTGTTGGTGCGTTCTGCGCCACCGTCACGGTTGCCTCCGCTGTTCTATGCGGTTGTGGGGACGGTGAAGCAGGTTCCTCAGGATGTGCAGTGGGGTGGCGAGTGGGTGCGTTGGGACATTGAGGGTGACGAGACGGATTCTTCGCCGCTTGATGTGCAGGTGCCGATCATCACGTACCAGATGTACAACGACGCGTTCCCCACCTATGGGGACTTCAACGCCGCCTACCTGACGTATCTGGATGCTTTGCGGAACCCGCCGGGAGGTGTCTGATGGTGCTTGCTCTTGAGCCTGAACTGTTGGAGGCGTTGAACGAGGGTCACGATCCTGGGTGGCGTGCTTCGGCTGTGTACGGTGCGAAGACGACGATTGAGAGTGTGCCGGCGGATTGGAAGTCGGGGTCGTTGTCGTTCAACGGTGACGCGAAGATCCAGGGGCAGGGGTCCATGTACCTGTCGAACGACGGGGCTTCGTTTGTGCCGAAGGGGAAGACGGATCCGTTGGCGCCGTTCGGTCAGGAGATCGTGCTTGAGCGGACGGTGACTGTTGGCCCGAAGGTGTGGTCGATCCCGATGGGACGGTTCCGTATCACGGAGATCCCGTCCGCTCGAGAGTATTTCCGGCGTTACCCGTCGCAGTTGGGTGTCGTGGGTTGGTCTGCTGAGCTGAAACTGTCGGACCGGTTCGAGCAGATCGACGCCGATGATTTCCTGAAAGCTGAGGGTCCGGTCGCCGGGAACTCGGTGTGGGATGAGATCCGGCGGCTGTCTCCGATCCCGATCGTACAGACACTCACCGACCGTGCCGTGCCTGCGGGGGTGACGTACCGGTCCCGGTTGGATGCGATCACCGAACTGTTGGATTCGATCGGTGGGGTGCCGCACATGACCCGTCAGGGTGCGTTGACGGCCCGGGTGAAGGATGCATGGTTGACGTCGACCACACCAGTGTTCGAGATCAACGGTGTCATCGACATGGACGATTCAATGTCGAACAACTTCTACAACCAGGTGCAGGTGAAGTCGTCGATCGGCGGCAACGACCTGGTCGCTTTCCGGCAGATCCTGGACGAGTCGAATCCTCTTGCGGTGACACGTCCGATCGGTGGCCGCACGTACCGATATTCGTCTCCACTGTTGGACACGCAGGCGAAGGTGGATGAGGCGGCGGCGACAGTGTTGGCGCGTGTGTCCACCCGTCAGTCGAAGACCACGAAGATCACGTGTCTGCCGCAACCGCATATCGAGCTCGGTGATTTCGGGCAGGTGACGGATCCGGCGTCGGGTCGTGTGGTGAAGGGTGAGGTGACTGCGATGCGGTACAGCTTCGACCCGACTGCTTCGATGACGCTCGAGCTGATTGCTTCGGACACATGGTAGGGCTGGGGGAATCTCAGGCCAACGACCGGGCATCTTCTGATGCTGGCGCTTCGTCGCTGTCGCAGGGCGTGTGTGTGTCCATTGACTGGCCGAACCGGTTGGCGATGGTCAACGTTGGTGGTGCCGGTGGTGCTGCGGGCCTGGCAATGCCGATGGTCAACGCAGCACCGTTCCCGGGGCAAGCGGTGTGGGTTGGTTTCCTCGGTGGTCAGCCGATTTGTTTGGGGATGGTCCCGAACGCGGCGACGGGTACCACGGTGGGTGATGCGACTTCTGGTCGTGTGACGGTCGCTGCTGATGATGGGCGCGAGTACATCGTCCCCTACATGGGCGAACCGCCTATCGCATCATCCAGGGTGATGCTCCACTGGGCTGCCAACGGGGTCGTGCTGGGTGTTTCGTCCGCTGATGAGACAGGTACCACCCCTGAGGTTCCTGTGACCCCAGGCGGCGGCTCAGGGGCGCGATCGTTCTTTGCTACGGACTCCGCAACCTGGCGTTCCGGCGGCTGGTCGGACAACACGTTCTCCGTGTCGGACACCAGGTCGGGGTTCTACTGGTACGGCACTCAGGTGCGCGATTCGGTTCCGGCCGGCGCAACGGTCACCGGGTTCGGGATCCAGGTGGCAGCGAACCAAGCCCCGTCGTCGAACGTCACGTTGACGTTGCACGCCGACGGTGGCCGTGCAGGTGCGCCACCTTCCGCACTGGACACGTTCGTGGTGTCGCAGGGGTCGGGGTACAAGCAGCTTCCTCTCGCATGGGGTGCCGCGATGAAGTCGGGCACCGCGTTCGGTATCGGGTCTGTGCAGGCGTCCGCTTCGGGGTGGATGGAATGGCAACCCGCCTCAACATCTGGTGCCCTGTCGATCTCTTGGGCCTGATCCGCCCCACTCATCCACGCTCCCAACTTTGGGGGCGTTTTTCTTTGGAGGAAGCATGGCTGGTACTGATGCGAAGGGCATGCCGACGTTCGCGAACACGGATGCTGCGAACTTCGCCGTTGACCTGACGAAGGTGTCCGATGCGGCGTCGGATCGTCTCGACCCGTCTGTGGATATGGTCATGGACCTTCCGTCGTCGGGGAACTGGGAAGGACGGGAACTGTGGGTTTCGGGTGTCGCCCAGAAGTACACGTGGACGAACACGGGTTGGGTGAACACGGCAGGTATCAGGGGAACGTTCGTTGCTCCGACGATGAACACTTCCGCCCCAGCGTGGACGTGGGGTGCCGGGTCTTCTCTGACTCGCCGTCTGGACGAGATCCGTTTGGACGCCCTGTTCTCCCGTGCGGCGGGCATCACCGCCCTTGTGGTGATCTGCACGCTCCCGGTCGGTGCCCGCCCGTCGCAGCCTGTTGGGTTCAACGGGGTGCTTGTGTCGGGTGGTTCGACGGGTTTCTTCTCTGGTGTTGTGAACACGGACGGCACGGTCGTCACGCAGGCAGTGTCCAACACCACTTCGACTGCGGCGCGAGTGAACATCGCGTTCCGCACTGACGTGAGCTGGTGACGACATGACGTACCCCGCATATTCCCGACAGGGGACACCGTTCGGCGCTAAGGGCCCGTTCTACGATCCGACGATCGGTCACCGAGGCGTCGACTTCTACGCCTCCGCTGGTGACGCTGTTGTGGCGTACGAGGACATGGTCATCGAGTACGTCGGGTCGTCTTCCGGGCTTGGTCTCGTCGTCGGCGCACGTCTCGCTGCGGACGGCAAGCACGCCGGGTGGGCGCACCTTCGCGGTGTGCAGTCGTTCACGAACGGGTGGGTTCCTGCCGGGACGAAGTTCGCTGAGGTCGCAGGGCGCGGCGACAACCCCGGGTCGCTGTGGGACGGCGCACACATCCACACCACCCTCACCCCCGTCGAATCGTCCTCACGTGCTGCGGCTCTCGGCAACACGCCTCTCGAGGACCCGGCACCACGCATCGCAGCAGCATCCGGTTCGGCATCCGCCGGCCGACCGACACCAGCCCAGGAGGACGACATGTTCAACGACGAAGACCGGTACGCACTGAACCTCGTGCTCAACTCGCAGAAGCGGGTCGAGGACCACGCATGGCACGTTCACAGTGTCATCGACCAGCTGCGGTTCGCGATCATCGGCAACGAGCCGAACCAGCAGCTGCGGTTGAAGCTCGACCAGATCCAGGCAGAGCTCGAGAAGGACTACCCGAAGCCCGCGGCGTCCTGACTTCCTCTCAACCCCGGGGAGGGTTCATGTTCAATCGTCTCTTCGCCGCGTCCATCTGGGCGTCGGGCAATATCCGGCCTGAGGATTGGCGGTTCCGTGGGATCTTCCGGGTCGTCCTCCCGGTGGGTAACCTCATCTTCCTGTACTTCGGGGTGGTCGGGTTCGCACGCGGGGTGGGGTCTGTGACGGATGCGACAAACACCACGTACGCGGCGTTCTGGTCTGGTGCGATCGCGTTGACATCGCTGGCCTGTCTGGTGGGGGTGTCGTTCCCGAAGTTGGGGAGGCTTGAGCTGGGGGCGAAGCTCGTCCTCATCGGCCTGGTCGGTTCGTACGTGGCAGTGCTGACGGCACGCAGCTTCGAGGTACCCGGCTCGCAAGCCACCGCGGGACTCATGTCCGCGCTGGTCGTGCTCCCCATCTGGCGCGTCCTCGACCTTGGCATTCAGCTGCGTAAGAGCAAGGCGGTGCGGAAGTGACCGGCGCGGAGATGATCTCCGCTGCCGGCCTCATCGTCACAGCGCTCCTCGGGCTGGGCGTGTACATCAACAGCAAGCGTTCCAACCGCACCGCTGAGACCCGCAACCAGGTGGACGCCGGGTCGCAGCTGTTCGACAACAACATTGAGCTCGCCGAGTACGTGGACAAGCGCATCGCGATCGCGTTGCAGCCTGTTCAGGCGGAGCTTGACGCGTTCAAGGAGTGGAAGAAGTCCACGAACGCGATCATCCGCCGGTTCTTCCGGCAGCTGATCACGTGGGATCGGAATGGCCGTCAGGGTCAGATGCCGATGCCGTCCGCTGAGGACATGACGCAGCTCGAGATCGAGGATCTGCACTCTGACTGAGCGGACTTCGGAGTGTTGTTACCACCCCGAAGTCCTGACCCCCTGCAGGAGGGTGAGCGCGAGCTTACCCACTTAAAAGACACACCGATATAGGAGACAACCCTTCATGATCACGTTCGGCGTTCCCCCTGTTCTCATCGTTGGCCTTCTGGTGTCAACGGTTCTCCCGCTGATCGTTGGCCTGGTGACGAAGGTTGTCACCGATCCGGCGTTGAAGGCAGTTCTCCTCGCAGCCCTGGCGGCGATCACGGGTCTCGGCACGGAGTTCCTGTCCTCGCTGACATCCGGCACCGCGTATGACCTGGGCACTGGTGTGGTGCTCGCGTTCACGTCGTTCATCGTCGCGGTGGGCATCCACTACGGCATCTGGCGTCCGACTGGTGCGACTGCTGTTGTGCAGGGCTCCGGCCGTCATGCAGACACCAGCAAGCCCACCGTCTAACCCCCACCACTCGTATCCCTTGAAGGGGGCAGCATGGTCAACTATCTCGTATCCGTCGACTCCGAAACGAAGGAGCTGCCCGATAGCGTCAAGGACGCGCTGCCCTTCAACCCACAGACCGTTGTCGACGCGCGTGTTGATGATGGCAGCGTGTTCCTCATCAAGGACAACGAGGAGGAGATTCCTCTCGGGGACTTCACTGGTCCTGCTGGCCCTAACACGGTCCCGACTGCGGCAGCGGTCGTCAACGTCATCCAGACAGACGCGAACGCGATCGAGGCGGTTGAGGGTATTGCGGAAGGCGTGGCAACTTCTGCAGCCGCGGCGGCCGTATCGCCGATCCAAACCACGATCAACGGCCGTCTCTCAGAGGCCAGCCTGGCCCAGGTCTTCGCCACAGCCGGGTCGGTGGTCCGGCCGCTGGTCCGGCGAACTCAGGCGACGACGACCGTCCTCGCGACGGGAACCGCGGCATCGGGGACTGGGACGATTAACGCGACCGACACTTCCGACTTCGCTGTCGGTTCTTCCTCCGTGCGGCTGACGTCCGGCGGAACCGGCAGCTACCGGTTCTGGCAGATCGCGACGGCCGTGACAGACTTCACCGCGCTCACGCCCCGCATCATCTTCAAGGTGCCGGACTACACGAATATGAATGAGCTGAGCATCTACCTCGGCGACACGGCGATGACGAACTACTTCAAGGCCAACCTCGCAGAGCTCGCTGCACGCGACACACAGCGGTTCTCGAAGGTCGGTGAGTGGATCGTCCTCGACATCGCCCGGTCGGACTTCACCGTCGGGTCTGGGTCGCCGTCGTGGGGAACGATCCAGCTCGCTCGCGTGTACTTCACCGATAAGAACGCGACACCGGCGACGGTGCAGATCAACAGTGTAGGCGGCGTCGCCGATCCGGCTGCTCTGCCGAACGGCGCTGCGATCTTCACCTTCGATGATGCAGACCCGACGCACTGGACAGTCGCGAAGCCGTACCTCGACCGCATTGGTGCGCCCGGGGTGGCGTTCCCGATCCTCTCTTCCATCGGAGGCGGGGGGCTCTCGGCGGCGCAGCTCAAGGCCATGCGGGATCTCTCCGGTTGGGAGATCGGCGCGCACGCCAAGGACACCGCCGAGCACACCGCGGGGTTTGCCGGTCTCACGGAGGCTCAGCTCATCTCGAAGTACGACTACCTGAAGTCGACCACCGCAGCGCTCGGGTTCACCGCGGACAACTTCGCCTGGCCGAACGGAGACTCGGACCTGCTCGCGGAGACCGTCGGCCGCCGTTACTGGTCGATCGCTCGAGGCACAGCGACCGGCATACAACCGGCCACCTTCACCAACGCGATGCGCATCAAGGGAGTCGGAGACGCGACACTCTCGAACAACGTTGCGAAGGCCAAGGCGAGCAAGGGTGTCGCGGTGTTCGTCATTCACCGTCTCGTCAGCTCGGGTCCGGTCGGGACCGACTACACGATCGCGAACTTCCAAGCCGCAGTTGATGCCTGTGTCGCACAAGGCGTGCCGATCATGACTTTCAACGAACTCCTGAAACGCACTGGCGCCCTCTAGTCAGAAGTCCCCTCTCGTACCGGTTCCGACCGGCGCGAGAGGGGGCTTTTTCTGCGTTACGCGAGCGCCGCGGAAAGCTGCCGAGCGTACGCCGAGTGACCGGCGGGCGTGAGGTGGAGGCCGTCGGGACCGAACTCGAGATCCCAGTTGATCGCGCTCACGTAGGTAGCCCCGAGCTCTGTGGCTTCATCGGCGAGAATTCGGTCGACCTTCGGAGCGTTCGGGGAGTTGGGAGCGGCGACCGGGCCGATGATGACGACCGGCATGCCTGCCGGGACTGCGCGCAGCGTGTCCGCTAGGCCGGCGCGCAGCTCCTCTTCCGACACGGCGGTGTCGTTCAAGCCGCCCTCGATCACGAACAGAGAAGCTTCCGGGATCGTGAGCGACGCGAGGCGGTCGGGGTAGGATCCGTCTTCGCAGTAGCCGCCGTTCGTGAAGCCGGTCATGCCGACGCCACTGAAATCGATGGACCAGTCGAGGCTAGCTGGCAGCTGGTAGACCCATGCGTCGGTGCGCTCTTCGAGGGTGTCACCTGAGGTGTAGGAGTCTCCGAGCACGAACACGTGCGTTCCACCGTCCTGTGCGTGCACGACATCGCCGCGTTCGTCGATCACTGCCCGGATGGACTCGCATGCCGCGATCCGGGCAAAGTGCTTCGGCAGGATCGCGTAGGCGGCTCCTCCGCCCAAGACGAGAGCGGTGGACGCGATAGACGCGATGAGGAGCCGGCGACGCTGCATGATCGTCATCCTAGACGCAGTTGGTCAGGTGCCTTGCTTACCGCCGTCGCTGTACCCCGTCGCCGTCGATCCCGTTCGGCGGCCCATCCCGCCCGTCGCGCTTCGTCGGCAGGTCGTAACGGACGAACTCATCCGCTTCCACCAAGGACCCTTTCGTCCCCATGAGGACACGCGCACCCGGGTCAACGTTCCAACGCGAGACGAAGAACACATCCTCACCGGCACCGTCACGGCGGCGTTCGATGATCGCCTTCGGATTCACCGGGTCGTTGCGCATCACCAACCATGTGTCCTGGTCGTAACGGATCGGCTTCGGACGACCGGTCACTCCGATAGTGCCGTGTTCGTCGTCCACACCGGGCCGAACTTCTGCGCCCTACAGGTGAACGTCGACCGGACAACGGCACCGAAGCTGTTCTGAGAGTCCACAGCCCCCTCGATCACAAACACTGGGTTCTCGCCGTCTCGAATGGGGAGGTCCCGGACGAACTCGCGCTCATCCTCCTCGGACATACGGTCCACGTCCGCGAAGTTCGCTGTCGATGGTGACTTCAACTGCTCGAGCACATCTGCCTTGCACTTCTCGGTTGCCGTCTTCGTGTCGTTCGGGATGAGCGTGATCGCACCAAAGATGACGGACGTTGAGAGGAGCGCTGCGGCAACTGGTGCCGCGATCCACCACCACCGGACGCGACGCTTCTGTGCTGGTGGCTGCGCGAGGTAGTTCGTCATCCCCGAAGCATAACCACGCACCCCCGACACGCAACACGGGGAAACCCCTCACGGTCTACGGATCGTGAGGGGGTTTTTCGAATCGGCTACACATACGGCTACACCAGACGCTTTTTGCCGGTTCATCTGGGAGAATGAAGGAGGCCCCACATCCCATGTAGAAGCTAGGGAGTGGGGCCAGTGGCTCCGACGGGCGTCGATCCCGTGACCTCACGATTTTCAGTCGTGCGCTCTACCAACTGAGCTACAGAGCCGAGTACATCAGCTGCACGAATGGCGACGATGTCTCAAAAGCAGAAGCCCTCCCTTGCGAGAGGGCTTCCGACCTTTTGCGACCCTGACGGGACTTGAACCCGCGACCTCCGCCGTGACAGGGCGGCACGCTAACCAACTGCGCTACAGGGCCATACATGTTGAATTGCTGGTGATGCGAACTGCGGTGATGCTGGCGTTACTCGGTGCTTCTCGCAGTCGCGCAGACTCACTATACCTGAATCCGAGCGGCTGTTTTTCCAGTAGTCGGTGGTGACCCCAACGGGATTCGAACCCGTGCTGCCGCCGTGAAAGGGCGGTGTCCTAGGCCGCTAAACGATAGGGCCGCGAAGCCCTGAAGCTTCATGACTACCGAGCGACAAGCATACGGATGAAACCCCCGAATCCAAAATCGACTTCGCAAAGCAGCGATCTGCGCTCCATGCCGGATGTGACGACAGGCGCCGAATGACCACTCCACGGCCCCCGGCCGGGGTTAGCCTCTGGCGTGGACCACTCCCGGATGCCGCGGCCGACGGGAGTGTCCACAGCCGGTCCCGACCCCCGTCGGGCTAGCGTGGACAGTGGTACCGATGTGACCGATGTGACTGCAGCGAACCGAGATGGGCCCCTACTTCATGAGCAAGAAGCTTGCCGGCGCTTGGCGCCGAAGCCGGACGACCAACGCCGGATCGGCGTCCTCCGTGCGGTGGCGAGGACGCCTCACCGCCGCCATCGTCATGTCGCTCGCGATCGTCGGCTCCTTCGGTGTCGCCGGCCCGGCGTCGGCAGCCGACTACCCCTCGTGGGACGACGTCCAGGCCGCGAAGGGCAATGAGGCCGCCAAGGCCGCCGAGGTCACGAACATCAAGAACTTCATCGTCCAGTTGCAGGACGAGCTGCAGGTCGCCCAGGACGAGGCCGAGAAGCGCGGTACGGAGTTCCAGGCCGCTGAGGAGGCCTTCTTCGAGGCCGACGCCCGAGCCACCGCGATCCAGTCGCAGGCCGATGCCAAGACGGCCGAGGCCGACACCGCGACGAAGCAGGCCGGCCGGGTCGCCTCGCAGCTCTACCGCTCCGGCGGCGCCGACCTCAGCCTGAGCCTCTTCCTCGACGGCGAGAGCAAGGGCGCGACCGACCTCCTGTCGAAGCTCGGCAACATGAACCAGGTCGCCGAGCACAGCAACGGCGTCTACGAGCAGGCGGTCGCCGCACGCAACACCGCGGCTGCGCTCGGTGAACAGGCCGGTGTCGCCCGCGACGAGCGCGAGTCGCTCCGGCAGGCGGCGCAGGCGGCCATGGAGGCCGCACAGGCGGCGGCGTCCGCGGCGGCGGCGAAGCTCGAGAAGAACCAGGAGCTGATCGTCACGCTCAACGCGCAGCTGACCGCGTTGCAGGACACGACGGCGAAGACGGTCAAGGAGTTCGAAGCGGGTGAGGCCGCGCGGAAGGCCGCCGAGGCTGCGGCAGCGGCGGCGCGTGGCGAGAGCGCCGACGGCGGTCAGCTCAGCAGCCAGGGCTGGGCGATCCCGGCCTCCGGCAGCATCTCGGGCACCTACGGCTACCGCGATCCGATCTCCACGGGCGGCGGCAGCTCAGGCAGCTTCCACCGCGGCACCGACATCGCGGGCGGCTGCGGGATCCCGATCTACGCGGCGACCTCCGGCACCGTGACCTACGCCGGTTGGTACGGCACCTACGGCAACTTCATCCTCATCGACCACGGCTCCGGCGTCTCGACCGGCTACGCGCACATCGTGAACGGTGGCATCCAGGTCGGCGTCGGCTACCAGGTCTCCGCCGGACAGGTCATCGCCTACGTCGGCACGACCGGTGCCTCCACCGGCTGCCACCTGCACTTCGAGGTCCGCATCAACGGCAGTGCGATCGACGCGCAGCCGTTCATGGCCGACCGCGGGGCGCCGCTCGGCTGATCGAGTGCAGCGACCCGCACGACGAAGCGGCCGGCACCCGAGGGTGCCGGCCGCTTCGTCATGCGGTGTGCGGAGGTCCGCAGGGGGTCAGTGCCCCTCCGCCTTGAGCTTGTCGAAGCCCGCGAGGATGATCTTCTCGGCCGCAGCGGCGTCGCCCCAGCCGTCGATCCGCGCCCACTTGCCGGGCTCGGTGTCCTTGTAGTGGACGAAGAAGTGCTCGATCTCGTCGCGCGTCGCCTGCGGGATGTCGTTCAGGTCCTGGATGTGCGACCAGCGCGGGTCCTTGTACTGCACGGCGATGACCTTGTCGTCGCCGCCGCCGTCGTCCGTCATGTGCAGGACGCCGACGGGGCGGACCTTGATGCCGACGCCCGGGAAGGTCGGGAAGTCGAGCAGGACCAGGACGTCGACCGGGTCGCCGTCCTCGCCGAGGGTGTTCTCGAAGAAGCCGTAGTCGGCGGGGTAGACGAAGCTCGTGAACAGGACGCGGTCCAGGAAGACCCGACCGGTCTCGTGGTCGATCTCGTACTTGTTGCGGCTGCCCCGCGGGATCTCGATGACGGCGTCGTACTCGGCCATAAGCCTGCTCCTTGCGCGGTTGGATGACGTTGAGTCGGCGCGGTCGCCGACGAGGACCAACCATAACCGATGCGTCCCGGAGCGAACGGTGTGGGGAGGCGCTCGTCGCGGTGCAATAGCGTGGTCCGCGTGAACGACGTCCGACCCCCGCTCCACCCGTCCGTCGCCGCCCTCCGGAAGGCGGTGCGCGACGCGATCGCGGGCACGGCGCCCACGGCGTCGCGTGACGTCGCCGGTGCCGACCTGCTCGTCGCACTGAGCGGTGGCGCCGACTCGCTCGCGCTCGCCGCCGCGACCGCGTTCGAAGCCGGAAAGCTCGGCCTGCGGGCCGGTGCCGTGATCGTCGACCACGGACTGCAACCGGGTTCAGCCGACGTCGCGGCGCGTGCCGCGGACCAGGCGCGTGCCCTCGGACTCGACCCCGTCCTCGTCCGGGTCGTCGAGGTGGGTTCCGAGGGCGGACCGGAGGCCGCGGCACGGGCGGCCCGGTACACCGCACTCGACGCCGCACGAGTCGAGGTCGGCGCGTCCCTGGTGCTGCTCGCGCACACCCTCGACGACCAGGCGGAGACCGTGCTCCTCGGCCTCGCTCGCGGGTCCGGAACCGGCAGCCTCCAGGGGATGGCGCCCGTCTCCGGTGCGCTCCTCCGACCGCTGCTCGGGATCCGGCGTTCCCAGACCCGCGAGGCGTGCGCTGCCGAAGGACTCGAACCGTGGCACGACCCGCACAACACCGACGACGCCTACGCGCGGGTCCGGGTCCGGGAACGGGTCCTGCCGGTGCTCGAGGCGGAGCTCGGGCCGGGGATCGCCGAGGCCCTCGCCCGCACCGCCGACGCCGCCCGGGAGGACGCGGAAGCGTTCGAGGAGATGATCGAGGAGACCATCGAGGAGCTCGTCGAGCACGCCGAGGCCGGGATCTCCGTCAGTGCCGGGGCACTCGCCGCCAATCCGGCGGCACTCCGCCAGCGGATCATCCGGTACATCGTGCAGAGCGAGTTCGGCGTCTCGCTCACGAGGTCGCAGACGATCGAGGTCGCGCGGCTCGTCACCGATTGGGTGGGCCAGGGTCCGATCGACCTGCCCGGCCTGACGGCGTCCCGGCACGCGGGACGCATCGTCTTCGCGGCCCGCTGACCACCGGGGCTCCCCGAGCAGGAGGCGCACGGGCGTCCGGGTCATCTCGCATACACTCGACGCATGGAGCAGAGCGACATTTCCGACGACCTCACGACCATCCTCGTCACCGAGCAGGAGATCCGCGACAAGCTCGCCGAACTCGCCCGGCAGATCGAGACCGACTACGCCGGGAAGGACGTCCTGCTCGTCGGCGTGCTGAAGGGTGCGGTCATGGTCATGGCCGACCTCGCGCGCGAACTCCGCATCCCGCTCTCGATGGACTGGATGGCCGTCAGCTCGTACGGCGCCGGCACGAAGTCGAGCGGTGTCGTCCAGATCCGCAAGGACCTCGACGCCGACCTCACGGGCCGCCACGTCCTGATCGTCGAGGACATCATCGACTCCGGCCTCACGCTCTCCTGGCTCCTCGAGAACTTCGCCTCGCGCGGAGCCGCGTCCATCGAGGTCTGCGCGCTCCTCCGCAAGCCCGAGGCCGCCAAGGTGCACGTCGAGTGCAAGTACGTCGGTTTCGACATCCCGAACGACTTCGTCGTCGGGTACGGTCTCGACTTCGACGAGAAGTACCGTAACCTCCGCGACGTCGGCGTCCTCGCCCCGCACGTCTACGCCTGAACCACTCCACCGACCTCACACCGCACCCCCGTTAAGCCCACGGCAAACACAGGGGAGGCATCCAGCGGCGAGGGGGTAGCCTGATTTCCGACGCGGCTCCGCCCGTCGACCCCTCCTGCAGAAAGGGAACGGGCCAGCCCCGGCCTCTCAACTTATGAACGTCAAGCGTCTCTTCAAGGGTCCCATCCCGTACCTCATCATCGCCGCCCTGGTCTTCTGGATCGGCATCAGCCTGATGAGCATGAACGGCTTCCGTGAGGTCTCCACGCAAGAGGGGCTCGCCTTCCTCGAGAAGGGTCAGGTCAAGGAGGCCGTCATCACCGACGGCGACCAGCGAGTCGACCTCACGCTGACGAAGGCGGACGACGAGTTCGGCAAGCAGGTGCAGTTCTACTACGTCGGCGCCCGTGCGGCCGACGTGGTCGAGGCCGTCGACGCCGCAGACCCGTCCGGTGGCTACAACGACAAGGTTCCCCAGCCGAGCTGGCTCCTGTCGATGCTCGGACTCCTCCTCCCGCTGCTCCTCATCGGTGTCTTCTTCTGGCTGATGCTCTCCGGCATGCAGGGCGGCGGCAACAAGGTCATGCAGTTCGGCAAGTCGAAGGCGAAGCTCGTCTCGAAGGAGTCGCCGAAGGTGACCTTCGACGACGTCGCCGGTGCCGACGAGGCGATCGAGGAGCTCGAGGAGATCAAGGACTTCCTCAAGGAGCCCGCGAAGTTCCAGGCCGTCGGTGCGCGCATCCCGAAGGGCGTCCTGCTGTACGGCCCTCCCGGAACGGGCAAGACGCTCCTCGCCCGCGCCGTCGCCGGTGAAGCCGGCGTGCCGTTCTACTCGATCTCCGGTTCCGACTTCGTCGAGATGTTCGTCGGTGTCGGTGCGAGCCGCGTCCGCGACCTCTTCCAGCAGGCCAAGGAGAACTCGCCCGCGATCATCTTCGTCGACGAGATCGACGCCGTCGGTCGTCACCGTGGTGCCGGCATGGGCGGCGGTCACGACGAGCGCGAGCAGACCCTCAACCAGCTCCTCGTCGAGATGGACGGCTTCGACGTCAAGACGAACGTCATCCTGATCGCCGCGACCAACCGCCCCGACATCCTCGACCCCGCGCTGCTGCGCCCGGGCCGCTTCGACCGCCAGATCGGCGTCGACGCCCCCGACCTCGCCGGCCGAAAGAAGATCCTCGAGGTGCACGGCAAGGGCAAGCCGCTCGCCGCGAGCGTCGACCTCGAGGTCGTCGCCCGCAAGTCGCCCGGCTTCACCGGTGCCGACCTCGCCAACGTCCTCAACGAGGCCGCGCTGCTCACGGCGCGCTCCAACGCCCAGCTGATCGACAACCGCGCTCTCGACGAGGCCATCGACCGCGTCATCGCCGGCCCGCAGCGCCGCACGCGCGTCATGCGCGAGCAGGAGAAGCTCATCACCGCCTACCACGAGGGCGGGCACGCGCTCGCTGCGGCGGCGATGAACAACACCGACCCGGTCACGAAGGTCACGATCCTCCCGCGCGGCCGTGCCCTCGGCTACACGATGGTCCTGCCCCTCGAAGACAAGTACTCCGTCACGCGCAACGAGCTGCTCGACCAGCTCGCCTACGCGATGGGCGGCCGCGTCGCTGAGGAGCTCGTGTTCCACGACCCGACCACGGGTGCGTCGAACGACATCGAGAAGGCCACGGGCATCGCTCGCAAGATGGTCACCGAGTACGGCATGACCACCGACGTCGGTGCCGTCAAGCTCGGGCAGTCCTCGGGCGAGATGTTCCTCGGCCGCGACATGGGTCACCAGCGCGACTACTCGGAGGAGATCGCGCAGCGGGTCGACGCCCAGGTCCGCGAGCTCATCGAGGCCGCACACGACGAAGCCTGGCAGGTCATCACGACCAACCGGGCCGTGCTCGACCGCCTCGCCGCCGAGCTGATGGAGAAGGAGACCCTCGACCACAACCAGCTGGCCGAGATCTTCAAGGACGTCAAGAAGCTCCCGCCGCGCCCCGTCTGGCTGTCCAGCAAGAAGCGTCCCGTCGGGTCGGGTTCGGCCGTCGGTTCCGCGTCCTTCACCGCACCCATCGACTCCGGTGCGGCAGACGGCGGTGTGAGCTCGGAGCCCGAGCCCGAGCCCGAGGCTCCCGTGAAGCCCAAGCGCACCCGCGCGACGAAGCCGCGACCGGCGACCGCCTAGCCCGCATGACCCACGGCGAGCACACCGCGGACGACGCGGTCGCAGCCGCGCAGGCCGAGCCCGATCAGGGCTCGGCCTCGCGGTCGTCCGTGGACCGCGAGCGGATCGCCGCAGCGGTCCTCGAGATCCTCGAGGCGATCGGCGAGGACCCCTCCCGCGACGGCCTCGCCGACACCCCGACGCGTGTCGCCGATGCGTACGCCGAGTTCTTCGGTGGCGTCGGTCAGGACGCCGGTGTGCACCTGGCGCGCCCCATCCCGATCGAGGAGGGCGCGACCAGCGACGTCGTGCTCGTCCGCGACATCGCCTTCCGTTCCGTCTGCGAGCACCACCTGCTCCCGTTCCTCGGCACGGCGCACATCGCCTACCTGCCCGACGAACTCGTCATCGGACTCGGTGCCCTGCCGAAGCTCGTCGACACACTCGCCTCGCGCCCACAGGTCCAGGAGCGCCTCAGCGAGCAGATCGCCGACACCCTCGTCGAACGGCTCGCGCCCCGCGGCGTCCTCGTCGTGCTCCAGGCCGCACACGGCTGCGTCTCGATGCGCGGGTCACGCCAGCTGACGAGCACCACCGTCACCATCGCCAGCCGTGGAGCCCTGGCCGATCCGGCTGCACGGGCCGAGCTGATGGTCCTGATCGGCGCGTCCGCCGACCAGGCGGGTTGATCGCATGTTCCAGATCATGGGCGTCGTCAACGTCACACCCGACTCGTTCAGCGACGGCGGCCGGTACCTGGACGTCGACGACGCCGTCGCCCACGGGCTCGAGCTCATCGCGGCCGGCGCGACCATCATCGACGTCGGCGGCGAATCGACCCGGCCCGGTGCCGCCCGGGTCGACACCCGCGAGGAGCAGCACCGGGTCGCACCTGTCATCGCCGCACTGGCCGCCGCTGGTGCGCGAGTGAGTATCGACACGATGAACGCGGAGACCGCCCGTGCCGCGGCCGATGCCGGTGCCTCGATCATCAACGACGTCTCCGGTGGCCTCGCCGACGATCGCATGCCGGGCGTCATGGCGGCGTCCGGTCTCGATTGCGTCATCAGCCATTGGCGCGGGCACTCGGCCGACATGGCGAGCCGCGCCATCTACACCGACGCGGCGGTCGACGTCGCTCGGGAACTCGACGACCGGGTGACGACCCTCCGCGGTCAGGGCGTCGACCCCGGCCGGATCGTCGTCGATCCCGGCCTGGGGTTCTCCAAGCACGCCGAGCACAACTGGCGCATCCTCGCCCGACTCGACCTGCTGCGCGAGCTCGGGTACCCGGTGCTGGTGGGTGCGTCCCGCAAGCGGTTCATCGGAGCGCTCCTCCCCGAGGACGCCCCGATGGAGGCGCGCGACCTGCCGAGCGCCGTGGTGAGCGTGCTGGCCGCGCAGGCCGGAGCCTGGGGTGTGCGCGTCCACGACGTCGCCGCAACCAGACTCGCTCTCGATACCCTCGATGCATGGCAAGGTGGAGCCGATGACTGATTCGATCACCCTCACGGGCCTGCGTGCGTTCGCGCACCACGGCGTCTTCGACTTCGAGCGCGAGGCCGGACAGGAGTTCGTCATCGACGTCACCGTGTCGCTGGACCTCCGCCCGGCCGCCGGCGGCGACGAGCTCGGCGCGACCATGCATTACGGCGAGCTCGCCGAGGCGGTCGTCGCGGCCGTGGAGCGCGACCCGGTCGACCTCATTGAAACGGTGGCCGAGCGCATCGCCGACGTGGTGCTCGCGAACGAGCGCGCGGAGGCGGTCCGGGTCACCGTGCACAAGCCGAGCGCCCCCATCACGGTGCCCTTCGCGGACGTGGCGGTGACGATCGAGCGCACCCAGGCCGACCGCACGCAGGCCGGGCGGGCCGTCTGATGGTCTCGCGCACACCGATCCACGACCCAGCCCGTCGGCCCGGACCACCGAAGCCGCGCGCCGTCTGGGCCGTCGTGGCCATCGGGGCCAACCTGGGGGACCGCCGCGCGACGATCGCACAGGCGGTGGACGACCTCGCCGCCGTCGACGGGGTGCTCGAGGTGCGGCCGTCGCCGCTCGTCTCGAGCGCGGCCGTCAAGCTGTCCGGCGTCGACGAGTCGGCTCCCGCCTACCTCAATGGTGTCGCGGCCGTCCGCACCCGCCTCCAGCCGCACGCGCTCCTCGACGAACTCCAGCGGATCGAACTCGCGCACGGCCGCGTCCGCGAGGAGCGCTGGGGCGATCGGACGCTCGACCTCGACCTCATCGCCTACGACGACGAGACGATCGACGACGAACGCCTGACGGTCCCGCACCCGCGAGCCGCCGAGCGCGGGTTCGTCGTCGTGCCCTGGCTGCTCCTCGACCCCGACGCGACGCTGCCCGGCGTCGGCCGCCTCGACACCCTCGCGGCCGCCAAGGACGGCTCCGTGGTCCCGGACGACGGCACGCAGCCGTGACCCGCACCACCGCGACACCGCTCATCGTCCTCGCCGGGGTGGGCGTCGTCGTCGGCTTCCTCGTCGAAGTCGCGATGGTCTCCGGTGGACGCGCGTCGATCATCCCGCCCGTCACCCTCGCGGTCTCGCTCGTGGCGGTCGCGATCATCCTCATCGCCCTGTCCTGGCCGATCCGCCGCAGCACGACCGGTCGCGCCACCCGGCGGATCGATCCGTTCCGCGCCATGCGGGTCGCCGCGCTCGCGAAGGCCTCGAGCCATGCCGGCTCCCTGGTGGCCGGGGCGACCGTCGGGATCCTGCTCTTCGTCCTGACCCGCCCGATCCTGCCCGCGATAGGCTCGTTGTGGCTGGTGATCGCGTCCATCGTGGGATCCGTCGCACTCGTCGTCGCCGCCTTGGTGGCCGAGTGGTTCTGCACCGTTCCGAAGGATGATGATGACGACGCCGCACCCGGGGGAGCCCCGTCCCACACCTGATCAGCCCGCTGAACGGCCGCTGATCGAGACGCCGCTGGAGGAGCTGTCGTCGCCGGAGACGGTCCACGCCGGCCCCGCGGAGCAGAGCGGCAAGCGGCTCGAACTGCCTGATGCCGAGTGGCGCCGCGTGAGTCGCAAGCTCATCGCCGTCGAGTTCATCTCCGAGGGCGCCGGCCTCGTGCTCGTCACGGCGGCCGTGGTCTTCGTCGCGCTCGTCTGGGACTGGACCTGGATCTGGTGGCCGTTCGCCGCCTTCGCCGTGATCTCCCTGATCGCCGCCGCGTTCATCCCGCGCCGCATCCGATCGATCGGGTATCAGCTGCGCGCGGACGATCTGTTGTTCCGCCGGGGGATCATGTGGCAGCGCTTCGTCGCCGTGCCGTACGGGCGCATGCAGCTCGTCGACATCAACCGCGGACCCCTCTCGCGGGCGTTCGGCCTCGCCGACCTCAAGTTCGTGACCGCCTCCGCCTCGACCGGAGTGGTGATCAACGGGTTGCCGGAAGCCGAAGCCGAGGGGCTGCGCGACCATCTGGTCGCCGTGGCGGAGAGCCGGCGGACCGGACTGTGAGCGAGCACCAGGCGGCAGGACCGCCGGAGCGGTTCGAAGCTCCGGCCGCGGGTCCTCGGGTGAAGCCGACGGCCGAGGCGATCGTCCCACGGGTGGCCGGACAGAGTCTCGTCGACGGGCAGTGGCACCGGCTGCATCCGGCGACGCCGTTGCTCCGAGGCGGGATCGCGTTCGTCGCCATCCTCGGCATCGTCATCGCGAACCTCCGCGAGCGCCTCATCGAGTTCTTCATCCCCGCCCCGGGGATGGAGCAGCCGACCGACCCGATCGACTACATCCTCAACCACGGTTTCGTCGGGTGGGTGCTCCTCGCGATCGCCGTCGGGCTCATCGTGGTCATCGCAGTGTTCTGGTTCTCATGGCGCATGCACACCTTCCGGGTCACCGACGAGGCGGTGGAGGTGCGGAGCGGGATCCTGTTCCGCACGAACCGCAAAGCCAAGCTCGACCGCATCCAGGGCGTCTCCATCGAGAAGCCGCTCCTCGCCAGGCTCATCGGGGCCTCGCGCATCAACGTGAGCGTCGCTGGCCAGGACGCGAACGTCAAACTCGAGTACCTGTACGGTGCCGACGCCGACGGCCTCCGCCGGGACGTCCTCACGCTCGCGAGCGGGGTGAAGCTCGCCGAACGCCGGCAGACCACCGCAGCCGGCGACCCGGTCGACCCGGTCCTGCCGCCGCAATCGGCGCCCGACGGTGCCGGCGGGGTGTCCCGGTTCGTCACCGAGCGCGTCGACGACTTCATCTCGCCCGAACTCGACCCGGACGAGGCGGTGCCGGACTCCGTCGTGCGCCTGACGCTCGGACGCCTGGTCGGGTCCACGCTGCTCAGCCCGTTCACCGTGATCGTCCTGATCTCGGTCGTGGCCGGCGTCGTGCTCCTCGTCAACGGGCTGGACTGGGCCTGGTTCTGGCTCGTCCCGATGGTGCTGAGTCTCGGGGCCTTCGTCTGGTCGAGCGTGACGAAGTCGCTGCGCTACAGCATCGCCGCGACGCCCTCGGGCGTCCGCATCGGCTTCGGGCTCTTCTCGACGACGAACGACACCGTCCCGCCCGGACGGATCCACGCGATCGAGGTGTCACAGCCCATCATCTGGCGCCCGTTCGGCTGGTGGCGGGTCCGGATCAACAAGGCCGGCCTGTCACTGGAGCAGGCTGCTCGGGGTGCGACGAGCAACACGGTGTTGCCGGTCGGGTCGCTCGTGGACGCCGCCCAGGTCGTGGAGTTGATGCTCGCGGGCCGCATCGACGGCAGCGCCTGGGCGCCCGTGCAGTCGGCCCTCGCCACGCGCGACGGCGTCGGTTTCGTGGGTTCGCCCCGCCGCTCGCGATGGATCAACTGGTTCTCGTGGCGTCGTACCGGCTACGCCCTGCGCGACGGGATGCTGCTGTTCCGGCAGGGGGTGGTCTGGCGCAAACTCCACATCCTCCCGCTCGCACGCCTGCAGAGCATCCGGGTCGACCAGGGGCCGCTCCTGCGCGCGCTCGACCTCGCCTCCGCGACCGCGCACACGGTCCCTGGCCCGGTGATCGCCAAGCTCCCGGCCATGGCCCGCGACGAGGCGGTGCGGATGTTCGACGCGGCGTCGGCGGCGATCGTGGTCGCGCAGTCGACCGACCGCAGTCACCGGTGGGCGAGCTTCGACCCCGAGCACCAGCCGTCCGAGGCGCAGGCGACGGCGCCCTACCTCGATGAGCCGGTGGCGCAGTCGGATACCCAGCCGACGACGCAGGCGGACACCGAGCCGTGGCAGGAGCAGAGCCCGGCACCGTCCGTGCCGCTCCCGACGACCGACCAGGACCGGAGGACCACGTGAGCGCGGAACGACGGAGCGCCAGGCTCGGCGTCGGGATCATCGGGAGTGGTCGCGTCGGCCCGGTCATCGGAGCGGCGCTCGGGGGAGCCGGACACGCGATCGTCGGCATCACCGCGGTGTCGGAGGAGAGCCTCGAACGGGCGAACGCGCTGTTGCCGGATGTGCCGGTGCTCGATCCGACCGAGGTGGTCGAGCGGAGCGAACTCGTCGTCATCGCCGTACCCGATGCGCAACTCGCGTCGTTGGTCGAAGGGCTCGCGGCGGTCGGTGCGTGGCAGCCGGGTCAGCTCGTCGCGCACACCTCGGCTCGGTTCGGGACAGCCGTGCTCGCTCCGGCCGCGCGCGCCGGCGCCATCCCGTTGGCGTTGCACCCCGCGATGGTGTTCACCGGGACGAGCCTCGACCTCGCCCGGCTCCACGAGACGTCGTTCGCCGTGACCGCACCGGCCCCCGTCCAACCGATCGGGCAGGCGCTCGTGGTCGAGATGGGCGCGGAGCCCGTGATCATCGCCGAGGCCGATCGTGCGGCCTACGCCGAAGCGGTGGAGACGGCCGCGAGCTTCTCCCGCGCGGTCGTGCAGCAGTCGACGGCTCTGCTCCAGGAGATCGGCGTGGAGAACGCCGGCGGCTTCCTGTCGTCGCTCGTGCGGTCGTCGGTCGACGAGGCGCTGCGCGGGGCGACCACGCCCGACGTCGACGAGCTGCTCTAGCCGGGTGGACGGACCGCCGCCCGCCCACCCGAGTCCGGGCAGGCGGGCGGATCCGAGTCAGCGGACCCGTGTCAGCGGCTGCGGCGGCGACGGATCAGCGCGTCCACGGCGAGTCGGCCCGGGCCGGCGAGCGTGAGCGCGAGCGACGCGAGCGCGAGCAGCATGACGTACTCGAAGCCACCGTCGGCGGCGTAGAACCCCGCCGGCAGGTGCACGAGCACCATCGCCACGGCCATCGTCACCGCGAGCAGGGCGCCCACGATGCGCGTGCCGAGGCCGACGATGAGCAGCAGGCCACCGACCACCTCGAGACCGGCGACGACGACCGCCGCGACCTCTGGAGCCGGGATGCCCAGCCCGGCGAACCCGGAGGCGACGCCCGGGATGGAGTCGACGAGGAACTTCTGGAGCCCGTGCGCGATGAAGACCACGCCGAGGGCCAGGCGCAGGAGGAGGAGACCGGCGTCGATCCCCGCCTGTCCGCGCGGCGCGGCGGGGGAGGCCGGGACCGGTGGGACGGTGGTGGCGTCACGGTGGTCGGTGTGCTGGTGGTCGGAGAGCGTCGTCATGACGAGCCTTTCGAGTTCGTTTCCGGCGTCGGTGCCCCCGATCGGGACTCCTGTCCTTCGAGCCAAGCACGGCCCGGGTACCCGGCGGTGTCCTCCGAATGGTTGTTCGCAGACCCTTGTCAGGCCGTCGATAGCCGGCTCATAGGAAGCCGGCCGTGCGCGCGGCCTGCACGGTCCCCGGTAAACTCCAGTGACCGCACGAGGAGAATCCCACCGCATGACTGACACGACGCCAGAGCCGATCGACGACGCAGCAGAGCAGGCAGAGCTCTCCGAGCAGAAGGCCGTCCGGCTCGCGAAGCGCCAGCGCCTCATCGACGAGGCGACGTCGGGTGCCGGTGGCGCCTACCCCGTCACCCTCCCCATCACCGACACGATCCCGGCGGTGCGCGCCCGCTTCGGTGAGCTCCAGCCCGACGAGGCGACGGGCGTCACGGTCGGCGTCGCAGGCCGCGTCGTGCACCTGCGCAACACCGGCAAGCTCTGCTTCGCCAGCCTGCAGTCGGGCGACGGCAGCCGCATCCAGGCGATGGTGAGCCTCGCCAGCGTCGGCGACGAACAGCTCGCCGCTTGGAAGGAACTCGTCGACCTCGGCGACCACGTCTTCGTCTCCGGCGAGGTCATCTCCAGCCGCCGCGGCGAACTGTCGATCATGGTGGCCGAGTGGACCATCGCGGCGAAGGCGATCCTGCCCCTGCCGAACCTCCACAACGAGCTGAACGAGGAGACGCGGGTCCGCAGCCGGTACCTCGACCTCATCGCCCGCGACCAGGCGCGCAAGAACGTGCTCGACCGGGCCAAGACGGTGGCCAGCCTCCGCCAGACCTTCACGGAGCGCGACTTCGTCGAGGTCGAGACGCCGATGCTCCAGGTCATGCACGGTGGAGCCTCGGCCCGCCCCTTCGTCACCCACTCGAACGCGTTCGACACCGAGCTCTACCTGCGCATCGCGCCCGAGCTGTACCTGAAGCGCGCCGTCGTCGGCGGCATCGACCACGTCTACGAGATCAACCGCAACTTCCGCAACGAGGGCGCCGACTCCACGCACAGCCCCGAGTTCGCCATGCTCGAGGCGTACGAGGCCTACGGCGACTACGGCACCATGGCCGACCTCACACAGACCCTGATCCAGAACGCCGCGCTCGCGACGAGCGGGAGCCACGTCGTCACCTGGGCCGACGGCACGGAGTTCGACCTCGGTGGCGAGTGGGACCGCATCTCGATGTTCGAGAGCCTGTCGGCCGCCGCGAGAGTGGAGATCACACCGCAGACGCCGATCGAGGAACTCAAGGCGCTGGCCGAGCGTGAGGGCGTCGAGGTCCCGCACCCCATCCACGGCAAGTACGTCGAGGAGCTGTGGGAGCACTTCGTCAAGGGTGGCCTCGAGCGCCCGACCTTCGTCATGGACTTCCCGGTCGACACGAGCCCGCTCGTGCGCGCTCACCGCTCCATCGATGGCGCGGTCGAGAAGTGGGACCTCTACGTCCGCGGCTTCGAGCTCGCCACCGGCTACTCCGAGCTCGTCGACCCGGTCGTGCAGCGCGAACGCTTCATCGAGCAGGCGAAGCTCGCCGCACAGGGCGACGTCGAGGCCATGCGTCTCGACGAGGAGTTCCTGCGGGCGCTCGAGTTCGGGATGCCGCCGTCCGGAGGCATGGGGATGGGCATCGACCGACTCCTCATGGCGCTGACCGGTCTCGGCATCCGCGAGACGATCCTCTTCCCCCTGGTCAAGTAGCGGCCACCCGGCAGCACGACCACCGACAGTCAGGCGCGACGATGAGCATGATGGACCCCGGCGACCACCAGGACCCGAAGAAACAGGGGCCGACGACGGCGCGCATCACCATCTGGATCGTGGTCGGCGGGATCGGCCTGTACCTCGTCGTCAGCGGCTTGTGGGGCGCCCTCGCCGGAGGCTCCTGAGCCGGCTGCGCGCCCGTTCGGGATCGCGCCACCACTTCGTTCCGGTCCCTGAGCGAACCCTCCGGTCCCTGAGCCTGTCGAAGGGCGGTACGATTGACGAGTGATCGAAGACTACTGGCTCAACGCGCTCTGGTCGCTGCTGCCCACCGTGGTCGTCGGCATCATCTTCTGGGTCGTCATGCGCGCCATCCTGCGGTCCGACCGCAACGAGCGCAAGGCGTACGCGCAGGTCGAGGCGGAGCAGCGCGCGAAGCTCGGTCTCCCGCCGGTCGAGCCCTCCAGCCCTCGCGAGGTCTGACCCGCCCGTATCACGTGGCGATGTCGCCCCACAGCTGTCCGGCATGGTCAGTAGGCTGGAGCCTCGGCAGCTGAGCGGATGGGCGACATGACGATCGAGTTCTCCTGGAACTGGCTGGGCATCACGGCCCTCGTCCTGGACTTCATCATCCGTGTCATCGCGGTGATCGTCGTCCCGCGCAACCGGCGCCCGACCGCGGGGATGGCCTGGCTGCTCGCGATCTTCCTCATCCCGTACGTCGGTGTCATCGCCTTCCTCCTCATCGGCAACCCGAAACTCCCACGGGTGCGCCGGCGGAAGCAGTACGACATCAACGTCTACATCCGCCAGACGACCCGCGACCTCGTCAAGGCGAACCTGACCTCGAACGCGCCGGCCTGGTTCCGGTCCGTCGTGACGCTCAACCGCAACCTCGGGTCGATGCCGCTGCAGGGCGGGAACACCGCGAGTCTCATCGGCGACTACGAGGCCTCGCTCCACGCCATGGCCGACGAGGTCGACCGTGCCGAGCAGTTCGTGCACGTCGAGTTCTACATCCTCACTTGCGACCGCACGACGAAGCCGTTCTTCGACGCGCTCGAGCGCGCGGTGGCTCGCGGCGTCACGGTCCGGGTGCTGCTCGACCATTTCGCGAGCTGGCGGACCCCCGACTACAAGCACACGCTGAAACGCCTCACCGCGATGGGTGCCCAGTGGGCGCTCATGCTGCCGCTCCAACCGTTCAAGGGCAAGTTCCAACGTCCCGACCTCCGGAACCACCGCAAGATGGTGATCGTCGACGGCGCGGTCGCGTTCATGGGCTCGCAGAACATGATCGACCGGAGTTACAACAAGCCGGGCAACATCAAGCGGGGTCTCCAGTGGCAGGAGCTCATGACACGGGTGGAGGGCCCCGGGGTCGCGGGGATCAACACGATCTTCCTGAGCGACTGGTACAGCGAGACGGGCGACGTGCTCTCCCACGAGGTCGGCCTGCTCGAGGCCCGACCGGTTGGGGACCTCGAACTGCAGGTCGTGCCGAGCGGGCCGGGGTTCGACGGCGACAACAACCTCAAGCTGTTCCTCACGCTCATCTACGCGGCGCAGCGGCGCATCGTCATCACGAGTCCGTACTTCGTGCCTGACGAGTCGTTGCTCGCAGCGGTCACGACGGCGGTCCAGCGTGGTGTGCCGGTCGACCTGTTCGTCTCGGAGATCGGCGACCAGGCGATGGTCTGGCACGCGCAGCGCTCCTACTACGAGGCGCTCCTGCGAGCCGGCGTGCGGATCTTCCAGTACCCGGCGCCGTACATCCTCCACGCGAAGCACTTCACGATCGACGACGACGTCGCCGTCATCGGGTCGAGCAACATGGACATGCGTTCCTTCGGTCTCAACCTGGAGGTCTCGCTCATGGTCCGCGGGCGCGAGTTCGTCCAGGAGATGCGCGGCGTCGAGGACGGGTACCGGGAGATCAGCAAGGAACTGACGCTCGCGGAATGGTTGAAGCAGCCCCTCCGGTCGACGGTGCTCGACAACCTCGCCAGATTGACGTCCGCGTTGCAGTAGACGCTGGCGCCCGCGGCCGGGCGATCCGACCGAAGGAGCCGTCCGCGCCGCGGACGCCCTCCTCCGCCGGTCCATCGCACATGACCCGGCCCCAACACCCGTCTTACATCGTCGGGATTCTTGCGTATTCCACATATCAGTCGACCAATTTGTGTATCGTGTGACGGCCCCCTCTCCTCCAGAAGGTCGGACCCACGTGAACACCATCCTCTTCCGCAGGGCGCTCGGCGCCCTGTCCGTCGTCGCCGTCACCGGCGGCGCCATGTTGCCGGTCACGGCACCGGACACCACCTCGACTCCCGCTGCCGCCGCGACCCAGGCGCTCGGCCTCAACACCTCGCTGCAGCGGACCGCCACCGGGAGTGTTCCCTTCGATCAGGCGCCCGGTCCGGGGCTCGACGTCTCACCCGACGACGCGGTGCTGCGGTCCCACGACGCCGTGACATACACGATCGAGGCGCAGCTGCGCGGGGCCGCCCGCGACAACCGGGTTGTCGTCCGACAGCGGCTGCCCGAAGGGTTGCAGTGGCCCACCGTCGATCAGTTGCCGGGGTACTGCGTCGCCGGATCGACGGTCAGTCCCGACCGCGCCGTCCTCGACTGCGTCCGCTCCGACGTCCTCCCGAACTCCGTGAGCGCCATCGAGCTCACTGCGATGCTCACCACCGCGCCGGCGAACGGCACCGTCATCAGCGCGCCGCAGGACGGTATCGAGATCATCGCCGCCGAAGCCGCCGACGGGTCCGAGATCCGGGCCAGCACGACCGCACCGGATCTGGTGGTGAGCAGCGGCCCGCGCGTCAACGTCGGCGTCCGACGGGGGCCGGTCGTCGACGGCGTGCAGGAGCAGGACGGCACCGTGGGTTGGTACATCGCACACGACACCTACCTCTCGATCACCGATTTCGGCACCGATGAGGGACGCGGCGCTCGCGGATCCGGGAACGTCGTGGGCGACGTCACCTTCGTCATCGATCTCAACGGGTATCCAGCCGGCGCGCGGCTCGCGACCGTCAACCCTGAGGGGAGGCCAGTGCCGCAGAGCTGTCTCACCGGGGCCTTCGACTCCGCGGTCTTCCCGAAGGCGGCGGGCGGAGGCGACGACGCGGTCTCGGATTCCGGGACCTGGACCTGCGAGCCGGCAGCCGACGGCCGTTCCGTCCTCGTCACGGTCAGTGGGGCCGACCTGAGCGGCGACCACATCCCCTCGCGGTCCGCTTCCGGTTCCGCGATCACGGCGCAGGGCTACCTCGCCATTGGACGATTCGGCGTGTTCGTGCCCGAGGACGACGTCCCGGCGAACGGCGCCCTGCCCGTGCGGCTGGACCTCGCCGATCTCCGCGTGACGGGTGTCGCCTCGGACGGGACGCCTCTGCCGAACGCTCCGGAGCCGCTGGCGGACAACGGCGCCACGGCGACCATCGCGCAGCGCACCGGCGGCGGAGACCACGCGAGCCGGTACTCGGACCGCCGGACCGACAACCGCATGGTGCCCGGACAGAGCACGGCGGGCTCCGGCGACGGGCCTGTCGCCGGCGGCCAGCGGTTCGAGCAGACCGTCGCCTGGAACAACACCACGACGAGCCCCCTGACCGGCGCCGTGCTCTGCGCGGTGTTCGACCCGGCCACCCAGCAGGTCGGTGAGCGTCCCGGCGGTGGAGACCCTGCGGAGTTCCGCTCAACCGCCGGAGCCGTGATCGTCGAGTACGGGACGACGCCCAGCGTCGACGCCGCGGCCGACACCGAGACCCGCCAGGCGCAGATGGATGCGACCACCTGCGACGACGCCGACGACACGTGGATCTCCGACCCGTCACTCGTCGACACCGACGACATCACGAAGGTCCGTCTTCGTCCCGTCGACGGCGAGCTCCCTCCCCGCACGAGCGTGACCCTATGGGTGCAACTGCAGGCCGAACAGGGCCTCGACGTGGGCACCATGATCACCGAGACCTACAGCATCAAGTCCTCCGGCAACGGTCCGGACCGGGAGTCGGCGACCGCCTGGGTCGAGGACGGATGGTGGCACGGCCGGTACCGCGCGGCCGAGGGCAACGCACAGTACCCCCGTGGCGATCAGCTGGTCGCCGCGAACGCGGCGGTCACGCTCAACAAGCGGGCCACCTCGCCGGAGGTCGCGCCTGGCGCGCCGGCACCGATCGCGGCTGGCTCACCCATCACCTTCGAGGTGCGTCCGCAGATCATCACCCCCGACGGGGTGGCCGATCGAGCCGACGCCGTGACGGTCACGGACTCCCTGCCGGCCGGATTCCTCTTCGACGAGGGTTCGGCGACCCCGGCGGCCACGACCGTGGTCCAGCAGGCGGACGGCAGCACGCTCCTCACCTGGGACCTCGGGCGGATCCGACAGGGAGCCGAGCCGGTGATCGCCTACACCGCGGTCTCGGACCGGTTCTCCGTCGGACAGTTCCTCAATCGTGCGATCGTCGCGAGTCCGGACGACCCGGGGTCCCTGACGGACTTCCCCGCGGAGCCAGGACGACTCGACTCCCACTACTCCTGGCAGTCGATGGTGGTCACCACCCCATCCGGACTGCAGATCGACAAGCACGTGGCCCGGTCCGTCGTCGAGTTCGGCGACGCGGTCGAGGTCGACGTCGTCTTCGGGAACATGAGCGCCGGGGCCGTGCAGCGCGAGGTGCGGATGATCGACGTCCTCCCGTACCCGGGCGACGAACGTGGATCGACCGGGCAGGGCGTCCTGGCGGGTCCGGCCTCGTCGGACGGAGCGGACCTCCGCTACACGGCGGCCCCCGGTGATGCGGTCGCGAGCAACGTCGACCCCGTCGTCGACGACGGCTTCGGCACCCTGCCGGACGGAGCGCGGTGGTGCGCGGCGGACGAATTCGGCATGACCGGGTGCCCGGCGTCCATCGCAGAGGCGACCGCGATCGAGGCCACCGTCGCCGAGCTCGCGCCGTTCGCGCCGGTGGTCGTCGACTACGAGCTGACGACCACCGGTGCCGCGGTCGACGCCCGGTTCGTGAACGACGCCGTCGTGCACTCCGCGACGCAATCGCTCGGCGCACAATCGCCTCAGGTCGCGGCTCAGCTGGTGAGCTCGGCGCTCGGCGAACGCATCTGGTGGGATCTCGACGCGAACGGGCTCGACGACGACGGGCTCGACGGGACGCCGGGGCCTGGTGTCGCAGACGTCGAGCTCGAACTGACCGGCACCGACAAGCGCGGGGAGCCGGTCACCCGGACTGTCACGACCGACGCCGACGGGCAGTACCGGTTCGAGGCGCTCCGTTCCGGTGCCTACCGGATCGACGTGCGACTCCCAGACGACCTGATGGCCGACGCCACGTCGCCTCGGGTCGGCGACGACGATCTCCGGAACTCCGCGATCGACCCGGCGGAGTGGGTCATGGCGGACATCGTGATCGCGGACCCGTCGCCGAGTGGAGCCGACGGAGAGGACCTCCGTTGGAACGGCGGTCTCATCGCGACCGAGCCCGGGACCGGCCCGGCTCCGGAGGGACCGGGCGCGACGCCGGGTGCGCCGGAGGCCACGACCGGCCGGGACACCGCGAGTCCGCTCGCCGTCACCGGCGCCGGGCTCACGACCGGCGCGCTCCTCGCGGCCGGCCTGCTCGTCGTCGCCGGTCTGCTCGTCCTCGCGCTGCGGCGGACGCGACGCCTCGTCGCACCGGAGCAGCCGACGGACGGCCCGGTCACGACCGAGTGACGAGGCCGTGAGTCGGGCCGCGGGATCGAGGTCCCGCGGCCCGACCCGGCTCCGAATGTCCGCAGAATCGACCCCGGATCGAGGGGTGGGTGCTCCCTATACTGGGGTCAAGTCAGGCCCACGACGGCGTCGCCTGCTCCCGGTCGACCCTTCGCCTGACGCGATCGAAGGAGGCATCAGTGCACCACACCGATATTCCGACCCGCTCCGACATCGTCGAGCTCGCGACCGCCCGAGAAGCGTCGAGCGTGTCGATCTACCTCGAGACGAGCACCAACCCCGCGGACACGAGCCACATCCGGCTCGACCTGAAGAACCAGGTGAAACAGGCCGTCGAACAGTTGGCGTCGGCCGGGGCGGACCGCACCGACGTCAGCCGGTTCACCGACGAGATCGATCGGCTCCTCGAAGACCCCGACTTCCTGCGGTACCTGTCGTCGAGCCTCGCGATCTTCGTGAGCCCGTCGACGACCAGGTACTTCCGCGTGCCCAACGTCCTGCGCTCGTGCAACGAGGTCTCCGACCGCTTCTACATCAAGCCGCTCATGCGCGCCCTCACGTTCCCGCAATCCGCCTACGTGCTCGCCCTGGCGCAGAGCGGCGTGCGGCTCGTCGCCGTGGCACGGGACCTCCCGGCGACGAGCATCGAACTGGACATCCCCGACGACGTTGCGGCGGCCGCCCACGTGGACTCCATCCGTGGGCGTGGATCGAACGGTCGGGAGCAGCTCGGACGCATCCAGGGGTCGGAGGGCCAGAAGATCCGGATGCAGGAGTATGCGCAGGTGATCGACAAGGCGCTCGCCCCTATCCTCGCGAATTCGAAGGAGCCGTTGATCCTCGCCGGAGCCGAGCCGATGACCGGAATCTTCCGATCGGTGTGCACCTCGAAGCAGTTGGTGAAGCCCGAGATCGAGGGCAATCAGCAGGAGCGCTCGGACGAGCAGCTCGCCGCGGCGGCCCGCCCGATCCTCGACGAGCTGTACGCCGCCGAACTGCGCGCGCTGTGCGAGGAGTTCGGCACCCGCGCGTCGAACGGCCGTGCCGTGACCGACCTCGGCGACGTGGCACGCGCCGCGACGGCGAACGCGGTCGACACCCTGTTCGTCGACATCGACAGCAACCTGCCGGGCACGGTCGACGAGACCACCGGTGTCGTCACCCTCGCCGACGACGCCGACGCGACGAACTACGGCGTGATCGACGAGATCCTCCGCCGGGCGCTGCTCTCCGACGCCCGGATTCTCGCCGTCCGCGCCGACGACGTCCCCGGTGGGGGCGCCCTCGCGGCGACCGTCCGGTTCCCGGTCTGACCGAGCCGCGATCCTCCGACACCCGCAGCGCACGTGCCCGGTGCACGTGCGCTGCGGCGTTCCCGGTGGCCGCGCATCACGCCCACGGCGAACAGGGGCGAAGAGAGCTGCGGCGGTCGTTACGCTCCTACTAACGGCATCACCACCCTGCCCGGTGCCGGAGGAGAGTGATCATGTTCGAGAGATTCACCGACCGTGCGCGTCGTGTCGTCGTCCTGGCCCAGGAAGAGGCCAAGATGCTCAACCACAACTACATCGGGACCGAGCACATCCTGCTCGGCCTCATCCACGAGGGAGAAGGAGTCGCCGCCAAGGCACTCGAGTCCCTCGGGATCTCCCTCGATGCCGTGCGCGAGCAGGTCACCGACATCATCGGCACCGGCCAGCAGCAGCCGACGGGACACATCCCGTTCACGCCGCGCGCCAAGAAGGTGCTGGAGCTGAGCCTGCGCGAAGCGCTGCAGCTCGGCCACAACTACATCGGCACGGAGCACATCCTGCTCGGCCTCATCCGCGAGGGCGAGGGCGTCGCAGCCCAGGTCCTCGTGAAGCTGGGTGCCGACCTCAACCGCGTGCGCCAGCAGGTCATCCAGCTGCTGTCCGGCTACCAGGGCAAGGAAGCAGCCCCGGTCGGCGGCAACCAGAGTGAGCAGCAGGCACAGGGCGGGTCGCAGATCCTCGACCAGTTCGGCCGCAACCTCACGCAGGCCGCGCGCGACAACAAGCTCGACCCGGTCATCGGTCGTGACAAGGAGATGGAGCGGGTCATGCAGATCCTCTCCCGTCGCTCGAAGAACAACCCGGTCCTCATCGGTGAGCCCGGCGTCGGCAAGACCGCCGTCGTCGAGGGTCTCGCCCAGGCGATCGTCAAGGGCGATGTCCCGGAGACGCTGAAGGACAAGCAGCTGTACTCGCTCGACCTCGGCTCGCTCATCGCCGGCAGCCGCTACCGCGGTGACTTCGAGGAGCGCCTGAAGAAGGTCACCAAGGAGATCCGCACCCGCGGCGACATCATCGTCTTCATCGACGAGATCCACACCCTCGTGGGTGCCGGTGCCGCCGAAGGCGCGATTGACGCGGCCTCCATCCTCAAGCCGCTGCTCGCTCGCGGTGAGCTCCAGACCATCGGTGCCACCACGCTCGACGAGTACCGCAAGCACTTCGAGAAGGACGCCGCACTCGAGCGTCGCTTCCAGCCGATCCAGGTCATGGAGCCGTCGCTGCCCCACACGATCAACATCCTCAAGGGGCTGCGCGACCGGTACGAGGCACACCACAAGGTGTCCATCACCGACGGCGCGCTCGTCTCGGCGGCGAACCTCGCCGACCGGTACATCTCCGACCGCTTCCTGCCCGACAAGGCCATCGACTTGATCGACGAGGCCGGTGCACGCCTGCGTCTGTCGATCCTCTCGAGCCCCCCGGAGCTGCGCGAGTTCGACGACAAGATCGCCGGCGTCCGCGAGGCCAAGGAGACGGCCATCGAGGAGCAGGACTTCGAGAAGGCGGCGTCGCTCCGCGACGAGGAGAAGAACCTGCTCGGCGAGCGTCTTCGCCTCGAGAAGCAGTGGCGCTCAGGCGACGTCAAGACGACCGCCGAGGTCGACGAGGGCCTGATCGCCGAGGTCCTCGCCCAGGCGACCGGCATCCCCGTCTTCAAGCTCACGGAAGAGGAGTCCTCGCGACTCGTCTTCATGGAGAAGGCGCTGCACCAGCGGGTCATCGGTCAGGAGGAGGCCATCTCGGCGCTCTCCAAGACCATCCGCCGCACGCGTGCCGGCCTCAAGGACCCGAAGCGTCCCTCGGGCTCGTTCATCTTCGCCGGCCCCACGGGTGTCGGTAAGACCGAGCTCGCGAAGGCGCTCGCCGAGTTCCTGTTCGACGACGAAGGCGCGCTGATCTCCCTCGACATGTCGGAGTACGGCGAGAAGCACACGGTCTCGCGACTGTTCGGTGCTCCTCCCGGATTCGTCGGCTTCGAAGAGGGCGGCCAGCTCACCGAGAAGGTGCGTCGCAAGCCGTTCAGCGTCGTGCTCTTCGACGAGATCGAGAAGGCCCACCCCGACATCTTCAACTCGCTCCTCCAGATCCTGGAAGAGGGCCGGTTGACGGATGGTCAGGGTCGCGTCGTCGACTTCAAGAACACCGTCATCATCATGACCACCAACCTCGGTGCTCGTGACATCGCCGGTGGTCCGGTCGGCTTCCAGATCGAGGGCAACGCCTCGACGGGGTACGACATCATGCGCGGCAAGGTGAACGAGGAGCTGAAGAAGCACTTCAAGCCCGAGTTCCTGAACCGTGTCGACGACATCATCGTGTTCCCGCAGCTGTCGAAGCCGGAGCTGCTGCAGATCGTGGACCTGTTCACGAAGCGTCTCTCGGAGCGTCTGCTCGACCGCGACATGACGATCGAGCTCACGCTGCCGGCGAAGGAGCGCCTCATCGAGGTCGGCTTCGACCCGACCCTCGGTGCTCGTCCGCTGCGTCGTGCGATGCAGCGCGAGGTCGAGGACCAGCTCAGCGAGCAGATCCTCCACGGCGAGCTCAACGCCGGCGATCACGTGCACGTCGACTTCGTGAACGGTGCGTTCGCCTTCACGACCTCGGCTCGCGGTGAGTCGGTCGGTGCCGGCGTCAACGCGCAGGCGTCGCTCGGTACGGGTTCGGCCACGCCGGACCTCGCCATCACGGGCGAGTAGTCCCGAGTCACCGAAGGCCCCCACTCCGCGGAGTGGGGGCCTTCGTCGTGTCAGGGGTGTTCGTTCGCCCATCTCCGGGCGCGCGAGCACTGGAGCGCCCGAACCTGGGCGAGCGAACGGTGGCGGTCAGCCGAGGCGGTCGAGGTACCGGAGGATGATGCCCTCGCGGAGCGCCCAGGGGGAGACGTCGAGCTCGCGGACGCGGAAGGCGGCCATCGCCTCGGACAGGACGATGCCGCCGGCGACGATCTGGAACGTGCGGTCGGCGGTGATCCCGGGGAGCGCGGGGCGGGCCTCAGCCGGAATGCGGGCGAGCCGGGGGATCCAGTCGTCGAGCTGGCTGCGCCGGAGCAGCGATCGTTCGGTGCCACCGATCCCGTCTGCCACCGATCCTGCGAGGCGTGCGAGGGAGCGGATGGTCTTGGACGACCCGACGACGTGATGGGCGTCGGGCTCCTCGGCGAACGCGGGGAGTGCCGCGGCGAGCACCTCGCGGGCGTGCAGGCGGAGCGCCTCCTGCTGTGCGGCGGTCGGTGGGTCGTCGTGGAGGAAGCCGACGGTGGAGCGTCCGGCGCCGAGCGGGAGGGAGATCGCGACATCGGGGTACTCGTCGCCGCCGGCCGCGATCTCGAGTGAGCCGCCGCCGATGTCGAGGAGGAGCATCTCGCCGGCCGACCAGCCGTACCAGCGGCGGACGGCGAGGAAGGTGAGCTTCGCCTCGTCGTCACCGGAGAGGACCTGCAGGGCGATGCCGGTCCGCTCCTCGACGAGGGCGAGGACCTCCGGCCCGTTCGTCGCCTCACGGATGGCCGAGGTCGCCATCGAAAGGAGCTCGTCGAGGCCGCTCTCGCGGGCGATCGCTGCCGCTGCACCGATCGACTCGAGGATGACCGCGACGCCCTCATCGCTGATCGATCCATCCGGCGTGAGGTATCGCATGAGTCGCAGCACCGACTTGTGCGACGACTGGGGGATCGGCCGTGCTCCCGGGTGGGCATCGACGATGAGCAGGTGGACGGTGTTCGATCCCACGTCGAGGACTCCGAGTCGCATGCGCTCACAGTACTGCCTGCCTGCCTGGGTGTGCTGTGGTCGGTCGCCAGCGCGGTGCGCTGACATGAGCGCGGGTCCAGCGCGTGAGCGCGGGTCTCCGGAGGGGCGCGCCCACGTCCCTGACCCGCGGCGAGGCCTATACCGCGCCACTCGCGCCAGCGCACCGCGCTGACGCCCACACCCTCGCGCTCGCGTCAGCGCACCGCACTGGGCCGGGGTGGGGCGGACCTCGGGAGGGCGCAAGGCCGCGCGACCTCGTCGGCGCACCGCGTAGGATCGCCGCATGACCGCCGCCACCTCGGAACCCTCCGCCCCTCGAACCCTCGTGATCCTCGGTGCCGGGGGCGATCTCACGGCCCGACTCCTACTGCCCGGACTCGCGTCGCTCCTCGCCTCCCCGCGTGGCGAGGCGGTGCGCCTCATCGGGGTCGACCGCTCCGAGTCGAGCGACGAGGCCTGGCGGAAGCGCGTCGAGACCGCGTTCGCGGACGCCCCGTCGAAGCTCGCCGAGGCGATCGTCGCCGAGACCACCTACGTGCAGGCCGACGTCTCCGATCCGGCGTCGCTCGAACGCGTCCTCGCGGCAGCCGGACCGAACGTCGCCCTCTACTTCGCCCTGCCGCCCGCCGTCACCCTGCTCGCGTGCAAGGCTCTGCGGAAGCTGGAGCTCCCCAAGGGCATCATGCTCGCCCTCGAAAAGCCGTTCGGCACCGACTACGCCTCCGCCCGCTCGCTCAACCGCCTGCTCCAGCACCTGGTGCCGGAGGAGCAGGTGTTCCGCGTCGACCACTTTCTCGGCAAGTCGACGGTCCTCAACCTGCTGGGCCTCCGCTTCGCGAACCGCATCTTCGAACCGCTCCTCTCCGCCGACAACGTCGAACGCGTCGACATCGTCTTCGACGAGCAGCTAGCCCTCGAGGGTCGCGCCGGGTACTACGACCGTGCGGGCGCCCTGATCGACATGATCCAGAGTCACCTGCTCCTCGTCCTTGCATTCGCGGCCATGGAGCCACCGGCGAGCGTCGACGCCGAGGATCTGCGTGGCGGCATGGCCCAGGTGCTGCGGGCGACCCGTCCGTGGAAGGCGAACGGCACGGAGAGTCGTCGTGCACGCTACGGCGCCGGGACGATCGGCGACCGCAAGCTGCCCGCCTACATCGACGAGCAGGGCGTGGACCCGTCGCACCACACGGAGACGCTCGCCGAGATGACCCTCGCGATCGACAACTGGCGTTGGGCCGGTGTCCCGTTCGTGCTGCGGTCCGGGAAGGCGCTGGCGGACACCCGTCAGGAGATCGTCTTCACCTTCAAGCCGGTGCCGCACCTCCCGTCCGGCCTGCACGGCATGAAGACCCCGGCGCGGCTCCGTATCGGCCTGAAGCCGGCGTCGCTCGACCTCGACCTGATGATCAACGGCGAGGACGACCCCTTCGAACTGGACCCGGTCGCCCTCCACGCAGAACTCCAGGCGGGGCAGCTCAGTGCCTACGGCGAGGTCCTGTCGAGCATCCTCGAGGGAGACCCGACCCTGTCGGTGCGCGGTGACGTGGCCGAGCAATGCTGGCGGATCGTCGCGCCCGTGCTCAAGGCGTGGCGCAAGGACGAGGTGTCCATCGACACCTACCCGGCCGGCACCGCGGGCCCGAGGGCGTGGCACTGATCCGCCCCTCGTGATCCGGTGCCGCCACTCCGGTGTCCGGCGCCAGCGCGGTGCGCTGACGTGAGCGCGCCCCGCCGGACCGAGCGCGCCCCTCTGGAGGCCCGCGCTCGCGCGGCTGGGTAGCGCTCACGCCGCTTCGGCAGCGCTCGCTCGAGCGCACCGCGCTGGCGCCCACCAATCCGCGCTCGGTCGGGAGCACCGCGCTGGCGTCAGTAGACTTCTCGGAGGTTCTGACAGGAGGAGGCGGGATGGTCGAGCAGGCTCAGCAGGGGTATGTGGTCCGTCGCGCCCGTACGAGCGACGTCCGCCGCATCCAGGCGCTCGTGGAACCACTCGTGCAGCAGCGCATCCTCCTCGGCAAGGACGACGTCGTGTTCTACGAAGCGGTCCAGGAGTTCCGCGTCGCCGAGACACCCGACGGCGAACTCATCGGCTGCGGCGCGCTGCACGTCATCTGGGAGGACCTCGGTGAGGTCCGCACGCTCGCCGTCTCCGCAGACCACCTCGGCACCGGGGTCGGCCACGCGCTCGTCGAGCGCCTCGAGCACGACGCGGTCGAGCTCGGCCTGCGTCGCCTGTTCTGCCTGACCTTCGAAACCGGCTTCTTCACGAGGCACGGCTACCAGGAGATCGGCGAGGAGATCGTCCCACCCGAGGTCTACGCACAGCTCGTGCGCTCGTCGGACGAAGGTGTCGCGGAGTTCCTCGACCTCGCGCGGGTCAAGCCGAATACGCTCGGTAACACCCGCATGCTCAAGCTGCTCTGAACCACAGCTTGAAGGTTGGCGCTCGTCGGAGTGACCGATGAGACCGTTCACAATACCTCGCTGATCAGCGATTTCGCACGTTTCCAACGCGAAGCCCGTGCTCAGATGAGCAGGCCCGGATTTACGTGCCGTTCACATTCGCGGTGGTCTTCCGTCACGCATGTCGGTTAGCTTGTGAGGCACTACCCATCGTCTGTGCCTCGAATGGGGGGTGCGTTGTCGCGCGCTCCGAACGGGGACGGCCCTCGATTCGGAGCCACATGTCGTTCAAACACCCGTGGAGGCTGTCCGCCTTCGCCGCCCTTGCCGGGCTCGTCGCCGCACCCCTCGTGGCGACACCAGCCGTCGCCTCGACCGACGGCCTCGGTGTCGTCATCAACGAGGCCTACCTCTCGGGCGGGAGCGCGAACGCGCCCTACCTGAACAAGTTCGTCGAGCTCTACAACCCGAGCGACGCGGCAGTCGACGTCAGCGGCTGGTCGGTCCAGTACCGCTCGTCGACCAGCACCGCGGCGTCGTCGACGACGGTTCCGCTCACCGGGAAGATCGCGGCCGGCGGCTACTTCCTCGTCTCGGGCAGCAGCAACGGCGCGGTCGGCGCGGCTCTGCCGACACCCGACGTGGCCAGCGAGCTGAACGCGTCGGGCTCCAAGGGCACGATCGCCCTCGTCGCCTCGACCTCCCCAGTGACCCTCACGGCCGGCTCCGTCGTCGGCGACCCGGCTGTCGTCGACCTCCTCGGCTACGGCACGTCGAACACCTTCGAGACGGCCGCGTCGCCGTCCCCGTCGGGCAACACCGTTCCGCAGTCGATCGTGCGCACCACCTTCGCCGACACCGACAGCAACGCCGCCGACTTCACGCTCAGCGACACGGTCACGCCGCAGAACAGCGCCGGCGACACCCCGGTCGACCCCGAGCCCACGCCGGAGCCGACCCCCGAGCCCACCGACCCGACCACCCCGGTCGAGCCAGGTACGGCGACGATCGCGGAGATCCAGGGCACCGGCGCCGCGAGCACGATGGTCGGCCAGACGGTCACCACCACGGGCTTCGTCACCGCGAGCTTCCCGACCGGTGGCTTCAACGGCTACTACCTGCAGACCGCGGGCACCGGTGGAGCGATCGACCCCGCGACGCACCTCGCGTCCGACGGTGTCTTCGTCTACTCGCCGGCCACCGTCGGTTCCGTCACCGTCGGCCAGTACCTGCAGGTCACCGGCGTCGTGGACGAGTACTACGGCCTGACGCAGCTGAAGGTCACGGACGCGGCCGCCGTCACGGCACTGGACGCCACCGGCGTCACCGCACCGACCGCCGCGAGTGTCGCCTTCCCGGCGACCGACGAGGAGCGCGAGCGCCTCGAGGGCATGCTGCTCGCCCCCGCCGGCGACTACACGGTCACCGACAACTACAGCACGAACCGCTACGGCGAGATCGCGCTCGCGGCGTCGACGACGCCGTTCGTCACGCCGACGGTCCTCGGTAAGCCCGGTTCCGCTGAGGCGCTCGCCGCCGCGGCACGGGTCCCGGCGGAGAAGGTCGTCCTCGACGACGGCGCGACCGTCGACTTCTCGAAGGCGGAGAACACCGGCACCCCGCTGCCGTACCTCTCGACCACCGCGCCCGTCCGCGTCGGTGCCGCCGTCGACTTCACCGCTCCGGTCGTCTTCGACTTCCGCAACAGCAACTGGAAGTTCCAGCCCACGCAGCAGTTGACCGGTGCCAACACGGCGACCGTGCAGCCGGCGACGTTCGAGAACACGCGCTCCACCTCGCCTCGCGGTGTGGGTGGCGACGTGTCCCTCGCGACCTTCAACGTCCTCAACTACTTCGCCACCACCGGCGACTCCCGGACCGGGTGCACCTTCTACACCGACCGTCAGGGCGGCAAGACCACGGTGAACAACTCCGACGCCGCCGGTTGTGGCGTCCGGGGCGCGGCGACGGCCGAGAGCCTCGCCCGTCAGCAGGCGAAGATCGTCTCCGCGATCAACGCCCTGGACGCCGACGTCGTCTCGCTCGAGGAGATCCAGAACTCCGCCTCGATCGGGCTCGACCGCGACGACGCCCTCAAGACGCTGACCGCGGCGCTCAACGCCGATGCCGGTGCAGGCACCTGGACGTTCGTCCCCTCGCCCGCGAAGGTCCCCACGGACGAGGACGTCATCCGCACGGCCTTCATCTACAAGTCCGCCACCGTCGAGACCGTCGGTGAATCGCGCATCCTGCTCGACTCGCCCGCCTTCGACAACGCCCGTGAGCCCGACGCGCAGGCGTTCAAGCCCAAGGGTGCGGACGACGCCGCGACGTTCCTCGTGATCGCCAACCACTTCAAGTCGAAGAGCACCTCGGCAGCGGCCACCGGTGACAACGCCAACACCGGGCAGGGCGCCTTCACCGGCGACCGCACGCGTCAGGCCAAGGCCCTCGTGACCTTCGCGGACACGGTCTCGAAGGATGTCGGCACGAAGAAGGTCTTCCTCGTCGGAGACTTCAACTCCTACGACGCCGAGGACCCGCTGGACGTGCTCCGCGACGCCGGCTACATCAGCCAGGAGGCCAAGACCGGCGAGTACACCTACGCATACGAAGGCGCGGTCGGATCCCTCGACCACATCTTCGCGTCGCCGGAAGCCGACCAGAGCGTCACCGGTGCCGACGTGTGGAACATCAACTCCGTCGAGTCGATCGCCCTCGAGTACTCCCGCTACAACGCGAACGTGACCGACTTCAACGTGCCGGACATGTTCCGCTCGAGCGACCACGACCCCGTGATCGTCGGCATCAGCGCCGACGCGAGCGAGTCCGCGACCGTCAACCTGCTCAACATCAACGACTTCCACGGTCGGATCGACGCCAACACGACGAAGTTCGCGGGCACGATCGAGCAGCTCAAGGCGATGTTCGCGCCCGACCAGACGGCGTTCATCTCCGCTGGTGACAACATCGGCGCCTCGCTCTTCGCCTCGTCGGCGCAGCAGGACCAGCCGACGATCGACGTGCTGAACGCGCTCGGTCTGAAGGCCTCCGCGGTGGGCAACCACGAGTTCGACCAGGGCTACGGCGACCTCGTCGACCGCGTCATGGCGGACGGGAAGAACGCGGCCTGGCCGTACCTCGGGGCCAACGTGTACCAGAAGGGCACGAAGAACCCGGCGCTCAAGGAGTACACGATCCTCGACATCGACGGCGTGAAGGTCGCCGTCGTCGGCGCCATCACGCAGGAGACGCCGACGCTCGTGTCGCCCGCCGGCATCGCGGACCTCGACTTCGGGGACCCGGTCGAGGCCGTGAACCGCGTCGCTGCCCAGCTGACCGACGGCGACGAGTCCAACGGTGAGGCGGACGTCATCGTCGCCGAGTACCACGAGGGTGCCGGGGCCGGCACGCCGGACGGCGCGACCCTCGAGCAGGAGCTCGCCCAGGAGAGCGCCTTCACCGAGATCGTCACCACGACGAGCGCGGACGTCGACGCCATCTTCACCGGCCACACGCACAAGCAGTACGCGTGGGACGCTCCGATCCCCGGCGTGACCGGCAAGACCCGCCCGGTGCTCCAGACCGGCAGCTATGGCGAGTTCATCGGTCAGATCACGCTGACCGTCGACCGCGCGTCGGGTGACGTCACCGCCTACACGGCGAAGAACGTCGCACGCACCACGGTGGCCGAGGCCGACCTGGTCAAGCAGTTCCCCGCGGTCGCGACGGTCAAGACGATCACCGACAAGGCCCTCGCGGTCGCGGCGGAGATCGGCAACCAGAAGATCGGTGAGGCGAAGGCCGATATCACCCGCGCGTTCAACAACGGGGTGAAGGACGACCGCGGCGCCGAGTCGACGCTCGGTGCGCTCGTCGCCGATTCGCTCCGCGCCTCGCTCTCGAGCGCCGACCGGGGCGGAGCCGACATCGGCATCGTCAACCCGGGTGGCATGCGTGAGGAGATCCTCGCGGGCGACATCACGTACGCCGAGGCGAACGCGGTGCTGCCGTTCCTCAACAACCTGTGGACGACCTCGCTCACGGGTGCGCAGTTCAAGACCGTGCTCGAGCAGCAGTGGCAGCTCGACGCGGCCGGGAACGTCCCGTCCCGTCCGTACCTGCAGCTCGGATTGTCGTCGAACGTGCAGTACACGTTCGACCCCACGAAGGCCCAGGGGCAGCGCATCACGAGCATCACGGTGAACGGTGCGCCGATCGACCCGAGCAAGAGCTACCGGATCGGCTCCTTCAGCTTCCTGCTGCAGGGTGGCGACAACTTCCGTGAGTTCGCGAACGGCACGGACACGCGCGACTCCGGTCTCGTCGACCGCGACGCGTGGATCGCCTACCTGACGGCGAACAGCCCGGTGTCCCCGGACTTCGCCCGCCAGAGCGTGCAGGTCACGAACGCGCCGACCGCAGCGGTCGCCGCTGGGAAGACGGTCTCGTTCGACGTCGCGAAGCTCGACCTCACCTCGACCGGCAGCCCGGTGAACACCTCGCTGGCGATCGAACTCAACGGCTCGCCGATCGGGACGGTCCCGGTCACCGCGGGGGCCGCGACGGTCTCGTTCACCGTCCCGGCGGGTACCGCTGACGGCGCGGCGACGGTGCGCCTCACGGCACTCGAGTCGGGGACGACGCTCACGGTGCCGCTCACGGTCGCGACGCCGCCGGTGGTCACGCCGCCGACGCCCGCACCGGAGTCCGCGCTCATCCAGGCGCTCAAGGACCTGATCAAGGCGATCACCGACTTCATCATCGGCAAGCTCGCCACGATCCACGTCGGCAAGGAGTACGCCGGCACCTGGGTCAGCGTCTGGCTGCACTCCGACCCGATCCTCGTCAGCGACGGCCTCGTGCAGGTCGACGCGGACGGCAACGTGCAGGTCACGGTTCCTGAGGACGCGCCGGTCGGTGCCCACCGCCTCGTCGTCCAGGACGCCGACGGCAACGTCATCGGCTGGCAGGACATCGTCGTGCAGGCTGCGGCGGTCGACCCCGGCACCGACCCGGGCACCCAGCCCGGTGCGGGCGGCGGGACCGGTTCGGGAACGGCCGGCGGCAGCCAGGACGGCAGCCTGAGCAAGACCGGTGCCGAGCCGTGGGGGAACGCGGCGCTCGCCGCACTGCTCCTCGTCGGTGGCCTCGCGCTCGTGATCGCCCGTCGTCGCTCGGCGCAGCAGCTCTAGGCGCTCGCATCACTCAGCACCACCGAGCACCACCCAGCACCATCCCGATGCCTCGTCATCGGTCGGACCACGGTCCGCACCGACGGCGGGGCATCGGGTGTTTCCGCGCCACTGCACTTAATCTGTGAGCATGTCGAGCCTCACGAATCCCCGCGGACCGGAGCGGCCCGCCGTCTACTGGCGACGCAGGTTGATCGTGTTCGGCGTCCTGCTCGCCGTCATCGTCCTGGTCATCGTGCTCATCGTCCGGCTCGCGTCGGGTCCGGGCACCGAGAACACCGCCGCGACGCCCACCCCGACGCCCACAGCGACCCCTGCGCCGACCCCGGCTCCCGAGGCGTCGACCACCGCACCGATCGATGAGGCCGCGACCACCGACCCCGGTTCGGCGGCCGCGTGCACGGCCGACCAGATCCGCGTCGAGGCCGTCGTGAACGGGACGAGCTTCGCGGCGGACGAACTCCCGCAGCTGTCGCTGAGCGTGACGAACACCGGGCCGGCCGCGTGCACGATGAACGCCGGCACGAGCCAGCAGGTCTTCACGGTCTCGAGCGGTGATGAGCCCTACTGGACGTCGACCGACTGCCAGACGGCACCGAGCGACCAGCAGGTGCTCCTCGAGCCGGGGAAGACGGTCTCGTCGAACCCGCCGATCACCTGGGACCGCACGCGGTCGGCGCCCGACACCTGCGATCAGCCGCGCGACCCGGTGCCCGCCGGTGGCGCCTCCTACCACCTGAACACGTCGATTGGCGGGTTCGCCTCCGCCGACAGCGCGCAGTTCCTGCTCAACTGACGGAACCTGCTCGCTGAGCCGCTCCGGTCACTGAGCCGCCTCCCCCCCGGTCACTGAGCCGCTCCCGCCCCGGTCACTGAGCCTGTCGAAGTGCACAACCCGCAGCCCCGCACCAGCCTGCGACAATGGACGCATGGCGAAGCAGAAGCGACCCGAGTTCCGTTCCGAGCCCCTGGCCGCGGCCCTCGCCGCCGGCGACATGGTGGCCGTGGCCCTCGCCCTGCGGAACGGGCGGTTCGTCGTCCCGCTCATGAAGCCGGGTAACCCCGACAAGCCGACCGAGACCGGTGAGGTCTGGATGTTCCGTCAGCCCGAGACCGCGAGGCTCGCGCTGCTCCTCTTCTCCGATGCGAAGAACAAGCCAGCCGCTCTGCCGCCCTACGTCGGCCTGCACGACGGCACCTGGCTGGCGAGCTTCCTCCGCACCTACGGCGACGACATCGAGACGGTGCTGTTCGACGTCGCCGGTCCGCACTCGCTGCAGGCGTCGCCGGAGGAACTGCTGCGGGTGCTCGAGCTCGAGGCGCCGGCCGCCGAATAGCCCGACCCAGACCGCAGGTCCTGCTCTCGGCGTCGTCCGCGGTTCACAACTCCTGCAGGTCGTCGTCCGAACACGGGCAAGTCCCGTTCTGGGGCCCCGCGGGACCAGTCCGCAGGAGCTGTGAACAGCACGCCCCTGCTCTGATGATTGGAGCAGGCAGGTGGGGTGCGCTCAGAAGGCGGCGTCGAGCTCGCGTTCGCGTCGGGCGGGCTGCGCCGCCTCGGCTGCGGTCTTCGCGATGCCCAGCACCGACTTGAGGTCGTTGCTGACGTCGGAGTTGAGCAGCAGCTTGTAGCCGAGTCGGTTGCCCTCCGAGCCGCGCTGCTTCGCCACGCTCACCGGACGCACTTCGCCGCTGAGGCTGATCTCGCCGTAGGCCGCGAGGTCGCGGGGGAGGGCGAGGTCGCGGATGACGGAGACGAGGGCGAGGGCGATCGCGAGGTCGGCTGCCGGTTCGCTGATCTTCACGCCGCCGACGGTGGAGATGTAGACGTCGTGGTCGGTGAGGTCGTAGGAGTAGCGGCCGTGCAGCACCGCGAGGATCATCGCGACACGGGAGGGGTCGACGCCGTTGGTGACGCGACGGGGGTTCGGTGCCTGCGTCTTGTTGATGAGGGCCTGGACCTCGACGGGCAGGGCGCGGCGTCCCTCCATGACGATGGTGACGCAGGTGCCGGCCACGGGTTCGTTCTGGCTGAGGAACAGGGCGCTCGGGTCGGGGACCTCGGCGATGCCGTCGCCGGCCATCTCGAAGCAGCCGACCTCGTCGGTGGCGCCGAAGCGGTTCTTCTGTGCGCGGAGGAAGCGGAGCGCGGTGTGGCGGTCGCCCTCGAACTGACACACGACGTCGACGAGGTGTTCGAGGAGTCGGGGGCCGGCGATCGAGCCGTCTTTCGTGACATGGCCGACGAGCAGGATCGGGAGGTCGCGTTCCTTGGCGATGCGGGTGAGGACGGCTGAGACTTCGCGGACCTGGCCGGGTTGACCGGCGAGGCCGTCGGACTGCGAGGAGGACACGGTCTGGACGGAGTCGACGATGAGAAGCTTGGGCTGCACCTGGTCGATGTGGCCGAGGATGGTGGCGAGGTCGGTCTCGGAGGCGAGGTAGAGGTCGTCGTGGAGGGCCCCGGTGCGTTCGGCGCGGAGGCGGACCTGGCTGACCGACTCCTCGGCGCTGACGTAGAGGACGCGGGCGCCGGTCTTCGCGGCGCGGGACGCGACCTCGAGCAGCAGGGTCGACTTGCCGACGCCCGGCTCGCCGGAGAGGAGGATCGCGGCGCCGGGGACGATGCCGCCGCCGAGCACCCGGTCGAACTCGGCGATGCCGCTCGACCAGCGTGGTGCCTCGTCGGCGCTGGCCTGGGTGATGGGGCGTGCGGCGCGCTCGTCGGTGGCGCGGATCGGCGTCAGTTTGCCGAGGACACCGGTGGGAGCCGACGCTTCGACGACCGTGCCCCACTGCTGGCATTCACCGCATCGGCCGGCCCATTTGGCGGTGGTCCAGCCGCATTCGGTGCAGCGGAATGCGGGGGAGGGTGCCTTGGCCATGCGGCCAGCCTAAGCGCGGCCGCCGACACCGCCGGCCCTCCGCGCCGCCTGTGGATGACCGGCATCGCTCAATTCGCGTCGGCGCTCGTCTTCTATTACACTCGACCCCGGTACCGTGTCCGAGCGGCCGAAGGTGCAACTCTCGAAAAGTTGTGTGCTTGAAAGAGCACCGTGGGTTCAAATCCCACCGGTACCGCCAAGAAGAAGCCCCCTCCATCCCCGAGCAACACCGGGACGGAGGGGGCTTTTCGTCGTCATGCCCGTTTGTCGGCGGGCACGGGCGGCATAGCATCGAAGCGTGCAGACGGGGGAAGACGCGGAGTTCGAGGTCGAGCCTCGCTGGAAGGAAGAGGTCGTCTACTGGGAGGGGGCCGAGGGCTTCGTCTTCGACGCCGGGTGGGGCGTGGATCCGCCCGTGCTCTACATCCCGTTCCCAGAGGAGTGGGACGCGGTCACTGCACCATGGATGAATGGCCGACGCGATGAGATCGTGGAAAGGCTACGTCGAGATTCCCGGCATCGGATCGAGCCCGGGCCCTATCCCGGCCAGGGGCGCCGGGTTACACGCTGACCGAGCTGAGTGATCGCCTCGTCTCGAACGCGAGCAAGGTTCCACCCGAGCACGTTGCAGATCGGCGTCAGCGAACGGAGCCGCGGCTCGTTCACCACGATCGAGTCCCGTCGACGCCAGCCTGGCGAGATGAAGAGCGCGACACCCATTTCGTCGCCTGCTCTGCGACAGCGGACAGCACCAGCCCGGGCGTCATGATCAGTGCCACCGCCGCGATGCCGATGAGCGAGACGAAGGCGTCGGAAGCCGTCGCCGCTTCCCACGAACCAGCGGGGATCTCGCGCAGCATCGCGTCCCGCAGCCCCTCCCAGAGGAGGTAGCCGACTCCGAGACCCAGCAGACCGCCGAGGGTGCGAGCGAGCGCGTACCGGTTCAGCATGCACGGAGCCTTTCGTCGAAGCGATCAGGCATCATCACGGGGCCGGGATGTCTGGATCGCGTCCGCGACCTCGTGATCGGAGAAGCCGTCCTCGAACAACTGCGCTCGGAGCTCGGCGTCGGCGCGCGCCAGCTTGCCCTGCGGCCGACGGCGGCGCATCCGCTCGTACTGGGTGCCGAGGGCGAGGACGAGGAAGAGCACGAGCCCGGCGAGCAGGAGTCCGAGCGCCAGCAGCAGCCCACCGCCCACGTCTTGGATCAGGCCCACGATGCACCCCCCCCGGATGGCACGGTCGTTGCACCCAGGGTAGAGAACGGTGCGAGCGGATGCGAGCTGCGAGAGCAGACTGCGGGTGGTTTTAACCGCAGCGGAACTGAAAGACACGGATTCCCAGCGAAGCCCAGGGACACCTCACCTGAGGTTCAGAACGCCGTCGCACAGTGATTCCATGACCAGATCACGTGCCTTCGTCGTTCCCCTCGTCCGCACCGCCGCCGTCCTCGCCGGCGTCTCACTGCTTGCGGGGTGCCAGGCCACCTCGGCAGCCGTGCCTGATCCGTCGTCCTCGGTCTCGACAGCGCGGAAGGGAAGTGCCGACGGCGGCTCGACGGGCGACCGCAGCGACTCGAAGACCGAGCAGAAGAACCTCGCCGCCGTGCTCAAGCTCTACACCGACGCCTTCCCCGACCCCGCCTCCTCGAAAGCGGTGGCCACGACCGACAAGCTCGTCGCGGCCGACGCCGTCGCGCACGGTTCCGGGCAGAAGTCCGGTCCGAGCGGCGTCCTCGCCGAGTTCACCGCCGACCGGACGCGGGTCCCCGGGGCGCAGGCGGTCGTCAAGCACACCGCGGCTGACGGCGACCTCGTCGCCGTGCACTACCAGGTCGCCTCCGACCCGGCCGACGAACGGACAGGCGAGGCCGCTGTCGACCTGTTCCGGGTGCGGGACGGCGCCGTCGTGGAGCGCTGGGCGTTCGATCAGCCGATCGCGACCGGGACGCCCGCGAGTGGGAACACCAACACGATGTTCAGCGACCTCTACAACCCGGCGAAGCCCGCGGTCGCGCCGTCGGAGTCGCAGGAGGAGCAGAACCGGACGTTCGCGGTGAGCGCGTACAACACGCTGTTCCGCGACCAGGACGTCTCGATCCTCGACAAAGCCTTCGACCCCGCCTACCTCCAGCACAAACCGGTCGCACCGAACGGAACGGCGGCGCTCAAGTCCTTCTTCTCGGGATCCGCGACCTTCCCGCCGCAGGAGTCGGTCATCTCGCTGAGCGACGGCGACCTCGTGTGGACCTTCTCACAGAGCGTTGGAGCGAAGGCCGACGACCCCGTTCTGGCGTCGGACATCTTCCGGGTCGACGACAAGCTCATCCGCGAGCACTGGGACGTGGTGCCGACCGCCGGGTGAGTGCCTGGGGTCCTCGCTGCGCGCTGATTAGGCTCTGGGGATGACTCAGGACTTCGCAACGCTGAACGCCCACGCCATGGAGGTCGCCGCCGCCTACGACGATCTCAGCACGAAGCGGATCGGACGCCCGTGGACGAACCAGGAGGTCGCCCTCGGCTTCGTCGGCGACGTCGGTGACCTCGCCAAGATCGTGATGACGCTCGACGGGACGCGTCGCATCGACGGCATCGGACTCGAACAGCTCGAGCACGAACTGTGTGATGCCATCTGGTCGTGTCTCGTGCTCGCCGACCGGTTCGGCATCGACATCGGCGAGGCGTTCCCCCGTCAGATGCAGGACTTGGTGCGGCATGTGTCCGAGCTCCGGGCCGACGAAGCGAGCACTGACTCCGCGACGCCCGCTGGCTAGAATCGCGACATGAGCGACGACAGCACGGCCAGCACCGACGACGGCGAGTCCTTCGGCGTCGAGCCCGGCACCTACCGGCACTTCAAGGGTGCGCGCTACGAGGTCATCGGCGTCGGACGCCACAGCGAGACCGAGGAGTCGTACGTCTTCTACCGGACGACCACGACCCCGCCGACGTCGTGGGTGCGACCGCTCGCGATGTTCGTCGAGCCCGTCTCGCGCGACGGCTACGAGGGACCGCGATTCGCCCGCGTCGAGGACGACGCCGACTGACCACGGAGGAGCATCGCATGACCGACACCGATCACACGCAGCCCGAACCGGCCGACGAACGCGACCTGTTGGTCGAGCGCATCATCCACGCGCCGCGATCGGCCGTCTGGGCGGCGTGGACCGTCCCCGCGACGCTCGGGCAGTGGTGGGTGCCGTCGCCGGCGGTGTGTCGGGTCGTCGAGTTCGAGTTGCGACCCGGCGGGTCCTTCCGCACCGAGTTCAGTGAGGACGGCGTCGACTTCGTGCCGCAGATCACCGGATGCGTGCTGGAGGTCGTTCCGGAGCAGCGTCTCGTCTGGACGACGGCGCTGACCGCAGGCTGGCGGCCAGCCGAGCAGCCGTTCATCACCGCCGTGATCGACCTCGCTGACCACCCCGACGGCACCCGCTACCGAGCGACCGCGCTCCACAGCGGGGTCGCCCAGCGCGACGAACACCTCGAACTCGGCTTCCACGCCGGCTGGGGGATCGTCACGGAGCAACTCGCCGCGCTGGTGGAGCAGCGCTGAGCAAGCCCTCCACTCAGGCCGTCTCCGGGGCGGTCGCAGCGTCGGGTTCGGGCGTCAGGATCATGCCGCCCGGCGTGTAGGAGGAGTCGAGCAGGGCGCGCACCCACGCCTGGTTGACCGAGGGCTCCGGCTGCGCGAACCGGAACTGCAGCGGGACGTCGCTCGTGATCCAGAGACTCACCCGCCCGCCGCCGTCCACAGCCCCCTTCGTCCATTCGACGAAGAAGGACTCCCGACGACGCAACTTGTTCCCGATCGCGGCCCTGAGGTGGGCGAGCACGCGGTCGTCGAAGTCGTAGTGACTTCCGGCACCGTAGATGAGAACGCCCATGCAGTGATTGTGCCGCATCTGCCCCGCCGCACCGCTCGGCGACGCCCCGCCGCTCCACGTAAACTCGTGGGATGCCGAGTCCGACCCCCGCACCCGCACCCTTCGCCCTTCGCCCGGCGCTCATCCCGGGCATCATGGGTGCGGTCGCGCTCATGCTCGGGCTCGCGCTGCTCGAGCTCGACGCCTTCACGATCGTGCTGTTCGTGGTGAGCATCCTCGCGCTCATCATGGCCGTGTTCGCCTGGCAGGCCAAGCAGCCGCTCTGGATGATCCCGACGCTGCTCGTCGCGATCGTGTGGAACCCGGTCCTCCCGCTCCCGTTCAGCGGCATCCCCTGGATCATCGCGCAGTTCCTCGGCGCGGTCGTGCTCGTCTCCGTCGGTGTCCTGCTCGAGAACAAGCACGCCGCCCCGCCCGCCTGATCGGAAATGTTTCGGGAACGCCTGCGGGTCGTCCCGGCTCTGGCAAGCTTGCGCTCATGACGCTTGAACGCAACTGGGCCGGTACACACACCTTCGCAGCGCCGCGGATCGTGAACGCCACGTCGATCGACGAGGTCCGCACACTCGTCGCGGAGGCCGCCAGGACGGGCACGCGCATCCGAGCCCTCGGCACCCGACACTCGTTCACCGACCTCGCCGACTCCGACGGCACGCTCATCACGGTGCTCGACATCCCCGCCGACCCGGTGTTCGACGAGGCCGCCGGCTCGGTGACGATCGGAGCCGGGACCCGATACGGGATCGCCGCCGCCTGGCTCGCCGAACGGGGCCTCGCCTTCCACAACATGGGCTCGCTCCCGCACATCTCCATCGGCGGCGCGATCGCGACCGGCACCCACGGATCCGGCAACGACAACGGCATCCTGTCCTCAGCCGTCAGCAGTCTCGAGTACGTCGACGCCACGGGCGAGCTCGTCCACGTCCGTCGTGGGGACCCAGGTTTCGACGGACTCGTCGTCGGGCTCGGCGCGTACGGCATCGTGGTGCGCGTGACGGTCGACGTGCAGCCCGCCTACCGCGTGCGTCAGGACGTCTACCGCGACGTCCCGTGGGACGCCGTCCTCGCCGACTTCGAGGGCGTCACCGGCGGCGCCTACAGCGTCAGCATCTTCACGAACTGGCTCGGCGACACCGTCGAGCAGATCTGGTGGAAGACCCGCCTGGCCGCCGGTGACGACGAGCTGCCCGTGGTCCCGGAGTCGTGGCTCGGCGTGCAGCGGGACTCCCTGACCGCCGGCAACCTCGTCGAGACTGACCCCGACAACCTCACGCTCCAGGGTGGTGTCCCCGGTGACTGGTGGGAACGGCTGCCGCACTTCCGGCTCGAGTCGACGCCGAGCAACGGCGACGAGATCCAGACCGAGTACTTCATCGACCGCGCCGACGGACCCGCCGCGATCACGGCCCTGCGTGCGCTCGGCTACCGCATCGCCCCACTGCTGCTCGTGACCGAACTGCGCACGGCGGCGCCCGACAAGCTCTGGCTGAGCGGTGCGTACCACCGGGAGATGCTCGCCGTGCACTTCACCTGGCGCAACCTGCCCGAGGAGGTCCGGGCGGTGCTGCCCGCGATCGAGGAGGCGCTCGCGCCCTTCGGTGCCCGCCCGCACTGGGGCAAGCTCAACCTGCTGACCGCCGAGCGCATCGCCGAGGTCGTGCCGCGGCTCGCCGACGCGCGGGACCTCTTCGAGGAGTTGGACCCGGCAGGGACCTTCTCGAACGCACACCTGGAGCGCATCGGGGTCCGCCTGCCCCGGTAGCGGGTGCCGATGGCTCGGGTGCCAGCGCGGTGCGCTGGCGTGAGCGTGGGTCATCGGGCGCCAGCGCGGTGCGCTGGCGTGAGCGCGGGGGAGTCGGGGGTGCCAGCGCGGTGCGCTGGCGCGAGCGCTGGGGAACCGGCGTGGGCGCGAGGCACACGCGTGGGCGCGTGTCTCCGGAGACCCGCGCCCACGCGTCAAACCCGCGGTGACGTCAGCGCACCGCGCTGGCGCAACCCGGGAGGTCAGTCCTCGACTCGGATGCCGAACTGCTCGGCGAACATCGCCGCGAGCTCGCCGACCTGGAACGGGGTCATCGTCGCACCCCGAAGGTGCTCGATGCCGGCGATGCGCCGCAGCTCGAGTGTCCGGAGGTCGACGTCGGTGAGCCTCGCCCGCGTGACGTCGAGACTGTTGAGGGTGCAGTCGACGAACCGCACCCGGGTGGCCGTCGCATCGGCGAGGTCGAGTTCGTCGATCGTGCAGTCCTCGAACAGGACGTCCTGCAGCACAGCACCCCGCAGGTTGACGAACCCGAGCTTGCACCCGGTGATCCGCACGGACTGCCAGTTCGCGTCGTAGCAGTCGGCGGAACCGACCCGTGAGCCCTCCAGCTCGACGTCGCGCAGCCGAACCCGAGGGGCGAGGAGGATGGGCGCGTCCCACCGCTCGAGCCGGGAGTCGAGGAACGACGCCGCCCGGAAGTCGGTCTGGTCGGCTCGAATGCCCGCGAGCAAGGACTCGGAGATCGTGATGCCCGAGAGGTCACGGTGCGACAGGTCGAGGTCGGCGAACCGCAGGCCTTCGACACTGTCATGTGCGTCGAGGGCGCCCTCGTCGCCGTCGGTCAATCCGAGGAGACGGACGGGGTCGAGCCGTGGTGCCGTCGTTCCGGTGCGTTTCGCCATGCCGTGTTCTCCCGATGCCCGTGCGTGAAGGGGTGATCGGGCCAGCCTAGGGGCGGCCGCCGACGGGCTTCCGAGCCACCGCTCAGCTCGCTGTGAACCGACCGGGGAGGAACGGCAGGAGCGGGGCGCGGTAGATCAGCGACGTGTCGACGCCGGCGGTCAAGGTGGTCCGGGCTGCGCCGTACCGCCAGACCCGGTTGAAGAGGAAGACCTCGAAGGAGACGTCCGTCCCGCCGACCTGCCAGCTCCCCGTACCCCACTGCGCCGGCTGGCCGCGCCCGTCGAACACCACCGTCGGACGCTGGAAAGCGCCGTACCAGGGACGTCGGAGTGTCACTTCGACGCGATGCTGCGTCGGCGACGGGTCCTGGGTGACTTCGCTGCTCATCGGCCCAGCCTAGGGCGAGCGGCGGCGTTCCCGTGGTGCCGGTGCCAGCGGGACGCGCTTCGCCGCGATGACGTCGGCGTCGGCGATCACGACCGGTCCGCGCTTGGTCTCGACCGTGCAGCCCGTGTCCGACCGCTCGACGAGCTCGCCGAGGGCGTCGGTCGCACCCGCCTCGGCGCCTTCGGGCAGCGCGAACCGCACGACGACCCGCGAACCGAGCGGTGCCTCCCGGAGGAAGCGGACGGCGTCCGGACCGATCATCGCCTGGACCTCGACCACGACCGCGCGTCCAAGCTCACCAGGAGCTCGGGCGGTAGTCCTTGAGGAAGACGCCGAAGAGGTTTTCGCCGGCCTCACCGCGGACGATCGGGTCGTACACCCGCGCCGCGCCGTCGACGAGGTCGAGCGGGGCGTGGAAGCCCTCCTCCGCCAGTCGCACCTTGGTCGGGTGCGGGCGCTCGTCGGTGATCCAGCCGGTGTCGACGCTCGTCATCAGGATGCCGTCGGTCTCGAACATCTCCCGCGCGCTCGTCCGGGTGAGCATGTTCAGCGCGGCCTTCGCCATGTTCGTGTGCGGGTGGCCCGGGCCCTTGTACCCGCGACCGAAGACGCCCTCCATCGCGGAGACGTTGACCACGTAGGTGCGCGGGAAGTCGGATGCGGCCATCGAGGCACGCAGGCGACTGATGAGGATGAACGGGGCGGTGGCGTTCGCCAGCTGGACCTCGAGCATCTCGATGGGCTCGACCTGGTCGACGTTCTGCACCCAGCTGTTGCTGTGGTCGACGTCGGGCACGAGTCCACCGGCGTCGATCGCGGTGCCGGCGGCGAGGCGTTCGAGCGAGGACGACCCGGCCGTCATGGCCGCCTCGGTGAGGGCGTCGGCCTTGGCGGCCGCAGCGGCGAGGATCGGGTGCGCGGACACCGACGCCGCGAGCGACAGCGGGTGTGCGTCGTTCGTGTGGCCGAAGGTGACGAGCTCGGGCAGCGGGCCGTCGGGCAGCGGGGCGAGCTCCGCGTCGACGAGCGGCTGGTACGCGCCCTTCGTGCGGCGGACCGTCTGCGCGGCGTTGTTGATGAGGATGTCGAGCGGACCCTGCTCAGCCACGGAGTCCGCGAGGGCGATGACCTGGGCCGGGTCGCGGAGGTCGATGCCGACGACGCGCAGGCGGTGCAGCCAGTCGGCGCTGTCGGGGAGCGCGCTGAAGCGTCGGACGGCGTCGCGTGGGAACCGCGTCGTGATGGTGGTGTGTGCGCCGTCGCGCAGGAGTCGCAGCGCGATGTACATGCCGATCTTCGCGCGGCCACCGGTGAGGAGGGCGCGCTTGCCGGTGAGGTCGGTGCGGGCGTCGCGCTTCGCGTGGCTCATCGCCGCGCACTGCGGGCAGAGCTGGTGGTAGAAGGCGTCGACCGTCGTGTACGGCTGCTTGCAGATGTAGCAATTACGCGGCACCAGCAGTTCGCCGGCGGTCGGGGCCGTCGTGGTGGTGGCGAGCGGGATGCCCCGCGTCTCGTCGTCGATGCGGTCGGGGGCGCCCGTCGCGGTGGCGGCGATCACGGCGCGGTCGGCGTCGGCGATCCGGGCCCGGCGGTCGAGTCGGCGCTCCTTCTTAACAGCCTTGAACATCTTGGCGGTGGCACGGCGCACCTGGAGGTAGTCGGGGTGCTCCTCGTCCATCGTCGCCATGGTCTGGAGGACGCGCAGCGTGACCTCGAGATCGGTGGGATCGATGCCCGCGTCGTCGCCGGGAGCGTGGTTCGCAGGCTCGTCGTGGGGGAGAGAGGTCATTGCTTCATTCTACGAGCCGCCGGACGTGCCTCGGTCGGTGCTGTGGTCAGCGCGGGGCGCTGGACCGACCGCGACCCACAGGCGTGAGCGCGCCCCTCCGGAGGGGCGCGCTCACGTCGGAGACCCGCGCTCGCGTCAGCGCACCGCGCTGACCCGAGGGAAGGGTGTCCGTCGTGCGTGAGACCATGGGGCGATGACTCCCGAGCCCGCACCACTGGTCGACGTGGCCGACCTCGTCCGGCTCGTCGGGCGGGTGGCGTTCGACCGCGGCCGGGTCTACGCGAGGGACGGCCGGGTCACCGCCGCCGACTGGGACCCCGACAAGCATCGGCTCCACGGGATCGTCGAAGGCTCCACCGACGTCCCGTACGCCTGCATCGTCGACCTCGGCGACGACACCGGCGGGTTCGCTCGGATCGAAGGAAGCGCGTGCTCGTGCCCCTTGCGCGGCGACTGCAAGCACATCGTCGCCACCCTGCTGCACAGCAACGCGGCCCACCTCCGGGCCGAAGGTCGCTCCGACCGGTGGGTGGCCCCACAACGGCCGCCTTCGGGGAAGGAGGCGTCCTGGCGTTCCGACCGGCGTTGGACCGCGCCCATCAACGACCCCGCGCTCGACGAACCGGCCGAGCACCAGCCGATGTACGCCCTCGACGAGCTCGACGACCTCCCTGACGCCTGGCGTCCGGAGGCGGAACGGCGAGCAGCGCGGTGGAACCCGAGCCCGCAGACGCCGACGGCGCCGCCCAGCTGGCGGAACCGACTCGACTCCCTCGCGGGCGACGCCGGTCGCGCCACGGCACCGACGGCCATGGGCCTGCAGTTCGAGGTCCGCGAGAGCATCCCGCGCACCGCCGAACGATGGCGCGGACCGACCTCCCGCACGGCCGACGGCCCGCCCGAGCCGCGGCATCCCCGCCGGATCGCCGTCCGACCCGTGGTCAGGAAGGCCGGCGGCGGCTTCGTGAAGTCGACGATCTCGTGGACCTCGTTCACGCACCAGGGCCACCGGCTGTCGCTCGATCCGGCGCACCAGCAGTGGTTCACGCAGTTCCAGGCGCTCCTGCGTGCCACCCGTCCGCCGGCCGGTGCCTACGCCGGCGCCGGTGACTCGGACTGGCTCGTCCTCGACGACTTCGGCAGCCCCGTCCTCTGGCATCTGTTCGAGGAGGCGGCCCAACTCGGGATCGAACTCGTCGGCACGCGCAAGGGCACGGTCACCCTCGGCACCACAGCCGCCATCCGGCTGGACGCCGCGCACGACGACGAGGGCGTGGTCCTCCGATCCGTCGTGACGATCGACGGCACCGACGTCGACGCCGCCACGAGCGGAGCCCTCGGCGACCACGGGCTCTACCACTACACGCTCGAACCCCAGCAGGCGATCGTGCTCGCACCGCTCGCCGAACCGCTGACGGACGAGGCCCGCGGACTCCTCGGGCCAGGCGAGCCCGTCGTGGTCCCCGAAGCCGAGGTGGCGGAGTTCCTCGAGCACTACGTCCCACGACTCCGCCGCAGCATCTCGCTGAGTTCGACGGACGGCACCGTCGCCCTCCCCGAGATCGTGCCACCGGTGCTCGTGCTCGCGGCCTCGTTCGAACCGAAGCAGACCCTTCGCCTCGCCTGGTTCTGGCAGTACGCCCCGGCGCAGCGCGTCCCGATCGGTGGCGGCACCCCGGCGCTCGCCGCAGGGCGACCACTCGTGTCCACGGTGCCGAACGGCGCGCCGACCGACGCCGCCACCGGCACTGCCGCAGCGGAGGTCCTCCGCGACGAACGCGCGGAACGGGCCATCCTCGACCGGGTCGGTGCCGCCATCGCCGCCGCAGCGGAACCGGAACGCCGCGCGCTCGCCGCCGGCTCGTTCGACGAGCTCACGACCCCGGGCGTCTGGCCGCCCAGGCCGCAGGTCCTGACGGAGTTCGACGCGGCACTCGTCACCGAGCGCACCCTGCCCGTCATCGAATCGCTCGACGACGTCCTCGTCGAGGTGTCCGGCGACCGCCCTGAGTACCGGGAGCTCACCGGCACACCTCACATCTCGGTCACCACGGTGGAGACGGAGCAGCGCGACTGGTTCGACCTCGGGATCGTCATCCACATCGGCGAGTACAGCGTCCCCTTCGAGCCCCTCTTCAAGGCCCTCTCGAAGGGGCGCACGAAGCTGCTCATGGTCGACCACACCTACCTCTCGCTCGAGCACCCCGCCTTCGACCGCCTGCGCGAACTGCTCACCGAGGCGGCCGCGCTCAAGGAGTGGGAGACGAAGCCGAGCATCAGTCGCTATCAGGCGAGCCTCTGGGCCGACTTCGAAGACCTCGCCGACGAGACCGAGCAGGCCGTCTCCTGGCGCGAGGCTGCAGCCGGACTCAACGCGATCGAAGCGGTCCCCGACACCCCCTTGCCGTCGGGACTCCATGCCGACCTCCGGCCCTACCAGGTCGAGGGCTTCCGCTGGCTCGCGTTCCTCTGGCAGCACGGACTCGGCGGCATCCTGGCCGACGACATGGGCCTCGGCAAGACGCTGCAGACCCTCGCCCTCGTCGCCCACGCGCGCGAGACGACCGGCACCACGGCACCACCGTTCCTCGTGGTCGCCCCGACGTCGGTCGTCTCCAACTGGGTCGCCGAGGCCACGCGCTTCGTGCCCGGCCTCGTCGTCCGCAGCATCACGGCCACGCAGGCGAAGGGCAGCGCGTCGATCGCGGACCTCGCGGCGGGCGCCGACATCGTGGTCACGAGCTATGCGCTGTTCCGGCTCGACGCAGCGGCGTACCAGGCGGTCGAGTGGTCGGGGCTCATCCTCGACGAGGCGCAGTTCGTGAAGAACCACCGCGCCAAGCTGCACGAGTGCGCGGTCGACCTCAGAGCACCGTTCAAGCTCGCGATCACCGGCACGCCCATCGAGAACACGCTCATGGAGCTGTGGTCGCTGCTGTCGATCGTCGCGCCGGGGCTGTTCGCGTCGGCGCCGCGCTTCACCGAGCACTACGTCAAGCCGATCGGCAAGGGGCTCGACTCGAGTCGGCTGCAGACCCTGCGCCGACGCATCCGACCGCTGCTCATGCGCCGGACGAAGGAGATGGTCGCGCCCGAACTGCCGCCGAAGCAGGAACAGGTGCTGCGCATCGAGCTCGCACCGGCCCACCGCAAGCTCTACGACCTCGTCCTCCAACGCGAACGGCAGAAGCTCCTCGGACTCGTCGACGACCTCGACCGCAACCGGTTCATCGTGTTCCGCTCGCTCACGCTCCTCCGCATGCTCAGCCTCGACGCGAGTCTCATCGACGCCGAGGAGCACGCGGGCATCCCCTCGAGCAAGCTCGACGCACTCCTCGAACAGCTCGACGACGTCGTCGCCGAGGGGCACCGGGCGCTCATCTTCAGCCAGTTCACGAGCTTCCTCGGCACCGCCGCTCGTCGGCTCGAGGAGCAGGGCATCGCGTACGAGTACCTCGACGGGTCCACCCGTCGTCGGGGTGAGGTCATCGACCGTTTCCGCACCGGTGACGCCCCCGTGTTCCTCATCAGCCTGAAGGCCGGCGGGTTCGGCCTCAACCTGACCGAGGCGGACTACGTCTTCCTGCTCGACCCGTGGTGGAACCCGGCAGCAGAGGCGCAGGCCATCGACCGGACGCACCGCATCGGCCAGACGGAGAACGTCATGGTCTACCGACTGGTCGCCGCCGACACGATCGAGGAGAAGGTGATGGCGCTCCAGGCGAAGAAGTCGGAGCTCTTCGCCGCGGTCCTCGACGACGACGCGGTCTTCAGCCAGGCGCTCACCGCGGAGGACATCCGGGGCCTGCTCGAGTAGGCTCCGGGACCCACGACGCCCGTCGGGATGGGGTCGGTCGAGCGACCGATAGCCTGATCGCTATGGAACTCGGGGTGTATGCGGTCGTCGGCATCGCGGTGATCGTCGCCGTCGCGGCCTTCTCCCGCAAGCTCGGCGTCGCCGCACCGATCATCCTCGTGATCGTCGGTGTCGGGCTCTCGTACCTCCCGGGCGTCCCGGAGTTCGAGGTCGAGCCGGAACTCGTGCTCGACGTCGTCCTGCCGCCGATCCTCTACGCCGCGGCGATCAGCGTCCCGATCATGGACTTCCGCCGCAACCTCGCCACCATCACGAGTCTGTCCGTCGTGCTCGTCATCGTCACCGCGTTCGGTGCCGGCTTCCTCCTCTTCAGCCTCCTGCCCGACCTCAACCTCGCCGCCGCCATCGCCCTCGGCGCGATCATCAGCCCGCCCGACGCGGTCGCGGCCACCTCCATTGGACGCCGTCTCGGCCTCCCGCCCCGCCTCCTGACCGTGCTCGAGGGCGAGGGGCTCGTGAACGACGCGACCGCGCTCGTGCTCCTCCGATCGGCGAGCGCTGCGGCAGCCGGCGGCATGCTCACGCCGTGGGCGACGGTCGGCGACTTCGTCTACGCGGTCGTCCTGGCGATCATCGTCGGCTTCATCGCCGGATACGTCACCGTCTGGCTGCGGTCGAAGCTCAACGACTCCGTCCTCGACACCGCGATCTCCATCGCCGTCCCGTTCGTGGCGTTCATGCCGACCGAGGCGCTCGGTGGGTCCGGCGTGCTGGCCGTCGTCATCGCCGGCCTGTACACGGGGCACGCGAGCTCGGCCGCGTTCTCGGCCCAGGCGCGGATCAGCGACCGCATCAACTGGCGGACCATCCAGTTCCTACTCGAGAACGCCGTGTTCCTCCTCATCGGACTCGAGATCCGGACGCTCATCGGCGCCGTCGACGCCGAGATCCTGTCCGTCGAGGAGTCCATCGGGATCGGTCTCGTCGCGACGGCCGCGCTCATCGCGCTGCGGTTCCTGTGGGTGGGTCCGCTGGTGCTCGGGCTCCGTGCACGAGAACGCTGGGCCGAGCGGCAGACCCTGCAACGGTGGCTGTCGATGGGGTACTCGGAACGGTTCCCGAGACAGAACCGCCGATGGCATCGACGGCGGCGTCGGGAGCGCGCCTACGAGCGGCAGCGCGCCGACCTCGAGCAGTTGCGGCTGGAGCAGATCGACTGGCGGGGTGGCGTCATCCTCAGCTGGTCGGGCATGCGCGGCGTCGTGACGCTCGCCGCGGCACAGTCACTGCCGCAGAGCACCCCGTACCGCGAGCAGCTCGTCCTCATCGCCTTCACGGTCGCCGTCGTGACGCTCGTCGTCCAGGGCGGCACACTGCCGTGGCTCATCCGGCTGCTCAAGGTGCAGGGGATCGACGAGTCCGAGGACCGTCGACAGCTCGCGACCCTGCTCGACGAGATCAGCTACGCGGGCATCAGTGTGCTGGAGGACCCGGCCTCGGCGGTCGGCATCGAGGAGGAGATCGACCCCGATCTGCTCGAACGCGTCAGACAGTCGACGTTCCTGCGGGCGGAAGCCGCCTGGGAACGCTCGCGCGAGTCGGTCTCGCCGAGTGAGACGCACGCCGAGACACCGCACCGGCTCTACCGCCAGCTGCGCCTCGCCGTCGTGCAGGCCGAGCGTGAGCGGCTCCTCGACGCCCGGGCGCGCGGTGCGTACCCGTCGCGCATCCTCGCCGAGGCGCAGACGATGCTCGACATCGAGGAGACGCGCCTGCGGCCGCCTCGTGCCGACCACTAGAGCTGGGTGACCTTTCTCAGGAGTCCTCCGGTGCGCCGCTCGGGAAACGGACCGACGCGCCAGCGAACTCCTGAGAAAGGGTCGGTGCGGTCAGGAACTCGGGCCGGGGTTGGTGATGTCGGCGACGCACTCCGCCTCGCGCCGACCGCTGAGGCTGCTTGACCGTTCTCAGGAGTCCTCCGGCGCGCCGCCCGGGAAACGGACCGACGCGCCGGCGAACTCCTGAGAAAGGGTCGTTGCGGTCAGGAACTTGGGCCGGGGTTGGTGATGTTCGCGACGCGCTCCGCCTCGCGCTCGGCCGCAGCGTCGCGTTCGGTCTCCGAGCCGGGGTTCGTGATGTCGGCCTCGCCGCTCGCCGCGGGGTCGTCGGCGGCGACGTGCGGGCCGGGGTTCGTCGTGGAAGCCACGCGCTCGGCCGCCGCGTCGTCGACGGCCTCGTCGTGTGGGCCCGGGTTGTTGATGTCGGCGTTCTGGTCACTCATGGGGTGCTCCTTCCGAGATCCGCCTGGGCGGTCTCCGTCTCGCGCATCGTCGCGCTGATCCGCTCTCACGGTAGGTCCGTGGGCGGGTGGCTGCAAGGGGTGGCGCCGGCCGATCAGTCGCGGGCGGCGAAGGCGTCGACCCCGGTGAGTTCGGCGGAGAGCGCCCAGAGGCGGGCCGCCTCCTCAGGATCGGTCGCGTGGTCGGCGACACCGGAGGCCGGGGAGACCGCGGTCTCGGCCGGGCCGGCGATGTCGCAGTCCTCGCAGAACACCCCGCCGAGGCCGTCGAGCGACGGCGAGGTCGCGGCCCAGACCTCCGTTGCGGCACCCTGCTCGGGCGACTTGAACCCCGAGACGAGGAGGTTGCCGTCGGCGTCGACCCAGCCGAGCGCCATCATCTCCTCGCGGGGCAGGTGCCGCTGCAGCGGCGTGAGGATGCCACCGGGGTGGACGGAGAACGCGCGGACGCCCTCCTCGGCACCGAGCGTGTCGAGCTGGAGGGCGAAGAGCGCGTTGGCGGTCTTCGCCTGCCCGTAGGCCTCCCACTTGTCGTAGCCGTGCTCGAACTGGACGTCGTCCCAGCGGATCCCCGAGCGCTTGTGGCCGCTGGAGGACAACGCGACGACCCGCGAGGAGCCGCCCTTGACGATGGCGGGCCAGAGGCGGTTGACGAGGGCGAAGTGGCCGAGGTGGTTCGTCGCGAACTGGAGTTCCCAGCCGGGACCGACGCGCGTCTCGGGAGCCGCCATGACGCCCGCGTTCGTGATGACGAGGTCGATGCCCCGGCCCGTGGCGAGGAAGCGGTCGGCGAACGCCTCGACGCTCGCGAGGTCGGCCAGGTCGAGCTCGTCGACCTCCACGCCGTCGATGCCGGCGAGCTCCTCGCGAGCGGTATCCGGGCGCCGTGCCGGGACGATGACGTGGGCACCCGCGCCGACCAGGGCACGGACGGCCTCGCGGCCGATACCGGAGTAGCCGCCGGTGACGATGGCGAGCTTGCCGGTGAGGTCGATGCCCTCGAGCACCTCCGCCGCGGTGCTCGAGTGGCCGAAGCCGGAACCGATGGGCTGCTGCGGGGTGCGTGTGCGATTCGTCATGCCCTCACGCTACGACTCCGGGGAGGGCGGCGGAACCGGAAGGACCTGGGAAGATGTGCAGCCCTCGTCGGCCCGTGGTCGTCGTCGCCCGCACCACCTGGTCTCAGCGGGTGGACAGCACACGCACGGATGGGAGCGGGTGGCCGTGCAGCAGCGCACGGACCTCCTGCAGGCGGCGACGCACGCCCCACATCGTGACCTTCTTGAGCGACTCGGAGACGATGCCGCCGCTCATCTTCGACTCGCCAGACACCCGTTCGGTGAAGACGATGGGCGTCTCCACGACCCGGAGCCCGCGCTGCAGCGCCCGCCAGAGGAGGTCGACCTGGAAGCAGTACCCCTGCGACGCGACGTCGGCGAGGTCGATCCGGCGCAGCGCCTCGCTGCGGAACGCGCGGAACCCGCCGGTCGCGTCGGCGACACCGATCCCAAGGGCGAGTCGTGTGTAGAGGTTGCCGCCGCGACTCAGCGCGAGCCGATGCGCGGGCCAGTTCTCGACGACGCCACCCGGGACCCAGCGCGAGCCGAGCGCGAGGTCGTGGTCGTCGAGGAGTCCGATCAGGCGGGGCAGGTCCTCGGGGTGGTGGGAGCCGTCCGCGTCCATCTCGACGATGACCTCGTAGCCGCGCGCGAGCGCCCAGGCGAAGCCCGCGAGGTATGCCCCGCCGAGCCCGTCCTTCACGGCCCGGTGGAACACGTGCACCTGCGGGTGCTGCGCGGCGAGCTGCTCGGCGAGGAACCCGGTGCCGTCGGGGGAGGAGTCGTCCACGACGAGGATGTCGACCCCGGCGACGGCGAGCGTGCGGTTCACGATCGGCTGCAGGTTGTCGAGTTCGTTGTAGGTGGGGATGACGACGAGGGAGCGGTTCACGTCGGTTCCTTTCGGGTCGTTGGGAGTGGTTCGGAGCGGGGCGGCCCCTCGACAGGAGCGAGGGGTGGGGAGCGGCGCTACGGGGTCGTGCCGACGAGCGACGCGAAGACGACGTAATTGTTCGCGTAGGTGTCCGCGGCGTCGTCGAAGGGGCCGTTGCAGGTGATGAGCCGGAGCTGCGCGTCGGGCGTCGGCCCGTAGACCTCCTCGGTGGGGAAGGTCTTCTTCTCGACGTCGATGGCGCGGTCCACCGCGTAGGTGGCGGTCGAGCCGTCGGACATCGTGACCGTCACCTGGTCGCCCGCCACGAGCTGCTTGAGGTGGACGAACACCGCCTCACGGAGGGTCGTGTCGAGGTGACCGGCGATGACCGCGGGCCCCACCTGACCGGGCAGGACGCCGGCGCGGTACCACCCGGCGTCCTCCCACTCGACCGGCGGCAGGAGGACACCGGACGCATCGCGCTCGAGCGGTTCGACCGCCGCGTCGACCCCGATCGACGGGATCTGCACCCGGCTCACGCTCAGCGCGCTGACATCGGCGGCCGGCGCCTGGGCGACCGGGTCCTGCTTCGCACCGGCGGCGCCACGGTCGGTCGCCTCCGAGGAGGTGATGGGCCCGTCGGCGGCGTTCGGCGAGGTCGGCGTCTGCCCGGCGTGCGTCGTGGCGCAGCCCGAGAGGGCGAGCGCCGTGAGGAGTGCTCCGGCCGCGGCGAGCGTGCCGATCGTCCGGCGGTGTGCGCGGATCATGAGGTGGCTCCTTCGGTGAGCGGCGGGCACCCGTCCAGCTCACCGGTCGTGAGCATCATGGGCGCGAGGGCTGCCCAGGCGGCGCCGAAGTAGCTCGGCACCTCCTGCGCGAGTTCGTCGGCGGCACGGAGGTCGTCCGCCGACTCCGGCAGGTTGCCCACGGCGGCGCGCGCGGCCGCTCGGGCTTGGAGGGCGAGCGGGTGGACGTCCGAGGTCAGCGGTGATCCGCCGAGATCGGTCTCCGCCCGCAGCTCCTTCGACCGCGCGAGGGTCGAGGCGAGGCGGGCGGCCGTCGCCTGGTCGGCGGTGTCGCAGGATTCGGCGTAGCGGATCGGGAGCCGGGCCGCGTCGTAGCCGTAGCGGACGCTCTGCCCGGTCCCTGCCGCGCCGGGCATGGCATCGACGGAGCCGTCGGCGTGCACCTGGGCCCAGTCCGGCGGCAGCGGGCTCTCGTCGAGCAGGGTGGTGGTGACCGCTGCGGAACCCGCCTGCAGTTCGGCCCACCGCGGGTCACCCGTCGCCGCACCCAGCACCGAGAAGGCGACGGGAGAGGCGTAGGACGGGTTGTACGCGTAGGGCTCGGTCGCTGCGGCCCAGACACCGGGCAGGAGGATCCGGCCCGCGGCGGTCTCGGCGGTCATGCGGTCCGCGATCACACCGGCAAGCGTGACGCCGGCCTCGGTGAACCGCGGCTCGTCGAAGCGGGTACCGGCGATGACGAGGGCGCGGGCGGCGTCGAGGTCCGCATCGCTGGCGGGTTCGTCGTCGACGACCTCGCCGTCGCTCCATCGCCAGGCGAGCAGTCCGTCGGGGCGCTGCAGGTGCTGCTCGGTCCAGTCCCAGATCTCGGTGAAGGACTGCTCGTCCCCGACCCCGGCCGCGACGAGTAGTCCGTAGGCCTGCCCTTCGCTGACCGTGTCGTCGCCCTGGTCCCGGCGCACGACGCGGCCGTCGTCGACCCAGTCGGCGAGGAACGCGTCTGCGGCCTCGGTGGTGGTCCGGTCCGTGACCGTCGAGGTCGGGCCAGGCTGTCCGTCGGCGTCGGTCGCGCCGGGTGATGCAGCCGTCGGACCCTGGAGGAGGTTCGCCGGGAACCCGGTCGCCAGCGAGGCGATCACGGCGGTCGCGGTGACCGCGGCGACCGCGGTCGCGGCGATGCCGATCGTCTTCTTGGCGCTCATGGTCAGCTCACCGCCGTCCCGAGGTCGCGCACGAGCCTGGCGAGCTTCGCGTCGAGTTCGTCGAGGACGGTCCCGAGCGTCGACGACTCCTTGGCGAGTCCGCCGCCACCGGTCTCCACCGGACCCTCGGGAGCGTCACCCGCCGCTGAGCTGTCGAGGACGGGCATGAGGGTGACGCCACCTGCGGCGTTGTCGAGCACGAAGAGCGTGCTCACGGTGCCCGGCGCGAGGTTCACAGAGGCTTCCGCCGCCTGCTTGCCGCCGGTCAGCTCGAGATCCCACGGGCCGGCGGGGACGCTCGCGTAGTCGGTCGCTGTGCCGGTGGTGGCGCCCTTCGCGATGGGCATGCCGGTCGAGGTGCTGACGTCGACGCTCTTCACATCGGTCGACGCCTGGATCAGTCGGATGCGCGCCGCACCCTCGGCCGGACCGGTGAGGTCGTCCTCGAACACCTTCGTCTGCAGGTCCTTGTTGGGACCGTAGGCGGCGACGGTGGCCGCTTCCCCGGCCGTGATGGTCACGTTGGTGCTGATGACCGGCTTCGTGCTGTCGGGAGCCCCGGCGGGCACCATCGACACCACGTAGGTGCCGGCGGCGAGGTCGGTGTAGGGGGAGACCTGGCCGTAGGCGACGTCGTCGAGTTCGAACACGGTCGCGCCGCCGGAGAGCGCCGACAGCTTCACGTCGACGGTCTTGGTGTCGGCCGAGAGGTGCCCGACGCGGATCCAGCCGGTGCCGGCGGCATCGGTGGTGGCGGCGCTCGCGGCGGTGGTGCCGAAGCCGATGAGTGCTGCCGTCGCGACGGCGGCGAGGCCGCTGAGGGCGAGTCGCCTCGTGGTGGTGGTTCGCATGGTGGAACTCCTGTTCTTCGGGTGGTTCGGGGGTTCGGGTGGTTCTGGCGTCCGGCTCGAGCCGGTGCTCGGGGCGGTGGTCAGCGGACGACGTCGGGTTCGACGACCGAGTAGGTGACCCGCACGCCGGCCGCCGTCTGCTCGACACGGTCGGCCGCGTAGTCGTCCTGGATCGAGCGGATGGAGTCGGCCAGACGGCTGTCGCCCGCCGCGGTGCCGGTGCGGAGCACCATCGTGCGTCGCACGTCGCCTGTTTCACCGTCGAGCACCGGGGTGCTCTCGAGCCGGACCGGCGTGGTGGCGAGCACCTGTCCGAGGGCGAGCAGGGCGCGGGAGTCGAGCTGGCCGTCGCTCACGGTCTGCGCGGCCTCCGCCGAGACGCTGAGCGAGGGGTTCAGGAGGAGCTGTGCACCGAGGGCCGCCCGAGCCGCCGTGCGTCCGGCAGCCTGTTCGGCCGCCGCGTCGAGACCGTCGGCGTCGATGCGGCGGACCTCGACGGCCTGCGTCCCGGAGCCGAAGGTCGCGACGAGCTCGGAGTTGTCGATCGCACCCTTCACCTCGGGGAAGGTGGTCGGGAAGGTCCGCATCGAGTCGGTCGTGACGATGTAGTCGGCGTCGCGCCAGCCGTTGGGCGACTGAGCCTGGACGGCGGAGTCGGTGTCCATCTTGTAGTACCAGATGACGTTGTCGCGATCGAAGCCGCTCTCGACGAGGTCGACCCACATCGCGTCGTCGACGATCACGCGGGACTCCTTCGGCACATTGGTCTGGACCCACTGCTGAGCCTGCCGGACCGGCTTGTCGAGGTCGGCGAGGAGGAAGCCGCGGAGCTGGGTCGCCGTGTTCGGGACGGCGACGACGGCTGCCGCGAGCACGGCGGCGACCCAGACGGCTCCGGCCGCGCGTCCGCCGAGAAGACGACGGCGCGGTGCACCGGCCTCGACGGTCGAGCGGCGACGGAACTGTCGGATGGCCGCGCCGGTCACGCCCATGATGAGGATCGTCATGAACGGCAGCAGCATGATGACGTACGGCACCGGCAGGTAGCCGCCTGGGCGCAGCATGAAGAGGCCGAGGAAGACGGTCATCGCGGCGATGACACGCAGTCGCGAGATGAAAAGCCCGGCGACGGCGGCCACCGCTCCGGCGACGAGGAGGGCCGCGTCCAACTGCCACCACATGCCGAGGGTCTTCGCCGACAGGCTCTCCGGGTCGAACAGCGACCCGCTCGCGACGCGGGATCCGAGCTGGAAGAAGACGCCACCGAGGAGGCTCACCCGGTCAGGGCCGGGGATGAGTTCGCCCTTGATGGCGGCGAAGAGCACGTAGGTGAAGCCGATGACGACGACGATGGTCGCGGCGACCGGCAGCGTGTACCGGCGGGTCTCCTTCCGAGCCGCGCGCCACATGGTCCAGGCGAGGAAGGGCAGGGCGAGCAGGAAGGTCTCCTTGCTCAGCACGGCGATGCCGAACGCGGCGGCGGAACCCGCGAAGCCGACGAGCTGGTGCTTGCGGCTCGTCGCGAGGATGAAGGCACCGAGGAGCCAGGGCACCGCGACGTTGTCGAGGTAGACGGTGCGGTGGAACTGCACGGCGAGCGGCGAGATCGCGAACACGAGTGCGGCGACGGCGGCCATGGCCCGGCTGAGGTGCAGGCGGCGGGCGAGGACCCACACGAGCACGACGGCGATGAGCGTCGCGACCAGCATCGCCTCACGTGCCGCGACCACGGCGATGTCGTAGCGGTCGAACGCGCCGGTCAGCCCCGTGTAGGCCGCGATCTGCAGCCAGCCGAGCGGCGGGTGGTCGTACCAGTAGGTGTAGTGGGCGAGTTCGCCGAGCTTCAGCACGCTCCACGCCTGGGCGGTGTAGGTGCCCTCGTCGTCGATGCGCTGCGGGGATCCGCCCAGGTTCATGGCCTGCACGACGGCGGCGATGGCGAGCACGGGCAGGAGGAAGGCCAGGGTGCGACCGTGGCGCGAGAGCCAGCGGCGCACGACGCCGGGGCCTCGCTGTGCCGGTGGCCCTGAGGTGAGCCAGCCGAGGCGCTCACTCTCCAGGTGGAGCTCTGGTCGGCCGGGGGCGGCCGGTCGTTCGAGGATGCCGGTCATCGGGATGCTCCGTTCTGGAGGACGAGCTCGGGTGCGCGGTCGGGCAGGTCGACGGAGACGGGAGCGGCCTCGGTGGCCTCGGCGACCTCCTCGCTGCGGTGGGCGCCGGTGTGCTCCGTCTTCTCCCAGGAGTGGTCGCCCTTCCACTCGCGGAAGACGGAACGGACGGCGGCCAGGCCGAGGAAGATCTGGTACGGGAAGGTGCCGAGGATCAGCCGGGCGTAGTCGCGGAGGCGGACCTTCTGGCCGTAGAGGCGGCCGAACTCACCGAGCCCGGAGGCCTCCACCGCGAGGGTGACGATCGTCGGCGCGAGCGGGATGAAGGTGAGGAGCGCGATCGGCGCGGGGACCTTCGCGAACAGCACCAGCAGGACCGAGACGGGGATGAGGAGGCCGGTCGCCGCCTGGAGGAACGGCATCGACAGCAGGTAGCGGGCGAACATGCGCTGACGGAACGTCGGCAGCTTGCGCCATTCGCCCTTCTTCAGGACCTGCAGGAACCCCTGGTTCCAGCGCGTGCGCTGCTTGTAGAGCGACTGCAGGGTGCCCGGCGTCTCCTCGCGGGTGACGACCTCCGGGCTGTAGGCCACGACGACCGTCGCGCCGGCGCTCGAGAGTCGGACGCCGAGCTCGCAGTCCTCGGCGAGGCAGCCGTCGTCCCAGCCTTCCGACCAGTCGAGCCAGGTCTTCTTCACGAACACCGTGTTGCCGCCGAGCGGGATGAAGCGGGAGTTCGCGTGGAAGTGCAGGCGCGACCGGAACCAGAAGTAGTACTCGAGCACGTTCCGGAGCGACCACCAGGTCGACTGGAAGTTCATGAGCTGCACGCCGCCCTGGACGACGTCGGCGCCGCTCTCGGTGAAGCGGGAGTCCACGAGCGTGAGCAGGCGCGGATGCACCTCGTCCTCGGCGTCGAACACGCCCACGACGTCGCCACGGGCGATCTGCAGCGCCCGGTTGAGGGCCTTGGGCTTGTTCTTCGGCACGCTGTCGTCGACGACCACTTTGATGAGGTCGGGGTGCCGGGCGGCGGCCTCCCGGACGACGCGCTCGGTCCCCGGGTCGTCGTGGCCCACGATCGCGATGATCTCGAAGTCGGGGTGGTCCTGTTCGGCGAGGCGGTCGAGGGTCTGACCCATGACCTCCTCCTCATGCCGACCGGGGACGAGCAGGGTGAAGGAGTGCTTGGCGGGCAGCGGGACCGCCGCGAACCCCGTGTTCTTCAGGTGGCCGGTCGACCGCCAGGCGTGGAGCATCCAGTAGAGCGTGGTGACGGCGATGATCGTCAGCGCGGCGGCGAACAGCAGCATGGTGCCGTAGCCGAGCCACTCACCGATGCTCCAGGAGCCGGGGTCGGCCGCCGACGCCGGGTCCACCAGGGTGCCGCGGTTCGGCAGCGGTTCCGTGGGTGCCGCGGGCTGCGGGGTCAGCAGGGGAGCGGGCTCGTCCGCGGCGGCGAACGGGCGGGCGGGGATGAGCGCGAGCGCTCCGAGCAGCGGTGCGAGTGCGGGTGCCATCAGGACAGGCCTCCAGAGGTCGGCAGTGCGTGGGTCGGTGCGGATCGACGAGGGGTCGTGGTGCGCGGTGCGGCGGCGGGTGCCGATGCGGCCGGGCTCGAAACGGAAGTTTCCTGCGGCGTCGTGCTCCGACGGCGATCGGTCGCCGACTCGGCGGGTCGGAAGACGACGAAGCGGTAGGCGAGGAAGCGGAACACCATGCCGAGGACGAGTCCGACGCCGTTGCCCGCGATGTTGTCTGCGAGCGGCGTGGTGTAGCCGAGGACGTAGTGCGAGACGAAGAGACACCCCGCGGCGATCCCGAGGCCCAGGACGTTCATGAGCGCGAAGAGGGCGCCCTCCTTCCACACCGCGCGGCGGTGCTCGGTCCGGAACGTCAGCGCCCGGTTGCCGAGCCACGCGACGATCGTGGCGACGGCGACGGAGATCACCTTGGCGCCGATCGGCTTGTCGTCGAGCACGGTGAACCGGAGGAGGTTGTACACACCGACGTCCACGACGAACGCGGTGCCACCGACGAGGCCGAAGGTGACCAGCTGGGAGACGAGCTTGGGGAGACGCAACGGCTGGCGTGCACGGCGGGGACGCGTTCCCGGAGCGACGGATCGTTCGGGGACGGACGGCTGGCTCGGGTGCACGACGGAAGATTCGGGCTTCACGGTCATGCACGCCGTTCGGGGGCAGCGCGAACCGCGGTTTGGTCGATTCCGCCGCCGCCCAGGGCTTTGCCAGGTTCACGAAACAGGGTTGAAATCCCTTGATTTTCCGCGGAAGTTGACGTACTCGCGAGGGCACGGGGGACAACACCGCGGCCCCCTGAACTGGGCCTCCGTCCGCCCGTCAACCGGCACGACGGCGATCCTTCGGTCGCCTACGATGGGGGCAACGCCCGGTGTGCTCGGGCGTCGTGATGCCCTGATTCGAGGGTGCGCGAGACGACCGGCACAGAGGGAGACATCTGGTGGGAAAGCTGATCTACGGGAGTTCATCGCGAGAACTCGAACTCGACGACCGGATGCTCGCGCACGTGAAGTCGATCGCGGTCATGAAGCTGCGGCGCAACGAGTCCTTCACGATCTCCTGGCCGCGTTCGCTCGAGACCGGTGGCGGACGCGTGACGATCTGGGTGCACCCGTCGATCTCGTTGCAGTTCGAGTTCGACCAGGAGGAGCGTCCGGAGCTCAACCGCAGCTGGCTCGAGTCGATGATGCAGGATGCCAACAAGACCGGCGACCTCGCCATCGGACGTGAGGTCCCCGACATCGACCAGCGGGCGCGCCCGACCAACGTCAGCGAACCCCGCCCCCGGAAGTCCTCCGCGTGAGCGACCGGGTGATCGTCCTCACCGGCGCCAGCGACGGCATCGGTGCTGCGGCCGCGAAGGCGTTGACGGACGCGGGCGAGCAGGTCGTGGTGGTCGGGCGGTCCCCGGAGAAGACCGCGGCCGTCGCGCAGCGGATCGGGGCTGCCTCGTTCATCTCCGACTTCGCCGAACTGGCGCAGGTGCGGCTCCTCGCCGAACAGCTCCTCGAGCGGTACCCGCGGATCGACGTCCTCGCCAACAACGCCGGCGGGATCTTCGGCGCCGACCGCCGGGTCACGGCCGACGGCCACGAGCAGACGTTCCAGATCAACTACCTGGCACCCGCGCTCCTCACCCACCTCCTGCTGGACCGCCTCGTCGAGTCCGAGGCGACGGTGATCAACACCTCGAGCGTCGCCAACCGCCTGTTCGGGAAGCTCGACCTCGACGACCTGGACGCCGAACGCTCCTACTCGCCCACGCGTGCCTATGGCAACGCGAAGCTGGCGCAGATCCTCTTCACGAAGGAGCTCGACCGCCGGTACGGCCCGCGCGGACTGTCCGCCGCGGCGTTCCACCCGGGGGTCATCTCGACGAACTTCTCCAGCGCCCCCGACGGCGCGATGCGGTTCCTGTATGCGAACCCGCTCGGTCGTCGCCTGCTGAACACCCCCGAGGAGGGCGCCGACACCCTCTTCTGGCTCGCCGAGAGTCAGCCGGGCCTCGACTGGACCTCGGGCGGCTACTTCGTGAAGCGGAAGCCCGCACGCACCAACAAGCTCGCCGACGACGTCGCCCTGGCCCGCGGGCTCTGGGAACGGACCGCGGAGCTGCTCGCCGAGCACCGCTGAGCGGTCCCCTCGGTCCGTCTCAGTGGCTCCCGCGTCGCCGTTTCGTGGTGACGGGAGCCTAGGCTGGTGGAATGCGATGGAACGAGTGGACGACGGCGCTCGTCGTCGCCGGGATCCTCGCGCTCGCCGCGCTGCTGATGCTCCTGGTCCTCGGACCCGAGGCACCGGTCGTGTGGGGACTCGTCTCCGGGGTGCTGCTCGCCCTCGTCGTCGGTGCCATGGCGTTCGTCAAGCGCGAGCGCTGACCCAGTCCGGGTAGACCTCTCCCGGTCACTGAGCTTGTCGAAGTGCCAGAAGGGACCTCCCTATCCTGTCCAGGCCTGGGCGAGTCTGTCTCTGGTGCGCGAGGATGGACCAATGACGACGAAGCGCATCCTGTTCATCGGCGGCAGCGGCATCATCTCCTCGGCGTCGGTCGCCAGAGCGGTGTCGCTCGGCCATCACGTCACCGTCCTGAACCGCGGCCTGTCCCACGTCCGCCCCCTCCCCGAGGAGGTCGAGCTCCTCCGCGCGGACGTGCGCGACACCGACGCGGTGACCGAGACGCTCGGCTCGCGCGAGTTCGACGTCGTGGCGCAGTTCACCGCGTTCACGCCACCGCAGGTGCAGGCGGACATCGACCGCTTCGCCGGTCGGATCGGCCAGTACGTGTTCATCAGCTCCGCTTCTGCCTACCAGAAGCCGCCACAGCGCCTGCCCGTCGTGGAGTCGACGCCGCTCCGGAACCCGTTCTCCCAGTACGCGCGCGACAAGATCTCCTGCGAGGATGTCCTCGTCCACGCTTACCGCGAGCAGGGTTTCCCGGCGACGATCGTGCGCCCGTCACACACCTACGACCGGACGCTCATCCCCACGATGGGACGGCGCACCGACCTCGACCGCATGCGCGCGGGCAAGCCGGTGGTCGTCCACGGCGACGGGACGACCCGCTGGACCATCACCCACACCGAGGACTTCGCGGTCGGGTTCGTCGGCCTGCTGGGTCGCCGCGACGTGCTCGGCGAGGCGTTCCACATCACGGGCGATCACGCACCGAGCTGGAACGACATCACCCGGTGGATCGCGGAGGCGGCCGGCGTGGAGGCCGACATCGTGCACGTGCCGTCCGACGTCATCGCGGAGGTCCACCCACCGCTCGGGCCGACGCTCCTCGGCGACAAGGCGTTCCCGATGGTCTTCGACAACACGCGCATCCGCAGTCTCGTGCCGGAGTTCCGGCCCGCCATCCCGTTCTGGGACGGCGCGGCGGAGATGGTCGCGTTCCACGACGCGAACCCGCACTGGCAGCCGGCCGAGCCGGAGCTCGACGCGGCCTTCGACCGGATGGTCGCCGCCGTCGGTCGATGACCTGCCCTCGATTCTGACCGGCCTTCGGTCCCGAGCGGCCTTCGGTCCCTGAGCTTGTCGAAGGGCGCCCTTCGACACTTCGACAGGCTCAGTGCGGCGCAGCTCAGGAACCGGCGGGGGCGGCCTCCGCGGCCCGGAGGTCCTTCCGGAGGATCTTGCCCGAGGCGGATTTCGGGATGGCGTCGACGAACGCCACGCGCCGGATCTTCTTGTGCGGGGCGACGCGCTCCGTGACCCACGCCATGAGCGCCTCGGCGGTGACGTCCTGGCCCGGTTGCAGGACCACGAACGCCTTCGGCACCTCTTGGCCCTCGTCGTCGAGCACCCCGATGACGGCCGCGTCGGCGACCGCCGGGTGGCCGAGCAGCAGCGCCTCGAGCTCCGCCGGGGCCACCTGATAGCCGTGGTACTTGATGAGCTCCTTCAACCGCTCGATGATGCGCACGGTGCCGTCGCCGCGGACGGTCGCGATATCGCCGGTGTGGAGGAAGCCGTCGTCCTCGAGGGTCTCGCGAGTGGCCTCCTCGTTGCCGAGGTACCCGAGCATGACGTTCGGGCCGGCGCAGAGCAGCTCGCCCGCCGCGCTCTCCTCGTCCGAGCCCTCGGCCGGGTAGTCCACCTCGGCGCCGGTCTCCGGATCGACGATCCGGCACTGCATGTTCGGGAGGGTCGTGCCGACGCTGTCGAGGGACGCCCCCTCGGCCTGGAACGCGATCGCGTGGCTGACCGGGCTGAGTTCCGTCATGCCGTAGCCCTGTCGCATCCGACAGCCCAGACGCTCCTCGACCGCCCGCCCGAGTGTCGCGTCCAGGGGCGCGGCACCGGAGAAGATCGTGTGGACGCTCGAGAGGTCGAACTCGCCGACGAGCGGGTGCTTCGCGAGCGCAACCGCGATCGGCGGGGCGATGAACACGTAGCTGCAGCGGAAGTCCTGGATGATCCGGAGGAACTCCGCCAGGTCGAACCGCGGCATGGTCACGAGCGAGGCGCGCCGCGACAGCGCGAGGTTGAGGAGCACCGTCATGCCGTAGATGTGGAAGAACGGCAGGACCGCGAGGATCCGGTCGTCGGCGACCATGCCGAGCTGCGGGATGGACTGCTGCACGTTCGCGACGAGGTTCCGGTGCGAGAGCATCACGCCCTTCGGCCGACCCGTCGTGCCGGAGGAGTAGGGCAGCACCGCCACGTGTGTGGCCGGGTCGAACGAGACGTCCGGTGCGGGGAGGCGGCGCAGGAGGAGGTCGCTCAGCGACGCGTGCCCCTCCGCACCGTCGAGGACGACGACGCGGTCGGAGGGGATGCCGCAGGCGCTCGCCGCAGCCCAGGCCTGGGGGAGCAGTGGGGAGACGGTGAACAGCATCGTCGCGCCGGCGTCGCGCAGCTGCGCCTCGATCTCCTCGGCGTTGTAGAGGCCGTTCACCGTCGTCGCCGTCGCGCCCGCGCGCAGGATGCCGTGGAACACGGTCGCGAAGGCGGGGACGTTCGGCGCGTGGAGGGCGACGACGTCGCCGACCCCGATGCCGGCCGCCGCGAGGGCGCCGGCGAGGGCGTTGATCTGGCCGATGAGCTGTCGGTAGCTCGTCTCGGCGCCGGTCGTGCCGTCGCGGAGGGCGATGCGGTCGAGGTCGCTCGGGGCGATGCCGCCGAACAGGGTGTCGTAGACGCTCAGGTCGGGGATCTCGACGTCGGGATGCGGGCTGGTGAACACGAGTGATCTCCTTCGAACACCGGTGATGGTGGAGTGAGTCTATCCACGCCGGGTGCTCGTTAGGCTGAACCCGTGAACGCGTCCCGCCCCATCCTCGGTCTCCTGCTCGACGTCGACGGCCCCATCGCCAGTCCGATCACTCGGACGATCAACCTCCCGAGCATCGCGCAGGACCTCGCGACGCTCGCGAACGCCGGGGTCCCGATCGCCTTCAACACCGGGCGGAGCGACGCGTTCCTCCGCGAGGTGGTGGTCCCACCGCTCCTGGCCGCCGGGCTCGCGGACGACGTCCGGCTCTACGGCATCTGCGAGAAGGGCGCCGTGTGGTTCGGGTTCTCGGCGGCCGGGGTCGACGAGCTGAGCCTCGATCAGGACGTCGCGATGCCGGAGGGCTACGGCGACGTCATCGAGCGCCTCGTCGACGAACGGTACGCCGAGACGGTCTTCTTCGACCACACCAAGCGCGCGATGGTCTCGGTCGAGCAGCACGTCGAGGTGCCGGCAGCGGACTACGCGGTCGTGCGGAAGTACTTCGACGACGATGCCCGGGCCGAGCTCGCCCGTCGCGGGTTCGGGGTCGAGCACGCCCCCGGCCGCTACCCGGACGACGCCGGCCTCGTGCAGTACCGCATCGATCCCACGATCATCTCCACCGACATCGAGTCGGTCCGGCTCGGCAAGGACCTCGGCGCCGAGCGCGCGCTCGAACTCCTCGAGGCCGACGGCGGTGCGCTCCCGGTCGCCTGGCGCACGGTCGGCGACTCCCGGAGCGACTACGCGATGGCCGACTGGTTGTTCGAGCACGGGTTCGAGGTCGCGCACGTGGACGTCCGACCCGCCGACGGCGTGCCCGAGAAGCCCTACCCGGTGCTGACCCACCCGACGCTCATCCACGACGAGGCGGGCGCGGCCTTCCTGGCCCGCTGGGTCGCCATGGTGCAGGGGACCGCGACCGACGACGCCGACGTGAGCTGACCATGGCGGGAGACGGGGAGGGTCGGACGGCGGGCCGCGGACGCGGCGTCACGACGGAACGCGGCCTGGACCGCGTCGTCAACTTCAGCGACGCGGTCGTCGCCATCGCGATCACCCTCATCATCCTGCCGCTCGTCGACCTCGCCCAGGAACACGACGACGGCTCCGTGGTCGCGTTCTTCGGCCACAACTGGACCGGCCTCGCCGCGGCCGCGCTGAGCTTCGTCGTCATCGCCAACTTCTGGCGCGACCACCACCGCCTGTTCGAGCGCACCGTCGGATACTCGACGCGGCTCGTGACCCTGAACTTCGTCTGGCTCGCCGGGATCGTGTTCCTGCCGCTGCCGACGGTGCTCCTCTTCGACGGGACGGGCGACGACCGCGGCGCCCCCACGCTCTACATCGCGACGATGCTCGTGTCGATGGTCGCGGTACGGCTCCAGCAGGTGGTCGTCGAGCGCGACGGGCTGCTCAGCGAGGATGCGGCGGCCGCGGCGCGCCGACCGTGGCCGCTCGTGTGGTTCCCGACCGGCCTGATGCTGCTCGCCGGCGTCCTCGCCGCGACGGTGCCGGGGCTCGGTGCCCAGGCGCTCTACCTCCTGCTGCTGTCGATCCCGATCGGCTGGATCGGTGGTCGGCGGCACCGGGTCGCCCCTTCGACAAGCTCAGGGACCAAGGAACCTTCCGGTCCCTGAGCCTGTCGAAGGGCGGGGTGCGTCGGGTGGGGATGCACTTCGACAAGCTCAGTGACCGGTGGAGGTGGCTCTCGGAGACCGGTGGTGTTGGCTCGGAGACCGGGGACCCTTCGGTCCGTGAGCGTGTTTCGGTCCCTGAGCTTGTCGAAGGGTGGGGTGAGTCGGGTGGTGCTGCACTTCGACAGGCTCAGTGACCGGTGGTGGTTGCTCTCGGGGACCGGTGACCTTCTGGTTCGTGAACATATTCCGGTCCCTGAGCTTGTCGAAGGGTGGGGTGAGTCCGGTGGGGCTGCACTTCGACAAGCTCAGTGACCGGTGGTGGCTCAGTGGCCGGTGGTGGTGAGCTACGTGACCGGTGGTGGTGGCTCAGTGACCGGTGGTGGCTCAGTGGCCGCCGGTGGTCGGGTCAGGTTTGGCAGTGGGGACACCAGTAGGTGTCGCGGAGCGCGGTGGGGTCGGCACCGAGTTTGCCCCGCTGGATCCGGGTGCCGCAGCGCAGGCAGCGTTGACCGTCGCGTGAGTACACCCACGTCTTCCGGCCGGGCCTCGTGTCGCCCGTCGTGACGCGGTTGCGACGGTCGCGATTGGCGTTGATGAGCCGGTAGCCGAGGCGTACGGCGCCCGGCAGGTCGACCTCGGCGGTGGGCCTCGTCGGGAGGACGCCACGGATGAAGCACAGCTCGTTGACGTACTCGTTGCCGAGCCCCGCGAGGTTGCGCTGGTCGAGCAGGGCGACGTGGATCTCTCGGCCGTCGGCCTCGAGGTTGTGGATGGCACGCTCCTCGTCCCAGTCCGGACCGAGGAGGTCGGGACCGAGCCAGCCGAAGCGCTCCTCGTCCTCGCGGGAGGGGAAGACCTCGACGAGGCCGAGTTCGAACCCGACCGTCACCCAGTGCTGCGTCGACACGATCGCGCGGGCCTTCCACGCCGGCCGCCGCCAGTGCTCGCCCGGCTGGTAGACGTGCCACAACCCCTCCATCTTGAGGTGCGTGTGGAGCGTGTGGTCGCCGATGTGGTGCAGGAGGTGCTTGCCACGCGGGATGACGTCGTGGACGACGTCGCCCCGCAGGTCGACGGTCGCGAAGGCGGGTACCCGCAGGTCGAAGCCGGTGACGACCTCGCCGGCGAGCGCCTGCCGCAACCGGTGCGCGGCTTGGAAGACCGTGTCACCCTCTGGCATGAACCGCTCCGTCCGTTCCGGCTACGGTGCCACCGGCAGGGTGTCCGGCGCAACCCGTGGCGGGACGGCCGCGAGCCGGTTCACCCACGCCGGAGCCGCAATCCACGCGGCGTCTCGACGAATCCGGCGTCGCGGAGGGCGTGGCCCGTCGGGGTGCCGAGCACGAAGGCGCCGTTGACCTGCTCGATGCCGAGCTTCTCGATGCGACCAGCGCGCACCGTGGACGCCAGGGAACGCGCCCCGGCGCGGAGCTGGTCGTCGTCCTCCGAGAAGACGAGGGCCGTCTTGCCACCGCGTTCCAGGTAGTAGACCGGCGCTCCGTCGACGAGGACGACGAGCGCACCCGCCTTCCGCCCCGGCCGGTGCTTCACCCCGGTGACCTCCTGGCCCGGCCAACCGAGGGCGGCGCCGTAGGGGTTCGCAGGGTCGGTCGCGGCGAGGGTGACGGCGTCGAGCGGTGGCTCGTCGTCGGTCCGGATGAACCCGCGCAGGCGGTCGACGGTGCCGGAGGAGGCGAACTGCGCCCCGCCGAGGCGTTCCACGAAGTATCCGCGACGGCAGCGACCGTTCTCCTCGAACTGCTTCAGCACGCGGTAGGCGAGGGCGAAGCCGCCAGTCACGCCCTCCGCGACGACGGACCCGCGCGTCACGACGCCGTACCGCTCGAGCAGGGTCTCGCCCGTGGCGACGGCTCGGATGGTGGCGTCCTGCTCGGCCAGCGGCAGGATCGACCACCGGCCGCCGAGGGTCTGGCTCGCGCGCGTCGACATCGAGGGACGCTGCAGGTTGCGCCCGCGGTACAGCTTCGAGCGCGGGGTCTGCCGTTGCACACGGTGCGCTGAGTTCCCCGAGCCGGAACCGACGAGCGTGCGGAGCGGCGAGAAGGTGTCGTTGGTGACGAGCCCGGCCCACACGAGCTCCCAGAGGGCGTCGACGAGGAGCTTGTCGTCCGTCGAGCCGACCGACTCCGCGAGCTGCCGGAAGAAGTACGCGCCGCCCCCGCCGAGCGTCGCGAGCAGTTCGGTCTGCAGGGCGTCCGGGGTGTGCGGCGTCGGAGCGAGGGGCAACGTGAGGGGCGCCGTGTCGGCGAGGTGGAGCGCGACCCAGCCGTCGTTGCCGGGGATCGAACCGCTACCCGACCACACGACCTCGCCCGTCGCGGTGAGTTCGTCGAGCATGGCGGGACTGTAGTCGGCGACGCGCGAGGGCAGGATGAGCGACTCCCAGGCCGACGCCGGGATGGGCGCGCCGGCGAGCTGGTCGATGACCGTCGCGACGCCGTCGACGCCGCGGAGCGTCCCGCCGAGGTGCTGCCACACCGGCAGGAACCGGGCGAACGCCTGCTGCTCGACCGGCTCGACTTCGTGCCGCAGCGCGGCGAGCGAACGGATGCGGAGCTTGCGCAGCACGCCGGCGTCGCACCACTCCGTCGCATCGGTGGGGCTGCGGTCGGCGTCGTCGTCCTCGCCCACCTGCTGCCGGCCGGCGGGGAGGAACTCGCCCTTGACCACGCGGCCGGCGTCGGCCAGCCGGGCGAGCGTGTGCTGGACCACCGCGGTCCCGAGACCGAAGCGCCTGGCCGTCTGCCCGGTCGTGAACGGCCCGTGCGTGCGCGCGTGGCGGGCGAGGAGGTCGCCCAACGGATCGGCGACCGGCTCGGTGAACGCGACCGGTACGCCGATGGGCAGCGGGGTGCCGAGTGCGTCGCGGAGTCGGCCTGCATCCTCGATCGCGGCGAAGCGCTCCTCGCCGGCGATCGGGACGCGGATGACGCGCTTCGAGCGTTCGAGTTCGGCGACGGCGGCCGCCGAGCGAGCCGGATCGGGGGCCCAGGCTTGCGGGTCGTCGCCACGACTCGCCTCGCCGTCGGCGGAGACGGTGACGCCGTCGAAGGTCGTCCGGGCCGCGATCTCGTCGATGGTGAGCGGGCCGAGCATCCGCAGCGCGTCGGCGACGCCCTCGACCCCCTTGAGTCGACGCTCGGGGTCGAGACGCTGCAGCTCGAGCGCGGTCTGCTCGATGACGCCGGGGTCGAGGAGTTCACGGAGTTCCACCCGACCGAGGAGTTCGCCGAGCATGGTGCTGTCGACCGCGAGCGCCGCGGCCCGACGCTCGGCCAAGGGGCTGTCGCCCTCGTACATGAACGCGCCGACGTAGCCGAACAGCAGCGAGCGGGCGTAGGGCGAGGGCTGATCCGTGGTGGTCTCGACGATGCGGATCGCGCGCGACTGCAGCTCTCGAGCGAGGTGGTCGAGGGCCGGGAGATCGTAGACGTCCTGCAGACACTCGCGGAGCGTCTCGAGGATGATCGGGAACGTCGGGTACTGCTTCGCGACCTCGAGGAGCTGCGCCGAGCGCTGGCGCTGCTGCCAGAGCGGCGAGCGTTTCTGCGGCGAGTAGTTCGGGAGCAGCAGGGCACGGGCGGCGCACTCGCGGAACCGTGAGGCGAACAGTGCCGAGCCGCCGACCTCCTGCGTGACGAGGGCGTCGAGCTCCTCCGGTTCGAAGACGAAGAGCTCGGCTCCCGGCGGCTCGCTCTCGGTGTCGGGCAGGCGGACGATGATGCCGTCGTCGCTCGCCACCGCCGAGCCGTCGACCCCGAGGCGCTCCTGCACCCGGGCGCCGACCGCGAGCGCCCAGGGGGCGTGCACACGGAGTCCGTAGGGGGAGTGGAGGATGACCCGCCAGTCGCCGAGTTCGTCGCGTGAACGTTCGACGACGAGGGTCGTGTCGTTGGGGACGACACCCGTCGCCTCGCGCTGCTCGCGGACGTAGGCGACGAGGTTGCTGATGGCCCGCTCGTCGAGGCCGGCTGCTTCGAGACGTGGGGTGGAGCCCGTGCCGGTGGTGTCGAGCTCGCGCACGAAGGCGCCGATGGCGCGACCGAGCTCGGCCGGGCGACCGATGCCGTCGCCCTTCCAGAACGGCAGTCGCCCCGGCTGGCCGAACGCCGGGGTCACGAGCACGCGGTCGTGGGTGATCTCCTGGATGCGCCAGCTCGTGGCGCCGAGGGCGAAGACGTCGCCGACGCGGGACTCGTAGACCATCTCCTCGTCGAGCTCACCGACGCGCGCGCCGGCGCCCGACTCGCCGACCATGAACACGCCGAAGAGCCCGCGGTCGGGGATGGTGCCGCCGCTCGTGACGGCGAGGCGCTGCGCTCCCGGCCGACCGGTCAGGACCCCCGCGTCGCGATCCCAGACGATGCGCGGACGCAGCTCGGCGAAGGCGTCGGAGGGGTAGCGTCCGGCCAGGAGGTCGAGCGTCGCCTCGAAGGCCGAGCGGGGCAGGGAGGCGAACGGGGCACTGCGCTTGACCGTCTCGAACCAGTCCTCCACGCCGAGTTCGTCGAGCGCGACCGCCGCGACCGTCTGCTGCGCGAGGATGTCGAGCGGGTTCGAGGGGACCTCGATCGCCTCGATGAGCCCGGCCTCCATCCGCTCGGTCGCGACCGTGGTGCTGATGAGGTCGGCGCGGTGCTTCGGGAACAGGACGCCTCGGGAGACCTCGCCCACCTGGTGGCCGGCGCGGCCGACCCGCTGCAGTCCGCTCGCGACGCTCGGCGGGGACTCCACCTGGATGACGAGGTCGACCTCGCCCATGTCGATGCCGAGCTCGAGGCTCGAGGTCGCGACCACGCAGCGCAGACGTCCGGACTTGAGGTCCTCCTCGATGCCCGCACGCTGCTCCTTGGAGACGGATCCGTGGTGGGCGCGCGCGAGGAGGGGGATGTCGTCGTCGCTCTCCTCGGTGGCCGGCCGGGCGGCTGCGGCCGCGACGCTCGTCGATCCGCGGGTCTGGCCGCTCTGGGCCATGAGCTGCGCCGGTGGACGCCCGGCACCGGGGGTCGTGAGGGTGGTTTCGCTGAGTCGGGCCTCGTTGATCTCGTTGAGCCGGGCCGTGAGCCGCTCCGCCAGCCGACGGGAGTTGGCGAACACGATGGTGGAGCGGTGCGCGAGCACGCGGTCGACGATCGCCTCCTCGACGTGCGGCCAGATGCTGCCGACGCGGTCTTCGCCGCCGCCGTCGCTGTTCGGGGTGTACCCGGTGAACCCGCCGCCACTGCCGTCGTCGTCGGCCTCGCCGGGTGTCCGCATGCCGGCGTCGGGGTCGGTCATGTCGTCGACCGGGACGACCACGTGCAGGTCGAAGGTCTTCGCGGCCGGCGGGGCCACGATCTCGACCGGTGCGCGGCCTCCGAGGAACCGCGCGACCTCCTCGGCAGGGCGCACCGTGGCGGAGAGCCCGATGCGCTGCACCGGCTTCTCGAGCATGGCGTCGAGCCGCTCGAGCGACACCGCGAGGTGCGCGCCGCGCTTCGTCGAGGCGACGGCGTGGATCTCGTCGATGATGACGGTGTCGACCGTGCGGAGGGTCTCCCGCGCCGCGCTCGTGAGCATGAGGAAGAGCGACTCGGGGGTGGTGATGAGGATGTCCGGTGGCTCTTTGGCCATCGCCCGGCGGTCGGCGGACGGGGTGTCGCCCGAGCGGACGCCGACGCTGATGGTGGGCGGCTCGGTGCCGAGGCGGCGCGCCGCCTGGGCGATGCCGACGAGCGGCGTGCGGAGGTTGCGCTCGACGTCGACGCCGAGGGCCTTCAGCGGTGAGATGTAGAGGACGCGGGTGCCGCGGGAGCGCTCGCGCTGGGCGGCGGCGGCCTCCGCCTCGTCGGCCTCGAGCCCGGTGAGCGGGACGCCGGTGCGTGGCCGCACGGCGTGCTCGGCGATGGCCTCGGAGAGCAGGCGGTCGATCGACCAGAGGAACGCGGACAGGGTCTTGCCCGAACCGGTCGGCGCGACGACGAGTGCGTTGGCGCCGCGGGAGATCGCGTCCCAGGCACCCGCCTGCGCCGGCGTGGGCGCGACGAAGGCCCCCTCGAACCAGTCGCGCGTCGCGGGGGAGAAGCGCTCGAGCACCTCGGTCATGGGTTCCATCATCCTGCACCCCACCGACACCGCGACCGGCGTCGCGCGCGGTCACGTGGCCCCGTATGATCCCGCCGCGCGTCGGGCGCGGTGTCCGGTCGAACCGCCGCCCGCCTGGATCGCCGCTCGGCTCCATACGGTATGAAGGAGCTATGAGCGTTCGTACCCCTGATCCCAACCCGGAACCCGATCTCCCCGGCAATTCCAATCCGGGCTGGCTGTCGGACGTCGAACTCGAGGAGATCCGCCGCCGGCTCCCGCTGCTGTACGTCGAGGCCGTGCCGGTCCGCGTCGACGGCTTCGGCGTCGTCACCGAGGTGGGCGTCCTGCTCCGGGCCACGGCGCTCGGCGAGATGACGCGCACGCTCGTCTCCGGTCGCGTCATGTACGGCGAGACGATTCGCGACGCGCTCTTCCGCCACCTGGAGAAGGACCTCGGTCCGATGGCGTTCCCGCTGCTCCCCGCGTCGCCCGTGCCGTTCCAGGTGGCCGAGTACTTCCCGTTGCCGGGCCTGTCGCCGTACTCGGACGACCGCCAGCACGCCGTCGCCCTGGCGTACGTCGTCCCGGTGACCGGCACCTGCGAACCACGCCAGGACGCGCTCGAACTCACGTGGATGACACCCGAGGCGGCGTCCTCCGACGCCATCGCCGCGGAGATGGAGGGCGGCCGCGGCACGCTCCTCCGCGCGGCCCTCGCCTCCGTCGGACGGCTGCGCTAGCCCTTCGACAAGCTCAGGGACCGGGTACGGGCTCAGGGACCGGGGGAGCGGCTCAGGGACCTGCCCTTCGACAGGCTCAGGGACCGGGGGAGCGGCTCACGGACCGGGGGAGCGGCTCAGGGATCGGGTAAGGGCTCAGGGACCGGGGGACCGGCTCAGGGGCCGGGGCGCGTCAGCGGGTGTAGCGGACCTCGTCGATCATCTCGCCGAGGAAGGGCTCGGTCTTGGCTCCACCGTCGAGGACGAACCCGTTGCGCTGGTAGAAGCGGTGCGCGCGCGGATTGTCCGCGGCGACCCACAGGAATGACGGCTGACCGTCGGGGATGGCGGCGTCGAACAGCTGCTGACCGATGCCGGTCCCGTGGAACGCGTCCAACAGGTAGATGAAGTACAGCTCGCGCTCACGGGGTGCGTCCTCGTCGCGGGCTGGGCCCGAACCCGAGAAGCCGACGATCTCGCCGTCCACGAGCGCTGCGAAGTGCGTGTACTCGGGACCCTGCGCGGCCCAGTGGGTCCACAGCTCGGCCATGCGGCGTGGTGACAGCTTCGCGAGGGTGGCCGAGCTGATGAGGTGGTCGTAGGTCTCGTGCCAGCACGTGGCGTGCACACGCCCCAGCGACTCGGCGTCGACGTCGCGGACGGGGCGGACGACTGCGTTGACGTTCATGGTGGAACCGTATCCCGAGCGCCCCCGTGTCGCGAAATCGAGCGGCTCCGCGAACGGCGAAGCGCCGCCCACCCTGCGGTGGACGGCGCTTCGTTCGAGCGGTTCGCTGCTAGTTGCCGCTGGACGCGCGTCGGTTGGTCCGGGGACGCGAGGACTCGGCGGGAGCACCCGAGTTCGCGGCGTAGCCGGTGCTGTAGTGCGTGCGGCTGCCGCCGGTGGCGGCACCGGCACCCGCACGGGCACCGCCCGAGCGACCGGCGCCGGAGCGCTGTCCGCCCTGACCGCCGTTGCCGCCGGCGGGACGACCGCCACGACGACCGCCGCCCTGGCCGCCCTCGCGAGGAGCGCTGTCGCGGCTCGCGCCGGCACGGGCGCCGTCGCGGTCGCGGTGACCGTTGCCGAGGCCGTTGCCGTCGCGGGCTGCGCGCTTGCGCTGCGCGTTGGCACCCTGCGAGCGACCACCGCCGCCACCACCCTGCTGCTGCACGGCCGCACGCGGCGCGGGCTTCACGTAGGCGGCGACGTCGCCGATGAGCTCGAGGACCGCCGGGGAGGTCGCGGTGACCGCCTGCGGGGTGACGTTGATCTCAGCCTTGCGGAGGAGCTTCTTGAGGTCCTCCATCTGGCCGGGGATCGCGAGGGTGACGACGTCACCGGCGCTGCCCGCACGAGCCGTGCGGCCCGAGCGGTGCAGGTACGCCTTGTGCTCGGTCGGCGGGTCGACGTGGATGACGAGCTCGACGTCGTCGACGTGCACACCGCGGGCGGCGACGTCGGTGGCGACGAGGACCTTGGCGGTCCCGGCGCTGAAGGCCGCGAGGTTGCGGTCGCGGGCCACCTGCGAGAGGTTGCCGTGCAGGTCGACCGCGGGGATGCCGGAGTCGGTGAGCTGCTTCGCGAGCTTCTTGGCGTGGTGCTTCGTGCGCATGAAGAGGATGCGACGGCCGCTGCCGGAGGCGAGGGCCTGGATGAGGTCCTTCTTCGACTCGACCGAGGGGGTCGTGAAGACGTGGTGCGTCATCGCGGCGACGGGCGAGTTCGCCTCGTCGACGGAGTGGAGCACCTCGTTCTGCAGGAACTTGCGGACGAGCTTGTCCACGCCGTTGTCGAGCGTCGCGGAGAACAGCAGACGCTGGCCGCCGCGAGGCGTCTTGTCGAGAATGCGCGTGACGACCGGCAGGAAGCCGAGGTCGGCCATGTGGTCGGCCTCGTCGAGGACGGTGATCTCCACGGCGTCGAGGTTCACGAAGCCCTGCTTCATGAGGTCCTCGAGGCGGCCGGGGCAGGCGATGACGATGTCGACGCCGGCGCGGAGCGCCTCTTCCTGACGCTTCTGCGAGACGCCGCCGAAGATCGTGGTGGTCTTTAGCGAGTAGGCGTCGGCCAGCGGCTGCATGACCGCCGCGATCTGGGTGGCGAGCTCACGCGTCGGTGCGAGGACGAGTCCGAGCGGGCGACCCGGGCGGCGCTTGCCACCGGCGAGGGCGCCGCCGAGACGGGCGACCATCGGGATGCTGAAGGCGAGGGTCTTGCCGGAGCCGGTCTTGCCGCGGCCGAGGACGTCGCGTCCGCCGAGGGTGTCGGGGAGCGTGTCGATCTGGATGGGGAACGCGCTCGTCTTGCCGTCCTTCGCGAGGGAGGCGACGAGTGGTGCCGGGACGCCGAGGGCGTCGAAGGTGATGGTTGCTTCGGTCATGGGTGTGTGTCTCTTTCAGGCACGGCCACGAGCTTCGATGACGGCTGCCGGCGCACTCGTGTGCGGTAGCGGGCACTGCCGGGGTGACCACGCACCTGATGACTCACGTGGATGGTACGGCGTGCTTCCGTCGGCGTCGTCGCTGGTGGGAGGTGGCGAAGGCGCAGGTCGCGCATCCGTTCGCCGTATGAAGTGTCATCGACCCTGGCATGCACCGCTGGGTGCCGTGCAGGGGAGAGAGGGAGCGTTCTACGACGCAAGCGAGTACCGCACCGGATGGCGCGATCGCACGCAAGTTCCTCCATCGTAGCGCATCAGGCGAGGGGTCTGCTGGGAGTGGCGCGTTACGGCTGTGTTTCCATCTCCTGGAATCGGTCGTCGGCGCTTGACAGTCCGCTGGAACAGGTGATTAATGTGTCACCCACCACAAACCCGGATCCGTGTACTGTGTCACACGGTACAGAAAGGCCTGTCGCCCATGAGCTTCGACGAAGACGCCCGAGCAGCGAGCACCGCGGTGCACGCGGGAGGCCGTTACGCCGCCGTCGCACCGATCGCAGGAGTCCGCATCCCGCTGGGCGCCGGACAGGTCGCGCTGGGAGACGGCGAACTCGGTGCGTGGCAGCGTCGGAACCGGGACGCCACCGTCCCGCACTCGATCGAGCAGCTCCGCCTGGCCGGCAACCTCGACAACCTCGCCCGGATCGCCGACCCGGGGGACGGCACGTCACGCTTCCGCGGGCGCTACCCGTTCCTCGACACGGACGTCTTCAAGACCCTCGAAGGCCTCGCCTACCTGCTCGCCGAGGACGAGGTCGTCGGGGCGGCACCCGGCGACGTCCGCGACTTCTACGAGGAGGCCGTCGGCGTCATCGAAGCCGCGCAGCGCGACGACGGCTACCTCAACTCCTACTTCCAGGCTCCGGAGATCGAGAAGGAACCCTGGGAGGACCTCGCCTGGGGCCACGAGCTGTACAACCTCGGGCACCTCATCCAGGCGGCGGTCGCCGCGAAGCGTCGACTCGGCGACGACCGTCTGCTGATCGTCGCCCGGGCGTTCGCCGACCTCGCGGTCGAACGGTTCGGACCGGACGGCGACCCGCAGGTGTGCGGGCACCCCGAGGTCGAGATGGCCCTGGTCGAGCTGTTCCGCGAGACCGGCGTGCCGTCCTACCTCGAGCTCGCGACCGCGTTCGTCGACCGACGTGGTCACGGCACGGTCGAGCTCCGGGTCTTCCCCGCCGAGTACTTCCAGGACTCGGCCCCTCTGCGCGACCTCGACTCCGTGACCGGCCACGCCGTCCGCATGGCGTACCTGGCCGCCGGAGCGACCGACGTCGCCCTCGAACGCGGCGACCAGGAGCTGCTCGCGTCGCTGCAGCGGCTCTGGGACGACATGGTGGAGACGAAGCTCTACCTCACGGGCGGCCTCGGGAGTCGACACTCCGACGAGGCGATCGGCGACCGCTACGAGTTGCCGTCCGAACGCTCCTACAGCGAGACGTGTGCCGCGATCGCCGTGATGCAGTGGGGCTGGCGCCTGTACCTCGCGACCGGGTCGGCGGCCGTCCTCGACACCGTCGAGACCGTCCTCTACAACGCCTACGCCGCCGGGCTCTCCGCGGACGGCATGGCCTTCTTCTACGACAACCCACTGCAGCGTCGCCCTGACCACCTCCAGCGGTCGGGGGCGGAGGCGGACGGTGAACTCCTCAGGCGGAGCTGGTTCGGCTGCCCGTGCTGCCCGCCGAACATCGTGCGCTGGACCGCGGAGCTGCAGGATCACCTCGCGACGTCGACCCCCGCCGGTGTCGAAGTGGCCCACCTCACCGCGGCGTCGATCATGACCGAACGGCTCTCCGTCACCGTCGACACCGCGTATCCGTGGGACGGAGCGGTCACCGTGACGGTGGACACCGCCGCCGACGACGAGGTCGAGCTCGCCATCCGCATCCCCGCGTGGGTCGTGGGCGGCTCCATCCGCGTGGGCGGATCGACCGCGCCGCTCGCACCCGTCGACGGGTGGATCCGCGTCCGGCGCTGGTGGCGTGCGGGCGACACCGTAAAGCTCGACCTCCCGATGCCCGTCCGGGCGCACGGCGCGCACCCCTCCGTGGACGCCCTCCGCGGCTCGATCGCCTTCGTCCGCGGACCGATCGTCTCCTGCGCCGAGCAGCAGGACACGACGGCGGACCTCGACCTCCTGCGCTTCTCCGGAGCCGACGCGGGTCGCGCGGTCGTCGAGCACCGTCGGATCCTGGACCGGGAGGGGATCGACGCCGTCGCGCTCCTCGTCCCGGCGACGGTCGACGCCCCCGCTCCGGCCGTGCTCTACCCGGTCCTGTCCGGTGCGCCCGACGCCGAGCCGGCCGCGGCGTCGCTCGCCGACATCGAGACGACGGCCTCGCTGACGCAGACCACCGCGACCCTCATCCCCTACGCCCTCTGGGGCAACCGCGAACCGGGTGCCATGCGCGTCTGGTTCCGCGCCCACTGACCTCCTCCCGTCCCCCGACCCCGCTCCACCCTCTCCACCCGCGGGCGACCCGCCCGATCGACACGAAAGCAGAGCGTCATGAAGCAACGATTCTCCATCCCCGCCCTCGCGGCGGCGGCCGTCCTCCTCCTCGCGGGGTGTACCTCCGCGGGTTCGGGCTCGGGAGGTGACGGCCCGTCCAGCACCCCGGTGAAGGGCGGCACCGTCGACGTCCTCCTGAACGCGGACTTCTCGCACCTCGACCCGGTCCAGGGCTTCGATGGCGGCGTGAACAACTTCTACCGCCTCATCTACCGCACGTTGACGACGCAGTCGACGGGCGAGGGCGCCAAGGGCACCGAGATGGTCCCCGACCTCGCGACCGACCTCGGCACGGTGAGCGACGACGGCCTCCAGTGGACGTTCACGCTCAAGGACGACCTCAAGTTCGAGGACGGCACGCCGATCACGAGCAAGGACGTGAAGTTCGGCGTCGAGCGCTCCTTCGACCCGGCCATCGCCGTCGGATCGCCCTACGCCCGCCTCACGATCGCCGGCACGGACTCGTACGAGGGCCCATACATCACGGGTGACCTGCCGTCCATCCAGACGCCGGACGACCAGACCATCGTCTTCACGCTCAAGGAGCCGTTCGCCGACTTCGCGAGCGTCGTCGGGCAGAACAGCTTCACGCCCTTCCCCGCCGACACCGAGCGGGTGACGACGACGAGCCTCGACAAGATGCCGATCGCCTCCGGCCCCTACAAGGTCGACAGCTACGAGCGCGGTTCGCAGCTGAAGCTCGTCCGCAACGACTCGTGGGACCCGAAGACGGACGACGTCCGCAAGGCATACCCGGACGGCTTCGACTTCACCTTCGGTCTCGACGCCTCGACCATCGACGAGCGCATGATCGCCGGCCAGGGTGACGACGCGAACGCGATCGCCGGGTCCGTCCAGGCTGCCTCCATCTCCCGGATCCAGACGCCGGCCCTCAAGGCTCGGACCATCGCCGGTCTCCAGGGCTGCACCACGTACATGGGTCTGAACACGACCAAGCCGAACATGGACAACCCGCTGGTCCGCCAGGCCATCGCCTACGCCATCGACCGCGAGTCGGTGAAGGACGCCTCGGGCGGATCGCAGCTCGCGGACATCGCGACCACCATGCTGCCGCCCACCGTCGCCGGCCACACCGAGTTCGACCTCTACCCGAGCAAGGACAACGCCGGTGACCCGGAGAAGGCCAAGGAACTCCTCGCCGAGGCGGGCCTGCCCGACGGCTTCTCCTTCACGCTCGACATCCGCAGCCAGCCCAAGATGCAGGCGCAGGCCGAGGCGGTGCAGCAGGCGCTCGCGAAGGCGGGCATCACGGTGAACTTCAACCTCATCGACACCTCGACCTACTACGAGGTCATCGGCACGACGTCGCAGCAGAACGACGCCGCCATCACCGGCTGGTGCCCGGACTGGGCCTCCGGCTCGACCTTCCTGCCGCCGCTCTTCGACGGCTCGCAGATCTTCCCGAAGGGCAACTCGAACATCGCGCAGCTGAACGACCCCGCCGTCAACGAGCGCATCGCCGAGATCCGCGCGATGACCGACACCGACGAGGCCAACGCCGCTTGGGGCGCGCTCGACGAGCAGATCCAGAAGCTCGTGCCGACGGTGCCGCTGCTGTTCGAGAAGACGGTCATGGTCGTCGGAGCCAACGTCGCCGGTGCGTACTCGCACGCCGGGTACTCCGGTGGCATCGACTACGTGTCCGTCGGCCTGTCCTCGGCCGGCAAGTAGTCGGAAAGCCGGTATCCGCAGATGTCGTCGTCCGTTCCCAGTGAGCTGACCACCGTCGCCGAGGAGGTGGGTGCGCCGGTCGGTGCGCCCACCCCCGCGCGGCGGGTGATCGCCACCCTCCGTTCCAGCCCACCGGTGCTGCTCAGCGTCGCGTTCATCGTGCTCGTCGTGCTGCTCGCGATCCTCGCCCCGCTGATCACCGCGATCAGCGGCTGGGGTCCGTACACCTTCGACAAGTCGGCCGTGGACTCCGACCTCGGCGGCGTGCCGATCGGCAACCTCGGCGGGATCTCCGCCGAGCACTGGTTCGGGGTCGAACCCGGGAACGGACGCGACATCTTCGCGCGCATCGCCTTCGGTGCGCAGGTGTCGCTGTCGATCGCCGTCTCGGCGACGATCGTCACGACCGTGCTCGGCGTCGTGCTCGGCATGCTCGCCGGCTTCTACGGCGGGTGGGTCGACCAGGTCGTCTCCCGCGTCATGGACTTCCTCATGGCGTTCCCGTCGCTCATCTTCATGATCGCGCTCCTGTCGGCCCTGCCCGCCGGCAACCGACCGGTCCTGCTCGTCGTCGTGCTGAGCCTCTTCGGCTGGCCGTACACCGCCCGGGTGGTGCGCGGTCAGGCGATGTCGCTGCGGACGAGCGAGTTCGTCGAATCGGCGCGTGCGTCGGGCGCCGGGGGCATCCGCATCGTCTTCCGCGAGATCCTGCCGAACCTCCGCGGCACCATCATCGTCCTGGCCACCCTCGCCGTTCCCGGTTACATCGGCACGGAGGCGGGCCTCTCCTTCCTCGGTGTCGGCGTCACCCCGCCCACGCCGAGCTGGGGCCAGATGATCGCGACCGCGGTCGGCTGGTACGCGGTCGACCCGATGTATTTCCTGATCCCCGGCACCTTCCTGTTCCTCACGGTGCTGTCCTTCACCGTGCTCGGCGACCGCCTGCGCAAGGCCCTCGACTCGGGAGACGCCGCCTCATGACCCTCTACCTCCTGCGCCGCATCGCGTCGGCGATCGGCATCCTGCTGCTCATCAGCCTCTTCACCTACGTCATCTTCTTCCTGCTGTCGCCCGACCCGGCGGTGCAGATCTGCGGCAAGACCTGCACCCCCGACCGCATCGACCAGATCCGGGCGCAGCTCGGGCTCGACCAGCCGTTCTGGCAGCAGTACCTCGAGTTCATCCGTGGGATCGTCATGGGCCGGAGCTACGGGGAGGGCGCCTCGGCGGTCTCCTGCGCGGCGCCGTGCCTCGGCTTCAGCTTCCAGACCAACGAGTCCGTCATGGACATGATCACCGCGCGGTTCCCCGTGACCGCGACGGTCGCGATCGGTGCGGCGGTCCTCTGGCTGCTCGTCGGCGTCAGCGGTGGCCTGCTCAGCGCCGTCAAGCAGGGGACCGGCTGGGACCGTGGGGCGATGATGGTCGCGCTCGCCGGCATCAGCCTGCCGAACTACTTCCTCGCGCTCCTCCTGCAGTACGTCCTCGTGGTGCAATTGCAGATCCTGCCGTTCCCGCAGGCCGTGCCCTTCGCCGAGGACCCGGTCCGGTGGTTCCAGAACTACCTCATGCCGTGGATCGTGCTCGCCCTCGGGTACGCGTCGATGTACGCGAGGCTCGTCCGGGCGAATGTCATCGACACCCTCGGTGAGAACTTCATGCGGACCGCCCGGGCGAAGGGCCTGCCCGCGCCCCTCATCCTGCGCCGCCACGCACTGCGCCCGGCGCTCACCCCCGTCGTCACGCTCTTCGGCATGGACTTCGCGGGCCTCCTCGGGGGCGCCCTCATCACCGAGACGGTGTTCGGACTGAACGGCGTCGGCAAGCTCGCCGCCGACTCGATCGCGAAGAACGACCAGCCCGTCATCATGGGCGTCACCCTGCTGGCCGCGTTCTTCGTGGTCATCGGCAACGTCGTGGTCGACGTCGTGTACACGTTCCTCGACCCGAGAGTGAGAGTGAAGAGCGCATGAGCCCCACCGTCACCAGGACCATCTCCCTGCCCGTCCCCGGGGCGGCGCTGCTCGAGGTCGACGACCTCACGGTCACCTTCCCGACCACCTCCGGCGACGTCGACGTGGTGCGGAAGGCGTCGTTCGCGGTCCAGCACGGCCAGACCCTCGGCATCGTGGGCGAGTCCGGCTCCGGCAAGTCCATGACCTCGCTCGCGATCATGGGACTGCTCCCGAACGGCGGGCGCACGACCGGCAGCGTCCGGCTGAGCGGACACGAGCTCGTCGGTCGCAGCGACCGCGAGATGCGCCGAGTGCGCGGCGATCGGATCGCGATGGTCTTCCAGGACCCGCTCTCCTCGCTCAACCCGTACTACACGGTCGGGCTGCAGATCGAGGAGGCGTACCGCGCCCATCGCGGCGGTTCCCGGAAGGCCGCCAGGGCCGTCACGATCGAAGCCCTCGAACGGGTCCGCATCGCCGACGCCTCCCGGCGCGTCGACCACTACCCGCACCAGTTCTCGGGCGGCATGCGGCAGCGCATCATGATCGCGATGGCGCTCTGCCTGGAACCCGACCTGCTCATCGCGGACGAACCGACGACGGCGCTCGACGTCACCGTCCAGGCGCAGATCCTCGACCTCCTCTCCGAACTGCAACGGGAGACCGGCACCGGCATGATCTTCATCACCCACGACCTCGCCGTGGTCAGTCAGGTCGCCGACGACGTGCTCGTCATGCGCGGCGGCGACCCCGTCGAGATGGGCGCCGCCGAGCAGATCTTCTCCCGGCCGCAGGCGCCGTACACCCGCGCACTGCTCGACGCCCTTCCGCGGATCGACGACCCGTTCACCGAGCGCCCGACGGCACCCGCGACGACCGGAGAGGGACAGGCATGAACGACGCACCAGCGCTCCTGCAGGCCACCGGGCTCACGAAGGACTTCACGACCAAGGGTGACGGGGCGTTCCGCGCACGCACCACCCAGTTCCGCGCCGTCGACGACGTCGGGTTCGCCGTCCGCTCCGGCGAGACGCTCGGCATCGTCGGGGAGTCGGGCAGCGGCAAGTCGACGACCGCGCGGATGATCGCGAAGCTCATCGAACCGACCGCCGGCACGATCACCTTCGACGGTGAGGACGTCACCGCCGCGCGTGGGCCGGCGCTCGCCGCGTTCCGGACGAAGGTGCAGGTCGTCTTCCAGGACCCGTTCTCCTCCCTGAACCCCCGGCACACCGTCGAGCGCATCGTGTCGGCTCCGCTCGACTACCAGGGGATCACCCCGAAGCAGGGCAAGCGCGCCCTCGTGCGCGACCTGCTCGACCGCGTCGGCCTGAACCCCGACCACCTCCAGCGCTACCCGCGGCAGTTCTCCGGCGGCCAGGCCCAGCGCATCGGGATCGCCCGGGCGCTCGCCGTCTCCCCGAAGCTCGTGATCTGCGACGAGGCGGTGTCGGCGCTCGACGTGTCGGTGCAGGCACGCATCATCGACCTGTTGCGAGACCTGCAGGCCGAGCGCGGCCTGAGCTACCTGTTCATCGCGCACGACCTCGCCGTCGTGCGGCAGATCGCCCACGACGTCGCCGTCATGCACCGGGGCAAGGTGGTCGAGCAGGGTGACCGCGAGGCGATCTTCGACCACCCGCAGGACGAGTACACGAAGACCCTGCTCGCCGCCGTGCCCACGATCGACCCGAGCTGGGAGGCCGCGCGTGCCACCATGCTCGAACAGGAGCGGACGCACGGATCGGCCGCCGGAAGGACAGAGGCATGACCCACCGCACCACCACCTCCCTGCTGCCGGGGATCCACGTGACCGACCACACGGTCGACGTCCCGCTCGACTGGCGACGGCCCGACGACGGCCGCACGATCAGCGTGTTCGCCCGCGAACTCGTCGACCCCCTGCGTCGCGACGAGCAGCTCCCGGTCCTCGTGTTCCTCCAGGGCGGACCGGGCGGCAAAGGCCCGCGTCCGGTGTCCAGGGACGGCTGGATCGCCGAGGCCCTCCGCACCTTCCGGCTCGTGCTGCTCGACCAGCGCGGCACCGGCCGGAGCACCAGGATCGACGGCCGGTCCATCGCGGCCGTCGGTGACGCTGCCGCACAGGCCGAGTACCTGGAACGCTTCCGGGCCGACTCGATCGTCGACGACGCCGAGTACCTGCGCCGCACCGTCTTCGGAGGCCGTCGCTGGTCGACGCTCGGTCAGAGCTACGGCGGGTTCCTGACCCTCACCTACCTCTCGCGAGCCCCGGAGGGACTGGCCGCCTGCTACGTCACGGGCGGTCTGGCGGGCATCCACCCGTCGGCGGCGGAGGTGTACCGCCGCACCTATCCGCGCACCGAGCGCAAGAACCGGGCCTTCGCCGAGCGGTACCCCCAGGACGTCGACACCGTCGCGCGGATCGCCGACCGACTCGCCGCCGAGGAGGTGCTCCTGCCGGACGGCGACCGACTCACCGTGCGGCGCTTCCAGAACCTCGGGATCGACTTCGGGATGAAGCCCGGCTACGAGCGCCTCCACTGGCTGCTCGACGAGGCGTTCGACAGCGGCGACCGCCTGAGCGACACCTTCCTGGCGCAGGTCTGGGGGAGGACGTCCTACGTCGACAACCCCCTCTTCATCGCCCTGCAGGAGAGCATCTACGGTGCCGCCGGCGCGGGGGCGACCGCGTGGGCGGCGCAGGCCGAGCGCGATGCACGGCCGGCGTTCGCCGAGACGGCCAGGCCGCTGCTGTTCACGGGCGAGATGGTCTATCCCTGGATGTTCGAGGAGATCCGCTCGCTCCGGCCCTTCCAGGGTGCAGTGGAGCGACTGGCGGCCAAGACCGACTGGGACCCGCTGTACGACCCCGCGGTCCTGCAGGCGAGCACGGTGCCGCTCGCCGCGGCCGTGTACTTCGACGACATGTACGTGGACGCGCAGCTGCAGTTGGAGACGGTCGACGCCGTCGGCGGGGCGACCGCATGGGTCACGAACGAGTACGAGCACGACGGGATCCAGGACGCCGCCGTGGTGCGCCGCCTGTTCTCGATGGTGGACGAGCGCGGCGGCCGTCGCGCGGATGAGGAGCAGGCATGACCGACACGCAGCAGCAGGCACCCGAGCAGACGGCGGGCCTCGCGCCGGCCACCACGGAGGCACCCGCCACGTCCATGCCGCGCCCGGCGAACCCGGACCCGAAGCTGCCCCGCCTGGCCGAGGTGCCGGCGTTCCGCGAGTTCCTCGGCACCGGCTGGGGCACCCCCGACCGCACGCCGCCGGTCGAGCCCGGGATCGCCGCGGCCGCAGCCGAGCACCGTCGTCGGCTGAGCGAGGCCTTCGTCGGGCGGACACTCGTCGTCGCCGCCGGACGCGCGCCCGTCCGTGCCAACGACTCGAACTACGACTTCCGCCCCGACAGCGACTTCTTCTGGCTCACCGGCTGCTCCGCCGAGGACGCGGTCCTCGTGCTGCGTCCGAGCGGCGCCGGTCACGACGCGACGTTGTACATCCCGGCACCGGCGCACCCGGGCGAGACCGGGTTCTTCGCCGACGCCAACCACGGTGAGCTCTGGGTCGGCTCCGCGCCGGGGCCGGCCGACTGGTCGGCGGTCCTCGACCTCCGGGTCGAGGTGCTCGCCGCGCTGCCCGACGCGCTCCGAGGCGTCGAGCGACCACTCCTCGCGGGGACCCTGACCTCGCGGCATCGCTCGCTCGAGCCGCTGACGGTCGCGCCGGAACTCGGCCGCGTGCTTTCGGAACTGCGCATGATCAAGGACGAGTGGGAGATCGCGGAGCTGCGGCGAGCGGTCGACGCGACCGTCGGCGGGTTCTCCGCCGTGATCCGGGAGCTGCCGACGGCCGTCGACGGCGGGGGTGAGCGTTGGCTGCAGGGGACCTTCGACCGGCACGCCCGCACCACGGGGAACGGCCCCGGCTACTCGACCATCGTCGGCAGCGGCGCGCACGCACCCACGCTCCACTGGGTGCGCTGCGACGGCCCGGTCCGCCCCGAAGACGCGATCCTGCTCGACATGGGCGTGGAGACGCGTGCCTTCTATACGGCGGACGTGACCCGCACCTTCCCCGTCTCGGGCACCTTCAGTCCGGAGCAGCGTCGCGTCCACGACCTCGTCGAGGCGTCCCACCGCGCCGGGATGGCCGCCGTACGCCCGGGCCGCGACTTCACCGACTTCCACCACGCGGCCATGGAGGTCATCGCGCAGGGGCTCCACGACTGGGACCTCCTGCCGGTGTCCGTCGACGAGGCTCTGAGCCCGGTCGGGCAACAGCACCGGCGGTACCTCGTGTGCGGCATCGGTCACCACCTCGGCCTCGATGTCCACGACTGCGCCAAGTCCTCCTACGAGGCCTACCAGGGCGGCTCGATGGCGCCCGGCATGGTGCTCACGGTCGAGCCGGGGCTGTACTTCCACGCCTTCGACGAGACGGTTCCACCGGAACTGCGCGGCATCGGCGTCCGGCTCGAGGACGACCTGCTCGTGACGGCCGACGGCACCGAGGTGCTGTCGGATGCGCTGCCCATCGACGCGTCGGGCATCGAAGCGTGGATGCGCGCCCAGTAACCTGAGCGGACCGTGGTGGGAGATGAAGGATGGGAGTCGCGATGAGCATGTCGGCGATCCGACCGGCCGAGGAACGGCTGAGCCTGCGGGCGCAGGTGGAGCGGGCGGTGTCCGCGGCGATCATCTCGGGCGAGCTCGCGCCGGGGACGATGATCTCGGTACCGACGCTGGCGGTGCAGTTCAACGTCTCGGCGACGCCCGTCCGCGAAGCGATGCTCGACCTCGAGAAGCGCGACTTCGTGGAGGCGGTCCGGAACAAGGGGTTCCGCGTCACGGTCGTCAGCGAGGCCTCGCTCCGCAACACGGCGCAGATCCGCCAGCTCCTCGAGCCGCCCGCGATGGCGGACCTGGCGGAGGTCTTCGATCACGGGTCGCTGCCCGAGCTCCGGCAGCAGGCTGACGACATCGTGGCCGGTGCCCGCGACGGCGACCTGACCCGGTACCTCGAAGCCGACCAGGCGTTCCACCTCGCGCTCACCGCGAAACTCGGCAACCCGCTGCTCGTCGAGCTCGTCGCGGACCTCCGCGGACGTACCCGGCTCGTCGGACTGGCCGCCATGCTCGATTCGCAGCAGCTCGACCGCTCGGCCGTGGAGCACCACGAACTCTTCGACGCCCTCGAGCGGGGTGACGGGGTCGCCGCTCGCGAGCTCATGCACCGACACATCGGGCACACCACCGGCTGGTGGGCCGGCAAGCCCGAATCCGACGCCGAGTAGCCCCTGGCGTGCGTGCGCGGACCTCGACCAGGATCCGCGATCGTGCACGCTTGCCTGTTCAGTGAATGTGTGACACATTACTGAAAGCCCTTCCCTGCACCGACCGAGAGGACCGCACGTGACCCGCATCGTCATCGTCGGCGCCGGCATCGTCGGTGCGGCCTGCGCGCGGATCCTCGCCCGACGCGGTGCCGAGGTCGTCGTGCTCGACCGTTCGGCGGCCGCCGGCGGCACGAGCGGCTCGGGGGAGGGGAACCTCCTCGTCTCCGACAAGGGGCCCGGCCCCGAACTCGACCTCGCGCGGTATGCCTCACGCCTCTGGCCCGTCGTCACCGCCGAACTCAGCGCCGAACTGGGACCGACCTTCCCGAGCATCGAGTTCGAGCGCAAGGGCGGTATCGTGGTCGCCACCACCGAGGCCGGCGCGCAGCCCCTGCTCGACTTCGCTGCCGCCCAGCGCGCGGCCGGTGTCGACGCCAGCCCCCTCACCGAGGACGAGCTGCTCGCGGCGGAGCCGTCGATCACCCGCTCGTCCACGGCGGCCGTCCACTATCCCGAGGACGCACAGGTCCAGCCCGTCATCGCCACGGAGGCCCTGCTCGCCTCGGCTCGGCGGGCGGGCGCTGTCGTGCGCACCGGCGTCACCGTGACGGGCGGCGTCCGGAGCGCGACCGGACGCCTCACGGGTGTCAGGACCTCCGTGGGCGACGTCTCGGGCGACGCGGTCCTCGTCTGCGCCGGACCGTGGTCGGCCGAGCTCGGCGACCTGCTCGGCGCACCTGTCCCGGTCCGTCCCCGTCGCGGCATGGTGCTCGTCACCACCCGCATGCCGCACCGCGTGCACCACAAGGTCTACGACGGCGACTACTTCGGGGCCACGCAGTCGAGCGACGCCTCGCTCCAGACCTCGAGCGTCGTCGAGTCCACCGCCGCGGGCACGGTCCTCATCGGCTCGAGCCGGCAGCAGATCGGGTTCGACGCGCGCCTCGACGTCGACGTGCTCCGCGAGGTCGCGGCGAAGTCGCTGCGCCTCTTCCCGTTCCTCCGCGACGCCTCGGTCATGCGCAGCTACGGCGGCTTCCGGCCGTACATGCCCGACCACCTCCCGGTCATCGGCCCCGACCACCGCGTCGACGGCCTGTGGCACGCGACGGGCCACGAGGGCGCCGGCATCGGACTGGCTCTCGCGACGGCCGAGCTCATCGCCGCCCGCATGCTCGGCGGATCGGCCGACCTCGACGACGCCCCGTTCCAACTCGACCGCCCGGGCCTCGCCCCGCACCTGCGCGTCGACCGGCCGGCGGAGGTGGCCTGATGGTCTCGAGACGACTGCCCGCGACGGAGGACCGCATCGTGCCCGGCACGGAGAACGCGCTGCGCATCGACCTCGACGGGACGCCCGTCGACGGACTCCGCGGCCAGACGATCGCCGGCGTCCTGTTGGGCTCCGGCGTCCTCGCCTGGCGCCGCACCAGTGGGTCCGGGAAGCCGCGCGGCGTCTTCTGCGGCATCGGGGTCTGCTTCGACTGCATCGTCACGGTGAACGGCCAGCGGGACGTCCGTGCCTGCCAGCGTCGCGCCGCGGACGGCGACCGCATCGAGACACAGCACGACGCCCTCCCGGAACCGACGACCGAGAACGACCCGTTCGGGGACCGGACATGAGCGCCCGGCAGCGTGAGGTCGTCGTCGTCGGCGCAGGGCCAGCCGGCCTCCAGGCCGCGCTCGCCGCCCGGGCGCTCGGCGCCGCCGTCACGCTGCTCGACGCCTCGGACGAGCTCGGCGGTCAGTACTGGCGGCACCTGCCGGCCAGCCGGCCGTCGGAAGCAGAGGCCTCGCTGCACCACGGCTTCGAGCGCTTCGTCTCCATGCGCGCGGCGCTCGACGCCGACGACGCCTGCACGGTGATCACCGAGGCGCAGGTCTGGGCGATCGACGTCGACCGCGCCGCCACCGACCACGGGTCCGACGACACCTCCGGGGCGACCGGCCTGCGCCTGCATGTCCTCGTCGGACCGCCGGACGGCACCGACCGCACGCCCCTCACCCTCCGGCCGGACGCGCTCGTCCTCGCGACCGGCGCGCACGACCGCACGCTGCCGTTCCCCGGCTGGGACCTCCCCGGCGTCTTCTCGGCCGGTGCCGCCCAGGCGCTCGCGAAGGGCGAGCGGGTCACCGTCGGTCAGCGGGTGGTCGTGGCCGGTGCCGGACCGTTCCTGTTGCCGGTGGCCGCGTCCCTGACCGCGACCGGATCACGCGTGCTCGGGGTCTACGAGGCCACGACCGTCGGCGGCCTCGCGAGGGGCTGGCTCCCCAAGCCCTGGCAGCTGCTCGGCGTGACCGGGAAGGCCGGTGAACTGCTCGGTTACGTCGGTGGCCACCTCCGCCACCGGATCCCGTACCGCGTCGGTCACGCGGTGGTCGCCGCGCACGGCGCCGACCGGGTCGAGCGCGTGACCATCGCCGCCGTCGACGCCGACTGGTCGCCGATCCCCGGCACCGAGCGCACGGTCGAAGCGGACGCCGTGTGCGTCAGTCACGGGTTCACCCCGCGGCTCGAACTGCCCGTCGCGGTCGGCTGCGCGCTCACCGAAGCCCGGTTCGTCCAGGTCGACGCCGAGCAGCGCACGAGCGTCCCGACCGTCTTCGCGGCGGGGGAGATCACCGGGATCGGGGGTGTCGACGCCGCGCTCGCCGAGGGCGCGATCGCGGGACACGCTGCGGCCGGCGGCCTCCCCGGTGCCTCCGGGATCCGCGCCGCCGTGAGCCGACGCGACACGTTCCTCGCCTTCGCCGACCGGCTCGAACGTGCCCACGGCATCCGCGCCGGCTGGAGCGACTGGCTCGACGACGACACCACCATCTGCCGCTGCGAGGAGGTCGACTACGGCTCCCTGCGAGCGACGGCGACCGCCACCTGCGCGACCGGCCTGCGCTCGCTCAAACTCAGCACGCGTGCCGGGCTCGGGATCTGCCAGGGCCGCATGTGCGGACGCACCGTCGAGGAGCTCCTCCACCGCGTCGCCTCCGAATCCGGCGGCAGCGGCCTCATCGACGGCGTCTCGAGCGACCGCCGGCCCATCGCCTCCCCGCTGCGCATCGGCGAACTCGCCGCGCAGGCACCGGGACACCCTCCCCACGAACCGCCGTCGACCCCGACGGCCGAACACCCAGGATGACCGACCGGTCTCCGCACCACTCCCTCGGAAAGGAACCACCCATGGCCAAGCAGTTCGACCTCGGCGGCGTCATCGTCGCGACCACCCTCGCGTTCAAGGAGGACGCCTCGGCGCCCGCAGGCCTCGCCGTCGACTACGACCGCTTCGCCGAGCACTGCAACTGGCTCATCGAGAACGGTTGCCGCGGCGTCGGCCCGAACGGCTCGCTCGGTGAGTACTCGTCGCTGACGGACGCCGAGCGTCGCAAGGTCATCCAGGTCGCGGTCGACACCGTCGGCGACCGCGGCCTCGTCGTCGCCGGGGTGCACGGCGTCGGCTGGCACCAGGCCCAGCAGTGGGCCGAGTACGCGAAGGAGGACGGCGCGGACGGCGTCCTGCTCCTGCCGCCCACCATCTACCGGGCGAACGACGACGAGGTCATCGAGCACTACAGCCGCGTGGACGAGGTCGGCCTGCCGATCATGGCCTACAACAACCCCATCGACACCAAGGTCGACCTCACGCCCGACCTGCTCGTCGAGCTCGCCAAGCTCGAGCACGTGGTCGCCGTGAAGGAGTTCTCGGCCGACATCCGTCGGGTGCTCGAGATCCAGGACAAGACCGACCTCGACGTCATCGCGGGGGCGGACGACCTCCTCTTCGAGTCCCTCGTCGCCGGCGCGGTCGGCTGGTTCGCCGGCTACCCGAACGCCTTTCCGCGCGAGGCCGTCGAGCTGTATACGCTCGTCACCTCGGGTCGCGTCGACGAGGCCCGCACCCTCTACCGCGAGCTCGTGCCCGTCTTCGGGTGGGACTCGAAGACGGAGTTCGTCCAGGCCATCAAGCTGTCGATCGACATCGCCGGCGAGAGCTACGGTGGTCCGACGCGTCCGCCGCGCGGTCCGCTGAACGCGCTCCAGACGGAGCAGGTCACGACGCAGACGCGTCGCGCGCTCGACTACCTCGCGGCACGCTGAGCCTGGCGGCCGACGCGACACCCCGACCACGACCACCAGTCCTGAGAGGCACACCATGAAGTCCTCCCGCATGATCAGTGCGGTCGACTCGCACACCGAGGGCATGCCGACCCGCGTCGTCACCGGCGGGGTCGGCGTGATCCCCGGCGCGACCATGAACGAGAAGCGCCTCCACTTCATGGAGCACCTCGACGACCTGCGGCTCTTCCTCATGAACGAGCCCCGCGGTCACGCGGCGATGAGCGGGGCGATCCTGCAGCCGTCCACGCGTGCGGACTGCGACTGGGGCGTCGTGTACATCGAGGTGTCCGGCTGCCTGCCGATGTGCGGGCACGGCACCATCGGGGTCGCGACGGTCCTCGTGGAGACCGGCATGGTGGAGGTGGTCGAGCCGGTCACGACGATCCGGCTCGACACCCCCGCCGGACTCGTGATCGCGCGGGTCGACGTCAGCGACGGGCACGCCGACCGCGTGACGATCGAGAACGTCCCGAGCTACGTCGACCGCCTCGACGCCACGATCGAGGTGCCCGGCCTCGGCACCGTGCCCTACAGCCTCGCCTTCGGCGGCAACTTCTACGCGATGGTCGACCTCGACGACGTCGGCCTGCCCTTCGACCGCGACCGCCAGCAGGACATCCTCGACGCGGGCCTGCGGATCATGGCGGCGATCAACGAGCAGGCGCCGCCCGTGCACCCCGAGATCGCCGGGCTCGACCACTGCCACCACGTCGAGTTCATCGCGCCGGGATCCGACGCCGTGCTGTCCCGGCATGCCATGGCCATCTTCCCGGGGTGGTTCGACCGCTCGCCATGTGGCACCGGCACCTCGGCGCGCATGGCCGAGCTCTGGGCCCGCGGTGAGCTGCCGCTCGACCAGGACTTCGTCAACGAGTCCTTCATCGGCAGCCGGTTCACCGGCCGGCTGATCGCCGAGACGACGGTGGCCGGCCGGCCGGCCGTCATCCCGACCATCTCCGGTCGGGCCTGGGTCACCGGAAGCGGCTCCTACCTCCTCGACCCCGCCGATCCGTTCCCGACCGGCTTCCAGTTCTGAACCGCACCACGATCTTGGAGGATCACATGACGACCACGCCAGCCCCCGACGCCACCATCGCCGATACCACCCCCGAGCAGCTCGAGGAGGTCCTCCGGGGAGCCGCCGCGGCGGCACCCGCGTGGGCCGCGACGCCGGCGGACGCCCGTGCGCGAGCGCTCGTCGCCGTCGCCGACGCCCTGCAGGCCCACGCGGACGAGCTCGTCCCGGTCGGCATGGTCGAGACGGGGCTCGCCGAGGCGCGGCTCCGAGGCGAGCTCCGTCGCACCGCCGTGCAACTGCGGCTCTTCGCGGAGACGATCGTCGACGGTTCCTACCTCGACGTCCGGATCGACGAGGCCGACCCGGACTTCGCTCTCGGCGCGCGCCCGGAACTCCGCCGCGTCCTCGTGCCGCTCGGCCCGGTCGTGAACTTCGCGGCGAGCAACTTCCCCTTCGCCTTCTCCGTCGCCGGTGGTGACACCGCGTCGATCCTCGCGGCCGGATGCCCGGTGATCCTCAAGGTGCACGACGGGCACCCGCGGCTCTCGCTCGCGACGGCGGCCGTCGTCGAGGCCGCGCTCCGGGCGTCCGGGGCTCCTGACGGCGTGTTCCAGACGATCATCGGCCAGGAAGTCGGCGTCGTCGCGCTGCAGGACGAGCGCGTCCGGGCCGGTTCCTTCACGGGCTCCCTCCGGGCCGGCCGGATCCTCGCGGACCTCGCGGCGGCACGGCCCGTCCCGATCCCGTTCTTCGGCGAGCTCGGCAGCGTCAACCCCGTGTTCGTGACGCAGACCGCCCTCGACGAGTCCGCGACGGCCATCGCGACAGGATTCGTCACGAGTGTCGCGGGCTCGGCGGGTCAGCTGTGCACGAAGCCCGGCTTCGTCTACCTGCCGGACGGCGCGGGGCTCGACGAGTCGATCCGTGAGGCTGCTGCCGCGGTCCCCGAGCACCGACTCCTGAACGACCGCATCACGGCCGGGTACGAGGCGAGGCGAGACGCCATCCTCGGCACCGACGGCGTGCGGGTCATCGCCGAGGGGTCGCTGCGGGTCGGCGAGGACGGCGACGGCTGGGCGACCCCCACGATCGTCGCGGTCTCACTCGACGCGCTGCGGGCCGGTCGGGACGCCCTGCTCGACGAGACCTTCGGTCCGTTGTCGATCCTCGTCGAGGTCCCGGCCGGTACGGCGTTCGCGCCCCTCGTGCCGGAGTTCTGCGAGGGCAACCTGACGGCCACCCTGCACGCCGGTGCCGACGAGACGAGCGACGACCTCGTCGAGCTCGTCCAGCAGCTCTCGGCGCACGCCGGCCGAGTGCTGTTCGGCGGTTGGCCCACCGGGGTCGCCGTCACGCCCGCCATGCAGCACGGCGGACCGTGGCCGGCGACGACGAACGACTCGAGCACCTCGGTGGGGACGGCCGCGATCACCCGTTTCCTGCGGCCGGTCGCGTTCCAGAACATGCCGGACCGGTTCCTGCCCGAGGTGCTGCGGTCGTCGGCCACGGGTGTGCCGCGCAGGGTCGCACCCGCGGGTGAGTCGACGCACTGGGGCGAGGCGGCTCAGCGCTGACGCACGGCTGGTCGGGCCTCCGGACGGCGAGGCGTCAGATGGCGCCCTCGACCGTCGCGCCGACCTCGTCGTCCTCCTCGTCGCCGGGGAGCGGCGGGTCGTAGGCCCAGCTCGGCGCGAGCGCCTTGATGCGGGCACCGCGCCACTGCCACGTCGCCCACAGCGGGTACCAGTAGAGCGGGGCGATCGCGCCGGTGATCACGAGTCGGTCGCGGTACAGGGTCTTCGTCGGGTCGTGCTTGTCGCGGGCGACCGCCATCTGGTGGTCCCACCCGGCGAGCTTGCTGAGCGGCCCGCTGACCGGGTCGCCCTGGTCGTGGAGGATGCGGGTGCCGTCGCGGCGCTCGATGAACTCGAGGTCGATGATCTGGTCACCGACCGGGATCGCGCCGGCGGCCTTCACACGGACGCGGTGCGCCCCTGGCTCCCAGATGGTCGGGAACCCGTCGGCGTCGAGCGCCTCGAGTCCCATGACGGGGCTGTAGAGCTCCCGCAGGACGGCCGGGGAGCGGAGTGCCCGCCAGGCGACGTCGACATCACAGTCCAGGACGAGTTTCAGCATCACGCGCATGCCTCAGTGTCGCATGTGCGGCTCGGCGGCTGCAGGGGGTGCGCCGGTAGGGAAGACTGTGCCTATGGCGATCCGGTACTGGCTGGGCGTGATCCAGCGGGATCACGTCGTCCTCGGCGTCCGTCACGGCTTCGTGCAGATCAACCACGGGCAGCGCGGCGGTCTCGACCAGATGCGCGAGTCCGACGGCTTCGTGTACTACTCGCCGCGGGTCAGCACCCCGGACGGCGAGCCGCTCAAGGCGTTCACCGCGATCGGGCGGGTCTCCGACGACACCGTCTACCAAGCGGCCGTGCCGCGACCGGACGGTGCCGATTGGCGGCCCTGGCGGCGGAGTGTCGACTGGTACCCGGACGCGGTCGAGGCGCCCATCCGTCCGATGCTCGCGCTCCTCGACTTCACGAGCTTCACCCGGAACTGGGGTGTCCAGCTCCGTCGGGGGTTCCTCGAGCTCAGTCGTCACGATTTCGAGCTCATCCGGAACGAGATGCGTCCGCCCCACCCCGACGACCGTCGTTTCCCCACCGCCTCCCGCTGAACCCCTCCTGCCCGTGCGCCAGCGCGGTGCGCTGACGTCACCGCGGGTCTGGCGCGTGAGCGCGCCCCTCCGGAGGCCCGCGCTCACGTCCGATGACCCGCGCTCGCGTCAGCGCACCGCGCTGGCGACCACCCCCACGGAGGTCTTCGGACGCAACAGTCGTGGGGTGGGTGGGTGCGCCTGGATACGATGAACGGGTGAGTACCGCAGCCGCCACACCGCCGCCCGTCCACCCGCCGTTCGCCCAGACCAAGTACCAGGTCAGGTTCGACTGGGGCGTCGCAGGAGCCCGGCGGGTCGAGACGGCGGACGTCGCGGTCGTCGTGGACGTCCTCCACGCGACGACCTCCGTCGAGCAGCGCGTGAGCGGCGGGGAGACCGTCGCCGTCGCCGAGTTGGACGACCGCGGTGAGACGGCGCAGATCGCCACGCTCCTCGCCGACGCGGGTGCGACGGTCGTCGCCGGGTGCCTGCGCAACCGGTCGGCGGTCGCGGACTGGATCATCGCGAAGCAGGCCGAGCTCGGCCGGCGTACGAGCATCGTCGTCATCGCGGTCGGTGAACTCGACGACACGGCCGAGACCCGGTTCGCCGTCGAGGACCTCTTCGGGGCCGGTGCCGTGATCGAGGCGCTGGGACTCCGCGGTATCGACTTCACCTCACCGGAGGCCGCCGCCGCTGCCGCCGCGTACGAGGGCCTGCGCAACGGCGTCGGGCACCTGCTGTCCGCGTCCGCCACCGCCCAGCAGCTCGCGCAGGCGGGTGCCACACAGCACGTCCAGGCGGCACGCGAGGTCGACGTGTCAAGCGTCGTCCCGGTCCTGGACGGAGCCGTGTTCCGGGCGTAGTCTCGGCGCATGCGCGCACTCCTCGGAACCACCGTCCTCGCCGAAGCCCCCGAATCGGAGCTCATCAAGATCGAGGGCAACTGGTACTTCCCGCCGTCGAGCCTCAACCGCGAGCGCTTCGTCGAGACCGACACCCAGTACCACTGCCCGTGGAAGGGCGACGCCCAATACTGGGGCATCACCGACGGCGGCGAGGTCAAGCCCGATGTGGCCTGGTCGTACCCCACTCCGTATCCGACCGCGTTCGACCGGGTCGGCAAGGACTTCTCCGGCTACGTCGCCTTCGGGAACGAGGTCGAGGTCGTCGACTGATGGCCGACTGGGGCGACCGCCCGCAGCCGCCTGAGCGCGGGGGCGAGCGCGAGACGATCGAGGGCTTCCTCAATCTGCAGCGCGCCAGCATCGTCTGGAAGGCACGCGGACTCACCGACGAGCTCGCGGCCAAGCGACTGTTGCCGAGCATCACGACCGTCTCGGGCGTCATCCGACACCTCGCCGATGTCGAGCGCAGCTGGTTCCGCGAGGACATGGACGGGCAGTCGGACGTCCCGGCACGGTGGACCGACGACGACCCCGACGGCGAATGGCGCGTGACGGCCGACGACAGCCTGGCCGAGATCATCGCCGACTACGAGGCGGCCTGTGCGGAGTCCCGCGAGGTGGCGTCGCGGTATCAGCTCGACGATGTCTGCCTCGGCAACGACCAGCGGTTCACGCTGCGGTGGATCGAGCTCCACATGATCGAGGAGACGGCCCGGCATCTCGGGCACATCGACGTCCTCCGCGAACAGCTCGACGGCCGCACCGGCGAGTAGCGCCGCGGCCGTCGAGCGGGCGGAGCGTCAGGCGTCGACGAGCGCTGCTCGGTCGCGTCCCCGCGAGACGCGGACGGCCACGGTGACGACGGCCACCACGACCGCGACGATCAGCGCCGTGACCCCGGCTTCGGTCGACAGCAGTTCGCCGGTGAAGCGGCCCACGGCCACCCACGCGAGCCCCCAGCAGAGCGACAGCATGGGGGCGATCCGTCCACGGCCGACGACTGCGAGCAGGATCCCGACCGCGCCGGCGACCGCGAGGACGATGATCGCCCAGACACCGGCGGCCGGACCGTCCGCGCTCCCGATCCCGGATCCGACGAGCGCAGCGGTGATGTTCGCCGCCGTCGCGACGCACACCCATCCGAGGTAGAGGCCCATCGTGCCGTCCGTGATGATGGCGTCGACCACGCCGGACGGCTTGGTCCGGAGCACGATCACGAAGATGCGGGCCAAGACACCGAGGAGGGCGATGATCACGAACACGCTCAGGATCAGGAAGCCCGCCTGCACCACGAGGATCCACGCCGCGTTCAGCAGCAGGCTCGCCACGACCCAGTAGCCGAGACGACGGTGGCGCTCACGGGTCGTCTGCGAGGGCAGGAACTGCCAGACCGCGTAGGCGACGAGCCCGAGGTAGATGACGCTCCAGATGGAGAACGCGGGCCCGTCCGGTGCGATCGGCGTCGACGAGGCGCTCAACGCGCCGTTCGCCGCGTTCTGGACCTGCGTGCCCCCGGCGGCTCCCGACCCGATGTAGGAGCCGATGATCGCGAGGACCGCACTGACGGCGACGGCGATCTGCCGGACGCGGTCCGCGGTGGTGGGTGAATCGGTGCCGGTCATGACGCATGCCTCCAGAATTGTGCAGCTGGCTGATCAATTCAGCGTACGCCACCGTGGAGCGCCTCGCAGGGGCTTGCGCCGGCGCCGCGGAACAGCCTGCTCAGAGGAGCTTGCGCAGCGTCCGCAGGTTGCGCGTGGTGAGGTGCGGCTTGAACCGGGCCTTCGAGGACTCCTTCGCGAAGGCGGTGTCGGTGCTCGACCCCTTCGGAACCTCCCAGTAGAGGACGCCGTCGCCGGATGCGACGCGGTCGGGCTGCTCCCCGGTCTCCGTCGAGAACGCGAGCAGGGCGTCGAGTGAGCCCTGCTCGGAGGAGAACATGACGTACGGCTGGACCTGCTCGGCCTCCGGCCAAGGGTAGGCCTCGATGACGTCGGCGAGTGCGCGCTGATGCGTGAGCACGATCCACGCCTCGTAGCCGAAGGCCTCCGCGAGCGACCGCTCGATGCGCCGTTTCAGCGCACCACGTGCATCGTCCGCGGTCTCGCCAGGCTGGTGCTCGGGGTCGTCGAAGACGACGTTGCCGCTCGCGAGGACGGTGCGGACTCCCGAGAACCCGGCCGACCGGAACACCTCGGCGAGGTCGGCGGAGCGGATCGTGACGCCGCCGACGTTGACCCCGCGCAGGAGTGCGATCCAGCTGCCGGCGGGAACCGCGCCGCCGGTCATGACCCGATGCCTGGCTCAGGCGAGGTGGAGCCGTCGAACGCGGCCGCCCGACGCCGCATGGCCGGCGTGACCTCCCGGTGCACCCAGCTGAGGAGGAAGCGTTCGTCCCACGAGCGCGAGCACTTGCCGCAGGAGGTCGCCCGGCTCGGGCGCCGGTGCCGGTAGAGGACATGGCCCGAGGGGCAGGTGCCGACCCACGGGGCGAGTTCGTCGGCCGTCTGGCCCTCGTGGAGCCGCGAGCCCTCGTAGCCGATCTCCTCGGCGACCTTGCGCCACTTGGGTCCGTGCCCGGCGCGCGCCCCGGCGAGGGCGTGCGCGACCTCGTGGAGAAGGATCTGGTGGATCTCGTCGTCGTCGTAGCGTGCCGCGAGATAGCGCGAGACGGTGATCCGCTTCGTCGTGAAGTTGCACAGGCCGGCGCGTCGCTTGGCGTTGTCGAAGCCGAAGGTCCAGACCGTCGGGTCGAGGTGCAGCACGATGAGCGCCTGTGCCCACGCCGTGACCCGACTGAGTTCTGCCATGCCTGGATGGTACTCCCGGCGACCGACACCGGACCGCAGGAGCGGGATGACCCACAGGTGTGGCGGTGAGTCCTCAGCGGGCCGCGAGCGGGGCGAGGGGGAGTTCGACGATCCGGTCGTCCTCGGTTCCGGGCGAACCGCGGCCGTCGGTGTTGTTCGTGAGGATCCAGGCGGTCCCCGGCGGGCCGGCCACGACGTCGCGGATCCGTCCGAACTCGCCGACGAGGTAGGGCACCGCGTCGATCACGCCCACGAGCGCGCTGCTCCCCGCCGGCACGTGCACGCCGTCGGTGATGCCGTACAGGCGCTCGCCGCGGAGCGAGGCCATGAAGATCGTGTCGTCGACGATCGCGAGACCGCTCGGGCTCGCGTCCTCCGTGGCCCACTGCGCGACCGGGTCGATCATGCCCTGGGCTCCGGCGACGCCCTCGGCGACCGGCCATCCGTAGTTGCCACCGGGGGTGATCCGGTTGAGCTCGTCCCAGGTGTTCTGCCCGAACTCGCTCGCCCACAGGCCGCCGTCGCGATCCCACGCGATGCCCTGCGGGTTGCGATGGCCGAGGGAGAAGACGGGCGACCCCGGGAAGGGGTTGTCGCCCGGCACCGCGCCATCGGGTGTGAGCCGCAGGATCTTCCCGCCGAGGCTGTCCACGTCCTGAGCCAGGCTGCGGTCACCGGCGTCACCCGCGGTGGCGTAGAGCATGCCGTCCGGTCCGAACGCGATGCGTCCGCCGTTGTGGTTCCCGGCTCGGGGGATGCCGACGAGGACCTCCTCGACGCCGCCCAGCGCGTACGACCCGGCCGCTCCCGTGAGCGGGAACCGCACGATGCGGTTGTCGGACGACGTCGTCAGGTAGGCGTAGAGCCAGGTTCCCGCGGTCTCCGATCCCGCCGGCGTGAGGACGGCGAGCCCGAGCAGGCCGCCCTCGCCTCCCGCGGCCACCCCGGGGACCACGCCGACCTGCCGCACCGCGCCGCCGCTGACGACCTCGAGGACGTCGCCCGCGTCGCGCTGGCTCACCAGCGTGCTGCCCGAGGCGAGTCGGACCATCGACCAGGGCGCGTCGAGGCCGCCGACGACCGTGGAGGCCTCACCGGTCGGGGCGACCGGTCCGGTGGGGACCGCGGATGTAGGCGTCGACGCGGACGCGCTCGGCGCGGGGGAAGGTGAAAGGGAGGCCGTACCCGGTGATCGTGGCTCCCCGTCGGTGCAGGCCACGAGCGCCAGGGCGGCGGCGGCGAGCAGGGTGGTGAGCGAGGCGGGCGCACGCAGGCACCGTCGTCGCGGCGTCTGCGTGGTGGCCATGGTCAGCCCTTCGTCTGGAAGATGCCCTGGGCGGGGTTCGGGGAGGGGACGGCGGTCGTGTCCGTCACGACCTGCGCGCCCGCGATGAAGGCGCGCAGCTCGGCGCCCGCCACCGCCTTGGCGGGGTGGGGTCCGGCCGCGAGGAGCCTCGGCAGGAAGTCGAGTGGGAGGGCGGTGTTCGAACCGACGAGGACGACGTTGCCGAAGCGGCGGCCCTTGAGGATCTGCGTCTCCGCGAGGGCGGCGACGTGCGACACGGAGTCGGCGAGCGTCGCGGCCTGTCCGCGGGCGAACGCCAGTCCGCGGCCGTCGGCGACGTTCACGACGATGACGCCGGTCGGCGACAGCAGCTCGACCGCTGAGGCGTAGAACTCCGTGCTCGTGACATGGGCCGGCGTGTTGGCGCCGCTGAAGATGTCGACGACCACGAGGTCGACGGTGCCCCGCAGGCCTGGCGGCAGCTTCGCGACGATCTCGCGGGCGTCGCCGTATCGGACGCGGATCTGGGCGCGCTTCGACCAGGGGAGGTGCTCGCGCACGAGATCGATCAGTTCGCGCTCGAGTTCGACGACCTGCTGCCGCGAGCCCGGCCTCGTCGCCTCCACGTAGCGGGGGAGGGTGAGCGCGCCGGCACCGAGGTGCACCGCCGTGATCGGCTGACCGGGGTCGGCGATCTCGTCGATGATGTGACCGATCCGCTGGATGTACTCGAAGAAGAGCTCCTCGGGCTGATCGAGGTTGACGTGCGACTGCGGCGTGCCATCGACCACCAGCTGATAGGTGCCCGGCACGAAGCGGTCGGCCTCGATCCTGGCCAGGTATCCGCTGACGCCGAGTCGTACCTGTGCCTCGTCCATACCCCCACCCTAGACTTTCCCGCAGTGGCGGGAGGCGGAGCGGAAGGGGTGCGGCCGTGGCGCAGGTGGACCTCAACAGCGACCTCGGCGAGGTCTGGCGCGGTGTGCCGACCGCCGACGACGACGCCATGTTCGCCCTGATCACGAGCGCGAACATCGCTTGCGGCTTCCACGCCGGGGACGCCGTATCCATGCGCGACGCCGTCCGCCGCTCGACGGCCCACGGGGTGTCGCTGGGCGCCCACCCGTCCTACCGGGATGAGGCGGGCTTCGGGCGCCGCGACCAGGACGTACCGGCCGAGGTGCTCGAGGCCGATGTCCTGGAGCAGCTCCGCGCCCTGCAGCGAGCGGTCGACGAGGTCGGCGAGGCCGACGGGGTCGGCGCACGGCTCGCCTACGTGAAGCCGCACGGCGCCCTCTACAACCGGATCGCGCACGACCGGGTGCAGGCGCGGGCGGTCGTCCGAGCGGTGGTCGCGGCCGCCGAGGAGCTCGGGCGACCACTTCCCGTGCTCGGGATGCCCGGCTCCGTGATCGAACAGGAGACCCTCGCCGCCGGACTCCGCTTCGTCGCGGAGGCCTTCGTCGACCGCGGCTACCGCTCCGACGGTTCGCTCGTCCCGCGCGACGCGCCCGGGGCATTGGTCACCGATGAGACGGTGGCCGTCCGCCGGGCCGTCTCCCTCGCTCTCGACCGACGCATCACCAGCGTCGTCGGTGCCGACGTGGAACTCGACGCGGTCTCGCTCTGCGTGCACGGCGACACCCCGGGGGCCGTGTCGCTCGCCACGGCGGTCAGGGCCGCCCTGCTGGACGCCGGCGTCGAACTGGTCGCGCCGTGGTGAACGCGGACACCTCCACCGGACCCGTGCTCCGAGCGATGGGGGAGGAGGCCGTACTCCTCGAACTCGCATCGCTCGAGGACGTCCTGCTCGTGCACCGGGCGCTCGCCGCTTCACGCCCGGCGGGGTTGGTCGACCTCGTCCCGGCCGCCCGGACCGTGCTCGCCGTGACGGACGCGCGGGGCCCGGCGCTCGCCGCGGTGGGGGCCTGGTTGCTCGCGACCGGGGAACGGGTGCTCGCGCCCGGCGCGGGAGGCTCGACCGGCGCTGTCGACGAGGCGGGGAGACGGTCGGACACCGTCATCCACGTCCGCTACGACGGCCAGGACCTCGCCGAGACCGCGGCGTTGCTCGGCATGGACGCCGACGGTCTCATCGCCTGGCACACCGCTCACGCATGGACCGTCGCCTTCAGCGGCTTCGCGCCGGGGTTCGCCTACCTCGTGTCGGAGCGGGAGGACGAGACGATCGGCCCGCAGCTCGAGATCCCGCGCCTGAACGTGCCGCGGACGACCGTCCCCGCCGGTTCGGTGGCGCTCGCTGGGACGTTCAGCGGCGTCTACCCGCGAGCCTCCCCGGGCGGGTGGCGCATCATCGGGACGACGGACGCCGTGCTGTGGGACGACGCAGCGGATCCACCAGCCCTCCTCGTCCCCGGCGGTCGGGTTCGGTTCGCACAGGTCCCCGCATGATGGGCGGGACACTGCTGGTGGAGGCTGCTGGACCGGCGACCACCGTGCAGGACCTGGGCCGACCGGGTGCCGCGGCCCTCGGGGTGAGCCCGTCCGGCGCGCTCGACCGCGGTGCCCTGCGCCTCGCCAACCGTCTCGTCGGCAACCCGGAGGGCCGTGCGGCGCTCGAGGTCGTCCTGGGCCCGTTCGTGGCCGTCCCCGACGTGGACCTGTGGATCGCCGTGACCGGCGCGTGGGGACCGATCGCCGTGGACGGTCGTCCCGTCGACGGGCATCGCGCCGTGCGGGTGCCGGCCGGCTCCCGGCTCAAGCTCGGTGCGGCGACGCACGGGCTGCGGTACGTCCTCGCGGTCCGGGGCGGCTTCGACGGTCCGGAGCTCCTCGGCTCGCGGTCGACCGACACCCTGGCCGGCCTCGGCCCGGCACCGGTCGTCGGCGGCGATCGACTCGTCGTCCTCCCCACCCCGCGCCGCCGCGTCCCTCCGCTCGACATCGCCCCCTGGACGCGGCCGGACGCCGGGGAGCGGCTCATACGGGTCTCGCCCGGACCCCGCCGGGACTGGTTCGACGCCGCCTCCCTGCAGCGTCTCGTCGAGCAGTCGTGGAGCGTGACGGCCGACGCCGACCGCATCGGGATGCGCCTCGACGGGACGCCGCTCGAGCGACTCGATCCCGGTCGTGAACTGCCGAGTGAGGGCATGGTCGCCGGGGCGGTCCAGGTGCCGCCGAGCGGTCTGCCGACGATCCTGTCGGCCGACCACCCCGTCACCGGCGGGTATCCGGTCATCGCGGTCGTGCGCGCCGCGGACCGCGACCTCCTGGCGCAACTCCGGCCCGGTCAGCGCCTGCGGTTCGGCACGGGTTGACGGGAACACCGGGGGCGACGCGGCGGTTATACCGGAAAGTCGAAAACTCGTCAAGGAAAGAGTAGACACGCCGTAGATTCCGGCATATAGTTGTTCTTTGCGCTCCCAGAATCTCTATGCCTTCATATTGCGGTCGGCTGGTGTGCGGGTCCAACCCGCCACATGTTCCTTTCTGGTGAGTAACTCCACTGACGACCAGTAACTCGGCCCCCAACAGGCCTCCGGAGGTTATCCCCTTGGCTGCTGCGCGCAACGCAACCACCAACTCACCCAAGAACGGCCGCGGAGCATCCCGCCTCTCGTTCGCGAAGATCACCGACACGCTCACGGTTCCAGACCTCCTGGCTCTGCAGACCGAGAGCTTCGACTGGCTGGTCGGCAACGACGTGTGGAAGGCACGCGTCGAAGAAGCCACCCAGGCCGGCCGACAGGACCTGCCCACGAAGAGCGGCCTCGACGAGATCTTCGAGGAGATCTCGCCCATCGAGGACCTCGGCGAGACGATGCAGCTCTCCTTCGCCAACCCGTACCTCGAGCCCGAGAAGTACTCCATCGACGAGTGCAAGGAACGCGGCAAGACCTACGCGGCCCCGCTCTACGTCGAGGCCGAGTTCATGAACCACCTCACCGGTGAGATCAAGACCCAGACGGTCTTCATGGGCGACTTCCCGCTCATGACCGAGCGCGGTACCTTCATCATCAACGGCACCGAGCGTGTCGTCGTCTCGCAGCTCGTCCGCAGCCCGGGCGTGTACTTCGAGTCGGCTCAGGAGAAGACCTCCGACAAGGACATCTTCTCCGCTCGCGTCATCCCGAGCCGCGGTGCCTGGCTCGAGTTCGAGATCGACAAGCGCGACCAGGTCGGCGTCCGTATCGACCGCAAGCGCAAGCAGTCCGTCACCGTGTTCCTCAAGGCGCTCGGCATGACGAGCGAGGAGATCCTCGAGGAGTTCAAGGGCTACGAGTCGATCGAGCTCACCCTCGAGAAGGACACGATCCTCACCAAGGAGGACGCGCTCCGCGACATCTACCGCAAGCTCCGTCCGGGCGAGCAGGTCGCAGCCGAGGCCGCGCGTGCGCTCCTCGACAACTTCTACTTCAACTCGAAGCGCTACGACCTCGCGAAGGTCGGCCGGTACAAGATCAACAACAAGCTCGGTCTCGACAAGCCGCTCAGCGACTCCGTCCTGACGACCGACGACATCGTCGCCACGATCAAGTACCTCGTCGCCCTGCACCGCGGCACGGCCACCCTCCCGGGTGTCCGCAACGGCAAGCCCGTCGACCTCCGTCTCGACACGGACGACATCGACAACTTCGGGAACCGTCGCATCCGCGCCGTCGGCGAGCTCATCCAGAACCAGGTCCGCACCGGTCTGTCCCGCATGGAGCGCGTCGTCCGCGAGCGCATGACCACGCAGGACATCGAGGCCATCACGCCGCAGACCCTGATCAACGTGCGCCCCGTCGTCGCCGCGATCAAGGAGTTCTTCGGGACCTCGCAGCTGTCGCAGTTCATGGACCAGAACAACCCGCTCGCGGGCCTGACCCACAAGCGTCGCCTCTCGGCGCTCGGCCCCGGTGGTCTGTCGCGTGAGCGTGCAGGCGTCGAGGTGCGAGACGTCCACCCGTCGCACTACGGCCGCATGTGCCCGATCGAGACCCCGGAAGGCCCGAACATCGGCCTGATCGGTTCGCTCGCATCGTTCGCGCGGATCAACTCGTTCGGTTTCATCGAGACCCCGTACCGTCGCGTCGTCGACGGCCGGGTCACCGAGGACATCGACTACCTGACCGCGATGGAAGAGGACAACTACATCGTCGCGCAGGCCAACGCTCCGCTGAAGAGCGACGGCCACTTCCAGGAGGACCGCGTCCTCGCCCGGAAGAAGGGCGGCGAGGTCGACCTCATCCCGTCCGAGGAGATCGGCTACATGGACGTCTCCCCGCGCCAGATGGTGTCGGTCGCGACCTCCCTCATCCCGTTCCTCGAGCACGACGACGCGAACCGCGCACTCATGGGTGCCAACATGCAGCGTCAGGCCGTCCCGCTCCTCATGTCGGACTCGCCGCTCGTCGGTACCGGTATGGAGGGCTACGCAGCCATCGACGCGGGTGACGTCGTCACCGCCGACAAGGCCGGCGTCGTCCAGGAGGTGTCGGCCGAGTCCGTCACCATCCAGCTCGACGAGGGTGGCACGCAGACCTACTACCTGCGCAAGTTCGACCGCTCCAACCAGGGCACGAGCTACAACAACCGCGTCATCGTCTCCGAGGGTGCACGCATCGAGGCCGGCGAGGTCATCGCCGACGGCCCCGCAACGGAGAACGGCGAGCTCGCGCTCGGCAAGAACCTCCTCGTCGCCTTCATGACGTGGGAGGGTCACAACTTCGAGGACGCGATCATCCTCAGCCAGAACCTGGTGAAGGACGACGTCCTCTCCTCGATCCACATCGAGGAGTACGAGGTCGACGCCCGCGACACCAAGCTCGGCAAGGAGGAGATCACCCGTGATCTCCCGAACGTCAGCCCGGAGCTGCTCAAGGACCTCGACGAGCGCGGCATCATCCGCATCGGTGCCGAGGTCCGCCCCGGCGACATCCTCGTCGGCAAGGTCACGCCGAAGGGTGAGACCGAGCTCTCCGCCGAGGAGCGCCTGCTCCGCGCCATCTTCAACGAGAAGAGCCGCGAAGTCCGCGACACCTCGCTGAAGGTTCCCCACGGTGAAGCCGGCACGATCATCGCCGTCAAGGTGTTCGACGCACAGGACGGCGACGACGAGCTCGGCTCGGGCGTCAACCAGCGTGTGGTCGTCTACATCGCCCAGAAGCGCAAGATCACCGAGGGCGACAAGCTCGCCGGCCGTCACGGCAACAAGGGTGTCATCGCGAAGATCCTGCCCGTCGAGGACATGCCGTTCCTCGAGGACGGCACGCCGGTCGACGTCATCCTCAACCCGCTCGGTATCCCCGGTCGAATGAACTTCGGTCAGGTCCTCGAGATCCACCTGGGGTGGATCGCGAAGCAGGGCTGGAACGTCGAGGGCAAGCCCAGCTGGGCCAAGAAGCTCCCGGCTGCCGCGCACTCGGCCGAGCCGAACACCAAGGTCGCGACCCCGGTGTTCGACGGCGCCTCCGAGGAGGAGATCGCCGGTCTGCTCGACTCGACCAACGTCACCCGCGACGGCGACCGCCTCATCGGTTCCTCCGGAAAGGCCCGTCTGTTCGACGGCCGCTCCGGCGAGCCGTTCCCGGCACCGGTCTCGGTCGGCTACATGTACATCCTCAAGCTGCACCACCTCGTGGACGACAAGATCCACGCGCGTTCGACGGGTCCGTACTCGATGATCACGCAGCAGCCGCTCGGTGGTAAGGCTCAGTTCGGTGGACAGCGCTTCGGTGAGATGGAGGTCTGGGCCCTCGAGGCATATGGAGCCGCGTACGCGCTCCAGGAGCTCCTGACCATCAAGTCCGACGACATCCTCGGCCGCGTCAAGGTGTACGAGGCCATCGTCAAGGGCGAGAACATCCAGGAGCCGGGTATCCCCGAGAGCTTCAAGGTGCTCATCAAGGAGATGCAGTCGCTGTGCTTGAACGTCGAGGTCCTCTCGGCCGACGGCACCGCGGTGAGCCTGCGCGACACCGACGACGACGCGTTCCGCGCCGCCGAGGAGCTCGGGATCAACATTTCCTCCAGGTTCGAGTCGTCGTCCATCGACGAGATCTAAGCCTGACCACTGTAGAGACTGACGAAACCTTTCATAGGAGATACATTGCTCGACGTCACAACTTTTGACGAGCTTCGCATTGGTCTGGCCACCGCAGACGACATCCGTGCCTGGTCGCACGGAGAGGTCAAGAAGCCCGAGACCATCAACTACCGCACCCTCAAGCCCGAGAAGGACGGTCTGTTCGGTGAGCAGATCTTCGGTCCTTCCCGCGACTGGGAGTGCGCCTGCGGCAAGTACAAGCGGGTCCGCTTCAAGGGCATCGTGTGCGAGCGCTGCGGTGTCGAGGTCACGAAGTCGTCGGTGCGCCGTGAGCGCATGGGCCACATCGAACTCGCCGCCCCGGTCACGCACATCTGGTACTTCAAGGGTGTCCCCTCGCGCCTCGGCTACCTGCTGGACATGGCGCCCAAGGACCTCGAGAAGGTCATCTACTTCGCGGCCTACATGGTCATCGATGTGGACGAGGACGCACGTCACCAGGACATGCCCGGCCTTGAGAACGAGCTCCGTCTCGAGATCAAGACGCTCGGCGACCAGCGCGACTCGCGCATCGCAGACCGCCTGAAGAAGCTCGAGGACGACCTCGTCGCCCTCGAGGAGGAAGGCGCCAAGAGCGAGCAGAAGCGTCGCACCAAGGACGCCGCCGAGAAGGAGATGAGCCAGACCCGCAAGTCCTACGACGAGCAGATCGCTCACCTCGAGCGCGTCTGGGAGGACTTCCGCAACCTCAAGGTCGGCGACCTCAAGCCCGAGGACTCCGTGTTCCACGAGCTGCAGGACCGCTTCGGCCTGTACTTCGAGGCCTACATGGGTGCCGAGGCGGTCAAGAAGCGCCTGCTGTCCTTCGACCTCGCGGCCGAGTCCGAGCTGCTCCACCACCAGATCGCGGAGGGCAAGGGTCAGAAGAAGATCCGCGCCATCAAGCGTCTGCGCGTGGTCAACTCGTTCCTCATCACCGGCAACTCGCCGGCCGCGATGGTGCTCGACGTGGTCCCGGTCATCCCGCCGGAGCTCCGCCCGATGGTGCAGCTCGACGGTGGCCGTTTCGCGACCTCCGACCTCAACGACCTCTACCGTCGTGTGATCAACCGCAACAACCGTCTGCGTCGTCTGCTCGACCTCGGGGCTCCCGAGATCATCGTCAACAACGAGAAGCGGATGCTGCAGGAGGCCGTCGACGCACTGTTCGACAACGGTCGTCGTGGTCGCCCCGTCACCGGTACCGGCAACCGTGCCCTGAAGTCCCTCAGCGACATGCTGAAGGGGAAGCAGGGTCGATTCCGCCAGAACCTGCTCGGCAAGCGCGTCGACTACTCGGGCCGTTCGGTCATCATCGTCGGCCCGCAGCTGAAGCTGCACCAGTGTGGTCTGCCCAAGCAGATGGCGCTGGAGCTCTTCAAGCCGTTCGTCATCAAGCGCCTGATCGACCTGAGCCACGCTCAGAACATCAAGGCCGCGAAGCGCATGGTCGAGCGCAGCCGTCCCGAGGTCTGGGACGTGCTGGAGGAGATCATCCGCGAGCGTCCCGTGCTGCTGAACCGTGCGCCAACGCTGCACCGTCTCGGCATCCAGGCGTTCGAGCCTCAGCTCGTCGAGGGCAAGGCCATCCAGCTGCACCCGCTCGTCTGCGCCGCGTTCAACGCGGACTTCGACGGCGACCAGATGGCTGTCCACCTCCCGCTCTCCGTCGAGGCCCAGGCCGAGGCGCGCATCCTGATGCTCGCGTCGAACAACATCCTGAAGCCGTCCGACGGCCGCCCGGTCACCCTGCCCACGCAGGACATGATCATCGGCCTCCACCACCTGACCACCCTCAAGGAGGGTGTCGAGGGTGAGGGCCGTGCCTTCTCGTCCGTCGCCGAGGCCATCCTCGCGAAGGACCAGGGCTCGCTCGACCTCAACGCCAAGGTGCGCATCCGTCTGACCGACGTGACGTTCGCCGAGGGCACGGGTCCCGAGGGCTACGAGGGTTCGGGTGTCGCGCTCGTCGAGACGACCCTCGGTCGCGCACTCTTCAACGAGGCGCTGCCGGCGGACTACCCATACGTGGAAGACGTGGCGGACAAGGGCAAGCTGTCCTCGATCGTCAACGACCTCGCGGAGCGGTACCCGAAGACGGTCGTCGCCGCCACGCTCGACAACATCAAGGACGCCGGTTTCCACTGGGCGACGCGTTCCGGTGTGACCGTTGCGCTCAGCGACGTCCTGACCCCGCCGAACAAGCGCGAGATCGTGCAGGGCTACGAGAAGCAGGCCGCCAAGGTCCAGAGCCAGTTCGACAAGGGTCTGACCACGGATGCCGAGCGTCGTCAGGAGCTCATCAAGATCTGGACGGAGGCCACCGAGAAGGTCGCCGAGGCAATGCGCGCGAACTTCCCGGCGGACAACACCATCAACCGCATGGTGTCGTCGGGTGCTCGTGGTAACTGGCTGCAGATCCGCAACATCGCGGGTATGCGAGGCCTGGTGAACAACCCGAAGGGTGAGATCATCCCTCGCCCGATCATCTCCTCCTACCGTGAGGGCCTGTCGGTCGCGGAGTACTTCATCGCGACCCACGGTGCTCGTAAGGGTCTGGCCGACACGGCGCTCCGTACCGCCGACTCGGGATACCTCACGCGTCGTCTCGTCGACGTCTCGCAGGATGTCATCATCCGCGAAGACGACTGCGGCACGACCAAGGGTCTCGAGCTCGCGATCGCGAACGCCGACAGCTCGGGTGAGCTCGTGCGCGACCCGAACGTGGAGAACTCCGTGTTCGCCCGTTCGCTGGCCGCAGCCGCGGTCAACCCGAAGGGTGAGGTCGTCGCCGAGGCCGGCGAGGACGTCGGTGACGTGCTCATCGACAAGCTCGTCTCCGCGGGTGTCGAGAACATCAAGGTGCGCTCGGTCCTGACCTGCGAGTCGACCGTCGGTGTGTGTGCAGCCTGCTACGGCCGCTCGCTCGCCACGGGCAAGCTCGTCGACATCGGCGAGGCCGTCGGCATCATCGCGGCCCAGTCGATCGGTGAGCCCGGTACCCAGCTGACGATGCGTACCTTCCACACGGGTGGTTCGGCATCGGCGGACGACATCACGCAGGGTCTGCCCCGCGTGCAGGAGCTGTTCGAGGCTCGTACCCCCAAGGGTGCGACCCCGATCGCCGAGGCCGCCGGTCGCATCACGATCGACGAGAACGACAAGGCTCGTAAGGTCATCCTGACGCCCGACAACGGCGACGAGCCGGTCGTCTACCCGGTGCTGAAGCGTGCGGTCCTCCTCGTCGAGGACGGACAGCACGTCGAGCTCGGTCAGAAGATCCACGTCGGTGCGGTCGACCCCAAGGAGGTCCTGCGCGTGCAGGGCGTCCGCGAGGTCCAGAAGCACCTCGTCGGTGGCGTCCAGGGCGTGTACCGCTCGCAGGGTGTCCCGATCCACGACAAGCACATCGAGGTCATCGTGCGCCAGATGCTGCGGAAGGTGACCGTCGTCGACCACGGCGACACCGACCTGCTGCCCGGTGAGCTCGTCGACCGCCTGCGCTACGCCGAGCTCAACCGCTCGGCCGTGTCGGAGGGTCGTCGCACCGCATCGGCTCGCCAGGAGGTCATGGGTATCACCAAGGCGTCCCTCGCGACCGAGTCGTGGCTGTCGGCCGCTTCCTTCCAGGAGACCACGCGTGTCCTCACGCAGGCCGCCATGGAAGGCAAGAGCGACCCGCTGGTCGGCCTCAAGGAGAACGTCATCATCGGTAAGCTCATCCCGGCCGGTACCGGCCTGGCGCGCTACCGCAACGTGACGGTCGAGGCCACCGAGGAGGCGAAGGCGGAGCGTTACCCGAACCGCATCTTCGGTGAGGACGGCGCGTTCAACGAGTCCGACCTGAGCTTCGTCGACTTCGACAGCTTCAGCTCCGACGACTTCACCCCCGGTAACTACAACTAGGGCTGAACGACTCACCCGGAGGGCCCGTCCCGATCGTTTCTCGATCGGGACGGGCCCTCCGTCGTTCGTTCGCCCATTCCTGGGCGAACGAACCAGGCATCGGTGAGTTGTGTGGCGGGCCTCTGCACGACATGCTGGTCCGATGAGTGATCAGCCCGAGCAGCCCACCGGCCAGTTCCAGCCGCTGGAGCCGGACGCGACCCCGGTGCAGCCAGACGGCCGCTACGGAGCTCCGGCACCCAAGCGGAAGCGCAATCCGGTCGTGATCGGCTTGAGCGTGCTCGCCGGCGTGCTGGCGATCGCGCTCATCGTCGTCATCGGGCTCCTGGTCGTCGGCCCGGGCGGCACCCCCGCCGCCGACTCGACCCGTACACCGAGTGCGACGGCGACCGCCGGCTCCACTCCTGCTCCGACCACGACGGACACCGCTGAGACCCCTGCTGCACCGGTGCGTCCGACCGAATGCACGCAGCTCTTCCCCGCCGGCTACATCGAGTCACTGACCGCTGACGGTTTCCTCGAGTTGAATCCCGCCTGGTCGCAGCCGCTGTTGTCCGAGAGTTTCGGGTCGAACGACGAGGCCCTGGTGGCCTTGCTCACCCCGACGGACCGACTCACGTGTGACCTCACGAAGGCGAGTGGTGCCGGTGAGGTCTTCATCCTCACGAACGTGGCCCAGGTGGAGGGGGACGTCCAAGCGGCGGCGGTGGCCAGGATGTCCGAAGCCGGGTTCACCTGTTCCGAGGAGACCGGCGGGACGATGTGTTTCACGGAACGTGCCGACCCCTCAGGGAACACCGTCGGTGAGCGCCATTTCCTGCGTGACGGCACCTGGGTGGCCACCCGCTGGGCGAATGTCGCCATCACCGGTTGGACGCAGACCATCGTCTCGACGCTGTTCCCCGCCTGACACCGAACAGCGGGCTAGGCGATGCTCCAGTAGTAGACGGAGGCGCCGGGGTGGATGACGGTGATCGCCTCATCCACGGTGCGGTAGTCGGTGTCGTCGGTGTGCCCCGCGTAGTACACCTGGGTGCCGGCGTCGGTGGTCTCGACCTTCGACACGATGCCCGTGTGGTCGCGGTCCCCGCTGTTGTCCCAGTCGAACTGCACGATGTCACCGACCTTGACCTGGTCGCGCTGCGTGTCGTCGAGAGCGGTGGCGAGCTCGGGGTGCTCCTCGACGTAGTTCATGAAGAACGTCGAGCTGACCCAGGCCTTCGAGAAGTCGAAGTCGTCGCCGGTTCCCTCGGCCCACCAGTCCTCGTCCATCGTCCACCCGCGTTCCAGCAGACTCTGGCTGGCGAAGTTCGCGCAGTCGGTGTCGACCAGCGAGCCGTATTCAGCCAGGTTGTAGCCGTTCCAGTGCGTGAACACGTAGGCCATCTGCGCGTCGACGGGGCTCGTGATGTCGTAGCTGTAGCTCAGCGCGTCACCGTCGACCCGGAGCTCGTCCGCGTAGACGGCGACACCGACGTCGGCGGGGGAGAAGCCGGTGGCTGCCGGTACCGCGACGGTCACCTCGGTGCTCGTCGCCGACAGGATCCGGGCCTCCTGCTCACCGAAGACGACGCGGGTCACGCCGTCCACGTCGACACCGCTCACGGTGAGGGTGCTGCCACCCGCGACGGAACCGGTCGTCGCGGAGATCGCGGTGACCGCCGTGGCGTTGACCGTGGAGGCCGGGACCGTGGACGTCGTGTCGTCCACCGCCTGCGCGGCCGGTGTAGAGGAGGTCGTGTCGGACTGCTGCAGCGCGATCGGGGCGATGACCGCGGTGGCGAGGAGCAGGACGGCTCCGGCAGCGGTACCGGCGACCACGCGTCGCCCGCGCATGGGAAGGGCGCGGTAGCGGGAGGAGAGCCGCCTGAACGGGGAACGGGCGTCGGCGTGACGGTCGTGGGGGAGTTGCTCGGGCATGGGGCCTTTCCGGGGGATGCGCCGTGGGGGGTCGGCGTCGCGGGATCGGCAGTGATCCGACAGATGTCTGGTAGAAGTCCCACTCAACCGCGCGGAGCTGAGGAGACCGTTTCCTCCGGATATGAATCAGACCTGAATCGGGTCGACGGGAGTGAGCGAGTCCCGGCGAGGTTGCCGAGCATCCGTGCCCCGGCTTGCTACCGTGGCGAGCGGAGTGCCGTGAGGGCGCTCCTGAACTGGCTTCCGCCGAAGGAGTACGCGATGAGCACCCAGAACCCCGAGCCCGGATCGCCGACCGACCCGAGCACTCCGGCGGCTGCCCAGACCGCGTCTGGCTCCGCGCGTCCCACGACCGCGTCCGAGCAGCCCGCGTCCGAGAGGCCCGTGGCTGAGCGGGACATCCTCTCCGAGGACACCGTGCAGCAGGACACCATCACCACGGCGGACGGCGTCGGCGCGGACCCGGTCGTCGACGACCGTCGGGTCGCAGACCGCGCCGACACGGCCTCGGACGCCGGGGTGCGCGAGACGCGTCCGTACCAGCCGCACACGCCGCAGCGCGCGTACTCGAACATCGACTTCGACGACGACGACACCGCCGGCACCCCGACGTCGACGGCGGCCACCCGGCAGGCCGACACCGGTGCCCACCCGTACCCCGCCGCGGCCTACGAGCCGGTCGCCCGCTCCGGCGCGACCGAGACCGCCACCGCTGCCGAGACCGAACAGCAGCAGGCCTTCCCGCTGTACGTCCAGGCACCGTCCGAGCCGGAAGTCCGCGGCAACCGCGGCTTCGGCATCCTCATCGGTCTCCTCGGCACCATCATCTTCGCCGGCCTCTACGCGGCCGCCGTCGCGGGCCTGCAGCTGGTGCTGGAAGGCGACGGTACGTTCGTCGAGAACCTCATCCAGATCGCCACCAGCTGGCCGTTCCTCATGGCCGCCGCAGGCTTCTTCCTGGCCTGGGTCGTGACCGCGACCATCGTGAACCGTTCCGGCTGGGTGCACTGGGTGCTCGGCGGTTTCATCATCGGCCTGGTCGTCTTCCTCGCGTGGGTCGGTGGGTTCCTGATCCAGGAGCGCGCTTGGACGCTCAGCATCGACGAGATCCTCGCCGAGGTCACCGGAGTCGCCTTCACGTTCGGGCCGGTCCTCGCCTTCGTCGTCGCCCGCGAGATCCCCGTCTGGTTCGGAGGCTGGATCGCCGCCCGCGGCCGCAAGGTGCGCGAGGCGAACCTCGAGGCGCGTGCCGAGTACGAGCGCGTCCTCGAAGCCGGACCGACGACCGCCCGCTGAGCATGACCGGTGACGCGGACGGAGCACGCGGTCCCTGGTGGATCGCCCCGTTCGCAGCGGTCACCTACGTGGCACTCGTCGTCTGCGCCTTCGGGTTCATCAGCCTGCTGGCAGACCTCGACGTCGTGACCGACCCGGACGCCGGCCCACTGACCGGTCCGCTCATGGTCGTGGTCGCAACGATCGTGGTCCTCTGGGGGATCATCCGTGAGACGCGCCGCACCCCGCTGCGCGTCTCGGTCGGCTCCGCGGTCCTCGCAGGGCTCCTCGCCTGGCTCGCGTACGGCGTGAGCGGCGGCGTGTTCGACGCGATCGCCAGCCGGGACGGAGCGGACGCCGCCGCCTTCGCCGTGACGACACTGACCGGGCCGTTCTCGGTCACCGTCGGTGTGCTGGCGCTCGTCATCGTCCTCGCGGCCGCCGCCGTCGCCACGTCGTCGACCGGGCGGCGTCCGACCCCGCGCTGGCCGTGGGAGCACGACGCGCGGTGAGCCGATGCGACGTCCACCCCGGGCCCGCCCGCGCGGTGCGCTGCTCGACCCTCCCCACGAGGGCGACGGCGTAGGCGATAATCGATCCGTTGCCGTCGTCGGCCGACGGCGCTTGGGGAGGAACCACCGATGAGATCACCCGACCTGACCGACACCGGTCTGGATCTCGACCTCGCGGGGACCGCTGACGACGTCGTCGCGCTCGTCCAACGTGCGGTCGCCGCCTCCGGTGAGGATGCGCAGCAGACCAGGCATTACGTCGCGATCGACGGTGGGACGAGCGCGGACATCCGCCTGCGGGTCGTCTCGGTCGACGATCCGGCTCCGCTGCTCGCGTTCGCGATCACGACCGCCCCGTCCGCACGGGGAACGGCCGCCGCGACGTTCATCATGCAGCACGGCGTCCAGAAGCGTCGGCGTCAGCGCTCGTTGCTCGGGCAGGAGCCGTTCCTGAGCTTCCTGCGCGCGCTCGCCGAGCTGGTGACCGAGTCCGACCCCGACGCCTCCGCCACCCTGCGGGTGCACGGCGCTCGGACCGTCCTCGCTCCGCGTCCAGCAGCGGCGCCGGGCAGCGCAGAAGTGTCTCCTACGGGTGCATCCGCACACGTCCCGGTCACGGACGGGTCGGTCGCCCCGGGCTGGGCTCCGGCGACGGCCGATGTGTCGACACCGTCCCCTGCCGTATCGACCCCGACGTCCGCCGAGCCGGCTCCGGTCTTCGAGGCTCCGGCTGCCCAGGTGACGGCTCCCGAACGTGCCATGCCCGAGACTCCGGTCCCTGGGGCCCCGGGGACCGCAGCTCCGGCTCCCGAACCGATGTGGGCTCCCGCGGGGTCCGCGCCTGAACCGACGCCGCTCGTCGTCGAGGCACCCGCTCCTGAGCCGCAGTTCCGTGAGCCACCGGTCGCACCCGCTCAGACGCGCGCTCCGGCCACATCGACGTCCTCGGTCCCGCCGGAGCTGCAGATCACTGTTCCGCCGGGACTGTTCGCCGGTGCGCCGGTATCCCCGGGTGCGCCTGAGCCGAACGTGCCGGGACCGGTCCGGCCAGCAGCGGACACCGTCGTCCCGACACCGGGAGCGGATCTCGGTGCCACCGTCGTCTCAGCGTCGCTGCGAGCGGGGGACTTCGCGCTCGAGCTGCCCGACGGCGAGCGGATCCCGCTCCGCGGGCCGATCCTGCTCGGCCGCAACCCTGCGGCGCGGCCGGAACAGCCCGACGCCGAGCTGCGCTCACTCGTCGACCCGCGCATGTCCGTCTCGAAGACGCACACGGTCGTCGTACCCGGTCGGCGGTCGCTCCGCGTGACGGACCTGCACTCCACGAACGGCACGACGATCACGGACGCGTCCGGCGCGGTCACCGTCTGCCAGCCAGGCGAGGCCTACGTCGTCGAAGCCGGTTCGACGATCGGGATCGGGGAGTTCCCGATCCGCGTCGTGGTCGGCTGAGAACGCCGTCGGGCATGGGGAGCGCTCCCCATCGTCCCGCCCCGTGCTCTCGGATACGCTGGTGGCCGGCGGGGCGAAACCTGCTGTCGGTGACTGTCAGACGGTCGCCGGTTCCGTGACGACCCAAGGGGAACTATGGCCGGGGATCAGCTCTTCGTCGACGTCGAAGCCATTCGGACGATCGCGTCCGGACTGGAGACGAGCGGATACAGCCTTCCGACCGAGGTTGCCGTCGACCTGAGTGGCAGCTCCAGCTCGAGTGTCTCTGGTGCCGCCGAGAGCTTCGCCATGTGGGCGACGGTGCAGACCATGCTCGCGTCGGGTCAGATCACGAACGCCGCGCAGATCGCCAGGGACGCCGCAGCCACGTGGCAGGAGACCGAGGCATTGCTTGATGAAGGAGCCAGCTGATGGGCAACTGGACGAGGGAAGACCCGGGACTGTTCGACGCCGGATCGCTCGGAACGGCCGCGACCGGCCTGCAGACGGTGGAGACGACGCTCGGCGAGGCTCGCACGGTCACGACCAACTCGCAGGCGGGCATGACCGCGGAGGTCTGGAGCGGAGACGCGCCGGTCACCTGGACGGCCTCCCTCGACACTCCGGTGGCCACGATCGATGCGGTCACCACCGCCCTGAGCGCAGCTCGGACGGCCATCGGCGCGTACTCCGAGACCGTGTCCGGAATCGCCACACGTGCCGCGTCGGTGAAGCAGACCATGTTCGAGTCGAACCAGGTCATCAACCGCCAGTACGCGGACCCCGCAGGTGGCCCGACTCCGGAGCAGGCGCAGCACCGCCAGCTTCAGGAACAGGCGGCGATGGGCGATCTCACGCTGGCCCGCAGCGCGCTCGAAGGCTTGGCCGATGAGCGCACCCTGGCCGACAGCACCCTGGTCCTCGCGCTGACCCCGCCGAACGCGACCGCGTGGGAGGCGCAGCGCCAGGCACTCGCAGCGATAGGCATCACCGACTCCGGCTCGCTGACGCCGACGGCCGTCGCGCAGGCCATGGCGGAGCTCGGGAACCAGATCGCCTCCGGCGACTACTCCGAGGCCGACGTCTCGAACCTGCAGACGCTCTACGACCTGTACGGCAAGAACCCGCAGGTCATGGCCCAGATGAACCTCGCCATGGGCGGCGAGAACGTCGTCAGCCTCATCGACGAGCTCGGCCGGGGGGTGGTGGATGGGAGCATCCCGGCTGCCGCGGCTCTCGCGTTGGCGCAGAGCGTGCGTGGCGGCTTGTCGGTCGGCTCGGAACGATGGTCCCCGCTGACAGGGCAGAACTTCGCCGAGGAGATGATGGCGAACGCCAGCACGGGGGTGGGCGGCGACCCTGCGGCGATCGGTTTCCTGTTCGGCGATCCGGCGAACGCCCCGATCGGTGTCACCACGACGCTCGCGCTCGCCGACATGATCGACCAGGAGGAGCGCGGGAACTACCACATCTGGCAGGACAACTCCCCGCTCCCTGGAGGCACGACGCTGGCGCTGCTCGAGGAGGAGCAGACCGGTGTCCCCGGGCTTCGTGTCATCGACCTGGCCGGGCGCGTGCTCGAGACCCTCGGACAGTACCCGGACGAGGCGCTCGACTGGTTGACCGACGCTTCCGGAGACGACGTCACAGGCGAGGGCTCTCTCGGACAGAACCGGGTCGAATACTGGTACGGAGACCGGGACTGGTCGCAGTACGACGAGTTCGCCGGACCAGCGGGTCTGTGGGCGGGGACGCAGTACGCCACAGGCGGGCCGGGCGCGACGACGGGTCAGCCGGTGGACACCACCGGCCCCGCATGGGTCGATGCCGCGACCCTGTCGACGAAGATCATGGAAGAACTCGCCGGCAACGAGTCCTTCGAGGGGGAGAACGTCAGCAGCTACGCTTCGGTCGAGATCGTCCGGGCGCTCGCGCCGCAGATGCCCGGCCTCGTCGAGGCACCCCTCTACTCGGAGACCAGCCAAGACGGTCCGACGCAGACCGTGAGCTTCTTCGGCATCAGTGACCAGGAGGGCGTCTACGCGAACGTGTCGCAGGACGTCCTGGCCAAGGTCCTCGGAGCCGCCGCCTCAGATCCCTATGGCCACTCGGCCCTGGAATCAGTCGTGTCGCAGTATCAAGATGCCTTGGTCGGCGCGGCGTCGAATGTCGAGGACACCTCGGTCCACGGTCTGGCGGAGCGGATCGCCGTTCTCCAGGGGATGGTCGACGGCGCGGGTTCCGGCGAACAACTCGGCGAAGCGGCACGCGAGGATCAGGCGATCATGGATGCGATCGACAGTCTCGAGACGGCAGTGGGGCTCATCCCGATCCCCGGCCTCGGTGGGGTGGTCGGGGGCGCCGCCGGTGCGGTGATCGATGCCGGGCAGAGCTACGCGCTCGGTGAATTGATCGGATGGGGTGGCGACACGCTCGACGGCGGGTTCGCGTCGAACCACGCGGCGCTGCTGGAAGACCTCGAAGGCCATCAGGACGCGAGCCTGGACGCAGTCCGCCTGCAGACGGCTCAACTCGTCTGGGAGCTCGAGCACGACACCCCAGGGGGTCCGCTTGCAGCAGTGCCGGATCCGAGCGGGCTGAACGCCACCGACCTGCAGACGTGGTTCGACGACTGGAACGACGAACTGCTCGACGCCCTCGATGAGGAGCGCGGTGGTTCCACCTTCGACTCGTTGGCCAGAGCGTATCGCGACGGCTCGGCCAACGCCCAGAGCGACAACGATTCGGAGCACTGATGACCGCACGCGCTCATGGTCGCCCCCGGATCGGACGTCTCGCCTCCGTCGTTCCCGTCGTCGTGTTCGTTGTGGCGCTCGCCGGTTGCACGCCGAATCCGGCTCCGGCAGAACAGCCGTACCCGGAGGTGTCCTGGCCGGATGGCGAGCCGTCAGGGCCGTATGAAGCGGACGCGGCGGTCAAGGCCACGCGGGACGCTCTCATCGCGATGGCCGTCGCCGCGAACCGCAACGACTTCCGTCTGCCCGAACTCGTCGACACGGTCGGCTACGAGGTGCGCACCGAGCTGTGGAGCGCTGCAGAGCAGCGCCTGCAAGACGGCGAGGCGACCGAGTTGTCTCCCGGCCCGTTGCCGTTCGAGGTGACGTCCGTGACCGCTGATGGCGACGGATCGCGGGTACGTGGGTGCGCTCTCGACGACTGGGCGTCGGCCGACGGAACGCCCCCGCCGTCCACTCCTGGAACCGGGTCGATGAGTGGCAGGGAGTTCCGGCTGACCACGGTCGACGGCAAGCTGAAGGTCGACGCGGTCATCGTCGCGACGCAGGACGACTGCTCGTCGGCCGCGCCAGCGCAAGGGTTCTTCAGTCCGGCACCGGTCCCGTCGACGATCACGGACCCCGAGGATGTTCAGAAGCCCCTGACCGATGAGCAGAGCAAGGCTTCGCCCTCCGCCGGATAGCCGATAGCCGTCGCTAGGCTGATCGGGGCCGTGTCCAGCGGCCCGCACTTCCAAGGGGATCCTGCATGCGCATCAAGCTGACGTTGACCAGGCCGTCGGGGTCGTCCGCCGACATCGTCGTGACGACGGACGCGGCGGCGAGCATCGCGGAGGTCGCGTCGACCATCGCGCGCGTCGACCCGCAGGGGCCGGACTCCGCGAACGCCGACTTCACGCTGCACGCGCGCCTGCCGGGATCCACCGAGACCTTGCCGCTCCCGCCCGAGGCACCCATCGGCGAGGCGTGGGTCGGTTCGGGTGCCGTCATCGAACTCGCCGACGCGGGGGTCTACTACTCCGCGGCGCGCACCGGCCAGGCGCCCGCCGTCGCCGTCGTGCGGGTCCTCTCCGGCGACGACGCCGGCCGTGAGTTCACCCTGCCGGCCGGCAGCTGGACCATCGGACGTGAGGCGAGCTGCGACATCGTCCTCGACGACCCGCTCGTCTCGAAGCGTCACGCACGCCTCGAGGTCGGCGGCGAGATCGAACTCGTCGACCTCGGCGCGGCCAACGGCATCGTCGTCGACGGCGGCATCGTGCCTCGACTCAAGGTCATCGAGCCGGAGCGCGTGCTCATCGGCGACACCGAGGTCGAAATCGGCTTCGCCGGGACCGTCGGTCGCGCGGGTGTCGTCCCGAAGGCCGGGCCCGTGTACTTCAACCGCTCGCCGCGCGTCGAACAACGCTACGCGGGGGAGACCTTCCCCGCTCCCGAGCCGCCGACCGAGCGCGAGAACCAGCCGTTCCCGCTCCTCGGCATGCTCACGCCCATGCTCCTCGGTGGCGCGATGTACTTCTTCACGAAGAACCCGCTGTCACTGATCTTCATCGCCATGACGCCGCTCATGCTCATCGGCAACTACTTCACCGGTCGCGGGCGCAACAAGCGCAAGCTCAAGCAGCAGATCAAGATCTTCGACGAGCGGCTCGAGTCCCTCGGCAAGCAGCTCGCGGCCGAGCGGGAGATCGAGCACGACGTCCGCATGCGCGAGGCACCGTCCACCTCCGAGGCGCTCAAGCACGCGCTCACACGGGGGCCGCTGCTGTGGACCAGGCGCCCCGAGCACTGGTCCTTCCTGAACCTCCGACTCGGCGTCGGCACGATGCCGTCGCGCAACGAGGTCTCGGCGAAGGCCCGCGACAGCTTCCTGCCGGAGTTCCAGGAACGACTCGAGAAGCTCAAGGACCAGTACGCGACCGTCGCCGACGTGCCGATCATCGACAACCTCTACGACGCCGGCGCGCTCGGCATCGCCGGTTCACCGCAGACGGCCGGGGGCGCAGTGAACGGCATCCTCGTCCAGCTCACCGCCCTCCACTCGCCGGCCGAGGTCGTCGTCTCGGCGATCGTCTCGCCCGCGTGGTCGAACGCCCTCTCGTGGGTCAAGTGGCTCCCGCACGCGTCCTCGCCGAACAGCCCGCTCGACGTCGGCCACCTCGCCGACAGCGTGTCGAGCGGCAACCTGCTGCTGGCCGCGATCGAGGAGCTCGTCCAGACCCGCCTGCAGGCGGCCCGGGCCGGCGACGCCCGACGCGGAGCCATCTCCGAGAAGCAGGCAGCCCAGGAGCGCGGCGCGGAGATCGGGACGAAGAGTTCCAACGACACCGGCACGAAGTCCCCGATCCCCGCGATCGTCCTGCTCATCTCCGACGACGTCGGCGTCGACCGCGCACGCCTCGTCCAGCTCGCCGAGATCGCGGCGGACGCGGGGGTCTTCCCGATCTGGATCGCCGACGACGTCGTCTCGCTCCCCGCCGCCTGCCGCACCTTCCTGCAGGTCCCGGAGGCCGGGGCCGGCGTCGACGCGCCGGCGACGGTCGGCATGGTCCGCCTCGGCTACTCCGTCGACGACGCCCGCCCGGAGTTCGTCGACCCGGTGACGGCCCTCGACTACGCGCGACGCATGGCGTCCGTGATCGACGCCGGCGCCCTCGTCGAGGACTCGAGCGACCTCCCGCGGTCGGTGTCGATGGTGACGCTGCTCGGGCCGGAGCTCACGACCTCGAGCGACGCCGTGGTCGACCGCTGGCGGCAGAACTCCTCGATCCACGACCGCACGCCCGGGCTCCCGCCGAAGCCCCGACGGGCCGGCCAGCTGCGCGCGACCGTCGGATCGGGCGGTGTCGACGCCATGCACCTCGACCTCCGCGCCCAGGGCCCCCACGCCCTCGTGGGCGGGACGACGGGTGCCGGTAAGAGCGAGTTCCTGCAGGCCTGGGTGCTCGGGATGGCGGCCGAGTACAGCCCCGACCGCGTCTCGTTCCTCTTCGTCGACTACAAGGGCGGCTCGGCCTTCGCGGACTGCGTGACGCTCCCGCACTGCGTCGGACTCGTCACCGACCTCAGCCCGCACCTCGTCCGCCGGGCGCTCACGAGCCTCCGCGCCGAGCTGCACTTCCGCGAGCACCTGCTCAACCGGAAGAAGGCCAAGGACCTCCTCGAGCTCGAGAAGCGGGGCGACCCCGACTCACCACCCGCCCTGGTCCTCGTCATCGACGAGTTCGCGGCGCTCGTCGGCGAGGTCCCGGAGTTCGTCGACGGCGTCGTCGACATCGCCCAGCGCGGTCGCTCGCTCGGGATCCACCTCATCATGGCGACCCAGCGACCCGCCGGTGTCATCAAGGACAACCTGCGCGCGAACACCAACCTCCGCGTCGCGCTGCGCATGGCCGACGAGTCCGACAGCCAGGACGTGGTCGGCGTCAAGGACGCGGCGCACTTCGACCCGGGCGTCCCCGGCCGCGGCATCGCGAAGACCGGTCCCGGTCGCCTGAGCATCTTCCAGTCCGGCTATGCGGGCGGCTGGACGAGCGACGAGCCCAAGCGTTCCGACATCGAGGTCCGGGAGCTGCGGTTCGGCGGTGAGACGCGCTGGGAGGAGCCCCGCGCGGCCGACGCCGAGGAGGAGCGCGACCTCGGCCCCACCGACCAGCAGCGGCTCGTCGCGAGCATCATCGCCGCAGCCGACCGCGCATCCATCCCGGCGCCGCGACGGCCCTGGCTCGACGAGCTGGCGCCCGTCTACGACCTCAGCAAGCTCCGTCAACGGTCCGACGCCGAACTGCTCATCGGTGTCGCCGACCTCCCGGACTCGCAGGAGCAGCGCCCGGTCTACTTCCGGCCTGACGTCGACGGCCACATCGCCGTGTTCGGCACCGGCGGATCGGGCAAGAGCACCGTCCTGCGGACCCTCGCCACCGCGGCGGGCATCACGCCGCGTGGCGGTCCGGTCGAGGTGTACGGCCTCGACTTCGGCGCGGGCAGCCTCCGCATGCTCGAGGCCTTGCCGCACGTCGGCTCGATCATCCCCGGCGACGACCAGGAGCGCGTCATCCGACTGCTCCGCCGGATCAAGGAGATCGTCGACGAGCGCAGCGTCCGGTACGCCGAGGCGAACGCGTCGTCCATCACCGACTACCGCCGCGTCTCGGGTCGCAACGACGAGCGCCGCATCCTGTTGCTCGTCGACGGCTTCCAGTCCTTCCGGCAGGAGTACGAGACGACGCTCGGCCTGTCCTCGTGGTACACGCTGTTCCAGCAGCTCATCACCGACGGCCGGCAGCTCGGCGTGAACATCGCGTTCTCGGCCGACCGCCCGGGCTCCGTCCCGACGAACATCAGCTCCGGTGTGCAGCGACGCGTGGTGCTGCGCCTCGCGGACGAGACCGGCTACCAGCTCCTCGGCGTGCCGAAGGACATCCTCGGCCCCGAGTCGCCCGCCGGCCGGGCGATCGTCGACGGACTCGAGGTCCAGGTCGCGATCCTCGGTGGTTCGCCGGTGCTCTCGGACCAGTCGGTCGCGACAGTCCGGCTCGCGGAGGCCATGTCCCGCGCGGGAGCCACGATCACGGCCCCGCCGATCGGCGCACTGCCGAAGGAGATCGAGGCGCGCGAACTGCCCGAGCGGGTCGGCGACCGCCCCGTACTCGGCATCGGCGACGCCGACCTCGCACCGATCGGGTTCGACCCGTCCGGCGCGTTCCTCGTCGGCGGCCCTCCCGGCAGCGGTCGGACGAACGCCGTCGCATCCCTGGTCGGCGCCATGCGACGCTTCGATCCGTCGACGCGCTTCGTCTACTTCGGCTCCAAGCGCTCGGAACTGCTGCGGGAGCTGCGCTTCGACGAGTCGGCCGTCACCCCCGAGACGATCGCCGAGCAGGCGAAGGCGCTGTCCGCGGCGATCGCGTCCGAGACGGTGACCGGCCGGACGGTCGTCGTCATCGAGACGCTGTCGGACTACCTCAACGGCATCGCCGACCCACCGCTCGTGGAGCTCATCAAGGCCATCAAGCGCAGCGACCACCTCGTCATCGCCGAGAACGAGGTGTCGGGCTGGTCGTCGTCCTGGCCGCTCATGGGCGAGATCAAGAGCGCCAGGCGGGGCATCCTGTTGCAGCCGGAGCAGATGGAGGGCGACCTCGTCCTCCGGACGACCTTCCCCAGGCTCGCGCGCAAGGACTTCCCGCAGGGGCGCGGGATCTACGCGAACCGCGGTGCACTGTCGCGCGTGCAGCTGCCGATCGCGCCCGAGTTCCCCGTCGCCTGAGCGGCGTCGTCCCTGGGTGGGGACTGCATGGGGAGTGCTCCCCATGTGCTCCCGCGAGGCGTTGTGGTTACATGATGAAGGCACCGACGGTGCCGGTGACCACAACGAAGGAGCAAGACTCATGGCCAACATCAACGTCAACTACAGCGAGATCAAGCAGGCCGCCGTCAACCTGACGACGGGTAAGGGCGAGGTCGAGACCACGCTCAACCGCCTCCAGACCCTCATCAACAACCTCGTGTCCTCCGGGTTCCAGACCGACACCGCGTCCGGCACCTTCAACGAGACCTACACGGCCTTCACGCAGAGCGCGACGGTCACGATCCAGCACCTCGACAAGCTGTCGGGCTACCTCAACAACGCTGTGACCACGCTCGAGCAGACCGACGCAGCGCTCGCTGCCGGCGCCGGCCAGTAGTCACCACCGTCGGCTTCGCTCTGCGCGCCCTCCCGACCAGGTGTCGGTGAGGGCGCGCGGGTTTTCCGGCGAAGGCGACCCACGGCGACAGCGACGCAGCACCACGCGACGAGGAGCGAGCAGTGTACGGCGACACCCAACAGATCCGCCTCCGCGCGACGGAGCTACGAACCTTCGCGACCGAGGTCCGTAGCCGTGCCGGAGACCTCCGCTCGGCCGCCGAGCTCGCGTGGACCTCCACCGCGGCGGAGACCTTCATCGAGCAGCTCGGCACCCGGGCGGTCTCGCTCGAGAACTCGGCGACGCAGCTCGACGACGCGGCCGACAAGCTCGACGCGCACGCGACCGCCGTCGAACACGTGAAGCAGCTCATCGAAGATGCCGCGCGTTGGGTGGGCGACCGCTGGAACGACGCGGTGAACCTCGTCTCCGGCGCGGTCGAGACCGTCAAGGACGGTGCCGCGAAGGTGTTCGAGTTCTTCGGCCAGGAGGTCCCGGACTTCCTCGTGCACCAGGCCAAGGACATCGTCGCCTCCACGCCATCGCTTCCGACACCCGGTGACCGCAGCTGGCTGGACCTGGCAGACCTCTACCGCAGCCGAGGATGGACCCCCTGATGCCCATGACCCGTACCCGCCCGGCTCCGGCAGCGGCAGCCTTCCTGCTGACCGCTGACGAACTCCACGTCCTGGAGCACCGCACCCCGCACATCGTGCTGCCACCCGCCTTCCACACCGAATGGGGTTCGGACGTGCAGCCCGCCGAGGTCCGGGAGCGCGAGCAGCGAGCCGTCGCGCGGCTCCGGGAGCGGCGACTCCTCGCCCGTGGCGACGACACCCTCCCGGACGACCTCACCGCTGACGTCGATCCCGATTTCGCCGCCTTCCTGTCGATGCCGCAGTTCGCGACGGCGGCCGTCGACGCCTCCTGCTGGACCCTCGACCGGACGGCGATCCAGTCCGTCTCCGTGATCGGCGCGCACGCTCTGGCGCTGTTGCGGACGCAGCGGGTCGACCATTCGGACGCGTCCGTCGCCGAGCACGGCGCGGCCTCGCGCGACGAGGACGCCGTCGAGATCCGCGCCTTCGACACCGCCGGCCTGGCGCAGCAACTCCTGCGACCCCTCTCCGCGCTCCACGACGTCCCCGACACGCGGGGTCGTTCGACCGAGGTGGTCGTCCTCCCGCTCGCGGACGCCGAGGCGCTCGTCCTCGCGCTCCGACAGGACCGACCGGACGTCGTCGGCGCGGTCGTCGGACAGCTCCACAGCCCGCAGGCCGCAGTGCTCCTCGGCGGCGTCGCCCAGCGGATCGACGGCGGCTTCCGGCTCGACGCACTCTCGCGGAGCGGGGAGCCCATGAGACGGTGGACGGACACGTGGCTCCGTGGTGCCGACGGCTGGGTCGCCGTGTCGGTCGACACTCCGGACGTCGAAGCGGCGGGTATGGACCCGTCCACCGTCGCCGAGGGGACCCGGGTCTCGCTCCGGGCCGTCCGTCGCGCGGACATCGTCGCCGAGGTGTTGGCGATCGCCGCGACCATCCAGGGAGCACGGGCATGAGCGGCATCACGGTCTCCGGTGGAGCCGGAGGCGTCGGCGCGAAGCTCGACGACATGCGACTGCAGGCGCAGCAACTCGCCACGTTGTCGACCGAGCTGATCGGGCGTTCGGGCACGGCCGCTGCGAAAGCGGTCGACGGCGACCTGCTCGAATCCATGATCCTGTCGCCGGTGACGGGGGCGGCTGCGGAAGGCGCCATCGTCCTCGCCTCCGGTTCCCTGCTCCTCGTGGCGACCGAGACCGGCGTCTCGGCCGTCTTCCTCGAGGGCGCCGTGGTCGCCTACGAGACCGCCGACCAGCTGATCGCCGCAGCGACCGTCGCCCTCCACAACGGGGTCGCCTTCGTCATCGGCGTCCTCGCGGTGCCGGTGGGCCTCGTCGCAGCTGCGGGCGTGGCGGTGGTGGGCGGGGCGTGGATGCTCACCGTGGCAGGCGTCAACGTCGTCGTCGAGGGTGTCGACTCGCTGGTCGAGGGCGCCCAGCAGACGCTGGACCAGATCGGCGACAACCCCTGGCTGCTGCTCTCGCCGGCCGGCGTCGCGGGACTGTTCACCGCCAACTCGATCGCCGCCTACTCACCGCAGGAGGTCATCGACCGGACCGCCGCGACGTATGCGGACGCACTCGCGAGACTGCAGGAACTCGCTCCGATCGCAGGTCAGGCGGCCAACGAATGGTTGGGCGACAACGCGTGGATCGAGGACATCCTCACGGACGGCGCTCCAGGCCTGCTGGCCGGCCTCACCTTCCTCCCCGGGTTGTTGCCCGGCTTCAACGGACTCATGTCGGTCGTGACCGGCCAGGGCTGGCCGCCGCTCACCTATGAGCAGGCGATCGACGCCATCGCCACCGGTGGCGGCCGGTTCGGCCTCTTCGAGGATGGCACCGCCGCTCTCGAGGTCGGTGCCGACGGGAAGCCGAAGCCTCATGCCGTCCCGGACACGGACGTGCGGGGGCTCGGCGATCTCATGAACGGTTCGAGCGAAATCGATCGGATCGGCGGCGACGACTTCAGCGACATCCGGATCGTGGAGAGCGCTGGCCCGCCGAAGTCGTACATCGTGCAGATACCCAGTACCCAGGTGTGGAATCCCGACGCGGGGCCCGCCGCGAACGACTCCACCTCCGACGTCGTCGCCATGCAGGGGGAGCAGACCGCATTGGCCTCCGCGGTGCTCGACGCCATGCGCGCCGCGGGCATCTCATCGACCGATCCGGTCATGCTGGAAGGGTTCAGCCTGGGCGGGATCACGGCCGGGTTGATCGCCTCGGACCCGTCGGTACCCTTCAACATCACCCATGTCGCCACCGCGGGCTCGCCGGTCGCGCGATACGACATCCCCGATGACGTCCAGGTGCTGTCACTCGAGTTCGAAGAGGACCCAGTGGCACGGTTGGACGGACGGGACAATCCGGACAGGGCCAATTGGACGACGGTGCAGGGCGACGCACCACGGTTGATCGACCCGGCGACGCAGGAGCTCGAGGAGGATGGCCCGGGAATCGCGTTCTCGCACAATTCGCATCGGTACGAGGAGTTCGCCGATCATGTGGCGAGCGCTGGCGACCCGAGTGTCGATGCCTTCGTCGATTCAGCGGACCCGTTCTTCAGCGGCGATCAGACCGTCGTCGACTACCGGGGGACCCGCCAGTGAGGCGCAGGACGACGGCATCGCTCATCGCATCGGTGCTGCTGAGCGGACTCCTCGCAGGGTGCACGTTCATGCCGAGCGCTCAGCGCCCACCGGCCGGCGATCCGTCCCCGTCCGGTCCGGTTCGGTCCATAGACGAGTCGGTGGAGGCCATCCAGGCCATCGACGGTGTGACTGCTCGCATCGCGCGAGCGAACGACGGATCCAGGGGGTACCTCTCGGTCAACGTGGAACTCGACGAAGCGTTCACCGCGGAGATCGCGGCGGGGGATGGCGAGACACGAGACGCGGCTCTCCTCGACTTCGTTCTGGGACAGGTGTGGTCGCAGGGTGAGGAGTCACCGGAGCAGTACGTGACGTTAGGCGTCACGGGTGCGGGTCGTGACCAGGCCGCCGTCACAGCGGCTCTCGCCCAGATCGGTGTCTCTGCCATCCCGTACTCGGGGCAGTCGGTCTCGCTGAAGCTCGCCGACCTCGAGTCGCGCTACGGTAGCTGGCCGGGAGCAGTCCCCGAACTGCCCGCGACGTTCGGAGGCACGGGATGACGACGATCGAGACCGCGCGGTCCACGCACACCCTGCGCAGCGAGGGCCGGACCGACACCGGGCTGGTCCGACGCCTGAACGAGGACGCGTTCTACGCCGGCGCGCCCGCCTTCGTGGTCGCCGACGGCATGGGCGGGCACGAACGCGGCGAGGTCGCGAGCCGTGAGGTCGCGGCGGCGCTCGAACGCGGCATCCCGATCGGCATGCCGACGACGACCGAGGCGGTCGTGACCACGATCGTCGCCGCCAACGCGGTCATCCGGAGTATCCCCACGCCGAACGGGGTCATCGGCACGACCGTCGCGGGTCTCGCGCTCGTGGCGCTGTCGCCGCAGACCGATCTGCACTGGATGGTGTTCAACGTCGGCGACTCTCGCGTGTACACCTGGGCCGATGGCGCGCTCCGTCGGATCACCGTCGACCACTCGGCCGTGCAGGAACTCGTCGACGCCGGTTCCATCACGGAGGAGGAGGCGCGCGAACACCCCGACCGCAACATCGTGACGAAGGCGATCGGTGTCGAGGCCGGCATCGACCCGGACGTCTGGCTCCTCCCCGTCGCCGGGCGGCAGCGGTTCCTCCTCTGCTCCGACGGGCTCACCGGTGAGCTGTCCGACGAACGGATCGCCGAGGTCCTGTCGCAGGGCTTCGAGGGTGCCGCCGACCGCCTCGTGGAGCTCGCGCTGGCCGCCGGCGGACGGGACAACGTGACCGCGCTCGTCGTCGACGTCGTGTCGACCTCGCTGATGTCCAGCGGCCCCGGCTACGATGACGCGGGTGGTCTCGGGTATCTTGAAGAGACGATGCCGCGAGGCTAGAGGAGTGGCCGTGTACTCGTACGAAATGGAACCGGCCGAGGTCCGCCGTTGGCTCGCTGTGGCGGGGCCCGGAAGACTGGTGCTGGTCGACGCCCAGGGCGACGACACCGCCGCTGCCGCATTCGCCGCGGACCTCCCGGGCGACGCGTCGCTGTCGCTGATCGTCGACCGCCTCGCGGCCGGCGGTCTCTCGAACACGCCCGCGTTCGCCGCGGCCGTCTGGGACGAATCGGGCGCGACGGTCATCGTGCGCGGGCTCGCGGCCGCCGTCGTGACGAGCGCCGCCGGGACCGAGACGGTCCTGGGCGCCCGCGCGACCACCTGGGTCGAGGAACACCACGCCGACGCGGTGAGCGTCACGCTCCGGAGCGACCAGCCGAACCCCTCCGGCGTGCGCCTCCCGCTCGGGTCGGGAGCCGTCTGGACGACCTCCATCACGGCGACCCTCGACGAGGAGGCCACGGCTTCCCTCGCCACTCCGACCACCGACGAGCGCCGGCCGACCGAGTCGTCCACGAGCACGCCGACCGCGGCGGAGCAGCTCGCGGCCCCGCCCGTCCCGGCCCCCGCCGAGCCCGCTGCATCCGCGGCGACCTCGGACGACGCGGACGACGGGACGGACGGCGATGAGGCGACCCCGGTTGCGCACGTCGAGCCCGTTCAACCGCTCCACGTCGTGCCGTCCGTCTCCGACACCCAGTTCTTCCACGACGAGGACGACCCGGACGAGACCCCGACGACCCCGGAGGAGCCCGTCGACGAGGGTTACGACTTCCTGTTCGGCCAGACCGTGCTCCGTCCGGTCGGTGCGGCGGCGGTCGACGAGGCCGGCGACGCCGAACGCGCGGCGGCCGAGGCGTCGGCGCACCAGCAGGCGGCCCCCACCGCAGTCGCCGCGCCGGAACCCGCAGCAGCCGGACCATCGGACCTCGGCGACCACGACGGCCACACGATCCTCGCCGAGGATCTCGCCGCATTGCGTGCGCGTCGCGCGGCCGAGACCCCGCCTGCTCGATCGACCACCCCGTCGGCCACGCCGCTCACCTACCTCGAGCTCCCCGGCGGCACTCGCCAGTCGCTGGCCTCACCCGTCGTGCTCGGCCGGGCGCCGAGCGTCTCGCAGGTCCCGGCGTCGGTCGTCCCGACGCTCGTCACGCTCACGGGAGACGACATCTCGCGGAGCCACGTGCGCGTCGCGGTCGAGGGCGGCACGGTCGTCGTCACCGACCTCCACTCGCGGAACGGCACGCAGGTCGTCCTGCCCGGTCAGGCGCCGCAGTCCCTGCGACCGGGGGAGCCGACACCGGTGATCGTCGGGACCGTCATCGACCTCGGCGGCGGCGTCGCGCTGCGCGTCCGAGAGGGCTGACGTGCGCCGCTCACCTTCGCAACCGCCGGCCATCCCCGGGCTGCGGTTCGAACGACAGCTCGGAGCCGGTGGGTTCTCCGACGTCTTCCTGTACGAGCAGCAGTTGCCGCGGCGTCAGGTCGCCGTCAAGGTGCTTCTCGCCGAGCACCTCAGTGAGCAGACCCGCGAGGCCTTCGTCGCCGAGGCGAACCTCATGGCGCAGCTCTCCGCGCACCCGTACATCGTCACGATCTACACGGCGGACGTCGCCCCGGACGGCCGACCGTACCTCGCGATGGAGTACTGCGCGGGGCCGAGCCTCGCCGAGCAGGCGAAGCTGCGGCGGTTCGCCGTCGCCGACGCGCTGCGGACCGGCGTCCGCCTGGCCAGTGCGGTGGCGACCGCTCACGCGGCCGGCATCCTCCACCGCGACATCAAGCCGGCCAACGTGCTCACGAACGCGTACGGTTGGCCGGCGCTGACCGACTTCGGCATCTCGCAGGCCGTCGAACTCGAGGTGCCGTCGACGGCCGGCCCCGGGCGGCCGGGCGACGTCGGCTCGACAGGCGCCTCGGGTACCCAGACGGTGGGTCTCTCCATCCCCTGGTCACCGCCCGAGATGTTCGAGGACGAGCCGCATCCCGACGTCCGATCCGACGTCTTCTCCCTGGCCGCGACGGTCTACACGCTGCTCGCCGGACGCACGCCGTTCGAGATCCCCGGGCAGTCGAACGGTGCGGCCGACCTCATCAGCCGGATCGAGCGCGGGACCGTCACCCCGCTCGGGCGCGACGACGCACCGGCGTCCCTCGTCGCGACGCTGCAGAAGGGCCTCGCGAAGGACCGCGCCAACCGTTTCGAGAACGCCGTCGACTTCGCGCGGGCGCTGCAGCGTGTCGAGATGGAGCTGGCCTACGCGCCGACGCCCATCGACATCCCGAACCTCGTACAGCCGCAGTCGCAGGCCCCCCGACCGGACACGTCCAGCAGTGCGTCGGACGAGACGCGGGTCCGGCAGGTCCCGACGGTCGAGGCCCAGCCCCGACCCGGCGTGCCGAGTGTGCAGCCGTCCATCGAAGACGAGACGGTCGTGCGCTCGGCCGGACCGCTCGTCCAACCGATCCAGCCGTCGGCGCCGATCACCGTCGGAGCGGCCTCGGTGCCCTCCGAGACGATCCGCCGCGACCGCCTCGAGACCGCGGCTGCAGTTCCCACGGAGGATCCCGATGCCGACGCCGCCGGACGGGCCAGACGTCGCCGACTGACCCGCCTCCTCGTCGCGGGCGGCGTCGCGGTGCTCGCGGTCGGCGGTATCGCGGCCGGGATCATCTGGCAGGGCGCCGCCGCCGACCCGAAGCCGACGGCCGCGGCGACCGGGGCGCCCATCCAACTGAGCGACGTCCCCTCGCCGAAGCCGTTCGGGGTGAACATCAGCGAGGACGGCAGCGTCGTGACGTTCATCTGGGACAACCCGGATCCGCAGGACGGCGACTCGTACATCTACCAGGTGACGAGCAGCGGCAAGAACTCGCCGAAGGTACCGACCTCGACGTACGCGGTCGACCTGAAGCCGAGCGCTCCGGGTGCGCAGCTGTGCATCGAGGTGGTGATCGTCCGAGGCGGCGTCACCTCACCCGATCCACTCGAGATGTGCTCGCAGCAGTAGCTGGAGCGAGACGATGACCGACCACAGGGGGACCAGACGATGACCACGGACGAGGCGACGGACACGGCGACGACGAAGACGGCGGTGCGCGTCGAGTTCTGCGGCGAGGAGTACGCCGTGGACGCACGCAAGCCGTTCCTGATCGGGCGCGAGGGCGACCTCGTCGTCGACGAGAACCCCTTCCTGCATCGCACCTTCCTCAGTGTCACCTTCGATGCCGGGCTCTGGTGGCTCACGAACATCGGGAACACCCTCTCCGCGACGGTGACGGACACGACCGGCAACGTGCAGGCGTGGCTCGCGCCCGGTGCCCGGCTCCCGATCGTGTTCCCCGAGCTGCAGGTGTTGTTCAGTGCCGGGACGACGACCTACGACTTCACGATCACCTCGGACCTCGAGTACTTCAGTCCGTCGCAGCTCTCGACGACCACCGCCGGAACCACGACGGTCGGGCCGATCCACCTGACGAGCAGCCAGCGCCTCCTCATCGTCGCCCTGGCGGAGGACGTCCTGCGCCAGGCGTCGCCCGGTCGCGGCGAGATCCCGGCGTCGGCCGCCGCTGCCGCCCGCCTCGGCTGGAGCCAGACCACCTTCAACCGCAAGCTCGACAACGTCTGCGACAAGCTCGACAAGTTCGGGGTGCAGGGGCTCCGCGGTGGGCCGGGGAAGCTCGCGACCGGCCGTCGTGCACGGCTGGTCGAGTACGCGGTCTCGACCCGACTCGTGGACGCCAGTGACCTCCCGCTCCTCGACCACGCAGATCAGGCGGACGTCGGCGGGGGACAACCGGTTCGTGGTTGACCCTCGCAACCGTTTTCCATGACGGACTTCTTTGTTAGAGTGACTCCGCGTTTGCAGCGTGGCGCATCGACCGATGCTTGACCGAACATCACCTGGGGGACCGTGAGCAACTGGAGTGCCTGGCTGCGCAAACGCAAGACGGCGGCGTCCATCACGGCCCTGTCGGTCCTCGTCGCCGTACCGGTGACCGCCGCGCTCATCCACCAGGGCTTCCCGGTCACGGAGGTCGACCTCGAGTCCCGCGACGTCTGGGTCACCAACGGCGAGTCGCTCCTCGCGGGGCGTCTCAACGATCAGATCTCCGAACTCGACGGTGCGGTGTCGACGGCGTCGAACAACGCCGACGTGCTGCAGGACGGCGACGACGTCTTCCTCCAGGACAAGGCGCTGTCCTCGCTCGAGCGCATCGACCCGGCCTTCACGAGCCTCATCCAGCGTGTCTCGCTGCCGACCGGCGCGACGGTGCACTACGGCGGCGACCGACTCTCGGTCGTGGCGGGGGAGACCGGCAAGCTCTGGTCCGTCGACGCCGCGGGCGAGCTCCGCTTCGACCCCACGGAGACGAAGCCGATCGTGTCCATCGGCAAGGCCGGTCAAGCGGTCGTCACCTCGACGGGCACCATCCTCGCGGTCGCACCCGCGAAGGGGCGCCTCTACCGCATCCTGCCCGACGGCACGAAGACCGAGTCGAAGCTCCCGAAGCTCGACGACTACCAGTTGAGTGCGGCCGGTGAGCAGGCCGTCATCCTCGACGTGAAGTCCGGCGACCTCGTGAAGCAGGACGGCTCCGTCGTCGAGCTGCCGGGCAAACCGCTGAAGATCCAAGAGCCGTCGGCATCGGACGACGCCGCCGTCATCGCCACCGGTGACTCGCTCGTCCGCGTCCCGCTCGGCGGCGGCGACCCCGAGGTGCTCGACGCCGATGTCACGACGGCGGCGACGAGCGCTGCCGAGGTCACGGCACCGGTCAACCTCGACGGCTGCATGCACGGAGCCTGGGCCTCATCGAGCCGCTACGCAGCCGAGTGCGCCGACAAGAAGCCCGTCATCGAGGACATCAACCCGGAGACCATCGGCCAGCAGCTCGTCTTCCGGGTCAACCGCTCGGTCATCGCCCTCAACAACGTCCAGACCGGCAACTCCTGGCTCGTGCAGGCGAACATGCGTCTCGTCGACAACTGGGACGAGGTGACGCCCCCGCAGGAGGAGGACGGCGAGGACGGCGATGAGAAGGCCTCCGAGCAGTCCTTCGAGGACACGCTCGCCGAGCGCACCGAGGAGAACCGTCCGCCCATCGCCCGCGACGACGCGTTCGGCGTCCGCCCGGGTCGCGCGACCGTTCTTCCACTGCTCGACAACGATTCCGACGCCGACGGCGACGTCCTGACGATCCAGAACACGAGCGACGTCGCGGCCGAGACCGGCAAGCTGGAGTACATCGACGGCGGGCGCGCGCTCCAGTTCACCCCGGCCGAGGGCTTCGTGGCCGGGACGACGTCGTTCCGATACTCCGTCAACGACGGCCGCCCAGGCGGCGTGGCCGAAGCGAACGTGAGCATCGCCATCAAGCCACCCGAGGTCAACGAGCCGCCGACGTCGCATCGCGAGGCCGCAGTGTCGGTCGAGGCCGGGCAGACGGTCACCTACAACGTGCTCGCCGACTGGCGTGATCCCGACGGCGACGACATCTTCGTCCAGTCGGCCTCACCGGCGTCCAGCGACCTCGTCCGGTTCACCCCGGACGGCTTCGTCACGTTCACGCACGCCTCGCCCGAAATGGGCCCGCGCGACGTCAAGTTCGTCGTGTCCGACGGGGTCAACTCGGCGGAGGGCACCCTCAAGGTCGATGTCCAGCCCGCCGGAGCCTTGAGCCCGATCGGCACACCCGACTTCGTCTCGACCTTCGTCGGCGAGTCCGCGCTCGTCCAGCCGTTGGCGAACGACCAGTCACCGAGTGGGGCCCCGCTCGGTCTCATCGGCGTCGAAGCGTTGCAGGGCGGTCTCGTGTCCTCGCCGAGCCTCGAGAAGCAGTCGGTCACCGTCTCCTCGAACGAGCCCGGCACCTACTACCTGAAGTACACGCTCGGCGCCGGTATCGCCTCGAGCATCGGGCTCATCCGCGTCGACGTCCTCGAGAAGCCGACTGACGTGCGTCCGCCGGTCGCCGTGAAGGACGAAGGCTATCTGCGTCCGAACGAGACGATCACGATCCCGGTCCTCGCGAACGACGAGTCGCCGGGTGGGCAGGTGCTCGCCGTGCAGTCCGTCTCCGTTCCCGACGAGTCCACCTCGTTGTCCGTCGAGGTCCTCGACAGCGCGGTCATCCGCGTGTCCTCCTCCGCGCCGATCGAGCAGCAGCTGCAGTTCACCTACGTCGTGTCCGACGGCACCTCGTCGGCTCAGGCGGCCGTGACGGTCGTCCCGGTGCCACCGCTGCCGAAGCATCAGGCACCGGTCGCGACCGACGATGCCGTCGTCGTCCGCGCGGGCGACATCGCCAACGTCGCGGTGCTCGAGAACGACTACCACCCGGACGCGGCGGTCATGCTCGTCGACCGCCAGCTCGTCGACGATCCGACCGCCGGCCTCGCCTTCGTCGACGACGACGAGGTCCGCTTCCAGGCGCCGAGCGAACCGGGCACCTACACGACGACGTACCGTGTGTACGACACCTTCGGCGAGGCCGACACGGCGACGGTCACCTTCAACGTGGTCGGCGAGGACAAGAAGAACAACCAGCCGCCCGTACCGCAGCTGCTCACCTCGCGCGTGTTCGCGGGTGCGACGGTCCGTGTGGACGTCCCGCTCGACGGCCTGGACCCGAACGGTGACTCCGTCGTCGTCGACGACATCGCCTCGGCACCGTTGCTCGGTCGCGTCATCGATCAGGGGAGCACCTGGTTCGTCTACGAGGCGGCTCCGGACTCCTCCGGCACCGACACCTTCCAGTACCGGGTCAAGGACACCTACGGCGCGGTCGCGGTCGGCACGATCAAGATCGGGGTCATCGGACGCCCGGAGGTCGACGGCCAGCCGAACGCGGTCGACGACTACATCGAGGTCCTGCCGGGCAAGGTGGCGTCCGTGCCGGTGCTCTCGAACGACTCCGACCCGAACGGGTACAAGCTCAAACTCGAACCGAAGCTGCTCTCGGTGGACGACGGCCTCACCGCCGAGGTCAGCAAGAGCCGTGTCGTCATCGAAGTGCCGGAGGAGGAGGCGTTCTTCACGGTCCGGTACCAGATCACCAACGGCAAGGGTGGCATCGACAGCGCCTACATCCAGGTCAAGGTCACGAAGGACGCGAAGCCGCAGTTCCCCGAGGCGGATGACCACGTCCTCGAGGACGCTGACATCGTCGGCAAGAAGACCATCGACATCGACGTGCTCGACGGCGCGCAGAACCCCGGTGGGCTGATCGACGACCTGCAGCCGAGCCTCGAAGGTGTGAACGCCGCCTCCGGCGAGGTCCGCGACGGTGGCACGATCCGGGTGACCCTCACCGACCGACGCCAGGCGATCGCCTACCGCCTGACGGACCCGGTCACGCAGCTGAGCGGTGCCGCGTTCATCATCGTGCCGGCCGCGACCGACGGCGAGCCACCGCGGATGAAGAGTCCGTTGCCGGAGCAGATCGTCAAGGTCAACGAGACGCGCACCTGGAAGCTCTCCGACATCACCGAGGCGCCCTCGGGCAAGCCCGTCACGATCGCCTCCGAGGGCAGTGTCGTCAACTTCCGGAGCAACGGCACCTCCAGCTACATCGACGACGCCACGATCACCTTCACCCCGGCGAAGGACTACCGCGGACCCGCTTCGGTGAGCTTCGAAGCCACCGACGGCCGCGAGAGCAAGCTGCTCACACTGCCGATCACGGTGGGCGACCCGGACCTCGAGGACGTCCCGCCGACGTTCACCCCGCCGACGGTGACGATCGAGGCCGGTGAGGCGCCGATCACCGTCGACCTGCGGGCGTCGAGCGACCACCCGAACCCGAAGATCCTCGCGGCGCTCACCTACCAGGGCTTCGGCGGCACGACCGCGGGCGTCCAGGGCAGCCTCTCCGGTTCGCAGGTCTCGATCTCCGCTCCTCAGGGGACGCAACCCGGCACCTCGGCCACGCTGACGTTCACCGTGAACTACAAGGAGTACTCCGTCCCGGGGTCGATCAACGTCCGCGTCGTCTCCTCGACGAGGCCGCTCCCACGTGCCATCGACGACCGCGTCGAAGAGGGCCGCAAGAACAAGGCCGAGTCGATCAGCGTGCTCGCGAACGACTACAACCCGTTCCCCGACACCCCCCTCAAGATCGTCGACGCCACCGTGGAGAGCGCGCCGGCCGGCGGCGCGACGGCGACCTTCTCCGGGAGCACGGTGACGGTGACCCCCGGCTCGTCGAAGAGCGGGACCGTCAGCGTCATCTACACGGTCCAGGACGCGACGAACGACCCCAACCGAAAGGTCCAGGGTCGCATCACGGTGATCGTGAAGGACGTGCCCGATCCGCCGACCATCAGCGTGAAGAGCGCGAAGAGCGGCAAGATCGTCGTCGTGGTGGGCGGTTCGCCGGCGAGCAACGGTTCGCCGATCGAGTCGCACTGGGTGAAGTGGACGGGCGGCGGCGACCGGCAGTGCGCTCCTGGGAACGACTGCTCCTTCGACGTGACCAACGGGCAGAGCTACACCTTCAGCGCTTACGCGAAGAACGCGGTCGGGAACAGCGCTGATTCGGGAGCCGAGACGGCGACCGCATACGGCGTCCCGAGCGCGCCGCAGAACCCCTCGATCGACTCGTCGGGCGACGCCCCGTCGACGCTGACGATGCGGTGGTCGGCCCCGGCGGACACCGGCGGTCGCGTCGACAAGTACACCTGGCGGGTGATGAAGGGCTCGAGCGCGGTGTACTCCGGCGAATCCACGGGCAGCAAGGTCATGCAGGGCCAGGTCCCATCCGGCACCTACCAGCTCTACGTCTCCGCGACCGGGCCGGGCGGCACCGGGCCCGAGGCCGGCCCCGTCCAGGTGACGGTGAACGATCCGCCGCCGCCGAAGCCGAGCGGATCGCTGTTCAAGTCCACCGGGCCGCACGCCTGCCAGAGCGGCGGGAACGGGTGCTACGACGTCGGCGTCCGGTACGACAACGTGCCGACCGGCAACTACGACGTGCAGATCCAGCGGAACGGTTCCGCCGTCGGCTCGACCTCGAACGTCACCGTCGGTGGCTCCGGAAGTTTCACGCACAACAACCACCTCGGCGTGATCCCCGCGGGCGAGACCATCACGGCCTTCTTCCGCAACACCGCCACCGGCGACACGTTCACCATTGCGTCGACCTCAGCCGCCGCGTGGAACGCGATGTAGCTCCGCCTCCCCTTCGACTCCCCACGACCCGAAAGCACCCCCACGCACATGACTGTCACGCAGGAACAGGCCACCTGGTTCGCCGACGCGTTCGGCAAGCTCGTCGGCAACGTCGAGCAGGCCATCCTCGGCAAGGAGCACGTCATCAAGCTCGTCGTCACCGCCATGCTCTCGGAGGGCCACGTGCTCCTCGAGGACTACCCGGGCACGGGCAAGACCGTGCTCGCCAAGGCGCTCGCGAACACGCTCGACGGCACGAGCTCGCGGATCCAGTTCACGCCCGACCTCCTGCCGTCCGACGTCACCGGTGTGACGATCTACGACCAGGGCAAGGGGATCTTCGAGTTCCACAAGGGACCGATCTTCGCCTCCATCGTGCTCGCGGACGAGATCAACCGCGCCTCGCCGAAGACGCAGTCGGCGCTCCTCGAGGTGATGGAGGAGGGCATCGTCACGATCGACGGCACGAGTTACGAGGCCGGCAAGCCGTTCATGGTCATCGCGACGCAGAACCCGATCGAGCAGGCAGGGACGTACAAACTGCCCGAGGCGCAGCTCGACCGCTTCCTCATCAAGACCACGCTCGGCTACCCCGACCGCCAGACCTCGGTGAACCTGCTCCTCGACGCCTCGAACCGGGCGCGCGCGACCAAGGTCCAGCCGATCATCGCCTCCAGCGCGGTCATCACCATGGCGCAGCTCGCCACCGAGGTGCACGTCGACGGCAGCATCCTCGAGTACGTCGCCGACGTCGTCGCGGCGACGCGGGACGACCAGGACGTCGCGCTCGGCGTGAGCATGCGTGGTGCGCTCGCCCTCGTGCGCGCCGTCAAGACCTGGGCGATCTCGCAGGGACGCACCTATGTCACCCCCGACGACGTCAACGACCTCGCGCAGGCCGTCCTCGCGCACCGCATCATCATCGACCCCGAGTCCGACTTCGCCGGCGTGACCGCGCAGGACGTCGTCGCCCGGGTCCTCGTCAGCATCGCTCCGCCGGCGTACCGCGCAGCATGAGCGAGACCCTCGAGCAGCGCGCCGCCGCCGCGCCGGACGGATCCGATCCGGTCCGCACGGCGACGGTCGGCGCGCCTGCCGAGGCGGGGCCCGAGGGTCCCGATGCGCACATCGATGGCGCGCCGGCTCCCGCTCGACGGCCGAACCCGTTCCGCAGCGCGCTCGACGGCGTCGGTGCCGTCGTCGTGCCCTGGGCCAGGGTCGTCTGGTCGGCTGCGCAGCCCGTGCTCGCTGTCGTCAGCGGCCTCGGCTGGGTCGTGCTCGCGATCGGCGTCATCGCGACCGTCGCCGGCTTCATCCTGGGGTGGGCGGAGCTCGTCTTCCTCGGCTTCGTGCCGCTGGCCGCGTTGCTGGCCTCCGTCGCGTACCTCTTCGGGCGGTCGACCTTCCGCATCTCCATCCACTTGAACCCCAGCCGCGTCACCGTCGGGGAGCGCGCGATCGGGCAGGTCCTCATCGCCAACCCCGGCAACCGCGCCACGACGCCCACGCGCCTCGAGGTCCCCGTGGGCTACGGCCTCGCGGAGTTCGCGATCCCGGCGATCCCGAAGGACGGCGAGCACGAGGAGCTGTTCGCCGTCCCGACGAACCGGCGAGCAGTCATCCCGGCCGGGCCTGCCGTGTCGGTCCGTGGTGATCAGCTCGGTCTGCTGCGCCGCGAGGTGCGCTGGACGGAACCGGTCGAGCTCTTCGTGCACCCTGAGACCACGCGGCTCCACCCGACGGCCGCCGGTCTCATCCGCGACCTCGAGGGCCTCGTCACGAAGACCATCACGAACAACGACATCTCCTTCCACGCGCTCCGCGGGTACGTCCCCGGTGATGACCGCCGCTACATCCACTGGAAGTCCTCCGCGAAGACGGGCCAGCTCATGGTGCGGCAGTTCGAGGAGACTCGGCGGTCGCAGCTCACCATGGTGATGACGACCGACTCCCGCTACTACGCCGACGACGAGGACGAGTTCGAGTTGGCGGTGTCGCTCACCGCGTCGATCGCGACCCAGGTGATCCTCGACCAGGTGCCGATCAGCGTCGTGACCGACCGGCTCGCGCTGCGGACCCACACCGTGACCTCCTTCCTCGACGACAGCTGCAGGCTGCAGCTCGCCGAGGGCACCTTCGACACCCCACGCACCTTCGCCCGGGAGACCACGAAGCGTCTGCCTGCACCGAGTGTCGTCATCATCGTCGCCGGTTCGCGGCTCGAGGCACAGGAGTACCGGGGGATCCAACGCCTCTTCGGTCCCGACGTCAACGTGTTCGGCATCCGGGTCGAACGCGGTGCACGGGCCGGCATCAAGGACGTCGCCGGGATGAACGTCATGACGGTCGGGGCACTGAGCGACCTCGCCAAGGTCATGTCGAGGGCCCTGTGAGCGGGGTCGACGAGCGCACGACCGTGCGCCCCGGACGCGTTCCCGCCGGTTCGGCCGCGGACGTCGACGTCCAGGGCATCGTCCCGACCTTCGTCGCGCCGTGGCCGTTGCCCGGCCGCTCCTGGATCGACCTCGTCGTCGTCTTCGTCCTCGCGGCCCTCGGCCTGCTCGGCTTCGGTGCGGCGCTCAGCGGCACCGGCTTCCTCCTCGCCGGCCTCGGCGGTCTCGCGCTCGGCATGGCGGTCGGTGTCGCCTCCCACGCGCTCCGGCTGAACGCCCTCCTGACCGGTCTCTCGACCGTCCTCGTCTTCTACGTCTTCGGCAGTGCCCTGGCGATGCCGTCGGTCGCGACGTTCGCGGTCCTCCCGAACCTGCGGACCCTCGGTGGGATCAGCATCGGGGCGGTGTTCGGGTGGAAGGACTTCGTCACCCTGCAGACCCCGCTGAGCGCGCCCGCCTACATCATGACCTTGCCCTACGTCGCGGGGATGCTCGTCGGGGTGGTCTCCGCCGTGCTCGCCGTCCGCTGGCTGCCGCGCCGTCCGCAGGTCGCCGTGCGCTGCGCCGTCCTGCTCGTCGGCCCGACCGTACTGTACGCGCTCGGCGTCCTCCTCGGCACGCAGACGCCCTTCCTGGCGGCCGTCCGCGGGATCGCGTTCGCGCTGATCGCCCTCCTCTGGCTCGGGTGGCGGCCGGGTGCCGGTCGTGGCGAGAACGCGGCGGCGTCGACCACCGCCGTCCTCCGTCGCAAGAAGATCATCGGCACGGCCGTCCTCGCCGCCGTCGCGGTCGTCGTCGGCGGCGGCGCGGCCGTGGTCGCCTCACCGCCCACGGACTCCCGGTTCGTCCTCCGCGAGGTCGTCACCCCGCCGTTCGACCCCCTGGAGTACCCGAGCCCGCTCGCCGGGTTCCGCGAGTACACGAAGGACCTCGCCGAGACGAAGCTCTTCACCGCCACCGGCCTCAAGCCGGGGGATCGGATCCGTCTGGCGGCCATGGACAGCTACGACGGACGCCTGTGGACCGTCTCGGGACCGTCCACGGCGACCGACGGCTCCGGTGCCTTCGAACTCGTCGGCGACCACCTGCCCGGACCGAAGCTCATCACGGCCGGTGGCGACCGTCGGGTGTCGATCGACATCACCGGCTACGACGACATCTGGGTGCCCAGTGTCGGATATCCGAGCGCGCTCACCCTCGACGGTAAGGCGTCCGAGCGATCCGAGGACATCCGCTACAACGCCGAGAGCGGCGCGGCCGTCATCACCTCGGGCATCGGCACGGGCGACGACTACGAGGAGCGGACCACGACGCAGGCCGTCCCGAGCGACACGGCCCTCGCGACGACACCGACCGCAGCGGTCGAGCTGCCGCCCGTCACGAACATCCCCGACATCGTCGTCGCGAAGGCCTCGGAGTTCGTCGGAACCGAGACGACGCCCATGGGGCAGCTGCGCGCGATCGAGCAGACCCTCCGCACCACCGGGTTCCTCAGCCACGGGCTCGCCTCGGACAGCTCTCCGTCACGCGCCGGCCACGGTGCCGACCGGATGTCGGAGCTGTTCACCCGCACACCGATGGTCGGCGACGAGGAGCAGTACGCGTCGGCGTTCGCGCTCATGGCCCGCTCGCTCGGCTACCCCGCGCGGGTCGTCATGGGCTTCGCGCCCGAGGTGACCGAGGGCCAGGGTTCGGTGCAGGTCGTCGGAGACGACGTGACGGCGTGGGTCGAGGTGCCCTTCGAGGGCTACGGCTGGGTGGCGTTCTCACCGACCCCCGATGAGACCGAGATCCCGCAGGACCAGGACCCGAAGCCCAAGACCGAGCCGCAGCCGCAGGTGCGTCAGCCGCCGCGCAGCGACAACCTCGACGACAGCCTCCTCACCGAGGCCTCGATCGACGATGGCGACGACAAGGACAAGAACGACGGACTCGTGATCCCGGAGTGGGTCTGGTGGCTCGCGCTGATCGTGGGTGTCCCGGTGTCGCTGTACTTCATCCCGCTCCTCGCCATCTCCGGCGCGAAGCGTCGGCGGACGAAGCGTCGCCGCGCGGGCAGTGGTGACCGCAGCGCCGCCGGCGCGTGGGACGAGCTGATCGACCGCTACGCCGAGCTCGGGTACACGGTGCCCCCGGCCGCCACGCGGTCGGCCACGGCGTCCATGCTCGGTGCCCAGGAACCAGAGGGCGCGACCACGCTCACCGTGCTCGCGGGGACGACCGACGATGTCGTCTTCTCCGGTCGTGACGTGGACGACACGACGGCCGACGAGCTGTGGCAGCGGTCGGAGGCCGAGGCCTCCCGGGCACAGGGAGCGCTCGGCTGGTTCGCCCGCCAGCGGAGCCGGTTCCGCTACCGCGCGAAGCGCAGTCTCGTGAGCCGGCTGCAGCCGTCCGGTGCGCTCGCCCGTCGAGCAGCACGGGACCAGCGCGCCGCCGGGCGGCGCTGAGGCCGATACGACCGCCGAGGCGCTACCCTCGGTGAGTATGGAGCGCTCGCTCGAGACCAGCGTGAGCCAGGCCGTCGACGCCTGGCTCCGGTGGCTGCCGCGCTGGCACCCCGCCGCCCACCGTGGACGCACCCGGATCTGCCGCCGGTGCATCGGGTCGCCGATCCTCCGGGCGGCCGGCCTCGTCGACGACGTCCCGCACCAGGTGCAGCACGGCCTGGCCACCCGGATGAAGGCCCTCGTCGACCACGCGGTGGCGGAGTACACCGAGCGGAACCTCCCCGTCCTCCGCGCCGAACTGCGCGCGGCGGACCTGCGCGAGGCGCAGCGTGCCTACCGCCCCGGGGAGGGGCTCGACCCGGAGTTCGACGGGTTGCAGCTCGACCCCGACCCGGATCCCGAGCAGCCCTACCTCTTCACCCTCGCGGAGCTCGGCGAATCCCAGGCGAGGGCCGTCCCGCCACCCCCGCCGTTGTCGGACGACGCGAAGGAGGCGCTGCGCACCGAGATCGCCCTCGCCGACCAGTGCGCGAACGAGACCGGGCGCCGCATCTGCGAACTCCTCGTCGGGCACCGCCTCGCCATCCACGACGCCGTGGAGCGGTACGTCGAACCGCAGGTCACCGCGCTCCTCGACGACCTCGCGCTGGAGCTGGATTCCCCCACCTCGCCCTGGTAGCTGTCGGGGTTCACCCGGACGCAGGAGGGGAGATCTCCCCATCGTGTTGTCCGACACCCGTCACTATACTTTCGAGCACTTGTCATCAGCACGATCCATGCTCATTGGGGGCGCAACACCATGACCGATCCCGGAGATCAGAACCCGCAGCAGCCCCAGTGGCAGCGACCACCCGCTCAGCCCGACCCACAGCAGGGATGGCAGGGCAACGGTCCGCAGCAGTCGGGCTCAGGCCAGCAGCAGACGGGTCAGTACGGACAGCAGTCGCCGTACGGGCAGTCGCCGACGCAGCCGTCAGGGCAGTACGGGCAGCAGTCCAGCCAGTACGGTGAGCAGTCGTCCGGCCAGCAGACCGGCCAGTACGACCAGCAGACCGGTCAGTACAGCCAGCAGACCGGTCAGTACGGTCAGACGGCGCAGTACGGCCAGCAGCCGACCGAGCAGTTCGGTCAGCAGGGCACCGGTCAGTACGGCCAGCAGCCCACGGCGCAGTACGGCCAGCAGCCCACGGAGCAGTACGGCCAGGCGCCCTACGCGCAGGGCGCCGGCGGGTACGGCGGTGGCCAGCAGCCGCCCAAGAAGAAGCTCTCGAAGAAGGGGCTCACCGGCATCATCGCCGGTGGTAGCGCCCTCCTCCTCATCATCGTCGGTGGCATCGTCGGCGTCAGCGTCGGCAACGCCCTCCACGCCCCGGAGGTGACGGTCAAGAGCTACCTCGACGCCCTCAAGTCGGGCGACGCCGAACAGGCGCTCAAGCTGTCCGGTACCGAGGTGTCGGCGGCCGACGTGCTGCTGACCGACGACGCGTACAAGGCGGCGTCCGGAAAGGTCTCCGGCTACACGATCGGGAAGACGACGACCAGCGGGAACACCGCGACCGTCGAGGCCCGTCTCACCCAGGGCGGCGAGAGCGTCGACCAGGAGTTCACGCTCACCAAGGTGGGCAAGGACGCCGTGCTCTTCGACAAGTGGAAGCTCGAGGCTCCCGAACTCAGCACGGTCCAGGTCGATGTGGTCGCCCCTGAGGACGCGGTCGCGACGGTCGGCGGCGTCGACCTCACCGACGTCGAACCGATCGCCGAGGGTTCGTACCAGCTGCGTGCCCTCCCGGGCACCTACGACGTCGCCCTCAGCGAGAGCGACTGGTACACCGCCGAGGCGACGACCACGACGGCCGTGGGCTTCGGTCAGGCCGCGGAACCCGCGACGCTCGCCGTCGCCCTCACCGACGCCGGGACGACCGCCGTCGAGGAGGCCGTCAACGCGTACATCGACGGCTGCGGTGCGGCGACGGAGCTCGCCCCGGAGGGGTGCCCCTTCGAGATCCGCAACGACACCGGCTTCACCCCCTCCGGTGTGACCTGGAAGTTCGACACGCGCCCGACCTTCACGATCGGTGACTTCGCGGGAGGCGGCTGGACCGTCGACTCCGAGACCGTCGGACGCATGTCGATGACCTGCACGCTGACCGACCCGGCCACTGGCCAGACCGGTCCGGGCTACAGCATCAACCCCGTCGACTTCGTCGTCGGCGGCACGATCGAGGGCTTCACCGACGAGGGCGCGACCTTCGTCCCGTCCCCGTAGACGCCGAGCTGTACGGCCCCTGGGAGCGATGCTCCCAGGGGCCGTCGTCGTTTGACCACAGCCTGTCGGCGGGCTAGTCTTGTTTGGGTGTGCGCGCTGTCGTGCGCTCTCGTGCTGTCCACGTTCTCCGGAGCCTGGCTCGGGGGAGTGGACAGCAGTCTTGCACCATCGGGTTGATCCCCGCCGGGCTGGTCCCGGTTGCCGATCGCCCCCACGGCATACCCACCACGAAAGCGACGCGCACTCGCGCGGCGCCGGTGGGTCCATACGACCTCGTGATCCGGGAGACCGGTCCACGAATGCTGCAGTACCACTGTCACCGTGCAGTCATCATCAAGGAGCAAGTAGTGCCAACCATTCAGCAGTTGGTTCGGAAGGGCCGCAGCCCCAAGGTCGTCAAGACCAAGGCGCCCGCCCTGAAGAGCAACCCCCAGCAGGCCGGCGTGTGCACCCGCGTGTACACCACCACCCCGAAGAAGCCGAACTCGGCGATGCGCAAGGTCGCCCGCGTGAAGCTGCGCAACGGCACCGAGGTCACCGCGTACATCCCCGGTGAGGGCCACAACCTCCAGGAGCACTCGCTGGTCCTGGTCCGTGGTGGTCGTGTGAAGGACCTCCCGGGTGTCCGTTACAAGATCGTCCGTGGCGCCCTCGACACGCAGGCCGTCAAGAACCGCAAGCAGGCTCGCAGCCGCTACGGCGCGAAGATGGAGAAGAAGTAATGCCTCGCAAGGGTCCAGCTCCGAAGCGTCCCGTCGTCGCCGATCCCGTCTACGGCGCCCCCATCGTCAGCCAGCTCGTCAACAAGATCCTGCTGGACGGCAAGAAGGGCCTCGCTGAGCGCATCGTCTACGACGCACTCGAAGGCGTCACCGCCAAGAACCAGGGCGACGCCGTCGTCACGCTCAAGAAGGCGCTCGACAACGTCCGCCCGACCCTCGAGGTGCGTTCGCGCCGCGTCGGTGGTTCCACCTACCAGGTGCCGGTCGAGGTCAAGCCTCACCGCGCCAACACCCTCGCCCTGCGCTGGCTCGTGAGCTACGCGAAGGGCCGCCGCGAGAAGACGATGACCGAGCGTCTCCAGAACGAGATCCTCGACGCATCGAACGGTCTCGGTGCAGCTGTCAAGCGTCGTGAAGACACGCACAAGATGGCCGAGTCGAACAAGGCGTTCGCGCACTACCGCTGGTAGTCGCCGCCCGATGCGAGGGCGGGCGATCCGCCCGCCCTCGCGTCACCGAGTGAATCAGCTCACCCCTACCTATCCCCGGAGGACCCCGTGGCACAAGACGTGCTCACCGACCTGAACAAGGTCCGCAACATCGGCATCATGGCCCACATCGATGCCGGCAAGACCACCACCACCGAGCGCATCCTGTTCTACACGGGCGTCAACCACAAGATCGGCGAGACCCACGACGGTGCGTCGACGATGGACTGGATGGCGCAGGAGCAGGAGCGCGGCATCACCATCACGTCCGCCGCGACGACCTGTTTCTGGAACAAGAACCAGATCAACATCATCGACACCCCCGGCCACGTCGACTTCACGGTCGAGGTCGAGCGTTCGCTCCGCGTCCTCGACGGCGCGGTCGCGGTGTTCGACGGCAAGGAGGGCGTCGAGCCCCAGTCCGAGACCGTCTGGCGTCAGGCCGACAAGTACGACGTCCCGCGCATCTGCTTCGTCAACAAGATGGACAAGCTCGGCGCCGACTTCTACTTCACCGTCGACACGATCATCAGCCGCCTCGGCGCGAAGCCGCTGGTCATCCAGCTGCCGATCGGTGCCGAGTCCAACTTCGAGGGCGTCGTCGACCTCGTCGAGATGCGTGCGCTCACCTGGCGCGGAGACGCCAAGGGTGACGTCGAGATGGGCGCCAAGTACGCCATCGAGGAGATCCCGGAAGACCTCAAGGAGAAGGCGGCCGAGTACCGCACCGCGCTCCTCGAGGCCGTCGCCGAGACCGACGACGCACTCATGGAGAAGTACTTCGGTGGCGAAGAGCTGACCGTCGCGGAGATCAAGGCCGCGATCCGTCACCTCACCATCACGAGCACCATGTACCCGGTCCTCTGTGGCTCCGCGTTCAAGAACCGCGGCGTCCAGCCGATGCTCGACGCCGTCATCGACTACCTCCCCTCCCCGCTCGACGTCCCGGCCATCGAGGCCCACGACGCGCGCGACGAGGAGAAGGTCGTGGAGCGTCACCCCGACTCGACCGAGCCCTTCACCGCGCTCGCGTTCAAGGTCGCGGTGCACCCGTTCTTCGGTCGCCTGACCTATGTCCGCGTCTACTCGGGTCGTCTCGACTCGGGTGCGCAGATCATCAACTCGACCAAGGGCAAGAAGGAGCGCATCGGGAAGATCTTCCAGATGCACGCCAACAAGGAGAACCCGGTCGACTTCGTCACCGCCGGTCACATCTACGCGGTCATCGGCCTGAAGGACACCACCACCGGTGACACCCTGTCCGACCCGCAGAACCAGGTCGTCCTCGAGTCGATGAGCTTCCCGGAGCCCGTCATCGAGGTCGCGATCGAGCCGAAGACCAAGGCCGACCAGGAGAAGCTGGGCACCGCGATCCAGAAGCTGGCCGAAGAGGACCCGACGTTCCGCACCGAGCAGAACACCGAGACCGGCCAGACGGTCATCAAGGGCATGGGCGAGCTCCACCTCGACATCCTCGTCGACCGCATGAAGCGCGAGTTCAACGTCGAGGCCAACGTCGGCAAGCCGCAGGTCGCGTACCGCGAGACCATCAAGCGCAAGGTCGAGAAGTACGGCTACACGCACAAGAAGCAGACCGGTGGTTCGGGTCAGTTCGCGAAGATCCAGTTCGATCTGGAGCCGATGGACGTCACTCCGGAGACGACCTACGAGTTCGTGAACGCCGTGACCGGTGGTCGCATCCCGCGCGAGTACATCCCGTCGATCGACGCCGGTTTCCAGGACGCCCTGCAGGTCGGTGGCCTCGCGGGCTACCCGGTCGTGGGTGTCAAGGCGATCATCACCGATGGTGCGGCGCACGACGTCGACTCCTCGGAGATGGCGTTCAAGATCGCCGGCTCGATGGGTCTCAAGGAGGCCTACTCGCGTGCCAACCCCGTCCTCCTCGAGCCGCTCATGGCGGTCGAGGTGCGTACTCCTGAGGAGTACATGGGCGACGTCATCGGAGACCTCAACTCGCGCCGTGGACAGATCCAGTCCATGGACGACGCCACCGGCGTCAAGGTCATCCGTGCCAACGTGCCGCTCTCCGAGATGTTCGGCTACATCGGCGACCTCCGGTCGAAGACCTCTGGTCGTGCCGTGTACTCGATGACGTTCGAGAGCTACGCGGAGGTCCCGAAGGCTGTCGCCGACGAGATCATCCAGAAGAACAAGGGCGAGTAGTCACTCACTCTCTCTTCACCGCGGTCCGGCCGGGTGTGCGAACACCCGGGCGGATCGCGTAACATGAATACACATCCCTGCAGTGCGTCGGGCATCGAATGGTGCCCGGCGTCCCGCACAACGTCCTGAGGAGGACTCACAGTGGCAAAGGCCAAGTTCGAGCGGACCAAGCCGCACGTCAACATCGGTACGATCGGTCACGTCGACCACGGCAAGACCACGCTCACCGCGGCGATCTCGAAGGTCCTGGCGGACAAGTTCCCGTCCGCGACCAACGTGCAGCGCGACTTCGCGTCGATCGACTCCGCGCCGGAAGAGCGTCAGCGTGGTATCACGATCAACATCTCGCACGTCGAGTACGAGACCCCGAAGCGCCACTACGCGCACGTCGACGCCCCCGGTCACGCTGACTACATCAAGAACATGATCACCGGTGCTGCGCAGATGGACGGCGCGATCCTGGTCGTCGCCGCCACTGACGGCCCGATGGCTCAGACGCGTGAGCACGTGCTGCTCGCCAAGCAGGTCGGCGTCCCCTACCTGCTCGTCGCGCTTAACAAGTCCGACATGGTCGACGACGAGGAGATCCTGGAGCTCGTCGAGCTCGAGGTCTCCGAGCTCCTCGCCTCGCAGGGCTTCGCTGAGGACGCACCGGTCGTCCGCGTCTCGGGCCTCAAGGCGCTCGAGGGCGACGAGAAGTGGGTGCAGAGCATCCTCGACCTCATGGACGCCGTGGACGCCAACGTCCCCGACCCCGTGCGCGACAAGGACAAGCCCTTCCTCATGCCGATCGAGGACGTCTTCACGATCACCGGTCGTGGAACCGTCGTCACGGGCCGCGCCGAGCGTGGCACGCTCGCGATCAACTCCGAGGTCGAGATCGTCGGCATCCGCCCGACGCAGAAGACGATCGTCACGGGTATCGAGATGTTCCACAAGCAGCTCGACGAGGCATGGGCCGGCGAGAACTGTGGTCTCCTGCTCCGTGGCACGAAGCGTGAAGACGTCGAGCGCGGCCAGGTCGTCGTGAAGCCGGGTTCGGTCACGCCGCACACGAACTTCGAGGGCACCGCGTACATCCTGTCCAAGGATGAGGGTGGGCGTCACAACCCGTTCTACGCGAACTACCGTCCGCAGTTCTACTTCCGCACCACCGACGTCACCGGCGTCATCACGCTGCCCGAGGGCACCGAGATGGTCATGCCCGGCGACACCACCGACATGACCGTTGAGCTGATCCAGCCCATCGCCATGGAGGTCGGCCTCGGCTACGCCATCCGCGAGGGTGGCCGCACCGTCGGCGCCGGCACCGTCACCAAGGTGCTCGCGTAAGCATCCGCTGACGCGAACCCCTGATCGACCTCAGGGTCGGCACGGTTCCACACGAAGGGCCCGGAGCATTTCGCTCCGGGCCCTTCGTCGCGCGCGCCGTCGGCCGGTCGGCAACCCAGCGACTCATATGTAAGATATCGGGCGACCCATTCTGCATCGAGCCGCCCGAGGTGACCGTGTCCCGTTCCTCCACCCGCCCGCGTCGTCTGTCGCGCCCACGTGTCCTGATCCCGAGCGCCGTCGCCCTGTCCGTCCTGCTCGGCATCGCTGGAGCCTCCGTGTCGGCGGCGGTGGAGGCCATGTCCGTCCGGGAGGAGCTCGAGTCGGTCCTGCCGGAGCTCGAGACGATTCGGGCGGGCGGCGATGGCGGCGGCACCGACGCGATCGATCCTGCCGCCGTGGAGCGTGCAGGAGATGCGCTCGAGCGGGCACTGGCGTCGACGCAGCGGCCTGACTGGTGGCTTGCGGAACGCGTGCCCGTCTCCGGGGCGAACTTCGAGGCGGTGCGCACGGCCGTCGAGGCGGCGCACGTGGTCGTCGACGAGGTCGTCGAGCCGGTCCTCGCCCTATCCCTCGACGGACTGGCGGTCGACGGGCGACTGGACACGGAGCGGGTGGGGAGACTCGCCCGGAGCTCGGCGCGTGCGCTCGAGCGACTCGAGGAGCAGGTGGCGCGCCTCGACCGTCTCGACCGTTCGGTGCTCCTGCCGCAGGTGGTGTCGGCGCTCGGTGGACTCGACGGACCGCTGCGCGAGGCCTCATCGCTCGCCGCGCGGCTCGCACCGGTGCTTCGGGCGCTGCCCGGGTTCCTGGGGGAGGAGGGTCCGCGAGACGTTGTCGTGCTGTTCCAGAACTCGGCGGAGAGCCGGGCCCTCGGCGGCATCGCAGGAGCTTCGGTGCTCGTGCACGTCGAGGAGGGGGTGCTCAGCGTGACCAGGACCCTCGGCGGCGCGGACTTCGTGTCGCACGCCGATCCGGTGGTGCCCCTTCCGGCCGATGCCGACGCGCTCTATCGGACCGAGGGCTACGCCGCCGCAGGCACCTCCATCCATGAGGTGACGGCGCGGCCGGACTTCCCGTACGGTGCGCAGGTGGCCTCGCGGCTGTGGGAGGAGAGCCAGGGCGTCGTACCGGACCTGGTGCTGGCCGTGGATCCGGTCGCGTTGTCCCACCTGCTGCGAGCGACCGGCCCCGTGGAGCTGGCCGACGGCACGGAGGTGTCGAGCAAGACGGTGGTCGACGAGCTCCTGAACGGCGTGTACCGAGACCACCCCGGTCTCAGCGACGAGGCGAACCGGGCCCAGGACGCGACCTTCACCGCCGTCGTGCAGGCGCTCACGTCGCAGCTGCAGGCGGGGTCCATGGAGGTGCCCCGGGCGATCGACGGCTGGGTCCAGGCGGTCGACGACCGGCGTCTGCTCGCCTGGAGTCCCGACCGCGTCGAGGAGCGGGCGCTGGTGCTCGCCGGGGTCGGCGGAGCCCTGCCTGAGCGTTCGTCTCGTTCGGTGCCGTTCGGGCTGTACCTCTCGGACGCGGTCGGGTCCAAACTCGAGTACTACCTCCGACAGCAGGTCCGTGTCCGTGCGGGGTCGTGCGACGTCGACGGAACCCGCACGGTGATGGTCACGTCGGAACTCTCCAACACGATCGACACGGAGCCGGAGCTCGACACGGAGGCGTTCGACTACATCGCGGGGTTCCACGAGCGTGAGGGGCTCCCACGTGGTTGGATGCGCCTGCGGGTCATGGCCTACGCGCCCGACGGCGCCGTCATCCGCTCGGTCCGGGTTGACGGCGTCGAGGTCCCGTACGCGGCCGGATCGGACGACGGACGCCCGGTGGCCTATGTGGTGGTGGCGATCGCGCCGGGCGCGACGGTGACGCTCGACGTCGATGCGGACGTGTCCGGCGCGACGGTCGACGCGGTGCGGTTCGAGGGCACCCCGGGGGTGCGTGCGGTCGAGGTCGACAACGTCGTCGAGCCCTGCTGAACAGCCGCGACTCGGTGCTCACGACGCCCGAGACTGGGCGGATCCTGACCATCCGCCGACCGCGACACGCCCGGGTTGCACGCATGGTGGATCCGTGGCAAACTAGTCCAGTTCAGTATTTCGGACGAGCGTGCCTGTGCGCGCTCCGGCGGATCACTGCCAGGTAGTGCATAGGAGCTCCCAGACGCGGCAACGCGACAGGGATCGAGCCTAGGCCGCGGGTAGCAGAACACCAATCACTTCATCGCAATCCAGGTCGTAGCAGTGCTACGCCCAGCGCCGACCACGAGTCGGGGTGGATGCCGGTGGATGACCACGAGGGTCGCAAGACACGAGTGGTCGTTGACAGCAGAACAGTGGTGCGACACCAGTAGTGCCAATGGCGCGGAGCAACCGAACGTTGCAAAGCGCACGATATGCGTCCAATACGGAGCGATCCGCACGACGCGAGACAGAGAGTGAGTCACACATGGCGGGACAGAAGATCCGCATCCGACTGAAGTCGTATGACCACGAGGTCATCGATACTTCGGCGCGCAAGATCGTCGACACGGTCACCCGTGCAGGCGCAACCGTCGTCGGCCCCGTGCCGCTTCCGACGGAGAAGAACGTGGTCTGCGTGATCCGTTCGCCGCACAAGTACAAGGACAGCCGGGAGCACTTCGAAATGCGCACCCACAAGCGTCTGATCGACATCATCGACCCGACCCCGAAGGCCGTCGACTCGCTCATGCGTCTCGACCTGCCGGCGGACGTCAACATCGAGATCAAGCTCTGAGCTCGGTAGAGACGGAAGGAAGACATGTCTAACACGAAGACCAGCAAGGGTCTGCTCGGCACCAAGCTCGGCATGACCCAGGTGTGGGACGAGAACAACAAGCTCGTTCCCGTCACCGTCATCGAGATCACGCCCAACGTGGTCACGCAGGTTCGCACCCCCGAGGTCGACGGCTACGACGCCGTGCAGATCGCGTACGGCCAGATCGATCCCCGCAAGGTCAGCAAGCCTGACGCGGGTCACTTCGACAAGGCCGGCGTGACGCCGCGTCGTCACCTCACCGAGGTCCGCACCGCCGACGCATCCGAGTACTCGCTCGGCCAGGAGCTCACCGTCGACGGTGTCTTCGAGGCCGGCCAGAAGGTCGACGTCGTCGGCACTTCGAAGGGTAAGGGTTTCGCCGGTGTCATGAAGCGTCACAACTTCAAGGGAACGGGCGCATCTCACGGTGCTCACCGCAACCACCGCAAGCCGGGCTCCATCGGCGCCTCCTCGACCCCGAGCCGTGTCTTCAAGGGCATGCGCATGGCCGGTCGTATGGGTGGCGAGCGCGTCACCGTGCTGAACCTCCGGGTTCACGCCATCGACGCCGAGAAGGGCCTGCTGCTCGTCAAGGGTGCCGTTCCCGGCGCTCGTGGCCGCATCGTATTCGTCCGCACCGCAGTGAAGGGAGCGTAGTTCCATGGCTATCGCTACTCTCGACGTGCTCGACACCAAGCTCAAGAAGGCCGGCACCGTCGACCTTCCTGCCGAGGTGTTCGACGTTCAGACCAACATCCCGCTCATCCACCAGGTGGTCGTCGCGCAGCTCGCTGCCGCCCGCCAGGGGACGCACAAGACCAAGCGCCGCGGCGAAGTGTCCGGTGCCGGCCGCAAGCCGTTCAAGCAGAAGGGTACGGGTAACGCTCGTCAGGGCTCCATCCGTGCACCTCAGATGACCGGCGGTGGCATCGTCCACGGTCCAGTGCCCCGCAACTACGCACAGCGCACCCCCAAGAAGATGATCGCCGCGGCTCTCCTCGGCGCCATCTCCGACCGCGCACGCGGCAGCCGCCTGCACGTCGTCGACTCCCTCTCGATCGGTGAGAAGCCGTCGACGAAGGCCGTGTCCGAGTACCTGACGAACGTCGCTTCCTCGAAGCACGTCCTGATCGTCCTCCAGCGCGACGACGAGGTCAGCCTCCGCAGCGTCCGCAACCTGCAGAACGTGCACGTGCTGTCGTACGACCAGCTGAACGCATACGACGTGCTCGTCTCCGACGACATCGTCTTCACCAAGGCCGCCTTCGAGGCATTCGTCGCCAGCAAGACCGGCAACACGGCCGCAACCGAGGAGGTCTCGGCATGACCGCGATCAACAAGGACCCCCGCGACGTCATCTTCGCGCCGGTCGTCTCCGAGAAGAGCTACAGCCTGATCGACGAGGGCAAGTACACCTTCCTCGTCGACCCGCGCTCGAACAAGACCGAGATCAAGCTCGCCATCGAGAAGATCTTCGGTGTCGAGGTCGCTTCGATCAACACCCTCACCCGTCAGGGCAAGACCCGTCGCACCAAGTTCGGCACCGGCAAGCGCAAGGACACCAAGCGCGCCATCGTGTCGCTCAAGTCGGGTTCCATCGACATCTTCACGGCTGTTGGCTAAGACGGCCGGGAACGAAGAGGAATAAGAAATGGCTATTCGTAAGTACAAGCCCACGACTCCTGGTCGTCGCGGTTCGTCTGTCGCGGACTTCGCGGAGATCACCCGCACCACGCCGGAGAAGTCGCTGCTTCGTCCGTTGTCGAAGACCGGTGGTCGCAACAACCAGGGCCGCATCACGACGCGTCACATCGGTGGTGGCCACAAGCGCCAGTACCGTCTGATCGACTTCCGTCGCAACGACAAGGACGGCGTCAACGCCAAGGTCGCTCACATCGAGTACGACCCCAACCGCACCGCGCGTATCGCGCTGCTCCACTTCGTGGACGGCACCAAGCGGTACATCCTCGCTCCGAACAAGCTCAGCCAGGGCGACGTGGTCGAGTCGGGTGCCGGCGCGGACATCAAGCCCGGGAACAACCTGCCGCTGAAGAACATCCCCACCGGTACGGTCATCCACGCGATCGAGCTCCGTCCCGGCGGCGGCGCGAAGATGGCCCGCTCCGCGGGTGCATCGGTGCGTCTCGTCGCGAAGGACGGCCCGTACGCGCAGCTCCGTCTGCCGTCCGGTGAGATCCGCAACGTCGACCTGCGCTGCCGCGCCACCATCGGTGAAGTCGGCAACGCCGAGCAGTCGAACATCAACTGGGGCAAGGCCGGCCGTAAGCGCTGGCTGGGCGTCCGCCCGACCGTCCGTGGTGTCGCGATGAACCCGATCGACCACCCGCACGGTGGTGGTGAGGGCAAGACCTCCGGTGGACGTCACCCGGTCAGCCCGTGGGGCCAGAAGGAAGGCCGCACGCGCCACCCCAACAAGGAAAGCGACAAGCTCATCGTTCGTCGTCGTACCGCCGGCAAGAAGCGTAAGTAGGAGTAAGAGAAGATGCCACGCAGTCTCAAGAAGGGCCCCTTCGTCGACGACCACCTGCTCCGCAAGGTCGTCACGGCGAACGAGGCCAACAACAAGAACGTGATCAAGACCTGGTCGCGTCGATCGATGATCATCCCGGCGATGCTGGGTCACACCATCGCCGTCCACGACGGTCGCAAGCACATCCCGGTGTTCGTCACCGAGACGATGGTCGGGCACAAGCTCGGCGAGTTCGCGCCCACCCGCACCTTCCGTGGACACGTGAAGGACGACAAGAAGGGCCGTCGCCGCTAACGCGGTGACGTGAAGGAGGAAGAGAAATGGTGGAGTCGATCGCCCGCGTGCGACACATCCGCGTCACCCCCCAGAAGGCCCGTCGTGTCGTCGCGCTCATCCGTGGCAAGCAGGCTCAGGAGGCCTTGGCCATCCTGAAGTTCGCACCACAGAGCGCCAGCGAGCCCATCTACAAGCTCGTTGCCTCGGCCATCGCGAACGCTCGCGTCACGGCCGACAAGGACAACGTGTTCCTTGACGAGCAGGACCTGTACATCGCGAAGGCGTACGTCGATGAGGGTGCAACCCTCAAGCGTTTCCGTCCCCGCGCACAGGGCCGCGCGTTCCGCATCCTCAAGCGCACCAGCCACATCACCGTCGAGCTCTCGACGCCTGATGAGACTGCCGGCGCTGCCAAGGCCAAGAAGGTGAGCAAGTAATGGGTCAGAAAGTCAATCCATACGGCTTCCGTCTGGGAATCACGACCGACCACGTGTCGCGTTGGTTCTCCGACAGCACGAAGAAGGGTCAGCGTTACAGCGACTTCGTCGCGGAAGACGTCAAGATCCGCCGTCTGCTGGCGACCTCGCTCGACCGCGCTGGTGTCAGTCGCATCGAGATCGAGCGCACCCGTGACCGCGTCCGCGTCGACATCCACACCGCCCGTCCGGGCATCGTGATCGGTCGCCGTGGCGCCGAGGCCGAGCGCATCCGCGCCGACCTCGAGAAGCTCACGAAGAAGCAGATCCAGCTGAACATCCTCGAGGTAAAGAACCCCGAGGCCGACGCACAGCTCGTCGCGCAGGGCATCGCCGAGCAGCTCTCCGCACGTGTGGCCTTCCGCCGCGCGATGCGTAAGGGCCTGCAGGGCGCTCAGCGCACGTCCACCGTCAAGGGTGTCCGCATCCAGGTGTCCGGCCGCCTCGGCGGCGCCGAGATGAGCCGTTCCGAGTTCTACCGCGAAGGCCGTGTGCCGCTGCACACGCTCCGCGCGAACATCGACTACGGCTTCTACGAGGCGAAGACCACGTTCGGCCGCATCGGCGTGAAGGTCTGGATCTACAAGGGCGACATCACCAACAAGGAGCTTGCTCGCGAGCAGGCCAACCAGAAGTCGACGCGTCCGGAACGTCGCGACGGTGGCGACCGCCCCCGTCGGAACGCCGGTCCGAGCAGCGCCCCCAAGGCAGCTGCTGAGGCGCCCGCCGCCGCAGGAGTTGAGGCATAACCATGTTGATCCCACGCAAAGTCAAGCACCGGAAGCAGCACCACCCCGGCCGTTCCGGCCAGGCGACCGGTGGCACCAAGGTGTCGTTCGGTGAGTACGGTATCCAGGCCCTGACGCCCGCTTACGTGACCAACCGTCAGATCGAGTCCGCTCGTATCGCCATGACGCGTCACATCAAGCGTGGCGGAAAGGTGTGGATCAACATCTACCCCGACCGTCCGCTGACCAAGAAGCCCGCCGAGACCCGCATGGGTTCCGGTAAGGGTTCGCCCGAGTGGTGGGTCGCGAACGTCAAGCCGGGTCGTGTGCTGTTCGAGGTCGCCGGAGTCGATGAGACCCTGGCCCGCGAAGCGCTCACCCGTGCAATCCACAAGCTGCCCCTCAAGGCACGCATCATCAAGCGCGAGGAGGGCGACGCATAATGGCGATCGGATCCAAGGAGCTCACCCCCGTCGAGCTCGACACCTTTGAAGACCAGCGCCTCCTCGAGGAGCTCCGCAAGGCCAAGGAAGAGCTGTTCAACCTGCGCTTCCAGTCGGCCACGGGGCAGCTCGAGAACCACGGCCGCCTGCGCGCCGTGAAGCGCGACATCGCTCGCATCTACACGGTCATCCGTGAGCGCGAGCTCGGCATCCGTGCCACGCCGACCGTCGAGGTCGTCGAGGCCAAGGCTGAGAAGAAGACCAAGAAGGCCAAGGCCGCACCGAAGTCCGAGGACACCGCTGCAGCCGACGCCGAGACCACGAAGGAGGCCTAGACATGGCTACCGCTACTGACAAGGCCCCCGAGGGTCACGAGTCGGCCGAGCACGACGTCAAGGACGCCGCTGCTCGTGGCTACCGCAAGACCCGCCGTGGTCTGGTGACCAGCGACAAGATGGAGAAGACCATCGTCGTCGAGGTCGAGGACCGCGTGAAGCACCCGCTCTACGGCAAGGTCATCCGCCGCACCTCCAAGGTCAAGGCTCACGACGAGGCGAACTCCGCCGGCATCGGCGACCTCGTCCTGATCAGCGAGACCCGCCCCACCAGCGCCACCAAGCGCTGGCGTCTGGTCGAGATTCTCGAGAAGGCCAAGTAGGCCTCGCGGCTTACTGAGAGGAAAGCGAACAATGCTTCAGCAAGAATCACGAGTCAAGGTCGCCGACAACACCGGCGCCAAGGAGCTCCTGACCATTCGCGTGCTCGGTGGCTCCGGCCGCCGCTACGCGGGCCTCGGTGACACCATCGTCGCGACCGTCAAGGACGCGATCCCCGGTGGCAACGTCAAGAAGGGCGACGTCGTCAAGGCGGTCATCGTCCGCACCCGCAAGCAGACCCGTCGTTCCGACGGTTCGTACATCAAGTTCGACGAGAACGCCGCTGTCATCCTGAAGGCTGACGGGGACCCCCGTGGTACCCGCATCTTCGGACCGGTCGGCCGCGAGCTTCGTGACAAGAAGTTCATGAAGATCGTCTCGTTGGCGCCGGAGGTTATCTAAGTCATGGCAAAGATCAAGAAGGGCGACCTGGTTCAGGTCGTCTCCGGCCCGAAGCAGGACCGCGGTGGTTACCGCGGCAAGCAGGGTCGCGTCATCGAGGTCCTGGCGGACAAGAACCGGGTGATCGTGGAGGGCGTCAACTACGTCACGAAGCACTCCCGTGTCGGCCAGACCCAGCGTGGAACGAAGACCGGCGGCATCGAGACCGTCGAGGCTTCGATCCACATCTCCAATGTCGCGCTCGTCGACCCGGAGACCAAGGGCCCGACCAAGGTCGGCCACCGCAACGAGGAAGTCACGAAGGACGGCGTCACCAAGACGGTCCGCGTTCGTTACGCCAAGAAGTCAGGTAAGGACCTGTAATGACCGACACAGAAGTGGCGACTGGCAAAATCCAGCCCCGTCTCAAGCAGAAGTACCGCGCTGAGATCCTTCCGCAGCTGCAGAAGGACTTCGGCTTCACGAACGTGCACCAGGTGCCCGGACTCGTGAAGGTCGTCGTCAACACCGGTGTGGGCGAGGCCGCTCGCGACAGCAAGGTCATCGACGGCGCTGTTTCGGACCTCACCAAGATCACCGGCCAGAAGCCGCAGGTCACCAAGGCACGCAAGTCCATCGCGCAGTTCAAGCTGCGCGAGGGTCAGCCCATCGGCGCCCACGTCACGCTTCGTGGCGACCGCGCTTGGGAGTTCCTCGACCGCCTGCTGAGCCTCGCTCTTCCGCGTATCCGCGACTTCCGCGGTCTCTCGGACAAGCAGTTCGACGGCAACGGCAACTACACCTTCGGTCTCCAGGAGCAGTCCATGTTCCACGAGATCGACCAGGACAAGATCGATCGTGTCCGCGGCTTCGACATCACCGTCGTGACCACGGCCAAGAACGACGACGAGGGTCGCGCGCTGCTCAAGGCGCTCGGCTTCCCGTTCAAGGCGGCTGAGTCCAAGTAGGCTGAGCTTCTGCCCGGTCCTCGGTGTATGTCGAGGACCGGGCTTCCGCCCGTTCGGGGCACTCCTGCCCAGAACGGTTCAACCACCACAGGTCGGCACCCTTGCACAGGATGTCGAAACCTGGTGAACAAAGGAAACACTCGATATGACCATGACAGATCCGGTCGCAGACATGCTGACCAGACTGCGCAATGCGAACTCGGCGCACCACGACACCGTGTCGATGCCGCACTCCAAGCTCAAGGTGAACATCGCCGAGATCCTCAAGTCCGAGGGCTACATCTCCGGCTGGGAGGTCGCTGACGCGGCCGTCGGACAGACGCTCTCGCTGAGCCTCAAGTTCGGCCCGAACCGCGAGCGTTCCATCGCCGGCATCAAGCGCGTCTCGAAGCCCGGCCTCCGCGTCTACGCGAAGTCGAACGAGATCCCCAAGGTCCTCGGCGGCCTCGGCGTCGTCATCCTGTCCACCTCCAGCGGCCTCCTCACGGACCGCCAGGCCGAGAAGAAGGGCGTGGGTGGGGAAGTCCTCGCCTACGTGTGGTAGCCAGTCATGTCTCGTATTGGAAGACTCCCCATCGACATCCCGGCAGGCGTCACCATCGACGTCGCCGGTCAGAACGTCACCGTCAAGGGCCCGAAGGGTGAGCTCCAGCTCACCGTCGCGAGCCCCATCGAGGTCAAGCTCGAAGACGCACAGCTGCTCGTCACGCGTCCCGACGACGAGCGCAACTCGCGCTCGCTCCACGGCCTGACCCGCACGCTCATCGCGAACCAGATCATCGGCGTCACCCAGGGCTACACCAAGGGCCTCGAGGTCGTCGGTACCGGTTACCGCGTCGCTCAGAAGGGCAGCGCCGTCGAGTTCGCGCTCGGCTTCTCGCACCCCGTCACCGTCGAGCCGCCGGTCGGCATCACGCTGACCGTCGAGGGCAACAACAAGCTCACGGTCGCCGGTATCGACAAGCAGGCCGTCGGCGAGGTCGCCGCCAACATCCGTAAGATCCGCAAGCCCGAGCCGTACAAGGGCAAGGGTGTGCGCTACGCCGGCGAGATCGTGCGTCGCAAGGCCGGAAAGGCTGGTAAGTAACCATGGCTCGTCCAACGAAGACTGCCGCACGTGGCCGTCGCCACACGCGTCTGCGCAAGAAGGTCGAGGGCACCGCGGTCCGTCCGCGCCTCGTCGTCAACCGTTCAGCCCGTCACGTGTTCGTGCAGGTTGTCGATGACACGAAGGGTCACACCCTCGTCTCCGCCTCGACCATGGAGGACACCCTCCGGACGTTCGACGGCGACAAGACCGCCAAGTCGCGCAAGGTCGGCGAACTCATCGCCGAGCGTGCCAAGGCAGCCGGCATCGACGATGTCGTATTTGACCGTGGAGGCAACCGCTACGCAGGTCGCGTGGCAGCAATTGCCGATGGTGCTCGAGAGGGCGGATTGAACCTGTGAGCGAAGACAACAAGCAGCAGCAAGAGCCTGTGGCGACCGTGGCCGAGGCCCCGGTCGAGACCGCGGCATCGACGGCGCCCACCGGCGACCGCGAGCCGCGCGAGGCGCGCCGCGGAGGCCGCGAGCGCAACCCCAACCGCGACCGCGGTAGCCGCGACAGCGACAAGAGCCAGTTCCTGGAGCGCGTCGTGACCATCAACCGTGTCTCGAAGGTCGTGAAGGGTGGTCGTCGCTTCAGCTTCACCGCCCTCGTGGTCGTCGGTGACGGCAACGGCATGGTCGGCGTCGGCTACGGCAAGGCTCGCGAAGTCCCGCTCGCGATCGCGAAGGGCGTCGAAGAGGCGAAGAAGAACTTCTTCCGCGTCCCGCGCGTCGGCTCGACCATCCCGCACCCCACCCAGGGTGAGGCAGCAGCCGGTGTGGTGCTCCTGCGCCCCGCCGCCGCTGGTACCGGTGTCATCGCCGGCGGTCCCGTCCGCGCCGTCCTCGAGTGCGCCGGCATCCACGACGTGCTGAGCAAGTCGCTCGGTTCGTCCAACACGATCAACATCGTCCACGCGACCGTCACGGCGCTGAAGCAGCTCGAGGAACCTCGTGCCGTCGCAGCCCGTCGTGGTCTCGAGTTCGACCAGGTCGCTCCGGCCCGCCTGCTCCGTGCAGAGGCAGAGGCCGTTCAGGCGGCCGCTGCTGCGAAGGTAGGTGCCTGATGGCCCAGCTGAGGATCACCCAGATCAAGGGCAGAATTAGTGAGAAGCAGAACCAGCGCGACACGCTTCGCAGCCTGGGTCTCCGTCGCATCGGTGCTGTCGTCGTCCGTCCGGACAACGCGCAGAACCGCGGCTACGTGAACACTGTTGCTCACCTCGTACAGGTTGAGGAGATCGACTAATGGCTGAGAAGAACGAAACCACTGAGGAGAAGGCCCCCAAGGCCGCTGCCAAGGCAGCTCCGAAGACGGCTGCCGCGAAGGCCGAGCCCAAGGCGAAGGCGGCCCCCAAGGCCGCTGCAGCCAAGAAGCCCGCGAAGGACGAGCCCGCTGAGAAGCGCGAGCAGGTCCTGAAGGTGCACCACCTGCGTCCGGCCGCCGGGGCCAAGAAGTCCCGGATGCGCGTGGGCCGTGGTGAGGCGTCCAAGGGTAAGACCGCGGGTCGCGGTACCAAGGGTACGAAGGCGCGTTACAACGTCAAGGTCGGCTTCGAGGGTGGGCAGATGCCGCTGCACATGCGCACCCCGAAGCTCCGTGGCTTCAAGAACCCCTTCCGCGTCGAGTACCAGGTCGTGAACCTGGAGAAGCTCGCCGAGCTGTACCCGAAGGGTGGCGACGTGACCACGGTCGACCTCGTCGCCAAGGGTGCCGTCCGGAAGAACGAGAAGGTCAAGGTTCTCGGAAACGGTGACATCTCGGTTAAGCTGAATGTCGCGGTTGACAAGGTCTCCGGCTCAGCTGAGCAGAAGATCGTGGCAGCCGGGGGCAGCGTCAAGTAGCCCTCGGCCGGCTCCGCACAGGAGCTCACTCGGGTGGCCGGCATCATGCCGGTCACCCGGGCCGACCCCGCAACATCTCACAGGAGGCCCCTTTTGTTCAGCGCCATCGGCCGGATCTTCCGGACCCCGGATCTTCGTCGCAAGATCGGGTTCACGCTCGGGATCATCGCCATCTACCGGCTGGGGTCCTTCATCCCCGCTCCGTTCGTGAACTTCCCGAACGTGCAGCAGTGCCTCGCGAACCAGCAGGCCGCCGGCGCGTCAGGCCTCTACGAGCTCGTCAACCTCTTCAGCGGTGGCGCGCTCCTCCAACTCTCCATCTTCGCGCTGGGCATCATGCCCTACATCACCGCGTCGATCATCGTCCAGCTCCTCCGCGTGGTCATTCCGCACTTCGAGACGCTGCACAAAGAAGGCCAGGCCGGCCAGGGCAAGCTGACGCAGTACACGCGTTACCTCACGATCTTCCTCGGCATCCTCCAGTCGACGACGCTCATCACGGTCGCCAAGAGCGGTGCACTGTTCGGCAACCAGGGCGGCGTCTGCGCCGACCTCATCACCGCCCAAGGCGGCACCTGGTACGGCATGCTCCTCATGGTCGTCACCATGACCGCGGGCACCGGCCTCGTCATGTGGATGGCCGAGCTCGTCACCGAGCGCGGCGTCGGCAATGGCATGTCGCTCCTCATCTTCACCTCGATCGCAGCCACCTTCCCGGGCTCGCTGGCCGCCATCTGGACCGCGAAGGGCCCGGAGGTCTTCCTCCTCGTGCTCGCAGTCGGCCTCGTGATCGTCGGACTCGTCGTCTTCGTCGAGCAGTCGCAACGTCGCATCCCGGTGCAGTACGCGAAGCGGATGGTCGGACGCAGGACGTACGGCGGCAACAACACGTACATCCCCATCAAGGTCAACATGGCCGGTGTGGTGCCCGTCATCTTCGCGTCGTCGATCCTGTACCTGCCGGCCCTCATCGCGCAGTTCAACCAGCCGACGACCGGCACCCCGGCGCCCTGGGTCCTGTGGATCCAGCAGTACCTCACCAAGGGTGACCACCCGCTGTACATGCTGATGTACTTCCTGCTCATCGTCGGCTTCACCTACTTCTACGTCGCGATCACCTTCAACCCCGAAGAGGTCGCCGACAACATGAAGAAGTACGGCGGGTTCATCCCCGGCATCCGTGCCGGCCGCCCGACGGCCGAATACCTCGACTACGTCCTGACCCGCGTGACCCTGCCCGGATCGATCTACCTGGGGTTGATCGCCCTCCTTCCGCTCATCGCCCTGGCGCTGGTGGGCGCGAACGCCAACTTCCCGTTCGGCGGCGCATCGATCCTCATCATCGTCGGTGTCGGGCTCGAGACGGTCAAGCAGATCGACTCGCAGCTCCAGCAGCGTCACTACGAAGGGCTCCTGCGTTGAGCGCGGCAGCCGGCAAGCCCCGTCTGCTCATCGTCGGTCCTCCGGGATCCGGCAAGGGCACACAGGCGGCCTTCCTCGCGGAGCGCTTCGACATCCCCGCGATCTCGACGGGCGACATCTTCCGCGCGAACATCAAGGAGGGTACGGCGCTCGGGAAGCAGGTCCAGGCGATCGTGAGCGAGGGCGGGTACGTTCCCGACTCGTTGACGAACGAGATCGTCCGCGACCGGCTCCACCAGCCCGACGCCGTCGAGGGGTTCTTGCTCGACGGGTATCCGCGGACCACCGACCAGGTGGTGGCGCTCGACGCGCTACTCGCGGAGAACGACGCGAGCCTCAACGCTGTCGTGCAGCTGCAGGCCGACACAGAAGAGGTCGTCGCTCGACTCCTCAAGCGTGCCGCCGAGCAGGGTCGCACCGACGACACGGAGGAGGTCATCCGCCACCGGCTCGACCTCTACGCACAGGAGACCGCGCCGCTGATCGAGGTCTTCACCGCTCGCGGGCTCGTCGTGGCGGTCGACGGCCTCGGTGAGGTCGACGAGGTCACCGCGCGGATCGACGCCGCCCTTGCTGCCCGCGGCATCATCGTCCCGGCCGTCTGACGCACCGACACGTCAACCACGGTGTTCCGGAAGTCGATCTACAAGACCCCTGACCAGATCCGCGCCATGATCGCGCCGGGGCTGGCCACCGCGGCCTCGCTCGATGCAGTGCGCGCGCTCGTCGCCCCCGGGGTGACGACGCTGCAACTCGACGCGGCTGCCGAGGCGGCCATCGTCGCGGCCGGCGGGCACTCCAACTTCAAGCTCGTCCCCGGCTATCGCCACACGGTCTGCGCCTCGGTCAACGAGGACGTGGTCCACGGCATCCCCGGGTCTCGCGTGCTGCAGGCGGGCGACATCGTGTCGATCGACAGCGGCGCCGAGATCGACGGCTGGAACGGCGACTCCGCGATGACCATCGTGCTGCCCGACCCCACGCGCCCGGAGCTCGTCACCGAGCGCGAGCGCCTCTCGGCGGTGACGGAGGGTTCGCTGTGGGCCGGGATCGCCGAGCTCGCGACCGCCCGACACCTCAACCAGATCGGTGCCGCGATCGAGGAGTACGTCGAGGACCACTCACCCGAGGGGAAGCCCTACGGGATCCTCACGGACTACGTCGGGCACGGCATCGGACGCACGATGCACGAGGCACCGCCGGTCTTCAACTACCGGGTCCGCCAGCGTGGACCCGAAGTGAAGCCCGGACTCGTGGTGGCCATCGAACCGATGGTGGTCGCCGGGAGCGCCGACACCTTCGTCCGCGACGACGAATGGACCGTCGCCACGCTCGACGGTGGTTCGGCTGCGCACTGGGAGCACAGCGTCGCCGTGCACCGCGACGGCATCTGGGTCCTGACCGCTCACGACGGCGGCGCCGCGGCTCTCGCCGCGTTCGGCGTCACCCCCGTCCGTCCCGCCTGACCGAGCGGCAGCCCGGTCGCCGTCCGGACCTCGTCCGTCCCGGTAGAGTTGCTCGGCATGAGCGTGCCGATCGTGTTCCTTCTCGACGTCCTCCCCGCGGACACCGTCATCGACGACGCCGACCTCGCGGCCACGATCACGCCGGCCGGCGACGGGTCCGGCGTCTTGAGCGTCTTCGATCTGGGCCCCGCGCGGGGGGACGGGATCTTCGAGACGATCGGTGTCGTCGGCCGGCACCCGCAGTCGGTCGACGCGCATCTCGATCGGCTGACCGAGTCGGCGGCCATCCTCGATCTGCCCGCGCCGAACCACGCACAGTGGCGCCTCGCGATCTCGCGCGCGATCGCGGAACTCCCCGACGTCGATCAGAGCGCCGTCCGACTCGTCGTGACGCGGGGGAGTGGCGGACGCCCGACCGCGTGGATCTCGGCGACACCGGCTGACGGCTTCCCCGAGCGTGAGAACGGCATCGAGGTCGTCCTGCTCGACCGCGGTCTCGCGAGCGACGTGCAGGAGCGTTCGCCGTGGCTGCTCGCCGGCGCCAAGACGCTGTCGTACGCGGTCAACATGGCCGCGCTCCGTGAGGCGCACCGACGTGGAGCGGACGACGTGCTCTTCGTCAGCAGCGACGGCTTCGTCCTCGAGGGCCCCACCTCCACCGTGGTCGTCCGGATCGGCGGAACATTCGTGACACCGCCTCCGTCCAGTGGCATCCTGCCCGGCACCACGCAGCTCGCGCTCTGGGCCCATCTCGAGGAGCAGGGGCTCCCGCACGAGTACCGGATGCTGACACCGGAGGACGTGCTCGACGCGGAAGCGGCTTGGCTGCTCTCCAGCGTCCGACTGGCCGCGCCGGTGCGTGGCGTGGACGGACGTCCGCTGCCGATGGACGCCGGTCTCACGGCGCAGATCAACGACGCGCTGCGCTCCCGTACCGACTGACGGGCCCTGGCCGACGTCGAGTTGGCGAAACCCGGAAACATAGCATAGAATCGATCTTTGGTGCTTTCTGCATGCCTTCGGCGAGCCGACATCCGCACCGCAATCCATCCGCACGACCAGTGCGACTCAACCTGAGCGACAGTGAGGCTATGGCCAAAAAAGACGGCGTCATCGAGATCGAGGGCCAAGTGGTCGAGGCTCTGCCCAACGCGATGTTCCGCGTTGAGCTGACCAACGGACACAAGGTACTTGCCCACATTTCGGGCAAAATGCGTCAGCACTACATCCGCATCCTCCCAGAGGACCGCGTGATCGTGGAACTGACCCCCTACGACCTGACCCGTGGTCGGATCGTCTACCGCTACAAGTAGGTCGCGCTGTAAGTAACGGCCGGACGCGCCGCCACCATCCGGTGGTGGGCCCGGCACGATGACAGCGAAAAGAGAGAACTATGAAGGTCAAGCCCAGCGTCAAGAAGATCTGCGACAAGTGCAAGGTCATCCGTCGCAACGGCCGCGTCATGGTCATCTGCGAGAACCCGCGCCACAAGCAGCGCCAGGGTTGATCTCAGAGGATCTGCAGCACGCAGCCCTGAGCAACACAGCACCACCCCTCTAACGGCAGTTCCAGATCCCGCAGCACATCGTGCGCCGCGGGTGACACCTCGGGTCGGAGGCCCGAGCACCGGAACTGCTCCACACCTCCACAACTCCTAGGAGAAGCCACCATGGCACGTCTCGCCGGCGTAGACATCCCACGCGACAAGCGCGTGGAAGTTGCACTGACGTACATCTACGGTGTTGGCCGCACGCGGTCACTCAAGACCCTCGCCGACACCGGCATCAGCGGAGACATCCGCGTGAAGGATCTCACCGATGACCAGCTGATCGCCCTGCGCGATTACATCGAGGGCACCTTCAAGGTCGAGGGTGACCTCCGCCGTGAGGTCGCCGCCGACATCCGCCGCAAGGTGGAGATCGGGTCCTACCAGGGCATCCGTCACCGTCGTGGACTTCCGGTCCGCGGCCAGCGCACCAAGACCAACGCGCGCACCCGCAAGGGCCCGAAGCGCACCGTCGCCGGCAAGAAGAAGGCTCGCTAGGCCCCGCCTAGTCGCCTCGTCATAGGACTCAGGAGATATTCATGGCAGCACCAAAGTCGGCCGTTCGGAAGCCGCGTAAGAAGGAAAAGAAGAACATCGCCGTGGGCCAGGCCCACATCAAGTCGACGTTCAACAACACGATCGTCTCGATCACCGACCCCTCGGGCGCGGTCATCAGCTGGGCTTCGTCCGGCGGCGTCGGCTTCAAGGGTTCGCGCAAGTCGACCCCGTTCGCCGCACAGCTCGCCGCCGAGTCGGCTGCGCGTCAGGCGCAGGAGCACGGGATGAAGAAGGTCGACGTCTTCGTCAAGGGACCCGGCTCCGGCCGCGAGACCGCGATCCGTTCCCTCCAGGCCGCAGGCCTCGAGGTCGGCTCGATCAACGACGTCACGCCTCAGGCACACAACGGCTGCCGCCCCCCGAAGCGTCGCCGCGTCTAATTCCTTCGGTTCACCGGCCGTGATCCGTCCGTAGCGATCGTCTGATCGCCGCGGACGGATCACGGCATGGTCCTGGTGACCAGGGCCAGCGAACACCATTCACTACCTCGCCAACGCAAGTGTCATATAGCGGACACTTAGCCGAAAGGAATCCATAGTGCTCATCGCACAGCGCCCTACGCTCACCGAAGAATCCATCTCGGAGTTCCGCAGCCGGTTCATCATCGAGCCGCTCGAGCCAGGCTTCGGGTACACCCTCGGGAACTCGCTCCGTCGCACCCTGTTGTCGTCCATCCCGGGTGCAGCCGTCACCAGCATCCGCATCGACGGCGTGCTGCACGAGTTCAGCACGATCCCCGGTGTCAAGGAAGACGTCACCGAGATCATCCTGAACATCAAGGGCCTCGTCGTCTCCAGCGAGCACGACGAGCCGATCACGGCGTACCTCCGCAAGACCGGCGCAGGCCAGGTCACCGCAGCCGACATCTCGGCTCCGGCCGGCGTCGAGGTCCACAACCCGGACCTCGTCATCGCGACCCTCAACGACAAGGCGAAGTTCGAGCTCGAGCTCACGATCGAGCGTGGCCGCGGCTACGTGTCGGCCACGCAGAACCGCAACGAGTTCAGCGAAGCCGGTCAGATCCCCGTCGACTCGATCTACTCGCCCGTCCTCAAGGTGACCTACCGCGTCGAGGCGACTCGTGCCGGTGAGCGCACCGACTTCGACCGCCTGGTCGTCGACGTCGAGTCGAAGCCGGCCATCACGCCGCGCGACGCCATCGCGTCGGCCGGTCGTACGCTGACCGAGCTGTTCGGCCTGGCTCGTGAGCTCAACACCGCCGCAGAGGGCATCGAGATCGGCCCCGCGCCGGTCGACGCCGTGCTGCCGGGCGAGCTCTCGATCCCGATCGAGGACCTCGACCTCTCCGTGCGCTCGTACAACTGCCTCAAGCGCGAGGGCATCAACAACGTCAGCGAGCTCGTCGCGCTGTCGGAGACGCAGCTCATGAACATCCGCAACTTCGGACAGAAGTCGGTGGATGAAGTTCGCGACAAGCTCACCGAAATGGGCCTCTCCCTGAAGGACTCGGTTCCCGGGTTCGACGGCGCCCACTTCTACAGCGGCTACGACGACGAGACCGTCTCCTAGCACGCGATCCACCTGACGACTTTCCAACCTGAAGAGAGACAAGAATGCCTACTCCCACCAAGGGACCCCGCCTCGGAGGCGGACCTGCCCACGAGCGTCTCCTGCTCGCCAACCTCGCTGCTGCGCTGTTCACCCACAAGCGCATCCAGACCACCGAGACCAAGGCGAAGCGCCTGCGTCCGCTCGCTGAGCGCCTGATCACCTTCGCGAAGCGCGGCGACCTGCACGCCCGCCGTCGGGTGCTCGCGACGATCACCGACAAGAGCGTCGTCCACGAGCTCTTCACGGAGATCGCGCCCCTCGTCGCCGACCGCCAGGGTGGCTACACGCGCATCATCAAGACCGGTTACCGCAAGGGCGACAACGCTCCGATGGCCGTGATCGAGCTCGTCCTCGAGCCCGTCACGCCGAAGGCGAAGCCGGCCAAGCAGTCCGCGAAGCACGCCGCAGCGCCGGTCGACGAGGCTCCGGCCGAGGAGACCCCCGCCGAGGTCGAAGCCGACGCAGAGGCGACGGAAGCCGTCGAGGCGACCGAGACCGACGGCGAGTCCGTCGACGCCGGCGAGACCACCGACGAGGCTCCCGCGAAGGACGCCAAGTAGGTTCAGCGACACACGAACGGAACCCCGCTCTCCACCTGGAGGGCGGGGTTCCGTCGTTCCTGGCGGCGCTGCGACGGTGTCCTAGGCTGGAGACATGAGTACCACTCCCGCCGTTCCGGCCGGCCTGCCGGCCCTGCCACAGCACCCCGACGTCGATCACTGGCGTCCGGCGGTCCGCGCGGACATCGACGACATCGTGGCGCTGTGCCGTGCCATGGATCCGTTCGACAACCCCCACCGGGTGACGAGCCGCGATGAGATCGCGGACCAGTTCGACCACGCGTGGATCGACATGGCTGCGGACAGCCTGCTGGCGATCGCCGCCGACGGCACGCTGGTCGCCTACGCGATGGTGGTCCTGTCGCCCTCGCGAGACGTGTCCGTGTATTCGTACGTCTTCGGCGGCGTGCATCCCGCATGGCGTGAGCGGGGGATCGGCCGAGTGCTGCTCGCGTGGTCGCTGGAACGATCCAAGCAGCAGCTGGCCTCCGTCGAGACGGGTGCTCCAGCTTCCTCCCGTGCCTACGTCGACGAACGGAACCCGGGGGCGGCGCGCCTGTTGGAGCGGTTCGGCTTCGGCGTGGCGCGGTACTTCACGATCATGGAACGCGACCTCTCCGCGCCCATCGACGAGATCGACGTGCCCGACGGTGTCCGACTCGAGGCGTACCACCCGGACGTGGCCGAACGCACGAGGGAGGCTCGGAACGACTCGTTCCGGGACCACTGGGGCAGCCTGGAGACGGTCCCGGCGATGTGGGCGCAGTTCGTCGGCGGATCCCACTTCCGCGACGACCTCTCGGTGGTAGCGATCGACGACGATGGACGGGTCGTCGGCTTCACGCTGGCCGAGGTGGACGAGGACAGCTGGTCCGCGCAGGGGTTCACCAGCGCGTACATCGCCCTCGTCGGGACCGTGCGCGATTGGCGTGGCCGACGACTCGCACCGGCTCTGCTGGCCACCGCGCTTCGCCGGATCCAGGCAGCCGGCCTCGAGCGGGCGACCCTGGAGGTCGACACGGCCAGCCCCACGGGTGCACTCGGGCTGTACGAACGACAGGGCTTCGTCGCGACGACGCGTGATCTGGCGTACGTCCGTGAGCGCTGAGCAGGTCGCGGCAGCGGACGTCCTCCCGACCCAGCGGTTCCGGCTCGCCATCGCCTACGACGGCACGGACTTCGCCGGATGGGCGAAGCAGCCGGGGCTCCGGACGGTCGAGGGGGTCCTGGAGGAGGCGCTGTATCGCGTGCTCGGCAAGACCGTCCCGCCGATGCCGCGGTTCGTGGTGGCAGGACGGACGGATGCCGGGGTGCACGCGGCCGGTCAGGTGGCGCACCTCGACCTCACCGAGCCGCAGCTCGCGAAGATCACGCGATTGCAGGGGCGCCACGCCGAGTTCCACGACGGTACGCCGCGGAACGAGACCGCGAGCTCGCTCCTCGTGCGTCGACTGAACGGCGTGCTCGGGATGGACCGCGACGTCGTGATCCACACGGCGGAACCGGCGCCGGAGGGATTCGACGCGCGCTTCTCGGCGGTCTGGCGTCACTACCGTTACCGCCTCGCGGACGCCGACGTCCGCAAGGACCCGATCCTCCGGCGGACAACGAGTTGGACGACGGCGTCGCTCGACGTCGAGCTGCTCCACCGGGCGGCCACCTCGCTCGTCGGGCTCCACGACTTCCAGGCGTACTGCAAACCGAGACCACGCGCGACGACCATCCGAACCCTGCAGTCCTTCAGCTGGGCGCGGGACGAAGCGGGCGTGCTCGTGGCGAGCCTCACCGCCGACGCGTTCTGCCACAGCATGGTGCGGGCGCTCGTCGGCGCTTGCGTCGCCGTGGGGGAGGGGCGCATGTCGCTCGAGGAGGTCGTCCGGCTCCGCGACGGCGGGCGGCGGGAGATCGATTTCCGGGTGATGCCGGCGCGCGGACTCACCCTCGTCGAGATCGGTTACCCCGAGCCGGGGCTGCTGCACGCGCGGGCCGCCGAGACCCGTCAGCGGCGGAGCCACGAGCAGGTGGAGGCGAGCGCCGAGTGAGGTTCCCGGTGGGAATTGACCGCCGGGACGTCGTCGCGTAGACTTTCCCGTTGGTGCCTGCGCCTTCTGCGGCGCGGTACCCGAAGTTGAGCCCTCCACCTCGGGCGTTCCGTTCGGAACACCCAACAGGAGCGGGATTCACGAACGACCAACTCCGACCAGAAAGCAGCACTATTGTGACGCGCACGTATTCCCCGAAGGCCAGTGAGATCACGCACGACTGGGTCGTCATCGACGCCACCGACGTGGTCCTCGGCCGCCTGGCCAGCCACGCTGCAGCGCTCCTGCGCGGCAAGCACAAGGCGACCTTCTCCCCTCACATGGACGGTGGCGACTTCGTCATCATCATCAACGCCGACAAGGTGGCCCTCACCGGCGCCAAGCTCCTGCAGAAGAAGGCCTACCGCCACTCCGGTTACCCGGGCGGGCTCTCGGCCGTCACCTACGCCGAGCTCCTCGAGAAGAACCCGATCCGCGCCGTCGAGAAGGCGATCCGCGGCATGCTGCCGAAGAACACGCTCGGCCGCGACCAGCTGAAGAAGCTCAAGGTCTACACGGGCAGCGAGCACCCGCACGCCGCTCAGCAGCCCAAGCCGTTCACGCTCGACCAGGTCGCCCAGTAAGCACCGGACAAGAAAAAAGGATTACACAGTGGCGAACATCGCAGATTCCATCGAAGAGACCCCGCAGAGCTACTCCACCGAGTCGGCTCCTGAAGCAGCAGTCACCGCGCCTCGCGCCGTGCTGAGCGTCCCCGGCGCAGCCGTCGGCCGTCGCAAGCAGGCCATCGCCCGCGTGCGTCTCGTCCCCGGCAGCGGCACCATCACGGTCAACGGCCGCACGCTCGAGGACTACTTCCCGAACAAGCTGCACCAGCAGCTCATCAACGACCCGTTCACCGTCCTCGACCTGGCCGGCGGCTACGACGTCATCGCACGCATCTCCGGTGGTGGCCCCTCGGGCCAGGCCGGCGCGCTGCGCCTCGGCATCGCTCGCTCGCTGAACCAGATCGACGAGGAGAACAACCGCGCCACCCTGAAGAAGGCCGGCTTCCTCTCCCGTGACGCTCGCGTCAAGGAGCGCAAGAAGGCCGGACTCAAGAAGGCCCGTAAGGCTCCGCAGTTCTCGAAGCGCTAAGCGCTCTCAGGACAAGCGAAGCTCGATGCCTCAGCTGTTTGGTACCGACGGCGTACGCGGACTCGCGAACGCCGACCTGACGGCAGACCTCGCTCTCGGCCTTGCCCAAGCCACCGCAGTGGTGCTTGGGCAAGGCCGTAGTGCTGAGGCCCGCCGTGCCGCCGGGAAGCGTCCGGTCGCCGTGCTCGCACGCGACCCACGTATCTCCGGCGAGTTCCTGTCCGCCGCCGTCGCGGCGGGCCTGGCGTCCTCGGGCGTCGACGTGCTCGAGGCAGGCGTGCTGCCCACGCCCGCGACGGCGTTCCTCATCGCCGACATCGACGCCGACTTCGGTGTGATGATCTCCGCCTCGCACAACCCCGCGCCCGACAACGGGATCAAGATCTTCGCCCGCGGCGGCACGAAGCTGCCCGACGCCGTGGAACGCCGGATCGAGGAGTACCTCGACCGCCCCAAGCTCAGCCCGACCGGCGCAGACGTCGGCCGGATCATCCGCTTCGCCGACGCCGAGGACCGCTACGTCCTCCACCTGCTCGGCAGCCTCCCGAATCGCCTGGACGGGATCCATGTCGTCCTCGACTGCGCGCACGGCGCGGCCGCGGGAGTGTCGCCGGAGACCTTCCGCGACGCCGGGGCCAAGGTCACGATCATCGGCAACGACCCCGACGGCATGAACATCAACGACGGCGTCGGCTCCACGCACCTCGACCTCCTGTCCAAGGCGGTCCTCGAGCACGGTGCCGACCTCGGCATCGCACACGACGGCGACGCCGACCGTTGCCTCGCGGTCGACGCTGCGGGCAAGGTCGTCGACGGCGACCAGATCATGGCCATCCTCGCGGTGTCGATGCAGGAGCGCGGCAAGCTCAAGGACGACACGCTCGTCGCCACGGTGATGAGCAACCTCGGCCTGCACGTCGCGATGCGCGAGCACGGCATCAACGTCGTCCAGACCGGGGTCGGCGACCGCTACGTCCTCGAGGCGATGAACGCGAACGCCTATTCGCTCGGCGGTGAGCAGTCGGGCCACGTGATCATGGCCGACTACGCGACCACCGGCGACGGCATCCTCACCGGCCTGCACATCGTGGCCGAGATGGCGCGCACCGGGAAGACGCTGGCGGAGCTCGCCGCGGTGATGCAGGTGTACCCGCAGATCCTCGTCAACGTCACGGGTGTCGACCGCACGCGCCTCGTCGGCGACGAGGTCGTCGACGCTGCCGTACAGGCTGCCGAAGCCGAGCTCGGAGACGACGGACGCGTGCTGTTGCGGCCGTCCGGCACCGAGCAGCTCGTCCGGGTCATGGTCGAGGCGGCCGACCAGCCGACCGCCGATCGCCTGGCGCACCGCCTCGCCGACGTCGTCCGCGAGCGACTCGCCATCTGAGTCGTCCGGCGGCGGGTCGGCACCTCAGCTGTGGAAGAGTGATCGCATGACTTCGACGACGACGGGCGGTGCCTCCGGGCAGCCGACGCCCTACGTGGAGATCGACCGTGCCGAATGGGCGCGACTCGCTCCGGAGACGGCCACACCGCTCAGCGAGACCGAGGTCGTGCAGATCCGTGGCCTCGGCGACCGTCTCGACATGCGGGAGGTCGAGGAGGTCTACGTGCCGCTCAGCCGGCTGCTGAGCCTGTACGCGAAGGGCACCCAGGACCTCGGGCGAGCGACGAGCCGGTTCCTCGGCGACCAGGCGCTCCGGACGCCGTTCGTGATCGGTGTGGCGGGTTCCGTGGCCGTGGGCAAGTCGACCATCGCGCGGCTGCTGCGCGAACTGCTGTCGCGCTGGCCGGACACCCCGCACGTCGAACTCGTGACGACCGATGGCTTCCTCTACCCGAACGAGGAGCTCCAGCGGCGCGGCATCATGGATCGCAAGGGCTTCCCCGAGTCGTACGACCGGCGCGCGCTCCTGCGGTTCATCACCGCGGTGAAGAGCGGTGCCGCCGAGGTGCGGGCACCGTTCTACTCGCACCTGCGTTACGACATCATCCCGACGGCGCAGGTCGTCGTCCGGCGCCCCGACGTCCTGATCGTCGAGGGCTTGAACGTGCTGCAGCCGGCTGCGACGGCGAGCGGACTCGCGATCAGCGACCTGTTCGACTTCAGCATCTACGTCGACGCACGGACGCGCGACATCGAGTCCTGGTACGTCGACCGCTTCATGGCGCTCAAGCGGGGCGCGTTCTCGAACCCGAACTCCTTCTTCAACGTGTTCGCCGAGCTCTCCGATGAGGAGGCGGCCGATCAGGCGCGTGGGTTCTGGCGCTCGATCAACGAGCCGAACCTCATCGACAACATCCGCCCGACCCGCTCACGCGCCAAGCTGGTGCTGCGGAAGGACTCCGATCACACGGTGTCCTCGGTGCTGCTCCGCAAGCTCTGACCCGCGGCAGGGGAAGGGCCCGGGAACCGGTGGATCTCGGCAAGACCGTCCTGCTCCGAGGCTGAGCGCCGGCACCTCGAGGTTGGTGCAGGATCCTCGCAAAATCGCCCGATTATGCTGCTCTACATGTGTGGAATCGTAGGGTACGTCGGGAACGACAAGACGGTGGACGTCCTCATGGGCGGACTCAAGCGGCTCGAGTACCGGGGGTACGACTCCGCCGGGATCGCCGTGCTCGACGCGACGGGTTCGCTGAACACGCGGAAGCGCGCCGGGAAGCTGGCCGTCCTCACCGAGGACCTCGCCGCGAACCCCATCGCGCCGGGCTCGACCGGTATCGGTCACACCCGTTGGGCGACCCATGGTGGACCGACGGACCGCAACGCGCACCCGCACCTCGGTGACGAAGGACGCCTCGCGCTCATCCACAACGGCATCATCGAGAACTTCGCCGAGTTGCGCGCAGAGCTCCTCGCAGACGGCTTCACCTTCGAGAGCGACACCGACACTGAGATCGCCGCTGTGCTGATCGGCCGCGAGTACCGTTCCACCGGCGACCTCACCGAAGCCTTCCGTCGCGTCGTCGCTCGCCTGGACGGCGCCTTCACGCTGCTCGCCATGCACCAGGACCTGCCCGGCGTCGTCATCGGTGCACGTCGGAACTCGCCGCTCGTCATCGGGCTCGGCGACGGCGAGAACTTCCTCGGGTCGGACGTCGCCGCGTTCGTGCAGTACACCCAGCGCGCGGTCGCGATCGGCCAGGACCAGATGGTCGTCATCACGCCCGACGACGTGACGGTCACCGACTTCTCCGGCAACCACGTCGTGACCGAGCCGTTCGAGATCCAGTGGGACGCTTCGGCGGCCGACAAGGGCGGCTGGTCGAGCTTCATGGCGAAGGAGATCAGCGAGGAGCCCGACGCGGTCGCGAACACGATCCGCGGGCGGGTCGACGGTGGCCAGGTCGTCATCCCCGAACTCGCCGGTCTCGACGAGCTCTTCCTCGACATCAACCGCATCGTGATCATCGCGTGTGGCACCGCCGCCTACGCGGGCACGGTCGGCACCTACGCGATCGAGCGCTGGGCCGGGATCCCGGTCACCGTCGAGCTGAGCCACGAGTTCCGCTACCGCGACCCGGTCATCGACGCGCGCACGCTCGTCATCTCGGTGAGCCAGTCGGGCGAGACCATGGACACGCTCATGGCGGTGCGTTTCGCGAGCGAGTCCGGCGCGAAGACCCTGTCGATCTGCAACACCCAGGGCGCCACGATCGCGCGCGAGTCGGACGCCGTGGTGTACACCCACGCGGGGCCCGAGGTCGCGGTCGCGTCCACGAAGGCGTTCACCGCTCAGATCACGGCGCTGTACCTGTTCGGGCTGCACCTCGCGCGGGTCCGCGGCACCCAGACTCCGCAGTTCCTGGCGTCGCAGGTCGAGGAGCTGCAGGCCGTGCCCGACAAGATCGCCAGCATCCTCGGCGCCTCCGAGAAGATCGCGCAGCTCGCCCACTGGATGGCCGACTCCCGCGCGGTGCTCTTCCTCGGTCGCCACGTCGGGTACCCGATCGCGCTCGAGGGTGCGCTGAAGCTCAAGGAGCTCGCGTACATCCACGCTGAAGGCTTCGCCGGTGGCGAGCTCAAGCACGGCCCGATCGCCCTGATCGAGCCGGGCCAGCCCGTCTTCGTCGTCGTCCCGAGCCCACGTGGCTCGGCGATCCTGCACCCGAAGGTCATCTCGACCATCGAGGAGATCCGCGCACGTGGTGCCCGGGTCATCGCGATCGCGGAGCAGGGCGACGCCGCCGTCCTGCCCTCGGCCGACGAGGTCATCCCGATCCCGCTCGCCGGTCCGCTGTTCGAGCCCCTGCTCGCCGTCATCCCGCTGCACATCTTCGCGATGGAGCTCGCGACGGCGAAGGGCCTCGACGTCGACCAGCCGCGCAACCTCGCGAAGTCCGTCACGGTCGAGTAGGGGCGGTCCGCTGGGTCCGAGGTGGCCCGTCGAGCGGGCCACCGGGCCGCGCAGGACGGCCGTAGAGTAGAGGGATGATCATCGGCATCGGGGTGGACCTGGTCGACCTCGCACGGTTCGAACGGGCGATCACGCGCACCCCGAACCTGCTGGCCAGGCTCTTCGTCCCGTCGGAACGCGACCTGCCGCTGCGGTCCCTCGCCGGACGGTTCGCCGCCAAGGAGGCGCTCATCAAAGCACTGGGTTCCTCGGACGGTATCCGGTGGCAGGAGATGGCGATCGTGAACGGCCCGGAGGGGAAGCCCGACTTCGCGCTGTCCGGCGTAACGGCGGGTGTCGTGGCCGAGCGGGGGATCACGAGCATGCACCTGAGCATGACGCACGACGCCGGGGTCGCCGTCGCGTTCGTCGTCGCGGAGCGGGAGGGATGACGCCCGTGTCCGAGCACGACGAGCGACCGACCCGCGAGGCGATCATCGACCTCGACGCCCTGCGCCACAACGTCCGTCGTCTGCGTGAGCTGACCGGCGTCGGTGAACTCATCGTCGTCGTCAAGGCCGACGCCTACGGGCACGGTGCCGAGGCGATCGCCCGCGCGGCGGTCGAGGCCGGGGCCGATCGCCTGGGCGTCGCCGACATCACGGAGGGCGTCGCGCTGCGCGCTGCCGGTGTCACGGCACCGATCCTCGCCTGGCTGCACGGCCCGCAGGCCGCTTTCGGCGCCGCACTCGACGCCGGGATCGACCTCGGTCTGTCGTCGGTCGCGCAGCTCGACCGCGTGATCGAGGCCGCTCGGGATCGGTCGTCCGTCGTGCCGGTCGTCCAGTTCAAACTCGAGACCGGGCTCAGTCGGAACGGCGCGGCCGAAGCCGACTGGCCGGAGCTCTTCCAAGCCGCCGCAGCCGCCGAGGCCGCCGGGCTCGTCCGGGTCGACGGGCTGTTCTCGCACGTCTCCAACACCTCCACCGACGACGACCGGGCCGCCGCCGTGCGCTTCGAGCGCGGTGTGGCCCTCGCCACGGAAGCCGGTCTCGCCCCGCGGAGTCTGCACCTCGCCGCGTCGGCGGCAGCGCTCGGCGAGCCGTCCCTCCGCTACGACGCCGTCCGCCTCGGACTCGCCGTGTACGGTCTCTCGCCCTTCGAACCCACCGAGGACGCCGACCGCTCGGCCGCCGCCTTCGGCCTCCGGCCCGTCATGACCCTCCGGGCGACGGTCGCCGCCGTGCGTCGGGTCGAACCGGGTGCCGGGGTGTCCTACGACTACAGCTATCGGACCAGCACGCCGACGACGCTCGCCCTCATCCCGCTCGGATACGCCGACGGTGTGCCGCGAAGCGCCTCGAACGCCGGTCCGGTCGTGATCAACGGACGCCGCTACCGGGTGTGCGGGCGGATCGCGATGGACCAGTTCGTCGTCGACGTCGGTGACGACGCGGTCGCCGTGGGTGACGACGCCGTGCTCTTCGGCGATCCGGTGTCCGGCGCGCCGCGCGTCGAGGAGTGGGCGGAGGCCGCCGGCACCATCAACTACGAACTCGTCACCCGGATCGGGCCGCGCGTGGTCCGGACGACCGGGGAGCGGTCATGACCGATCACGTCCTCACACCGGGCACCGTCGAGGTGGCGACGCCCGAAGAGATGCACGCGTACGGCGTCCGGCTCGGCGCAGAACTGCGTGCCGGGCAGCTCCTGGTCCTGACCGGGCCGCTCGGAGCGGGCAAGACGACCCTCACGCGCGGGATCGGCGAGGGACTCGGCGTCCGCGGCCCCGTCACCAGCCCCACCTTCGTGCTCGCCAGGACGCACCCGAGCCTCGTCGGCGGTCCGCCGCTCGTCCACGTGGACGCCTACCGGCTCGGCTCGGCGCTCGAACTCGACGACCTCGACATCGACTTCGCCCGGTCCGTCGTCGTCGTGGAGTGGGGAGCCGGATTGCTCGACGGCGTGGTCCCCACGTGGTTCGAGCTCGTCATCGAGCGTCCGACCGGAGCCGGCGACGAGCCCGCGACGGACGACGCCGGTGAGGAGCCGATCGAGCGCCGGACCCTCACGCTCTCGCGGCACCCCGCCATCGACGCCGGGTAGGCTGGACGACGTGCTGTTGGCGATCGATACATCCGCGGGTTCGAGCGTCGCCGTCGTCACCCTGGGTGGCGAGGTGTTGGCCGAACGGTCCTCCGACGACCCGATGCGGCACGCCGAGGTCATCGGGACGCTCATCGCCGGATGCCTCGACAACGCCGGTATCGAGGTCGCCGCGCTCACCGGGCTGGTCGCGGGCATGGGCCCTGGGCCGTTCACCGGACTCCGGATCGGGATCGCCGCGGCTCGCAGCTTCGGGATCGGCGCAGGCCTCCCGGTGCACCCCGTGGTGAGCCACGATGCGATCGCGCTCGACGCCTACCGTTCCGGTTCCGCCGCACCCGGCGCCACGCTCCTCGTCGTCACCGACGCCCGCCGTCGCGAACGCTACTGGACGAGCTACGCCGGACTCGACACAGCCGGCCTCCCTATCCGCGTGCAGGGGCCGGCCCTCGCGAGACCCGACAACCTCCCGACCTCCGAGTCCGCGCGCCTCGACGCGCTGGTCGTCCCCGCCGGGGCGTTGGGCCAGGTCGCCGCAGCACTCCTCGCCACCGATGGCGCGTTCGCGGGGGAGGAGCCGTTGTACCTCCGCTCGCCCGACGTCACGATGTCCGCGGGCGCCAAGCGGGTGACGGCGTGAGCTGGTCGCTGCGCCGCGCCGGTGTCGCCGATCTCGACGCGATCATGGAGCTCGAGCACACCGTCTTCGTGAACGACGCCTGGTCGGCGGACATGATGCGCGCCGAACTGTCGTCGCCGCACGGGTACTACCTCGTCGCGACGGAGGTCGACGCCGACGACGCGACACTCGCCGGTTACGGCGGGCTCTTCGCACCGTCCCGGTCCGACGACGCCGACATCCAGACCATCGCCGTCGCCGGGCGCGCCAGAGGACGAGGGCTCGGACGACTCCTCATGCAGGCGCTCATCGAGCAGGCCCGGCAGCAGGACGTCACCCAGGTGTTCCTCGAGGTCAGGGCCGACAACCCCGTGGCGATCGCGCTGTACCGGAGTCTCGGCTTCGAGGAACTCGGCGTCCGCCCCGGCTATTACCAGCCGGACGACGTCGACGCCATCGTCATGCGACTCACGGTCCAGCCGAGGCCACCCATGCCCGCCCACGGCCAGCCCCCGCTCGACCAGACCGACCAGCACCCCGGGAGCATCGCGTGAACCGTGCAGAACCGCTCGTCCTCGGCATCGAGACGAGCTGCGACGAGACCGGGATCGGCATCGTCCGCGGACACCACCTGCTGGCGAACACCATCGCCTCGAGCATGGACGAGCACGCACGGTACGGCGGCGTCGTCCCGGAGGTCGCCGCACGCGCCCACCTCGAGGCCCTCGAGCCGACGCTCACGGCGGCGCTCGCCGAGGCCGGCATCGCCCTGGCCGACCTCGACGCGGTCGCGGTGACGAGTGGCCCCGGCCTGTCCGGCGCGCTCATGGTCGGCGTCGGCGCAGCGAAGGCGCTCGCCGTGTCCCTCGGCAAACCGCTGTACGCCGTGAACCACCTCGTCGGTCACGTCGGCGCGGACGTCCTCGACTCCGAAGACGGGACGATCGAGTACCCGACGATCGCCCTGCTCGTATCCGGTGGGCACACCTCGCTGCTCCTCGTACGGGACCTCGTGTCGGATGTCGAACTGCTCGGCGAGACCATCGACGACGCGGCGGGCGAGGCCTTCGACAAGGTCGCGCGCATCCTGGGTCTGCCCTACCCGGGCGGGCCGCAGATCGACCGGGCGGCCGTCGGCGGCGACCCGAAGGCGATCCGGTTCCCCCGTGGACTCAGCCTGCCGAAGGACATGGAGCGGCATCGCTACGACTTCTCCTTCTCCGGCTTGAAGACGGCCGTGGCACGCTGGGTCGAGGCGAAGCAGGATGCTGGGGAGCCGGTTCCTGTCGCGGACGTCGCCGCCAGCTTCCGCGAGGCCGTCGTCGACGTGCTCGTCTCGAAGGCGGTCAAGGCGTGCACCGAGCTCGGCGTGCCCCGCCTGCTGCTGGGGGGTGGCGTCATCGCGAACGCGCGGCTCCGCGAGGTGGCCGCCGAACGCACCGCCTCGGCCGGGATCGAACTCCGCATCCCGCCGTTGCAGCTGTGCACCGACAACGGCGCGATGATCGCCGCGCTCGCCGCGCAGCTCATCTCCGCCGGACACGAGCCGTCCTCGCTCGATTTCGGCGCCGACTCGACCCTGCCGGTCACCGATATCCAGGTGCACTGACCGCTCGACCAGCCGTGTCCTGCCCTCGACCGGGTGCGCGGACGTCGGCGCATAGGATGGGCCGGTACCCGGTCACGGATCGAAGGAGCGGCGATGGATCAGCATGAGCACCCCGACGGACGACCTCAGCACCAGGACGGTGCGGCGGACGGGCAGTCACGCCCGCCGCAGGCCGAGCAGCCGAACGGGCAGCCGCAGCAGCCGTGGGGGCAGCAGCCCCAGCCCCAGGCCCAGCAGCCCTGGTCGCCGTACCAGCCGCCACAGCCCTCTCAGCAGGCCGGCGTCGCGCCGCAGGCCCAGCAGCAGCCGTACCAGCCTCAGGCCCAGCCCCAGCCCCAGCCCCAGCAGCAGCCGTATCAGCCTCAGCCCCAGCAGCCGTACCAGCCTCAGGGCCAGGCCTCCCCGCCGCCCACGGACTGGCAGCGCGGCTCGGACGCGCCCGTCGCGCCGCCGACGCACCCTGCCCAGCAGGGGGCGTCCCCCTCGGCGCCTCCGGCGGGTTGGCAGGGCGATCACGCGACCTATCTCCAGACGGTGCCGACGGCGGTCTACCAGGCACCGAGCCAGGGTGGCTACGCCGCGTACCAGCAGTCGCAGACGCAGACCCCTGCCGCGTCGACCGGGACCTCGCGGAGCACCTGGTCGCTCATCACCGGTGTCGTCGGGCTCGTCGTCTCCGTCTTCGTCGGTTGGGGCTTCCCCCTGTCGATCGCCGCGATCGTGCTCGGGTTCGGGGCCAGGCGTCGCGAGCCGCGGGGCCGAGGTCGCGCCCTCACCGGCCTCGTGACCGGGTTCGTCGGCCTCGCCTGCTCGGTCGGCTGGCTCGCCTACAGCGTCGTCGTGATCATCGGGTACGTCTCGACCTGATCCTCCTCGGGGCGCTGCGGCCCGACGGACGCCGTCGGGTCAGGCGTCGGCGGCCGGCGTCACCCGTTCGACGAGCAGCGCACTGTGTTTGCCGGCGATCCTCGTGAGGATGATCGAGGCCGAGCCGTCGCCCTTCAGCGCGAGGCGCTTCCGGAACGCCGCGGGGTCGACGTCGACGCCGCGTTTCTTGATCTCGAGGACACCGATCCCGCGATCACGCATCGTGCGCTTGAGGACCTTCTCGTCCATCGGCAGCCGTTCGAGCACCCGGAAGGTCGTGGCGAACGGCGAGCTCGTCGCCGTGTCGGAGGTCAGGTAGGCGATACCCTGGCCGAGCATGCCGGCCTCCAACCGGATGGCGAGGTCGCCGATGAGTCGGGCCCGGATCACGGATCCGTCGGGTTCGTGCACGTAGTCGCCGAGCTCCCGCACCGGGGCGTCGTCGGCGTCGGCCTCGGCGTGCAACTCTGGTGGACGCCGTCCGCGAGGAGGAGCGCGGACCGTCGGACATCCGGACGGGCCAGCGGGCCGAACCAGAGCGCCATCTCGACGAGCTGTCCGTCGACCGACACCCACTGCGCCTCGGCGTCGTCGGGGATGAGGGAGCGGTCGAATCCGGGCCCGAGCTTGACGCCTGTGGGAAGGCGGGTCGCCGCACCGAAGACCAGGTCGAGGGACGGGGTGTAGTCGGCGGCACTCGACAGCCGCGCGGTGTCGGCGTGTCCTGCGGTGCGCCGCGCGGGATCGAACCAGACCGCGTCGAAGTCGTCGAGGGAGACGTCCTCGGCGGCGGCGTTCCGCACGGTCGCCGTGGGGAACGGAGCGAGGTTGTAGCTGGCGATGGCCGCGGTGACCTCGTCGATGTCGACCGCCGTGACCTCCAGGTCGAGCGAGGCCATGGCCATCGAGTCGGCGCCGATGCCGCTGCCGAGGTCGGCGATGCGCGTGAGGCCGGCCCGGGCGAACCGCCCGGCGTGCAGCGCGGCGACGGGAAGGCGCGTGGCCTGTTCGAGCCCGGCCTCGGTGAACAGCATGCGGCCGGCGAACGGTCCGAACTTGCCGACAGCCTTCTGCCTCAATCGCGACTGCGTGAGGACCGCCGCGACCAGCTCGGGGGAGTGGCCCTCCTTGCGCAGGCGCCCGACCAGGCGGACGGCCTCGTCCTTCGTCGGGTAGGGCGGGAGGGAGTCGAGGAGCCTGAGGCCGTCGGCCGTGAGGAGTTCGACGAGTTCCGAACGGTCCATGGTCAGCGGGCCTCGGGCGGAGCTGGATGCATCCGGCAACGGTAGCAGTCGCTGATTGGCACTCGCATTGCATGAGTGCCAGAACATGCCTACACTGGAATCAGCACTCTCGCAGTGTGAGTGCTAACCACGTCTTCGTTTCAAGAAAGAGGTCAACCGTGTCGGTCTCCATCAAGCCGCTCGAGGATCGCATCGTCATCAAGCAGGTCGAGGCAGAGCAGACCACCGCTTCCGGTCTGGTCATCCCCGACACCGCCAAGGAGAAGCCCCAGGAGGGCGAGGTCGTGGCGGTCGGACCCGGTCGCATCGACGACAACGGCAACCGCGTCCCGCTCGACGTCGCCGTCGGCGACAAGGTGATCTACTCCAAGTACGGTGGCACCGAGGTCAAGTACGCCGGTGAGGACTACCTCGTCCTGTCCGCGCGCGACGTCCTCGCAGTCGTCGTCCGCTAGTCACCAGCGCACGGATCCGGCGGCTCAGGCCGCTCAACAGCCCGAATGGCATTCGCCGTTCGGGCTGTGTCCGTTTCCGGAGGGTGTCGCGGGGAGTCGCGGGTCTAGCCTGGACCAGTGCAGAACCCCAGCGATCCAGCCGACGTCGACATCCACCCCGTCACCGTCGACGGGGGAGGGGATCGACGTGCGAGCGTCGCCGTGCCCCAGCAGGGGAGCCGGTCCGGACTGCTCTCGGCGGTCGCCGCCTACTGCCTCTGGGGAGCGCTCCCGCTCTACTTCATCGCCCTCGCACCGGCCGGCGCCTTCGAGGTGGTGGCGTGGCGGATCCTCTTCTCCCTCGTCTTCTGTGCCGTCCTCATTCTGGCGACCCGTTCCTGGCGTCGGCTGTTCGGCATCCTCCGCCAGCGCCGCATCGTCCTGACGATGGGTCTCGCCGGGGCGCTCATCTACGTCAACTGGCAGACGTACGTCTACGGTGCGCTCAACGGCCAAGTGGTCGAGGCGTCGCTCGGGTACTTCATCAACCCGATCGTGACCGTCTTCCTCGGCGTCTTCTTCCTCCGCGAGCGGCTGCGTCCAGCCCAATGGGCTGCGGTGGTCGTGAGCGTGATCGCGGTCCTGGTCCTCGCGATCGGACACGGCAGCGTCCCGTGGATCGCCCTCATCCTGGCCTTCTCGTTCGGCCTCTACGGCTACATCAAGAAGCTGGTGGGCGGCTCGGTCGACGCCGTGTCCGGATTGACGCTCGAGACCGTGTGGCTGATGCCGGTCGCGATCGCCCAGCTCATCGCGGTCGGCGTGACCGGTGGGCTGACCATCGGCACCGCGGGCGTCGGGCACGCACTGCTGCTCGTCGGCGCCGGCGTCATCACCGCCGTCCCGCTCCTCCTGTTCGCGGCGGCAGCCCGCCGCCTCCCGCTCACCTGGATGGGTTTCATCCAGTACTTCGCACCGATCATCCAGTTCGTCGTCGGTGTCGCGGTCCTGCACGAGGCGATGCCGCCGGAGCGCTGGTTGGGCTTCGGTCTCGTGTGGCTGGCGCTCGCGATCCTCACCGTCGACATGCTCGTCGCCTCCACCCGGGGTCGTCGGGCCGCCGGGGCCTAACGGCGCCGCTCGATGAGGGTCTGAACAGCGGATTCCAGCGCTGATCGCGCGACCACTGCAGGAAAAGCGCGAAACAGGCCCTCCTGAGGTAACGATTTGGTCGTGTTACACGCTTGTAACGTCAACGACATTGTCCAGCGCACGTCCAGCGGATAACTTGACTCAACGGCAGCCCCTGGAGCTGCCACTCTTCTGACAAGCAAGGAGTACCATGAGCGTCTTTTCGAAGGCCACGGCCGCTCGCTCCCGCCCACGTTCCATCGTTCTCGGTGGTATTGCACTGATCGGAGCCAGCGCGCTGGTTCTGAGCGGTTGCGCCTCAAGTGGTAGCGGCGACAGCGGCAGCAGCAGCAAGCCTGCTGGCGACCTGACCCTGAAGCTCGGCACGGCGTTGCCGCAGACCGGTAACCTCGCGTTCCTCGGCCCGCCCGAGGAGGCCGGTGTCGGTCTCGCGGTCAAGGAGGTCAACGACGCCGATCTCGGCATCAAGATCGACCTGACGCTCGGCGACTCGGGTGACTCCGACAACAAGGCGTACGCGACCGAGGTCCCCCGTCTGCTCTCCGAGGGTGTCACGGCCATCATCGGTGCAGCGTCCTCGGGTGTGTCGAAGCTCTTCATCGACGAAGTCACCGGCGCAGGCGTCATCCAGTTCTCCCCGGCGAACACCTCCGCGGACTTCACGACGTGGGACGACAACGGTCTCTACTGGCGGACGGCGCCGTCCGACGTGCTGCAGGGCGAGGTCCTCGGGAACCTGATCGCAGAGGACGGCAACGCCACCCTCGGCATCATCTACCTGAACGACTCGTACGGCACCGGCCTCGCCAAGTTCACCAAGGAGGCGTTCGAGAGCGCCGGCGGTGAAGTGGTCGCCGAGCAGTCGTACAACACCGGTGACACCTCGTTCGACGCGCAGATCAGCGCGGTCAAGGCGGAGAACCCCGACGCGATCGCGATCATCGCGTTCGAGGAGACCAAGACGATCGTCCCCGGTCTCGCAGGCTTCCCGTCGGACAAGCTCTACTTCGTCGACGGCAACCTCGCCGACTACAGCGCGGACTTCGCTCCGGGCACCCTGACGGGCGCCAAGGGCACGCTGCCCGGTCTCGACACCGCGAAGCTCGGTGACTTCACCGACCGCCTCCAGGCGTTCGTGAAGGACGAGGGTGGCGAGCCGCTGAAGGACTACAGCTACGCGGCTGAATCCTACGACGCCGTCATCCTGCTCGCCCTCGCGGCGCTGCAGGCCGGTTCGACCGAGGGTGCCGACATGGCGGCCCAGCTCCAGTCCGTGTCCGGTGGTAAGGACAAGGGCGAGAAGGTGACCACCTTCGAAGAGGGTGCGAAGGCCATCGCCGACGGCAAGAAGATCGACTACGACGGCAACTCCGGTCCGATCACGTTCGACGAGAACGGTGACCCGACCGAGGCGACCATCGGTATCTACCAGTACGGTGACGACAACAAGTACACCCGCACCAACTAGTCGCCCACGCGACTGACGAGGCCCCGGAGTGATCCGGGGCCTTCGTCGTGCCCGGCCCCAGATGCACCCCGCGTGTGGTGTGCCGTGTGTGGTGGTGCCAGCGCGGTGCGCTGACGCGAGCGCGGGTCCAGCGCGTGAGCGCGGGTCTCCAGAGACCCGCGCCCACGCGCCTAGGTCGCGCTCACGCCGATTCCGAGCCCATGCGGCACAGCGGGGCGCGCTCACGCCGACGCACCGCGCTGGCGACGGGAGGGGCGCCTGCCAGCGCACCGCGCTGACGGAGGGTGCGGTGCGGTCGCGCCGGCGCACCGCGCTGACAGCGACCAGATGGGCGCCCGGGTCAACGGAATGCGCGTTGCAGTCCCGCGCGCTCGAGCTTCGCGGCGAGCCGGCTCGGATGGACGAGGTCCTCCCAGGTGGCGCGGACGACCGTGTAGCCGAGCGCGCGCAGCCGATCCTCCCGATGCTTCTCCGCCAGGACGATGTCGGCCACGTCCCGTCCTTGCGTGAACTCCTCCCGCACATACTTCTGCCGGCCGTCGAGTTCGAGGATGATGCGCTCGTCCGGCCAGACCGCATCGACCACACCGACTGGTCCGTCCGCGTCGGAGAACGCCTGCTGGAGCACCGGCAGGGCGAAACCGAGCTGCGCGATCACGACCCGCATCTTCGATTCACCACCGTTCGCGGCGAGGGGGTCCGCGAATTCGATCGCAAAGCGCACCTGCCGTCCTCCCCGACGGCCCGGCAGGTCTCGCGCGAGCGAGCGGAGCGCCGTCTCGTCGGTGAGCTTGAGCCGGAGGGCAGCGTCGGCGACGGCGACGGCGTCCTCGAGGCGGGCGATCCGAGCGAGATCGACGACGGTCCGTGCCGGGTCCGTGACCGCGAGCCCGTACCGCATCCGTCGGGCGACGGAGCCCTGCGTCGTGTGACGGATGATGCCGGGGGCCGAACGTCCTCCGCGATCACCGCTCGTCAGCGTGTGCACCTCGGGAGGCCACGGACCCACGATCGGAAGTCCCCACAACCGCGCCGCCGAGTAGTGGCTGAACAGAGCGTCCTTGCGGAGCGCGACGGCCGCCGCATCGATCCGGACCCGGTAGCGGTCATCGGGGGACAGGGAACTCCATATCGGTTCAGGGACGTAGATGCCCTTCCGCAGACGCACCAGGTCGCCGTCGCGGTGGGCGGCGCTCACCAGGCGCTCGGCACCGACCCGACGTGCGTCGCGGACGAGGAGGAGTCCGTTCGGGCGGAGGAGCAGGTTGAGATCGAAGGATTCCATCGCCTCACCGTGCCCGTTCGCCTCCGCCGTCACCTCGTGTCGTGAAAGCGATGTGGAGAACTGCTCCCATCCGGCCTCCGGTGGAGCGAGGGTGGAGCGGCGCCCAGCGCGGTGCGCTGACGCCAGCGCGGGTCGTAGGTCTCAGCGCGGGTCGCTGTGCCGCGGGGGCGGGGATTCGGCGTGAGCGCGGGTCCAGCGCGTGAGCGCGCGCCTCCGGAGACCCGCGCTCACGCGCCAGGACCGCGCTCGCGTCAGCGCACCGCGCTGGCGAAAGGAGGAGGGGGAATGCACAACTCCTCCGTCCCCGTCTCAGGAGGCCGTCTTGGTACGACGGTGCCCCTCGGGGGAGGGAGGAGTTGTGGTTCGTTCACCGGTCGGGATCCGGTGGCTTCTGGCCCGTCGCTCGGCACGCGGCCGGGACGAGCATGTTCGAGGGTACCGAAGTACCCGCCGACCCGCGAGTGGGGATCGCCCTGATCAGTCCTCGTCCTGGCCGAGCGTGCCCAGGTAGAGGCCGATCACCTTGTCATCCGAGAGGAGCTCGCGGCCCGTCCCGGTGTAGGCGTCACGACCCTGGTCGAGCACGTACCCGCGGTCGCAGATCTGCAGACAGCGACGTGCGTTCTGCTCCACCATGATCGTGGTGACGCCGGCCTTGTTGATGTCCGAGACCCGGATGAACGCGTCGTCCTGGCGCACCGGCGACAATCCCGCGGACGGCTCGTCGAGGAGCAGCACGTGCGGATCCATCATGAGGGCCCGCGACATCGCGACCATCTGGCGCTCACCACCCGACAGCGAACCGGCGCGCTGCTTGAGCCGCTTGCCGAGTTCGCTGAAGATCCCGGTGACGAACTCGAGGCGCTCGTTGTACTGCTTCGGCTTCTGGAACAGCCCCATCTTGAGGTTGTCCTCGATGGTGAGGCTCGGGAACACGTTGTTCGTCTGCGGGACGAACCCGACGCCGCGGGCCACGAGCTTGTTCGCCCGGAGCCCCGTGATGTCCTCGCCGTTCAGCAGCACCTGTCCGCTGCGCACCTTCACCTGTCCGAAGATCGCCTTCAACAGGGTCGACTTCCCCGCACCGTTCGGTCCGATGATGCCGATGAGCTCGCCCTTCCGGGCGGTCAAGTTGGCGCTGTTCAGGATGTTCACGCCGGGGAGGTACCCGGCGGTCAGATCGGTGACCTCCACGACCATCTCGGCGGTCTTGACCGCAGTGCCGCCGACCGGCGCACCCTTCACGTCGCTCATTTCCGCTCCTCCTCGGGCTCGGCACCAGCCGCGAGCCGTTCGTCCTCGATCTCGGCGAGCAGCTCCTCGGCCGCAGCGCTGTCCTCTCCGGCGATCCTGCCGGTCACGACCCCGAGGTCGACGTCCTGGTGGCTCCCGAGGTAGGCGTCGATGACGGCGGGATCCTCCATGACGGTGTCGGGCGGGCCCTCGGCGACGACGCGACCCTCGGCCATGACGACCACCCAGTCGGCGATGTGCCGGACCATCTGCATGTCGTGCTCGACGAACAGCACGGTCATGCCTTCGTCCTTCAACGCCAGGATGTGGTCGAGCAGGGACTGCGTGAGCGCCGGGTTGACGCCGGCCATCGGCTCGTCGAGCATGACGAGCTTCGGATCGCTCATGAGCGCCCGCGCCATCTCGAGCAGCTTCCGCTGCCCACCGGACAGGCTGGCCGCGTAGTCGTCACGCTTGGTGTCGAGCTTGAAGCGGCGCAGGAGGTCCATCGCCTTGACCTCGAGGTCCTCCTCCTGCTTCCGCCAGAGCGGCTTCACCAGGCTGGAGAAGATGCCCTCGCCGGTCTGGCCGGTCGCGCCGAGCTTCATGTTCTCGAGCACCGTGAGCAGGCCGAGCGCCTTCGTCAGCTGGAAGGTCCGGACCTGGCCCATGCGGGCGACCTTGAACGCCGGGACGCCTCCGAGGCTCTTGCCGTCGAAGTTCCACGTCCCGGTGTTCGGCTTGTCGAAGCCGGTCAGCAGGTTGAACAGCGTGGTCTTACCGGCACCGTTCGGGCCGATGAGGGCGGTGATCGCGTTGCGGGGCACCTCCAGGTGCTCCACGTTCACCGCCTGCAGGCCGCCGAAGGTCCGGGTGACCTGGTCCGCGATGAGGATCGGGTCGACCTTCTTGACGCCCGGGACGATCTCCCCGACGTGGAGGCCGGTGGTCTTGACCGGTCGCGAGGTGGGTGAGCTGTTACTTGACAAAGGTCAGCTCCTTCTTGTTTCCGAGGATGCCTTGCGGCCTGAAGATGACGATCAGCATGAGCGCGACACCGACCAGCACGTAGCGGAGCGTCGACGCCTGCGTCGAGCTCATGAACGGCAGGACGTCCGCCTTCACGAGCGCCGGGAGGACGTTCGAGAGGAACGCCATGATCACCCAGAAGATCACCGAGCCGAGCAGCGGCCCGAAGACCGTCGCGGCTCCACCGAGGAGGAGGATCGTCCAGATGAAGAAGGTGAGACTCGTGACGTACACGCTCGGCACGACCGCGGAGGGGAGTGCCAGCACCACCCCGCCGAGTGCGCCGAAGACACCACCGACGACGAGCGCCTGCATCTTGTAGGCGAACACGTTCTTGCCGAGGGCGCGCACGGCGTCCTCATCCTCGCGGATGCCCTTCAGCACACGGCCCCACGGGCTGCGCATGAGGAGGAACACGAGGAGTGCGGCGACGGCGAGCAGCAGGATGCCGAAGATGCGGACCCACCACTGGTTCGCGTTGAGCTCCCACGGGCCGAAGCCGTAGATGCCCTCCGGGATCGGGTTCGCGGCCCGGAACCCTGCGTGGTAGTTACCGAGTCCGTCGGCCGAGTTCGTGAACTCGTCGAAGACCTGCGTGGTGAAGAGGAGTCGGACGATCTCGGCCGCCGCGATGGTGACGATGGCCAGATAGTCCGCCCGCAGTCGCAGGGTCGGGATGCCGAGGATGAAGGCGAAGACCACCGAGGCCAGACAGCCGACGATGATGCCCGCCCACCACGGGAGGTTGAAGCTCAGGATCGAGATGGCGTAGCCGTAGGCGCCGAGCGCCATGAACCCCGCCATACCGAAGTTCAACAGACCGCCGTAGCCGAAGTGCACGGCCAAGCCGAGTGCTGCGAGCGCGTACGCGATCGTCTCCGGGCTGATGACCCAAGCGAGCGTGTTCGAGAGAATGCTTCCCCAGTCCATGCGCGTGCCCCTAACCGATTCTCTCGCGACGTCCGAGGATGCCCTGCGGTCTCACGAGGAGCACCGCGATGAGCACCACGAGGGCGCCGACGTACTTGATGTCAGACGGGATCCAGAGCGTCGAGACCTCGACGAGGATGCCGATGATGAGGGCGCCGACCATGGCGCCGAAGGCGGTTCCGAGCCCGCCGAGGGTGATGGCCGCGAAGATGAGGAGGAGCAGCTGCGCTCCCATGTCCCACTTGATGCCCGGTCGGAAGTACGCCCACAGGATGCCGGAGAGGCCGGCGAGGGTCGCTGCGAGGATCCAGACGATGCGGACCACGCGGTCGACGTCGATGCCGCTGGCCGCTGCGAGGCTCGGGTTGTCCGAGATGGCTCGCGTCGCCTTGCCGGTCTTCGTCTTGATGAGCCACCAGGCCACACCGAGGAGCACCACGACGCTGACCGCCATGCTGATCATGTCGGTCACGCTGAGCGAGACCGTGCCGAACAGCTTGATGTTCTCCTCTCCCGAACCGGGCAGCTGGAACGTGCCGCCGCCGACGAAGTAGAGGAAGACGTAGCGGAGCGCCAGCGACAGGCCGATCGAGACGATCATCACCTGCACGATGCCGACGCCCTTGCGTCTCAAGGGTCTCCAGATGCCGGCGTCGAGCGCGAAGCCGAACGCGGCACTCAACGCGAGGGCGATGATGATGGCCAACCAGATCGGCCATTGCAGGAACACCCCGAACACGAGCGCCATGATCGCGCCGAAGGTCACCATCTCCGCGTGGGCGAAGTTGCTGAGTCCGGTGGTGCCGAACACCAGGGAGGCTCCGATGGCAGCGAGGGCCAGCATGAGCCCGAAGTTCAGGCCGTTGACGAGTCGCTCTGCGAGTTGATCCCAGAAGCTGACGGTGACGCGGACGCCCTCGCCGAGGAAGAAGTTCACCGACTTCGATTGGGTGAGACCGAACTCGGCCTCGATGGTCGAGCCGCCCTCGGCGACGATGACGCCCTTCGGGAGGGTCTCCTCGTCGAGCGTTACCTTGTACGTACCTTTCTCGGGGACGCCGATCTTCCACTTGCCGTCGGCGTCGGTGTCGACATCGGCCTTGTAGCCGTTGCCGTCGACCGTGATGTTCACGCCTTCGAGTGGTTTGTCGTCGTACTTGACGTTCCCAGCGAAGTAGAAGTCGTACTCCTCGCCCACCTCGTCAGCATGGGCCGGGACGGCGCTCATGACGGACGTGAGGGTGATGGCCCCGAACAACAGGGCGATGAGGAGCACGAATCTCCGTGCCAGTCTCGGGTTTCGGGTCGTTCCAGCGAACTTCACTGCACCTCCAGTGCCGGGCCACTTCCGTGGACCGTTCTCCTGCGTCGGACAACGCTGTTCGACGATAGAACCTGATTATTGCCTACATGTTTCGCCCGTGCGTATTTCTCCGCATCGATTTGTCGGGATCGTGGAATAGGGGTAGGCCCTGCTCGGTTACGATGGTGATACCGGCAGGTCTGCGTTTCTCCGGTGTGTTCGTGGCTATGAGAGGGATAAATGGACCAGCCTGATCCGTTCGGATTCGTAGGACTCACGTATGACGATGTGCTGCTGCTGCCCGGGCACACCGACGTCATCCCGAGCGAGGCGGAGACCTCGTCCCGCCTGACGAAGCGGATCACCGTGAACACGCCGCTGCTGTCGAGCGCGATGGACACCGTGACCGAGGCCCGCATGGCGATCGCGATGGCTCGCGAGGGCGGCATCGGCATCCTGCACCGCAACCTGTCGATCTCCGACCAGGCCGAACAGGTCGACCGCGTGAAGCGGAGCGAGTCGGGCATGATCACGAACCCGATCACCACCACGGCCGACGCCACCGTCGCCGAGGTCGACGAACTGTGCGGTCAGTTCCGCATCTCGGGCCTCCCGGTCGTCGACGACAAGGGTGTGCTCGTCGGTATCATCACGAACCGCGACATGCGCTTCGTGTCGCCGTTCGAGAAGGCCACGACCCGCGTCAGCGAGGTCATGACGAGCACCGGTCTCGTGACCGCTCCCGTCGGCACCGACCGCAACGCGGTGATGGCGCTCCTCGCGCAGCACCGCATCGAGAAGCTGCCCCTCGTCGACGAGGCGGGCAAGCTCAAGGGCCTCATCACCGTCAAGGACTTCGACAAGAGCGAGAAGTACCCGCTGGCCACGAAGGACGACACCGGTCGTCTGCGGGTCGGTGCGGCCATCGGCTTCTTCGGCGACGCCTGGTCCCGTGCGGGCCAGCTGCTCGACGCCGGCGTCGACGTCATCGTGGTAGACACTGCCAACGGTGAGAGTGCCGGCGTGCTCGATATCATCCGCAAGCTCAAGGCCGACCCGGCGTTCGCCGGTGTCGACGTCATCGGCGGCAACGTCGCGACCCGCTCCGGCGCGCAGGCCCTCATCGAGGCCGGCGCGGACGCGATCAAGGTCGGCGTCGGTCCGGGTTCCATCTGCACCACGCGCGTCGTCGCCGGTGTCGGTGTCCCGCAGGTCACGGCCGTCTACGAGGCGTCGCTCGCGGCGCGCGAGGCGAACGTCCCGGTCATCGCCGACGGCGGTCTGCAGTACTCGGGCGACATCGCGAAGGCACTCGTCGCGGGTGCCGACACCGTCATGCTCGGCTCGCTCCTCGCCGGCACCGACGAGAGCCCCGGCGACCTCGTGTTCGTGGGCGGCAAGCAGTTCAAGAACTACCGCGGTATGGGATCGCTCGGAGCCATGCAGACGCGAGGCGAGAAGACCTCGTACTCGAAGGACCGCTACTTCCAGGCCGACGTGCCGAGCGACGACAAGCTGATCCCCGAGGGCATCGAGGGCCAGGTGCCCTACCGCGGCCCGGTGTCGGCCGTCGCGTACCAGCTCATCGGCGGGCTGCGTCAGTCGATGTTCTATGTCGGTGCGCGCAACATCGGCGAGCTGAAGGCCAAGGGCAAGTTCGTCCGCATCACCTCGGCGGGCCTCAAGGAGTCGCACCCGCACGACGTGCAGATCGTCGTCGAGGCGCCCAACTACCGCAAGTAAGCACCCGCACGAACGCCGACGGTCCGGCAGGCTTCCGCCTGCCGGACCGTCCTCGTTCCAGGCGACCGGTAGGCTGGTGCGGTGAGCATGGATATTGAGATCGGCCGGTCAAAGCGCGCACGGCGCGCCTACGCGTTCGACGACATCGCCGTCGTCCCGTCGCGGCGGACCCGCGACCCACAGGACGTCTCGGTGTCCTGGTCGATCGACGCCTACCAGTTCGAGATCCCGGTGCTCGCAGCACCGATGGACTCCGTCGTCTCGCCGACGACCGCGATCATGATGGGCCAGCTCGGCGGCGTCGGCGTCCTCGACCTCGAGGGCCTCTGGACGCGGTACGAAGACCCTGAGCCGCTGCTCGCTGAGATCCGGTCGTTGCCGGTCGGCCGCGCGACCGCGCGCATGCAGGAGATCTACTCGGAGCCCATCAAGCCCGAACTCGTCACGGCCCGGCTCGCCGAGATCCGCGCGGCCGGAGTAACCGTCGCCGCCGCCCTCTCGCCGCAGCGCACGCAGGAGCTCTACGAGACGGTCGTCGCCGCAGGGGTCGACCTCTTCGTCATCCGCGGCACCACCGTGTCCGCCGAGCACGTCTCCAAGAACCAGGAGCCGCTCAACCTCAAGAAGTTCATCTACGAGCTCGACGTCCCCGTGATCGTCGGCGGCGCGGCCACCTACACCGCGGCCCTGCACCTCATGCGGACCGGGGCGGCCGGTGTGCTCGTCGGCTTCGGCGGCGGTGCCGCCTCCACCACGCGGGCCTCGCTCGGCATCCACGCCCCGATGGCGACCGCCGTGGCCGACGTCGCCGGTGCGCGTCGCGACTACCTCGACGAGTCCGGCGGCCGCTACGTGCACGTCATCGCCGACGGCGGTCTCGGAACCTCGGGCGACATCGTCAAGGCCGTCGCGATGGGTGCCGACGCCGTCATGCTCGGGACCGCATTGGCCCGCGCCACGGACGCACCCGGTGGTGGTTGGCACTGGGGTGCCGAGGCGCACCACCTGCACCTGCCGCGCGGACGACGTGTCGAGGTCGGCACCGTCGCGACCCTCGAGGAGATCCTCTACGGCCCGTCGCCGAAGTCGGACGGCACGGCCAACCTCATCGGCGCGCTCCGTCGCTCGATGGCCACCACCGGCTACTCCGACCTCAAGGAGTTCCAGCGGGTCGAGGTCGTCGTCGCGCCGTACCAGGGCGCTTAGCGCTGCCGGAAGCGAGTCGCTTCCGCAAGCGGTTGTCGGGTCGCATCGCGCCGACTAGCCTCTGAGGCAGAGCCTCGTGGACGAGCACCTGCCTCCGGCAGGATCATCGCGAGGGCGGTTCCAGCGAGCGGAGTTCGACGATGGCCACCACCCACAACAACGTGTCACGTTCCACCAAGCTGGGGATGGAGGAGCGCGACGCCGCGATCGACGCGTTGAAGTCGAAAGAGCTCGACATCCTCGTCGTCGGTGGTGGCATCGTGGGCACCGGTGCTGCGCTCGACGCCGTCACGCGCGGTCTGAGCACCGGTCTGCTCGAGGCGCGTGACTGGGCGAGCGGCACCTCGAGCCGCTCCTCGAAGCTCGTGCACGGGGGTATCCGCTACCTCGAACAACTCGACTTCCGACTCGTCCGGGAGGCGCTCATCGAGCGCGGGTTGCTGCTGCAGCGCATCGCGCCGCACCTCGTGAAGCCGGTCCGGTTCCTGTACCCGCTCAACAAGCCGGTCTTCGAACGCCTCTACATCGGCGCCGGCATGCTGCTCTACGACCTCTTCAGCTGGAGCGGTGGCCGTCCGCCCGGCGTCCCGCACCACCGGCACCTGTCCAAGCGTCAGGTCCTGACCTCGATCCCGAGCCTCAAGTCGGACGCGTTCGTCGGCGGACTCACCTACTACGACGCCCAGGTCGACGACGCCCGATACGTCTCGTCCCTCGCGCGGACGGCGTCGGCCTACGGCGCGCACGTCGCGAGCCGCGTGCGGGTCGAGGGGTTCGTCAAGGTCGGACAGCGCGTCGTGGGCGTCAAGGCGCACGACCTGCAGACCGACGAGCGCTTCGAGATCCGTGCCAAGCAGGTCGTCAACGCGACCGGGGTGTGGACCGACGACACGCAGTCGATGGTGGGGGAGCGGGGCCAGTTCAAGGTCCGCGCGTCGAAGGGCATCCACCTCGTCGTCCCGCGCGACCGCTTCCAGTCGAACATGGGTCTCCTGCTGCGCACGGAGAAGAGCGTCCTCTTCGTCATCCCCTGGGGCCGGCACTGGCTCATCGGCACGACGGACACGGACTGGCACCTCGACAAGGCGCACCCGGCGGCGACCGCGGCCGACATCGACTACCTGCTCGACCACGTGAACACGATCCTCGCCGTGCCGCTGACCCGAGAGGACGTCGAGGGCGTCTACGCCGGCCTCCGTCCGCTGCTGGCCGGCGAATCGGAGCAGACGTCGAAGTTGTCGCGCGAGCACCTGGTCGCGCACTCCGTGCCCGGTCTCGTGGTCATCGCCGGCGGCAAGTGGACCACCTACCGGGTCATGGCGAAGGACGCGATCGACGCCGCGGTGGACGCACTCGACGGCAAGATCCCGGCCAGTGCGACGGAGAACATCGCCCTCCTCGGAGCCGAGGGGTACCAGGCGGCCTGGAACAAGCGTGGCAAGATCGCGCGGGCCTTCGGGGTGCACACTGCTCGCATCGAGCACCTGCTGAACCGCTACGGCGTGCTGACGGACGAACTGCTCGACCTCATCAAGGAGGACCCGACGCTCGCCGAAGCGCTGCCGGGGGCGGACGACTACATCGGGGCGGAGGTCGTCTACGCGGCCTCCCACGAGGGTGCCCTCCACCTCGACGACGTCCTCGCCCGTCGGACCCGCATCTCCATCGAGGCCTGGGACCGCGGTGTCTCGGCGGCCCCGGTCGCGGCGAAGCTCATGGGTGGGGTCCTGGGGTGGGACGAGGAGCGCATCGAGAAGGAGGTCTCGTACTACCTCACGCGCGTCGCGGCGGAGCGGGCCTCGCAGGAGCAGCCGAACGACGAGGCCGCCGACCGCGTGCGCCTGGAGGCACCGGACATCGTCCCAGGGGCCTGAACCGGCGGTGATCGCCCGCAGCGCAACGGCTGCGGGCGCCTCGGGCGAGCGGGCCAGGTGTGGCGGATAGACTAGGAGGACTGCCACAACAAGCCTGAGGAGTACAGCCATGGTGGATGTTCGGCGGGTCAAACTTCCCGGGGTCGGTGTGCTCCACACCTTCGTCACGGACGACGGCGGCAAGGTCGGCGTCATCGCCCACCGGTCCGGCCACAGCGACCTCATCACCTTCGCCGACCACGAGGACGGTGCCGATGCCGGCAAGGTGTCGCTCCGGCTCAACGAGGACGAGGCGCACACGCTGGCCGAACTCCTCGGTGGCACGCAGATCACCGAGTCGCTCAGCGCGCTCGACCAGATCCCCGGGCTCAGCATCGACTGGTTCACCGTCGACTACGAAGACCACATCGCCGGGCAGCCGCTCGGCAACCCCGCCGAGAAGGGTATGGTCGGGCTGACCGTCGTCGCAGTCGTGCGCGGCGACTCCGCCAACCCGGCCCCTGCTGCGGACTTCCGGGTCTTCCCGGGAGACACCCTCGTCGTCGCGGGCAGTCCCGAGAAGGTCGCCAAGGCCTTCGCCTACTTCCGTTCGGGCGCCGTCAAGAAGGTCGCCGTCGACGCTCCGCCCGGAGGGTAGGCATGCTGCACGCCGCGACCGACAACCCCCACCTCGGCCAGGATCTGCTCATCCTCGGCGTCCTGTTCGTCATCGCCTACATCCTCGGCCGCCTCGGCAAGCTGATCGGCCTCCCGTCGATCCCCGTCTACATGCTCGTCGGCCTGCTGGCGAGTCCGTACACGGGCTGGTTCCCGCTCGACTTCGCCAGCGCGCAGATCGAACTCATCGCCGTCTTCGGCCTCGTGCTCCTGCTGTTCAACCTCGGCCTGGAGTTCGATCAAGACGAGTTCTTCGGCAACGCCGGAAAGCTCATCGTCTCCGGCGGCTCCTACATCCTCGTCAACATGGCCGCCGGGCTGGTGTTCGGGTTCCTGGTCGGGTGGGGCACGCGGGAGGCGCTCATCATCGCCGGCATCACGGCGACGAGCTCGAGCGCGATCGTCACGAAGCTCCTCATCGAGCTCAAACGCCTGACGAACGACGAGACGCCGATGATCCTGGGCGTCACCGTGGTGGAGGACATCTTCATCGCGATCTACCTCGCCATCGTCGGTGTCGTCCTGAGCGGCGAGACCGAGGTGTGGCCGGTCATCGGCAAGCTCGCGATCGCCTTCACGTTCATCCTCGTGATGTTCGCGATCGCCCGGTTCGGCGGTCGGTTCGTGTCGCGGCTGTTCCGCACCAAGGACGACGAGCTCTTCACGATCCTCTTCTTCGGCCTCGCGGTCGCGTTCGGCGGGATCGGCGAGCTCCTGGGGGTCACCGACGCGATCGGCGCCTTCCTCATCGGCCTGGTCCTCGGTGCCACCCGGTTCCGCAACAAGATCGAGCAGATCGCGATCCCGCTCCGCGACGTGTTCGGTGCGTTCTTCTTCCTGAACTTCGGGCTCGCGCTCGACGCGACGAAGTTCGGCAGCGTCCTCGTCCCGGTGCTCCTCGCCGTCCTCATGACGGTGGTCCTCAACGTCCTGGCCGGTCAGTTCGTCGCCTGGCTCAACGGACTCGGGCCGCAAGCCGGAATCAACGCCGCGGTCATCCTGCAGAATCGCGGCGAGTTCGCCCTCATCCTCGCGACGCTCTCGCTGAGCGCGGGGCTCAATCCGCTCATCCAGCCGTTCGCCGGGCTCTACGTGCTCATCATGGCCGTGATGGGCCCGATCGTCGCCGGTCGCTCCGAGCAGATCGGCGCCGTCATCCTGCGTCCGCGTCGCCGGAAGGCGCGCCGAGCTGAGCAGGTCGACACGACGGCGGAGGAGGCCATCGCGCTCGTCGAGGGTGCAGGCGACGACCAGGACACGACGCCCGCCGACACCGATCAGGCGGCCATCGACCGACTCGTCGAACAGGCCATGAACGACCAGGAACCACCAGCACGAAAGCGAGAGCCCGATTACTAGCACCGCCCCGTCGGCACCAGGCCCCGACAACCACGGACAGGTCCGTCCGACGCTCCGCTCCGTCATGCTGCGTCCCCGGTGGATCGGCGTCCTCGTCCTCTGTCTCGCCGTCGCGGGCGCGTTCGCCGCGCTCGGGCAGTGGCAGCTCGCACGCGCCATCGAATCCGGGCAGGTGGTGCCGACCGAGACCGAGTCGGTCAGGCCGCTCGCGGACGTCCTCGAACCGGGTGTGGGGATCCGAGAGGCGGACGCCGGTCAGCGGGTGAGCGTGTCGGGAACCTGGGTGCCGGAGGACTACCTCGTGGTGGGCAACCGGGTGAACGACGGCACGCTCGGGTACTGGGTGACGGGCCACCTCGCGACGGACCGCCCCGACCAGGCCGGCCTCGCGGTCGCGCTCGGCTGGACGAAGGACCGCGAGACCGCCGACCGCGTCGCCGAGGCGTTGAACGCTGACGCCCCCACCGGCGCCGTCGAGCTCGAAGGGCGGCTGAACCCGCCGGAGGGCCCGGAGGAGCCGGCAGCGGACGCCGCACCGACCGACCTCGACAACATGTCGGTCGCCGCACTGCTGAACCGCTGGAACGACGCCGACGGCCTGCGGGTGTTCAGCGCGTTCGTCGTGGACGACGTCGCCGTCGAGGGACTCGAGCCCATCTCGTCGCCCGCGCCCAGCCAGGAGATCCAGCTCAACTGGTTGAACATCTTCTACGCGGCCGAGTGGGTCGTCTTCGCGTGCTTCGCCGTGTTCCTCTGGTTCCGGCTCGCCAAGGACGCCTGGGAGCGCGAGATCGAGGAGCTCGAGGACGCCGAGGAGGAGGCCGCAGCGCTCCGTCAGTGATGTCCGGTCGCCTGGCGGCCGCGGGTAAGATGGGGGCATGCCCCTCCAGCCGAAACCGTCGACGTTTCCCGCGATCCGAGGCGCGCTGAAGTTCTACCAGGTGGCCGCCCCCATCACCGGTGTGCTGCTCCTGTCGCTCTGCGCCGAGATGCTCATGAAGTACGCGTTCGGCCTCGAGCTCGAGCTCGGCGGTGCTTACGGCTTCCTCGCCTTCGTGCCCTCCGGCACCGCCACCGCGGTCAACCTCAGCACGGGCATCCTCATCATCCACGGCTGGTTCTACGTCGTGTACCTGTTCGCCGCGTTCCGGCTCTGGAGCCTCATGCGGTGGAACGTCCTGCGTCTGCTCTGGCTCGCGCTCGGCGGCATCATCCCGTTCCTGTCCTTCTTCTTCGAGAGCCGCATCCCGCGGGAAGTGAAGGGCTACCTCTCCGGCCGCGAAGCAGCAGCGGCCGCCGAACCCGTGGAGTCCATGCAGTGAGTGAAACCACCCCCGCCGCCGCAGCGGAGCAGACCGCCGCCCGACCGGTCCTCGTCGTCGACTTCGGTGCGCAGTACGCGCAGCTGATCGCGCGTCGCGTCCGCGAAGCCGGCGTGTACTCCGAGATCGTGCCGCACACCGTGTCCGCCGCCGAGGTCGCCGCCAAGAACCCCGTCGGGATCGTCTTGTCCGGTGGTCCGTCCAGCGTGTACGAGCCGGGCGCTCCGTCGCTCGACGAGGGCATCCTCGAGCTCGGCGTCCCGACCTTCGGCATCTGCTACGGCTTCCAGGTCATGGCCAAGCAGCTCGGTGGAGAGGTCGCGCACACCGGTCTCCGGGAGTACGGCGCCACCGACGCGACCAGCGTCGTCGACGTCCCTGGCACCCTCCTGCACGGCGTCCCGACCGAGCAGAACGTCTGGATGAGCCACGGCGACTCCGTCTCCAAGGCCCCCGAGGGCTTCGAGGTCCTCGCCTCGACCGCCTCGACCCCGGTCGCCGCCTTCGCGAACGCGGAACGCGGCCTCTACGGCGTCCAGTGGCACCCCGAGGTCAAGCACTCCGCTTACGGCCAGCAGGTGCTCGAGAACTTCCTCCACCGGGCGGCCGGCATCCCGGCCGACTGGAACAGCGGCAACGTCATCGCCGAACAGGTCGACCGCATCCGCGCCCAGGTGGGCGACGCCAAGGTCATCTGCGGACTCTCCGGCGGTGTCGACTCGGCCGTCGCCGCGGCGCTCGTGCACAAGGCCGTCGGCGACCAGCTCGTCTGCATCTTCGTCGACCACGGCCTGCTCCGGAAGGACGAGCGACGCCAGGTCGAGGAGGACTTCGTCGCCTCGACCGGCGTCCGGCTGGTCACGGTCGACGCCCGCGAGCAGTTCCTGTCGGCGCTCGCCGGCGTCAGCGACCCGGAGCAGAAGCGCAAGATCATCGGCCGCGAGTTCATCCGGTCCTTCGAACAGGCCGAGATCGACCTCGTGAAGGAGGCCCAGAGCGAGGGTGAGCCCATCCGCTTCCTCGTCCAGGGCACGCTGTACCCCGACGTCGTCGAGTCCGGCGGCGGATCCGGTACGGCCAACATCAAGAGCCACCACAACGTCGGCGGCCTGCCGGAAGACCTCCAGTTCGAACTCGTCGAGCCCCTGCGCACCCTGTTCAAGGACGAGGTCAGGGCGATCGGTCGCGAGCTGGGCCTCCCGGAGGAGATCGTCGGACGTCAGCCGTTCCCCGGTCCCGGACTCGGTATCCGCATCGTCGGTGAGGTCACGGCCGAGCGTCTCGACCTCCTTCGCGATGCCGACGCGATCGTCCGCGAGGAACTGACCGCGGCCGGGCTCGACCAGGAGATCTGGCAGTGCCCCGTGGTCCTGCTGGCGGACGTCCGTTCCGTGGGCGTGCAGGGCGACGGCCGCACCTACGGCCACCCGATCGTGCTGCGACCGGTCTCGTCTGAAGACGCCATGACCGCCGACTGGACCCGCCTGCCGTACGACGTCCTCGCGCGCATCAGCAACCGCATCACCAACGAGGTGAAGGACGTCAACCGCGTCGTGCTCGACGTCACGTCGAAGCCACCGGGGACCATCGAGTGGGAGTGATCGCTCCCTGAGTCATCGGAAGGCCGTCCCGTTCGCGGGGCGGCCTTCCATCGTCCGCGCCCTTCGACAGGCTCAGGGACCGGGTGGGTGGCTCAGGGACCGGGGTGGGTGGGACCGGGGATGGTGCCTCGGTCCGAGGGGTTCGGTCCCTGAGCCTGTCGAAGGGCAGTACCTCGACCGGCCCGGGGAACGACGAAGGCCCGCCCCGCGAACGGGACGGGCCTTGCAGTGCGTGCGCTCCTAGTTGCGGGAGATGGCCAGCAGACGCAGGATCTCGACGTAGATCCAGATGACCGTGACCATGATGCCGAAGGCGCCGGTCCAGCCGTACTTTGCGGGTGCGCGGTTCTGCACGCCACGCTGGATGAAGTCGAAGTCGAGCACCAGCGAGTACGCACCCATCAGCACCGCGAAGATGCCGATGACGATCCCGAGCGGGATGCCGAAGATCGTCGCGCCGTAGAGGCCGAACGGGTTGTTCAGCACGCCCGTGAACATGAGCACGAGGTTGAGGAGCTGGAAGACGCCGTAGCCGATGATGGCGACGAGGAAGACCTTCGTCAGCTTCTTCGAGGCGCGGACCTTGCCGCTCGCGAAGAGGGCGAGGGTCACGCCGACGACGGCGAGGGTCGCGAGGACCGCCTGGACGACGACGCCGGACCAGGCCGGGTTCGCCTCGAAGACGCGCGAGATGCCACCGACGAAGAGTCCCTGGAAGACCGCGTACCCGAGGATGAGCGCCGGGACCGGCTCCTTCTTGAAGGAGTTGACGAGACCGAGGCCGAGGCCGCCGATCATGCCGATGATCATGGGGAGGGCGTAGCCGCTGCCTGCCTGCAGGAGGGAGGTCGTCCACATCCAGGAGATGACGGCGAACACGACGAGGACGGCGAACGAGCCGAGGGTCTTGACGAGCGTGTTCTCGATCGTCATGCGGTCGGCGGTGCCGACGCCCGCCGGTGCGGTGGGCTGCTCGTACATCTTGCGGAGCTGTTCGGCGGTCAGCGAGGGGTTCGCTGCTTGAGCTGCCTGCAGCGTCCCGCCTCCCTGCTTCGCGAATGCCGGGTTCTTCGAGAACGCGGGATTGTCGAGGGCCATGGCTGATTCCTACTCTCAGTCGTGGAGGCTGTGTCGCGCCAAGCGGCGCTGCTGACACCCAGAGTATCCGAGTTCCCTTTGAATCAGCCGGGTCGCGCGTGGAAAACCCCGAACGGACGCCGATGTTCGCGGCGGGCTGACAGCCGGCACCCTGCGCGCACGCCGGAGCGTCGTCCTAGGCTGATGGCGTGCGCATCGACTCCCTGCCCAACCCGCTCGTCATCGGACACCGCGGGGCTCCCGGTTACCGCCCCGAGCACACCGAGTCCTCCTACCGATTGGCCGTCGCGCTCGGTGCGGACGCCGTCGAGCCCGATCTCGTCGCGTCGAAGGACGGAGTCCTCGTGGTCCGACACGAGAACGAGATCTCCGGGACGACCGACGTCGCCGCCCGAGCGGAGTTCGCCGACCGGCGGACGACGAAGCGCGTCGACGGCCACGAGCTGACCGGGTGGTTCACCGAGGACTTCACCTGGGCCGAGCTGTCGACCCTGACCGCACGCGAGCGGATCCCCGAGGTACGGACGGTGAGTGCGGGATTCGACGGTACCGAGGGCATCCTGCGGTTCGCCGACCTCGTCGCGGTCGTGCGCAGCGCGGCCGAAGCGCACCGACGACCCGTCGGCATCGTGGCCGAGGTGAAGCACGCCGACTACTTCGCGTCGATCGGCCTCCCGCTCGATCGGCTCCTCGCCGAGGAGCTCGCCGCCCTGGAGTTCGGCACCGATCCCGATGCGGAGCCGCTCATCGTCGAGTCGTTCGAGCAGTCGGTCCTCATGGCGTTGCAGGCCCGTCGGGTGCAGGCGGAGTTCGTGTACCTCATCGAGCGGTCCGGCAGGCCGAGCGATCTCGTCGCCCGGCTGGGGGATTCAGCCCCGTCCTACGCCGACGCGATGACCGACGCAGGACTCGCGGCACTCGCCCTCGAAGTCGACGCCATCAGCGTGGACAAGGCGATGCTCATCGACCTGGGCGACGACGACGGCGCACACCCGACGGACCTCGTGGAGCGCGCCCACGCGGTGGGCCTGCGCGTCTACACCTGGACGCTCCGCCCCGAGAACCGGTTCCTCGCGCCACCCTTCCGGGACGGGTCCGATCCGGCAGCGGTCGGCCGCTGGCTCGAGGAGTTCGTCCTGGTGCTCTCCTCAGGGGTCGACGGCTGCTTCGTCGACCAGGCCGACCTCGGTGTCGCCGCGCGGTCGGCGGTCGGCGACCGTGCGGATCACCGCGACGGCGGTGCTCGGCCGAGCGATGTCGGAGGCAGCGCCTAGACTTGCAGGCGATATGGCGAGCTCTCCTTCTTCGAACGCCGACGCCGTGCAACCGGTGATCGTCGGCTGGCCCACGGCAACCGTTCCCGAGTCGTCCTCCGACGAGCGTGCCGGCGGGAGTCGGCTGCTGGAGGGGCTCAACCCGCAGCAACGGATCGCGGTGGAGTACCGGGGCCAGGCCCTGCTCATCGTCGCCGGTGCCGGGTCCGGCAAGACGAGTGTGCTCACCCGCCGCGTTGCGCTGCTGCTCGAGCAGCGGGAGGCCTGGCCGAGCCAGATCCTGGCGATCACGTTCACCAACAAGGCCGCCGCCGAGATGCGCGAGCGGGTGCAGGCGCTCGTCGGCCAGGCCGCGCAGGGCATGTGGATATCCACCTTCCACTCCGCCTGCGTCCGCATCCTCCGCCGCGAGGCCGAGCACTTCGGCTTCACCAAGAACTTCACGATCTACGACAGCGGCGACCAACGTGCCCTCCTGAAGCGCATCATCAAGGAGCTCGAGGCCGACGCATACGGCTTCACGCCGTCGAACACCTCGGCGAAGATCTCGAAGCTCAAGAACGAGCTGTCGGACGTCGAGTCGTACTCCCGCACGATCAACACGAACGACCCGCAGGAACTCGTGTTCCTGCAGGTCTTCCGGAAGTACACGCGCGCGCTGGCCGACGCGAACGCCTTCGACTTCGACGACCTCATCAGCCAGACGGTGTTCCTCTTCCGGGCGTTCCCGCACGTCGCGGCGCAGTACCAGCAGCGGTTCCGCCACATCCTCGTCGACGAGTACCAGGACACCAACCACGCCCAGTACTCGCTCATCCGGGAGCTCACCCGCGCGCCTGAGGCCGGCACGGATCAGCTCGCCACCACCCGCACCGAGGGTGCCTCGCTCACCGTCGTCGGTGACTCGGACCAGTCGATCTACGCGTTCCGCGGGGCCGACATCCGGAACATCACCGAGTTCGAGCGCGACTTCCCGGGTGCCAAGGTGGTGCTGCTCGAGCAGAACTACCGCTCCACGCAGAACATCCTCTCGGCGGCGAACGCGGTCATCTCCAACAACTTCGACCGCAAGGACAAGAAGCTCTGGACGGCCGTCGGCGACGGGGAGAAGATCGTCGGCTTCACCGGGTACTCCGGGCACGACGAGGCGCAGTTCATCGCCGACGAGATCGAGAAGCTCCGGAACGCGGGAACGGCCTACAGCGACATCGCGGTGTTCTACCGGACGAACGCCCAGACCCGTGCGCTCGAGGAGATCTTCATCCGTGCGGCCCTCCCGTACCGGATCATGGGCGGCACCAAGTTCTACGAACGCGCCGAGATCAAGGACGCCCTCGCCTACCTCGTGTCGGTCGCGAACCCGGCCGACATCATGGCGCTGCGACGCATCCTGAACACGCCCAAGCGTGGCATCGGGCCGGCGACGGAGACGGCACTCGCGAGCTTCGCCGAGAACAACGGCGTCACCTTCCGCGAGGCCATGCGGCGCGCCGACGCCCTCGGGCTCGGGCCGAAGGTCACGAGCGCGATCCTGCAGCTGTCGGCTCTCCTCGACGAAGCGCAGGCCGCGCTCGACGACGCCGCCGCGGCCGACCGCCCGACGGCGTCCGCGACCGCCGTCGGCGACGTCCTGTCGCTCCTCATGACGAAGAGCGGTTACCTCGACTCGCTGCGCAACAGTCGCGACCCGCAGGATGAGGCACGCGCCGAGAACGTCGACGAGCTCATCGCCGTCACCAAGGAGTTCGCCAAGAACAACCCCGACGGCGGCATCGTCGACTTCCTGACCGAGGTCTCGCTCGTCGCCGCGGCCGACGACCTCGACGACGCGACGGGCAGCGTGTCGCTCATGACCCTGCACACGGCGAAGGGCCTCGAGTACGACGCGGTCTTCCTGACCGGCATCGAGGAAGACCTCCTCCCGCACCGGATGTCGGCGAACGAGCCGGGTGGCCCGGCCGAGGAGCGACGCCTGTTCTACGTCGGCATCACGCGCGCCCGCAAGCGCCTGTACCTCTCGCTGGCGATGACGCGTGCCCAGTACGGCGAGACGGCCGTCGCCATGCCCAGCCGCTACCTGCAGGAGATCCCGGCCGAACTGATCGAGTGGCGTCAGTCGCCCGGCAACGTCAACGGTCGTGGTGGCACGCAGTCGCGTGCCCTGAACGCCCGCCGTGCCCCCTCGAGCGACCGCTGGTCGGTCCGCTCGCTCCCCGAGGGCGCCTCCGCGGGCGACACGCGGTTCTCCGGCGGTTCGAGCAAGCCGGAGACGGCCTGGGCCAATCGCATCACCGCGAAGGTCCGCGACAACGGCGACCTCGAGCTCGTTCCCGGCGACCGCATCTCCCACGCCGACTTCGGACCGGGCCGGGTGAACGCGGTGACCGGTGAAGGCGCGAAGCGCATCGCCCATGTCCAGTTCGAGTCAGCCGGAGCGAAGAAGCTGCTGATCAAGATCGCGCCCATCGAGAAGCTCGACTGACTGCGCTGAGGCGCGCACCGTCGGTCCGGCCGGTTCCCTGAGCGGAATCCAGCATCTAGGCTGATGCATCATGGGTCTGTTCTCCAAGCGCAACGCGTCCGATGCCCGATCTGCAGCCGTGGAGGCCGAGACATCGGCACCTGAGGATGAGGTGGATCCGGCCGCGGAAGCCCCGGAGACCGTGCCGCAGGTGTCGATCTCGGTCACGACGGTCAACGCAGCCGCTCGGACACCGGAGGCGCCTGTCTCCGTGCCTGCTGCGGCCCCGGCGCCGGCCCGGGCGTCCGCTCCCGTCGAGCCTGACTCCAACGTCGACCTCGCGCAGGCGCTCACGGCCCTGGCGGAGGGTGGCGATGAACGGGCGATGATGCACGTGTTGCGGCAGAGCATCCAGGGCAAGCTGCTGTTGTCCACCAGCCTCGACGGCGTCTCGGAGGAAGACAAGGCTGCCGGGCGCATCCCGCTCGGCGTCCACCGCGACCCGGAGGGCGCCGTCTACCTCCTCGCCTTCACCTCGTCGCGTGAGCTCGAGAAGACGCGGACGGCGGACGGGCCGGTCACCGGGGTCGCGGTGGACGCCGTCTGGGCACTCCGTCAGGCGACCGGCGAAGGGTACGCCGGCATCGTCCTGAACCCCGCCGACGGCAAGGCGAGTGCGGTCGTCCCGAAGACGCTGATCGTGCGTCTGTTCGGGGACGGCCGGAACAACGACCTCGCGAAGCAGGCGCTCGCCCAGCCGCGAGAACCCGATGCCCTCCAGCGGCTGGTCGCCGCGCTCGCTGCACATGGCGGGTTCGTAGCCGGTCGCGCCGAGGTCGACGAGGACGGCAACCGCAAGACCGTCGGCATCGCGGAGACCCGCCTCGGCGACCGTCGACTGCTGGAGGTCTTCACCTCGCCCATCGAGATCGCCGCACTGGGACGAGGGGATGACGCGTACCCGGTCACCGCAGCGGAACTCGCGGCCGCGCTCCGCAGCGACGAGGGCATCACCGGCATCATCGTGAACCCTGCGGCGCCGTGGCTGGACGTCGACCGCGCCCAGCTCGCACCCCTCCTCGACGTGCGCTGAGCGCCGCACCCGCACCACTCGGAGTGATCCGCCCACGGAGGGTGAGCAGGATGCCGCCGAGCGCGAGCGCTCCGATCGCCGCGGAGCCGGCCAGGAGCAGGGAGCGGTCGTCGGCGCCGGTCTCGGCGAGGCGCGCTTCGGGCACGGTCGGCGTCGAGGCGAGGGTGATCTCCGAGGCGACGCCGAAGGCGGATCGCCAGGGCCGGATCATCGTGCCGCCGTTCTCCGGCAGGGTGTCGCTCGGCTCGATGCGCTCGACCCAGACGTAGTAGCCGTCCTCAGGGAGGACGCAGGACGGCGTCGTGTACTCGCCGGGGCCTGCATCCACGAGCGTCTCGACCTCGCAGACCACCGGTGCTCCGAGCGGGACCTCCGGTGCCTCGACCGGGCGCTCCGCGAACGGACCGAGCAACTGGCTTCGGACGGTCACCGGGATCGGCGTGTACGGTCCACCCTCCGGCCCGATGAGGCCCCACTCCGCTGCGAGGCCGGTGTCGGTCGCGATCCCGACGGACAGCCGGTCGGTGACCTCTGTTCCCGGTGTCGCCGTCGCGTGCGAGGTGGTGGTGACGACGACCGGCTGGAAGGGGAGTGGCGTGGGGCGCTCGCGGTCGGCGCTCGCTCCGGCCGCGACCGTGATCGGGCGGGCGATGAGGACGCTCTGCACGTTGGCGGCGCTTCGAGCGATCGTGAGGCCGGCACCGTAGGGCAGCTCACCGAACGTGGCGTTCGCTGAGAACGCCACGACGGCGGCATCGGTGCTCGGCAGGATCCGCAGGCTCTCACCGTTCCCGACGGCCCGCTCGGACGTGCCGTCCTCGAAGGTAGCGCCGTCGAGGGTGACGGTCCCGGTGTGGGTGCCCGGTGGCAGGGTGGTGACGCCGGAGGAGATGAAGTCGACGGCGAGTTCGGTTCGGACGAGGTCGAATCCGTCCTCGCCGCGTTCGATGGACATGGTGGCGCTCGCTCCCCGACTCGCGCCGCCGGGGCCGTCGGCCTCGGCGAGCATCTGATGGGCCCGGGAGAGCACGCGGTCGGCGCTCGCTCCTGCCCGAGCGGCGATCTGCGCCGGCGTCCACCCGTTCAGGCCGGTGATGATCCAGGTGGCGAGCTGGCCCGCAGCTGCCTCGTCGGCGTCCTGGCTGGCGCCCCAGTGCCGCGACAGGTAGGCCAGGCGGGCGGCGTCCTCGGGGGTGAACCACCCGAGCGATGATCCGTCGACGTGCTCGTAGGCGTGACCCGGCGGGATCGGGAGGTCGAGGTTGATGCAGAACCCGACCGTCCCGTCGTCGAAGGCCCACGAGCCGAGCCAGCGGCCGTTCGACGCGTCGCGGTGACCGTAGGCGGCGCCGGTGGCGGTCAGTGCGGAGGATGCGGTCGCGCCGCCGAGGACGATGCCGAGGACGAGCGTGAGCAGGATCGGGACGGCTGCCAGGAGCCGGAGGATCCGCGGTCTGCCGCCGAGGAGGCGGCCGGTCTGGGGGAGGTGGTGTGTTGTCATGCCCCCATCGTGCGAACCACGGCACCTCGGTCAGCCGGGCGGGAATCCGAATGTGGACGGGACGGCTCCGCCAATGGGCTGTGGAGGGCGGTGCTGGAACGTCGTCAGCCGAGGTGGCGGGCCGCCTCCGTGCGATCCCGCTCTCGCATCACCCGGAGGTACCAGGCGGAGGGTGCCGCACGGAGTCGCTGCGGAAGACGCGGCCAGACGGCCCGCGCGACGGCGACCCGCCGCGCGAAGCGACGCTGCTGCCGCGGCGTCCAGCGGAACCCGTAGGCGCTCCGCAAGCCGTCGGGCAGCAGTCCCGCCGTCACGAGCCGGACGAGCGGGAGCAGGCACCGGACGGGGAGCGGTGCCGCGCGAGCGGTCAGGAGCTCGATCGAGACGCGGCGCGCCTCCGCGGTGACGTGGAGTCCCGCGACCCGGGCTGCGAAGTACTCGTCGAACGCGGCCCGGGTCGGAGGCCAGCGGTCGGGCGGGAGCTGCAGGCTCGTCCCCACGATCGCGTACTCACGGTGCAGGCGCTCCCGCGACTCCTCGTCGAGCGGACCGAGCACGAGCTCGTAGACCTGGACGGCGGTGTCGTACAGCGTCGCCGCGACCCAGAGTTGCGCGTCGTGGTCGAACGCCGAGTACCCGGGAGCGGCCTCGCCCGGCCGGGCACGGACCGGCGCGTGGGCGTGGTTCACCCGCCGTGCCACGCTGCGCTGCTCCTCCGGCGTGCCGAGGGCGAGCGCGTACACGAAGGTGAGGGTGGCGTGCAGCCGGTCGAGCGGGCGGGAACCGAAGTCGCTGTGCCGCGCCACCCCGGCGGCGACCGAGGGGTCCGCGATCTGCAGCAGGATGGCCCGCCCGGCGCCGGCGACGAGGATGCCCTCGCGAGCGAGGTCCGCCATGCCGGTCATGGACCCGACCTTAGTCGTTCACTGTGAACGTCCGGTTGCGGCGCAGCGCTGGGGGTAGAGTCGTCACTGGCCCTTTTTCTCTCGCCGCCGAGATAACGCGCGGCCGAAAATCGCCACGACAATCACAGCAGAACGCGCGAAGCGCGGATGGGAATGACACGTGGATCTTTACGAGTATCAGGCACGAGACCTGTTCGAGCAGTACGAGGTGCCGGTCCTCGCCGGCATCATCGCCGACACCCCGGACGAGGTGCGTGCCGCGGCCGAGCGTCTCGGCGGCGTGGTCGTCGTCAAGGCCCAGGTGAAGGTCGGAGGCCGCGGCAAGGCCGGTGGCGTCAAGGTCGCCAAGACCCCCGACGAGGCCTACGAGGCGGCGAAGGCCATCCTCGGACTCGACATCAAGGGTCACGTCGTCAAGCGCGTGATGGTCGCGGCCGGCGCACGCATCGCCCAGGAGTTCTACTTCTCGGTGCTGCTCGACCGCGCCAACCGGTCCTACCTGTCGCTCACGAGCGTCGAGGGCGGCATGGAGATCGAGCAGCTCGCGGTCGAGAAGCCCGAGGCGCTCGCGCGCATCGAGGTGAACCCGCTCACCGGTGTCGACAAGGCGGCCGCGGTCGAGATCGCGAAGGCTGCGAACTTCCCCGAGGAGCTCGTCGACCAGGTCTCCGACGTCTTCGTGAAGCTCTACGACGTCTACAAGGGTGAGGACGCGACGCTCGTCGAGGTCAACCCGCTCGTCCTCACGGAAGAGGGGCGCATCGTCGCCCTCGACGGCAAGGTCTCGCTCGACGAGAACGCCGCCTTCCGTCACCCGAACCACGCCGAACTCGAAGACACCGCAGCCGAGGACCCCCTGGAGCTCAAGGCCAAGGAGAACGACCTCAACTACGTCAAGCTCGACGGCGAGGTCGGCATCATCGGCAACGGCGCTGGACTCGTCATGTCCACGCTCGACGTCGTCGCCTACGCGGGCGAGCAGCACGGCGGCGTGAAGCCGGCCAACTTCCTCGACATCGGCGGCGGCGCCTCGGCCGAGGTCATGGCAGCAGGCCTCGACGTCATCCTCGGCGACGCCCAGGTGAAGAGCGTGTTCGTCAACGTCTTCGGTGGCATCACCGCCTGCGACGCGGTCGCGAACGGTATCGTGAAGGCGCTCGAGATCCTCGGTGACGCAGCGACGAAGCCGCTCGTGGTCCGCCTCGACGGCAACAAGGTCGCGGAGGGCCGCGAGATCCTCGCCGCCGCCGCGCACCCGCTCATCACGCTCGCCGCAACCATGGACGAAGGCGCCGACAAGGCCGCCGAGCTGGCTTCGAAGTAAGGGATCGCACAAGCATGTCAATCTTCCTCAACAAGGACTCCAAGGTCATCGTCCAGGGCATCACCGGCGGTGAGGGCACCAAGCACACGGCGCTCATGCTGAAGGCCGGCACCCAGGTGGTCGGTGGCGTGAACGCCCGCAAGGCCGGCACGACCGTGACCCACGACGGCGGCGTCGAGCTGCCCGTGTTCGGCACGGTCGCCGAGGCCATCAAGGAGACCGGCGCAGACGTGTCGATCGCCTTCGTGCCCCCGGCATTCACCAAGGACGCGGTCATCGAGGCCATCGACGCCGAGATCCCGCTGCTCGTCATCATCACCGAAGGTGTGCCGGTCGGCGACTCCGCCGAGTTCTGGGCCTACGCCCAGTCGAAGGGCTCGAAGACCCGCATCATCGGCCCGAACTGCCCCGGCATCATCACGCCGGGGGAGTCGCTCGTGGGCATCACGCCCGCGAACATCGCCGGCAAGGGACCGATCGGCCTCGTGTCGAAGTCGGGCACCCTCACGTACCAGATGATGTACGAGCTGCGCGAGATCGGCTTCTCGACGGCGATCGGCATCGGCGGCGACCCGATCATCGGCACGACGCACATCGACGCGCTCGCCGCGTTCGAGGCCGACCCCGAGACCAAGGCCATCGTCATGATCGGCGAGATCGGTGGCGACGCCGAGGAGCGCGCGGCCGACTTCATCAAGGCGAACGTCACGAAGCCGGTCGTCGGTTACGTCGCGGGCTTCACCGCGCCCGAGGGCAAGACGATGGGCCACGCCGGCGCGATCGTCTCGGGCTCCGCAGGTACCGCGCAGGCGAAGAAGGAGGCCCTCGAGGCCGCCGGCGTCAAGGTCGGCAAGACGCCGAGCGAGACCGCCGACCTCATGCGCGAGATCATCGCCTCGCTGTAACACCCGCAGCTCGACTGCGACCACGACGCGACGCCCGGATCGGGCGTCGCGTCGTGGCGTTTCGGCCCACGCACGCCGTGTGCCTGACCGTCCGCACGCGCGGCTCCAGGTAGGGTCGAAGGCGCATGAACCGTCTGACCGTCGCCCTCCTCGCCGCCCTCGATGCCACCCTCGCCGTGGCCATCGGCATCGGTGTCGCACTCGTCCCACTCCTCGCCCTGTGGGCCCTGCACTTCCAGTTGGACGTCGACCCCGCCGCGCTCTGGCGGGGGGCCGTCGACATCTGGGCGCTCGGCAACGGCTCGAGCATGCGCATCTCCCTCGACACGGCCCTCGTCACGCAGCTCGGCCTGCCTGCCGGGATGGAACCGTTCCTCGTCTCCCTGGCGCCCCTCGCCTTCACGATCGGCACGGTCCTGTTCGGCCTGCGCACCGGGGCCCGCGCGGCACGCAGCACTTGGTGGCAGGGTGGCGTCGTGCTGTCGGTGCTCGTGTTCGCCCTGCTCTCGTTCCTCGTGACCCTCACCGCCCTCCACCCGGCGGTGCGTCCCTCGATCGTCCAGGGGACCCTCGCGCCGACCGTGCGCTTCGCAGGCGGGGTCGTGGTCGCCGCGCTGTGGGTCCGGTTCCGAGAGCAGGACGCGGTCGATCCGATCCTCGACGGACTCCGCGCGATGCGGGACCGGATGCCGGACGGGACCTGGTCGATGGTCGTCGCGGCGCTGCGTGGTGGAGCACTCGCCGCCACCGGACTCGTGGCGGTCTCCGCGGTCCTGACCGCCATCCTCATCGCCGTCGGCTACGGCGCCATCATCTCCCTGCATGAGAGCGCGCAGTTCGGCGTCCTGGGCGGTGCCATCGTCACCGGCGCCGAACTCCTGTACCTGCCGAACCTCGTGATCTGGGCCATGAGCTGGATCACCGGCGCGGGCTTCGCCATCGGGAGCGGCACGGCGATCTCGCCGATCGGCACGCTCGTCGGGCCCATGCCGGCCGTGCCGGTCCTCGGCGCCATCCCGACGGGGGAGAGCCCGCTCGGGTTCGCGGTCCTCGTGGTCCCGGTCGTCATCGGATTCGCCGCTGCCGTGGTCCTGCGCCGTCGTCTGCTCGTCGACCTCGACGGGCGTGGCGGGCTCGCGCGGCTGGCGGTCGTCGGTCTCGGCGTCGGGGTCACAGCGGGCATCATCGTCGGTGTCCTCGCCGCCCTCTCGGCGGGCGCGGCAGGCCCAGGCCGCCTCATCGAGGTCGGCCCGAACGGTTGGGCGACGGGCCTGTGGACCACGCTGACGGTCGGGATCGCGGCCGTGGTCGGCATGGCGGCCGGTCCGACGCATCTCGCCGAGGAGGACCGCCTCCCGGAGCTGCACGCCCAGCCGAGCGGCCAGGGTGCCCGCGACCGATAGGATGCTCTGGTGCTGTCACTCGTCGTGCTGATCTCCGGTGGCGGATCCAATCTCCGCGCCCTCCTCGAAGCCTCACGCGACGCGGATTTCCCCGCTCGCGTCATCGCCGTCGGTGCCGATCGGGAGGCTGACGGTCTCGCTCACGCCGAGGAGTTCGGCATCCCGTCGTTCACCGTCCCCTACTCGTCCTTCGACTCACGGGCGGAGTGGGGCGCAGCCCTCCTCGAGCAGATCCGGGTCTGGAACCCGGACGTCCTCGTCCTCAGCGGCCTCATGCGCCTCCTGCCACCCGTGGTCGTCGACGCCCTCTCGCCGCGCATCATCAACACGCACCCCGCGTACCTCCCCGAGTTCCCGGGTGCGCACGGCGTCCGGGACGCCCTGGCGGCAGGCGCCTCGCAGACCGGGGCATCGATCATCGTCGTCGACAACGGCGTCGACGCGGGACCGATCATCTCGCAGGAGCGCGTCCCCGTCCTGCCCGAAGACACGGAGCACAGCCTCCACGAGCGGATCAAGCCGGTGGAGCGTCGACTCCTCGTCCAGGCCGTCCGCGACCTCGCCACCGGAACCATCGACCTCGAGGCGCTCTCCACGGCGTCCCGCCCGCCAGCAGAAGGAGCACCCCAGTCATGAGCGGTCCCAGCCACGACCACAGCCTCTACCGCGAACGCGACCTCGTCCCCGTCCGCCGGGCGCTGATCTCGGTCAGCGACAAGACCGGGCTGCTCGAGCTCGCCGGCGCACTCGCCGCAGCGGGCGTCGAGATCGTCTCCACCGGGTCCACCGCGGCGACCATCCGCGGTGCGGGCCACACGGTGACCGATGTGTCCGAGGTCACCGGATTCCCCGAGTCGCTCGACGGTCGGGTCAAGACCCTGCACCCCTCGGTGCACGCCGGACTCCTCGCCGACCTGCGGCTCGAATCCCACGAGGCCCAGCTCGCCGAGCTCGGCATCGAGCCGTTCCAGCTCGTCGTCGTGAACCTGTACCCCTTCGTCGAGACGGTCGCGAGCGGCGCAGCCGGTGACGACGTCGTCGAGCAGATCGACATCGGTGGACCGGCGATGGTGCGCGCCTCGGCGAAGAACCACGCCAACGTCGCGATCGTGGTCTCTCCCGAGCGCTACGGGCTGATCACCGAGGCCGTCGCCGCCGGCGGCACCACGCTCGCTCAGCGTCGCTCGCTCGCCGCGCAGGCCTTCGACCACACCGCCTCCTACGACGCGGCTGTGTCCGCGTGGTTCGCGAGCACGGAGACGACCGCAGCCGAGGCCTTCCCCAGCACGCTGACCGTCACCGGTCGTCGCGAGGCGGTGCTGCGCTACGGCGAGAACTCGCACCAGGCCGCGGCGCTGTACGTCCGTCCGGGCGGTGCCGGGATCGCCCAGGCGACGCAGTTGCACGGCAAGGAGATGTCGTACAACAACTACGTCGACGCCGACGCGGCAGTCCGCGCGGCCTACGACTTCGCCAACCCCGCCGTCGCGATCATCAAGCACGCGAACCCGTGCGGTATCGCCTTCGCGAACCCGAAGGCACCCGACCCGATCGCCTCGGCCCACCGTCGGGCGCACGAGTGCGACCCGGTCTCCGCCTTCGGCGGCGTCATCGCGGCCAACCGCGTCGTGACCCTCGGCATGGCCGAGACGGTCAAGGAGATCTTCACCGAGGTGCTCGTCGCCCCGGGGTTCGAGGACGCCGCGCTCGAGGTGCTCAAGACGAAGAAGAACCTGCGGCTCCTGCAGCTGCCGGAGGACTTCGTGCGCGAGGACCGCGAGGTCCGGCAGATCTCGGGTGGCCTGCTCTACCAGGACGCGGACCGCTTCGCCGACGACCCCCAGGACACCGCCAAGGGCTGGACGCTCGTCACTGGCGAACCCGCCGACGACGACACCCTGCTCGACCTCATCTTCGCGTGGAAGGCGTGCCGCTCGGTGAAGTCCAACGGCATCCTGCTCGCCAAGGGGAGCGCGAGCGTGGGCGTCGGCATGGGGCAGGTCAACCGCGTCGACTCCTGCCACCTCGCCGTGAGCCGAGCCGGTGACCGTGCCGCGGGTTCCGTCGCGGCCTCGGACGCCTTCTTCCCGTTCGCCGACGGCCTGCAGGTCCTGCTCGACGCCGGTGTGCGCGCGGTCGTGCAGCCCGGTGGTTCCGTCCGCGACGAAGAGGTCATCGCTGCGGCCGAAGCCGCCGGCGTGACCATGTACTTCACGGGGGAGCGTCACTTCTTCCACTAGGCCGTGCCGCCCGCCCCTGTGGGGGTTCTGGGCAGGCTCCTGGTGATCTCCCAGCGGCGTCGGGCCCCCGTGGCCCGACGCCGCTGTGTCGTTGAGCTACGGTTGTCGAATGACTGCCACCTGGAGCCGCAAGCTCATCGCATCCGCCGCCGCCGCCGTCGCGACCATCGTCGTGGGCTTCCTGGGGGTCATGTTCGTCACGTTCGTCGGCTACCAGTTCGCCGGGACGATCTTCGCCCAGGCGAGTCCGTACTTCTTCGAGAGCACGATCATCACCTTCGTGCTGCTGCTGATCGTGGGCGTCGTCGGCCTCTACCGGTACCGACTCCTCGCCCTGCTGGGCGGCGCCGCCCTCGCCGTCATCGGAGCGCTCCTCGGGCTCATCGTCCAGGTGGCGACGACGGGGCAGCCCATCGACAGCACCGTGCTGCCTTCTGCCTCGTAGTGCTCGAGCGCGCGATCCTCGTGCCCCGTCGGAGGGAGACCGCCCGACCGGACGACCCGCCACCAGGGCACGGCGTGCCCGTACTGCGCCATCACACGACCGACGCCGCGCGCGGACTTCGACCCGATGATCGACGCGACCTGGCCGTAGCTCAGGGCGCAACCCTCGGGGATGTCGGCGACGACGGCCAGTACGGCCTCGGCGAACGCCTCAGCCGAGTCCGTCGGTGACGACCCGCTCACGGCCTCAGAGACTGATGCTGCCGATGGTCTCGCCGTACTGGGTCTCGCCGACGGGGGTGAACCCGACGCGGAGGAAGAACGCCTCCGGACCGAGATCACCGGGCTCGTAGATGACGTTGACGTGGTCGAAGTCACGCTGCTTGGCCTCCTCGATGAGCGAGGCCACCGCGAACCGGCCGACGCCCCGGCCCTGGTCGTCGGCGTCGACGTTGATGCGCCACAGGGCGGAGCGGAACTCCTCCTGCGTCGACTCGTGGTCGAAGTTGGCGGAGATGAAGCCGACGACCTCGTCGCCGTCGAGGATGACGCGCTGCCAGGAGGTGGCGGGGTTCACGACCGCGGCGGCGACCGCGTAGGACACCGGGGCGATGAACTGCTCCTGCCCGGGTTTCATGGTGAGCGCGTTGACCGCCACGATCTTCGATGCGGACAGTTCTTCCAGACGCAGCTCAGCCATGTCCTTAGGCTAACCGGTCGAGCCGACCGCGGATAGTCCGGCCCCCGGGCGACACGCGGTGACCGCCGACTTCCACGGCCGACCCACAGCTGGGGTCGTGGACGGAACCAGGCCATCCGCAACTGTCTCGATGTCAAGAGACCTGGCGGGTCTTGTAAGCTAGGGCGTGGCCGTGCCGTCCACCTTTCGGATGCGGTCTCCTCCATGCCATGCGGAGCACTCCACCGCGTGCGCACCTCCGTAGGCCGCTCGGCTCAGGGCGGCATCAGAAAGGACAACCAGTGTCGAAGATCAAGGTCGAAGGCACCGTCGTCGAACTCGACGGCGATGAGATGACTCGCATCATCTGGCAGTTCATCAAGGACTCGCTCATCCACCCCTACCTCGATGTGAACCTCGAGTACTACGACCTCGGCATCGAGAAGCGTGACGAGACGGACGACCAGATCACGATCGACGCCGCACACGCCATCCAGAAGCACGGCGTCGGCGTCAAGTGCGCGACCATCACCCCCGACGAGGCCCGTGTCGAGGAGTTCGGTCTCAAGAAGATGTGGCGGAGCCCGAACGGCACCATCCGCAACATCCTCGGCGGCGTCATCTTCCGCGAGCCCATCATCATCTCGAACATCCCGCGTCTCGTGCCCGGGTGGAACAAGCCGATCATCATCGGCCGCCACGCGTTCGGCGACCAGTACCGCGCGACCGACTTCCTGTTCAAGGGCGAGGGCAAGCTCACGGTCGAGTTCACGCCCGACGACGGTTCGGAGCCGCAGAAGTTCGAGGTCTTCCAGTCGCCCGGCGACGGCATCGCACAGGTGCAGTACAACCTCGACGCGTCGATCCGCGACTTCGCGCGTGCGAGCCTCAACTACGGCCTGAACCGCAACTACCCGGTGTACCTCTCCACGAAGAACACCATCCTCAAGGCCTACGACGGCCGGTTCAAGGACATCTTCCAGGAGATCTTCGACGCGGAGTTCAAGGAGCGGTTCGAGGCTGCCGGCATCACCTACGAGCACCGACTCATCGATGACATGGTCGCCTCGGCCATGAAGTGGGAGGGCGGTTACGTCTGGGCCTGCAAGAACTACGACGGCGACGTGCAGTCCGACACCGTGGCGCAGGGCTTCGGCTCGCTCGGTCTCATGACGAGCGTGCTGGCCACGCCCGACGGCAAGATCGTGGAGGCGGAGGCGGCACACGGCACCGTCACGCGCCACTACCGCCAGCACCAGCAGGGCAAGCCCACGTCGACGAACCCGATCGCCTCGATCTTCGCGTGGACCCGTGGCCTGCAGCACCGAGGCGTGCTCGACGGCAACCAGGAGCTCATCGAGTTCGCGGCGACCCTCGAGGACGTCGTCATCAAGACGGTCGAGTCCGGCGCCATGACGAAGGACCTCGCGCTCCTCGTCGGCCCCGACCAGGCCTACCAGACGACCGAGGAGTTCCTCGAGACCATCTCGGCGAACCTCAAGGCACGCCTGGCCTGATGACGTCGGCCTGACCGACAGCAGCACCACACGGACGGGGTCCGGGAGCACACGCTCCCGGGCCCCGTCCGCCGTTCGGGTCTCGACGCCGGTCCGGACGGTCGTGTTAGCGTCGATGGACCACCTCGACGACGAAGTGAGGACCATCGATGTCACCGATGACGAGAAGACAGTTGCTCGCCTGGGCTGCAGCGGGTGGTGCGACCGCGCTCCTGGCGGGCTGTTCCACCCCGGGGACGGTGTCGCCGAACACCGGTCCGACGATCGCCCCGGCAGCCGCCGGCGAACGGATCACGCTCACGTACTGGGCCTGGTTGAAGGACCTCCAGAAGGTCGCGGACGTCTGGAACGCCGACCACCCGAACGTGCAGGTCGAGGCGGTCTGGATCCCCGGAGGCAACGACGGCGGGTATCAGAAGCTCTACTCGGCGCTCGCCGCGGGTGGTGGTCCGGACCTCGCGCAGGTCGAGATGCGGACGCTCCCCGAGTTCCTGCTCGTGAACGGGTTGGTCGACCTCCGGCGCTACGGCGCGGACGAGGTCGCGTCGCGGTACAACGAGACCCTCTGGAACCAGGTCTCCTACGTCGACGGGGTCTACGGGATCCCACAGGACTCCGGTCCGATGGCGCTCTATTACCGCCCGGACCTGCTCGACCGGGTGGGCGCGAAGCCCCCGGCCACCTGGGACGAGTGGTTGCAGGTGGCGGGGGCGGTGCGCGAGGCCGACATGTACCTGGATTGCTTCGCCCTCGACGACGCCTCGTGGTTCGCGGCCATGGCGACCCAGGCCGGCGCGTCCTGGTTCCGCGTCGACGGCGACCGGTGGATCGTGGACATGACGGACGACGCGACCCTGGAGACGGCCAGATTCTTCGACCGGGCCATCGACGAGGGCGTCATGACCACCTCCTACAGTCAATTCTCACCGGCCTGGTTCGCCGCTGCGGCGAAGGACTCGATCGCGTCGCTCGCCGGAGCCAGCTGGGGAGACGCCCTCCTGCAGGGCGTCTCGGGGGCCGAGGGCAAGTGGCGGGTCGCGCCGTTGCCCCGGTGGGGGAGCGAGGGGTACGGCTCGACTTTCCAGGGCGGGTCCACGGCTGCCGTCCTGGCGAACAGCGCCCACCCGAGGGAGGCGCTCGAATTCGCCGTGTGGATGACCACGAGCGACGCCGGCATCGACGCCATGATCGAGCACTCCGGCATCGGGTGGTCGCCGAACGACGCCTACATCGGTGCCCGCCGACAGCAACCGAGCGAGTTCTTCGGTGGCCAGAACTACAACGAGGAGGTCTTCGTGCCGGCGGCCAAGGAACAGAACAACGAGTGGCAGTGGTGGCCACTCACCCAGCAGACCTTCAACATCCTCGCCGACGGGTTCCGGGCCAAGGCCTCGGGCGGCACCCTCGTGGACGCCGTGGTCCAGGGACAGCGCGACGTCATCACCGCCTTCCGCAACAAGGGCCTCCGGATCGAGGCGGCGTCGTGAGCGCCGTCACGGAACGCCCGGCGCGAGGTGTGGCGGACGACCCGTCGCGGTCGGGAGCGCAACGACGACGCCGGACCTCGGTCGCGGCTCCGTGGGTGCTCCTCGGACCGTTCCTGGCGCTCTTCGTCCTCACCTTCATCCTGCCGATCATCGTCGCGATCGGCAGCAGCTTCCTCCGGGTCTCACGGAAGGGCGTCTTCGGCGAGGAAGGTGTCACGACCGAGTTCGCGTGGTTCTCCAACTACGCCCAGGCCCTGGAGAACGGCAACTTCATCGCCTCGATCGGCCGGATGCTCCTCTTCGGCGTCGTGCAGGTCACGGTCATGATCGCCCTGTGCACCCTGCTGGCGCTCCTCCTCGAGTCCGCCTCCGCGAAATGGCCGGGCTTCTTCCGGGCCGTGTACTTCCTGCCCTACGGCATCCCCGGCGTGATCGCGACGATCCTCTGGTCGTTCCTCTACGTCCCGGGACTCAGCCCGATCATCGACATCGCCGGGGCGATGGGGATCGAGCTCGACTTCCTCGGCGCAGGCACCGTGCTCTGGTCCATCGCCAACATCGTGACGTGGACCTACACCGGCTACAACATGATGATCATCGTCGCCCAGTTGAAGGCCATCCCCGGCGAGGTGTACGAAGCCGCGAAGGTCGACGGCGCCGGCCCGTTCCGCGTCGCGATGAGCATCCAGCTCCCGCTCATCCGGCCGGCGCTCATCCTCACGACCGTGTTCTCCATCATCGGCACGCTCCAGCTCTTCGCCGAGCCCCAGGTGCTGCAGACCGTGTCGCCCGCGATCGACAACGAGTACACGCCGAACCTCAGCGCCTACACGACCGCGTTCGCCTACAACGACTACAACGTCGCCGCAGCGCAGGCGGTGCTCATCGCCGTTGTCGCGTTCGCGCTGTCGTTCATCTTCCTGCGTCTGACGTCGAGGAGGGCATCATGAGCGAGACCCGGAGCATCACGACCGCGACCTCGTCGAAGCGAGCCCAGCGGCTGAGCGATCAGCAGGGTCGGCCGGGTGGATCCAGGGCGATGCGGGTGCTCGTGACGGGCATCCTCGTCGTCGTCGCGGTCTACTTCCTGGTGCCGGTGTACTGGGTGGTGATCGCTGCGACCAAGAGCACCGAGGATCTGTTCGGCAGCAACGGCTTCCTCCTCGGCTCCGAGTTCTCATTGTGGTCGAACCTCCACGAGGTGCTCACCTACGACGGCGGCATCTTCGTCCGCTGGTTCGGCAACTCGGTGCTGTACGCGGGCGTGGGAGCACTCATCGCGACGTACCTCGCCGCCGCAGGGGGATACGCGCTCGCGAAGTACCGGTTCCGCGGGCGCAACCTCGTCTTCGGCGCCATCCTCGGTGGGGTCCTCGTGCCGGGGACGGCCACCGCGCTCCCGCTGTTCCTGCTCTTCAGTCAGATGGGGCTCGCGAACACGTACTGGTCGGTGCTCCTGCCGTCGCTCGTCTCGCCGTTCGGGTTGTTCCTCTGCCGGATCTACGCCGAAGCGACGATCGACGACTCGCTCATCGAGGCGGCACGGATCGACGGCGCGAGCGAGCTGCGGATCTTCCACACCGTGGGGCTGAAGATCCTCACGCCCGCGCTCGTGACCGTCTTCCTCTTCCAGCTGGTCGGCATCTGGAACAACTACTTCCTGCCGCTCGTCATGCTGTCCGACAGCACGCTGTACCCGATCACGCTGGGCCTCAACAACTGGCGGAGCCAGGTCGACCGCCTGCCGGAGTTCTACGAGCTGACGACCGGCGGCGCGCTGTTGTCGATCATCCCGTTGGCGATCGCGATGATCGTGCTGCAACGCTTCTGGCGTGGCGGGCTCACCGAGGGATCCGTGAAGTAGCCGTCGGACCGGAGACGGCGACGGGCCCCGGATCAGCCGATCCGGGGCCCGTCGTCAGTCGTGTCGAGCTAGAGGCTGCAGGTGTTGCCGAGCGTGGTGAACTAGTCCTGGAGCTTCGTGAGTGAATCGGTGAGCCCCGTCTGGTCGACGTTCTGCGGGTCGTCGACAGCCGTCTTCGCGACGTCGATGAAGTCGTTGAGCGCCTTCACCGAGTCGTTCGCCGCGGTCTTCACCTCGTCGTTGGTGACCTTGTCGGCCGCCGCCTTGAACGTTCCGGAGAAGTCGTCGAGCTGGGTGACGGCCGCCTCGGGGTCGGAGGACAGCGAGCTCAGGCCCGACTGCAGCTGCGAAGCCGACTCCGTCACCTCGGACTGGATGAGCTTGCATGCATCCTCTTTGCTCTGGGCGCCGCCGGCACAGCCGGTGAGGAGCAGGCCCGAGACGGCGATCGCGCCGAGGAATGCTGCTGCGTTCTTCTTCATGGTGGTGTGATTCCCCCGTGTTCGGTGCCCGTGGCGGGCCCGCCCGCGCGCTGCGGGTCGGCCTCCAGGCTACCCGGTCGAGCCCGCCACCCGCAGGCGTGCGCGGCCCGATCATCATGTGTGGTCGTCGTCGGCATGGACGCGAGCCCCGTTTATTTGTAAGCTTGGCGAACAAACCGGTGGTGCGAGCGGGTCGCATCACGGATCGAAGGAACCACAGCATGCAGACGCGCCACGACGCCCTCCGGAGACGAACCGCGTGAGGGTGGGACTCGACATCGGCGGCACGAAGACCGATGCCGTCGTCGTGACGGATGACGGCGCGCTCCTGCACCGGCTCAGGCTGGGCACCGGACGCGGTCCGGAAGCGGTCGTCGAAACCGCCGTCGAGGCCGTCAGTCGGCTCTCCGACGCCGTCGCGCGTCCGATCGACGCGTTCACGTCGGTCGGCGTCGGTATCCCCGGCCTCATCGTCCCGGGCACCGGCCGCGTGACCCACGCCGTCAACCTCGACGTGGAGGAACTCGAGCTCGGTGCGATCCTCGCCCAGCGCCTCGGCGTCCCCGTCGCCGTGGAGAACGATGTGAAGGCGGCCGCGCTCGGCGCCTGGCAGCTGCTCGACGGTTCCGGCACGATGGCCTACCTCAATCTGGGCACGGGCGTCGCCGCCGGCATCGTCACGGACGGCCGGCTCTGGCAGGGCTCGAGCGGGGTCGCCGGCGAGGTCGGGCATCTGTCGGTCGATCCGCTCGGCGACCGCTGCGGGTGCGGGCAGCGCGGGTGCGTCGAGACCATGGCCGCCGGTGGTGCGGTCTCCGCCGCCTGGGGAGCCGACGTGGCGCTGCCGGTGCTCGACCTCTTCGACCATGCCGACGCCGGTGACCCGCGGGCCATCGCGCTCCGCGCACGCCTCGGTCACGGAGCGGCCGCGGCCGTCCGCATCCTGACCCTCACCGTCGACGCCGACGACATCGTCCTCGGAGGAGGACTCACCGCTCTCGGCGAGCGACTGCTCGCCGTCATCCGCGAGGCTCTGGCCGAATCCGCCGCCGGGTCTCGATTCGTCGCATCATTGCAACTGGAACAGCGCGTGCGCCTCGTGCCGACGGGATCCCCCGTCGCGGCCATCGGCGCAGCGCTCGTGGGAAGAGGAGAATCGTCGCATGGCTGAAGTCGTGATCGTGGGGGACAGCGGTGCCGCAGGCGCCCTCGTCGCGGAGGCGATCGTCGCCCTGATCGAGGAGCGTCCAGACGCCGTCCTCGGACTGGCGACGGGTTCGACACCGCTCCCCGTCTATGAGGCGCTCGCCGCACGCTCGCAGGGCCTCGATCTCTCGCAGGTGCGCGGGTTCGCCCTCGACGAGTACGTCGGCCTGCCGGCCGGGCACCCCGAGTCGTACCGTTCCGTCATCACGCGTGAGGTCGTCGAGCCGCTCGGCCTCGCGCCCGAGCGCATCCAGGTGCCGAACGGTGCGGCCGAGACCATCCAGCACGCCGGCGCCGACTACGAAGCGGCGATCCAGGCCGCCGGCGGCGTCGACCTGCAGATCCTCGGCATCGGCACCGACGGCCACATCGGGTTCAACGAGCCGGGCTCGTCGTTCGCCTCGCTCACCCGCGTGAAGACCCTGACAGAGCAGACCCGCCGGGACAACGCACGGTTCTTCGACTCGATCGACGACGTACCCATGCACTGCATCACTCAGGGACTCGGCACCATCCTCCGTGCGAGACACCTCGTCCTCCTCGCCTTCGGTGCGGGGAAGGCCGCTGCGATCGCCGCTGCGCTCGAGGGGCCGCTCTCCGCGAACCTCCCCGGTTCGGCGGTGCAGCTGCACCCGCGCGCCACGGTGGTCCTCGACGAAGCGGCGGCGTCCGAGCTGCAGCACGCCGACTACTACCGCTACGCGTACGCCAACAAGCCCGCCTGGCAGGGCATCTGACGGCTCAGGCGACGCCCGCCAGGCGGAGGAGCGCCGTGGTGAGGGCTGCCGCGAGGACGATGACGACGAACGGCGCGTTCCTCCAGGCGAGGACGCCGGCGATCAGGACGCCCGAAAGTCGCGCGAATCCCGCGAACTGCTGGTCCTGGGTCAGGGCCGTGGTCGTGAGCACCGCCATGAGCAGGACGATGGCGGCGTCCGCGAGCAGCGTCTCGACCCGTTCCGAGACCTCGGCGCGGGTCCGCAGGAGTGGCCCGGCCAGGCGGAACGTGTAGGTGCCCACCGCGAGGATCAGGATCCCGACCAGCACGAGCATCGACTGGTTCACGCGGTGACCTCCGCCTTCGGCTGCTTCCGGCCGAAGCCGAAGAGGAGACCGACGAGCGACAACAGGACGGGGATCCCCGAAGGGAGGAACGGCGTCGCGGCGACGGCGACGACGGCGCCGACGAGCGCGGCTCGGCGCGTCCGGCGCTCGCGGAGGGCGGGGAAGATGAGGGCGAGCAGGACGGCGGGGAACATCACGTCGAGTCCGAAGGCGTCCGTGTCCTCGATCACCGTGCCGGCGAAGGCTCCGAGTGCCGCGCCCGCCGGCCAGCAGAGGAGGATGCCGAGGCCACACGCCCAGAACGCGGCGCGCTTCCGATCCAGGGTGTCCTGGTCGAGCGCGAAGACGACGGACTCGTCGTTGAGGAGGTGCGTCCCGAGCACGCGACGCCAGCCCGTACCGACGACCTCGTGGATCGCGAGGCCGAACGGCAGGTGACGGGCGTTCACGAGCAACCCTGCCAGGGCGGCGGTGAGCGGACTCCCGCCGGCCGCGACGATCCCGACGAACAGGATCTCCGATGCGCCGGCGAGGACGAGCAGGGCGAGCGCCAGCACGACCCAGGGCTGGATTCCCGAGTGCACGGCGACGGCTCCGTAGGAGATGCCGACCAGCCCGTCGGCGATGCAGACCAGCGCGATGGCCCGCGTGGTCGGCCGACCGAGGTGACTCCATATCGAACGCACGTACACTATATTGAACGTCGATCAAGCGTTCGTCAAATCGAACGCGTAACACTCTGGAGCGAACGCATGACGCAGGTCGAACCATCCGACGACGGAGCACCGCACGCCGCGGTCGCGGCGGCGCTGACCCGCGAGCGGCAGCGCACCGGCCTGTCACTCGCCGAGGTGGCCCGTCGGGCCGGGATCGCGAAGTCGACCTTGTCGCAGCTGGAGGCGGGGCTCGGGAACCCGAGTCTCGAGACCCTCTGGGCGCTCAGCGTCACCCTCGACGTCCCGTTCGCCCGCCTGGTCGAGCCGGTGCGGCGACCGGTCCAGGTGATCCGTGCCGGTGAGGGGCCGACCCTCGCCGCGTCCGGGGCGGATTACGTCGCGACGGTGCTGTCCGCGTGCCCGCCGAACGCCCGACGCGATATCTACCGCATCGTCGTCGAACCGGGGGAGCCGAGGCGTTCGGAGCCGCACATGCCGGGCGTCGTCGAGCACTGGATCCTCAGCACCGGTCGCGCGTCCGTCGGACCCGTCGGCGAGGAGGTCGAACTCGGACCGGGGGACTACCTCGCCCACGCCGGGGACGTGCCGCACGTCTTCGAGGCACTCGAGCCGGGTACGACCGCGGTGGTGGTCACCGAGCACGTCTGAGCACCTCGACAAGCTCGGTGACCGGGACCGCGCGACGGGTGCTCAGCCGTCGATGACGTGCACGAGCTCGTCGATGAAGCCGGCGAAGTCCTCGGAACGGCGGATGATCCGGGCGACGCTCGAGCGCTCGGAGAACACCTCGACGAACTGGTCGAACACCGTCTGGAACGCGGCACGACCCGATTCGCTGAACGCCACGAGTGCGACGACGCTCACGCGCGCTCCGCCCCACTCCATCGGCGTCTCGTTCACGGCGATCGCGATGGCCGTCGAGTGCGCGGTCATGGCCATGGCGTGCGGCACGGCCAGGGTGTCGGTGAACGCCGTCGACGACATGCGCTCCCGCTCGATCGCCGCGGTGAGGTAGCTCTCGTCGATGATCCCCCGGGCGATCATGCGCTCGCCGAGCAGGCGGATCATGCCCTCCTCGTCCTCGGCATGCGCGTTCCGGAGGAAGAGGTCCGGGTGGAAGTACTGCAGCAGTTCGTCGGTGATCTCCGACAAGCGGGACGATCGACGGACGCGGCTGACCGCGGTGCGGACGCGCTCAACGTCGGCCGCGGTGAGGAACGGTTGGATGACGACGATGCCGTCGGCAGGGGCTGGTGGCTCGATCGTCGTGAGCACGAGGTCGGTGTCGATGGCGGCCCAGTCGACATCGGTGCGGGTGATGACGGATCGGACGTCGAGGACGTCGCCCAGCTGCGATTCGACGCGTCGGCGCAGCACCTCGTGCATGTCGTAGTAGCCGGCGGAGACGATCGTGGAGCCGAGCAGGGCCTCCTTGCGGGCCTTCTGCTCGAGCTGGGCGCCGACGTGCATCGCGATGTAGGCGATCTCGTCGTCGTTGATGATGATCGAGCCGTGCCGCTGCAGTTGGCTGGCGATGAAGACCGCGAGCTCGTAGATCATCGGGTACGAGGTCTTGATCGAGCGGGTCAGCGGATTGCGCGAGTAGGACTGGTCCTGCGCACGACGGATGAGGTTCTGGACGTGGAGGGTGAGCCGGACGATGAAGTCCTCGTCGGAGAGGTCGACGAGGTACTCGCGGCCGGCACGGTCGACGGCCTGACGGACGGCGGCGAGGTCGTCCTGGTTGACGTAGTCGTCGACGAGGACCTCGGCGGGAGCCCCGCTGCCCGGCGTGACCACCCGCGTCACGAGCAGGTAGCTGAGGTAGACGAGGTCGCCCTCGCCGAGTGTGACGTGGAAGTGGGCGTCGACGAGCCGCGCCAGATCCTCCGCGACCGCCTCGACCTCCGGGGAGCGCGGAGCATGGTCTGCGGGTTCCGCCGGACGGTCCTTCGTGACCCGGTCGATGGCGATCGCGATGTGGAGCAGGACGTTCGCGATGCCGTACTCGTTGACGTAGTACCCGCGCGCGGTCAACGCCTCGAGCAGCTCGCCCTTGAACGGGCTGAACTCGTTCGGCGCGAACGCGCGTTGGAGCGCCTCGAGTTCGACGATGCCGCGATCGGTCTCGTCGCGGAACATCCGGCTGAGGAGACGTCTCCGCTCCGTCTCGCCGCCCGCCATCGTCACCGTCGATCCGGAACGGTCGAGCGTGAGGGAGGTGTCGGCGAGCATGGCACGGACCCGGCCCAGGTCGCCCTCGACGGTCGACTCGCTGACGTGGAGCCGCTGTGCCGTCTCGTGCACGTCGATTCCCGAGGGGGCACTGATGAGCAGCCGGACGAGCCCGTACAGCCGATCCCGCGGGGTCTCCGATTCGAACGCCGATGCGGCTCGTCGCCGGTAGACCGCATAGCCGTCGGCGTTCAGCCGATACCCGTTCGGCCCGGACTCGACGACATCGTGCGGAGCGGTGCGCGTGTTGACCGCCGTGACGTAGCTGCGGACGCTGCGCGGTGTGACGCCGAGCACCTCCGCGACCTCCGTGGCCGTCGTCCAACCGTCCCGTCCCGCGAGGTAGCCGAGCATGCGGTCGTGTTTCTCGCGTGCCACGATGCCCTCTCCGTCGGTCGGCCGTCGCGCGGTCCGGGCGAACCGCTCCACCGAGTCAACCACCTTCCCGGCTGCTTCCGCGCGTTCGACGACCTTTCCGCCCCGGCGGAAGAGCTTCTGGTGGAGCCGCGAGGGGCGCGACGGAATGATGGGTTGGTAGGCAATCGGCGGTTCTGGAGAAGGTTCGATGAAGATCCTGGTGATTTGCGGCGCGGGTGCGTCGAGCACGTTCATGGCCCAACGCCTGCGTCGCGCAGCAGCCGACCGATCGATCGACGTCTCCGTCGCAGCCGGTGCCGAATCACAGGTCCTCGGCGGCACGATCGCCCTCGACGGTGTCGACGTCCTGCTCGTCGGCGCCCACCTCGCCGACCACGAAGCCGCGCTGCGCGCTGCGGCCGAGCCCACCGGCACCGCGGTCGCCGTCCTGCCCGGCGACGTCTTCGGCGTCGAGGGTGGCGCGCGAGCCCTCGAACTCGTCCTCTCGATCCAATCACCAACCAGGAGGTAACCCCATGGCAACTCGAACCGTCCGCATCGGCTCGTCGCACGGCCTGCATGCCAGGCCCGCGAAGCTGTTCACGCAGGCTGCGAAGGACGCCGGGGTCCCGGTGACGATCGCGAAGGGCAGCGGCAAGCCCGTCAACGCGGCGAGCATCCTCGGCGTAATCGCGCTCGCCGTCGAGCACGGCGACTACGTGACCCTGTCCGTCGACGGCGAGGGCGCCGCAGCCGAGGGCACCCTCGACACGCTCTCCGAGCTCCTGGTGACCGACCATGACGAGCAGTAGTCCGATGACCGCGTTCCAGGGCATCGGTATCGGCCAGGGCGTCGCCGTCGGCCCGGTGGCCCGGATGGCCGACCCGCTCCCCGCGCCCGCCGACGTCGCCAGCACCCTCGACCTCGCGACCGAGACCGAGCGCGCGAACACCTCCCTCGCCGCGGTCGCCCGCGAGCTCGAGGCCCGAGGCGCCGCCGCCGGTGGTGCCGCTCGTGACGTCCTCGAGGCCCAGGCGATGATGGCGGAGGACCCGACCCTCGCCGAGGAGATCGCCACGCGGCTCGCGGACGGCAAGACCGCCGAGTGGGCCGTCCACGCGGCCTTCGCCTCGTTCCGCGACCAGCTCGCTGCGATGGGCGGCTACCTCGGGGAGCGCGCCGCCGACCTCGACGACGTGTCGCAGCGGGTCATCGCCGACCTCATGGGCGTGCCGGCCCCCGGCGTCCCCTCGCCCGGCCACCCGTTCATCCTCGTCGCCCGCGACCTCGCGCCGGCCGACACCGCACTGCTCGACCTCGACCTGGTCCTCGGCCTCGTCACCAGCGACGGCGGCCCGACTTCGCACACGGCGATCCTCGCCCGCGAGAAGTCGATCGTCGCGATCGTCGGCGTCGTCGGAGCAGCCGAGCTGACCGACGGCACGACCCTCGTCGTCGACGCGGCAGCCGGTGAAGTCACGGTCGATCCGACCCCCGAGCTCGTCGCCGCCACGGAGCAGCGCATCGCCGACCGCCTCGCGCTCGTGAACGCACCGGTCGTCCCCGGTGCGTTGGCCGACGGCACCCCCGTGCCGCTGCTCGCGAACCTGGGCTCGGCCGAGCACGCCGACGCCGCCGCGGAGCTCGGCGCCGAGGGCGTCGGCCTCTTCCGCACCGAGTTCCTCTTCCTCGACCAGGCGCTCGCGCCGACGGTCGAGCAGCAGCGGGCGCACTACGAGAAGCTCCTGAACGCCTTCCCCGGCCAGAAGGTCGTCGTGCGCGTCCTCGACGCCGGTGCCGACAAGCCGTTGGCGTTCCTGAACGACGCGCACGAGGACAACCCGGCGCTCGGACTCCGCGGCCTCCGTGCGTTGCGGGCGAGCGAGGACATCCTGCGCGAGCAGCTCACGGCGCTCGCCCAGGCCGACGCCGCGACGGACGCCGACCTCTGGGTCATGGCCCCGATGGTGTCGACCGTCGAGGAGACGAAGTACTTCATGGCGATCGCCGCCGAGTACGGCCTGAAGACGCCCGGCGTCATGGTGGAGGTGCCGTCGAGCGCCCTCCTCGCCGACCGCGTCCTCGCCCACGCCGGATTCGCGTCGATCGGCACCAACGACCTCACGCAGTACACGCTCGCCGCGGACCGCCTGCTCGGTTCCGTCGGCGCGTTCCAGGACCCGTGGCACCCGGCGGTCCTCCGCCTCGTGCAGCTCGTCGGCGAAGCCGGCCAGCACCACGGCAAGCCGGTCGGCATCTGCGGCGAAGCAGCCGCCGACCCGCTCCTCGCCGTCGTCCTCGTCGGACTCGGCGCCACCACCCTGTCCATGTCACCGTCGGCGCTCGCCGACGTCCGTCACTCCCTCCAGCAGTACACGCTCGACGATGCCCGGCGCATCGCAGCAGCAGCACTGGCCGCCGACGGTGCGGCCGAAGCCAGGGCAGCGGCCACCGCTGCAACGACTCCCGAAATGAAAGAGGCAACATCATCATGACAACGACGTCTACTCCCAAGAAGCCGGGAGGTGCACGAGTCGGCGTTCAGCGATTCGGCACCTTCCTCTCCGGCATGGTCATGCCGAACATCGCGGCCTTCATCGCCTGGGGCCTCATCACCGCGTTCTTCATCGCGACCGGCTGGTTCCCGAACGGGATCCTCGGCGGCTTCGGCAACGCCGACCTCATCGGCTGGCAGGGTGCCGCGACGGCGCTCGCGCAGGCCGACGACGGCACGACCTTCCCGCAGTACGTCGGCCTCGTCGGCCCGATGATCACGTACCTGCTCCCACTGCTCATCGCGAACACCGGTGGCCGCATGATCTACGGTGAGCGTGGCGGCGTCGTCGCCTCCATCGCGACCATGGGTGTCATCGTCGGCAGCGCGATCCCGATGTTCATCGGTGCGATGATCATGGGCCCGCTCGCCGCGTGGCTCATGAAGCAGGTGGACCGCATCTGGGACGGCAAGATCAAGGCCGGCTTCGAGATGCTGGTCAACAACTTCTCCGCGGGTATCCTCGGAGCCCTCCTCGCCATCGGCGGCTTCTTCGGTATCGCACCGATCGTCACCGCGCTCAGCAGCTTCCTCGAGGGCATCGTCGACTGGCTCGTCGCCAACTCGCTCCTGCCGATCGCGAGCATCTTCATCGAGCCCGGCAAGATCCTCTTCCTCAACAACGCCATCAACCACGGTGTGCTGACCCCGCTCGGTGTCCAGCAGTCCGAGGAGACCGGCAAGTCGATCCTGTTCCTCCTCGAGGCGAACCCCGGTCCGGGCCTCGGCATCCTGCTCGCGTTCTGCTTCTTCGGCATCGGTCTCGCGAAGGCGTCGGCCCCCGGCGCGGTCATCATCCAGTTCTTCGGTGGCATCCACGAGATCTACTTCCCGTACGTGCTCATGAAGCCGATGCTGGTCCTGGCCGCGATCGGTGGCGGCATGGCCGGTGTGGCGACGAACGTCGCGTTCAACACGGGTCTCCGCGCCCCTGCCTCGCCCGGCAGCATCATCGCCGTGCTCATCCAGACCGCACCCGACAGCTACTTCGGCGTGATCCTGTCGGTCATCGTCGCCGCAGCCGTCTCGTTCGGGATCTCCGCGATCATCCTGCGGGCCAGCCGGAAGCGCGACCTCGAGAACGAGAACGCCGGTGACCTCTCGGCCGCCGTCGCCGCGACCGAAGCCGCCAAGGGCAAGAAGTCGAGCGTGCTCGGCAACCTCTCCGCCGGAAGCGCCGCAGCCGGTGCGGACGTCGTCGACGAGGGCGTCGTCACGACGCTCGAGCGCGGCCCGATCCGGAACATCGTCTTCGCCTGCGACGCCGGTATGGGTTCGAGTGCGATGGGCGCCTCGGTGCTCCGCAACAAGATCAAGAAGGCCGGCATCGACGAGATCACCGTCACCAACAAGGCGATCGCGAACCTCGCCGACGACGTCGACCTCGTCATCACCCAGCGCGAGCTGACGGAGCGCGCGAAGGAGAAGACCCCGAGTGCCGTGCACATGTCGGTCGACAACTTCATGAACTCTCCGAAGTACGACGAAGTGGTGGAGTTGCTCCGCGGAGAGGGAGCACACTAGCAACGGAACGATCCCGGGGCGCACGCGAAGGGCGTGCGCCCCGGGCTCCATCCAACGCCCTTCACCCGGCTCCGGACCGCACCGGCGGAGCCCCGCACGACGAATGCAGAGGAAGACATGTCGCAGGTACTGACCCAGGATCGGATCACCATCGTCACCGGGACGGTGACGCAGGAGGAGGCCATCCGCCGCGCTGCCGACGCCCTCGAAGCAGCCGGAGCCGTGACCGACGAGTACTTCGAGGCCATGCTCGCCCGCGAGCAGTCCGTGTCGACCTACATGGGCAACCTCCTCGCCATCCCGCACGGGACGAACGACGCGAAGGAGGCGGTCCGCGATTCCGCCCTATCGTTCACCCGCTACGAGACCCCCATCGACTGGGACGGCGACGAGGTCCGCTTCGTCGTCGGCATCGCCGGCAAGGACGGCGGGCACATGGAGATCCTCTCCAAGATCGCCATCATCTTCTCCGAGGACGACGAGGTCGCCAAGCTGCTCGCAGCCGAGACGCCTGAGGAGCTCTACGCGCTCCTGAGCGAGGTCAACGAGTGATGCGAGCCGTCCACTTCGGCGCCGGCAACATCGGGCGCGGCTTCGTCGGCCTGCTCCTCCACGAGGGCGGCTACGAGGTCGTCTTCGCGGACGTCAACGCCGAGCTCATCGATGCGATCGCCGCGGCCGACAGCTACACGGTGCACGAGGTGGGCGACGGCGCGAAGGACACGGTCGTCACCGGGTTCCGCGCGATCAACAGCGCCACCGACGAGGAGGCCCTCGTCCAGGAGATCGCCGCCGCCGAGGTGGTGACCACCGCCGTCGGGCCGACCATCCTGCGCTTCGTCGCTCCGGTCATCGCGCGTGGGATCGCCGCCCGTCCGGCCGACGCCGCTCCGCTCGCCGTCATGGCCTGCGAGAACGCGATCAACGCCACCGACCTCCTCGCCACCGAGGTGCGCCAGGCGGTCGGTGACGAGGCCTGGGCGTCGCTGTCGACCCGGGCCGTGTTCGCGAACACGGCCGTGGACCGCATCGTCCCGGGCCAGCCCGCCGGGCAGGGCATCGACGTGACCGTCGAGACCTTCTACGAGTGGGCCATCGAGACCCCGGCGTTCAACGGCTCGCTGCCGTCGATCCCCGGTGCCCACTTCGTCGATGAGCTCGCGCCGTACATCGAGCGGAAGCTCTTCACCGTGAACACCGGCCACGCCTCCGTCGCCTACTTCGGTGCGCGCGCCGGTATCGGGACCATCGCCGAAGCACTCGCCGAGCCGTCCATCGCCGTCGCCGTCGGTGCGGTGCTGGAGGAGACCTCCGCGCTGCTCGTCGCCAAGCACGGGCTCGACGTCGACGCGCAACGCGAGTACCGCGAGACGATCCTCCGTCGCTTCGCGAACGTGCACCTGCCCGACACCGTGGAACGCGTCGGTCGGCAGCCGCTGCGCAAGCTGAGCCGGACCGAGCGGTTCATCGGACCCGCCGCAGAGCTGGCGGAGCGCGGCATGGCCCACGACGCCCTCGTCTCGGCCATCGGTGCCGCGCTCGAGTTCGACGTCGCCGACGACGAGCAGAGTGTCCACCTGCAGGCGAAGCTCCACGAGCTCGCGCCGGGCACCTTCGTCGAGGAGGTCACCGGCCTCGCTCCCGAGCACCCGCTGGCTCCCGCGGTGCTCGCGCAGGTCGTCGCCCAACAGGCATCGCTCGCGTAACACCCTTCGACAGGCTCAGGGACCGGATCCGTCCGGACCCGGACCCTGGGCCTGTCGCCGTTCCCGGAGCCTGTTCCGGTCCCTGAGCCTGCCTCCGGCCGCCCGTCGTCGGTCCCTGAGCGCGCCCCATTCCGGTCCCTGAGCGCCCCTCATTCCGGTCCCTGAGCCTGTCGAAGGGTCTCAGAACATCTTGCCCGGGTTGAGGAGGTTCTCCGGGTCGAAGAGCCGCTTGATCCCGTGCTGGAGCGCGAGCTGATCCTCGCCGAGCTCGTCGCCGAGCCAGCGCTTCTTGAGCAGGCCGATGCCGTGCTCGCCGGTGAGGGTACCGCCGAGCCGCAGTGCGGTGGTGAAGAGGTCGTCGGCGGCCTGCCAGATGAGGTCTGGTACCTCGACACCCTCGAAGACGAAGTTCGGGTGGAGGTTGCCGTCGCCCGCGTGCGCGACCGTGGGGATGGAGATGCCGTACCGGCGCTCGATCTCGCCGATCGCCGTGAACATCGCCGCCAACTGACTGCGGGGGACCGACACGTCTTCGATGAGCGGGGTGCCGAACTGCTCGAGCGAGGGATGCAGGGCGCGGCGGACGGCCAACAGGTGCTCACCCGTCGCGTGGTCGGTGGACATCTCGGCACGCCCGCCGCCGGCGTGGAGCACCTCGAGGATCGCGGCGGCCTCCGCCTCGGCGTTCGGGCCGTCGGTCTGGATCACGACGTGCGCCTCGCCGCTGGTCGGGGTCGGCAGCTGCAGGTAGCGGTGCACGGCGACGAGCGCGACGGGGTCGAGCAGTTCCATGATCGACGGCTGGACACCGGACGCGGTGACGGCGGCGGTGGCCTCCGCTGCCGAGACCACGCTCGGGAAGTACCCGGCGATGGTCGCGACGGTGCCCGGCGTCACGCGCCGGATGCGGACGGTCGCCTCGACGATGACGCCGAGGACGCCCTCGGAGCCGACCATGAGACTCGTGAGGTCGAGGCCGGTGACCCCCTTCACGCTCCGGTGCCCGACGCTGATGAGCCGTCCGTCGGCCAGGACGACCTTGAGGGCGAGGACGGCGTCGCGTGTCACGCCGTACTTGGCGCACAGCAGGCCGCCGGCGCCGGTCGCGATGTTCCCACCCACGGTCGAGATCGCGCGGCTCGCCGGGTCGGGCGCGAACCAGAGTCCACGGGCGAGCAGGAGGTCGTTGAAGGCGCCGTTGATGATGCCCGGTTCGACGACCGCGAGGAGGTCGGGTTCGTTGATCTCCAGGACGCGCTGCATCACGAGCGTCGACAGGACGATCTCACCCGCGCCGCCGAGCGCGCCGCCCGCCAGTCCGGTACCGGCGCCGCGCGTCACGACCGGCGTCCCGGTCGCGGTGGCGATGCGCATCACCGTCTGGACGTCTTCGATGGAACGCGCGGAGACCACGGCGATCGGTGGGGCGTCGGACACGTGACCCGATTTATCGGACCGTGCGTCCGTCAGGACGGCGTCCGTCGTCGAGACCGCGTCGCCGAGGGCGTCACGGAGGGCGTCGAGGACGGTCTGCATCGTCATCGCGGCAGGGCTGATCCGTCGGCCCAGACCGCCTGGACGTTCCACTGGTGGTCGAGGAGGACGGCGTCCGCGGCGTATCCCGGGGCCAGCCGACCGAAGCGGTCGGCGAGGCCGAGGACACGGGCCGGGGTGCTCGTGAGGGCACCGACCGCCGCGTCCGCCGCCACACCGCTCGCGACGGCGAGTCGGAGCGCCCGGTCGAGCGTCAGCGTGGAGCCGGCGATCGAGTCGCCTTCCACGAGCCGCGCCAGACCGTCCGTCACCTGGACTTCGAGCGCGCCCAGGAGGTAACGGCCGTCGGAAGAGCCGGCTGCGGCCATCGCGTCGGTGATGAGTGCGACGCGGCCCGGGGCCTGCTCGAAGGCGAGCTTGGCGACGTCGGGGTGCACGTGTTCGCCGTCGAGGATGAGCTCGACCGTGACCCGCTCGTCGGCGAAGGAGGCGATGATCGGTCCGGGTGCACGGTGGTGGATCCCGTTCATCGCGTTGAACACGTGGGTGACGAGTCGGGCACCGAGATCGAACGCCGTCTTCGTCAGTGCCTCGTCGGCGTCGGTGTGACCCACGGCGACGATGACGCCGGCCTCGACGAGGACCTGGATCGCCTCGAGGGCGTTCGGCAGCTCAGGGGCGATCGTGATCTGCCGCAGCGTGCCGCGGCTCGCGTCGATGAGGCGTTCGACGACCGCCGGGCTCGGGTCGATGAGCGCCCCGGGGTCGTGCGCGCCCTTCTTGGCCGGTGAGAGGAACGGACCTTCGAGGTGGGCGCCGAAGACCAGGGGATCCTCGGCGACGAGGTCGGCGATCCCCTCGAGACTCGCGACGAGGGCGTCGACCGGGTTCGACACGAGACTGATGAGCGTCCTCGTGGTCCCGTGTGCCCGGTGCACCGCGAGCGCGCGTCCGATGGCGTCGCGTCCGTCGTCGAAGGACGAACCGCCGCCGCCGTGGACGTGGAGGTCGATGAACCCCGGCGTGAGGTGGCCGCCGTGTGCGTCGTGGACGGATGCGCCGTCGCCGACGGGGATGGACCGCCAGTCGTCGCCGGTGCCGGTGGAGCGGATGACGCCGTCGACCGCGTGCAGCCAGAAAGCGTCCTGGTGGCCGTCGACGTCGACCTTGGTGGCGGAGTGGATCAGGAGCTCGGTCATGCGAGCTGCTTCCGTCCGCGGACGACACCACTGGCGACGGCCACCACGGCGAAGACGGTCGCGATGATCGGCTGCCCGAGGTGCAACCAGGCGAGCGCCGCCGCCGCGAAGATGAGGAGCTCGACGACCGCCTGGCCGTAGAGGTCGATGCGGATCACGGCGCGCGGCGAGAGGAACAGCGCCCAGAGGATGATCGCCACGACCGGGGCGGCGATCCCGACGACCACGTTCAGCGGGAACGGCCACACCGCGACGCCCCAGAAGCCGAGCGAGAAGAAGGCGAAGAGTTCGAGGAAGAACCGCAGGATCTCGTTGGGGCCGATCTTCACGTCGGCGGGAGTTCGTTCAGACACCACACGATTCTACGGCGCGTGGCCGCGAGCCCGCTCCGGGTCAGCGGAAGATGATCGTCCGCGCACCGTCGAGGAGAACGCGGTCCTCGGCGAACCACTTCACCGCCTGGGTGAGGGTGCGGCTCTCCTCGTCCTGACCGATGGCGACGAGCTCCGCGGGGGAGCGGGAGTGGTCCACGCGGACGACGTTCTGCTCGATGATCGGTCCCTCGTCGAGGTCGCTCGTCACGAAGTGCGCCGTCGCACCGATGAGCTTGACGCCGCGCGCGTGCGCCTGCTTGTACGGGTTCGCGCCCTTGAAACCGGGCAGGAAGGAGTGGTGGATGTTGATGGCGCGACCGGCGAGGCGCTCGCAGAGCTCGGGGGAGAGGATCTGCATGTACCTGGCGAGGACGACGAGCTCGATGTCGTGTTCCTCGACGGCCTCGACGACCCTGGCCTCGAACGCCGCCTTCGATGCGGCGTCCGTCACGGGCAGCGCCTCGAAGGGCACGCCGTAGAAGGAGGCGAGATCGCGGAGCGAACCGTGGTTGCTGAGCACGAGGGGGATCTCGACCGGGAGCTGGCCGGCCCGCTGGCGGAAGAGGAGGTCGTTGACGCAGTGCGCCGCCGTCGAGGCCAGGACGAGCGTCCGGAGCGGACGACCGACGACGTCGAGCCGCCACTGGAGGGCGTATCGCTCGACGACGGGTGCGATGGCCGCCTCGAACCGCTCGCGCGAGACCGCCGCCTCGACCTGGAGCCGCATGAAGAACCGTCCGGTGTCATCGCTCGAGAACTGCTGGCTCTCGGTGATGTTGCCGGCGGCTTCGACGATCGCACCGCTGATGGCGTGCACGATGCCGGGCCGGTCCTCGCAGATGATCGAGAGCACCCAGTGGACGGAGCGCTCGTGCATGGTCGAGGGCACAGCGGAGGGATCGGTCGAGTTCGTCACCGACTCAGGTTACCTGGACCCGACCGCTCAAGCCGCAGGGACGGACCGCTCGTCGACGAGGTCGGCGTGGGAGGACTGACGCAGGTACGACCGCACCGTCTCGCGGCTCTGCCGCAGGCAGTCGATGCGGGCGTCGATCGAGGCGATCTGCGCGTGGAGCGACTCGGCCGTCGCGCGGGAGCAGTCGGGCACGGCGCGCGAGGTGCGTGCGTCGTCGAGATCGAGGACCACGCGCACGAGGCGGGTCGTGAGCCCCGCGTCGAACAGGTTGTCGACCGTGACGACGTGGTCGATGGCGGACGGTTCGTACTCGTCGGGCGCCTGCGACGCGCGCACGGGCGCCAGGAGTCCCTCCTCCTCGTAGGAGCGGAGCCGGGTGGCCGGGACACCCGTTCGTTCAGCGAGTTCTGCAATGCGCATGAGCGGCCTCTCTGTCACCTTCACGTCAGCTGCAACGTCGGATCGAGCCCTCCGCATTCCCGCCCTCGGGTAGACTCGTCCGCGGTCGCCGGATGTCGGTTGACCCTGGGCGCGCACATCAGCGCGTAGACGAACTCGTCCGCCACGTCAGCCGACGAGTGAACGCCATCGTTGGAGCAATCCGATGACCTCCTCTTCGCCCTCCTCGGCGCGCGCCGCCGAACCCTCCAAGCCGTCGTCACCGCCGTTCCCCTGGGTCGGCCTGATCGCGCTCGCGGCGGGCACCTTCCTCTCCGTCACCGGCGAGATGATCCCGACCGGCCTCCTCCCGGAGATGAGCACCTCGCTCGGCGTCACCGAGTCGCAGATCGGGCTCCTCGTCAGCGTGTTCGCGTTCACGGTGGTGCTGTCGAGCACCGCGCTCATCCACCTCACCAGGCGTGTCCCGCGACACGCGTTGCTCGTGGCCGTCATCGTCGTCCTCGGCGTGAGCACCGGTCTCGGCGCGCTCGCCCCGAACTACGAACTCCTCGTCGCCACCCGGGTGCTCGGCGGGCTCGCCCATGGCGTCTTCTGGGCGGTCGTCGGCGCGTACGCCGGTCACCTGGTCCCGAAGGAGCAGCTCGCGCGTGCCGTGTCAGTGACGATCGCGGGAGGCACGCTCGCCTTCGTCCTCGGCGTCCCGCTCAGCACCGCGCTCGGGCACGCGCTCGGCTGGCGCCTCGCGTTCGGCGTCCTCGCCGCGGCCATGCTCCTCGGCGCCCTCGTCGTGTGGTGGAAGCTGCCGCCCGTCGGTCGGGAGGAGTCGCACGCGGCCGCCTCGGGTGCGACGGGCCGTGATCCGAGCATCGTCCCGGTCGCGATCGTCTGCATCGCGGTCGGCGTCATCATGGCGGGCCATTACGCGTTCTACACCTACATCGCACCGTTCCTCATCGGCGAGGTCGGTGTCCCGGCCGGCCAGCTCAGCATCCTCCTCCTCGTCTACGGCGTCGCGGGCGCGATCGGCCTCATCCTCACCGGCAGCGTCTTCGCGAGGCGTGCGACCACGGGCCTGTTCGTCGCCCTGACCGTGTCTGCCGCCATGGTGAGCGTCCTCGCCCTCTCGGCAGGGTGGCTTCCCGGCGCACTCGTCGCGTTCTTCCTCTGGGGGACGGCCTTCGGCATGCTGCCGCCGCTCATGCAGACGCGCCTCCTGCACGCGGCGAGCCCCCGCATTCGCGACACCGCGAACGCGTTCTACACGACGGCGTTCAACACGGGTATCGGTGGCGGCTCAGCGCTCGGCGCGTTGCTCCTCGCCGAGATCGGTCTCGGCGTGCTGCCGTGGGTGTACGTGTCCCTGGCCGTGGTCGCGACCTCGCTCCTCGCGGCGGACGTGCTGCGCACACGCAGGCGCGAGTCCGTCTGATCGAGCACGACCCGTTGCGGACGCGTTGAGCGGACCGCTTACGGTACAGCCGGTTCGTCCGTCGTCGGCGCCGGTGAGGCGTCTGCGCCATCGGTGGGCGCGGTGACGTCGGGCGCGGTCTCCACCGGCGTCTCTGTCTCCGTCGTCGGAGCCGGTTCGGTCGTACTCGGCACGTCCGTCTCCGTCGGGGGAGCCGCTTCCACCGGGGTCTGGTCCGCGATCGGGTCGACGACGACCTGAGCCGGGACCGGAGCGGGAACCGCCTCCGGTGCGGTGTCCAGAACCGCTTCCGTGAGCGGGGCCGTCGCCGGATCGACGGCGGCGTCGGTACTCAGGAGCCCGGTCAGCGAGAGGTACTCGACGGAGGTCGCAGGTCCCACGCGCGATGGGTCGGACGGGTCGACGCTCCAGACGCTGAGCTCGTGGAACCCGACGGCGACGGCGGCGCCGGTGAGCGTCGCTCGACCGTCGGCGTCGAGCGCGACGCGTTGCTCGTCACCACCGTCGACCGTGTATCCGACCGCGCCGTTGGGAGCACCGACGACCACGAGCGGGCCGGTCGGATCGAGGAACTGCACCGACAGCACCGTCCGGAGCCCGGTGACGGCCGGCCCGCTGATCGACATGGTGGCCGGTTCGGCGGACACGGAGACCTCGTCGCCCAGGGTCTGCCGGACGGTCAGGACGAAGGTGCCCGTGCGGCCGAGGTCGACCGGGCCGGTCGACCAGGTCCCGGTCTCGGGAGGGGCTGTCGCGGACGCCCGCCGAGCGGAGGCCGGCACGACTGTCGACGTGACGACCACGTCTCCGTCGAGGATGTCGACGGTGGCGCCGGCCGCGGCGGTGCCGCTGAAGGCAGGCCACAGGAAGCCGCCACCGGTGTCGGCGGCCATCGTCGGCGCCGGGAGCTCCTCGGGGTCAGTCGGATCCACGGGGTCCACCGGGTCGACGGGATCGACGGGAGGGGCGACGGGCGGAGCCGTCGGCGACGGGACCTGCGGCTCGGCGACCGGAGGCGGCGTTGCTCCCGTGCCGGGCGTCGGCCGGGGAGTGGGCACCGGTGCCGAGGGTGTCGGGGTCGTCGGCGCGGACGGTGACGTCGTCGGACCCGTGGTCGGAGTCGCGCCCGGTGTCGGCACGGCGACGGGGTCGCTGGTCTCGTCGGCGGAGACGGAGGTCGCCGAGTCTGCTCCGGGCGGGAACACCACCGGACCCAGGACGAGCGCGGCGGCGGTCACCACCGCGATGACGCCGACGCCGATCGCGGCGATGAGGCCACCGGAGAGACCTGCCGTCGCAGCACCCGCGACGCCCGCACCCGACGCGACGCCGGCACCGGACGCGGCGCCACTGGAACCGACTGCACCGGGAGCCGCTGCTCCGCCGGAGGTCGCCACCGAGGTGCTCAGGTGCGCCGTCAGTGCGACCCCGCCGGTGACGCCGGCCGGCATCGCGGCGACCGCGGTCGTCGACGCACCGTTCGTCTGCAACCACGCGGTGTAGCCGGCCGCACCGGCGGCGCCTGCCACGAGGGGGAGGAGGACGAGCGCCATGCGCGAGCCGACCTCCTTCGCCTCAGCGGCCACGATGGTGCACCGCTGACAGGCGTCCAGGTGCGACTCGACCTTGGCCGTGTCCCGCGCGGAGAGGTTCCCGCGCGCGTACGATCCGAGCCTGCTGATCGTGAAGGCGTGCTCCGAATCGTCGTCGACGGCCTGCAGGTGCGCCTGGATCCACGCTTCGCGCAGCCCCTCGCGTGCTCGGTAGGCGAGCGCGGCCACCGAGTTGGCCTTCATCCCGAGGAGCGGCGCGACCTCCGCAGGCGTCATCGCCTCGATCTCCGTGTACCAGAGCACCTCCTGCCACCGGGTCGGCAGGCTTCGGAACGCTCGAGCACTGAGGCTGCGGTCGAGGGCCTCGATCGAGGACGCCTCGTTCGTGTCCGGGTCCTCGAAGGAGTCCAGGGTGTCGAGTGAGGTCTCCCGACGCGACCGGCCCCATGCGGCCGCCGTGTTCCGGATGGTGGTGAACAGGTACGGGCGGAAGGCGCCGGTGGGTCCCTTCCCGCGACGGACCGCCTGATAGATGCGGGCGAAGGATTCCGAGACGAGGTCGTCGGGATCGAGGCTCGAGGTGACGGACCGGGCGACGGTCCGTCCGGCGTTCGAGTGCCGTCGCCACAGCTCCGCGTAGGCGTCCTGCGAGCCCGTGCGGGTGTGCTCGATGAGCTCGGCATCCGATCGCTCGGCGAGCGATGAAGCCGGGGATGTGTCCAGGCTCATGATGCCTCCGTCTGCGAGCTGCGCACTACCGGGCACCGTGCCCGCTCAAGAGAGTCGGGTGAAGCGGGATCATGACGCCGATTCCTCATCTTGGCACGAGGTGTCTCGCGGACAACCGCTGGCGCCGAGGAAGATCCGTTTCGATTGTTCTGGGAAACCGCGTCATGACTTGCTCGGGAGGCACTCTCTCAGGATGAACAGCAGGATTCCCGGCGACGGGGACCCTGCTGGGTCGTCCTCGGACGGCCACGATGCGCGCCACGGCCGGTGTGCATCGGGCAACGGACCCGAAACGTTGCAGATCTCGACGGGAGGGGGCGCCTTCGTGCGTACCCGTCGACAGGCCGGGAGTGGTGCTCGGGGGCGAGCATCACTCCCGGCCGCTTTTCCGACCGTCGCTCGGATCAGTCGAGCCAGCTGACCTCGGGGGAGCGGTGGAAGGCGATGCCCGCGGCCGACCAGCCCTGGGCAAGCTCGGCCAGTCGGACCCGGAAGTCGCTCCAGTCCGGCGCGCGTCGCTCCGACCAACCGATCTCCGCGATGGACGCGACCCGGGGGAAGACGAGGAACTCGAGCGTCTGCACGTCGGCCACGGTCTCCGTCCAGAGTGGGGCCTCGACGCCGAGGATGTCCTGCTCACCGACGCCTTCGACGATCTCGGTCGGCTCCCAGACGGCGGAGCGTTCGACACTCGTGGGGCCGTCCGCCCAGGTGAGGCCGGCCGTCGCGACGTCGGGGTACTGCATGTCGAGGTAGGCGGCGTCCGCCGGAGACATGATGACCTGCCCGCCCTGATCCACGAACGAGCGCAGCTTGTCGGCGTGACCGTCCTCGGGGGAGACGTAGTTCCAGTACTGGCCGATGGTGCCGGGGTCGAGGTCGCGTGACGCACCGAACTCGTGCCAGGCGATGGCGGTCTTCCCCGTCGTGGCGACCAACTCGGAGACCCGACGGGCGAAGTGGAGGAAGTCCTCCTCAGTGGTGGCGAGCGCTTCATCGCCGCCCAGGTGGAGATAGGGGCCCGGGGTCATCGCGGCGAGCTGGGTGAACACGTCCTCGAGGAACGTGTAAGTGGACTCGGCATGGATGTCGAGGCTCGAGAAGCCGACCTCCGTGCCGGTGTAGGGCTCGCGGGCGACGCCGTCCGGGTTGAGTTCGGGATACGCCGAGAGGACCGCGTTCGTATGTCCGGGGACGTCGATCTCGGGGACGATCGTGACGCGGCGATCGGCGGCGTACTCGATGATCGCCCGGTAGTCGTCGGCGCTGTACGAGCCACCCGTGCCTCCACCGACGGCGGTCGCCGCACCGATCCCGGTGAGCTCCGGCCACTCGGCGATCTCGAGGCGCCACCCCTGGTCGTCGGTGAGATGCAGATGCAGGTGGTTGAGCTTGAGTGCGGCGATCTGGTCGATGAACCGCTGCACCTGCGCGACCGTGAAGAAGTGCCTCGCGACGTCGAGCATCGCGCCGCGGTAGGCGAAGCGTGGAGCGTCGTCGATGACGGTCGCGGAGACGATCCAGTCCTGTGCGCCGGCCGTCGGTGCCCAGTTGGCCGGCGGGAGGAGCTGCCTGAGCGTCTGCGTGCCGTGGTGGACCCCGTCGGCGTCCGCGCCGACGATCTCGACACCGGAGGCCGCGGCGGTCAATCGATAGGCCCCGCTCGTCGTCGACAGGCTGGGGTCGATCGACAGCGTGATGACCGTACCCGCGGAGTCCACGACCTCCTCCGTGTCGGTTGTCTCGACCGGGAGGGCGAACCCCGTCGAGGTGCGCAGGCCGTCGGCGAGGATCAGAGCCGTGGTCGCAACCGACGGGTCGGTACGGATCACCGACTCCGCCGACAACCGGAACGGGGGAGCGGAGGCGTCGGTGGTCTGCGAGACGGGGCGGGGCAGCAGGCTCATGGGCGGTTCCTTCGGCGTCGGCGACGCGGGATCGTGGGGGCTGGAACGGGGTTTGTTCGGAGGGTGAACAAGCGTCGGGCCATCCTGACACACCGGCCCCCACCGCTGCCCGACCTCTCCACAGGACGGTGCGCGTCGGGCGTCCCGTTGCTATGCTGCTAGCAGTCGCAACTGGCGTATAGACGGAGTTCCGCTCCGCCTCAGATGGTTCACCATCGGGGAGCGACCCTGCACCTTGAAGACAAGGGCGGATTCGGCCGCACGCCTGGGCCGAAACGGCACATCACCGACATCCGTTCTGTCACAAAAGGGAGCCAGTCTTGTCCGACACCTTCAACGCGCCACTCTCCGAGGTCGATCCCGAGATCGCAGCGGTCCTCGAGCAGGAGCTCGGTCGCCAGCGCAACACCCTCGAGATGATCGCGAGCGAGAACTTCGTGCCCGTCTCCGTCCTGCAGTCGCAGGGCAGCGTCCTCACCAACAAGTACGCCGAGGGCTACCCGGGTCGTCGCTACTACGGCGGCTGCGAGTTCGTCGACATCGCCGAGTCTCTCGCGATCGAGCGGGCCAAGAGCCTGTTCGGTGCCGCGTACGCGAACGTCCAGCCGCACTCGGGCGCCACGGCCAACGCCGCGGTCCTCTCGGCGATCGCCACCCCCGGCGACACCATCCTCGGTCTCGAGCTCGCCCACGGTGGTCACCTCACCCACGGCATGAAGCTCAACTTCTCCGGCAAGCTCTACAACGCCGTCTCCTACGGCGTCGACCCCGAGACCTTCCTCGTCGACATGGACGTCGTCCGCGACAAGGCACTCGAGCACAAGCCGCAGGTCATCATCGCCGGTTGGTCCGCCTACCCGCGCCAGCTCGACTTCGCCGCGTTCCGCGCGATCGCCGACGAGGTCGGCGCGAAGCTCTGGGTCGACATGGCGCACTTCGCCGGCCTGGTCGCCGCAGGTGTCCACCCGTCGCCCGTGCCGTTCGCCGACGTCGTGTCCTCCACCGTGCACAAGACGATCGGCGGCCCGCGCTCCGGCTTCATCGTGAGCCGCGACATGGAACTCGCCAAGAAGCTCAACTCGAACGTGTTCCCCGGCCAGCAGGGCGGGCCGCTCATGCACGTCATCGCAGCCAAGGCGACGGCGTTCAAGCTCGCAGCCACGGCGGAGTTCAAGGACCGCCAGGAGCGCACGCTCCGCGGTGCCAAGCTCCTCGCCGAGGCGCTCACCTCCGAGGCGTCGAAGGCCGCCGGCATCGACGTCCTCACCGGCGGCACCGACGTGCACCTCGTGCTCGCCGACCTCCGCACCTCCGAGCTCGACGGCCAGCAGGCCGAAGACCTCCTCCACGAGGTCGGCATCACGGTCAACCGCAACTCGGTGCCGTTCGACCCGCGCCCGCCGATGGTCACCTCCGGTCTGCGGATCGGTACGCCGGCACTCGCGACGCGTGGCTTCGGCGACACCGAGTTCGCCGAGGTCGCCGACATCATCGCTCTCGCGCTGCGCAACGGTGCCGAGGCCGGGGCCCTCCGAGAGCGCGTCACGGCGCTCGCCGAGCGCTTCCCGCTCTACCCCGGCCTCCAGCAGTAGGGCGCTGGCGCATGACCGCACAGATCCTCGACGGTAAGGCCACGGCCGCCGTCATCAAGTCCGAACTCGCGATCGAGGTGGCCGCGCTCAAGGAGCGCGGCATCTCGGTCGGGCTGGGCACCGTCCTCGTCGGGTCCGACCCGGGTTCGCAGTGGTACGTCGCCGGGAAGCACCGCGACTGTGCCGAGGTCGGCATGGAGTCGATCCGACGCGACCTGCCCGAGACGGTCTCGCAGGAGGAGCTCGAGGCCGTCCTCGACGAGCTCAACGCCGACGAGAGCTGCACCGGCTACATCGTGCAGCTGCCGTTGCCGAAGCACATCGACACCGACGCGATCCTCGAGCGCATCGATCCCGAGAAGGACGCCGACGGGCTCCACCCGACCAACCTCGGTCGTCTCGTGCTCAACGTGAACCGTCCGATCCACACGCCGCTGCCGTGCACGCCGAAGGGCGTCATCGAGCTGGTGGAACGTCACGGGATCAGCTGGGCGGGCAAGCACGTCGTCGTCGTGGGCCGCGGGGTCACCGTCGGTCGCGCGATCGGCCCGCTGCTCACCCGTCGCGAATACAACGCGACGGTCACGCTGACGCACACGGGAACGATCGGACTCGACGACATCCTCCGCACCGCCGACGTGATCGTCGCCGCGGCGGGTGTCCCCGGGATCGTCACGCGCGATGCCGTGAAGCCGGGCGTGATCGTCCTCGACGTCGGTGTGAGCCGTGAGACCGACCCCGAGACCGGCAAGTCCCGGGTCGTCGGCGACGTCGCCCCTGACGTGGCCGAGGTCGCCTCGTGGATCAGCCCGAACCCCGGTGGTGTCGGCCCCATGACCCGCGTTGGTCTCCTCGCCAACGTCGTCCGCATGGCCACCCCCTAACCCAGCCCGCGAACTGTCACTCGACGCTAGTCCGGCGCCCCGCGACTAGCCGGAAGTGACAGTTCGCGAGCCAGGGCGGTGAGGATGGGCGACGGGTCCGTCAGGTGTGAGCGATTCACCCGGATGACCCGCCAGCCCGCTGCCATGACTCGGTCGAGGCGATCGATGTCGTGGAAGATCTGCCGTTCATCCCTGAAGTGGGTGCCGCCGTCGTATTCGACGAGGACCCGCTGTTCGGGATACACCAGGTCGCCCAAGGCCAGAAACCGTCCGTGGGCGTCTGAGATGACCTCGTTGACGAGCGGTTCCGGAAGGCCCGCGCGGACGATCAGCAAGCGCAAGGCGGTCTCCATCGGCGAATCCGTCCGAGGCCGCATCATCGAGAACGCGAGCCGCAGCCGTTTCGCGCCGCGACGGCCGTTCATCCGTGCCAGCCCGCGAACGATCTGCTGCTCCGAGGCCAGTGGTCGCTTGCGGCGGAGCAGCACGTCGCCGGCGACCACCAGGTCGTCCAAGGGGAGCCGGGTTCCGAGCTGACACCAGGCGTCGACGGCGGTCAGTACCGGCAGTCCTTCGACGGCGACGACCTCCCAGTGGTCCCCGTCGAGTTGATGCCCGCGCACCCCCGCTCCTCGAGGCGCGCGTGCCGGCGCGATGGAGGCGACATCGAGTGGTGCCTCGTGTTCCCAGGTGGGCACGGGGAGGCCGTGCAGGGCCGCCGCGCTCACGTGGCTGAAGAACTGCCCGTCGTGCAGGAGCGGGGCATAGGCGTGACAGCGTCCGGCGATGTCCGTGGGCTGGTCGAGCGGTGCCCGGACGCCTCGGTGCGGCGTGGCGAGGTCGCCCGCTCGTAGCCGCGATCGAGGCACGCCGAGGTCGTCGGCGTCGGCCATGGAGAACGGCTGCTTGCTGAGTTCGAGGGGGAGGGGACGTCGGCGGACCATCCCACCACGGTGCCGACTGCGGCGCTTCGGCGTCGGAAGTTCTCCACACCCTGCCCGCGAACTGTCACTCGACGCTAGTCCGAGCGGCCGGGACTAGCCGGAAGTGACAGTTCGCGGGCAGGGGAGGGGAAGGTCAGGATTCTCGCGTGGCGCCGGCGGCCGGGCGGACGGGGAAGATGGTCGGGGCGGTGAAGGACGCCTCGGCGAAGGCCGCCGTGACCGCCTCGGCCACGGACGATGCCAGGGCGACGGGGACCAGGGCGATCGCCGCACCCCCGAAGCCACCACCGGTCATGCGCGAACCGATCGCACCGGCCGCCATCGACGTCTCGACGGCCAGGTCGAGTTCCGGAACCGAGATCTCGAAATCGTCACGCATCGACGCGTGCGAGGCCACGAGCAGCTCGCCGATCGACGTCGGGCCGTGCTCGCGCAGGGTCCGGACGGTGTCGAGGACACGCTGGTTCTCGGTCACGACGTGACGAACACGACGGAAGGTCTCGTCGTCGAGCAGCTCACGAGCGCGGTCGAGGTCGCCAACCGTGACGTCGCGCAGCGAGTCGGCGCCGAGCGCTGCGGCCCCCGCCTCGCAGGACGCCCGACGTGCCGCGTACCCGCCGGAGACGTGGGCGTGCTCGACGCGCGTGTCGATGACGAGCAGCTCGAGGTCGTGCTCCTCGAAGCCGAGGGGGATGACATCGGTCTCGAGCGAGCGGCAGTCGAGGAAGACGCCGCAGCCACGCCGGCCGAGGAGCGACGCCGACTGGTCCATGATGCCGGTCGGTGCGCCGACCGCCCGGTTCTCGGCGAGCTGGCAGATCTTCGCGAGCGTCCGGCGGTCGTGGTCGAGGTGCCAGATCTCGTTCAGTGCGACGGCGACCGAGGCCTCGATGGCCGCGGAGGAGGAGAGGCCGGCCCCGACCGGGACGTCGGAGTCGATGTAGATGTCGACCCCGGGCACCTCCTGCAAGGGCGCCCCGAACTGGCCGAGCGCCCACGCGACGCCGAGCGGGTAGGCGGACCAGCCGTGCAGGGCGTCGGGATCGAGCGCGCGCACCGAGACCTCGACGATCTCGGGTGAGAAGCTGCTCGACACCCGGATGCGGTCGTCGTCGCGACGCTGGACGGCTGCGACGGTGCGGCGGTCGATCGCCATCGGGAACACGAAGCCGTCGTTGTAGTCGGTGTGCTCGCCGATGATGTTCACGCGGCCGGGCGCGGTCCAGAGGCCGTGCGGTTCGCTGCCGAAGGCGTTCTCGAATCCGCTCGTGGCGGTGCGCTGCAGGTCGGTCATACGGAGTTCTCCTCGTCGGCTGCGGCGATCGCGGCGCGCAGGGCGGTGGCGGTGGTCTCGGGCGGGACGTCGCCGATCCAGGCGCCCATGGCGGCCTCGGAGCCGGCCAGGTACTTCAGGCGGTCGGCTCCACGACGTGGGGAGGTGAGCTGCAGGTGGAGTCGGAGCTCGTCGCGGTGGACGCGGGTCGGCGCCTGGTGCCAGGCGGCGATGTACGGGGTCGGGGTGTCGTACAGGGCGTCGACGCCGCGCAGCAGCCGCAGGTAGAGGAGGGCGAGTTCGTCCCGTTCCTCGAGCGAGGTCGCGGCGAAGTCGGGCACGTGGCGGTGGGGGAGCAGGTGCACCTCGATTGGCCAGCGCGCCGCGAACGGGACGAACGCCGTCCAGTGCTCGCCGGCGAGGACGACGCGCTCGTCCGCCTGCTCCGCGGCGAGGATGTCGGCGAAGAGCCCGGGACCGTAGGCCTCGCTCGCGGCGATGAGCCGCTGCGTGCGCGGGGTCACGTAGGGGTAGGAGTAGATCTGTCCGTGCGGGTGGTGGAGCGTGACGCCGATCTGCTCCCCGCGGTTCTCGAAGGGGAATACCTGCTGGATCGAGTCGATCTGCGACAGCGCGTGCGTCCGGCGGGCCCACGCCTCGATCACCGTACGCGCCCGGGTGCGGGACAGCGAACCGAAGGAGCCGGTGCTCGACGGGCTGAAGCTCACGACCTCGCAGCGGCCGACCGAAGTGCGCGTCCGGCCGATCCCGATCGCCTCGAGATCGGCGAGGTCGACCGGTGCGTTCTCGTCTTCGAGCAGCGGTCCGAAGGACGGCGACTTGTTCTCGAAGACCGCGACGTCGTACTGGTCGGGGATCTCGGAGGGGTTCGAGGGGCTCGCGGGCGCGAGCGGGTCGAGGTTCGCGGGTGGCAGCATCACCCGGTTCTGGCGGGCGGCGGCGATCGAGATCCACTCACCCGTCAGCGGGTCCTGGCGCATGGACGCGGTCGGTGGTCGTGGCGCGAGTTCGCGTGCGTCGGGCAGGCGCTCCGCGGGCAGCGTCGTGTCGACGTCGTCGAAGTAGATGAGTTCGCGACCGTCGGCGAGGCGCTGGGTCGAGCTCGCGATCGCCGGGTCGATGACGAAGGTGTCGTCGAGTGGGGGCATGGGGATCCTCAGAACGGGTTGTCGAAAGGAAACGTACAACGTTTCGCCTTGAAAAGTATAGGCAAGTCAGCGAAGATTCAAGCATGTCCGACGACGAGCCGATGCTGTTGCCCGCCCCGCTGCGACGCGACCGCATCCGCGAGCTCCTCGATGAGCGCGGCTTCGTGCGCGTGGCCGACATCTCCGACGACTTCGGTGTCTCACGGGTGACCGCCCGGACGGACCTCGACACCCTCGTCGACCAGGGCGACGCCGTCCGCGTGCACGGTGGCGCGATGCCCGTCCAGGGACGCGGCGCCGTGGAGTCGCCGATCGAACTCGCGACCGCGACCTCGGCGCATGCGAAGCAGCGGATCGGTGAGGCGGCGGCCGCGATGGTGCGCTCCGGTCAGAGCGTGATCGTCGACGTCGGCAGCACCGGCCTCGCCCTCGCTCGCGCGCTCAAGGCTCGCCGCGACCTCGTCGACGTCGTGGTCATCACGAACGGCCTGACCATCGCGCTCGAACTCGAGTCGGAGATCCCGAGGTTCTCGGTGATCGTCACGGGTGGGTCGCTCCGGCCGCTCCAGCATTCGCTCGTCGATCCGCTCGCCGGCTCACTGCTCGGCCAGGTCCACGCCGATCTCGCCTTCATCGGGTGCAACGGTGTCGACGCAGCCCATGGCGTGACCAACGTCAACCTGCCCGAGGCCGAGGTGAAGGCCAGGATGGTGCGCGCCGCCGAGCGGGTGGTCGTGGTCGCCGACGCCTCGAAGCTCGGTGTGCGGCAGCTCGGCCGGATCGCCGGGCTGGAGGCCTTCGACGCCCTCCTGACCGACGACGGGGCCGCGCCCGAGACCATCGCGCTCCTCCGGGAAGCGGGACTCGCGGTGACGCTGGTTCCACTCGGCGACTGACCTCGCGCCGCGTCCTGCCGTCCCGCGCGGCGTCCCGGCACTCGCGCGCCGACGGCCCGATGCGGCAGCATGGTCGCATGAGTGATCGAGCGCATCCTGCCGTGTCAATCGTCGAGCAGACGCTGCGTGATCGTGGGGCTCAGGGCGAGGTCACCTGGCTCGACGATGCTGCTCGAACGGCAGCGCTCGCAGCGGAGGCCTTGGGGATCGAGGTCGGGGCGATCGCGAACTCCCTCGTGTTCACGCTCGACGGCGAGCCGACGCTGATCCTCACGAGCGGCGCCCACCGTGTCGACACCGCCTGGGTCGGCGAGCGGCTCGGTGGACGGCTGAAGCGTGCTGACGCCGAGGTCGTCAAGGCGGCGACGGGACAGGTGATCGGTGGCGTCGCGCCCGTCGGTCACCCGGAACCGATCCGCACCTACGTGGACGAGGCGCTCGCCGCCTACCCTGAGGTCTGGGCCGCAGCCGGCCATGCGCACACGGTGTTCCCGACGACCTTCGAGGAGCTCGTGCGGGTGACCGGCGGGCAGGTCATCGCGGTGGAGCCGCCGAAGGATCCTGCGGGGTCGTCGGCAGCTGCGTCGGTGTAGCCACCGGAGCGGCCATGGCGGCCGGCGGCGTCCCCTGCTGCTTCGTCACCCGGCTCGGCGGCAGCGGAGCCGCCGCGGTCACGCCGTTCCTGCGCCCCCACCAGGTGCTCACGACGGCTGCGGCCACGCAGAGCGCCATCGGGATGAGCATGAACGGTCCGCCGGCGCCCTCGCCTCGCTCGAAGACCTGGTCGGTCTGCGACATGAGGGCCGTGGGCACGAGGAGCAGGACGTTGTTCGTCGCATGGATGAGCACCGGAGCCTCGAGGCCACCGGTCCCGCGTGCGGCGAAGGACATCGAGGCGCCGAACACGAAGTAGTAGGCGATGAGCCAGGGGTCGCCGGCGAAGTGCACCGAGGCGAAGACCGCACCGGAGACCACCGTGCCGACGAGGAACGCCGTCATCGGTCGATTGAACCAGGATCCGACGGAACGTTGGATGAGGCCGCGCGCACCGTACTCCTCGCCGGCCGACTGCAGCGGCGTCGTGAGGATCACGACGGCGAGCATCGCGATCATGGTGCCGTCGACCACGATGGGATCGAGCGGGGAGAGCAGGACGGAGGCGCCGACGTACACGATCCACACCGGGACGATGATGAGCGCGAGACGCCCGAACCAGCGCCAGCGGAAGCGACCCTCCACCGAGGACAGCCACCGCGGCCGGACGCCGAAGAGCGCCCACTGGATGAGCATCGACACCGGGATGAGCGCGGCGAGCGACAGGTTGTTCGCGAGCATCGTCACCGGCGTCAGCGTCATGAGGCCGTTCGCGACGTCGTCGAGTGTGTAGGCCCCGGTGGCCACGTCCACGATGAGCGCGATGCCGCCGAGAACGATCGAGAGGATCAGGAACCCGACGACGAGGAGGAGGAGTGCGAGGGCGCCGCGCCACCAGGCCGGTGCGGCGCGGAGGGCGTGGTCGTAGGTCGCGAGCTGCCGCTGGGGCACGGCTGGATCGACGGGCGTCGAGGCTGGCGTCGAGGGTGATGGCGAAGGCGTCTGCGGGTGCTGTCCAGGATTCGTCATGCTGCCAGGGTAGGCAGCCGTCGCGGCAGGACGCGTCCCCCGAGCGATGGACGACGAGCGACGGATGGCCGGTGATCGGCCTGGTCCCGAACGCTCGACGGTGGGAGACTGACCGGTATGGCCGGACACCGCATCTTCACGACGAGCTTCGCCAGTGTGTACCCGCTCTACGTCGCGAAGGCGGAGCGGAAGGGCCACACGAAGGACGAGGTGGACCAGGTCATCACCTGGCTCACGGGCTACGACGACGCCGCGATCGAACGGGTGCTCGCCGACGGTACCGACTTCGAGACCTTCTTCGCCGAAGCGCCGGCGATGCACCCCAACGCGTCGCTCATTACGGGGCTCATCTGCGGCATCCGCGTCGAGGAGATCGAGGATCCCCTGATGCAGCGCATCCGTCAGCTCGACAAGCTCGTGGACGAGGTCGCGAAGGGGAAGAAGATGACGTCGATCCTCCGCACCTCCGCCTGACGGCCGAACGCGAGCCCCTCCGATGACGCAGACGGCCGCCGCGCGAGTGCGCGACGGCCGTGTGCTCGGGACCCGCTTGGATCAGTGCGCGAGCACCGGTTCCGCGGACGCCTCCGGGGCGTGGTGCAGGGCGAGCCCCTGGTTGCGTCGGCGGAACAGCAGTGCCGCCGTCACGGCGCCGACCGCGAAGAACCCGGCGCCCCAGAAATAGGCGGTCTGGTAGCTCTGGATCGCAGCCTGCGCCAGCACCTCGGGGGTGGGCGGCGCGTTGTCGGTCACGTAAGCCGTGGCGGCGCTCGCCGCGAGGGTGTTGAGCAGCGCCACACCGATCGACCCTCCGACTTGCTGGCTCGTGTTGACCGTCGCCGACGCGACCCCGGCGAACGCCCGGTCGACACCGAGCGTCGCGGTCTGCATCGAGGCGGGCATGATCGATCCCATCGCGAAGCCGAGCACCATGAGCGCGGGCATGACGTTGCCGACATAGGAGCTGTCGAGGTCGAGTCGGGTGAGGAGGAGCATGCCGATCGCACCGAGCGTCATGCCGAACGGCACCATGACCTTCGGCCCGAAGCGGGGGACGAGGAGGTTGGTCCCCAGCTGTGCGGCGAGCACGAGCATCGCGATCATCGGGAGGAAGGCGAAGCCCGTCTGCTGTGGTGAGTACCCGAGCGAGGCCTGCAGGTAGTAGGTGACGAAGAGGAAGATGCCGAACATCCCGGCTCCGGCGATCATGACCGAGATGAACGCGGCACCGCGGTTGCGGTCGAGGATGATCGACAACGGGAGGAGCGGGTGCGCGGCCCGGCGCTGCCAGAGGACGAACACGACGAGGAGCACGGCTGCGGCGGCGAGGAAGGCCCAGCTGAGCGGCGAGTCCCACCCGTCGGTCTCGGCATTGGCGAAGCCGTAGACGAGGCTGAACAACGCACCCGAGACGAGGACGGTGCCCGGAACGTCGAGCTTGGGGCGGGGGCCGGTCGTCTTCGGGGTGGTGATGAAGAGGGCCGCCCCGACGATGGCGACCACGGCGATCACGACGTTGATGTACAGGTTCCAGCGCCAGTCGAACTGCTCGGTGAGGAATCCGCCGAGGAGGAGACCGACCGCGCCACCTGCGCCGGCGATCGCACCGAAGACGCCGAACGCGCGGGCGCGCTCCTTCGGGATCGTGAAGGTGGTCGTGAGCATCGCGAGCGCGGTCGGTGCGAGGAGGGCGGCGAAGACGCCCTGGAGTGCCCGCGCGGCGACGAGGGTGCCGAACGAGTCCGCTGCGCCTCCGAGGGCCGAGGCGATCGCGAACCCGACGAGCCCGATGATGAAGGCCCGCTTCCGGCCCATGAGGTCGGACAGGCGTCCGCCGAGCAGTAGCAGGCTGCCGAAGGCGAGGGAGTAGGCGGTGACGATCCACTGGCGATCGCCGTCGGAGAACCCGAGGTCGGCCTGGGCGGCGGGCATCGCGATGTTCACGACGGTGGCGTCGAGCACGACCATGAGTTGCGCGAGGCCGACGGTGACGAGCGTCCACCAGCGGCGTGAGGAGACTGCCGGGGTTCCGGCGGCGAGATTCGAAGTCATGCTGAGGACTCTATACGGAACTGAGCAGTTTCGGAACCGAATAGTTCCAGAACGTTCGAGTTCCTGAACTATGCTGTTCCCGGAGACGAAAGGGAGGTGAGCCGCGATGACGCAGCTCGAGACCCCACCCGCAGCGCCGAAGCTCGGCCGGAAGCGCGACCACACGCGGGACGCTGATATCCTCGACGCCGCGCTCGACGTCCTCGCCGACACGGGCTACGCCGGGATGACGGTCGACATGGTCGCTGCGCGGGCGAAGGCCGGCAAGGCGACGCTCTACCGCCGATGGGCGTCGAAGTCCGAACTCGTGATCGACGCGGTCGCCTGCATGAAGCAGATCGATCCCGACTTCTCGAAGCTGCCCGACACCGGCTCACTCCGCGGCGACCTCGTCGCGATGATCAAGGCGCCGTCCATCGCCGAGGGTGAGCGCAAGATGCGAGTGTTCGCCGGCGTGATGTCGATGATCTCGGATGCGCCCGAGCTCACCGAGTCCATCCACGCGGCGATCGTGGAGCCCCGCATGGCGGTCAACCGCTACCTGTTGCAGCGCGCGATCGACCGCGGTGAGATCCGCGCGGACGCCGATGTGGAGACCCTTGCGCTGATCAGCCAGGCGATGGTGAGCTATCGCGTGCTGATGCTGCGGGAGCCGGTGACGCGTGACTTCCTCATCTCGGTGATCGACGGCGTCATCATCCCGGCCGTCCGGAAGTAGCTCGATGACCGACGGACCCGCCCGATCTCGAATCGGGCTGCTCGATCACGCGGCGCCGGTCCAACTCGGGACGCTCGACGCCGCATTGCGCTTCTCCGGCTTCCGTGAGCCGGGCGGACGCCACCTCATCGTGGACGGCGCGGAGGCGTTCGAGTTGAGCTTCCCCTGCGGAAGCTGCGCGCTGCTGTTCCGTCGTCTGGACGAGGGCGCTCGGGCGCTCGCCGCAGACGCACTGCACGATCACCTCGACGAGGGCGTGCCCGCGATCGACGATCCGTCATTACGTGGCCTCGTGTCGACGATCCTCCCCGAGGGGACCTATCTGCCGCTCCTGCTGTCCATCGAGTCCGTCCTGGTCGCTCCGGGTGACGATCACGACTACTTCTCGCGGGAGCAGGTCGCGCACCGCGGCATCGACCCCACGCTCGGGGCGCCGGAGGACCCTGCGACCGGCTACTACCGCGGCCCGACCCGGACGACCGGCGAGCACGAGACCCTCTTCGAGTTCCTCGTGCCGATGGTGCCGCCCGGTTGGAACGACCGCGAGCGCGTGGCCTCGTATGAGGAGCGGCTTCGCACCGGGGGAGCGGCGACCGTGCTCGCGGTCTCCGTGCTGGACCGGACACAGCCGTTCGACAGCGCCGACGCCCACACGGGTCTCGTGCACTTCGTCCTCGACGGCCACCACAAGCTCGAAGCAGCCGCGCGTCTCGGGGTCGCGATCACGGTCCTGTCGTACGTCTCGGTCGACGCGAGCCTCGCGGACGAAGCGACGGTGACCGGCCTCCCGGAGCTGCTCGCGCGCTGATCACGTCGGGCGAGAGGCCGGGTGGATCACGCAGCGCTGGATCCCCCGATCCCTGCGTGACCCACCGGTCGAGGCGGTGAGCGTCGCAAACCCCCGTCGCGAATACGCAGCCCACTGAGGCGTGGACTGCGGCGGCATCACCTCCACCAGTGTGACATGAATAAGTCGTTCGTACCAGTTATCAAAAAGAGGTCGGCTGTGCGAGCTCCGAGCCTCTAGGCTGAGGCCCCGACCGGCCACGGTCGACGGACACGGCGCCGATGGATCGGGGCCGGAACACAGGCTGCCCGAGGAGGCCAGGATGCCGGGGACGCGACGAACGCCCACGCAGGAACGCGGACAGGTGACGCAGGACGCGATCGTCGAGGGAGCCGCGACCGTCTTCGACCGCATCGGCTACGGGAACGCGAGTCTGTCGATGATCGCGGAAGCATCCGGGATCTCGCAGGGGTCCATGTACTTCCACTTCAAGTCGAAGGAGCAGATCGCCCTCGCGGTCATCCACGAGCAGCACGACCGGTCGATGCCCCTGATGGCACGGGTGTCGGAACAGTACGACGGGGTCCTCGAGCGGCTCATCCGGGTGTCGCGCGCCATCGTCGACCAACTCGAGAACGACCCGGTGGTCCGTGCCGGGATCAGACTCACGCTCGATGAGGGTTCGCTGAGCCAACCGGCCGGTGCGTTCTACGAGGATTGGATCTCGGGGACGGCCGCTCAGCTCGACGTGGCGCTGCAAGCCGGGGACCTGGTGAGTTCGATGTCGGCACCGGACCTGGCCCGCACGCTGATCGGGTTCTTCACCGGTGTCCAGCTCACCGCCCAGGCGACGGTCGGGCGCTCGGACATCGCGGCGTCGGTCGACCGCATGTGGCGGCTCGCGATCGACGCGATCGTCCCCGAGCCGCGGCGGGCAGCGGCGACGAGCGTCCGGGAGGACGCCTTCGGCGCTGCGGGCGATGTGCGCCCGACGCGACCTGCCGCGTCGAGGTAGCTCTCAACGCTGGGCGATGGGCGCGCGACGACCCTGCATCCCGACGTGACGCGTTCGACTACCGCGTCTGTGGTGGGCCCGGTGGGGCTCGAACCCACGACCCGCGGATTAAAAGTCCGATGCTCTGCCAACTGAGCTACAGGCCCATACGCGCTCTACTCTACGAGATTTCGACGGCACCCGTTGACGCGCAGGTCCGGGCCATAGGGGAGGATCGCGGGCCGGGGCGAGTACCGTTGTCGGGTGCGCGAAGCGCGTCGCAGGGAGGAGCAGGCATGACCGAGGGATTCCATCGTCCGACGAAGCTCCCGCCGTCGATGCTCGAAGCGATCCAGGGCGGTCTCGACCCGGAGGCCGTCTCGAGGATCACCCATGAGACGGCCGTCGCCCTTCTTACCCGGGTGCGGGCGGACCCGGACCCTGCCGTGGTCGATCGCCTCGTGACGTACACGGACGAGCACGGGATCGACGCGATCGCCGAACTCTGGTCGCACGCCAGCCCGCGGAGCCTCCCAGGAGCCCTCTGGCGGATCTACCTACTGCGCCTGCTCATCCGGCAGGACCCGGCGGGGACGAGCTTCAGCTTCCAGCGGGGCACCGAGCTCATCACCACCGTCGACCCCGTGATCGCCGGCGCGGCCGAGCCGACCGGGCCGGAGGAGATCATCGTCCTCGCCGACCAGATCCTCCGTGGGCTGTACACCGGCGACTTCGCGATCGCCCTCGAGCGGGCGGCGTCCTTCTGCCGGATCAACGCGGTCGGCTGCACCTCCCTCGCGAACGACCGGGACGCGCTCGACCCCGCAGACGCCGCGAGACTCACCACGAAGGCCGCGCGGTTCAGCACCATCGCCGAGGAGCTCGCCGGCTGCGCCCGACTGTGGCGCACCGACTCCCTGGACTGATCCAGGCGCCCTGGTCAAGGCCTTCGGCCTGGGAATGTCCACAGGTGATCCCTTGCTACACTGTTCTAGCCGGGCCGCAGTAACCCCGGGCTCCAAAAATCGCCGCTTCGAGCGGCCTTGCGCCGAGAGGCGTTCCTGCGGCCTGGCACTTACTTTGTGCGGAAGTCTTCAGTCGCCTGCCGCCCGTTCCGTGATGACACCGGAACTGGGGTGTCGAATCGCGTCGATTCCTCCAATCGGATCCCGGGTCGGCACCGAACTCCGTGTATGACCGCCGCACTGTACACGCAGACCCAACCTCGGGTGGGCGTCGCGCAAACGGCCGGTGTCCGTGAGAAGCTAAGACTTGTGACCACGGGACCGGAAGCCGACGCTGCACCGCAGGTGTCTTTGGCGAACGTGCTCGACGCGCTGCTCATCCGCGTGGCCGGCGGCGACCAGGTCGCGTTCAGCGAGCTGTACGACCACATCGCGCCGCGGGTCCTCGGACTCGTCAAGCGTGTGCTCGTCGACCACGCGCAGTCCGAAGAGGTCACCCAGGAGGTGTTCCTCGAGGTCTGGCAGAACGCTCAGAAGTTCGAGGCGGGCAAGGGCACGGCCACGACCTGGGTGCTCACCATGGCCCACCGTCGTGCGATCGACCGCGTGCGCGCCTCACAGGCCGGACGCGACCGCGATCTCAAGATCGGCATCCGCGACTTCGATGAGCGTGTCGACAACGTGCAGGAGACGGTCGAGATCCGGATCGAGCATGAACGCGTCAAGCGGGCCTTCGTCCGGTTGAGCGAGCTGCAACGCGAAGCTGTTTCGCTCGCCTACTACGGCGGCTACAGTCACAGCGAGATCTCGAACCTGCTCGGCGTGCCGATCGGTACGGTGAAGACCAGGTTGCGAGACGGAATGATCAGACTTCGAGACGAGTTGGGGGTGCGTACATGACCGAGCGAGACGATGCAACAGACCTGGCAGCCGGAAACGCGCTGCACACCCTGACCCCGCGCGAGCAGGAGCGGTTCGACCGCCTGCGCGCCGAACACGAGTCCGTCCGCGAGGAAGCGGCGGAATTCGAGGAGACCGTCGCCATGCTCGACCTCGCAGCACCTCCCGTGCAGCCGTCGGCAGCGCTCAAGAGCTCGCTCATGGCTGCGATCCAGAACCTGCCGCAGCTGCCCGCTGACGCCCCCGTCGAGGCTCCTGTCGCCGAGGTGCGGGCGCTTCCGACCGCGGTCCCAGAGGTCGACGAGACGCCGGTGTCGACACCGACCGCCACGCCGGCCCCCGCAGCAGCGACCACCCCGGTGGCCGGTGCGGCTGAGCGCAAGGCCGCCTCACGGTGGCGTCGCAGCGCCGTCGGCATGGTGGTCGGCGCCGCAGCAGCGGTCGGCCTCATCTTCGGGGGTGTCGGACTCGCGAACACCTTCGGTGGCGGATCCCTCACGCAGACGGTCGCGCTCGCGGAGATCAACGCGGCGTCCGACGTCCAGCGCGCGAAGGTGTCCATGGACGATGCGACGGCGACCCTCGTCTGGTCGGGCGAGCTCGGCAAGTCAGCCCTGCTCGTCGACGGACTCGGCTCCCTGCCGTCAGACAAGGTCTACGAACTCTGGTACATCGGCGAGGGAGGCCCAGTCTCGGCCGGCACCTTCTCCGCAGCGAACGGCACCACCTGGCGGGTCCTCGACGGCGCCATGAGCGCGGGCGACAAGGTCGGCGTGACGGTCGAGCCGCAGGGTGGCTCCAAGCAGCCCACCACCGACCCGATCATGGTCATCGAGACGGCGTAGTCCGTTCCATCCGGCCCGAGAGGGGGTGTCGGCAGGCCCTTCGCCTCGACAGACTCGCGGAGCCGCTGCAGACGACGACAGCCCCGCCCGGGATTCCCGGGCGGGGCTGTCGTGATGCCGGCGTCAGATCAACCGAAGCGACCAGAGACGTAGTCCTCGGTCGCCTGGACGGACGGCTTCGAGAACATCGTCGTGGTGTCGTCGTACTCGATGAGCTTGCCCGGCTTGCCGGTGCCCGCGATGTTGAAGAACGCGGTCTTGTCGCTGACGCGGCTCGCCTGCTGCATGTTGTGCGTCACGATCACGATCGTGTACTCCTGCTTGAGTTCCTCGATGAGGTCTTCGATGGCGAGCGTGGAGATCGGGTCGAGGGCCGAGCACGGCTCGTCCATCAGCACGACGTCGGGGGAGACGGCGATGGCACGGGCGATGCAGAGACGCTGCTGCTGACCACCGGAGAGACCGGAGCCCGGCTTGTCGAGGCGGTCCTTCACCTCGTTCCAGAGGTTGGCGCCCTGCAGCGAACGCTCGACGAGCGCGTCCTGGTCGGACTTCGACATCTTGCGGTTGTTGAGCTTGACGCCCGCGAGGACGTTCTCCTTGATGCTCATCGTCGGGAACGGGTTCGGGCGCTGGAAGACCATGCCGACCTGACGACGGACGAGGACCGGGTCGACGCCCGGGCCGTAGAGGTTGTTGCCGTCGATCAGGACCTCGCCCTCGACGCGTGCGCCGGGGATGACCTCGTGCATGCGGTTCAGGGTGCGGAGGAAGGTGGACTTGCCGCAGCCGGAGGGGCCGATGAAGGCGGTGACCGTGCGGGGCTGGATCTGGAGGGAGACGCCCTCGACAGCCATGAAGCTGCCGTAGAAGACGTTGAGGTCGTTGACTTCGATGCTCTTGGACACGGGGTTCCTTTGCTCGCGGCCTAGCGGCCGAACTTGGGGGCGAAGATCTTGGCGATGAGTCGGGCGATGAGGTTCAGCGCCATGACGATGAGGATGAGGACGAGTGCGCCGGTCCAGGCGCGGTCCACGTAGGCGGCCCCGTCGGTGCCCTGGTTCGCGTACTGGGTGTACACGAAGACGGGGAGGGTCATCATCGGGCCGTCGAAGAGGTTGTAGTTCATGCTCTGGGTGAAGCCGGCGATGATCAGGAGGGGCGCGGTCTCACCGATGACACGGGCGACGGCGAGCGTCACGCCGGTGATGATGCCGGCGATCGAGGTGGGGAGGACGATCTTGAGGATGGTCAGCCACTTCGGCACACCGAGGGCGTAGGAGGCTTCACGCAGCTCGTTCGGCACGAGCTTCAGCATCTCCTCGCTGGAGCGGACCACGACGGGGATCATGAGCAGCGACAGCGCGATGGCGCCGCCGATGCCGAGCCGGACGCCCGGGCCGAAGAAGATCGCCAGCAGGGCGAAGGCGAACAGTCCGGCGACGATGGACGGGATACCGGTCATCACGTCGACGAGGAAGGTGATGCCCTGGGAGAGCTTGCCGCGACCGTACTCGACGAGGTAGATCGCCGTCAGGATCCCGATCGGGATGGAGATGACCGACGTGGCCAGGGTGATGAGCAGCGTGCCGGTGATGGCGTGCAGTGCTCCACCGCCCTCACCGACGACGTTCCGCATCGACAGGGAGAAGAACTCGATGTCGAAGCGGGCGGCACCGGCCGAGATCACCGTGATGGCGACCGAGACGAGCGGCAGGAGGGCGACGACGAAGGCCGCGGTCACCAGGGTGGTGAGCAGGCGGTCCTTGGCCTTCCGGCGTCCCTCCACCATGAGCGACGAGACGTACACGGTCACCGCGTAGAGCGCGGCGCCGAGCACGACGGCTCCGGGGACGTTGTAGCTCTTGTCGGCCGTGGACTGCTGCAGCAGCAGGAAGATGACGCCGCTGACGATGAGGCTGCCCGCGAGGATGGTGAGCGGCGCGAACTTCGGCAGCTTGCCCGCGGTGAGCGAGTTCGAGAACGGGGTGGCGATGGACGCCTGGCGGCGGTCGGTCGTGGCGGTCATCAGTTCGCTCCCGAGAATTCTTTACGACGGTTGACGATGAGTCTGGCGATGAAATTCACCACGAAGGTGATGATGAACAGGATCAGGCCGGTGGCGATGAGCTTGTTCACGTCGATGCCGAAGGACTCGGGGAAGTTCAGGGCGATGTTCGCCGCGATGGTGTTCGGGTTGCTCGAGGTGAGCAGGAAGAACGAGTAGACGGCGGCGGGGGAGAGCACGAGCGCGACGGCCATCGTCTCACCGAGGGCGCGTCCGAGGCCGAGCATGGAGGCGGACACGATGCCTGGGCGTCCGAACGGCAGGACCGCCATCTGGATCATCTCCCAGCGCGTGGCGCCGAGCGCGAGTGCGGCCTCCTCGTGGAGCTTCGGGGTCTGGAGGAAGATCTCCCGGGAGATGGCCGTGATGATCGGGATGATCATGACCGCGAGCACGAGGGCGACGGTGAGGATCGTGCGACCGGTGCCGGACACCGTGCCGCCGAAGAGCGGGATCCAGCCGAGGTTCTCGGACAGCCAGGCGAAGAAGGGCTGAACGAACGGCGCGAGGACGAGCGCACCCCAGAGGCCGTAGACGACCGACGGCACGGCGGCCAGGAGGTCGATGACGTAGCCGAGGGCGACCGCGAGTCGGCGCGGCGCGTAGTGGGTGATGAAGAGGGCGATCCCGAGCGAGAGCGGCACGGCGATCGCGAGGGCGAGGATGGCCGCCCAGATGGTGCCGAAGACGAACGGGCCGACGTAGGCCCAGAAGCTCGTCGGAGCACCGGTGAACGACGAGGAGTCGGCCGTGAGGGCCGGGAACGCCTGGACGATGAGGAAGATCGCGACCGCCGCCAGGATGACGAGGATGAGTGATCCGGAGACGACGGAGAGCGTCGAGAAGACGCGGTCGCCGACTCGTTGCTTGGCTTTGGGTCTCGCAGCTAGGGCCTCGACAGCCATGGGTTCCCGTTCTCTCGATGCGATGGTGGTGCCCCTCGACAGACTCGGGGAGCGGGTACTGCGGGTATTGCGAGTGCTGGTGACGCAGGTCGAGCGTGCCGGGCAGGACCCGGCACGCTCGACCGTTGGATTACTTGATGGACGCGATCGCGTCCTGGACCTTCTTGGCGAGGTCGGCGGAGAGCGGCGCAGCACCGGCCGACTTCGCAGCCTCTTCCTGGCCCTCGTCGCTGGCGATGTAGCCGGCGTAGGCCTTGACGAGGTCGGCGACCTTCGGGTCGGCGTACTCCTGGCAGGCGATGAGGTAGCTCACGAGCACGATCGGGTAGTGGGTCGCGTCCGTGGTCTCGCGGTCGAGCTTGATCGCGATGTCGTTCGCCTCGCGGCCTTCGACGAGCGGCGAGCCCTCGACGACGGCGGCAGCACCCTCGGCGCTGTACTCGACGAACTCCTCGCCGACCTTGATCTTCGCGACACCGAGGTCGCCGGCCTTCGACGCGTCGGCGTAGCCGATGGTGCCGGTGCCACCCTTGACGGTGTCGACGACGCCGGAGGTGCCCTTGGCACCCTCACCCGACTGGAACGGGAAGGTGTCGGCCGGCTCAGCGGTCCAGACGTCCGGAGCGTTCTTGTTCAGGTAGTCGGCGAAGTTCTTCGTCGTTCCCGAGTCGTCCGAGCGGTGGACGGCGGTGATGGGGGTCGAGGGGAGCTTGGCCTCGGGGTTCAGCGCGACGATCGCCGGGTCGTCCCAGCTGGTGATCTGACCGGCGAAGATCTTCGCGATGGTCGCTGCGTCGAGGTTGAGCTCGTCGACGCCCTCGACGTTGAAGATGACCGCGATCGGGGAGATGTAGACCGGGAGGTCGATCGCCTTGGTGTCGGCTGCACATGCGGCGAAGGTGCTCGAGAGCTCTTCGTCGGAGAGGGCCGAGTCCGAACCGGCGAACTGCACGCCGCCGGCGATGAACGCCTTGCGGCCGGCGCCGGAGCCGTCGGGGGAGTAGTTGATGGTGACGTCCGGGTTCGACGTCTGGAAGGCGGCGACCCAGGCTTCCTGGGCGCTGCCCTGCGACGATGCGCCGCTACCGGCCAGGCTGCCCTTGAGGTCGCTGGCGGCTGCGCTCGTGGCGGTGGCGCCGCCTTCGTTGGCCGCACAGGAGGTCAGTGCGACGGCTGCGACTGCTGCTACGACCGCGACGCGGCCGAAACGTGAGAACTTCACAGGGATGTCCATTCATTGGTGTGGGTGCGAGCCGGTGCTGGCTCGTCAGTGACGCTAACCACGTGGCATGACGAGCATCCCCCGTGATGGTAAACAACGGGTGAACGGATATCGACGGCTTCATGGCGGCCGACGTGGCGATGCCGCGAATGCGCGACGAACGCCCCCTGTTCAGGGGGTTCGCGCGGATGGGTCAGACGCGGGGTTCGTGCGTCTCGATGGCGATGATGCCGGAGCTCGGGTTGGTCCGGGAGAGGTGCACGATGGAGAACGCCCCGGTCTCGAGTGCGGCGGCGCTCCCGAGGTAGGAGCCTCGGGTGGACCCGGTGGCGAGCGCGATCTCGTGCAGGATCTCGGGGAGGACCGGCCCGTGGCTGCAGAGGATGGCCGTCTTGAGCGCCCTGACGCGGCGGCCGACGACCCGGCGGACGTCCGATTCGCCCCGCTCGTAGGCGTCCTGGCTGATGAGGTCGGAGCGTTTCGGCTCGATGCCCGCGGCCGCGGCGATCGGGCTGACGGTGCTGACGCAGCGCACGGCCGTGCTCGTCACGATCTTGCGAGGACCGAAGGCGAGCAGGGTCGGGACGTTCCCCGCAGCCTGCTTGACGCCGCGCGGCGCCAGTGGCCTGGTCGCGTCCTCGCCGGACCATTCGGAGGGGGACGTGGCCTTCCCATGGCGCATCGCGATGAGGGCGAAGGTCGCTGTGACGCCCTCGTCGACCAGCGCGGCGAAGGCGTCGAGGATCTCCACGTCGCGTTCGTAGCTGAGGTAGCTCCGTGCCCGCTTGATGGTGACCCACTCCAGGGCGGCGACCTCGCCGTTGGGGATGAACGTGCTCTCGCGGACGGCCTGGTCGGTGACCTCGGCCGACCAGTAGTGGACGATCTTCTCGCGTCCGCTCGACAAGGGGTACGTGGAGACACCAAGCGGCACACCGAGGTGGACGCTCAGGCCGGTCTCCTCCTTGATCTCCCGCACGGCCGTCTGCGCGAGCGTCTCTCCGGGATCGACCTTGCCCTTGGGGATGGTGACGTCGCCGTAGACCGTCCGGTGGATGACGAGGAGGTGGACCTTGCCGTCGATGAGACGCCAGCACACGGCACCGGCTGCATAGATTGCCGTCGTCGTCATAGTCACTGCCTCGTCGTGTCGTGGTGCTCGGGTGGGTCGCGGTGCGAAGTCGTCAGCGACGGTTCCTCGGCCGGCGGCGCGCCGCGGTCTCGAGCATGAGGGAGTCTTGCAGATCCGTGAGCGGTCGTCCGTCAGCGTCGACCGCGTGGCGCGTCCAGACGCCGTCGGCGTCGAGCCACCAGGACGACGTCTGCTCGTCGAGGGCCTGCTCGAACATCGCGGCGGTCGCCTCGAGGTGCTTCGGGTCGGTGAGCCTGACGAGCGCCTCGACGCGGCGGTCGAGGTTGCGGTGCATCATGTCGGCGCTGCCGATGAACACGTGCGGGTCGCCGTCGTTGTGGAACGAGAAGATGCGCGAGTGTTCGAGGTACCGCCCGAGGATGGAGCGCACGCGGATCGTCTCGCTCATCCCCGGCTGGCCGGGCTTCAGCGCACAGATCCCGCGAACCCACAGGTCGACCGGGACCCCCGCCTGGCTGGCCCGGTAGAGCGCGTCGATGATCGACTCGTCCACCATCGAGTTGACCTTGATGCGGATCCCGGAGGGCTTGCCCTCCTCGGCGTTCGTGCGCTCCTGCTCGATGTGCTTGAGGAGGCCCTTGCGCAGGTGGCGCGGCGCGACCAGGAGTCGCTTGAACTTCTTCTCGATCGCGTACCCGGACAGCTCGTTGAAGAGGCGGGTGAGGTCTTTGCCGACCTGGTCGTCGGCCGTGAACAGACCGAGGTCCTCGTAGATGCGGCTCGTCTTCGGGTTGTAGTTACCCGTGCCGATGTGGCTGTAGTGGCGTAGCACGCCGCGCTCCTGTCGGACGACGAGCGCGAGCTTGCAGTGCGTCTTCAGTCCGACGAGCCCGTAGACGACGTGGACGCCGGCCTTCTCGAGCTTCCTGGCCCAGGAGATGTTGTTCTGCTCGTCGAACCGGGCCTTGATCTCGACCAGCGCGAGGACCTGCTTGCCGGCCTCGGCCGCGTCGATGAGTGCTTCGACGATGGGGCTGTCGCCCGAGGTCCGGTAGAGGGTCTGCTTGATCGCGAGCACGTGCGGGTCGGCGGCGGCCTGCTCGATGAACGCCTGAACGCTCGTGGCGAAGGACTCGTAGGGGTGGTGGACCAGGACGTCCTCACGGGCGATCGACCGGAAGAGGTCGGGCTTGCCGTTGGGCTCGTCGGGCTGGAACTGCAGCGCCGTGGTCGGGACGCGTTTCGGGTACTGGAGATCCGGGCGGTCGATGCCGGCGAGGCTGAAGAGGCCACCGAGGTCGAGCGGCGAGGGCAGGCGGTAGACCTCCTGCTCGGTGATGTCGAGTTCGCGGACGAGGAGTCCGAGGGTGACATCGTCCATGTCGTCGGTGATCTCGAGCCGGATGGGCGGCCCGAACCGGCGGCGCAGCAGCTCCTTCTCGAGGGCCTGGATGAGGTTCTCGGTCTCGTCCTCCTCGATCACCATGTCCTCGTTGCGCGTGACGCGGAAGACGTGGTGGTCGACGATCTCCATGCCGGGGAAGAGGTGGCCGAGGTGGTTGGCGATGACCTCCTCGAGGGCGATGTAGCGCACGCTGGGAGCGGTGTCCAGCGACGCGGAACGGCGCTCCGCCGGACCGACGCGGACGAAGCGCGGCATCATCTGGGGGACCTTGAGTCGGGCGAACTCCTCGCGTCCCGTGCGGGTGTTCCGCACTCGGACCGCGAGGTTCAACGAGAGGCCGGAGATGTAGGGGAACGGGTGCGCCGGGTCGACAGCGAGCGGCATGAGCACCGGGAAGACCTGGTTGCTGAAGTACTCGCTGAGGTACTCGCGGTCGGCTGCGTCGAGTGAGTCCCAGGTGACGACCGTGACGCCGCGTTCGGCGAGGTCGGGACGGACGAGGTCGTGCCAGGCGCGCGCGTGCCGTTCCTGCAGGACGTGCGCCTGCTGCGAGATCTCGGACAGGACGTCGGCCGGAGCGTTGCCGACGTTCGTCGGGACAGCCAGTCCGGTGAGGATGCGGCGCTTCAGGCCGGCGACCCGCACCATGAAGAACTCGTCGAGGTTCGAGGCGAAGATCGCGAGGAAGTTGGCGCGTTCGAGGACGGGCAGCGCCGGGTCTTCGGCGAGCTCGAGGACACGCTGGTTGAAGGCGAGCCAGCTGAGTTCGCGGTCGAGGTAGCGGTGTTCGGGCAGCGCGGGATCGTTCCGCTCGAAGGCGGGGTCGAAGTCCTCTTCGTCTCCATCGAGGCCGACATCGAGCACGGTTGGGTCTGCTGGCATGTCTTCATCATGACACCGTGGCGGGGGTGGTCGCGACGACTGCGGTGAACACTGTGTAAATGCCGCCGCGCCGCGCCGCTGTGGAGGGGATCAGGCGTCGGTTCTCGCGTACTGCGCGTCGATCGTGTGGTCGGTGAATCCGAGCGAGCGGTACAGCGACACCGCAGGGAGGTTGTCGGCTTCGACGTAGAGCGTGACCGCCTCGACGCGTCGATCCCGCAGGCGGGCGAGGCCGGCCTCCATCAGGAGTCGCCCGAGCCCTCGGCCACTTGCCGCAGGGTGCACGCCGACCGCGTAGACCTCGCCGACCGTGTCCTCGACCTTCAACCAGATGAATCCGAGGAGGTCGCCGTCGGAGCCTCGTGCGAGCAGGAAGTCGTCGGCGTCGAACCAGGACTCGGCTTCCCGGGCGCGGAGATCGTCGAGGGTCATGCGTCCCTGCTCGGGGTGGTCGGCGAAGGCGAGCGCGTTGACCTCGAGCCACTCCTCCTCGTCGACTCCCGGCCGGAACGTGCCGACCGTGACATCCGCGTGCCCAGTGGTGGCCGGTCGTGCGCGGCTCGTCGGCGCCTTGGTCAGGCGGAGCTGCAGCAGCGTCCTGACCGGAGAGAAGCCGAACTCCTGTGCGAGCACCCGGGAGGCGGGGTGGTCGCCGTGTGCCCAGATGCGCACCTGCGGAGGACAGTTGGCGAGGACGCCGCGCAGTGCGGCGCGACCGTAGCCGTGACCCCGCCACTCGGGCTCGACGACGAACTCGAGTTCGCCATGGCCGAGGATGGCCGCGCCCACGACGGCGAAGTCGTCGGGGTCGACCGGCGGGTCCTGTGGTTCGACGGCGAGGATCAGTGTTCGGGCGCCGGACGCGGCGTCGATGAGCGACTGGTCGCTGAACGGCGGCTGGCCGTCGACGAGCGACGCCGTGCGCACGACGCGCTCGAGCGCATCCCTGGTGCGGGCGTCGTCGACGTTACGAACCGACAGCGTCAGCCGGGGCATGATCGTCCTCGTAGACGTTGAAGCGGTAGCCGACGTTGCGCACGGTGCCGATGAGCTGCTCGAGGTCGCCGAGCTTGGCGCGCAACCGGCGGACGTGGACGTCGACGGTTCGCGTGCCACCGAAGTAGTCGTAGCCCCACACCTCGCTCAGCAGCTGCTCGCGCGTGAACACGCGGGAGGGGTGGGTCGCGAAGAAGCGGAGCAGCTCGAACTCCTTGAAGGTGAGGTCCAGCGGCTTGCCGTGGACCTTCGCGGAGTAACTGGCCTCGTCGATGACGACGCCCGACGCCTGGATCTTGCTCGCCGAGTGCTCCTGGGAGGCGCGGCCGATCGCGAGCCGGATCCGAGCGTCGACCTCGGCGGGTCCGGCGGATTCGAGGATGACGTCGTTCACGCCCCAGTCGGCGCTGACGGCGGTGAGGCCACCCTCGGTCAGGATGAGGAGGAGTGGGACCGACAGCCCGGACGCACCGAGGATCTTGCAGAGCGACTTGGCGCTCGCGAGGTCCTGGCGGGCGTCGACGAGCACGAGGTCCGAACTCGGAGCGTTCACGAGTTGTGCGGGGTCGGCTGGGATCTGCCGGGTGCGGTGGCTCAGGAGCCCGAGGGATGGGAGGACCTCGGTGCCGACCATGGAGGTCAAGACCAAAATTTGCGCCACGCGCATCCTCCCGACTGAGTTTGGAACCATATTAGGCGAACGACCGCACCCCACGTCGCACCGGGCGCCCGCTGGTGGTCCGATGGCGTCCGCTCTGTGACAATGGGTCCGTGAGCGAAACCACTCTCTCCCCCCGGCTGCGCTGGATCAGTGTCGTCTCCATCTGGGCGCTCGCGCTCGTCGGCGTCGTCGTGTCCGGCTTGCTCTGGAGCCCGGGGGAGACCTTCTTCGGGCTGTCGGCCACGCTCGGCCTCTGCACCCTGGCCGCGTTCTCGGCACAGCTGTTGACGCGACAGAAGGTGGGATTCGTCGATCGGATGTCCACCAGCGTCACCGGCGCCGTCCTCATCCTCGCCATCGGCGGTGCCGTGTATGGCCTCATCGCCCTGGCCTCGGGGTAGACTTTCCCCATGCTGCTCGCTCTCGAAATCTTCTTCATCGGCTTGCTCGTCCTCGCCAGCCTCGCCATCGCGTTCACCGCGGTGGTCGTGCTGAAGAACCTGTACCGCGGTCAGCGCTAGTCCGGGTCCCTCGATGATCGAGATCCCGAGCGGCCTGCCGAGCGAACTGGTCCCGCTGTCGTGGCTCATCGGCGTCTGGGAGGGCACCGGCGTCATCGACTACCAGGTCGGCGACGAGACCGTGACCCGCGAGTTCGGTCAGCGCGTGAGCTTCAGCCACGACGGCCTGCCGTACTTGAACTACAACTCCTACACCTGGCTCCTGCCCGAGCAGCCCCCGCGCGACGCCGAGGGGGCCTCGTCCACGGACGAGGACGCCCTGTCGGACGACACCGCTGCGGACGTCGCGCCTGACGGAGCCTCGGCGGACGAGTCCGGTGTGCCCGAGCCGCTCGTCACCGAGACGGGCTACTGGCGCCTCGAACGCCCGCTGATCGAGGGCGACCCTGGCCCGGGCATGCTCCCAGGGCAAGGCCCCCGCCCGTTCGGCACAGCGCAATCGGTCGAGACCCTGCGTACGTCGACCGGCGCCTTCCCCCTGCAGGTCTCGATCGTCCACCCGAACGGTGTGAGCGAGCTCTACCTCGGCCAGATCGACGGCCCGCGGATCGACCTCGCGACCGACGCCGTCGTCCGGACCGCTGGAGCCAAGGAGTACGCCGCCGCGACCCGCCTGTACGGTCTCGTCGAGAACCACCTGCTCTGGGCCTGGGACATCGCCGCCCTGGGACAGGACCTCCGGACGCACGCCTCGGCGCGCCTGGCCAAAGCCGACTGACGTGACCATTCCCAACGGAGCGGTCACACCGGAACCGATTCCGGGTTCGCCCTTCCTCACGCTGCCGGGTGCCGTCGAACAGGCGGATGCCGTCGACCACGGCGTCCCCTCCCATTACGGCAGCCCGAACATCGAGCAGCGCCTCATCGCCAACGGTAAGGCGATCGTCGACCTGTCGAACCGTGGCATCGTGACGGTCACCGGCCCCGATCGGCTGAGCTGGCTCAACTCCATCACGAGCCAGGAGCTGCGCTCGCTGTCGGCCGGCATCTCGACGGAGACCCTCTTCCTCGACCAGAGCGGCCGGATCGAGCACGCGGTCAAGCTGCTCGACGACGGCACGACCACGTGGCTCGTCACCGAAGCCGACGATGCTGCGCGCCTCCACGCCTGGCTCGACCGGATGCGGTTCATGCTGCGCGTCGAGGTGGCCGTCGCGACCGAGCAGTACGCCGTGATCGGTGCGGCGGCGGGTCTCGCGGTCGACGCTGCAGAGCCGAACGGCATGCCGCTCGTCTGGCACGATCCGTGGTCCGAGGTCGCGGTCGGCGGGCATCAGTACGCGACGGGTGAGCACCCGGGTGCAGCGTGGACATGGACCGAGACGATCGTCGCGCGCGAGCAGCTCGAGTCGCTTGTGCAGCAGGTCCGTGCGGGGACGTTCTCCGCCGCGGGTTCGCTGGCCGCCGAGGCCCTGCGGATCGCCGCCTGGCGCCCGCGGTTGCAGTCCGAGGTCGACGAGCGGAGCATCCCGCACGAGCTCGACTGGCTGCGCTCGGCCGTCCACTTGAACAAGGGCTGCTATCGCGGTCAGGAGACGGTCGCCAAGGTGCACAACCTCGGGCATCCGCCGCGTCGCCTCGTCATGCTCCTCCTCGACGGCTCCGATGCGGTCCTGCCGCCGGCCGGTTCGAACGTGGTGCTCGTCGGCGTCGGCGACGACGCGACCCGGAAACCCGTCGGACGCATCACCTCGAGCGGAATCCATTACGAGTTGGGCCCGGTGGCGTTGGCGATCGTCAAGCGCTCCGCGGATCCGGCGGCCGTGCTGACGGTGGAAGCCGACGGCATCGATGTCGCGGCATCGCAGGAGATCGTTGTGCCGGCGGATGCCGGGGCCACGGCGAACGTGCCGCGGCTGCCGCGACTCGGCGCCGTCCGGCGCTGACCTCGGTGGGGAAGGACGACGCCTCGGACCCGGGCGTACGGGTCGACCGATGGACCGCTGCGGTGCGTCGCCGCATCGCGCTCGGAGACGCCTGGCATCGTCTCGTCGGATCCGTGCCGGCGGTGCTGCAGGTCAGCGCCACGGCGATCGGCGCGTACGCGTTCGCCCACTACGTGCTCGGGCACGCCGTGCCACTCCTCGCCTTGACGGTGACGATCTCGAGTCTCGGGTTCGTTCGCGACGCCCGTCCGATCCGGGTCCTCGAGACGGCCGTGGGGATGAGCGTCGGGATCGCGCTGGCCGAGATCCTGCTCCTCGGCTTCGGGCAGGGGACGTGGCAACTCGCGGTCGCGCTCGTGCTCACGCTGCTCGTCGCCCGGTTCCTGTCGCCGGCGGCGTCGTTCGCGATCGCGGCGGCGGTGCAGTCCGTCCTCGTCATGCTCCTGCCCGTGCCCGACGGCGGCCCGTTCGTGCGCACCCTCGACGGTCTGATCGGCGGGGTCTTCGCCCTGCTCGCGACCGCGCTCATCCCGCGCGACCCACGCCGGAGCGCTCGCCGGGACGGCCAGCGGCTCATCGACGAACACGTCCGGACCCTCGCCTCGCTCGTCGCCGCCCTCCGTCTCGGCGACCTCGAGGAGGCTGACCGCGCGCTCGCACGGGCGAGGGCCACCCAGCCGGCCCTGGACGCGTGGCGCGGAACCCTCGACTCAGGGCTCGCCATCGCGCGCATCTCGCCGTTCCTCCGCAAGGCGGTGTTCGACCTCGAACGGCAGCGGACCATGCTCGACGGCATGGACCTCGCGACCCGCAACCTCCGGGTGATCGCCCGGCGCATCGACTACGTGTCGCGCGACGCCACGAGCCGCCCCGAGCTCGCGGACCTGCTCGCGCGCACCTCCGTCGCGCTCGGCATCCTGTCGCAGTCGATCGGCGACATCGCCCAGCAGCCGGTCGCGAGGCAGTCTCTGCTGGAGATCGCGAAGCACCTCGAGCCGGTCGCCGTCCTCCCCGACGCCTCGGTCTCCGAGCAGGCGCTCGTGCTCGTGCTCCGGCCGTACCTCGTCGACCTGCTCACGGCGACGGGGCTGCCGACGCAGGCGGCGCAGGCGGCGCTACCCTCGCTCTGACGGCAGCCTTCCCCGACACTCAGTCCGTCGAGGAGGGATTCGGGGCCACAGCCGACCACGGCAGCGTCAGCTCACCGAGGCGCCAGCGGCTGCGGCCGGCCAGCACCGGCCACCCGCTGTCCCGGAGCGTCCGGACGGTCGCCAACCAGCGCTGGACCGGGCTGTAGACCGCCAGGGGCGCATGCATCCGCCAGGCGCGGTCGAGGTCCGTCATGAGCGCATGGACACGCTCGCCCGGCACGTTGTGATGGATCAGCGCCTTCGGCAGCCGTTCGGCCACGATGGACGGCAGCTGGAGGTCGGCGAGCCGCAGACTGACGGAGAACGACTCAGCACGCCCCTGGTCGTCGACCGCGATCCAGCTGGACACCCGTCCGATCTCGTCGCACGTCCCCTCGACGAGCACACCGCCGGGTTGCAGCCGCGACGCCATGAGACGCCAGGCCGCCGTGACCTCGGCTTCGTCGTACTGCCGGAGCACGTTGAACGCCCGGATCACCGTGGGACGGTCGTCGCCGGTCGGCACCTCGAACCCTCCGCGTGCGAAGGAAACCGCAGCCGTCGGCGTGAACCTGGTCGTGCCCGCGCGCACCTGCTGCAGCTGCGCGTCAGCGGTGCGGACGCGCCCCGGCTCGATCTCGAATCCGATGACCCGTACGTCGGGCCGGACGGCGAGTAGTCGGTCGTGCAGTTCCAACGCCGTGACGCCGCTCGCGCCGTAGCCGAGGTCCACCACCAGCGGGTTCGTCGTCCGTCTGAGTGAGGGGTGGGTCGCGATCCAGCGGTCCACCCGCCGGAGCCGGTTCGTACCCGTCGTCCCGCGGGTGATCGATCCGACGGGCATGGACCCATTCTCCCTCACGGAGCGGGGTCATCGTCCACCTCGCGGTCATGCGCCGTCGGTATGCTGGGGACATGCCTGAGACTTACACCCTCGTCCTGCTGCGCCACGGCAACAGCGACTGGAATCAGAAGAACCTGTTCACCGGTTGGGTCGACGTCCGACTCAGCGAACTCGGCGTCACCGAGGCCAAGCGTGCGGGTGAACTGCTCGCCGACTCCGGCATCACCCCGGACGTGCTGTACACCTCGGTCCTCTCCCGCGCGATCCAGACGGCGAACCTCGCCCTCGAGACCGCCGACCGCATGTGGATCCCGGTCAAGCGAAGCTGGCGCCTCAACGAGCGTCACTACGGCGCGCTGCAGGGCAAGGACAAGGCGCAGACGCTCGCCGAGTACGGTCCGGAGCAGTTCCAGACCTGGCGTCGTTCCTTCGACGTGCCGCCGCCGCCGATCGACGACGACAACGAGTGGTCGCAGGCCGATGATCCCCGGTATGTCGGGATCGACGGCGAACTGCCCCGCACCGAGTGCCTGAAGGACGTCATCGACCGGATGTTGCCCTACTGGGAGTCCGACATCACGGGCGACCTGGCTGCCGGCAAGACCGTCCTCGTGACGGCGCACGGCAACTCGCTCCGCGCACTCGTGAAGCACCTCGACGACATCTCGGACGACGAGATCGCCGAGCTGAACATCCCCACCGGCATCCCGCTCGTCTACGAGCTCGACGCGGACTTCCGTCCGGTCGCCCCGGCCCGGTACCTCGATCCCGAGGCCGCAGCAGCAGGCGCCGCCGCCGTCGCGGCGCAGGGGAAGAAGTAGCGGAAACCCCACCAAACCACCACCCCGGTCGGGAGTGCGGCGTGGCGACATCGTCGCCGAAAGTGCTCCTGGCCGGGGTTTTCCATGTCGAAAAATAGGGGTTGAACCGCTTCGGGGTTGGGCGTACAGTGACTGCACTGTAACCCGATTGGGGGGATACGCATGGAGCAGTCGACCGACGGCGCCCGTTTCCCCCTGTGGCGCGCCCTGGCGCTCGGTGGCTTCACCGCCGCGGCGTTCACGGCGATAGCCCTCTTCGGGTCGCCTTCCTCCGCGCATGCTGACGACAGTGCCACCGATCCGTCGCTCCTGGGCGCGGTGACCGAGGTCGTCGGCTCGCTCGAACAGCCCGTCAACGCGGTAGCCGGGGTCGTCGACGTCGTCGACACCACCGTGCTCGAACCGGTGGTCGACGTCGTCGACGAGACCGTCGCAGCGGTACCGGTGGTGAACGACGTGGTCGAGGAGACCGTCGGCGCAGCACCCGTCGCCGCGATCGTCGATCCGGTCGTGCAAACGGTCGACCAGACGTTGACCGGCGTCGCCGACGTCGTCGCCGCGGTCCCGGTCCCCAGTACGCCGATCATCGATCCGGTCGTCCCAGCGCTTCCGCAGGGCCCGGCAGCGGACGTGTCGGCCACTGACTCGACCGCCGTTGGCGCGATCCTCCCGACGACGGTCCTCGGACCGCCGTCCGGCCAGCAGAGCGACTCGATGATCGTGTCGGGCGGCCAGGATCGCGAAGACACGTCCTTCACCACGGCCGTGCCCGCCGCCGCCGTCGGATCGTCCAGCCTCCCCGCCACCCCTGCGAACCTTCCGCTGCTGCCGGACGCCGACGGCCGCTGGGCCGTCACGCCGAGTGGCTCCGGGTCCTCCGGCTCCGGTGGTGCCGTCGGCGGTCTTGCAGCGGCCGAACAGTCGATCTCCGTCATCCTCCCTGCGCCCGGCGACGACCGTCGCGGACCCGCGCGAGACGAAGACCTCCCGGCATCACCCACGTTCCCCTCCGATACCTCTCCTGACTGACCCCGGACCACTCTGCCGTTCGCGGCGGAGGCCCGCCCCCTGGGCGGTTCAACGGTCCGAAGCCTCCCGACCACGGGAGCACATCAGTCACTCTGCAAGGAGCAGGAATCATGAATTCGTATGTCAAGAAAGGCCTCTACTGTGGCCTGTTCGTCGCGGGACTCACGTTCCTCGGCGCTACGGCGGCCAACGCCGACACGTCTGGGGACGACAGCATCCTCGGCGGAACCCTCGTCGACGTGGTCCTCGAGGCCCCCGTCGAGATCGTCGACACCGCGGTGAGCGTCGTCGGCGATTCGTCGGCGACGTCCGCACCGGAAGCGGCACCGGCACCTGAGCCGGCACCGGCACCTGAGCCGGCACCGGCACCTGAGCCGGCACCGGCACCTGAGCCGGCGCCAGCACCGGAGCCGGCGCCAGCACCGGAGCCGGCGCCAGCACCGGAGCCGGCACCAGCACCGGAGCCCGCACCGGTACCCGAGCCCGAGCCGGCCGCCGCCACCACCAGTGGTGACGACAGTGTCGCGGGTGGGAACCAGGTCCAGTTGCCCGTCTCCATCCCGGTGACGGTCGAGGACAACGCGATCTCGATCATCGGCGATGCCGAGCAGTCGGGTTCGACGTCCGGACCGGTGGCGGGGGAGTCCGCCTCGCCGGTCACCGACGAGGCGACGACGTCCGGTGACGACAGTGTCGCCGGTGGCAACCAGGCGTCGCCGGCGGTGACCGTTCCGGTCACGGTCGGTGGGAACGCCATCTCGCTGTTCGGTGATTCGAGCAGTGGGCAGGCGGGTGCGCCTGCCACGTCGGGTGGTGCGGCTGTTCCGGCGGCGCCGTCGACCACGACCGGTGACGACAGTGTCGCCGGTGGCAACCAGGTGTCGCCGGTGGTGACCGTTCCGGTCACGGTCGGTGGGAACGCCATCTCGCTGTTCGGTGATTCGAGCAGCGAGGAGGCGGGTGCGCCTGCCACGTCGGGTGGTGCGGCCGTTCCGGCAGCGCCGTCGACCACCTCCGGTGACGACAGTGTCGCCGGTGGGAACCAGGTGTCGCCGGTGGTGACCGTTCCGGTCACGGTCGGTGGGAACGCCATCTCGCTGTTCGGCGATTCGAGCAGTGAGGAGGCGGGTGCGCCTGCCACGTCGGGTGGTGCGGCTGTTCCGGCGACGCCGTCGACCACGACCGGTGACGACAGTGTCGCCGGTGGCAACCAGGTCCTCGGCGACGTCGGGCTCCCGATCTCGGTGGTGGGCAACGCCGTCAGCGTGATCGGCGACTCCGAGTCGACGGGCACCTCGGCCTCCGCTCCGGCATCGTCCGGCGGCGCCACGTCGACCACGGATGGTGACGACAGCCTCGGCGGTGGGAACCAGATCGACCTCGGCCTGGAGCTGCCGGTCACGATCGGCGGCAACGCGATCTCCGTGATCGGGGACAGCGAGACCGGTGGTCCCGGGACGACCGATCCCACCACCCCGGTCGACCCGACGGACCCCACGGACCCGACCGACCCGACGGACCCCACCACCCCGGTGACCCCCGTCGTGCCGACGGTCCCCGCCACGGTGATCACCACCGCGACGGCGGCGTCCTCGACCGGCTCGAACACGATGGCCTCGGCCGCGCGTTCAGCTGAACCGACGCTCGCCGACACCGGCAGCGCCGCGGGTCAGATCCTGCCGCTCGCCGGTCTCGCCACGGTCCTCGGCCTCCTGCTCCTGGCAGGCGGCGCGATCACCCGTCGTCGGATGAGCTAGTCCCACGAACAGACGAGCGGTGCCGACCCGGTCTCGGGTCGACACCGCTCGTCGGGGTGTCCGGGATCAGCTGGTCAGTGGTGCACCGGGGTGGTCGCCTCGGGGATCCAGTCGCCCGTCGCGAGGTACTGGACCTTCTTGGCGATGGAGACGGCGTGGTCGGCGAAGCGCTCGTGGTACCGCGAGGCCAGGGTGGCGTCGACGGTCGCGACGGGCTCACCCTTCCAGGTGTCGCCGAGGACCTTCTCGAAGACGCTGGCGTGCAGCTCGTCGACGTCGTCGTCGTCGTTGCGGATCTCGTCGGCGATGCGCGGGTCCTGGGTGCGCAGCAGCTCCGTCAGCTTGCGAGCGATCGAGACGTCGAGTCGCCCCATCTCGGCGAAGGTGGTCCGCAGGCCCTTGGGCACGGCCTTGTCGGGGAAGCGGTACCGCGACAGCTGGGCGATGTGCTCGGCCATGTCACCCATCCGCTCGAGCGACGCGCTGATGCGCAGCGCGCTCACGACGATGCGGAGGTCGCGCGCGACCGGCTGCTGGCGGGCGAGGATGTCGATGGCGAGCTCGTCGAGTTCGATCGCGAGCTGGTCGATGCGGTTGTCGTTGGCGATGACCTCTTCAGCGACCGCGACGTCCGAGTTGCCGAAGGACTGAGTCGCCTTCTCGATGGAGATCGTGACGAGTTCGGCGATCTCGACCAGGCGATCCTGGACCTCTCGCAGTGACTGCTGGAATACCTCGCGCATGGCTCTGGGTGCCGTCCTTCCGTGACCTGGCGGTGGGCAGGCAGATGCCCGCTCCGCCGATGATGCCGAACCAAGGTTAACAGTTGGGGCACCAAGCGTGAACAGTCGTCGAAGTGGCGGGGTATTCGCGAGTTCGGCGTTCGGCGGACTGAGTAACGTAGTACCCATGGACACCATGTGGTTGGTGCTGATCGCCCTGGCACTCGGCCTCATCGTCGGGGGCGGTTTCGTCGCCCTCATCACCCTCGCCCTCAGACGGGGCGAGCGCGCCGCGACGGTCGTCAACCCGGTCGTGCCCGACGGGGTCGACCAGGTGCTCGAAGCCCTCGACAGCGCGGGCATCGTCGTCGATCCGTCCAACAACGTGCTGAAGGCCTCTCCTGGCGCGTTCGCGCTCGGGCTGGTGCGCGACCGCGTGCTCGACAACCAGGAGTTCATCGACCTCGCGCTCGAGGTCCGCCGCACCGGCGAGGCCGTCACGAGCGACCTGGAACTCGCACTCGGGCGCTTCGGTGAGGCAACCCGGCACCTGCGCGTGCGGGCGGCGCCGCTCGGGTCGCGGTTCATCCTGCTGCTCGCCGAGGACCACACGGAGGCGCGTCGACTCGACGAGGTCCGCCGGGACTTCATCGCGAACATCAGCCACGAGTTGAAGACGCCGATCGGCGCCATCGGGCTCCTCTCGGAAGCACTCGACACGGCGGCCGACGACCCGGAACGGGTGAAGCGGTTCGCCAGCCGGCTCTCGACCGAGTCGCAGCGACTCACCCGGATGACGGCGGAGATCATCGACCTCTCGCGGTTGCAGGCGGCCGACGCCCTCCATCAGCCCGAACTCGTCCGCCTCGATCGGGTCATCGCCGCGGCGGTGGACCAGAACCGCGTGCCGGCCGAGGCGACCGGGGTGGGGCTCTCCCTCAAAGGCGGCAAGAACCTCGAGGTGTACGGTGACGAGGCCATGCTCGTCGTCGCCGTGCACAACCTCATCTCGAACGCCATCCACTACTCGCCCACCGGCGCACACGTGGGTGTCGGCGTCCGGGCGGTCGACGACGTCGTCGAGATCGCCGTCACCGATCAGGGCGTCGGGATCGCCGAAGAGGACCGCGATCGGGTCTTCGAACGGTTCTTCCGCGTCGACCAGGCGCGGTCCCGCCACACGGGCGGCACCGGCCTCGGCCTCAGCATCGTCAAGCACACCGTCCAGAACCACGGCGGCGAAGTGAAGGTCTGGTCGCAGCTGGGCCGTGGCTCGACGTTCACCATCCGCCTTCCCAGAGCAACGACCCCGCCGGAGGACCTCTCCACCGGCACGGCAAGGAGTACCCCGTGACCCGCATCCTGCTCGTCGAAGACGAAGCGTCCCTGAGCGAACCATTGAGCTACCTGCTCGAACGGGAGGGGTACGAGGTCGAGGTGGCGGAGGACGGCCCCTCGGCGGTCCAGGCCTTCACGGCTCGCGGCGCGGACCTCGTGTTGCTCGACCTCATGCTCCCCGGCATCCCCGGGACGGAGGTCTGCCGTCAGATCCGCGCGGTCTCGAGCACGCCGATCATCATGCTGACCGCGAAGGACTCCGAGGTCGACATCGTCGTCGGGCTCGAGCTGGGCGCCGACGACTACGTCACGAAGCCCTACTCGACCCGCGAGCTGCTCGCGCGGATCAGGGCGGTGCTGCGACGCCGTGTCGAGGCGGACCAGGCGCAGGAGGAGGTGCTGCTCGAGGCAGGCACGGTCCGGATGGACACCGAGCGTCATGTCGTCGAGGTCAACGGGGCGCCGATCCCGATGCCGCTCAAGGAGTACGAGCTGCTCGAGCTGCTCCTGCGGAACGCCGGACGGGTCCTCACCCGTGGTCAGCTGATCGACCGGGTGTGGGGGAGCGACTACTACGGCGACACCAAGACGCTCGACGTCCACATCAAGCGCATCCGTTCCCGGATCGAGGCGAACCCCTCGGAACCGGTGATGCTCGTCACCGTGCGTGGGCTCGGCTACCGCTTCGAGGCCTGACGCAGGTCCAGGACGGACGAACGCCCCGCAACTCTGAAGAGGTGCGGGGCGTTCGGTCGTGTGGGGCGACGGCGCGTTATTCGGTCGGCTCCGTGGTGGGCGTCGCGAGCGGCGTCGGCGTCTCGGTGGGCTCCTCCGTCGGCAGCGGCGTCGGGACGAGCGTGGAGTACTCGAGCAGCTGGCCGGTGAGGACCGGCACGCTCGCCGTGGCGCCCGTCTCGTCGCCGTACTGGAAGAAGACGTCCAGGACGGCTCCGGGCTGCGTGCCGAGGGACTCGATGCGCAGCGGGTCGTTGGCTCCCGAGCCGTCGAACGTCGTCAGGCCGGGCTCCGCGAGGACCTGGAACTGCTCGTCCTTGCCCTCGATCTCGATCAGCACCGTGTGGGCGCGGTCGTCGCGGTTCGCGACGCTGAAGACGAGGTTGCCGGTCTCGCCGTCGTCGGAGACGACGATGGCGTTGCGGACGGCCACCGAGCCGACGGTGACACCGACGCCGTCCGAGGCGTCGTACTGCTTCAGGGTCGCCTGCGGCGCGATGAGGTTGCAACCGCTCATGCCGAGTGCGACAGCACCCGCGACGACGATGGAAGCGATGAGACGCGCCTTCACAGAACCCTCCAAGATGTGGTGGCCCCGGGCGCAGACGAGTGACAGGTGTCCCGGGATCCGGATTCGAGTCTAGCCCACGGCTGCGAAGGGGTGTGGCCGGGTCGTCGACCCGTGATCGGCCGGTGCGCCACCCGGTCCGCGGGGCACCCGGTACCCGGCTCTGATCAGGGGTCCCGTGGTATTCTGGGAGACGCTGAAGGGACCGAGACCCATGATCTTCGAAGTTGGCGAGACCGTCGTCTACCCGCACCATGGCGCCGCGACCATCACCGAGGTGAAGACCCGGATCATCAAGGGCGAGGAGAAGCTCTACCTCAAGCTCCGCGTCACCCAGGGCGACCTCATGATCGAGGTCCCGGCTGAGAACGTCGACCTGGTCGGGGTGCGCGACGTCATCGGACGAGAGGGTGTCGACCGCGTGTTCGACGTGCTCCGTGCGCCGTTCACCGAGGAGCCGACGAACTGGTCCCGCCGCTACAAGGCGAACCTCGAGAAGCTGGCCTCGGGCGATGTCATCAAGGTCTCCGAGGTGGTCCGCGACCTGTGGCGTCGCGACCAGGACCGAGGCCTCTCAGCGGGAGAGAAGCGGATGCTCGCGAAGGCCCGCCAGATCCTGGTCTCCGAACTGGCGTTGGCGGAGCAGACCGACGAGGAGCAGGCGTCGTCCGTCCTCGACGAGGTCCTCGCCTCCTGAGCCGACCGTCCGTTCGGGCGGGGCGCCCGAGAAGTAGGCTCGTGGCATGACTGCGATCGACGAACCGGGTGCCGTTGCCGACCCATCCCTGGACGGCCCGGCTGTCGGCGTGATCGTCGTGGCGGCGGGCAGTGGGACGCGCCTCGGTGCCGGGATCCCGAAGGCGTTCGTGTCGCTCGCCGGCAGCACCGTGCTCGAACACGCGCTCGCTCCGGTCTTCCGCCTGCGGGACGCGGTCCAGGTCGTCGTCGTGGTCCCAGCGGATCGCGTCGGTGAGGCGGAGACGATCGGTCGTCGCGCGGCGGGGAAGGCAGCCGACCACCTCCGTGTCGTCGTCGGAGGCGACACGAGACAGTCCTCCGTCCTCGCCGGACTCGCCGCCCTGTGGCCGGGAGTCCGCACGGTGCTCGTCCACGACGCCGCACGAGCACTCACCCCGACCGAACAGTTCGAACGGGTGATCGACGCCGCCGCGCGAACAGGGTGGGGGGTCGTGCCGGGGCTCCCGGTGACCGACACGATCAAGCGGGTCGACGCGAGCGACCTCGTCGAGCAGAACGTTGATCGGGCCGCCCTCAGAGCCGTCCAGACACCGCAGGCGTTCCCGCGCGATGCCCTCATCGCGGCCTTCCGCGTCGCCGAGGACCGCCTCGCGGCGGCCACCGACGATGCGGCGCTCTACGCGGACGCCGGACACCCCGTCCTCACGGTCGCGGGATCGGAGGCGGCGTTCAAGATCACGACCCCGTGGGACGCCCAGCGTGCTGAGCGACTCCTGGCGGACCGAGGCCGAGAGCGCGAGGTGGGCGCACGGCCGACCTCCTCGATCAGGACCGGCATCGGCGTCGACGTCCATGCCTTCGCCGACGACGGCGAGCTGAGCCTCGCGGGCCTCAGCTGGCCGGGAGAACGGCCGCTGGCCGGACACAGCGACGGGGATGCGGTCGCCCATGCCATCGTCGACGCCCTGCTGTCCGCTGCCGGCCTCGGCGACATCGGCTCCATGTTCGGCACCGATGACCCCCGCTTCGCCGGGGCGAGCGGCGAGGTCTTCCTGCGGGCAGCTGTCGAACGGCTGCACGCCGCGGGCTTCGTCGTCGTCAACGTCGCGGTGCAGCTCGTCGGCAACCGCCCGCGGTTCGCGCCCCGTCGGACGGAGGCGGAGGGCGTGTTGAGCGCGCTCGTCTACGGGCCGGTCAGCATCGCGGCGACGACCACGGATGCGCTCGGGTTCACCGGCCGTGGCGAGGGTGTCACAGCCATCGCCACCGCCCTCATCGAGCGCCGCTGACGGGTCGGTCCTCAGCCGGCGGACGTGCCCTCGTCGACCGACGCACCGAGCCCGAGGAACCGGCCGTATTCGCCAGCGGCTCGTCGGAACCCCGCCTGCACCCGCTGCGACAGTGGTTGGAACGGCGTCGGGGTGACGACGACGCCGGTCGCGCTCGTCCGTCGGCGCCAGGTGCCGACGACGCGTCCGTCGACGGCGATCATCGGGAGGAAGATGCCGTTCGCGCCGGGCACGATGCGGTCTGCGAACGCCGCCGGGAGCGTCAACTCGCGGTCGCGGTAGCCGAGGAGCAGCTCGTCGAATCCGGGAAGCGCGAGTACCCGCGGTGGTCGTGGAGCAGCTGAAGGTTCGATGCCCTCGGCCGTCGACCAGCGGGTGACCCCGTCGCTCGATTCGGAGACCAGCCGTCCCGCGGCCACGTCGACGCCGCGTTTCGCCTGTGCGACGGTGAGCTTCGACCACCAGGTGAGGTCGGCGATCGTCGACGGGCCGTGGCCGGTGAGATACCGGACGACGAACTCGCCGAGCGCCTCGTCCGCCTCGAGCACCCGCGGTGCACGGATCCACTCCTCAGTCAGGACGAGTGCCTGCTGTCTTCCTGCTGGAGGTCCCCAGCAGACCACGCCCGACATCGCGAGTTCCATGATGAGGTGGGAGCCCCGTTGTCCGTCGATCGGGATCCCGGCATCGGTGTGGGCCGTCAACAGCTCATCCCTCGTCACGCGCCGATGCCCGCTGAGCAGTCCCTCGGTGAGCGCACGGGAGCGCGAGAAGGTCTCGGCGTCGAGCTCGAGCTGACGGTGTCTGGCCGCGATCGTCGAGCGGACCCGCGGGACACCGAGTCCGAGCAGCCACCCGAGGTCCTCGGCGGCGACGAGATGCAGGGTGCCGCGCATCGGCCAGGACCGGACGATCGACCCGTCCTCGAGCGCCGCGAGCACCTCGTCCATCGTCGTCCCGCTCGACCTCACGCCGACCGCCCACAGCGACGAAGCGAGGTCTTGGGCCTGGACCGCGAGCAGCCGCGAGACGACACCCGTGGGGGAGCGGTGATCGGCTCCGGCGAGGAGCTGTGCCGCGAGTCGCGCGCGGAGAACCTGCTGGTCGTCGCGTCCCGTGGTCATGGGACCATCATGCCCGGACGACGGCGGCTAGTCTGGTCTCGTGGCTCTCCGACTCTACGATTCGAAAACGCAGTCCCTCCGGGACTTCGTGCCGCTCCGCGAAGCCGAGGCGGGGCTGTACGTCTGCGGACCGACTGTGCAGTCCTCCCCGCACATCGGACACCTCCGCAGCGCGCTCGTCTACGACCAGTTGCGACGCTGGCTGACGGCGTCCGGGGTCCGCGTCACGCTCGTCCGCAACGTCACCGACATCGACGACAAGATCCTCGCGAACGCCGCCTCCGGCGTCGAGGGCGGGTTCGCCCAGCCCGGTGAGGAGTGGTGGGCGCTCGCCTACCGGTACGAACTCGAGTTCACGGCCGCCTACCGTGCCCTGGGCATCCTGCCCCCGAGCTACGAACCACGCGCGACGGCGAGCATCCCGGAGATGCAGGAGCTCATCGAGCGGCTCATCGACGCCGGGCACGCGTACCCGGCTCCCGACGACTCCGGCGACGTCTACTTCGACACCGCCTCATGGAGCCGCTACGGCGAGCTCACCCGGCAGAGCGCCGAGCACATGGAGGCCGCGACCGACGCCGACCCTCGCGGCAAACGCGATCCCCGCGACTTCGCGCTCTGGAAGGGCACCAAGCCTGGGGAGCCGCGCTCGGCGAGCTGGATGTCGCCCTGGGGCGAGGGACGGCCCGGCTGGCACATCGAGTGCTCGGCGATGTCGACCAAGTACCTCGGCGAGGAGTTCGACATCCACGGCGGCGGACTCGACCTCCGCTTCCCCCACCACGAGAACGAGCTCGCCCAGTCGAGCGCAGCCGGCGACCCCTTCGCCCGGTACTGGTTGCACAACGGGCTGGTCGCCGTCACGGGCGGGCAGAAGATGTCGAAGTCCCTCGGCAACTCCGTCTACGCAGCCGACCTCTTGGCAGCAGCCCGGCCGCTCGTGGTCCGCTACTACCTCGGTGCAGCGCAGTACCGATCGACGCTCGAGTTCCATCCGGGCGCACTCGCCGAGGCCGAAGCCGCACTCGGACGCATCGAGGGCTTCCTCGATCGTGCCGCCCGCGCCGACCTGCTCACCGAGACGACCACGGCCGCCAGTCGAGCGACGCTCCCAGCCGCCTTCGTCGAGGCGATGGACGACGACCTGAACATCCCCCGTGCGCTCGCCGTGTTGCATGACGCCGTGCGCGTCGGCAACGCCGCCCTCGATGGCGGCGACGACCTGGCGACAGCCCGCGAGCGTGCGGTCGCCGTCCTCGACATGACCCGGGTGCTCGGCATCGACCCGACCGACCCTTCGTGGTCGTCGGGCACCGACCCCGTCACTCACCGATCCCTGTCCGCACTCGTCGAGCGTCTGCTCGTCGATCGCGCGGACGCCAGGGTCGCCAAGGACTTCGCAGCGGCCGACCGGATCCGCGACGAACTCACAGCGGCTGGGATCACCATCGAAGACACCCCGTCCGGAGCACATTGGAGTATCAGTGGCAAGTAAGCCTTCCCGCCCGACCGGGCCGAAGAAAGCGAAGAAGGGTCCCACCAAGGGCACCGGCGGCCTCGGCCGCAAGGCGCTCGAGGGGCGTGGACCGACCCCCAAGGCCGAGGACCGCGCCTGGCACCCGGCCGGCAAGCGGAAGGCCGCGCAGGAGCGCTACGCGGCCTCCGGCGGCACCGGCAAGCCGAGGCAGGCGGCCGGCCAGAACGGACGCCCGTCCACGAACGGCCGGACCAAGCAGAAGTCGAGCGACGAGTCCGAGGTCGTCACCGGCCGCAACTCCGTCCTCGAAGCGCTCCGCGCGAAGATCCCAGCCACCACGCTGTACGTCGCGACCCGCATCGAGATGGACGACCGGGTGAAGGAGGCGCTCAGCATCGCCACCCGACGCGGGATCCCGGTGCTCGAGGTCATGCGTCCGGAGCTCGACCGCATGGCCGGGTTCGACGGCGTGCACCAGGGCCTCGCCATCAAGGTGCCGCCTTACGAGTACGCGCACCCCATGGAGTTGCTCGACCAGGTCATCGCCCGTGGCGAGAACCCGCTGTTCATCGCCCTCGACGGCATCACCGACCCCCGGAACCTGGGTGCGATCATCCGATCGACCGCAGCCTTCGGTGGTCACGGCGTGATCCTGCCGCAGCGCCGGAGCGTGGGCCTCACCGCCTCCGCGTGGAAGACCTCGGCAGGAGCGGCGGCTCGGACGCCGGTCGCGATGGCCGCCAACCTCACCCAGACGCTCAAAGCGTTCAAGGAGCGCGGCGTCTTCGTGATCGGTCTCGACGGCGACGGCGACGTCTCCCTTCCCGGGCTCGAACTCGCCGACCAGCCGATCCTCGTGGTCGTCGGCAGCGAGGGCAAGGGCCTGTCCCGCCTCGTCACCGAGACCTGCGACGCGGTCGTGTCGATCCCGATCTCGGCCTCGACCGAATCGCTCAACGCCGGGATCGCGGCCAGCGTGACGCTGTACGAGATCGCGCGTCGCCGGAACGCCGAGTAGGCGACCGGCGCTCGCGCCGCGCGAACGAGGACAGGCCCTCGGAACGGATCTCCGTTCCGAGGGCCTGTCTGTCGTCAGTCGAGAAGACGGACGTGGTCAGACGAGGTCTCGCCAGTCGACCGGTCCGGTCATGGCGGCGGGGACGCTGATCGCCTCGGTCGGCGGCACGATCATGGTCGCCTCGTCGCGGCGGTGCCGCAGGACGGTGTTCACGTAGGAACCGACGGCTTCCGCCAGCGGGATGTCGCGACCCTCGTTCTGCGCGAGGAACCAGCGGTGCTCCAGGAGTTGGTGGAAGATCTCGGCGGGCTCGAGCTTGCCGCGGAGTTCGCGCGGGATCGCTTTCACCACCGGCTCGAACACGCGGATGAGCCACTCGTGCGCCGCCATCTCCTCGTCGAACCCGTCCTTCCCGAACGAGGCCGAGTAGGCGTCGAGATCGTTGAGCAGGCGCCTCGCCTGGTTCTCGCCCGCGTCGAGGCCGGTGAGCCGCAGGAGGCGGCGCTGGTGATGCCCGGCGTCGACGACCTTCGGCTGGATCCGCACGGTCGAGCCCTCGTCGGTCGTCTTGATCGCGAGTTCCTCGATGTCGAAGCCGAGTTCGTTCAGACGGTGGACGCGCTCGGTGATGCGCCAGCGCTCGGACGCGTCGAAGGACTCGGAGCCCGTGAGCTCCTTCCAGAGGGACCGGTACGCGGCGACGATGCCGTTGCTCACGGTGACGGGGTCGAGTTCGGCGTCGGCGCGTCCGCCGGCCTCGAGATCGAGGAGCTCGCCGGCGATGTTCACCCGGGCGATCTCGAGGTCGTTCTCACGCTGCCCGTTCGACAGCCCGCCCTCGTAGAGCTTGCCCGTCTCGGCGTCGACGAGGTAGGCGGCGAAAGCTCCCGCGTCACGCCGGAAGAGCGTGTTCGACAGCGACACGTCACCCCAGAAGAAGCCGACGATGTGGAGGCGGACGAGGAGGACGGCGAGCGCGTCGACGAGGCGGGTCGCGGTGTCGGGTCGGAGGGTGCCCTGGAAGAGCGCACGGTAGGGGAGTGAGAACTTCAGGTGCCGCGTCACGAGCACGCTCGGCAGCTCACGGCCCTTGCGATCGCTCCGGTTCGTGATGACCGCGAGCGGGTCGACGCAGGGGATGTCGAGCCGCTGCAGGGTGCGCAGCATGTCGTACTCGCCCTTCGCCATCTCCGCGGTCGTCTCCTTGACGGCGATGACGTAGCCGGACAGGTTCGCGAACCGGACCAGGTGGCGCGAGATGCCCTTCGGGAGCGAGGCGATGGCCTCATTCGGCCAGTTCTCGAGGGGGAGCTCCCAGGGGAGATCGAGCAGCGCCGGGTCGACGGTGGCAGCGGTGATGTTCAATGCGCCGGACATGGTGCGGAGCGCTCCTCGGGGATCGTCGTACTGAGACTGGACAAGCGAAAACGACGATGGCCGAGCGATCGGAGACCGACCGCTCGACCATCGTCGGCGGGAAACTAGATCGAGGAGGACACGACCGGCTTGTTGCCCAGACGCTCACCCGATGCCGAGTCGAACGCGTGCACGTGGTGCGGCGTCGGCGCGAGGAACACCGTGTCGCCGATGTGCGCGTGGTTGCGACCGTCGACGCGGGCGACGATGTCGGTGCGCTTGCCGGAGACGTCGGTGTGGCCGTAGAGGTAGCCGTCGGCGCCGAGCTCCTCGACGAGGTCGACGGTCACCTCGATGCCGGAGCCCGAGTTGCTGGACACGGTGATGTCCTCGGGGCGCACGCCGACCGTGACGTTCTTCGACGGAGCGGCGTCGGTGATCTCGCGCTCGACCGGGATGATGAATCCGCCGAGCTTGATGCCGCCGTCGGCGATCTCGCCCTCGAACAGGTTCATGGCCGGGCTGCCGATGAAGCCGGCGACGAAGACGTTGTTCGGCTTCTCGTAGAGGTCGCGCGGGGTGCCGACCTGCTGCAGGATGCCGTCCTTGAGGACCGCGATGCGGTCGCCCATGGTGAGCGCCTCGGTCTGGTCGTGGGTGACGTAGACGGTGGTGACGCCGAGACGACGCTGCAGCGACGCGATCTGGGTGCGGGTCTGGACGCGGAGCTTGGCGTCGAGGTTCGACAGCGGCTCGTCCATGAGGAAGACCTGGGGCTGACGGACGATGGCTCGACCCATCGCGACGCGCTGACGCTGACCACCGGAGAGCGCCTTCGGCTTGCGGGTCAGGTAGTCCTCGAGGTCGAGGAGCTTGGCGGCTTCGAGCACGCGGGTGGCACGCTCTTCCTTGCCGACACCGGCGATCTTGAGCGCGAAGCCCATGTTCTCGGCGACGGTCATGTGCGGGTAGAGCGCGTAGTTCTGGAACACCATCGCGATGTCGCGGTCCTTCGGCGGCACGTCGGTGACGTCGCGGTCGCCGATGAAGATGTGGCCGTCGTTGACCTCTTCGAGACCGGCGAGCATGCGGAGGGAGGTGGACTTGCCGCAGCCGGACGGGCCGACGAGGACGAGGAATTCGCCGTCGGCGACCTCGAGGTTCAGCTTGTCGACCGCGGGGCGGGTGCCACCCGGGTAGAAACGGGTTGCGTTGTCGAACGTCACAGACGCCATGGTTGTTCTCCTTCACCGGCAGGTACGTGCCGGACGATCCGTTGTGAATGGACGCGAACCCGTCATCGATGGCCGGTTCGCCGTTCCAGTATGCCACGACCATCTGTGAATGGAAGGTCCAGCGGCCAGTGGATCTCTCGGTGGACGCACAGCCGGCTCCCGGCCTGGTTTGGGCCTCTCCCAGGCGGCAGGTCTACGATTACTCTGTTTGGCGCTGCCTCGTCTCCGCAGCGCGAGCCCCCCGAAACGAGGATCAATGTCTGGCGCTGGATCGCAGAACCGACCGACCAAGAACGAACGACGCGACGCGGCACGCGAGAAGGCGCGGGTGCTGCGCGAGCAGCAGAAGCGCCGCGACCGCCGCAACCGGGTGCTGCTCCAGGGCGGCATCGTGCTCGGTGCGCTCGCGATCGTGGCGGTGGTGGCGGTCATCATCGTGACGTCGATCAAGCCCGCCGGACCGGTCCCGACCGCGGCCAAGAACGACGGCTTCACCGTCTCCGCCGGGTTGCAGCTGGTCGGGGCCCCGGCCGGTGCGTCCACACCGACGCCGAGCGCGACCGATCCGGCCGCCCCCGCGGAGCCCGCTCCGGCCGAGACGCCGGCAGCCTCCGAGACCCCGGCCGCCGACGGCGTCGAGATCGCCGTCTACCAGGACTTCCTCTGCCCCTACTGCGGTCAGTTCGAGACCACGAACGCCGAGCAGGTCAAGGGTTGGCTCGAGGCCGGCGCCGCGACCTACACGGTCCACCCCCTCGCAACGCTGAGCAACCTCTCGCTCGGGACGCAGTACTCGCTGCGCGCCTCGAACGCGGCGGCCTGTGTCGCGGAGTACTCGCCGAACGACTTCTTCTCCTTCAACACCGCACTGTTCGAGAACCAGCCCAAGGAGAACACCGAGGGCCTGACCGACGCCGAGCTGAAGTCGATCGCCAAGGGCGTCATCTCCGGCGGCGAGAAGAAGATCAACGCCTGCATCGACGACGGCACCTACAAGTCGTGGGTGAAGGACTCGACCGACCGTGCGCGCAGCGGCCCGCTGCCCGGCACCGACGTCGCCAAGGTCGAGGGGACGCCGACCATCCTGGTGAACGGCAAGCAGTACACCGGTTCGCTCACCGACGCCGAGCAGTTCGCGGCCTTCGTCCTCGCCGTCTCGAGCGAGAGCTACTCCACCGGCACGCCGACGCCGGGAGCCAGCGAGTCGCCCGTGACCAACGGCTGATCCGCCGTCATCGTAGGATGGATGGGACCGGGGCCAGCCCCTGTCGGCCGACGTGGCGCAATTGGTAGCGCAACGCTCTTGTAAAGCGTAGGTTACGGGTTCAAGTCCCGTCGTCGGCTCCAGCCGAGAACCGCCCGCTCAGCCTCGCTGAGTGGGCGGTTCCTCATTGGAAGGAATCCTCCCGTGACCCGTGTCCCAGCGCCGCTCGCGCTCCTCATCGCCGTCGTCAGCGGTGCCTTCATCGCGGTGCAGGCCCGGTTGAACGGCGAGCTCGGCGCGCGACTCGGCGATGGGTTCACCGCAGCTGCGATCTCGTTCGGCGGCGGCTTGATCATCCTCACCGTCGGACTGGCGCTGTCCCGTACCGGTCGTCGCGGTCTCTCCACGGTGGCCGGTGCCGTCCGACGCAGGGAGATGCCCTGGTGGACGGTGCTCGGTGGGTGTGCCGGCGCGTTCCTCGTGCTCTCGCAGGGGCTCACCGCCGCCACGCTCGGCGTCGCCCTCTTCACGGTCGCGGTCGTCGCCGGTCAGACGGCGAGCGGACTCGTGCTCGACCGGATCGGCTTCGGCCCGGGAGGCGTCGTCGGGTTCAGCGTCCAGCGCGTCCTCGGGGCGGTCGTCGCCCTCATCGCAGTCGGCGTCGCGGTCTCGGGCGAGCTCGGCGGGAGCATCCCACTCGGCCTGCTGGTCCTGCCGCTGCTCGCCGGGATCGGGATCGGCTGGCAGCAGGCGGTCAACGGCCGCGTGAAGATGCGGGCACAGAGCACGCTCGCCGCCACGTTCATCAACTTCGTCGTGGGGACGGTCGTGCTGGTCATCGCCGCCGTGCTGCACGCGGTCATCGTCGCGCCGCCCGGACCGCTCCCGGGGGAGTGGTGGCTCTACCTCGGCGGCCCGATCGGATGCGTGTTCATCGCCGTGGCGGCGTTCCTCGTGCAGCACACGGGCGTGCTCATCCTCGGGCTCGGCACGGTGGCCGGTCAGACCCTGAGTGCGCTCGCCCTCGACGTGCTCCTGCCCACCGACGACGGCGGCGTGCATGTCGCGACGGTCATCGGGACACTCCTCGCGTTCGCCGCCGTCGCGATCGCATCGGCGCGGTTCAGGCGTCGTCCCACGGCATCGTCGTCCGCCGACTGAGTCGAGCCGTCGAGCCGTCGGATGCCGTGAGCGACTCCGTCCTCAGGGCATGGAGCTGAGGTGCGCCTTCGCGTTGATCGTCTTGCGGCGCCCTGTGCGAGCGTTACCCGGCTTCCCTCCGACGTACAGCCAGCCGAGGAGATCCTCGCCCTTCTTCAGGCCGTGTGCCTTCCGGACCGCTTTGGCGCGAGTCGCGCCGCCGGTGCGCCAGAACACGCCCCAACCGGCGTCGTCGAGCAGGAGACTGACCATGTGGGCCACTCCGGCCGCGACCGCCTCCTGCTCCCAGGCGGGCACCTTCGACTTCTTCACGCTCACGACGACGGCGAGCAACAGGGGCGCGCGGAGCGGCTTCGTCGAGGGCTTCGAGTCGCCCTCCGCCTTCGCGAGCGCCCGGCCGAGCTTCACGCGGTCGTCGCCGCGGAGGGTGATGACCCGCCACGGACGCAGGGCGCTGTGGTCGGCCACCCGACCAGCCGCCGCGAGGACCTCGAGGAGTTCCGCGTCACTCGGAGCGACGTCGGTGACCTTGGACCACGAACGCCGCCCGGCGACGGCGGCGAGGACGGGGCGCTCGACCGGTTCGGTCACTCCGTCGGCTCGGTGGTGTCGGCCGCGGCGAAGTTGAGCGCGATCGAGTTCATGCAGTAGCGGTCGCCGGTGGGCGTGCCGAAGCCGTCGTCGAACACGTGGCCGAGGTGCGAGCCGCAGTTGGCGCACCGGACCTCGGTGCGCACCATGCCGAGGGTGCGGTCCTCGATGAGCTGCACCGCCTCGGGGTTCACGGACTCATAGAAGCTCGGCCATCCGCAGCCGGAATCGAACTTGGTACCGCTCTTGAAGAGTTCGGCGTTGCAGGCGGCACAGGTGTAGAGGCCCGCGCGCGACTCGTCGAGGAGCTCACCGGTCCAGGCCCGCTCGGTCGCCGCTCCGCGGAGGACCTGATACTGCTCCGGCGTGAGTTCCTCGCGCCACTGCTCATCGGTCTTCGACACGTCGTACGTCATGCTGCTCCATTCGTCTCGGTCATCCTACGTGCGGGGCTGCCTCGTGCATGCGGCTCCCGACGTATTCCCTAACACTGCACCGAGCCTGATCCTTCCCGGTGAACGTCGGCCCTCGCCGGGGTGGATGCGGCCCGGCGGGCATCGGCTGAATAGACTTGGACGACGGCGGACCGGAGCATGACTCCGGTCGCCACATCGGCACCGATCGGCAGGAGATGAGCATGCACCCAGCGTCGCGCACGCCTGCCGATGACGACGCGTCGACACCGGCGGGAGGCCTCGACCAGCGCGAACTCGAGATCCTCGAGTTCGAGTCCAACTGGATGCAGCACGTCGGGGCCAAGGAGGCCGCCATCCGCGACCGCTTCGCCCTGTCCCCGGCCCGGTACTATCAACTGCTCGGCGCGCTCATCGACTCGCCGTCCGCCCTCGCCCACGACCCCATGCTGATCAAGCGGCTGCAGCGCACCCGCGACGCCCGACTCTCGGCGCGAGGAGCCTCGGCTCCCCGCACCGACGGCTGAGCAGCTCTCGGAGACCACACCATGGCTGAATCCTTCCCGCCCGACCGCTTCGACGAGGTCCCCGACCTCAAGCGCGTCGGCGCGCACCGTGCCCCTGCTCCCAAGGGACGCGGCTGGATCGCCTTCCTCGTCGCCGTCGTCGCCACGCTCGTCCTCGTGGGGGTCGGCACCTTCGCCCTCTTCGGGCTGAACGACCGGATCGACTTCTTCGGCGGCTCGCAGAGCCCGAGCGCCACGCCAACGCCGACCCCCACCCCGACCGAGGTGGCCCCCGTCGTCGACCCCGCGGCCAGCATCCTCGTCCTGAACGGCACACCCACCGCCGGCCTGGCCGCATCGGCGGCGGCAGCGATCACGGCCGCCGGCTTCACGCAGCAGATCCCGACGAGCGACGCCAGCACGGAGGACGTCACGGCGAGCGGCGTCTACTACCAGGATCCGTCGCAGGAGGGCGTCGCCCGCGCCATCGCGAACGCGCTCGGCGGCATCCCGATCCAGATCACGGACACGTACGCGATCCCCGTCGAGGAGGGCGAGGCGCCGGTCCTCCGCATCGTCGTCGTGGTCGGCGCGGACTACCAGCCGGCCGCCTGAGCGCGGCTGAGGCAGGTCGATCGAGCAGGTCGCAGGCACGCCGTGTTTCCGGAGTGTTTCCTCCATGTTGAGTTGTCGTATCACTCCGCCCCGTTTGTCGATTTGAGGGTGAATCCGCGCGGTGCTCCGGATTAGTATCTGGAACTGGCCGCTCATCCCGTCCCGTCTCGACTCGCCCCCGGGTCCGCTTCGGCGCAGGGTGGTCACCGGGGTCCCGATCCCGGATGGCAGGTCCGGGTTCGGCAACAGTCGATGCCTGCGAGCACGCAGCAATGGGAGTATGAAATGGCGAACGGAACCGTCAAGTGGTTCAACGCTGAGAAGGGCTTCGGCTTCATCACGGTCGACGACGGCGGACAGGATGTCTTCGTCCACTACTCGGCGATCGACATGAGCGGCTACAAGTCCTTGGAAGAGGGCCAGGCGGTCGTCTTCGAGGTCGGCACTGGAGCAAAGGGGCCTCAGGCCGAGGGTGTGCGCCTGGCGTAGCCGCTGATCAGGTACGCGATTCCTGCGACGCCGTCCACTTCGGTGGGCGGCGTCGTTCGTCGTTCCGGGGCTGTTCCCGGGAGTTCGCTCAGGGCGCCGGTGCTCACTTGCACTCCCACCCCCTGAGTGCCAGAATCGACTTAGCACTCGTACTCATTGAGTGCTAACAACGTTCATGACGTCCGGGAGGGACGAAAAACACACATGGCTAAGATCATTGCTTTCGACGAGGAGGCCCGTCGCGGCCTCGAGCGTGGACTGAACATTCTTGCTGACACGGTCAAGGTCACCCTTGGGCCGCGCGGTCGCAACGTTGTCCTCGAGAAGAAGTGGGGCGCCCCCACGATCACCAACGACGGCGTGTCCATCGCCAAGGAGATCGAACTCGACGACCCGTACGAGAAGATCGGCGCGGAGCTCGTCAAGGAGGTCGCCAAGAAGACCGATGACGTCGCCGGCGACGGCACCACCACGGCGACCGTGCTGGCACAGGCGCTCGTCCGCGAGGGCCTCCGCAACGTCGCCGCAGGCGCCGACCCCATCAGCCTCAAGCGCGGCATCGAGAAGGCCGTCGAGGCCGTCACGGTCGAGCTCATCGCCAACGCCAAGGAGGTGGAGACCAAGGAGGAGATCGCTGCGACCGCTTCCATCTCCGCCGGCGACACCACCATCGGCGAGATCATCGCCGAGGCGATCGACAAGGTCGGCAAGGAGGGCGTCGTCACCGTCGAGGAGTCGAACACCTTCGGCACCGAGCTCGAGCTCACCGAGGGCATGCGCTTCGACAAGGGCTACCTGTCGCAGTACTTCGTGACCGACCCCGACCGCCAGGAAGCGGTGTTCGAGGACCCCTACATCCTCATCGCCAACCAGAAGATCTCCGCGATCAAGGACCTCCTGCCGATCGTCGACCAGGTCATCCAGTCGGGCAAGCAGCTCCTCATCATCGCTGAGGACGTCGACGGCGAAGCTCTCGCGACGCTCGTCGTCAACAAGATCCGTGGCATCTTCAAGTCCGTCGCCGTCAAGGCTCCGGGCTTCGGAGACCGCCGCAAGGCTCAGCTGCAGGACATCGCCATCCTCACCGGTGGCCAGGTCATCTCCGAGGAGGTCGGCCTCAAGCTCGAGACCGTCACCCTCGACCTGCTCGGCCGTGCTCGCAAGGTCGTCATCACCAAGGATGAGACCACCATCGTCGAGGGTGCCGGCGACGCCGACGCCATCGCCGGTCGTGTCTCGCAGATCCGCAAGGAGATCGACAACACCGACAGCGACTACGACCGCGAGAAGCTCCAGGAGCGTCTCGCCAAGCTCGCGGGCGGTGTTGCGGTCATCAAGGCCGGTGCAGCGACCGAGGTCGAGCTCAAGGAGCGCAAGCACCGCATCGAGGACGCCGTTCGCAACGCGAAGGCTGCCGTCGAAGAGGGCATCGTCGCCGGTGGTGGCGTCGCCCTGATCCAGGCCGGCAAGACCGCGTTCGAGAAGCTCGAGCTCGTCGGCGACGAGGCGACCGGTGCGAACATCGTCAAGGTCGCCATCGACGCTCCGCTCAAGCAGATCGCGCTCAACGCAGGCCTCGAGCCTGGCGTCGTCGCCGACAAGGTCCGCAACCTGCCCGTCGGACACGGCCTCAACGCCGCGACCGGTGAGTACGTCGACATGCTCGCTGCCGGCATCAACGACCCGGTGAAGGTCACCCGCTCCGCGCTGCTCAACGCAGCGTCGATCGCCGGCCTGTTCCTCACCACCGAGGCCGTCGTCGCCGACAAGCCGGAGAAGAACCCGGCTCCGGCCGGCGACCCGACCGGTGGCATGGACTTCTAAGTCCGACAGCAACACCTGCGCAGGGCGTCTCCTTCGGGAGGCGCCCTGCGTCGTTTCCACCAGACGCATCGGGGAGAACCCTCGATCTGTATGCCTGTTTCCGCATGGGTCCGACAGTCGTTGTAGAGACGTGACCGGAACGGCATATCGGCCCGCGCGCCGGTTCCTATGATCGAGCTATGAGACGTATCGGGGGAGCGGCGATCGCTGCAGTATTGGTTCTGGCGCTGGCCGCGTGCACGCCGAGTGAAGCGGCTCCGACCGCATCACCGACGGCGTCGTCCTCGCCGACGCCCTCCGCGACGGCTAAGCCGACTGCGCCGGTGAGCTCATACGGCTTCGGGTGCGAGAATCTCGTCCCCCAGGACGTGGTGGCGACCGCGCTCGCCCCTACGGCGGCCCTGGAGCCCGCTTTCGCTGACCCGTCCAGTGCGAACCCGCTGCTGTGGGCGGCGACCTCGCTCGGGGGCATGCACTGCACGTGGAGCAATGGTGAGCCGAGAGACCTGGCGGAGGGTGGGACGCCGGTCGGCACGGAACGGTGGGCCGAGTTGACCATCCTGCCCGGTTCGCACGCCGACTGGGACTTCTACTACGAACGCTGGGCGAACGGCGAATCAGGGCCGTGGCCGGACTCCACCAAGCTGTCCTGCTTCACCCAGAACGGAGCTGTGCCCGGCGTCTGCAGCATCAACTTCCTGGTCGGCGACAGCTGGGTCGACCTGATCATGTATGGCCCGGCCGACGATGCCGCAGCGTCGGACGAGGATGCCGTCGCCGCAGTCACACCCTTCATCGAGGCGATCCGCTCGGCGCTCGAACCGGTCGGCACGGCGCCACGGTACGCCTGGGGCGGGACGACGCCGGGGGCTAGCGCGCTGCCGACGGAGTGCGAGGCGTTCGTGCCTGCGGCGGCGATGAGTGAGGCCTTCGGCCAGGAGCTCACCTACAACTCGGCACCGAAGAAGCGACTGTGGAACCGAGGCGTCGCCGCCGAGGACTTCGGAGCGCCGGACTGCATCTTCTCCCTCCCCGACAGTGACTCGTCGCGAGGTGTCCTGCGAGCGCTCCCGGGCGGACGCTGGGCGTACGAGCAGCTGGTCGAGACCCGCATGAGCGCGGGAGCGGACATCGAGTTCCTGACGATCGACGGGCTCGGAGTCCGGGACGCCTTCATCGAGTGCAAGACGAGCCCGTGGTCCACGTGCAGCGTGCAGATGGCGGTCGCCGGGCACTGGTTGGAAGTCGAGGCGAACAACGTGAGTTCCCTCGACGACACCTACGACGTCGACGAGCTGCGTCAGCAGGCTCTCGCCTACGCAGCACTCGCCGCCGCCGGTATCGCCGCGCTTCCCTGATCCCCGCACCCCGCGCGGGAGGTCCCGCCACCGGGCATCCCGGTGGCGGGACCTCCCGCGCGCGGATCAGCCGCTGAACATACTCGCGTTCGCCCGCTCGATCTCGGCGTACTGGGTACCCGCGACGGCGAGCGCCCGGCTGATCTCGCCGAGGTTCTCCTCGACCTGACGCTGGGTGCCCCTCCAGCGCTCGACGACACCGTGGAACGCGGCGGCCGCAGCGCCGGTCCATTGGCCGTCGAGTGCCGCCAGCTGCGTGTGCAGGCGGGCGACCTCGTTCTGGATCTGCTCGATCGTGACGCGTGCCGCCGTGGAGGCGCGCTCGACCGCGTCGCTGTCGACCTGGAAAGTGGCCATCGGGAACTCCGTTCGTCCGGGCGATGCCTGTCATCGCCGCTACCGAGACGGTAGGTGCTCGCCACCGGCCGGAACCGGCGAGGAAGGTTTCGTGCGCGCACTCCGAAGCAGGCCGGAGCCTGTGGAGGAGGGTCGAGCCAGCCCGCCGGCGGGTCAGGCCGGAGGGCCCGCGATGACGATGGGGCTCGTGGCCGCCGACGGGGCGAGCGGCAGGATGACGCGGAACGTCGCGCCGCCGCCGGGGGTCTCGCTCACGTCGACCGTGCCACCGTGCGCCGCGACGATGGAGGCGACGATGGCCAGTCCGAGGCCGCTGCCGCCCGTCTCGCGCGTTCGCGAGCTGTCGGCACGCCAGAAACGCTGGAAGATCTTCTCGCGGATCTGTGGCGGGATGCCCTCGCCGTGGTCGACGATGGCGATGCTGGCGGTCCCTGCGCGGGCGTCCGTGCCGACCGCGAGCTCGATCGGGCTGTCGGCGGGCGTGAAGCGCAGGGCGTTTCCGATGAGGTTCGTGACGACCTGCCGGATCTTGTTCTCCTCGCCGAGGACGATCGGTGGCACGGCCAGGGTCAGCGGTTCGGCGATGGGCTTCGTGTCGGGCGTGGTGGCGTCGCCGGAGGGCTTCGGCCGACGCCGGAAGCGGTTGAACGTCGCGCCGAAGATCGGCCCGGTCGAGCCCGTCTGTACGGGTGTGTCGGTAGCAGTAGGGGATTCGCCCGTCGTCTCGGAGGCATCGTCGTCGACGGCTCGCGCCATGCGTTCGTCGCGGACCACCTGGACCGTGCGCCCGGGGGCCTGGGCGGTGGTGTCGAGCGCGGCGTCGCGCGCGATCGGGAGCAGGTCGACGGGCGCGACGTTCAGTGGTCTCGTCTCATCGAGGCGGGCGAGCTGGAGGAGGTCCTCGACGAGCGCACCCATGCGGATGGCCTCCTTCTCGATGCGCTCCATGGCCTGTGCCACGTCCTGCGGCGTCTGGAGGGCACCCATCCGGTAGAGCTCGGCGTAGCCGCGCACGGAGACGAGCGGGGTGCGGAGCTCGTGGCTCGCATCCCCGACGAAGTTCCGCATCTGCTCGATGGTCTTCCCGCGATCCGAGTACGCGCGGTCGATGCGAGCCAGCATCGTGTTGAGTGATCGGCTGAGTCGCCCCACCTCGGTGTTCGGTGTCGAGCCGGCGAGTCGCTGGCTGAAGTCACCGTCGGCGAATGCGGCGGCCGTCCGTTCCACCTGGCGGAGCGGTTCGAACGTGCCGGTCACCAGCCACCGGGTGAGGAGCGCTCCGACCACGATGATGAGCACGCCGAGGACGAAGAAGATCGTGAGGTAGGTCGCGATGGTGTTGTCGGTGCCCTGCATCGAGATGGCGACCCATGCCGCTCCCGTGCGGAACCCGTCGAGGGTGACCGGGACGGAGACCGCGTGGTACACGATCGTGCCACTCGCGTTGGTGGTCGTGTAGATCTGGGTCCCGCTCGCGGCGACGTCGTTCGCGCTGAGGTGCGCCGGGTGTTCGGGAGCGATGCTGTCGTCCCACCCGGACGAGGCGCGGAGTTCGCCGTTCGTGTCGTACACGGCGACGAACAGCGTCGAGGGGGCGTCGAGCTGGAGTTGTCCGTCCTCGGAGATCTCACCGACGATCTTGCCCTTGGCGGCAGTGACCAGACTGTCGTTCGCCTGCTGGGTGAGGACCTCTTTGAGGAGCGGGGTCGTCCCCATGCCCGCGACGAGCAGGCCGAAGGCGAGGACGAGCACCGTCACCCCGGTGATCTTCGTCCGGAGTGAGACGCTGCTCCACCAGGTGGACAGGGAATCGGCCATCGGGTGGGGGCTACGCCTTTCCGGCCTTGAGCATGTAGCCGAATCCGCGCTTGGTCTGGATGAGCGGCTCGCTGGAGAACTGGTCGAGCTTCCTGCGCAGGTAGGAGATGTAGCTCTCGACGATGCCGGCGTCGCCGTTGAAGTCGTACTCCCAGACGTGGTCGAGGATCTGGGCCTTCGACAGGACACGGTTCGGGTTGAGCATGAGGTAGCGGAGGAGCTTGAACTCGGTCGGGCTGAGGTCGATCGGGGTGTCGCCGACGAGGACCTCGTGCGTGTCCTGGTCCATCGTCAGCTCGCCGGTGCGGATCACCGCATCCTCGTCGGCCTGCATGGTCCGGCGAAGGATGGCCTTGATGCGTGCCACGATCTCGTCGAGGCTGAACGGCTTGGTGACGTAGTCGTCGCCGCCGACCGTGAGGCCCGTGATCTTGTCCTCGGTGTCGTCCTTCGCGGTGAGGAAGAGGATGGGCGCCGTGTAGCCGGCGCTGCGGAGGCGCTTGGTGACGCCGAAGCCGTTCATGTCCGGCAGCATCACGTCGAGGATGATGAGGTCGGGCTCCTCCTCGAGGACCGCTGAGATGGCGGCTGCGCCGTTGCCCACGGCACGGACGGCGAAGCCGGCGAATCGCAGGCTGGTGGTGAGGAGGTCGCGGATGTTCGGTTCGTCGTCGACGATGAGGATGCGGGGTCCGGTCATGACACCATTATCTGCACGTTTCTTGAGACTTTTCTGAGAGCGTGGTTCACGCGGTCTGCAGGGCGTGGGCGTCGAGGATCGTGTAGCTGTAGCCCTGTTCGGCGAGGAAGCGTTGGCGGTTCTGCGCGAACTCCTGATCGACCGTGTCGCGCGACACCAGCGTGTAGAAGCTCGCGGTGAGTCCCGTGGACTTCGGGCGCAACAGGCGGCCGAGACGCTGCGCCTCCTCCTGTCGTGAACCGAACGATCCCGACACCTGGATGGCGACGGTCGCTTCGGGCAGGTCGACCGAGAAGTTCGCGACCTTCGAGACGACGAGCACCTGCTCGGTGCCGTCGCGGAAGGCCTGATAGAGCCGTTCGCGCTCGTCGACCGGCGTTGCGCCGGTCAACTGCGGGGCACCGAGCGTCTCTGCCAGCTCCTCGATCTGATCGAGGTACTGCCCGATGACGAGGATCTGCTCGCCACGGTGCCGTTCGACGAGCTGCCGGACGACGTCGAGCTTCGCCGGGGCGGTCGCCGCGAGGCGGTATCGCTCGTCGTCGGCGGATGCGGCGTAGGTGAGTCGGTCCGCCTGGGGCAGGTCGACGCGCACCTCGAAGCACGCGGCGGGGGAGATGAAGCCCTGCGCCTCGATCTCCTTCCACGGGGCGTCGAACCGCTTCGGGCCGATGAGCGAGAAGACGTCGCCCTCGCGGCCGTCCTCCCGGATGAGCGTCGCCGTCAGGCCGAGGCGACGCCGCGCCTGCAGCTCGGCGGTGAGCTTGAAGACGGGTGCCGGGAGCAGGTGCACCTCGTCGTAGACCACGAGGCCCCAGTCCATGGCGTCGAGCAGCGCGAGGTGGGCGTACTCGCCCTTCCGCTTGGCCGTGAGGATCTGGTAGGTCGCGATCGTGACCGGCTTGACCTCCTTCACCTGCCCCGAGTACTCGCCGATCTCCTCGGCGGTGAGGGAGGTGCGCTTCAACAGCTCGTCGCGCCACTGCCGTGCCGACACCGTGTTCGTGACGAGGATCAGGGTGTTGGTGGACGCCGTCGCCATCGCCCCGGCGCCGACCAGGGTCTTGCCCGCACCACAGGGGAGCACCACGACGCCGGAACCGCCGGAGAAGAAGTTGTCGACCGCCTGCTGCTGATAGTCGCGGAGGTGCCAGCCGTCCTCGACCAGGTCGATCTGGTGCGGCGTGCCAGCGGTGTACCCGGCGAGGTCCTCGGCGGGCCAGCCCAGCTTCACGAGTTCCTGCTTGAGCGCACCGCGTGCCCACGGCTCGACGAGGAAGGTGTCCGGCGTCGGGTGCCCGATGAGGAGGGGCGCGATCCGCTTGGCGCCGGCCACCTCGGTCAGGATCGGGAGGTCCGTGGAGCGGAGGACGAGCTCGCCCTCCTCGGAGCGTTCGATCACGAGCCGGCCGTAGCGGTTGACGGTCTCGCGCATGTCGATCGTCACGGACGCGGGGATGGAGAACTTCGAGTACCGCTCCAGCGTCTCGATCATCTGGTCGGCATCGTGCCCGGCGGCCCGTGCGTTCCAGAGTCCGAGACGGGTGATCCGGTAGGTGTGGATGTGCTCCGGCGCGCGTTCGAGCTCGGCGAACACCGAGAGATCGTGGCGGGCGTCCTCGGCGAGCGGGTGGGCGACCTCGAGCAGCACGGTGCGGTCGCTTTGGACGATCAGTGGTCCATCAGACATAACGGTCGAGTCTACCGGCGGATCCGGTGCGCAACCCCCTGAGCGAGCGCTCAGCCGGCGATCCGGACCTCGGTGATCATCGCGAGCGGCAGGGTGCGTTCGACGTCGGCCGACCGGTCCAAACCGCGCAGGCGACCGCCGGCAAGGCTCACCGGTTCGATCGTGAACGTGGATCGGCGCTCGCCGTGCTGCAGCTGCACGGTGACCGGCGTGTGGTCGCGGACGGCGATCTCCAGTTGCTTGGCCAACCATGCGCTGCTCGTGTCGCCGCTGTCGTCGGCGCGGAGCCGCGACACCAGATCCGGTTCCGTCGAGGCGGCCGGAGCGGAGAGGTTGGTGCGCATGACCGGCTGCCGGCGGATCCGGAGCGGTGCGCCGCCGTCGTCCTCCGCGACCACCGGGTAGCGCGCGTCGTGGAGCGCCCAGTAGACCGTCGCCGCCTCGATCCGGCTGGTGAGCCGGTGCTCGTCGCTCGGACGGAGACCGAGCGCCACGAGGCTCTGGTCGACCGAGATCGCCGCGATCAGGCCGGCGTCGTCGGAGCGGATGTAGCTGCTGCGTCCAGGGTCGGCCGAGGCGTCGGCCGACGCGCGGATCGTCCCGACGCGGACGAGGCCGAATCGGGAAGCGGCCTCGGACACGAGGTACCGCAGGGGTTGAGGGACGCCGGTCAGGGAGATCGACTCGAGGTACGCGAGCAGGTCCTCGGCCGTGTCTCCGTCGGCGAGGGCCCGGGTGACGCTCGCGGTCGTGATGCGGTACCTCGACGCCTGAGCGCGCCCCTCCGGCTCCGCGAGGGCCCGGAGTCGCACGTCGAGTTCCGCCGTCGGGGGACCGAGCGCGATGACCGTCAGGTCGTCCTGGAGGACGACCTGCGACACCTCGGCGGGGAGCATGGACGCGAGCGTCGAGGCCGCGTCGGCCGCGTGGTCGTCGACGAGGAGTCGTCCGAACCCGCTGGTCGCGCCGTCGACGGTGATCCCGAGCAGCTCGGCGACCGCGTCGACCGCCCGCGTCGGCGCCACGACGGCATCCTCCGCCAACGGGTACCACCAGCTGAGCTCTTCGACCAGGTCGACGGAACCGCGCCGGTACGCCGTCAGGATGCGATCGCGGATCGTGGCCGGGATCGCGTCGCGCCAGGCTGTCGCGAGACGGAGCCAGCGTTCCGCGGTGGCCGACGCCAGCCAGGCCTCGCCGACCTCGCTCAGGCGGATGGCGGAGCCGATCGCGTCCGTGAGCCCGGCAGCCGACGCCACGGACAGGGCGAGCTCGATCTGGTCGGGCGTGCTCGCCGCCGCGGCTGCGAGCCGTTTGAGGTCCGGCATGGACGGGGCTCCACGGCCGAGCAGGCGTGCGGGCTCGCGGTCGAGTTCATGGAGGCTCTCGCCGACGATGCCGACCGCGCCGGCCGCTCGCTCGCTCGCGAGGGCGTCCGTGTCGGGCGAGGGGCGGGTCGCGTGGGACGTCGGCGCCGCCGCCGGAAGTCGGAGTTCTGCTCGGCCTGGTCTGCCGCTCGCCGTCCACTCCTCGAACACCGCGGTCACCGCGCTCACCGGCCTGATCGGACCGGCTCCGTCGTCCAGCACGAGGATGTCCCGCTCCAGCCGCTCCAGGGCGGCATCCACCTCCGACTGCTCCCGTCCGAGCGTGGTCGCGAGCGAGTGGCGCTCGGTCCCGTCCAGCGCGGCGGCGAGCACTGCGAGGGTGTCCCGGTCGAGCAGTGCCATCCGGCGGGCGACGCTCGCATCGTCCAACAGGGCCTCGGCGAAGTCGAAGAAGTCCGCGATGCGGGCGGAGGAGGCCCTGCGGTCGGGAGTCAGCCGGCGGAGCGCGTCGTCCGGGAGCTCCCGGAGGCGGCGCGCGATCGCGAAGGCCTCGCCCATGGTCGTCAGCGCGGCGACTGACCGCGGGACTCGCGAGACCGTCGTACGGCACCCACGATGATGAGCGTGATCAGCATCAGGAAGGCGATGGGGAGTCCGACGAGCGGCAGGATCGTCACGACCGGCCAGACGCCGACGGCGAAGTCGCCCTGCTCGAGGCCGGTGGCGGTGCCGACCATCACCGCGACGAACGCGGCGATCGAGACGGCGACGATCGTCACGACCATGTAGGCCAGGATCCGTTCGGGCCGCGAGATGCTCGGCGTCTGCTCATCAGTCACGCTCCCAGGATAGAGGCACGCGGCTGCTGCACCGAATAGGCTGGGGGCCGAGGACCGATGGTCCTCTCGATCGCGCTTCCTGCGCGATCACCGCACGGCGCTGCATTTTCTGCGCACGACACACAGCGAGGTTCCCATGCCCACCGGCAAGGTCAAGTTCTACGACGAGGAGAAGGGCTTCGGCTTCATCAGCTCCGATGACGGCCAGGAGGTCTTCCTGCACGCTTCCGCACTGCCCGCGGGCACGGCCGGCGTGAAGCCGGGGACGCGGCTCGAGTTCGGCATCGCCGACGGCAAGCGCGGCGCCCAGGCGCTGTCCGTGCGCGTCCTCGAGGCTCCGCCCAGCCTCGTCAAGCTGAAGCGCAAGCCGGCCGACGACATGGCGATCATCGTCGAGGACCTCGTGAAGCTCCTCGACGGCATCGGCGGCGACCTGCGCCGCGGCAAGTACCCGAACAGCAGTCACAGCACGAAGATCGCTGCCGTGCTGCGCAAGGTCGCGGACGAGCTGGATGCCTGACGCCGATCAGGAGACGCCCGTCGAGGATCGCGACGTCGCGGCCGACACGGACACACGAGCCGAGTCGGACGAGCATCGCTCGGACGACGGCACCGATGGCGAGTCGACCCCGGCACCCGTGCCGGACGAGACCCTGATCGCCGCCGTGGAGCTCGCGCGCGAAGCGCTGCAGGAGATCACGCCCGCGAGCACGGTCGGTGAGCCGGCCGGGCACGTCGTGGTCGATGATCACGTCGTCTCGCTGCTGTTCGCGAACACGATGGCGGGCTACCCCGGATGGTTCTGGACGGTGACGCTCTCGCGGACCGCCGACGACGCTGCGCCCAACGTGCTCGAGACGGAGCTGATGCCCGGCGACGGCGCGTTGCTGGCTCCGCAGTGGGTGCCGTGGTCGGAACGCCTCGCGGACTACCGCGCCGCGCAGGAGGCAGCGGCAGCGGCTGCGGCTGACGACGCGCTCGACGACGCGGACGACACCGACGAGTTCGACGACGACGATGTCGCGCTGTCCGGGGATCCCCGCGACCGCGACCGCGACGGCATCGAACTCGAGTACGACGAGGACGACGTCGATGCGGCGTCGGACGACTCGGATGACGACGACTCGGACGAGGACGACTCGGATGACGACGACTCGGACGAGGACGACGACCGGTTCGAGGACGAGTAGCACTCGCACACCGCGAGACAGACGAACGGGCGGCCGAACCTCGAGAGGGTTCGACCGCCCGTTCGGCGTTCAGCGGGGGAGACGGATCAGAGCGCCCCGACGACGTGTTCGATGCTCGCGATGAGCTGACGGACGTCTGCGGGGTCGATCGCCGTGAAGGTCGCGACGCGCAGCTGGTTGCGGCCGAGCTTGCGGTAGGGCTCGGTGTCGACGATGCCGTTCGCCCGCAGGGTCTTCGCGACCAGCGCGGCGTCGATGGCGTCGTCGAAGTCGATCGTGACGACGACCTGCGAGCGGTGGTCGGGGTTCGTCACGAACGGCGTCGTGTAGGAGGTGCGCTCGGCCCACTCGTACAGGGCGCCGGAGGACTCGGCCGTCCGTGCCGATGCCCAGGCGAGGCCGCCGTTGCCGTTGATCCACGAGATCTGCTCCTCGAGGAGCACGAGCGTCGACAACGCGGGAGTGTTGAGCGTCTGCTCGAGCCGGGAGTTGTCGACCGCGTTCTTCAGGCTCAGGAACTCCGGGATGTAGCGGCCGCTCGCCGCGATCCGTTCGATGCGCTCGATCGCCGCGGGGGAGCAGAGCGCGAACCACAGGCCGCCGTCGGATGCGAAGTTCTTCTGCGGTGCGAAGTAGTAGACGTCCGCCTGGCTCGCGTCGAAGTCCACACCACCCGCGGCGCTCGTCGCGTCGATCACCGTGAGGGCGCCGGTGTCGCCGGACACGCGTCGCACCGGGGCCATGACGCCGGTCGAGGTCTCGTTGTGCGGCCAGGCGTACACGTCGACGCCTTCGACCACCTCGGGATCGATGCGGGATCCACCCGGCACCTCACGGACGTCCGGAGCGGTGAGCCACGGGGCGCCCGCCGCCTTGGCGAACTTGCCGCCGAACTCGCCGAAGACGAGGTTCTGGCTGCGCTGCTCGATGAGGCCGAAGGCGGCCGCGTCCCAGAACGCGGTCGAGCCGCCGTTGCCGACGATGATCTCGTAGCCCTCGGGGGCGCGGAACAAGTCGGCCAGGCCGGCGCGCACGCGGCCGACGAGCTGCTTGACGGGAGCCTGACGGTGGGAGGTGCCGAGGAGGGACAGGCCGGCCTCGGAGAGCGCTGCGATCTGCTCAGGTCGGATCTTGGAGGGGCCGCAGCCGAATCGACCATCGGCGGGCAGAAGGGACGTGGGAATCGTGATCTCCGGCATACGGCGATTCTAGAGGCGAGGGCCTCATGGCGTCGTGCCACGGCGCCCGGATGCGTCCACGCGGGGCGGAGTGGCTTGGCGCGGGAACGTCGCCGCCGCGCACTAGGCTTACCGGGAACGTGCAATCGGGCAGGGAGGGCGTCGATGACCGATTTGATTGACACCACAGAGATGTATCTCCGCACCATTCTGGAGCTCGAGGAGGAGAACATCATCCCGCTTCGTGCGCGGATCTCCGAGCGCCTCGGGCACTCCGGACCGACGGTCTCGCAGACGGTCGGTCGGATGGAGCGCGACGGACTCGTCGTCGTGTCGGGCGACCGGCACCTCGAGCTCACCGAACCGGGCCGACGCAAGGCGGTCCACGTCATGCGGAAGCACCGCCTGGCTGAGCGCCTCCTGAGCGACGTCATCGGGCTCGAGTGGGAGTTCGTCCACGAGGAAGCCTGTCGCTGGGAACACGTCATGAGTGAGCAGGTCGAGCGCAAGCTGCTCGACATGCTCAACCACCCCACCGAGTCGCCGTACGGCACCCCGATCCCCGGACTCGACGAGTTCGGCGTCAGCCCCGCCGTCGCCTTCTCGCAAGGCGTCATCAACATCGTCGGCCTCGTCGAAGGACGCTCCGAGCCGGTCACGGCGACGGTCCGACGTCTCGGCGAACCGGCGCAGGTCGACCCCGAACTCCTCCTGCAGCTGAAGCAGGCCGGCGTCATGCCGGGTCGCTCGGGAACCTTCGCGGCAGCGGGCGGCTACGTGCTCGTCACCATCGACGGTGTCGAGGGCGGCCTCGAGCTGCCCAACGAGCTCGCGACGCACATCTTCGTGGAGACCCCTGCCGCGTGAGCATGAGACGTGTATGAGGATTCCCTCATGTGCCCGTTTTCCCGTGATCGAAACGTGACTTTCTGAGGGGTAACCCGTAGGCTGTCACTCGTCCTGAAGGCCATGATCTGGCCCCAGGAAGACGACCGAGGCACCCCCTAGCCCGTCCCTCGGCCACACGAACCGACATCAATCGTCGGATGGGGCTGCGCCATGCCGATCGCCACACCGCGATCGTCGTCGCTCATGCGGGGTGCCGGAGGAATCCACTTGACTGCAGCTGGCGAGAGCGGCCCCGAACAGGCCGAGACGACCCCGAACGTCCCCCTCACCCGGAAGCAGCTCCGACTCCAGGAGCAGGCCGCGAAGCAGGCGGAGCCGACCACCCCGTCCCAGTCGGCAACCGACGACGCGCTCGTCGCCGACGTCGCTCCGGACGCACCCGTCGAGCACCCCGAGATCATCCTCGACGATGCCGTGGTCGAGGAGGCCGACGCCACCGTCACGACCGGCGAGGTCCGTCTCGACGAGCGGCCGCTGACGAAGCCCGCCGCGCCGGAGCCGACGACCCCGCAATCCTTCACCGTGACGTCCGCCACCGACACCTCGTTCGCGACCGTCGCTCCGCTCCGCACCGGCGCGGACCGCGTCGCCCGCAGCAAGCCCCCGGTCAAGCCGACCGCGTCGACGGTCGCCGTGCGCAAGCCGAAGCCGTCCGGAGCCCGACCCGGATCCGTCCGCGGCGTCGCCACCATGGCCTTCCTCGTGCCGGCACTGGTCGCCACCGTCGCCCTCCCGGCGTATGCGGCGAGCAGCAGCGCGCAGACCACGTACGGGACGTCCGCCTCGGAGCAGTTGAAGACCTCCGGCGCCCAGAGCGTCGTCGCTTCCGACAAGGTGGCCGACGCGCCGATCTCTCGCGATCTCTACAGTGCGACGACGCCGGACGAGCTCGCCGAGCGCCAGCGGCAGCTCGACGCCGCGGCAGCTGCCAGCAACGCCACCTACTCGATCACCGTCGGCGCACGCCAGGCCGGCGACGACTACCCCTGGTTCGACCAGGCGACCGACGACGAGGGCGGCGGGCTCTCGCCACTGCGCTACTACTACCGTGAGTGCGTGGACTTCGTCGCCTGGCGACTCAACCGCGACGCGGGCACGCCGAGCGGGAACTGGGCTTTCACCTGGGGCAACGGCCTGCCGCCGAGCAGTGCCTACGGCTGGGCGGACTCGTGGCAGTACAACAAGGGGACCAACGCCATCGCCGGCTCCGTCGCCTGGTTCAACTACAACCACGTCGCCTACGTGCAGTCGGTCAACGCCGACGGGACGGTCACCCTGGAGGAGTACAACTGGGGGTCCGCGCGTCACAGCTACAACACGCGCACCATCGCCGCCAGTGCCGTGGCGCTCTACCTCTACCCGCCGGGCGTCGGCTGATCCGACCCGCTCGACCTGGATCGCGTCCCTCCGTCGGAGGGACGCGATTCGTCGTCGATGCGGGGTCACCGTTCGCGACCATGCGGTGTCCGCCGGTCGAAGCCGAGGTGGCGCGGAGGGGAATTCTCCTGCAACGTGCGGAAATCCGGTCGGTGTGGGTTAATCTGGTGCTCTGCAACTCGGAGAGGTTCAGGAGCTGATGCACGCTATACGTCGCCACGTGGTCGCGAATGGTCGCGGCCTCTACGTGCTGCGGCATTCCAGCCAAGCGTGCCGCGGCTCCGCCGTGGGTCAAGAGGGTGCTGTCGTCATGACAGTGCCCTTTTTTGTTCCCCGGAAACGACTCGATCCGGCGCGTCACGGACGCTGCAGGTGGTGATCGTCGACCGGTCGCGGCAGCCGTCGTGGCCCTTCGGAAGGGAACGTGCATGCGCACACTGGTGTTGAACGCGGGCTACGAGCCGCTCGCGATCGTCTCGTTCAAGCGGGCCCTCGTGCTCGTGATGCATCACAAGGCGACCGTCGTCGAGATCGACTCCTCGCATCCCGTGGTGGCGACGAGCGGATCGTTCGATCGGCCGTCGGTCATCCTGCTCACCAGATACGTCCGGATCCCGAACGCCCGCCGGGTGCCCGTGACCCGCCGCGGGGTGCTGCGCCGCGACGGCCACCGCTGCGCCTACTGCGGGAAGGCGGCGACGACGATCGACCACGTGCAGCCGCGCTCGCGCGGGGGTGTGGACAGCTGGGAGAACCTCGTGGCCTGCTGCTTGCGCTGCAACAACGTGAAGGGCGACCGTACGCCGATGGAGATGAACTGGAGCCTCCGGGTCTCACCGGGGACGCCGCACGGCTCGCAGTGGATGGTGCGAGGCGTCGAGCGCTCGGAGCCCGACTGGGAGCAGTACCTGGCGCCCGCCGCCTGAGCGACCGGCTAAACTCGTCGGGTCAGCCTCTGTAGCTCAATGGAAGAGCAGTTCCGTCCTAAGGAAAGGGTTGGGGGTTCGAGTCCCTCCAGGGGCACTGTCGGAGGTACGGTCGTCCAGGCGAGCACGGCTTCGCCTGTCGGGTAGGGCTGCGAGCACGCCGTAGGCTCGAAGCATGACGCACGACCTCCACCGCCAACTCGAACGCGACGCCATCACCCTTCGTCAGCTGCGGTCGGCCGTGGTCGTCGCGGATGCTCGGACGCTCGGTGCCGCGGCGAACCTGCTCGGGGTCGCACAGCCGAGTCTCGCGCAGCAGCTGCGGCGGCTCGAGGCTGCGCTCGGGGTCGAGCTGTTCAGCGTCCTGGGGGAGGAGTACCGCCCGACGCGTGAGGGGCAGCGCTTCCTGTTGAAGGTCCGTACCTTCATCGACGTCGTCGCCGACATGGATCCCGCGTCACCGGCTCGGCACATCCGGGTCGGCCGTCCGCCGACGACGTGGGACGCGGTCGTCTCCGAGGCCGGTCGCCGCATCGACGTCCCGGCGGTCGCCGTCGCGATCGAACCGGTCGAGCAGCTGCACCTCGTCACCACCGGTCGTCTCGACGCCACCATCGTGCGTCTGCCGATGGAGCTGCCGGACGAGCTCGCCGCAGAGGAGATCGCTGCGCTGCCGCTCGGCGTCGTCATGCGCGCCGCGCACCCGCTGTCGGCGAAGGACGTCATCGAGTGGTCCGATCTCGCCGACCAGGAGCTGCTCCGTCCCGAGCCCGGCAAGGACCCGGCGTACTCGGCCTGGTTGGCCGGCGCGCTCGCGGCGCGCGGCTGGTACCCGCGCTCGCTGACGATCGACGCGGGGAACGACACCCTGTTCCTCGACGCCCTGCGCTTCGGTGAGCGACTCGTCGCCCTCCGTCCGGTAGCTGCGATGCGGGAGGACGACGGCCTGTGCTGGCGACCGTTCGCCGACGCACCTGAGCTCCGCGAGCGGTTCGCCCTGGTCACCCGGCGCGAGTGAGTCCGCTCGGTCGCGGTCGGTGATGACACCCTCGATGCGCCCTTTTGCGACCCGACCGGGATCTTCTCGCGATCAAGTCGGTCGACTTGTTCCGAATTTCTGTCGCGTTCGACACCGTCTTCTCAGCTCGGAGTGGGTACGCTTATCCCTGAATCGGGGGATGACAGAAGCAGGAAACGCACATGCCCGAACGACGACCACAGCAGCAACGAGGTCATGAACGACGCCAGACCGTCGTCGAAGGTGCCGCCCGCATGTTCGACCGGGTCGGCTACGGACAGGCGAGCCTGTCGGACATCGCCCGCGAGGCGGGGACGACGCAGGGCTCGCTCTACTTCTACTTCCCCTCGAAAGAGGAACTGGCGATCGCCGTCATCAACGAGCAGAGCACGCGCTCGATCGCTGCGTTGACCGCGCCGACCACCGCGCCCTCGCCGTTCGGTGGGCTGGTCCAGGCCTCCCGCCTCATCACCGAGCAACTGCTCACCGACCCCATCACGCGCGCCGGCCTGCGGCTGTCCCTCGAGCAGGGCGTCATCCAGGCTCCGACGACCGCGTTCCACGAGCAGTGGATCGCGAGCGTCGAGGAGCGGGTGCAGGCCTCGATCGAGCTCGGTGAGCTGCAGTCTCCGCTCGAGCCGGCGGAACTGGCGAGGTCCTTCGTCGCGTTCTTCACCGGGACGCAGCTCATCTCGAACCTGCTGGCCGGCCGGACCGACCTCCTCAACGCGGTCGACACCATGTGGCGAATCCTCATCGCAGCGGTCATCGTCGCGGATCGCCAGGCCGAGGTGCTCGCCGTCCTCGACGCCGCCTTCGACGCGCAGGACGCCTGAGCGGTCGGGTGCACGTTAGGGGGTAGCCCTGACGCATGCGCCGTGAGGTCACCCTAAACTGAATCGGGTGATTAACTCACTTTGCTGATCGTCGTGCGACGACGGATGGATCACGGTGTGCGGGGGCATTCCGCGTTCCATCGGCGAAGAGTTGGTTCACGTGCCGGGCTGGGCGATGTCGTGGGGGGATCGCCCAGCCGACGGCGTGTGGACGCCTCAGCGGCCGATGGCTGGCGGTGCGTACCGGTGCTCTGGACGCCCGGTGGTCCCGTACCGCAGCTGTGTCGTCAGGAGCCCTCGAGCGGCCAGCGCGGAGAGATACCGTTGCGCCGTCGCGCGTGAGACGCCGACCAGCTCGGCCACTTCGGCGGCCGAGCGCTCTCCGTCCGCCTCCGACACCGCTTCGAGGACTGCTGTCTCCGTCGCGGATCTCGACCGGGTCGTCGCCCCGGCGTCGCCGGAGTGCAGGATGCGCAGGGCGCGCTCGATCCTCTCCTGGTCGGCGTTCACCGCCTCGTCGAGGACGTTGCGGAATCGGGCGTAGGCGGCGAGCCGGTCCTGGAGCACCTGGGGCGCGAACGGCTTCACCAGATACCCGAGGGCTCCCGCACGAAGCGCTCGGCGCACGGACGCACCGTCCGACGCTGCGGAGACGACGATGGTGTCGATCGGGAGGTCCACGAGGAGCTCGAGCCCGTTCCGATCGGGAAGGTAGCCGTCGAGGAGCACGAGGTCGGGCGGCTCGGCGGCGATGGTCCGTGCGGCCTCGGCAGCAGACCCGACAGGACTGAGCGCACGGAACCCGTCGACCTCGTCGACGATCCGGCAGTGTAGGCGGGCGACGTGGAAGTCATCGTCGACGACCAGCACGGTGAGATCGGCCGCCATCATCCGTCTCCCGCCATGGACGGCGCCGCTACGACGGTCCCGGGGAGCCGCGCGCAGAAGACCGCTCCGTGTTCGCCGCGGACGCCGGGAGACGCCAACCAGACGTCCCCTCCTCGACGACGGGCGATGTCGCGTGAGAGCGGCAGACCGAACCCGTGGCCGTGGACGTCGTCCAGAGCGCCGTGGTCGCTGGTCGGGGAGGCGGGTGGAGCGTCGTCCTGGCCGGTCGCCACGACGCCGTCGCCCGAGTCCATCACGGAGCAGTGCAGCTCGGTGCCGTGGTCGAGGACCTCGACCTCCACCCAGGCCGGTCGGACCCGGCCCGCGACGGCCGCGTTCACCGCATTGTCGAGCAGGTTGCCGAGGACGGTGGTCACGTCCTCAGGATCGCACAGGGAGCCGGTGACGAGGGTCTCGGAGCCGATGGTCACGAGCACCCCGCGTTCCGCGGCTTCGACGCCCTTCGCGCCGAGGAAGGCCTGGAGGTAGGGCTCGGTGAGTCGGTCCGCGTGTTGCACCGGGTACTTCAGCGGTCCATGGTCGAGCACGTTGGCGAGATAGTCGCGGGCCTCGGCGTCCTGCCCGGTCTCGAGGAGTCCGGAGATCGCGTGCAACCGGTTCGCGAACTCGTGCCGCTGCGCGCGGAGGGCGGTCGTCATCGTCGCGACCGCGTCGAGCCGGCGGGTGAGCGCCTCGACGTCGGTACGGTCGCGGACGACGACCACCCGCCCGAGGTCGACGCCGTCCTGGGACACGGGCCGGACGTCGACGAACAGGACGCGGGACCCGACGACGAGCTGGGCCGAGGTCGGCGATGCGGCGTCGTCCACGACGAGGTCCACCAGTGGGTCGGGCAGGTCGAGGTCGTCGAACCGGCGCCCGACGACCGAGCCGATGTCGAGGAGCCTGGCCGCCTGATCGGTGCACACCGTCACGACGCCGTCCGGCGAGACACCGAGGACGCCTTCGCCGACCCCGCCGAGGACGGCAGCCTGGTTCTGCACGAGCGCGGCGAGTTCCTCCGGTCCGAGGCCGAGGGTCAGCCGCCGCAGCCGGCGCCGGATGAGCATCGAAGCGACCAGGCCGATCGTCAGCGCGAGGAGCGCTGCGCCCGCGACCAGCATGGTCTCGCCCACGACGTCGGCGAACACGCGCTGCGGGGCGAACCCGACGCTGATCTCGCCGACGACCTCGCCGGCGCCGGACGAGACCACGGCCCCACCGGTGTCGGAGGACTCGGCGGCGAAGACGGGCACCTTGGCGCGCGCGGACGGGCCGAGGGTGCCGGTCTCCCACGAGACCGACTCCGTACCGGCCAAGGCCGCTTCCGCGCTGGTGCTCACCCGGAGCCCGAGCTGGTCGGGGTCGGGGTGCGCCAGACGGATCCCGCGCTCGTCGGTGATGACCACGAAGAGCGCCCCGGTCCGTGCGCCGACCTCACGGCCGAGCTCCTGCAGGGGGCCGGTCCGGAGGCCGGCCGCCGTCGGCGTCCCCGGGGTACGTGCCTCGAGCGTCACGGCGGTGCGGACGTCGGGATCGCTCGCGACACTCTGGGCGATCGCGAGGGCGGTGGACTGGGCCTCCTGCACGAGGCGCTCGCTGCTCATCCAGGCGAACACGCCCGTGCACACGGCGACGACCGCGATGACGACGACCAGCTGCAGCACGAGCACCTGCGCCGCGAAGCTGGAGCGCCCGCCCCGTCGTCGACCTGGCCGCTCCGCTTCGTCGCCGATCATGGCTCCGATCGTACGTCGCCGGGGCGATGGGCGGCGTCGACTGCGTGATGAGCAGAATGCGCAGAAGGCCGTGTAACCCGCAGATCCGAGCCGAATGCCCACAAGCGAGACAGCTCCGTGCCGCTCCCGTACGGTTCCGGGAACGCCCGCCGCGCTCGGTCCATCGCCCGTGTCGCCGCGCCGCGTCCCGTCGTGCACACCGCGGTGCACGCAGACGAAGGAGTCGACATGCTGGTCATTCTCGGATTCGCGATGATCCTCACCTTCATGGTGCTGATCATGACGAAGCGCCTCACCCCGATGGTGGCGCTCATCATCGTCCCCACGGTCTTCGGGCTGTTCGCCGGCGCCGGACTCGGGCTCGGCGACATGGTCATCGAGGCGATCGGCAGCCTCGCTCCGACCGCCGCCCTGTTGATGTTCGCGATCATGTACTTCGGGATCATGATCGACGTCGGGCTCTTCGACCCGCTCGTCCGGTTCATCGTCCGTGCGCTGGGCAATGACCCGGCGAAGATCGTCGTCGGTACGGCGCTCCTGGCGGGCGCGGTGTCACTCGACGGCGACGGGTCGACGACCTTCATCGTGACGACCGCCGCGATGCTGCCGATCTACCTACGGCTCGGCATGAACCCGGTCGTCCTCACCTGCGTCGCCGGGCTCGCGAACGGCACGCTCAACATCGTCCCGTGGGGTGGGCCGACCGTCCGAGCCGCCTCGGCCCTGGGCGTCTCGCCGACCGAGATCTTCGTCCCGATGCTGCCGTCGCTCGCCGCCGGCCTCGTCCTCGTGTTCGCCTTCGCCTGGTTCCTGGGACTGGGGGAGCGCAAGCGCCTCGCGGGCGTCGACCTCCTCGGCGACGGCGCCTCCGGCGTCGCCGCACCGGGTTCGGGTTCCGGGCCCGCCGACCACCCGCTCACCGGCGGCATGTCGACGACCTTCTCGACCAGTGCCCGTGGGCGCCTCGCGACCCTCGTCCGCCCTGACGACACGGCCATGGCCGACACGATGCTCGACCCCGAGCGCGACACCCTGCGCCCGCGACTCATCTGGGTCAACCTCGTGCTCACGGTCGCGGTCATGACGCTGCTCGTGCTCGACCTCGTGCCGTTGCCCTACGTGTTCATGGTCGGCACCGCCATCGCCCTCCTGGTGAACTTCCCGCGGCTCGCGCAGCAGTCCAAGGAGATCGTCGCCCACGCCCCGAGCATCGTCGGCGTCGTCTCGATGGTGCTCGCGGCCGGTGTGCTGATCGGCGTCCTCAACGGGACCGGCATGGTCACCGCGATGGCCGATTGGATCGTCGACATCATCCCGACGGAGCTCGGTCCGTTCCTCGCGGTCATCACCGGGGTGCTCAGCATCCCGATGACGTTCTTCATGAGCAACGACGCGTTCTACTTCGGCATCCTGCCGGTGCTGGCCGAGAGCGCCTCGACCTTCGGCATCGAGCCGGTCGAGATGGCGCGGGCGTCGATCACCGGTCAGCCGGTCCACCTGCAGAGCCCGCTCGTGCCGGCCATCCTCCTGCTCGTCTCGCTCGCCAGCGTGAACCTCGGCGACCACCACAAGAAGGTCCTGTGGCGCGCCGCGATCGTCTCGCTCGTGATGCTCGTCGTCGGCGTGCTCGTGGGCACCATCCCGTTCGGCTGACACCGGCGGGCGCCGAGGCTCAACGCGTGGTCGTCCAGTCGAGGTTGACGATGTCGCCGATGTAGATGTCGAGTCCGAAGCCGGGGATCGACGGGTTCATGCGGAGCAACTGCTGCTGCGGCAGGTCGAAGCGCTGCGCGATGTCGAAGAACACGTCGCCGGCGACCACCGTGTAACTGATCGGATTGCCATCGGCGTCCGAGACGACCGGGCCGAGCGCGCCGTCCCTCGGCCCGAGGTCGAACGCGGGGCCCTCCGGAATCGGTTCCGCCGGTTCCGCCGGCGCGTTCGGCACGATCGGCGCCGGTTCAGGAGGCAGCGCGTCGCGCGCAGTGGAGGTGGGCACCGGGGCGACCGAGGGCGACGGGTCCGGCTGCTGGGTGACGACGACCGTCACCGGAGGCGGGGCCGGCTCCGAGACGCAGCCGCTGAGGGCGAGGAGACCGACGACACCGATCGCGAGGGTCCGGACGTGCGACAGCGCACGTCGACGTCCGGTCGATTCCTTCGGCCCCACAACGCATCCCCCCAGGATGGACCGGGCCCTCAGCGCGGTCGGCGGGGCTCGGTCGAACCCTCAGCCTACGGCGAGGCGCCGCGAGTCCGAGCAGGGCTACCCCCGAAATCCCGAGCGCCGGAGGCCCTCCAGTAGGCTGCTGGAACGCGCATCGAAGGAGAGCCATGACGGAGCAGGACATCGACCGGACCGGAACGGGAACCCCAGCGGCAGGCCAGTCCACCGGCTTGCGATGGGGCATCCTCGGCCCCGCCGGCGTCGCGAAGAGCTTCACCGCCGACCTCCGACGGCACGGCTTCGACGTCCGGGCCGTCGCCTCGCGATCCGCCGAGACCGCAGCCGCGTTCGCCGCCGAGTTCGACATCCCGAACGTCCACGTGGGGTACGAGGCGCTCGCCGCCGACCCCGAGGTCGACGTGATCTACATCGCGACCCCGCACCCGTTCCACGCCGAGCAGGCGGTGCTGGCGCTCGACGCCGGGAAGCACGTCCTCATCGAGAAGCCCTTCACCCTCAACGCCGCCGAGGCGCAGGCAGTCGTGGCGCTCGCCGCGGAGCGCGGTCTGGTCGTCCTCGAGGCGATGTGGACCCGGTTCCTCCCGCACATGGTCCGGCTCCGCGAGCTGCTTGCCGACGGCGTCATCGGGCAGCCGCGCAGCCTCGTCGCCGATCACACCCAGCTGCTCTCGGACGACCCGGAGCACCGCATGAACAAGCTCGAGCTGGGCGGCGGCGCGCTGCTCGACCTCGGCGTGTACCCGGTCTCCTTCGCGTCGTCCGTCTTCGGGACCCCGACGACGATCCAGGCCACGGCCGCGCTCCGCGACACGGGGGCGGACATGCAGGTCGCGACCCTCTTCGGCTACGCGGACGGCCAGGTGGCGAACACCCTGTCGGCGAGCAACACCGTCGGCCCGAACCGCGCGGCCATCGTCGGGACCGACGGCTGGATCGAGTTCGACCGCGTCTGGTACACGGCGACGACCTTCCGGGTGTTCGGCACCGACGGCGAGGTCGTGGAGACCTACCGTTCCGAAGTGGACGGCCGCGGCATGCACTTCCAGGCGTGGGAGCTCGAACGGCTCGCCTCCGAGGGCCGCCTCTCCGGTGACATCATGCCGCTCGCCGAGACGGTTGCGATCATGGAGACCCTCGATGAGGTCAGGCGCCAGATCGGCGTCCGGTACCCGGGCGAGTGACCCGAGGCATCTGAACACGCGGGTCGAGACCGCTCCGTCGTGCCCGAGCGCCCTCGTGCAACTCGATGGCGTCGCTGTAGTGCCCGATCAGCGCGCTGCTGACGCTCTTCCAGCTGCGCGGCAGGACGCCTGCCCGAGCCGCGGCACCGAACGCCGCCCGCTTCACCTCGTCGCCCACGAGGTCCTGGACGAACCCGCGCAGCTGGTCGAGCCTGCCGGGTTCGTAGAGCCACCCGGTGCGGCTCGAGTCCACGAGGTCGACCGGCCCACCTCGACCGGTCGCGACGACGGGTACGCCGGAGGCCATCGCCTCCTGGATGGTCTGGCAGAAGGTCTCCGACTCGCCGGGGTGGACGAACACGTCCAGTCCCGCCATCGCGACCGCCAGCTCCTCGCCGCCCAGGAATCCGGTGAAGACCGCGTTCGGCAGCCGCTGTTCGAGCGAGGCACGCAGTGGCCCCTCGCCGACGATGACGAGCTTGACGCCCGGGAGCCCACCGAGCACCGCGAGGTCCTCGACCTGCTTCTCGGCCGCGAGCCGACCGACGTAGCCCACGATCCGTTCGCCGCCGGGAGCGACGGAACGACGCCAGGCCTCGCTGCGCCGCTCCGGGGAGAACCGCACGGCGTCGACGCCGCGCACCCACAGGCGGACCCGCGGGATGGCGTGCGCCTCCAGCTGAGCGATCGACTGCCGTGACGGCGCGAGCGTGAGCGTCGACCGGCCGTGGAGGCGCTCGACGTGCTGCCACAGCAACGCTTCGGCGACCGGGAACCCGTACCGTCCGGCGTAGGCCGGGATGTCGGTCTGGTACACGGCGACGGTCGGGACGCCCAGGCGCTCGGCGGCCTGGACACCGCGCCAGCCGAGGACGAACGGCGAGGCCAGGTGCACCACGTCGGGGCGGAAGCCGCGGAGGAGCTCGGTGATCCGGCCGACTCCGCCGGCGGCGACCCGCACGTTCCGGTAGCGGGGGAGCGGGATCGACGGGACGCCGTCCACCCGGAAGCCCTCGTGGAGCCGCGGCGTCGAGGCTCCGGCGCCGGGGGCGATGACGAGCACCTCGTCCCCTCGATCCGCGAAGTGCTCCATGATGCGGAGCAGGGAGTGGGTGACGCCGTTCATCTGCGGCAGGAACGACTCGGTCACGATTGCGATCCTCACACCCATGATGCTCCGCGTCGTACGGGTCGCAGCGGTGCCCGGCGGGCGACGTGTCGGTGACCATCGGGTGACATCGCGGTGCCGCACGATGAGGCGCAGCCTGCTTTACTTATCGCATGAGTGCTGGTGGATTCGGAAGCGGCGGCGGGATCGCGTCGGAGCGGATCGAATCCTTCTCGTACACCCCGGCGCGGCGGCTCCGGCCGAACGCGAAGGTCCTGCCGGAACACGCCCGTGGTCATAACCGGGCGCTCGTCCTCCAGACCCTCTTCGCCAGCGGTGCCATGAGTCGGGCCGACATCGCCCGCGCCACCGGCCTGACCCGGGTGAGTATCTCCGACCTCGTCGCCTCGCTCATCGCGGACAACCTCATCGTCGAGGTCGGCCTCCGCGAGACCTCTCGCCCGGGCAAGCCCGCCACGCTCATCGACATCAACCGCGACGAGTTCCAGATCGTCGGCCTCGACCTCTCCGACACCGAGGTGTTCAGAGGTGCTGTGCTGACCCTCGACGGCGAGGTCGTGACGATGCTCGAGGTACCGCTCGACGGCGCCACGGGGGCGGACGCGATCGCGAAGGCCGTCGCGCTCGCCGCAGACCTCGTCGAGGAGGCGACGGTCGAGGTGCTGGGCATCGGGGTCGGTTCGCCCGGCGTCGTCGACATGACCGGCACGGTCCGGAGCGCCCCGAACCTCGGCTGGACCGACGTCGACCTCCAGGGGGCGATCGAGCAGGTCGCCCAGGTGCCGGTCCTCGTCGCGAACGACGCCAACGCCGCGGTGCTCGCGGAGTACAGCTTCGGCGGGGCGGACGGCGACCTCATGCTCGTAAGCGTCGGGAACGGCGTCGGGGCGGGGCTGCTCGTGGGCGGCCATCCGCTCTTCGGGAGCCGGTTCGCCGCCGGTGAGATCGGCCACGTGGTCGTCGGCACCGACGGCGGGCCGCTGTGCGCCTGCGGGAAGCGGGGGTGTCTCGAGGCCTGGCTGGCCGTGCCGCACCTGCGCGAGCTCCTCGCGGCGGCCGAGGCGAGCGATCTTCCCGCCGCGGAGGTCGAGCAGCGTCGCGAGGAGATCCTGCGCGCGGCAGGGGAGCGCCTCGGTGTCTCGCTCGCCGCGATCGTCGGTGCGCTGAACCTGTCGGAGATCGTGGTGAGCGGCCCGGAGGAGTTGCTCGCCGGCGTGCTCCTCGACGCGGCGATCGAGACCGTGCGGGCGCGCACGATGACCGAGTTCCACGGCGGCGTGCAGATCCGGATGAGCGAGCAGGGCGCCGACATCGTCCTGCGCGGCACCGCGGTGATGGTGCTCTCCGGCCTCCTCGGCGTCTCCTGACCCTCGGACGACGCGCGCGTCGCACATTTCCTCGGCGGACTCGGCGAAAAACCGCACCGCTTCCCGGTGTTTCCACTACCGGGCACGTATGGTGCAAGTGTGTGGCGGCTAGAGAAGAGACGGGATGACGGCGACGTGACGTCCGGAGTCGAACGGGAAGCAGCGGAGGCGCAACTCCGCGAGGGTCCCGTGGCGGCATCGGCAGGCGTGGTCGACACGGCGCTGCACGCCTGGCGTCAGCAGCTCAGCACGGTCGGCGGCCCCTCGCCGCTGCTCCACTTCGTGGACGCACCGACGACCCGGGTGGAGCTCAGCTCGACGCATCCCGGTGGTCTGCCCCAGTTCATCTCGGGCAAGTCGACGTTGCTGTCGAACCTCATCCGCGACGAGATCGCGCTCCGCGGTGCGAAGCGCGCCGCCGACCGCATCACGACGAAGGGCATCGAGCTCTCCACCGTCCGCGGCATCGACGCCGTCCACCTCGCCGTCGGTCTCGCCCAGTGGACGCATCAGGGTGAGGACTTCAGCGCGCCGGTCCTGCTCCGGCCGCTGGCCATCCGCCGGTACGGTCGCGACTACGAGGTCAAGCTGCGCGGCGCCACGACCGCGAACCCGGAACTCGTCCGCGCCCTCCGCGAGCAGTTCGGCATCGTCCTCGATCCCGACGAGTTCGTCGCGCTGAGTGAATCGGGCGGGGTCTTCAAGCCGCAGCCCGTCATCGACCGCCTCCGCTCGCTCGCCGCCGGGCTCGAGTGGTTCACCGTCCAGCCGCGTCTGCTCGTCTCCTCGTTCGCCGCCGTCGGTCACTCCCTGCTCGACGACGCCGCCAAGCTCGACCACCCGATCCTCGACGCCGTCGCCGGCGACGAGGGTGCCGTCGGTCTCGTGCGCAGCAGCTTCACGCCCGTCGACGCGCCGGGCCAGGACGACCGCCCGCCGTCGACCGACACCCTCCTGCTCGACGCGGACGTCGAGCAGGAGAACGTCATCGCGCAGATCGGTGCCGGCAACTCGCTCGTCGTCACGACGCTTCCGGGCACGGGCGGCACGCAGACCATCGTGAACGCGATCGGCGTGCTCGCGTCGCAGCACAAGCGTGTCCTCGTCGTCAGCCCCCGCCGCTCCACGCTCGAGGGCATCCGCCACCGCCTGACCAAGGTCGGTCTGCCCGGTCTGTGCGCGTCGCCGTCGACCCTCCGCCGCGACCTCATCCAGGCGATCACGCGCAACGAGCGCGCGATCCCGCCGCAGGTCGGCGAGGTCGACGACGCACTCGTCCGGCTGCGTCGGGTCCTCATCGACTACCGCACCTCGCTGCAGGCGAAGGACCCGGACCTGCGGGTCTCGGTCATCGAAGCGCTCGAAGCACTCTCGAAGCTCTCCAAGCTGCCGCACCCTCCGGGAACCCTGGTCCGGCTCGACCGCCAGACGCTCGTCGGGCTCGCCGCAGGCCGCTCCCGCGCGGCGGAGGCGCTCGAAGGCGCGGCCGCCCTCGGCGAGTTCCGCTACGGTCCGGGCGACTCGCCCTGGTACGGCGCGTCGTTCGACACGACCGCGGAAGCCCAGGAGACCCACGACCTCGCCAAGCGCCTGCACCGTAAGGACCTGCCGCAGCTCCTGGAGCGCGCGTACGGCCTCATCGGGCAGACGCAGATGCGGCCGTTCGAGTCCATCGACGAGCTGGGCATCTACCTGCGACTCCTCGCGGACATCCGGGAGACGCTCGACCGCTTCCAGCCCGACGTCTTCGACCGGTCGCTCGCCGACCTGATCGTCGCGACGAGCCCGCGGAAGGACTCCGCCGCGATGTCGTCGGCGAGCCGCCGGCGACTCAAGGCCCTGGCCAAGGAGTACCTGCGGCCCGGCGCACACGTGCCCGACATGAACGCCGCCCTCCGTCGGATCCAGCAGCAGCGCACCCTGTGGCAGCGCTACGTGACGACCGGCGCGCCGCCCGAGGTGCCGCTCGGCATCGCGGACGTCGAGCAGGCGTACCAGACGGTCGCCGCGAAGCTCGAGCTGGTCGACCAGCCGCTCGGTATCGCCGACACTCCCGACCGCCTCGGACGCCTCGCGATCCCGAGTCTCGTCCGCACGATCTCCGAGCTCGCCGCCGAGTCCGAGGTCCTCCACAACCTCCAGGAGCGCACCGCGATCCTCGCCGGCCTGCGCGAGCAGGGTCTCGGCGAGCTCATCATCGACCTCTCACAGCGACACGTGCCGCGGACGCGCCTCGCCGACGAGCTCGAGCTCGCCTGGTGGCAGTCGATGCTCGAACTCGTGCTCACCGAGGACCGCGGTCTGCTCGGCGCGAACACGAGCGTCGTCGAACGTCTGGAGTCCGACTTCCGGCTGGTGGACGAGGCGCACGCCTCCGCCTCCGGGCAGCTCCTCGCCTCGCTGCTGGCCGACACCTGGAAGATCGGTCTCGTCGACCACGCCACCGAGGGCATGGCGCTCCGTTCGCTCCTCAAGCGCGATCGACCGCTCCGAGCGGCCGAGCTCGAGCAGGCGGCCCCCACGTTGTCCCGTGTCCTCGCGCCGGTATGGCTCGTCTCGCCGTACGAGGTGCCGCGCATCCCCGAGAGCGCGTCCTTCGACGCCGTCTTCCTCGTCGACGCGGGGGCGACGCTCCTCGCCGAGAACGTGGACGCCATCCGTCGTGCGCGTCAGGTCGTCGCCTTCGGTGACCCCGTCACGCAGAGTCCGTCGCCCTTCGAGATCCGTCTGACGGATCAGGAGGCGACCCCCGAGCAGCACGCCGACATCGCCGAACTGCACCGTGAGTCGGCGCTCGAACAGCTGAGCTCCGTCCTGCCGACCCTCATGCTCACGCGCTCCTACCGCGCGGGAGGCGAAGACCTCGCAGAACTCGTCAACGAGCGGTTCTACGGTGGCCAGATCGACTCCCTGCCGTGGGCGGGTTCGTTCCTGGGCCACGGCAGCCTGAGCCTCGATTACGTGCCCGGCGGGCTCGGCATGCCCGACCCGGTCACCGGAGCGGTGGAGAGTGTCGACGTCGAGGTCGAACGAGTGGTGGAACTCGTCCTCGAGCACGCCTCGAACCGTCCGAAGGAATCCCTGATGGTCGTGACCGCGAGCGACAAGCACGCGGTCCGGGTCCAGCAGGCGGTCCTCGCAGCGTTCTCCCGTCGGGCCGACCTCTCCGACTTCCTCCTCCGCGAGCGGGCGGAACCGTTCACCGTGCTGACGCTCGAGCAGTCCGTGGCCGAGAGCCGCGACCGTGTCATCTTCTCGATCGGGTACGGCCTGACGCCGCACGGGCGGGTCCTGTCCGACTTCGGCGCGCTGGGTCAGCCCGGCGGCGACCGGCTGCTCGCGGTCGGTATGACGCGCGCGCGGCGGTCCATGGTGATCGTCTCGTGTGTCCGCCCCGAGGACCTCGACCAGAACCGGATCCAGCACGGCATCCTCGCGCTCGCACGCATCCTCACGGACACGTCGCGCCGCGCCTCCGAGGATCAGGCGACGCACGAGGCAGAGCCGATGCTTGTCGACCTCGCGACGCGCCTCGAGACGCTCGGGATGCGGGTCGACATGGGCTACCGCGGCAAGCTCGCCCTGGTCGCCTCGTGGGGTGGCCGAGCCGTGGTCGTCGAGTGCGACGAGGAACTGGGTGACGCGAGCCTCCGTGAATCGCTGCGGCTCCGCCCCGACGTCCTGCGCCGCCTCGGCTGGCACTACGTCCGCGTGCACAGCTTCGACCTCTTCGCCGATGCCGAGGCGGTCGCGCAGCGTGTGGCCGGTGTGCTCGGGCTCAACACGACCGAGCACCTCGACACCGCGCCGATCGCCGTGCAGGTCCCGCGCCACTGATGGTCGGACACTGATCATGCAGGACGATCAGGAGCCACGGATCGTCCGCCCCCGAGGATCGAGGCGGGCGATCCGCCCCGGTGCTCCCGGAACGGATCCCGCGCCGCAGCTGCCGGCCGATCCCGTCAAGGCGGCGGAGGACACCGACGCCGCCTGGGGCGGCACCGCCAAACCCGCCGGCGGCGGTGGCAACGACGACGAGCTGCAACGCAACGTCCCGCCCCACTGGTGAGCGGGACGGGACGTCGGTGCTGCTGGACGAGCCGGACTAGCGGCCGTCGGTCGTGTCGTCGCGTGCGGGCGGCAGCGGAGCGCTCGTGCCCGTCTTCAGCACGTCGCGGATCTCGGTGAGGAGCGACAGCTCGCTCGGTGCTGCCGGCTCATCGGCGACGGTCGGCTTCGTCGTGATGCGCTTGAAGTGGTTCATCGGCAGCACGATGACGAAGTAGACGACGGCGGCGACGAGCACGAACTGGATCGCCGCGCCGAGGAACGCACCGAACTGCAGATCGGCCGTCTTCCCATCGAGGGTCGGGATCGAGACGACGAAGGCTTCCTTCAAGCTCTCCGCCTTGAAGAGTGCCCCGAGCAGCGGGTTGAAGATGTTCTCGACGAGCGAGTTGACGATGGCGGTGAACGCGGCCCCGATCACGACGGCCACGGCCAGGTCGATCACGTTGCCGCGGAGGATGAACTCCTTGAAGCCTTTGAGCATGGGGTCTCCCTGAGGATCGGGATGGGCAGGACCCTGGCTACGCTACCGGCTCAGGACGCGGCGCTCCCGGCGGAGGCCGGTGTGGCGCTGGAGCCGGAGCCTGAGCTGGAGGAGCCGCCCGAGGAGGAGGATCCGCCCTTGGCGTCCGAGGAGGACGAGCTCGACGACCCCTCCGAGGACTTCGAGGAGGCAGGGATGGAGCTCGAGCCCTTGCCGGCACCGGCGCGGGAGTCCGTGCGGTAGAAGCCGGAGCCGTTGAACGTGACACCGACCGCGCTGAACAGCTTGCGCAGCTTGCCGGAGCACGCCGGGCACTCGGTGAGGGAGTCGTCGGTGAAGGACTGCTGGACGTCGAAGGCGTTGCCGCACTCGGTGCAGCGGTAGGCGTAGGTGGGCACGGGGTCTCCTGGGATGTGGTGGGTCGGCGCGCTCAGCGGCGCGGTCTGACCTGGTCGAAGTCGAGGATGCGGCTCGGGGTCACGGCACCGCCGACGGGTTCGTCGTGGATCTCGCTCGGGACCTCGTCGAGGATCTCGGTGTCGTACAGCACGGCGTAGACGGGCGGGCAGCGCTCCATCGAGCCGAGCGTCTTGTCGAAGTACCCGCGACCCCAGCCCATGCGCATGCCGTGGGCGTCGACGGCGGCCGCGGGGACGAGGATGAGGTCGACGTCGTTGATCGCGATGGGACCGAGGGTGGTACCCACGACCTCGGGGGTGCCGGCGAAGCCCACCGTCTCGATGCCTTCCTCGCCGATCGTCCAGTCGAGGAGCCCGTCGGTGCGGGTGATGGGGAACAGGATGCGGATGCCCGCCTCCTGCGCCCACTGGAGGAAGGGACGGGTGTCGGGCTCGCTCGGGGAGGAGAGGTAGCAGGCGATGGAGGTCGCGCCGAAGCGGGAGACGAGGGCTCGGAGGTTGTCCGTCAGGCCGGTGGTCGACCGCTCCTTCTCCAGGGAGGTGAGCAGCTCCCGCCGCTCACGGAGCTCGGCGCGCAGCGCTCGTTTCTCGTGTTCGGCGGGGCTCGTCATGCGACCCATTCTAAACGGCTCGTCGTCGCGCCCGGCTCGTTGCCCGACCTCATAGCCGACATCCGTCGCCTCGTCCAGGGGTTCAGGGGATTTCACCCTCGATCGAGGGGGTATTCGGCGACTTCCCCGGCTCCACACGATAGGTTTTCCCTCATGACCACTCGTGTTACCAAAGCAGTCATCCCCGCAGCAGGTCTCGGCACCCGGTTCCTTCCGGCGACGAAGGCCCTGCCGAAGGAGATGCTCCCCGTCGTCGACAAGCCGGCCATCCAGTACGTCGTCGAGGAGGCCGTCAGCGCCGGGCTCGCCGATGTGCTCATGATCATCGGCCGCAACAAGAACGCCCTCGCCAACCACTTCGACCGCGTGACCGAGCTCGAGCTCAACCTCGCGAAGAAGGGCGACACCCAGCGCCTCGAGAAGGTCAACGAGTCGAGTGAGCTCGCCGACATCCACTTCCTGCGCCAGGGAGACCCGAAGGGCCTCGGCCACGCCGTCCTGCGGGCCAAGCGCCACGTCGGCCACGAGCCCTTCGCCGTGCTCCTCGGCGACGACCTCATCGACGCCCGCGACGTCCTCCTCGAGCGCATGCTCGACGAGCAGGACAAGCGCAACGCGACGATCATCGCTCTCATGGAGGTCGACCCCGATTCGATCCACATGTACGGTGCAGCAGCCGTCGAGGCCACCGACGACCCCGACGTCGTCCGGGTGACCGGGCTCGTCGAGAAGCCCGCGAAGGAGGACGCCCCGTCCAACCTCGCCATCATCGGCCGCTACGTACTGAAGCCCGAGGTGTTCGAGATCCTCGAGCGCACCGAGCCGGGCAAGGGTGGCGAGATCCAGCTGACCGACGCGCTCCAGGAGATGGCCGCCGACGTCGAAGGCACGGGCGGCGTCTACGGCGTCATCTTCCGCGGCCGTCGTTACGACACGGGCGACCGCCTCGACTACATCAAGGCGATCGTGCAGCTCGCCGTCGACCGCGAAGACCTCGGTCCCGAGCTGCGTCCGTGGCTCAAGGGCTTCGCCGGGAACCTGGACTGAGTCCACCCGACGACACACCACGCGCCCCGGGTCCGCAGCTGCGGATCTCGGGGCGCGATGCTGTCGACGACGTGGTGTCGGTGCATCGGTGAGCGCTCCACTAGGCTCACCACAGAACGCGAGAGGGGGTGGCACGGTGGCGCAGGTCGTACCCGTTCTGAGCAGTGGGCGAGTGAGCATCCGGCCGATCAAGGTCCGTGACGCGAGGCCGCTCGAGCGCGAGCTCGCGGAGAACCGACCCTGGTTGCGCCGCTGGGAGGCGACGAGCCCCTACGGCCCGGTCCCGGCCGACAGCCGTGCGGCGATCCGGTCGCTGCAGAACCACGCACGCTCGGGCGCAGGCCTCCCGTTCGTCATCGAGGTCGACGGGGAGTTCGCCGGCCAGCTCAACGTCTCCGGCATCACCTACGGATCGCTGGCCTCGGCGTCGATCGGCTACTGGGTCTCCCAGCGGTTCGCGGGTCTCGGTGCCACACCGATCGCGACCGCCCTGGCCACCGACCACTGCTTCACCGCCCTGCAGCTCCATCGTCTGGAGATCTGCATCCGGCCCGAGAACGCTCCGAGCCTGCGGGTCGTCGAGAAGCTCGGGTTCCGGTACGAGGGACTGCGGCGCCGCTTCATCCACATCGACGGCGACTGGCGTGACCACTTCTGTTTCGGCCTCGTCCGCGAAGAAGTCCCGGGCGGCGTCCTGAACCGGTGGTTGGACGGTCAGGTCCCGAAGGACGCGTGCGTGATCCCCGAGGCCGACCGTCTTGCGGCCGCGTCGCCGTTCCCCACCCGCTGACCCGGTAGCCGTTTTCCCCCTCCATCCGGGGACACACCCGACGACTGCCCGTCTCCGGTCGTTGCACCCGCTACGGTCAGGGACATGGACGGCGGATTCCTGAGCGGTGGGGTGATCATTCTGGTCGCAGCGATGCTGTGGCTGGTGTACCTGGTGCCGTCGTGGGTGCGTGACAGTCAGTTCTCCGCCAGCGAGCGCAACGCGATCCGGCTGCAGCAGACGCTCCGTGTGCTCGCCGAGACGGCTGAGGTCCCGGAGGCCGTCCGGCTCGAGGCGACGTCGCGTGAGGTCGCCGCGCAGCGCAAGCTCCTCAAGCAGCTCGAGGCCAGGACGAAGGCGACGGCCGAGGCCGCGGCGCGCGTCGAACTCGCCGAAGCCGACCGGATCCGCCGCGAGGAGGAGGCCAGGGCCGTGCAGGCCGAAGCCGCCGCCCGTGCCGCGGAGGATGCTCGTCGTGCGGCCGCTGCCGCAGCCCGTGCCGTGCAGCGCAACGCCCGAGCGGCGAAGCTCGCGCGAAGCCGTCGTCGCTCCAGACTGCTCGCGACCACCGTGTTGGTCGCCTCCATCATCGGGTTCTGCTCCGGCGTGACCGCGTTCCTCGCGGGTGGCGGTCTCGTCCTCGGTATCTCGTCCACAGTCGTCGGTCTGCTCGCGCTCTCTGCGCTCTCCCGGATGTCGCGCATCGCCCACCGTGCCGTCGCGCCGGTACCGGCGGTCGCTGTTACGACCAGGCGTGTCGAGTCGGCGCTCTTCGAGTACAACGAGCCCGTCAAGGCGGCGTCGCAGGCGCAGACGTGGACCCCGACGTCCATCCCGAAGCCGCTCCACCTCTCCGAGGGCTCCTCGGCTGCCGCTGAGCTGGCGAAGGCCGACGCCTACGATCGCCTGCGCCAGGCGGCCATGCAGGAGGCCATCGCCTCCCGCGCCGAGCGTCTCGCGCCGGTCGTACCGACGATCGTCCGTCGTCCGGAGCCCGTCGCCGCTCCGCAGCCCGAGCGCGTCGAACCGCAGCCGGCCCCGAGCCGTTTCGCCTCGATGGGTGTCATCGACGAGGGCGAGATCGCTGCCGGCGGCTCCACACTGCTGCAGCGTCGCCGCGCCGCGGGCTGAGTCCCGACCGCGCCCGTCCGGTCGTTCATGAACCGGTCACCGGCGACGGATAGACTCGTCGAGGGGGTTCGTCGCTCGGTTCTCGTCGACGCCCTGGAACGCGAAAGGTGACCATGGGCGTGTGGCGGAAGAGCCGGCGGAAGCCGATGAAGCCCTACGTCGCGCCCCCTGAGGTGGCTCCGCCGCCGGTCGAGCACGCGGTCGAGGAAGGCCTCCTCATCGCGCGGTCCTGGACCGTGGTCGAGGTCACGAACTGGATCATCGAGCGCGCACTCCGCGACGGCGCGTCCTACGACGCCGAGGCGACGCAGGCGGCTGTCCGGCGTGAGCTGGGGCGCATGGCCGACGAGCAGGAGGAGTACGCCGACCTCGCACGGGAGGCGCGCCAGACGGCGTTCCAGCGTCGGGGGAGTGCGCGTCACCAGCACGACTACCGTGCAGGCGACCTGAGTGCCCTGTCCCGTCGCCGCGAGGTGTACTCAGGGCTCGCCGCCGAACTCCGACGGGTGAGCAAGGACGAGGAGTTCGTCGCGGCGATCGCGGAATCCGCTCGTGAGCGTGCGTGGGGCGACCTGGAGCGCGCCATCCAGGCGAAGCTCGACCGGGTCCTCGACGAGCCGGTCGTCGACGAGCACTATCGGCGTGCCCGGAGCCAGCGGCTCCGCTGGTTCCGCGATCTCGACCTCGCTGCCCTCATCGCCGCCAATCCGAAGGACGGCAGCATGCCGGTCGACGACGGCCCGAACCCCTACGAGGACTAGCGCGGCCGGTTCGAAACGGCTCGCCGGTTCTGCTAGCCTGGACGAGTAGTTGGGCCCATGGCGCAGTCCGGTAGCGCACCTCGTTCGCATCGAGGGGGTCAGGGGTTCGAATCCCCTTGGGTCCACCAGCTGCAACGACAACCCCGCACCTCACGGTGCGGGGTTGTCGCGTTTCCGGGCGTCGGCGGCGCCCGCGTCCTGTACGGTCAGGGGCACGGCGCCGCTTCGGTTCCCGTGAACGGGACGAGCAGTCATGCCAGCAGCATCCGAACCGACCGTGCAGCGCGACGCCGTCCTCGGGGTGATCGGTACCTCGCTGAAACCCGACGAACGACGAGTGCCGATCCACCCGGCGCACTTCGAGCGCATCCCGCAGGAGTTCCGGTCTCGGATCGTCGTGGAGCACGGCTATGGTGCCCGGTTCGGCGTCTCCGACGAGGAGATCGCGCCCTACGTCCGCTCGTTCGCGACGCGCTCCGGGGTCATCGCGCAGGCGGACGTCGTCCTCCTGCCGAAACCGCAGCTCGAGGACGTCCAGGAGCTCCGGGACGGGCAGACGCTCTGGGGCTGGCCGCACTGCGTCCAGGACGCCGCGCTGACGCAGCTCGCGATCGACAAACGACTCACGCTGATCGCCTTCGAGGCGATGAACCATTGGGCCGCCGACGGCAGCTTCGGGTTGCACGTCTTCCACAAGAACAACGAGCTCGCCGGCTACAGCTCGGTGATCCACGCGTTGGAACTCTGCGGCTCCACCGGCAGCTACGGCCGTCGCCTGACCGCCGTGGTCATCGGGTTCGGCGCGACCGCCCGAGGTGCAGTGACCGCGCTCAACGCCCATGGGATCCACGACGTGCGCGTGCTCACCAACCGCCGGGTCGCGGCGGTCGCGGCGCCCATCCATTCCGCCCGCATGATCCAGTTCGACCACGACGACGGCCCGTACCTCAGCGAGGTCATCACCGACGAGGGCCGCGTCCCGCTCGCACCCTTCCTGGCCGAGAGCGACATCGTCGTCAACTGCACTCTGCAGGACCCGAACGCACCACTGCTCTACCTCCGTGAGGACGATCTCGGCGCGTTCCGGCCCGGCAGCCTCATCGTGGACGTCTCCTGCGACGAGGGCATGGCCTTCGAATGGGCGCGTACCACTGGGTTCGACGACCCGATGTTCACCGTCGGGCGCGGGGAGATCAACTACTACGCGGTCGACCACAGTCCGTCGCTCCTGTGGAACTCGTCCAGCTGGGAGAACAGCGAGGCGTTGCTGCCGTTCCTGCCCACCGTCCTGGCCGGACCGGCCGCCTGGGCCGACAGCCTGACCGTCCAGCGGGCCGTCGAGATCCAGGACGGCGTCATCCTCAACCCGGCGGTCACCGAGTTCCAGCACCGGTCGGCCGAGTACCCGCACGAGGTCCTGCCGGGCTGATCGGTTCTTTGCAGACTGCGCGAGCAGTGGGGCCGCGGCGGGCCTCTCGGTGTACCGCTGACGGAGGCACCTCGCCCGGGAGGCCTCTCGCGGGCACTTCGACAGGCTCAGTGACCGGGAGAGGGTCCACCCGGAGCTCTCCGGCCTCCGAGCAACCATCGCGGTCCCTGAGTAGCCCCCTCCGGTCCCTGAGCAACCCTCTCCGGTCCCTGAGCCTGTCGAAGGGCACTCGTAGGCACTTCGACAAGCTCAGTGACCGGAAGGGGTGCACCCGTACTCACTCCGGTCTCCGAGCGACCCTCTCCAGACCCTGAGCCTGTCGAAGGGCGCGCGCATTCACTCCGGTTCTCGAGCAACCTCCTCCGCTCCCTGAGCTTGTCGAAGGGCCCACGAGAAAACTCGCACAATCGAGACGACTCACCATCTGGAATGTCAGTGGTCCATGGTGGACTTGTTCCATGACCGAGATCACCCTCACCGCGATCCGCGCGAGCGACGACTACGCCGCGCAGCTCGCGGAGTTCTCGGACCATTACGCGGACATCCAGCGTCGGCGTGCTGCTCTGGACGCCGAGGAGGCTCGGCTACTCGCCCGTTCCGCGGCCTACGCCGACGCCCTCGCCGACTCGGTCGTCCCGGCGGTCTACCCGCCGGCCGAGCGCTTGGCGCTCTCCCGCCGGTCGACCTGCGCAACCCTCGCGATGGCGACGCGCACTCCCGAGCGGACGGTCCAGCGGGCGACGAACGACGCGGAACGGCTCGTCAATGACGCACCCGCCGTGCTCGCCTCGCTCGAGGCCGGGCGCATCTCGGCCCGGCACGCGCAGACGATCATCGACCAACTCAGTGACGTGCCGACCGCAGGCCGGGCGGTGTTCCTCGCTGAGGTCCTGCCGGTCGCCGAGGAGACGACCAACGCGAACCTCCGCAGGCGCGCCCGCGTCCTGCGCGAGCGCCTCCACCCGGAATCCATCACCGCCCGAGCGGTCCGCTCAGAGGCCGACCGCCGGGTCGAGTTCGAACCCGCAGCGGACGGCATGGCGTGGGTGCACCTCTTCACCACCGCACCCATCGCGCAGGGCATCGTCGAGCGGATCGAGGCGGCCGCCGCCGAGGCACGTCAGGCCGGCGACACCCGCACGTGCGCCCAGCTGCAGGCCGACGCCCTCGCAGCACTCGCGCTCACCGGAGTGACCCCGGACGACGTCATGTCGAGCCCGGTCCTTCCGCACCCGGTCGAAGTGCAGGAGCACATCAAGCCGACCGTGCAGATCACCGTCCCGGCACTCACCGTGGCCGGCGTCTCTGATGCGCCGGGCATGCTCGACGGCTATGGCCCGATCGACCCGGAGACCGCGGCACGCATCGCGGTGAACGCGCCGAGCTTCACCCGGATCCTCGTCCAACCGGAAACCGGTGCGGTCCTTTCCGTCGGGCGGAATCAGTACCGGGTCCCGGCCGACCTGCAACGCGCGGTGCGGCTACGAGACGGCATCTGTCGCGCACCGGGCTGCGGCAGGCGCGCCAGGGCCTGCGACCTCGATCATTCGGTCGCCTGGGAGGACGGCGGGACCACGGATGTCGGCAACCTCGCGTGTCTCTGCCGACATCACCATCGGATGAAGCACCTGCCCGGATGGAACCTCGACCACGGGCCCGGCGGGGTGCTCGACTGGACAACGCCTGACGGGAAGCAGTATCGGACCGAGCCGGATCCCGCACCGTTCTGACCGTTTCCGGCCCCTGAGCCTGTCGAAGGGTTCCTCGTGGGCACTTCGACAAGCTCAGTGACCGGAAGAGGTGTGCCCGGAACGACGATGTGCCCTCGTGGGCACTTCGACAAGCTCAGTGACCGGAAGAGGCCTACCCGGAACGACGAGGCATCCTCGTGGGCACTTCGACAAGCTCAGTGACCGGAAGAGGCCTACCCGGAACGACGAGGCATCCTCGTGGGCACTTCGACAGGCTCAGTGACCGGGAAACGTCTGTCCGCACCGCTGCGGTCCCGGAGCTGTGCCGCCCTTCGACGGGCTCAGTGACCCGGAAGAGGTTCGCCCGCCATGTGTCGGTCCCTGAGCCTGTCGAAGGGCAGTCTGGGCCGCGTTACCTCGGTGAACGGGGAGGTTCGCCCGGTTCATGTGGGACGCGCCAGCCACGTGAACTCGGCCTGAGAGGTTCGTGGCAGGCCGCGCAAGCGGTCGAGCGTGGCATGCACCGGCCCCTACGCTGGACGCTTGCGCCGTGCGGCATCGGCCGGCGGAGGAACACGTAGTGCACGACCGGCTCGAGGAGGCATGGATGTTCGTTTGGCAGAGCTGGTGGGGTGTCGCCGCAGCAGCCGGGATAGCGCTGATCGCAGCGCTCGTCGTCATCGTGATCGTGTCGGTCTCCTTCCGGATGGCGGCGCGGCGGAGCGACTGGCCGGGTGCGCTCGCCGGGAGTGCCAGGCACCCCTTCCGGGCCCTCGTGATCCTGGTCGCCGTGTGGCCGGCGGTGGCGGCGACGCTTCCCGATGAGGCCGCCCGTGGGTTCATCGACCAGACCTTCCGGATCGCCGTCATCGCCGCAGCGACGTGGCTGGTCGCCGCGCTGCTCGCCTTCGTCATCGGGCTCGGCCAGGCCCGGTACCGCATCGACGTCCCGAACAACAAGGTCGCCCGCCGCATGCAGACGCAGCTCGCGCTCGTCCGTCGTCTGGCGATCGCGGTCGTCGTCATCGTCGGTGTCGCGTCGATCCTCCTGACGTTCCCCGGCGTCCAGGGCGTCGGGGCGAGCGTGCTGGCCTCCGCCGGTGTCGTGAGCATCGTCGCCGGCCTCGCGGCGCAGTCCGTCCTCGGGAACGTGTTCGCCGGGATCCAGCTCGCCTTCAGCGATGCGATCCGGGTCGACGACGTCGTCATCGTCGAGGGGGAGTGGGGCCGGATCGAGGAGATCACCCTCACCTACGTCGTCGTCGGCATCTGGGACGATCGCCGTATGGTGCTCCCGTCCACCTACTTCACCTCCACGCCCTTCCAGAACTGGACGCGGAACACGAGCGAGCTGCTCGGGTCGGTCGAGTTCGACCTCGACTGGTGGGTGAGTCCCGCGGTCATGCGGACCGAGCTGGAGCGCATCCTCGACCGCACCGACCTCTGGGACGGCCGGGCGCAGGTCCTGCAGGTCACGGACGCCGTGGGCGGCTACGTGCGCATCCGCATCCTCGTCACCGCGGTGGACGCACCGACCCTCTTCGACCTCCGGTGCCTCGTGCGCGAGCAGATGGTCGAGTGGATCCTCGCGCAGAACCCGTCGGCGATCCCGCGCAACCGCGTGCAGATGGTCGAGCAGGAGCCTCGTCCGGTGCCGAAGCGCGGCGGGCCGGTCACCGAGCCCGTCGGGCTGTTCAGCGGCAGCGCCGAGGCCGAACAGCGCGCGAGCCTCTTCACGTCCTCGATCACCCTGCCCGACCTGGACGACGAGCCCGAACGCTGACCGTCGCACGACCGGACGCGTGTGCACCGAATCGTTGTCGTTCCGGCGATCCTGTATGCGCTTCCCGTCGCTACCATCAAGGGAACCTCGCCGGGTGACCTGCCGGCGGGCCGTCGGTGTTGCTGCCGACACGAACGGACGGCGCCGGCCCGAACCCCGGTGACGGCATGCGAAGGAGACCGCGCGTGAACGACGACACCCTCTTCCTCACCGATGAGGACACCGCCGTCCCCGGCGAACGCCCGGAGCAGCGTCTCGAACGACGCTCCGCGTCCGTCCTGAAGCACCGACTCCTCGAGCAGGAACGCAAGCAGTTCGAGGAGTCCCTCGCCTCGGCCAAGGCGGACGGCGCCCTCGAACGCGCAGCGGCCCTCATCGTCTCCGCCCGGCGACGCTTTCTCATCGGGGCGTCGAAGTCGTTCACCTACGCGTCCCTCCTCGCCGCGGACCTCAGCTACGGCCTCGCGAACGTCACGCTCATCGACGGCACCATCGTGCGGCCGCTCGACGTCCTGAGCGACGTGCGCACGAGCGACGTCATGATCGCCGTGTCGCTGCAGCGGTACCGGAAGTACACGATCGACTCCGTCGTCCCGTTCGCGGAAGCGGGAGGCAGCCTCGTGCTCATCACCGATGCGCCGGACGCCCCGCTGACCCCGTACGCCGACGAGACGATCGTGCTCGGCCGTGCCGAGGAGGGCCACCCGAGTTCCTCGATCGGGATCGCGCTCACCCTGCACATCCTCGCCACGCTCACGACGGCCAGCGCCAAAGGCGCCGGCCGTCGGGCGGTGGAGCGGGAGCGCCTCGCCGAGACGCTCGGGGTCTACGTCTCCGACGAGGACTGAGCGCGGACCGGGATCAGCTTCGCGAGCCCTTCCCCTCGCGCACGATCGACAGGGGTTCCGTGATGTCCTCGAGGGACTTCCGCGCGGCGTCGACGCCGAAGATGAGGGCGATCAACCCGCCGAGGACCATCACGCCGGCACCGACGAAGTAGCCCACGGTGAGCGGCCCGCGGTCGGTGCCGTCACCGATCAGGATCCCGTAGAGCAGAGGCGCGACCGAACCCGCGATCTGTCCGATCGCGAAGAAGTAGCCGATCACCTGGCTGCGGAGCTCGAGCGGGAAGATCTCGCTCACGGTCAGGTAGGCGCTTGACGCACCGGCGGAGGCGAAGAAGAACGAGACGCACCAGAAGATCGTCTGGGTCGTCGCGTCGAGCGCACCGGCGTTGAAGAGCACCGCCGACACGGCCAGCACCGCCCCGGAGACCCCGTAGGTGAGGAAGATCATCTGGCGACGACCCCAGGTGTCGAACAGCCTGCCGAGGAGGAGTGGTCCGAGCAGGTTGCCGATTGCGAAGGGGAAGAAGTAGTACTGCGTCGACGAGGGGCTCGTGCCGTAGAAGTTCTGCAGCACGAGCGCGTAGGTGAAGAAGATCGCGTTGTACAGGAATGACTGGGTGATCATCATCGCGAGGCCGACGAAGGTGCGCTTCGGGTACTTCGAGAAGAGGACGCCGAAGATGGTCCGGATCGGGATGTGGCCCTGGGCCTGGACCGTGAGCGCCTTCGACTCGTCGACCGGGTCGATCGTCCCGCCCTGCTTGCGGACGGTGGCCTCGATGTCGTCGACCGTGGCCTCCGCCTCCTGTTCCCGACCGTGCGTCATGAGCCACCGCGGACTCTCGGGGATGTGGCGGCGCAGGAAGATGATGGCGAGACCGAGCACCGGCCCGATGAAGAACCCGATGCGCCAGCCGACGTCCTCGGCGAAGTAGTCGGTGTTCAGCAGGAACAGGTTCGCCGCCGATCCGAGGGCGGCGCCACCCCAGTAGGTGCCGTTGATGGCGATGTCGACGTGCCCGCGGTACTTCGACGGGATGAGCTCGTCGATGGCCGAGTTGATCGCCGCGTACTCGCCGCCGATGCCCATGCCGGCGAAGAACCGGAAGATGGCGAGGAACCAGAACGTGGGGGACAGGCCGGCGATGCCGCTCGCGACGAGGTAGATCGCGAGGGTCAGGATGAAGAGCTTCTTGCGGCCGAGGCGGTCCGCCATGCGGCCGAAGACGAGAGCGCCCGTCACCTGGCCGAGGAGGTAGATCGTCCCGAGGAGGCCGACCTCCGCCGCCGACAGCCCCAGCGACTTCTGGAACCCGGCGGAGGCGACGATCTGGATCTCGAGGCCGTCCAGCACCCACGAGAAGCCGAGACCGACGACGATCATCCAGTGGAACCGGGTCCACGGCAATCGGTCCATCCTGGCGGGGACGAGGCTCCGGACCGGGGCAGGCTGCCCGGAGGTCGACGTGTTCGACATGGAATGACTCCTTCCACGGCCGTCCCGTCGACGGTCGATCCGGGAGATGACGCTACTCCCGCGGCGGGCATCGGACGTCGCTGATCGGTGCCCCTTGACTTCGTCCTGGCGGAGGAGCACCCTACGCCCGGCACCCCGTGCGATGGCGCCCGGTGGCGCGGAATGGTCGTACGCTCGAAGCGCGACGAGATCGCGGACGGCTGCCGAGGGCCGTCGAGGAGGAGGCGGCATGCACCTGGTCGAGGACAGCACCGAGACGGACATCACGCGGGTCTTCCAGGACCGGATCAACTCCGGCGTCGCCCCGGGATCGTACGTCGCCGTGTTCGACCGCGAGCGGGTCCGGTTCGAGCAGGGGTTCGGCGGGGTCACCGTGGGCGGTCCGGTGCCCGACGCCGACACGCTGTTCCGCATCGCCTCCTGCACGAAGAGCTTCACCGCGGCCGTGCTCCTCATCCTCCGCGACGCCGGTCGCCTCGACCTGGACGCGCCAGTGGACGGGTTCGTGCCGGAGTTCGCGCCGGTGCTCCCTGACGGCATCGCCGTCCGGCCGACCGTGCGGATGCTTCTGACGATGTCGGGTGGGCTCGGAACGGACGATCCGTGGGGTGACCGCCAGGAGTCGATCAGCGTGGACGAGTTCCGGCGGCTGCTCGTGCGCGGCGTCCGATGCGTCACGACACCCGGGACGGCGTTCTCCTACTCGAACCTCGGCTACGCGCTGCTCGGGCAGGTCATCGAGCGTGTGACCGGTGGCTCCTACATCGACGCGGTGACCTCGCTCCTGCTGGAGCCGCTCGGGCTCGGCGCCGTGTTCGAGCGACCCGAGGGCGACGGGGCGGTCACGGCGACCGGTCATCGTGTCCGCCGCGAACGGGCCGTCGATGAAGACGGCCGATTCGTCGAGGTCCCGTTCTCCGGCCCCGGGGTCTTCTCCTCGATCGGCGGGCTCTTCGCCTCGGCCTCCACCCTGATCGGATGGGTGCGCTGGCTCGACGGCGCCTGGACCGGGGACGAGACCGGACCACTGTCGAGCGCCAGCCGCCGCGAGCTGCAGCAGCTGCACCGGCTGGCTCCGTCGCGGCCCACCCTCGACGGCGTGCCGCCGAGACTCGCGCTCGGCTACGGCTTCGGCCTCTTCGTCGAGGAGGACGCCGACCTCGGGACGCTCGTCTCGCACTCGGGCGGCTACCCCGGTTACAGCGCCCACATGCGGTGGCACCCGGCATCCGGGTTCGGCGTCGTCGCCTTCGAGAACGCCGGCTACGCGGCCGTGGCGAAGCCCGCCGAACAGGCTCTGCGGCTGGCGATCGACGGCGCCCAGGCCACCGGTGAGCTGCCGGAACCGGCGATCCGCCCCTGGCCGGAGACGCTTGTGGCGTCCATGACCGCGACCGGGCTGCTGTCGCACTGGGACGACCGCGTCGCCGCCTCGCTGTTCGCCGAGAACGTCGCCCTCGACCGGCCACTGGACGAGCGACGCGAGGCGGTCGACGCCGCTGTCGCCGCCGTCGGTGGCATCGCCGAGGTGGCTTCAGGGCGCGCGACGCCGATCTGCGATTCGCCGGACCACCTGGTCTGGTTCGTCGAGGGGACCGAGGGGCGCCTCCGCCTGGAGGTCCGGATGACACCCGTGCTTCCGCTCCGGGTCCAGACCTTCACGGTGACGGTCGACGACCAGGGCGAGTGAACGCCGAACGCCGGCAGCTGAGGCTCAGCTACCGGCGTTCAGGTGGAACGGTGTGGCTCGGTTCAGCCGATCGAGTCGTCGTCGCCGTTGCCGTTGCGGTTCGTCGGGGAGATGTCCTCCGTCGACTCGACGTACTCGTAGTCGGTCGTCGTCGGGCCATCGTGGTCGCCGGTGTTCGTCGCTTCGCCGACCGGACGGTAGATGAGCTGGCCTTCGCCGTAGGGCAGGACGAGCTCGCCGTCCTGACCGTCTTCGAGCGGGATGATCTCGCTGTCGAGCGGGCCGCCGGTGAGTTTCGCAAGAGTCTGTGACATGTCGCCAGCCTAGCCCCGACGACTGTCAGAGTGCTGCGATGGTCCAGGACACCCGGTGTGGTGTATTGGGAGCCAGGACGACGAGGTCGGTCCCGGTCGAGAAGGCGTCGGGGGGACAGGTCATCGGTTCGACGGCGAGCCCCAGCCGGTTCAGCTCCGCGACGGGTTGATCGGCCGTGTGCACCTGGACCCAGGGCAGACCGTCACCCCAGTGCATGGCGACGCCGCTGCCGGATGGCGTCGTCACGCGCACCGTGACCCGGCCGTCGACGTCGCGATCGAGCGCCGTGTACGCGTGGTCGACGAAGGTGTCGCCGATGGCCCGGGGTGACCGGAAGTCGAAGTGCTCCGTCGCCTCCGTGTCGACCGGCTCGAGCGAGATCGGGATGAGCCGGTCCGGCGTGACGGTGAGCACCTCGGCGGCGGGCAGCTCCAGTGTCCAGTCGTCGACGCGGCCATCACCCGCGACGAGGTACGGGTGCGGTCCCGTGCCGTAGGGCGCGTCGACATCGCCGAGGTTCAGCGCCTCGACGTCGGTGCGGAGTCCGTCGTCGTCGAGCGTGTAGGTCGCGGTGACCTGGACACGGAACGGATAGCCCTCCTGTGCCTCGATGACCACGCGGAACGCCGCCGACGCCGCGCTCGACGACACGAGGTCCCACTCCGACCAGGCGGCGAGCCCGTGGAGGGCGTGACCACGAGCGGGTTCCGTGAGTGCGAGCTGGTGGTCGACGCCCGCGAAGGTGTACCGGCCGTCGACGACGCGGTTGGGCCACGGGGCGAGCATGGCGCCACGGAACGCCGGACGGACCTCCTCGGCGTCGAACGGGACGACGAGGTCCCGGCCGTCGTGTCGCAGGAACCGCAGTGAGGCACCGACCGAGGCGATCGACGCGGTGTACGCACCGTGCTCGAGATCGACACGACGTCCCGAGATCGGACGTCGGTCGACGGAGGCGGACGGGGACACGGCGCTGGTGGATTCGGTCACGGCCCCATTCTGTCGCATCGACGCCGACCGACCCGGCCGACTGGCGGTGCGGGTCGTGCGGTGGGACGCGGCTCAGTCGAGGGAGCGGCCGCGCATGTCCGAGAGGAACAGTGCGGCGACCGCGGCGACGACGAAGAAGGCGGCGAACACGGAGAAGAGCAGGGCCTGTCCTGCGAGGAGGAGCACCGGAACCGACAGGGGGGCGATGATCGAGGCGATGCGGCCGATACCGGCGGCCCACCCGGCCCCCGTCGCACGGAGCGCCGTCGGATACAGCTCCGGGGTCGTCGCGTACAGGGCGCCCCAGGCACCGAGATTGCAGAAGGACAAGCACATCCCGAACACGATGATCATCGGTTCGGTCGTCGCCGTGCCGAACAGGACCGCCGACACCGCGGAGCCCGCCAGGAAGGTCGCGAGGGTCTGCTTCCGGCCCCAGGCCTCGATCAACCATGCCGAGACGGCGTAGCCCGGGATCTGGGCGAGGGTGATGATCAGGGTGAAACCGAAGGACCGGACGAGGGAGAACCCGGAGGCGACGAGGATCGTCGGGATCCAGATGAACGCACCGTAGTAGGAGAAGTTGACGCAGAACCACACGATCCAGAGCGAACCGGTGTCGCGGCGGTGCGTGGGTACCCACAGCCCACGGAGGCGCTCGCCGGCGGAGAGACCGGCGCTCACGGGGGTGTCGGTGGTGGTGTCGCCGGCTGGCTCCGGGTGGGCGACGCCGGCCGAGGCCTCGAACTCGCGGACGACGGTTTCCGCCTCGCGGTGGCGCCCACGCGACTCGAGGAAGCGCACCGACTCCGGCAGTCGCGTCCGCACGATGGCCGCGTAGACCGCGGGCAACGCGCCGATGGCGAGCGCCCAGCGCCACCCGTCGTCGCTCGTCGGCACGACCAGATAGCCGATGAGGGCGGCGGCGATCCACCCGATGGCCCAGAACGCCTCCAGGAACACGATGATCCGCCCGCGGATCCGTGGCGGGGCGAACTCACTCATGAGGGTCGAGGCGACGGGCAGCTCGGCGCCGAGTCCGAGGCCGACGATGAATCGCAGCACGATGAGCACGCCGAGTCCCCAGGCGAGGGCCGACGCGCCCGTCGCGATGCCGAACACGAGCAGGGTGATCGCGAAGACGTGGCGCCGTCCGACCCGGTCGGCGAGCAAGCCCCCGAGCGTCGCACCGATGGCCATGCCGAGGAACCCGGCTGAGGCGATCCAGGAGAGCTCCGTGTTCCCGAGCTGCCACTGCACGGCGAGCTGGGCGAGCACGAAGGACACGAGTCCCACGTCCATGGCGTCGAGGGCCCAGCCGACGCCGGAACCGACGAGCAGTCGCCCGTGTGCCTTGGTGAACGGGAGCGCGTCGAGGCGCTCGCTGCGGGTGCGGGGTGTGGTGGGGGCGGTGGACACGTCACCATTCTGGTGCAGGATGTGCCCACCGGCGCCGGTCCGTCGCAGATAGGCTGACGGCATCGAACTGCAGGCATGCGGCCGGGCAGTTCACCCGCTCCGCCCGCCGTTCCGTCGAAAGGCCACTCCCGTGACCGATGCACCGCCTCCCGACCCACAGCAGCCTGACGCCCGCCCGCCGCAATGGCCGCCGGGTCAGCAGCCGCAGCACCCCTCCGGCCAGCAGCCGCAGGCGCCGTACGGGCAGGGACCGCAGCAGCAGAACCCGTACGGTCAGCAGCAGCAGCAGGCGCCGTATGGACAGGGACCGCAGCAGCAGAACCCGTACGGACAGCAGCAGCCGCCGTACGGACAGGGACCGCAGCAGCAGAACCCGTACCAGCAGAACCCGTATGGCGGGCAGCGGAACCCCTCCGGCGGACAGCCATACCAGCCGCAGCAGCCGTATCAGCCGCAGCAGAACCCGTACCAACAGCAGCCACCGCAAGGCCCTCCCGGGTACGGCCAGCAACCGCCGCCTCCCGGTGCCCCGAAGCGCAAGCGGACGGGGCTCATCATCGCCCTGGCCGTCGGTGTCCCGCTCGTGTTGGCGGCGATCATCACCGTCGTCGCCCTCGTGCTCACGCAGGGGGGCGCACCGGTCGCGGACCCGAGCCCCACCCGCTCGGCCACCCCGACGAAGACCGCTTCTCCGACGCCCACGGAGACGGACTCGACGCCGGAGCCGACGAAGACCTACGTCTCCATCCCGCCCGACCTCGACTTCGCGGCCGGGCAGGACGTCCCCACCGAATGGACGGCCTACCTGACGAACGACCTGGACTCGTCCTGGGCGGCGATCGGTCCGGACCGGAACGGCGTCGAGATCTACCGGAACGCGGCGACCTCCTGCGACGTCGGACTCGGCAACATCGCGCTGACGCCTGACGAGATCGCGGTCGGAGACGACGAGAAGTCGAGCGACGCCTACATGGCGAAGTACGTCGGGGCCGACTACGTCAAAGCGGACGGCACGACGGAACAACTGAACTACAACAGCGGTGGGGGCCTCATCGAGTTCCGGGTCCTGTCGTGGACCCAGCCCTCGGGGGAGCGCACGTACTGGGGCGTCCGGTCGCTCACGAAGATGGGGATCCTCGTCGTCTTCACCTTCACCTGCCGCGATCAGGCGTCGCTCGACCTGCTCGCGAACGACGTCGTGAACCTCATCTCCGTGGAGCTGCTGCCGAAGCGCTGACCGGTCCCGTCGTCAGAACGCGCGGAGGACCGCCTGCGCGACCGTGAAGATCGCGAGGCCGGCGAGCGCGCCGACGATGGTGCCGTTCAAGCGGATGAACTGCAGGTCGCGTCCCACGAGCAGCTCGATCTTCTGGGTCGTCTCCCGGGCGTCCCAACGCTCGACGGTCTCGGTGATGATGCTCGCGATGTCGTGCCGGTAGCGGGTGACGACGTAGGACAGGGCGTCCGCGACGCGGGTGTCGACGCGGGTGGAGAACGCCCGGTCGGTCGACAGTCGCCGGCCGAAGTCCGCGATGGTGCCGGCGATCCGCACGCGGAGGTCGCTGTCGGGGGCGTCGAGTGCCTCGAGGAACGCGTTCTTCGCGGCCGCCCAGGTCTTACCGGCGACCTCCCGGACACGAGGACTGTCGATGACCTCGTGCTTGGCGTTCTCGAAGCGGGTGATGGTCGCGTCGTCGTGCTGCAGTTGCTCCGCGAGCTCGCCGAGGTAGCCGTCGAGGGCATGACGGAGCTGGTGGTCGGGGTTCGCGCGGACGGCCTGGACGAAGGACACGGCCTCCCGGTAGAGCTTGTCGTCCACCAGCCGGTCGACGAAGGACGGCACCCAGGTCGGCAGACGGCTCGAGACCAGGCGTTCGAACGCCTTCGGATTCGTGCTCAGCCATTCACCCGTGCGGTCGAGGAGGAGGTCGACCGCGTCGTGGTGCGCGCCGACGCCGACGATGTGCTCGACCCAACGGCCGATGTTCGGGGCCCACTGCGGGTCGATGAGGTGTTTGGACGCCAACGCCTCGATGACTTCGCGGACGTCGTCGTCGGACAGCGTCTCCAGCAGACCCCGCACCGCGATGGACCCCTCGGCGGTGACCCGCTCGGCGTTCGCGGGCTCGGACAACCATCCGCCGAGCTTCTCCGAGACGGAGACGGACGCGAGCTTCTGCCGCACGACCTCCTCGGAGAGGAAGTTGGTCTCCACGAACTCGCCGAGGCTGACGCCGATCTCGTCCTTGCGCTTCGGGATGATCGCCGTGTGGGGGATCGGGATGCCGAGCGGGTGCCGGAAGAGGGCGGTGACGGCGAACCAGTCCGCGAGCGCCCCGACCATGCCGCCTTCCGCAGCGGCCCTGACGTACGCCAACCACGGGTAGCGTCCCTCGAGTGCGAACGCGACGGCGAAGATGACCGCCATGACGAGGAGCAGTCCGGTGGCCAGGCGCTTCATCGACCGCAGGGCTCGCGCGCGGTCCGCGTCGGCAGCGGTGAGTTCGAGTGTGGGGGAGCTCGTCATCCGCCCATCCTAGGCTCGTCGCCCGTGTCCTCCGGTCCGATGGAGCAGGAGGGCACCGTACCCCCTGGTGGTACCCTGAGCCGGTGATCGAAGACATCAAGAAGCGGGCCCTGCACCGGACGAAGATCCTCGAGGGCCAGATGCGTGGCCTCGAGAAGATGATCGAGAACGAGGACTACTGCATGGACATCATCACGCAGTCGCTCGCCATCCAGAAGTCGCTGGGGTCCCTCAACAAGCTGCTCGTCGAGAACCACCTGCTGACGCACGTCACGCAGATGTTCGAGGAGGGCGGGGACAGCAAGGACGCCGCGGTCGGCGAGCTCCTGCGGATCTTCGAGCTCAGCAACAACCGCGGCTGAGCCGGGCCGTCAGGCCGGCCCGAGCCGTCGCACGGGCCCGAGCAGAGCCGTCACGCGGGCCCGAGCCAGGCGTTCGCGACCGTTGCGTGGGCGGACTCGTCGTCGGAGGGATGGAACATCCCGGCGAGGACGTCGCGATACAGCCGGCCCAATTCGCTCGCGGCGAAGTAGCTGCCGCCGCCGGCGACCCGGATCGCCTGATCGACGACCTCGCGGGCGGTCTCCGTCGCGCGGACCTTGAGCCCGACGAGTTTCGGGAACCAGAGCGCGCCATGGTCGACCCCGTCGTCGAGGTCCCGGGCGATGCCGGCGAGCTGTGGCAGCATGCCGTCGTACGCGATGGCGGCCGAGGCTATCCGACGGCGGATGTCGGGGTCCGCCGCGTAGCTCGCACCTCCGGCCTTCTTCGACGTCTTCCGGTGGGCGGTCTCGACCGCGAGTCGGAGGGCGCGTTCGCCGATGCCCGTATACACGGCGGCGATGAGGGTCTCGAAGCAGGCGAAGATCCCGAAGACGATGGGGTCCGGGTTGGGCCCGGGATCGAGGCGTCGGACGATGTGCTCCGCCGTCGACTCGGCCCCCTGGAGCAGGGTCGTCCTGCTCTGGCTGGCGCGCATCCCGACGGTGTCCCAGTCGTCGAGGATCTCGAAACCGCCGCGTGAGCGATCGATGAAGCCGTAGACGACCTTCGGACCGTCGGCCGAGGTCGTGTCGAGCCCGGTCGTCCCCAGCCAGGTCCACGCGGGCGACAGCGAGGTGAAGATCTTCCGGCCGTGGAACCGATAGGAACCGTCGGGGCCCGGACGGGCTTCGGTGTCGGATCCGAAGAGCACGAGATCGTTGCCCGCTTCGCTGACCCCGAACGCGTACAGCTCGTCCCCGGCAGCTCCCTCGAGGACGAAGCGGAGCGAGTCGTCTCCTCGGACGTGGAGCAGTCGCGCGACCCCCGTCCACACGAGATGCATGTTGATCGCGAGAGCGGTCGCCGGGGCGGCGGTCGCGAGCCGGGACTGGAGCAGCGTGACCTCGCTCAGGCCGAGGCCGAGGCCGCCGAACTCCCCGGGGACGAACGCCCGGAGATAGCCGCACGCTCGCAGCTCGGCGAGGTCCTCGTCGAAGAAGGCGTTCTCGCGGTCCGCCACGGCGGCACGTTCGCGGATGCGCTCGACGAGCCCGTCACTGAGGATCGAGGCGGGGTCGAACGATCGATCGGACGGGTGGTGCTGCGCTTGAGCGGTCACCGGTCCATTGTCGCATCGGGCCCGGCCGAGGTGGCAGGTGTCTGCGAGCGGCGAGCAGCGCGCCGACGGCCCGACCTGACGAGGAGCACCACGACCGCGGCGACGACTGCGAGGGGGAGCAGCCACGGCACCAGGACGCCGACCACGACGACCAGTCCCGAGGCGGCGGCGACGAGCGCGTTCCACCCGGCGACCACGCCGCCCCAGAAGTCGGTGGGCACACCCGGCGCGACCACGCCTGGGGCCACGAAGCTCACGAACACGGAGGAGAAGTCGACCTGATCGGCGAGCGCGTCGCGCTGGGCGACGAGCCCGTCCAGTTCCGCCTGCCGCTGGGACAGGCTGGTCTCGGCGGCGAGGAGGTCGGCCGTCGTGGTCGAAGCCGCCATGAGTCCGAGCAGTCGGTCGACCGAGGCCTGGAGGGCGGTGACCCGCGCGTCGAGGTCGGCGGCCTGTGCCGTGACGTCCACCGCGGACACGGAGAGGTTGTTCACCGTGCCGAGCGCCTGCAGCTGCGCGAGCACGTCGTCGAAGTCGTCGGCGGGAATACGGACCGTCAGGGTCGCCTGCGCGGCCTGGTCGGAGGTGCCCGGAGTCTCGTCGCGGCTGTCGACGCGCCCGCCCGCCTCGGTGACGATCCGGGTGGCGTCCGTCGCGGTGCTGATCGGGTCGTCAGCGGTGACGGTGAGTGAACCGGTCGTGACCACCTGCTGTTGCGTGAGGTCGGGGGAGGCGGCGCCGTCGACGCCGACCTGCGCGTCGCCGGCGACCTGGCCGGGCGCGGGCATCGCAGCTCGCGAGTCGCTGCCGGCCTCGGTGCTCGACCCGGCCGAGCAGCCCGAGAGGACGAGCCCGACGAGGACGGCGGAGACGAACACGGTGGTGGTGCGGGTCACTGCGGAGCGCTTCATGGCATCACCCTAGGGAGCCGCCGCACCGCGGAGGTGCAGGGACCCTGGGAAGCGGGTCACGATCAGGTCTCGCGACGCGCATCACCCGAGAGAGCCGCTGCACCGCGGAGGTGCAGGGACCGTGGGAAGCGGGTCGTGATCAGGTCTCGCGACGCGACCGCTGTTCGAGTTGCAGCTCGGCCCAATCGCCGATGGCCTTCGTGGTCTCCGCCGGGCGGTCCCGGTGCACGTTGTGACCGGCGCCCTGGACGATCGTCAGGCTGACCTGGCGGTTGGCGAGGACCTCGGCGGCGAGCGCGCCGCGGAAGAGGCTGTACACCTCAGGGTCGGAGGCGATCACGAAGGTCGGGTTGCGCAGAGCGGCCGCCGCGGGGCGGACGTCCCACGGATGGTTCTGTTCGCTCGTCTGCTCGATCGCCCACCGGCTCGCCTCGGACACCGCCTGGACCTTGATCTCCACGTCGAGTGGGTGCCACTCGGGGTTCTTCGCGCGGACGGATGCGATCGTGTTGTCGGCGAAGGCGGCCTCCTGGCTGGCCCGGATGATCTCGGCGTCGTGGTCGTCGAGCGCGATGGCGGGGTCGAGCAGCACGACCGCCGCCGCCCATCGGGGATCGGCTGCGGCGGCGACCGCCGTGGCGGCGCCTCCGAGCGAGTGCCCGACGACGAGGTCCCACGCGGCGTGCCCGACGCCGGGCACGGGGGTCGGCCTGGTGGCCAGCAGATCGGCGGCGTAGGCCTCGACCCGGTAGTCCAACGCACGAGGGGCGACGCCGTGGCCGCGGAGGTCGACCGCCTCCACGAGCCAACCGCGATCGGCCAGGGCTGCGCAGATGCGCCAGGTGCTCGGACCGTTGCTGCCGAGTCCGTGGACCACGAGCGCCCGAGCCGGCGCGTCGTGGCGACCCCAGCGGTGACGTGGGAGCTCCACGGGCGTGATCGTGCGGGCGGCGAGGCTGGATGCGGTGTCGACGACGGGCTCGGTCATGCGTTCAGCCTACGGTCTCGCGTCAGTCGAGCCGGTCCGGGTCGGTGCCGGTGCGCTCGCCGTTCTCGAGCGCCGAGATGGCGGCCAGGTCGTCGGCGTCGAGGGTGAAGTCGAACACGGCGAAGTTCTCCGAGATCCGCGCCGGTGTGGCCGACTTGGGGATGACGATGTTGCCGAGCTGCAGGTGCCAGCGCAGCACGACCTGCGCGACCGTGCGCCCGTGCTTCTGCGCGATGGCCCCGAGGTCGGAGGTGGCGTCGGATCCGTCCGTGGCGGGCGTGAAGAAGCGGCCGCGGGCGAGTGGAGACCAGGCCTCCGTCGCGATGCCGTGTGCCGCGTTGACGGCGCGCAACTCCCGCTGGGGGAGGAACGGGTGGAGTTCGACCTGGTTGACGGCCGGGGTGACCTCCGCCGACTCCAGGAGCCGTTCGAGATGGCTGCGGTGGAAGTTCGAGACGCCGATGGAGCGGGTGCGTCCCTCGGCCCGCAACCGCTCGAGCGCGCGCCAGGTCTCGCGGTACCGGTCCTGGCGCGGGGCCGGCCAGTGGATGAGGTACAGGTCGACGTGGTCGAGGCCTAGGAGGTCGAGGCTCGTGTCGAACGCGCGCAGCGTCTCCTCGTAGCCCTGATCGGTGTTCCAGACCTTCGTTGTGACGAAGAGCTCGTCGCGGGGGATGCCCGACTCGCGGATCGCGACGCCGGTGCCGCGCTCGTTGCCGTACAGCGAGGCGGTGTCGATGTGGCGGTACCCGACCTCCAGTGCCGTCTGCACGATCTCGGTGCTGGCGAGGTCCGGGACCTTGTAGACGCCGAAGCCGAGCTGGGGGATCGTGTGCCCGTCGTTGAGGAGGACGGTCGGGGTGCTGTCTGCCATGGCACCAGTATCCTCGACAGGGCCACCGTCACCGTCGAAAGGGAGCCCATGCCGCAACTCATGATCGTCACCGGGAGCGTCCGTCCGGAGCGGGTGGGCGGTGCCGTCGCCGACTGGGTCGCGGGTGTGGCCGAGGCGGACGAGCGGTTCACCGTCGACGCGGTCGATCTCCGGGAGCTGGCGTTGCCGTTCATGGACGAGCCCGCGCACCCGCGGAAGCGCGCCTACGTCCACCCGCACACGATCGCCTGGAGCGAGCGGGTCGATCGGACGGACGCCTTCGTGTTCGTGACGCCCGAGTACAACTACAGCTACGCGCCCGCCCTCAAGAACGCGCTCGACTACCTCATGCACGAGTGGGCGCGGAAGCCGGTCGGGATCGTCAGCTACGGCGGGCTGTCGGGCGGAACCCGCGGTGTCGTCGCGCTTCGACCTGTCCTGCAGGCACTCGGCCTCGTCAGTACCGGTGCGAACGTGGAGATCCCGTACGTCTCACGGCAGATCGCCGACGGGGTGTTCACGCCCAACGACCGCCAGACGACGATGCTCCCGATGCTGCTGGGCGAACTGGCCGCACTCGACGGGGCCCTCGCGCCGCTGCGCGCCGCCGACTGAAGCAGGGCGGCTCAGGACGGGTGGGTGTTGATGGGCTCGGTGTCGGGGATCGGGCTCGCATCGCGGCCGCGGAGGTCGGGGTGCCACCGGTGACCGATCCACGGGATGACGAAGCCGAACAGCGCGAACACGCCGGCGACCCAGAACGCGCCGACCGCTCCGGAGCCGTCGATGAGGAAGCCGGCCGCCGCCGACCCCATCGCGGCACCGATGAGCTGGCCGGTGCCGACCCAGCCGTAGGCCTCGGCCGTGTCGCTGAACTTCACGCTCGCCGAGACGATGGCGAACAGCACGGCGAGGGCCGGAGCGATGCCGATGCCGGCGACGAAGAGGGTGACCGACAGCCACCAGGCGTTGAGGAAGAGGCTCGCGACGGCGAGTCCGGCGAAGACGATGAAGATTCGGCGCGCCAGCGCGTAGGGACCGATCGGGGTGTGTCCGAGGGCGAGGCCGCCGGCCAGCGAGCCGACCGAGAAGATCGCAAGGACGATACCGGCCTCGAGGCCGTCGTGCCCGAAGGTCGCGACGACGCCCGCCTCGACGGCCGAACAGGCGCCGATGAGGAGGAAGCCGACGACGGTGGCGAGGAGGACCGGCGGGCGCTTGAGCACCTGTCCGAGTTTGCGACGGCTCCTCGGGATGCGGACGCGCCCGACCTCCGGTGAGGAGATGAACCACAGGCAGCCGACGACCATGATCACCGCCGCCAGGGCGATGCCCCAGACCGTGCCGACCTGGGTGGACACGAAGGTGGTCACGACGGGCCCGAGCACCCAGATGATCTCCTGGGCCGAGGCGTCGAGGGAGAACAGCGGGGTGAGCTGCTGGGAGGTGACGAGCTTCGGGTAGATGGTGCGGACCGCGGGCTGGACGGGCGGCGTGCTCAGCCCGGCGACGAATCCGACCGCCATGTAGGCGGGGACGGTCATGGTGACGAGGGCGATGGTCGTGACGGAGACGGCACAGACCGCGAGGGTGAGGAGGAGCACCTTGCGGATGCCCCAGACGCCCATCCACCGACTCGTGAGAGGCCCGGCGATCGCCTGCCCGATGCTCGTCGCGGCGAGGACGAGCCCGGCGGCCCCGTAGGACCCGGTGACCTGCTCGATGTGGAGCAGGAAGGCCAGCGAGAGCATCCCGAACGGGAAGCGTGCGGTGAGCTGCGCCGCGATGATCCGGGCGACGCCGGGGGTACGAAGAAGGTCACGGTAGCTGCTCACAAGGACACCAGTCTAGGGACCGGTTCCGACACGCGCGACACGCCCGCGACACGCCCAAACCGACAACGGATGTCGGAGGTGCGGCGGAGAATCTCGCCTGTGGATAGATATCCCTCAGACGGGGGAGAAAAGGCCGTCAATCCGGGATTTTCGCGTCGCCCACGAGCGTTGTACCCAGTGGAGAACCGGTGGATAACTCGCCCGAAACGGTGGAGAACCCGGTGGAAAACTACAGGGCTGTAACTACTAGCCCTTGTGGTCGACCTGAAGACCGCCATCTATATGTAGTATTGGAACCCCGGCGCAGGACGCCGCGGGAATCACCAGATTTTGAGGGGAAGGCACGAAGAGCTATGGCAATCACGGTCTACACGAAGCCCAGTTGCGTGCAGTGCACCGCGACGTACCGCGCACTCGACAACAAGGGCATCGAGTACAACATCCTCGACCTCTCGGTCGACGAGAACGCTCTCGAGCAGGTCAAGGCCCTCGGCTACCTGCAGGCACCGGTCGTCATCACCGAGGAAGACCACTGGTCGGGCTTCCGTCCCGACAAGATCGAAGAGCTCGCCGCACGTCTGGCTTGAGCCCACGGTCGCAGGCGTCATCATGAGCCGGCTCCAGCAGCATCGCACCATCCGACCGTCCGGACGTCGACGAGGAGGCCACCCGTGCAACCACGGCTGATCTACTTCTCCAGCATTTCCGGCAACACGCATCGCTTCATGCAGAAGCTCGACCTGCCCTCGTTGCAGATCCCGCTGTATGCGAAAGACGAAGCCGTGCACGCCACGGCACCCTACGTCCTCGTGACCCCCACCTACGGCGGGGGCAACGGCGACGGAGCGGTGCCCAAACAGGTGATCCGGTTCCTCAACGTGGAGGCCAACCGTTCCCTGATCCGCGGGGTCATCGCCGCCGGCAACACGAACTTCGGCGAGGCCTATGGCCTCGCCGGCGACGTGATCGCCAGCAAATGCAAGGTCCCGCACCTGTACCGCTTCGAACTCTTCGGAACCCAGGACGATGTCACCACCGTCCACAATGGATTGGAATCATTTTGGCAGCAGCGCCAGTTTCAGTGATCGACGCACCGTCGACGAGCCAGATGGACTACCACTCGCTCAACGCGATGCTCAACCTCTACGGCCCGAACGGCGAGATCCAGTTCGACAAGGACCGTGAGGCCGCGCGGGAGTACTTCCTCCAGCACGTCAACCAGAACACCGTCTTCTTCCACTCACTGAAGGAACGGCTCGACTACCTCGTCGAGAAGGAGTACTACGAGCAGGCAGTGCTCGACAAGTACTCGTTCGACTTCATCCAGGAGCTCAACGACCTGGCCTACTCGAAGAAGTTCCGCTTCCAGACCTTCCTCGGCGCGTTCAAGTACTACACCTCGTACACGCTGAAGACCTTCGACGGCAAGCGCTACCTCGAGCGGTTCGAGGACCGCGTCGTCATGACCGCCCTCGGTCTCGCCGACGGCGACCAGCAGCTCGCGGTCGCGCTCGTCGAGGAGATCATCGCGGGTCGGTTCCAGCCCGCGACGCCCACCTTCCTCAACTCGGGCAAGGCCCAGCGAGGCGAGCTCGTCTCCTGCTTCCTCCTCCGCATCGAGGACAACATGGAGTCGATCGCCCGTGGCATCAACTCCGCGCTCCAGCTCTCGAAGCGTGGCGGTGGCGTGGCGCTCTCGCTGTCGAACATCCGCGAGTCCGGTGCACCGATCAAGCAGATCGAGAACCAGTCGAGCGGCATCATCCCCGTGATGAAGCTCCTCGAGGACTCCTTCAGCTACGCGAACCAGCTCGGCGCGCGTCAGGGCGCCGGCGCGGTGTACCTCAACGCACACCACCCCGACATCCTGCGCTTCCTCGACACCAAGCGTGAGAACGCCGACGAGAAGATCCGGATCAAGACGCTGTCCCTCGGCGTCGTCGTCCCCGACATCACCTTCGACCTCGCGAAGAAGGGCGAGGACATGTACCTGTTCTCGCCGTACGACGTCGAGCGCGTCTACGGTGTGCCCTTCGGCGACATCTCGGTGAGTGAGAAGTACCACGAGATGGTCGACGACTCCCGCATCAAGAAGACGAAGATCAACGCCCGCGAGTTCTTCCAGACCATCGCGGAGATCCAGTTCGAGTCCGGCTACCCGTACATCGTGTTCGAAGACACGGTGAACAAGGCGAACCCCATCAAGGGCCGCATCAACATGTCGAACCTCTGCTCGGAGATCCTCCAGGTCAACACGCCGACCACCTACAACGAGGACCTCTCGTACAAGGAGATCGGCAAGGACATCTCCTGCAACCTCGGCTCGCTGAACATCGCGCTCACGATGGACTCGCCCGACTTCGGTCGCACGGTCGAGACCGCCATCCGCGGCCTCACCTCCGTGTCCGACCAGAGCCACATCTCCTCGGTGCGTTCGATCGAGGACGGCAACGACAAGTCGCACGCCATCGGCCTCGGCCAGATGAACCTCCACGGCTACCTCGCCCGCGAGCGCGTGCACTACGGCAGCCCCGAGGGCATCGACTTCACGAACATCTACTTCTACACGGTGGTGTTCCACGCGCTGCGCGCCTCGAACCTCATCGCCAAGGAGCGCGGGGAGACCTTCGACGGTTTCGCCGACTCGCAGTACGCGTCGGGTGAGTTCTTCGACAAGTACATCGACCAGGTCTGGGAGCCCGAGACGGCTCGTGGCCGCGAGCTCTTCGAGCAGGCCGGCGTGCAGATCCCGACGCAGGCGGACTGGACGGCCCTCAAGGCGTCCATCCAGGAGTACGGCATCTACAACCAGAACCTCCAGGCCGTCCCGCCGACCGGTTCGATCTCCTACATCAACAACTCCACGTCGTCGATCCACCCGATCGCGTCGAAGATCGAGATCCGCAAGGAAGGCAAGCTCGGTCGCGTGTACTACCCGGCTCCGTTCATGACGAACGACAACCTGGAGTACTACGAGGACGCCTACGAGATCGGTGCCGAGAAGATCATCGACACGTACGCCGCGGCGACGCAGCACGTCGACCAGGGGCTGTCGCTGACGCTGTTCTTCAAGGACACCGCCACCACGCGCGACATCAACAAGGCGCAGATCTACGCGTGGAAGAAGGGCATCAAGACCATCTACTACATCCGTCTCCGCCAGCTCGCGCTCGAGGGCACGGAAGTCGACGGCTGCGTCAGCTGCATGCTCTAAGGAGCTTCGCGCTTCGTCATCCGCACTTCGACAGGCTCAGTGACCGGGATTCCGGTCCCTGAGCCTGTCGGAGGCTCATTCGTATCACCGGTCCGTCGAGGGCCATCAGCATCACCGGTCCCTAAGCCTGTCGAAGGGCCAACCCCACTTCCCGATAGAGGACACCTATTCATGTCAGAGAAGCTCAAGCTGGTCGACCGCGTCCAGGCGATCAACTGGAACAAGATCGAGGACGAGAAGGACGTCGAGGTCTGGAACCGCCTCGTCAACAACTTCTGGCTGCCCGAGAAGATCCCGCTGTCGAACGACGTCCAGTCGTGGAACACCCTGACGCCGCAGGAGCAGCAGCTCACGATGCGCGTGTTCACGGGCCTCACGCTCCTCGACACGATCCAGGGCACCGTCGGCGCCGTCGCCCTCATCCCCGATGCGATCACCCCGCACGAGGAGGCCGTCTACACGAACATCGCGTTCATGGAGTCGGTGCACGCGAAGAGCTACTCCTCGATCTTCTCCACGCTCAGCAGCACGAAGGAGATCGACGAGGCGTTCCGCTGGTCGGTCGAGAACCCGAACCTGCAGAAGAAGGCGTCCATCGTCCTCGACCGCTACCACGGTGACGACCCGCTGAAGCGGAAGGCCGCCTCGACCCTTCTCGAGTCCTTCCTCTTCTACTCGGGCTTCTACCTGCCCATGCACTGGTCGAGCCGCGCGAAGCTCACCAACACCGCCGACATGATCCGCCTGATCATCCGCGATGAGGCCGTGCACGGGTACTACATCGGCTACAAGTTCCAGAAGGGACTCGAGAAGCTGACGCAGGCTGAGCGCGACGACGTCAAGGACTACACGTTCTCGCTGCTCTACGAGCTCTACGACAACGAGGTGCAGTACACGCAGGACCTCTACGACGAGGTCGGTCTCACCGAGGACGTCAAGAAGTTCCTGCACTACAACGCCAACAAGGCGCTCATGAACCTCGGCTACGAGGCCATGTTCCCGAAGACGGTCACGGACGTGAACCCGGCGATCCTGTCGGCGCTCTCCCCGAACGCCGACGAGAACCATGACTTCTTCTCCGGTTCCGGCTCCTCCTACGTGATCGGCAAGGCCGTGGTCACGGAAGACGAGGACTGGGACTTCTAGTCACCGCGCAGTCGCTGCGCTGAACGCCTGAGGGCCGGATGGAATCCACGATTCCATCCGGCCCTCAGGCGTTGCGCGTATAGCGGCGTCAGCCGCCGAGGCCGCCGAAGCCGGCCAGGAAGAAGTAGAAGAACGCCGTCGCGCCCTGGACGACCGGGAGGAAGAGCGCCGCGATCGCAGTGACCACGATCGTGAGGATGACGACGAGTGAGACGAGACTCACGACACCGTTGCGTCCGGCGCTCGGCGTCTCGACGGATTCGGCGACGAGCAGCTCGTCCATGGTCGCTTCGGTCGTCAGCATCGTTCTCCCTGTGGCTCTGGTGTCCTCGACCCTACCTGGCGATCCGCCGTGCGCCGCTGACTCGCCCGAGGATGTTCGAATCCGACGCGGAAACGCGCAGATTCGGGCGACTCAGCGACGGCTGGTGGTCAGCGGCGGGTGGACCAGAGGGCCCAGGCGATGAGCACGGGCTGGAAGAAGAGCCGGGTGAACCGGCGGCTGTCGGTGTCGAGACCGAAGGCGTCGCGGCGGTTGAGCCACTGGGAGAGGTTGCCCGGGAAGATCGCGGTGAAGAACGCCGCAGCGAGGTTGCCGACGGCCGTCCGCTTGACGCCTGAGGCGAGTGCCGCACCCAGCGCGATCTCGACGACGCCCGAGGCGAGCACGGTGGTGTCCTCGTCGATCGGGACCCATTCCGGCACCTGCGCCTGGAAGTCCTTCCGAGCGAAGGTCAGGTGGCTGATGCCGGCGAACACGAGCGCGCCTCCGAGCAGCAGACGTGCGGCGGTGCGGGCTTTCGATCCAGCCATGAGGGTCCTCTCGACGATGGTGATGTCACCACGCTATCCGGAGATCGGTGGACCGACGGCGGGTTGGAGTGCACAGATGTCCAGCAGCAGGCCGCTCAGCCGTCGATCTGCGAGTTCGCGTCGAGACGGTGCCAGGTGCGGTTGTGGTAGACGAGCGGTGCGCCGTCGAAGCTGGGGCTGAATGTCGGGGCGGCGGGAGCGGGCGCCTCGGCGGCAGGCTCTGCCCGGACCGGCTCCTCGGCCGCTTGCGGCTGCGAGACGCTCGACTCCAGCGCGTGCACCGCGATGACCGTGGAGGTGCCGGCCTCCATGCGGTTGACGATGCGTCCGCGGATCCAGACGCCGTTGCCCGTGAAGTACGGCTCGCCCGTCGGCAGGCGGTCCCAGATGGAGGTGTCGGCGAAGCGGTCGATCCCACTCGTCGCGCAGAGCTTCGCGATCTGCAGCTGCTCGGAACCGAGGAGGTGGACGACGACGGTGTCGGACGCGGTGATGGTCGGCGCGCTCGAGGACAGCGACGACACGGAGAAGACGAGGAGCGGCGGTTCCGCACTGACGGAGAAGACCGAGGTGGCGGTGAGTCCCACCGGCCCGCTACCGTCGTCCGCGGTGATGACCGAGACGCCGGCCGGGTGCTGACGGAACGCCGACTTGAAGTCGTCGGGGGACAGGGAGGCGAAACCGGGGGCGACCTCGCCGCCGTCGACGGGGGACGGCAAGGTGGTCACGGAGGCGGCTGCCGGGTGGACTGAGCTCACGGGGGATCCTTCGAACGGCTGTGGACGACTGCTGCAACGCCGATTCGGTGAACGCTGCAGAGGCTACGTTTCGCTCATCCGGCCGGAGCTGCAACTCTGTTACCCGGTGTGACGGTGACCGAGAGGTCTGGCGTGGGTCTCGTCGACCTCGCGTGCGTACGCTGGACGCATGCCCATCCTCATCGCCCCGGACGACCTCGCAGCTCTGATCGCCTCCGAGACGCCGGTGCGCGTCCTGGACGTGCGGTGGCGACTCGACGCACCGGACGGACGGCCCGCCTACCTCGAGGGACACCTGCCCGGCGCCGTGTACGTCGACCTCGACCACGAGCTGGCCGACCACGTGCCGACCGGAGAACCGGCCATCCGAGGCCGTCACCCCCTGCCCGACCGTGAGGCGCTTCAGGCGTCCGCGCGATCGTGGGGCATCGACGACGGCGACGTCGTCGTGGTCTACGACGACCTCAAGGGCCTGTCGGCGGCACGCGCCTGGTGGGTGCTGCGGAACGCCGGCATCGCGGACGTCCGCATCCTCGACGGCGCGTTCCGGGCGTGGACGGACGCCGGATTGCCCGTGGAGCGCGGCGAGGTCGTCCCGGAACCCGGGACGGTCACGTTGACGACGGGTGTCCTGCCGACCATCGACATCGACACCGCCGCGACGTGGGCAGGCGAGGGACGGGTGCTGCTCGACGCGCGCGCGGGCGAACGGTACCGGGGCGAGGTCGAACCGATCGACCCTCGGGCCGGTCACATCCCCGGAGCGCTCAGCACGCCGACGACCGCCAACGTCGGCGCCGACGGCCGATTCCTGTCGCCTGAGACCCTCCGCGAGCAGTTCCTCGCCGCGGGCGTGCCTGCGGACGCGACGGTCGCGACCTACTGCGGCAGCGGGGTGACCGCGGCGCACAACGCGGTCGCACTCACCCTGGCCGGCTTCGAACCGGTGCTGTACCCGGGGTCGTGGAGCGAGTGGGCGAACCACCCGGAGCGTCCGGTGGCGACGGGACCGGACGCCTGAATCGCCGACTCCGGACAAGGAGCTCGTCGAGATGCGCCCTTCGACAAGCTCAGGGACCGGGGTCCGCGAGCGGGGCCCTTCGACAGGCTCAGGGACCAGGGTCCGCGAGCGGAGCCCTTCGTTCGCCAGGCTCAGGGACCGGGGATCGCTAGCCCGCGAGGACCTTCTGCAGGCGCTGTAACGACACCGACTCGGCCGTGCCCAGCTGCTGGGCGAACAGGCTGATCCGGAGCTCCTCGAGCATCCACCGGGCCTTCACGAGGTGCTCCGGAGCCTCGGCGGGCAGCGGGATGGTGCCGCCAGCGGCCTCGAACCGCGCCAACGCCGTCTGCGCCTCCGTCATCCACACCCGGTCGCGGTTCGGGTTGTCCGTCAGTCGCTCGGCGCGGTAACGGATGCCGGCGAGGTAGCGGGGCAGATGTTCGAGTCGTGCTGAGCCCGTCCGGGAGACGAAGCCCGGGAAGACCAGTCCGTCGAGCTGGCCCCGCATGTCGGTGAGCGCCGCGAGCAGCGTCATGCTCGTCGCCGCCTTCATGGCCTTCTCCGTGTCGCGCGCGGCCTGCAGGATGCGGGCGACGATGGCGACCGTCTGGAACATCCGGTCCATGACCGAGGCGGACACGCGGTCGCGCAGCGTTTCGTACTGCAGTCGGGAGAACACCTGTCCGTCGGGCACCACACGGAACAGGACATCGTCGATGCAGGCGGCGAGGCAGTCCTCGAACAACGCCGGCGTCGACCGGTAGGGGCTCGTCGCGAGCGCGAGCTTCTCGTTGGCCTTGAGGTGCTGCTGCACATACGCCGTCGGGGACGGGATCGCGAGCAGGAGGAGGCGGCGCACCCCCGCGGGCATGGCGCGGGCCTGGTCGGCCTCCGTGCTCATGATCCGGATCGACACGCTCGTGCCGTCGTCGACCATCGCGGGGTAGCCGCGGATCACGCCGTCCTCCTGGCGGATGTCGATGAAGCGGGGGAGGTCGTCGAAGTCCCACCTGGTGAACCCGGAGCGCTCGATGGCGTTGGGCGCTCTGGCAGCCGCGACCTTGGCGACGCTCGCCCGCGTTCGCTGCTTGAGGCGCTGCTGCAGCTCGACGAGGTCCTTGCCGCTGGCGAGCGTCCGGCCGCGCTCGTCGATGACCCGGAAGGTCACGAGCAGGTGCTCGGGGACGCGTTCCATCTCGAAGTCCGAGGCGGTGATGTCCATGTAGGAGAGCCGCTTGATCGCGTTCGCGAGACGGGTGGCGAACGAGTCCTCGGCGGCCGGACTGCCGGGGGCGACCGCCGGGACGTCGGCGGGGAGCTCGGCGAGCAGCTTCGCCGCCCAGTCGGCCGCAGGCACGATGTTCCGACGCAGGGCCTTCGGGAGCGCTTTGATCATCGCCGTGATGAGGTCCCGACGGAGACCGGGGACCTGCCAGTCGAAGCCCGCGGGCGAGAGCCGGTCGAGCAGGGCGAGCGGGACGATGACCGTCACGCCGTCGTCGTCGCTTCCGGGCTCGAAACGATAGCTGAGCTTCAACCGCTGGTCGGCCTGCACCCACTCGGCGGGGAAGCGGTCCTCATCCACCGCCGGAGCGTCCTCGGGGAGGAGGTCCTCCTGGCGCATCGTGAGCAGCTCGGGCTGGTCGACGCGCGTCTTGCGCCACCAGGACTCGAAGCCCCGCGTCGTCGAGATCTCGGCAGGGACGCGGGCGTCGTAGAAGTCGAAGACGGCTTCGTCGTCGAAGAGGATGTCGCGGCGTCGCGTCCGCTCTTCGAGCTCACTCAGCTCCTTGCGCAGTCGTCGGTTCGCGCGGTGGAAGTCGAACAGCTTGTCGCGACCGATGTCGTGGGTCCACTCGCCGTCGACGAGCGCGTGCCGCAGGAACAGTTCGCGGGCCTGCTCCTGGTCGATGCGACCGAACTGCACCCGGCGGCGCGGCACGATCGGCACGCCGAAGAGGGTCACCTTCTCGAAGGCGACGGCGGAGCCCTGGTTCTTCTCCCAGTGCGGCTCGCTGTACGAGCGTTTGCAGAGGTCGCCGGCGATCTGCTCCGCCCACGCCGGGTCGATCGAGGCGTTGGTGCGGGCGAACAGCCGGCTCGTCTCCACGAGTTCCGCGCTCATGACGGCGTTCGGCTGCTTCTTCGCGAGCGCGGACCCGGGGAAGAGGACGAAGCGCGTCTGGCGGGCACCGATGTAGTCGCCCTTCTTCGCGGTTTTCGTCACCGGTGGAGCGTTCCGGCCCTTCACGACCGGAGCGACGGTCTGGTCCTTCAGCCCGATGTGCGAGAGGAGCCCCGCGAGGAGCGACTTGTGGATGCCGTCGGGGTTCACCGCCGGCTCGTTGATCGTCAGGCCGAGGGGCTTCGCGAGCTGGCGCAGCTGGCGGTAGACGTCGTGCCACTCGCGGACGCGGAGGTAGTTGAGGAACTCGTTCTTGCAGAGCCGACGGAACGCGCTCGACGACAGCTCGTCCTGTTTCTCCTCGAGGTAGTTCCAGAGGTTCAGGAGGGCGAGGAAGTCGCTCGTCGGGTCGACGAACCGGCGGTGCAGTTCGTCGGCCTTCTGCCGGTGCTCGAGCGGTCGTTCGCGTGGGTCCTGGATGGTGAGCGCCGCGACGATCGCGAGCACCTCCCGCGACACCCCGTGCTGCTTCGACTCCACGACCATGCGCGCGAACCGCGGATCGATCGGCAGGCGGCTGAGGTCGCGCCCAACCCGCGTGAGACGTGGACCGCCGCCGCGAGGTGAGCCGTCGGCGAAGGTGCGCGTCTCGATCGCGCCGAGTTCGGACAGCAGATCGACGCCGTCCTTGATGCCGCGGGCGTCCGGCGGTTGGAGGAAGGGGAAGGCGGCGATGTCGCCGAGGCCGAGGGAGATCATCTGGAGGATCACCGCGGCGAGGTTCGTGCGGAGGATCTCCGGTTCGGTGAACTCCGGGCGCTTCGCGAAGTCGTCCTCCGAGTAGAGGCGGATGGCGATGCCGTCGCTCGTGCGGCCGGACCGACCCGAACGCTGGTTCGCCGACGCCTGCGAGATCGCCTCGATGGGGAGTCGCTGCACCTTGGAGCGCACGCTGTAGCGCGAGATGCGGGCGGTTCCGGCGTCGATCACGTACTTGATGCCGGGCACCGTCAGGCTCGTCTCGGCCACGTTCGTCGCGAGGATGATGCGCCGGCGGAGGCCTGCCACGGTCGATGGCTGGAACACGCGGTGCTGGTCGGCGGAGGAGAGCCGGCCGTAGAGCGGCAGCACCTCGGTGCCGGGCAGGTTGCGGCCGCGGATGGCGTCGGCTGCGTCGCGGATCTCCGTCTCACCGGACAGGAAGACGAGGACGTCGCCCATCGACTCGCGCGCCAGCTCGTCGAGGGCGGTGTTGATGCCTTCGAGGTAGTCGCGGTCGGCGGCCTCGGACTCGGGGGCGTCCTCATCGTCGTCCGTGGGCTCGTCGGCCACGAGCGGCCGGTAGCGGATCTCGACCGGGTACGTGCGGCCGGAGACCTCGACGATGGGCGCTCCGTCGAAGTGCTTCGAGAAGCTCTCCGGGTCGATCGTCGCGGACGTGATGATGACCTTGAGGTCAGGGCGCTGGGGGAGGAGCTGCTTGAGGTAGCCGAGCAGGAAGTCGATGTTGAGGCTGCGCTCGTGTGCCTCGTCGATGATGATCGTGTCGTACTTGCGCAGCATCCGGTCGCGGTGGATCTCGTTCAGCAGGATGCCGTCGGTCATCAGCTTGATCTTCGTCGCCTTCGACGCCTGATCGGTGAACCGGACCTGGTAGCCGACGACGCCACCGAGCTCCTGGCCGAGTTCCTCCGAGATGCGTTCGGCGATCGTGCGCGCGGCCAGTCGTCGGGGCTGCGTGTGCCCGATGGATTCGCGACCGAGCTCGAGGCAGATCTTCGGCAGCTGAGTGGTCTTGCCGGAACCGGTCGCTCCCGCGACGATGACGACCTGGTGCTCGCTGATGGCACGCGCGATGTCCGCGCGGGCGGCACTGACCGGCAGCTCGGGCGGGTAGGAGATTCGGAGGTCGGACATCAGCCCTCCATCGTATCGGGCTGGACGCGGTGTGCTGCCGCTCCGGGCCTCCCGATCCGGCGAACCCTTCCTCCGGTCCCTGAGCAACCTCCTTCGGTCCCCGAGCCTGTCGAAGGGGATACGACGAACCTCACGAATCCGGCGCTGTTCCCCCGGTCCCTGAGCCTGTCGAAGGGCATACGAGGACACTCCCATAACCGAACCGACTCAGCATCTGGAATGTCAGTGGTCCGTGGTGGACTTGTTCCATGACCGAGACCACGCCAGCCGCTATCCGCGTCGGCGACGAATACGCAGCGCAGCTGGCGGAGTTCTCGGACGAGTGGACTGAGATCCACCGGCAGCAGGCCGTCTTGGACGCGCGGAAGGCGCGTCTGCTGGCCCGCTCCGCCGCCTATGCCGATGCCTTCGCGGACGCCACGGTCCCGGCGATCTTCCCGCCGGCTGAACGTCGGGCGCTTTCCCGTCGGTCGACGTGTGCGGCTCTCGCGATGGCGACCCGGATGCCGGAGCGGACGGTCCAGCTTGCGACGAACGACGCCGAACGTCTCGTCAATGACGCACTGGCCGTGCTGGCGTCGCTGGAGGCAGGCCACATCTCGGCGCGGCATGCGCGGGTGATCACCGATCAGCTCTGTGACGTCCCTGCTGCTGGACGGGCGGTGTTCCTCGACCGCGTCCTCGTCGTCGCCGAGCGCACCACGGCCGCTGGCCTCCGCACGAGCGCCCGCGTGCTGCGCGAGCGACTCCACCCCGAGTCGATCACCGCACGTGCAACCCGCTCCGAAGCCGACCGCCGGGTCGAGTTCGAACCCGAAGCCGACGGCATGGCATGGGTGCACCTCTTCACCACCGCACCCATCGCCCAGGGCATCATCGAGCGCGTCGAAGCAGCGGCCTCGGAATCTCGCGCAGCTGGCTACACCCGCACCTGCGCCCAGCTGCAGGCCGACGCCCTCGCAGCACTCGCGCTCACCGGCGTCACGCCCGAGGACGTGATGTCGAGCCCGGTGCTTCCGCATCCGATCGAGGTGCAGGAGCACATCAAGCCGACGGTGCAGATCACGGTGCCGGCGCTCAGCATGGCGGGCGTGAGCGATGCCCCGGCGATGCTCGACGGGTACGGCCCGATCGACCCCGAGACCGCGGCTCGCATCGCGGTGAACGCACCAAGCTTCACCAGGATCCTCGTCCAGCCGGAAACCGGCGCCGTCCTCTCCGTCGGGCGGAATCAATACCGAGTCCCGGCCGACCTGCAACGCGCGGTCCGCTTGCGGGACGGCACCTGTCGCGCACCAGGCTGCGGCAGGCGAGCCCGGGCCTGCGACCTCGACCACTCGGTCGCCTGGGAGGACGGCGGGACGACGGATGTCGGGAACCTCGCCTGTCTCTGCCGACATCATCACCGGATGAAGCATCTGCCCGGATGGAACCTCGACCACAAACCGGGCGGGGTTCTCAAGTGGACGACATCTGACGGGAAACACCATCGGACCGAACCCGATCCCGCGCCCTTCTGACAAGTTTTGGTCCCTGAGCCTGTCGAAGGAGGTGGGTCCTCGTGGGCACTTCGACAAGCTCAGTGACCGGGAGAAGTCTGTCCGCACCGCTTCGGTCCCCGAGCTGTGCCGCACTTCGACAGGCTCAGTGACCGGGAGAGGTTCACTGAAGGTGATTCGGTCCCTGAGCTTGTCGAAGGGTGGGTGGGAGAGGGGCGGCCGGATGAACCCGGTCCCTGAGCCTGTCGAAGGGCAGTCGGGCTGTGGCACCTCGGCGTGAAGCGGGCAGGTCTGAACGCTGTATGGCAAACAGGGTTGCTTCGCAGAGTGGTTTGCGTTACAAAGTAGATATGACTTCACCGATGGAACCCACCGACGGCTCGGATGCGCTCGACCCGGCCGCCATGCTCGCTCTGCAGGAGCGACAGGCGAGCCGTGTCGACGACATCTTCACGAGGCCCACCATCGCGATCGTGTACATCTGGGGTGTCGCGTGGACCGTCGGGTTCCTCGCGCTCTGGTCCGCGAGCGACGAGAACCCCTGGTTCACCACCCCGCCGGCGGTCGCCGGGTGGCTCTTCGGGATCCTGATGGTTGGCGGCATCGTCTCGTCGTCGATCATCGGCTCCCGCGTGTCTCGCGGGATCCAGGGAGCACAGCAGGTGCAGGGGACCATGTACGGCATCGCCTGGGCGATCGGGTGCACGGCAGCGGCGGTGTTCGGCGGCGCTCTGTTCGCTGCCGGGATGGCGCCCGCACTCGCCGCCATCTTCTACCCGGCCATCTACAGCCTCGTGGTCGGTCTGCTGTACCTCGCAGGTGGAGCAGTCTGGCGCGACCGCCTCATGTACGGCATGGGCATCTGGATCATCGTGGTCGGCATGGCCGCGCCGTTCTTCGGCTCGCCTGGCAACGCGCTCATCATGGCCATCGCCGGCGGAGGTGGGTTCCTCGTGTACGCGACCTTCCTCGAGGCGACCCGCCGTCGGCGTGCCCACCGATCGGCGGCGTGACCGATGGACGAACTCGACCCCCTCATCCATGCTCAAGCCCGCCTGCGCATCATGTCGACGCTCGCGGCGATCGATGCGGACAGCAGCATGTCGTTCCCCCGCCTGCAGGAGATGCTCGACATGACCGCCGGGAACCTGTCCACACACCTGCGGAAACTCGAGGACGGCGCCTACGTCCTCGTCACGAAGACCCACCGGGGACGCACTCCGGTCACCTACCTGGAACTCACCACGCTCGGGCGCCGCGCGTTCGAGGACTACATGACCGGCCTTCGAGCGATGCTCGGCGGCGCGTCGGGAACGGGGACATCATGACGATCACACCACTGGCCACCCTCGAGGGCGTGACACGACGTTACGGCGACGTGACCGCGCTGCACGACGTCGACCTCCGGATCGAGCCGGGCTCGCTCGTCGGGCTCCTCGGGCCCAACGGCGCCGGCAAGTCCACCGTGCTGTCCCTGCTGCAGGGCACCCGACGTCCGACGACCGGCACGGTGACGCTCTTCGGCGGCGATCCCGCCCAAGCGGTCAACCGCACGCGGCTCGGATCGACGCCGCAGGAGACGGCACTGCCGCCCACGCTCCGGGTGGGAGAGGTCGTCGACTTCGTCGGACGGCACTTCGCGGACCGCGTGCCGACGGCCTCCCTGGCGGAGCAGTTCGGTTTCGGCGACCTCCTCCGACGCCAGACGGGCTCGCTCTCGGGCGGACAGCAGCGCCGACTCGCGGTCGCACTCGCCTTCGTCGGCAGACCGCGTCTCGTGCTCCTCGACGAGCCGACGACGGGCCTCGACGTCGACGCCCGCCGGACCCTCTGGGACGCGATCCGTCGGCAACACGAGCTCGGGGCGACGATCGTCCTCACCAGTCACTACCTCGAGGAGATCGAAGCACTCGCCGAGCGCGTCGTGGTGCTGGGTGGCGGACGGGTCATCACCGATGCCTCGCTGCGCCACGTGCTCGGGTTCGTCGGTATCCACCGGGTGCGGCTCCGGACCACAGACCCCGGAGCGGTGGAGCGGCTCGCCGGGGTCGTCCAGGCGAGTCGTGACGGTGACGCCGTCGAACTGGACGTCCGCGACGCCGACGCGTTCGTGCGCGAGCTCGTCCGGTCCGAGGCACCGTTCACCGATCTCGCCGTGCGCGGAGCGACCCTCGAGGAGGCGTTCCTGACCCTCACCGCGGATGCCCGGGCGGACGTCGAACGGAGCGCCGCCTGATGGCCACCACACTCCAGCTCACCGCCCTGCACGCGCGGTACTCCCTGCTCGAGACCGTGCGCGTCCCGATCGCGCTGATCGGCTCGCTCGTCTTCCCCGCGCTCTCGCTGCTGTTCTTCGTCGTCCCGCAGGCGCAGGTCGCCGGCGATCCCGTCATCGCGACCCAGGCCGTCATCTCCCTCATCGTCTTCGCGGTGCTCGCCAACTCCCTGTTCGGCTTCGGCCTGACCATCGCCCAGGCGAGGGAGCAGGCGTGGGATCCGTACCTCCGCACCCTTCCGGTGACGGGTGTCGCCCGTGTCCTCTCGCACCTGTGCTCGGTCGGTCTCCTCGGGTTCGCGGCCGTCATACCGGTCGTCGTGCTCGGTGCGCTCCTGACCGCCGCCACCACGACTCCGACAGGACTGCTCGGTGGCATCGTGGCGCTCCTGGTGGGTGCCCTGCCGTTCATGCTCCTGGGCACCGCGATCGGGTACGCCCTCCCCAGCAAGGCCGCGATCGCGGTGGTGCAGGTGGTCATGTTCTCGCTGGCCTTCGCCGGCGGACTGTTCATCCCACCGTTCCTCTTCGCCCCGTGGCTCGACCGGCTGTCGATGTTCCTCCCGAGCCGCCAGACCCGGGAGCTCGTCGTCTGGGCGGTCCAGGGTGGCGAGTTGCCGTGGTGGTCGTGGGTCGGCGTCCTGGCCTGGACCCTCGTCCTGACCGTCGTGGTCCTCGCTCTCTACCGCCGCGACGAGGGCCGCCGCTACCGCTGAGGTCGACGGACACCTCGCCGAGCACCGACCGTCCCCGTGTGCTGTCACACGTCGACACACACCGTGCACCGGCCGCCAGACGCTCGTACGCTGACGTCCATCCCGGCCGGACCACGGCCCATGACGAGCGGATGGAGCGACCCGTGTCCAACAGCGCAGACCAGACGAACGCCGCCGACCGATCGACGGGCGCGCACTGATGGGAGCCCCGGTCGTGTTCGGCATCGGCCCGATCTCGGTCGACGACCTCGTGGCCGTGTCCCGCGACGACGCCATCGTCGTCCTCGACACCCCGGCGCTCGACCGCATCGGCGCCGGCCGGGCCGTCGTCGACCGGCAGACGACGCCGATCGGAGTCGGTGCGCCGGGCCCTCGGTCCCAGGGTCCACGGATCCCTGGTCCCGCCGGGGGACGAGCGGCTCCGCGCACCGCGACGCTCGATGCCTCGGCGGTGGAGGAGCGTGTCGTCCATGACCGCCGTGGCGGCATCGGACTGCCGCTCTCGGTGGACCGTGCTCGGGCGGTGGTCGCCGCCCGGCTCGCCGGATGGACCCGTGGCGCATCCGGGATCCGCCTCGAGACGGCCGTGTTCGTCGCGGAGCTCCTCAACCGTGGGGTGACCCCGGTGATCCCGTCCGTCGGCTCCCTCGGCGACGGCGACGAGACCCACCTGGCGTCCGTCGCGACGCTCGTGATCGGGCAGGGGGAAGCGGTCCTCGCGGGTGAGCGGCTCTCCGCCCAGGTCGCTCTGTCGCGGGTCGGGCTCGCACCGCTCGACTTCGCTGTGCACGAGGGCTTGGCGTTCGTCCACCACAACGCCTACTCCCTCGGCGTCGGTGCGCTCGCACTCCACCGGCTCGGCGCGCTCAGCCGACTGGCGGACACCACGAGCGCGCTCTCGTCGCGGGCCGCTGCGCGGTCCGGGCTCGGCGGGCGAGGACCGGCGTTCGACGCGAGGGTCCTCGCCGGTAGCCCGTCGGCGGGTACCCGGGCCAGCGGCGAGCGGATCTCCGAGTTGTTGGCGACGCCGGTCGGCCCGCGGGGTGCGCGCGGCGGACGGGACCTGGACGGACTGCGGCTCCGCGCGACCCCGCAGATCAACGGTGCCCTCGCGGACGAGGTCACGGCGGCCGTCCAGCTCGTGGAAGCGACGCTCGGAACGGCCTCGGAGGATCCACTCGTCGATCAGGCATCGGGTGTCCTGAGGACCGGCGGGTTGCTGCATGGCGCCCGGCTCACCCGCGCCTTCGACGGGCTGCGCGCGGCCATCGCGCACACCGCTGCTGCCGCCGAGCGACGGCTCGGACGCATCGCCGGAGGCGGGGTCGACCCGCGGGGGACCGGGCACGGGCTCGTACCGGGTCGGCTCGGTCAGTCGGCGGCGGACCTCGTCGCTGAACTGCGCGTGCTCGCGACCCCGGTCGTCACCGCCGGCGTGCCGGACGAGGACTCGGACGACCCGGCCTCCTTCGCCGGGACCTCGCTGCGACTGCTGGAACGCTCGACCGCCCTCCTCGCGGACGTGCTGGCGGTCGAGGCGGTCGTCGCGGCGGACGCGCTCGGCCCGGCGGAGCACGACGGATGGTCGGTCGGGTTCTCCGTCGCCCACGCCGGCCTCCGGTCGGCGATCGAGCAGGAGCTGCACGGTCAGCAGCTCGTCACGGCGGCGCTCGCCGCGTTGGGCGTCGACCGATCCTGAGCGACGGCGGCCGGCCGGCGAACGTGCGCGGGCGCACCCACGTCGTCGCATGCCATGTATTTCGACACGTGTCGAGGGGGTGGGCGATGTCAGTGCCCTCCGGTAGGTTCGGACCACCGACCGAGAGACGTTCAGCGAGCCACCGACCGCGGCGGCGACGACCCTTGGAAGACGACCTGTCACGAACAGCCGTGCAGAGAAGAGGCATCGGTCCAGCATGATCTCCTTCGAACACGTCTCCAAGCGCTTCGACGACGGCACCCTCGCGGTCGACGACTTCTCCCTCACGATCCCGTCGCGGTCCACCACGGTCTTCGTCGGGTCCTCAGGCTGCGGCAAGACCACGCTCCTGCGGATGATCAACCGCATGGTCGATCCGAGCGAGGGACGCATCGTCATCGACGACGAGGTCGTCTCCGCCGTCGACCCGGTCCGTCTCCGTCGCCGCATCGGCTACGTCATGCAGAACTCCGGTCTCCTCCCGCACCGCACCGTGATCGACAACGTGGCCACGGTGCCCATGCTCACCGGCGTCAACAAGAAGCAGGCCCGGGCGGACGCCCTCACCCTCCTCGACACCGTCGGACTCGACCGCGCGCTCGCCGACCGGTACCCGAGTCAGCTCTCCGGCGGCCAGCAGCAGCGCGTCGGCGTCGCACGAGGCCTCGCGATCGACCCGAACATCCTCCTGATGGACGAGCCGTTCGGCGCCGTCGACCCGCTCGTGCGTGCCGAGCTCCAGCGGGAGCTGCTCCGACTGCAGCGCGACATCGCGAAGACGATCGTGTTCGTCACCCACGACATCGACGAGGCCTTCCTCCTCGGCGACCAGGTCGTCATCCTGCAGAAGGGCGGCCACATCGCCCAGGTCGGCACGCCGGCCGAGATCGTCGCCAACCCTGCCGACGACTTCGTCGCCCAGTTCATCGGCGCCGATCGTGGCCAGCGGACGCTCCACGTCGAGCGCGTCGACGGACGCGACGTCGTCGTCGACGAGTCGGGCCGCCCCGCCGGCGTCCTCAGCGCCGGGCCCGGCGCAGGCGACCGCCCCGGCCTCGACGTCCGGAAGGACGGCGCATCCACATGAGCTGGGTCATCGCGAACTGGGACATGATCTGGGACCTCACCCTCACTCATGTCCAGCTGAGCCTGCCCCCGATCATCCTGGGGTTCCTCATCTCCCTCCCCCTCGGCTGGCTCGCACACCGGTACCGGTGGTCGCGTGGCGTGCTGCTCACACTGAGCGGCATCCTCTACGCGATCCCGTCCTTGCCGCTGTTCGTCCTCATGCCGTCCCTCATCGGCACGAAGATCCTCGATCCGGCGAACGTCGTGATCGCGCTCACCATCTACGCCGTGGCCCTGCTCGTCCGCACGGTCGCCGACGCGCTCGACGCCGTCGACGCCGGGGTCCGGCAGTCGGCACAGGCCGTGGGGTTCTCCACCGGCCAGCGGTTCTGGCGGGTCGAGTTCCCGTTGGCCGGTCCGCTCATGCTCGCCGGCATCCGCGTGGTCTCCGCGAGCACCATCAGCCTGCTCAGCGTCGGCGCCCTCATCGGCGTGACGAACCTCGGCTACCTCTTCACCGACGGCTACAACCGGCAGTTCCCGATCGAGATCCTGACCGGCATCGTCGGGACGGTCGTGATCGCGATCGTGTTCGACGTCCTGCTGGTGCTCCTCGGCCGGCTCCTGATGCCGTGGACGCGGATCAGCTCGAAGGGTGCGATCCGTCGTCGTCGTGCGGCCACCGAAGCCCGTGAGCTGGCGACCGCCGGGGGAGGAGCCGCATGATCAACTTCCTCGCCGCCTTCGCCTGGATCTTCGACCCCGCGCACTGGGAGGGCCCCGGCGGCATCCCTGTGCGGGTCCTCCAGCACCTGGCCGTGACCGGCCTGACCGTCCTCATCGCCTGCGTCATCGCGATCCCACTGGGGCTCCTCATCGGGCACACCGGGAAGGGGCGGGAGATCGCGGTCGCAATCACCGGCGCGCTGCGGGCGTTGCCGACCCTCGGTCTGCTCTCACTCCTCGCGCTCATCACGCTCGGGTGGGGCTTCTCCAGCACGAGTCTCGTCCCCGCGATCACGGCCCTCGTCGTGCTCGCCGTCCCGCCCGTCCTGGCCGGCGCGTACGGCGGGGTCGAGTCGATCGACCGCCAGACCATCGACGCCGCGCGTGCCGTCGGGATGAACGAGTGGCAGATCCTCGGCAAGGTGGAGATCCCGCTCGCCCTCCCGCTCATGATCGGTGGCGTCCGCTCGGCGGTCCTGCAGACGATCGCGACCGCCACCGTCGTCGCCTTCCTCACCAACGGCCCCGGTCTCGGTCGCTACATCCTCGACGGCCTCCCGGTGCGGGACTACGCGCAGATGCTCGCCGGTTCGATCATCATCATCGTGCTCGCCCTCCTCCTCGAGGGCGTCTTCTCCCTGCTGCAGCGCGCCGTCGTGCCGCGCGGCGTCCAGGCGACCCACACGCGGGTCGACGAGACCCGGGGTCACGCCACCGGCGGCGACCGCTCCACCGCACCAGACCCCGCCGTCGCAGAAGCGGAGGCGAACATGCAGACCGCGGCATACCGCAACAACTGACGCGTTCCACCATCCCGGGCGACAGCACCGCCCGGCTCCCAGACCCACAACGGCACCACCGTTCTCGCCCATCACAGATAGGAAACACCATGTTCACAGTTCGACAGGGTCGACGCCTCGCCGTCGGCATCGCCGCGACCGCCGTCGCGGCCCTCGCACTCAGCGCCTGCTCCGCAGGCGACCCGACCGCCGGGGAGACCGCGGCATCCGACACGATCACGGTCGGCTCCGCCGGATTCCCCGAGTCGGAGATCATCGCCCAGATCTACATCCAGGCGCTCGAGGCCAACGACATCAAGACGGCCGAGTCCCTCAACATCGGCGCGCGCGACGTCTACATCGCAGCGCTCGAAGACGGCTCGATCGACCTCGTCCCCGACTACAGCGGCAACCTGCTGCAGTTCTTCGACGACTCCGCCACGGCCACGTCGAGCGACGAGGTCTACTCCGCCCTCCAGGAGGCCACGCCGAAGGGCTACGAGGTCCTCGACCAGTCCAAGGCGGAGGACAAGGACTCCTACAACGTCACGAAGGAGTTCAGCGAGGCGAACAACGTCACGAGCCTCGCCGACCTCGCGGCGCTCTCCATCCCGCTGGCCATCGGCGGCGCACCCGAGTTGGCTGAGCGCCCGTACGGCCCGAAGGGCCTGACCGAGGTGTACGGCGTCCCCGCCGACAAGCTCACCTTCGTCCCGATCAGCGACGGCGGCGGCGCACAGACCACCGCGGCCCTGCTCGACGGCACGGTCCAGCTCGCCGACATCTACACCACGACCCCGTCGATCACCGAGAACGACTTCGTCACGCTCGAGGACCCGGAGAACCTGATCCTCCCGCAGAACGTCCTGCCGCTGATCAACTCGGCCAAGGCCAGCGACAAGGTCAAGGAGGTCTTGAACGCCGTGTCCGCGGAGCTGACCACCGAGGACCTCATCGAGCTCAACGCCCGCAACCAGGGCGACGAGAAGGCCGCTCCGAAGACCCTCGCGGCCGACTGGCTGAAGGACAAGAAGCTCTTCAGCTGAGCAGCAGCCACACGTCGATGGCGTCGTCCGGTTCTCCGGGCGGCGCCATCGCGCTGTTCGCGAGGAGCGCATCCGGCTGCAGCCGGATGTCCAGGGGGTCTCCGACACCTGAGGAGTTGGTAGCGTCAGGGTATGAGTTCCGAGACCCCCGCAGAGTTCATCGCGTCCTGGACCGCCTGGCACACCGCTCGCGAGCGTTCCGTCCGAGCACCCCACGGTATCGCCGCCCTCCGGTTCACCCACTGGCTGACCGAGGAGGCGACCGCCCTCGAGGGCGCGCCGGGCACCTGGCGTGCTGACGCGACCGGCATCGTCGGTGAGCGGCTCACGGGTACCGGACTGACCACGCCGAGCGGCGCGCAGATCATGACCGACCGCGTCGAGCTGGTGCACGGCGACGAACTGCACTTCGGCGACGCGCTGCTCCGAGGCATGGAGCGGGACGGCGTCTACGCCCTCCGCGTGCTCGACCCGGAGGCGCCGACACGGACCTCGCTCGAAGGCATCAGCGCCTTCGCCCCCGACGTCGCCTGGATCCGGCCGGCGCGGTTCGTGCCGTCCCCGGACGTCACGGTCGAGACCGAGTCGATCGACGGCCACGTCACGACCGAGACCCCCGTCGGCCGGGTCGAGTTCGAGCTCGGTGATGAAGCGGTGTCGCTGACGGTCACGGGCGGCCCGAACGGACTCTGGGCGGTCTTCTCCGACGGCACGAGTGGCGACGAGAGCTACCGGTTCCGGTTCATCAGCATGCCGGCGCCGACCGCGGACGGCCACGTCCTCGTCGACTTCAACCGCGCGTACCTGCCGCCGTGCGCGTTCAGCGACCACTACGTGTGCCCGCTGCCTGCGCCGAACAACCGGCTCCGCACCCGGATCACGGCGGGCGAGCGACTGCCGCTCGGCCAGTAGGTCCCGGGCAACGGATCCCGCATGACGAACCGGCTCGCCGAGGCGATGAGCCCGTACCTCCGCTCGCACGCCGAGCAGCCGGTCGACTGGTACCCCTGGGGGCCGGAGGCCTTCGCCGAAGCGGCCCGTCGTGACGTCCCCCTGCTCGTCTCGATCGGCTACTCGACGTGTCACTGGTGTCACGTCATGGCACGCGAGTCGTTCTCGGACGAGCACATCGCCGAGCTCCTCCGACGCGATTTCGTGGCGGTGAAGGTCGACCGCGAGGAGCATCCCGACGTCGACGCCAGTTACCTCGCCGCCGCCGGCGCGTTCACCCGTGACCTGGGCTGGCCGCTGAACGTGTTCGTGACGCCGCGCGGACACGTCTTCCACGCGGGGACCTACTCGCCTCCCGTGCCGCTCCGCGGGCATCCCTCGTTCCCGCAGGTGCTCGAGGCCGTCCGTGTCGCGTGGACCGAGCGACGGGAGCAGGTCGTCGCGAGCGCCGACGGACTCGCGCGGGCGGTCGCCGAGACGATGTCGTCCACGGATGACGCCCCACTGCCGGAGCCCGGCGACCTCGACGCGGCGATCGTGGCGGTCGAGGCGCTCGAGGACCGGGAGCTCGGCGGCTTCGGCACGGCTCCGAAGTTCCCGATGGCCCCGCTGTTCGACTTCCTGCTGACGCCGCGCGAGGGGGAGGTCGCCCGCCGCGGTGTCGACCTCGCGCAACGCACCCTCAGGACGATGGGGGCCTCGGCGCTCCGGGATCCGGTCGAAGGCGGGTTCTTCCGGTACGCGGTCAACCGGGACTGGACCGAGCCGCACTACGAACGCATGCTGACGGACAATGCGCTCCTCCTCACCGCGTACACGCGGGCTTGGACCGAGCGCCCGAGCTCGTGGGCGGCCAGTGTCGCCGCCGGGATCGCCGAGTTCCTCATCGGCACGCTGCAGCAGCCGAGCGGCGGTTTCGGGTCGGCGCAGGACTCCGAGAGCGTCGTCGACGGCGTCGGATCGGAGGGTGGCTACTACCGACGCGATGTGGACGGCCGGGCGATGCTGACCCCGCCGGCCGTTGACCGCAAGGTGCTCACCGGTTGGAACGGGCTCGCGATCGGCGCGCTGGCGGAGGCCTCGACTGTCTTCGACCGCCCCGAGTGGCTCGAATCAGCGAGGTGGGCGGCGGACGCGGTGGTCGAGAACCACCTCGGCTCGGACGGCACGCTCGCCCGGGCCTCGCTCGACGAACGGCGGTCGGGTGCGGCGGCGGCCCTCGAGGACTACGGGATGCTCGCGGAGGGGCTCCTGCGCCTCGGCCTCGCGACGGGCGAGGTCCGCTACGCGGAGGTAGCCCGCGACCTCGTCGACCGGTGCTTGCCGGACGAGACCGTGACTGACGAGACCGTGACTGACGAGACCGTGACCGACGCCTCCTCCGCCGCGGTGGCCGGCTTCATCCTGCCGGGCGGCGGCGACCCGGTGCTGTCGGCCCAGGGCATGCGGATCGACGGCGACCCGTCGGAGGGCGCGTATCCCTCGGGGATATCGTCGCTCGGACGCGCGTCGCTGCTGCTGTTCCAGCTGACGGCCGACGGCCGGTTCCGGGACGCCGCCGAGGGCGCGGTCCGGTTCGCCGCGTCGGCTGCGCTGTCGGCACCGACCGCGTTCGGCGCGAGTCTGGCCCTGGCGGCATCGCTCACCGGGCCGGCGTCGCAACTCATCGTCGTCGGGCCGGATCGGGTGGACCCGGACGAGGACGAAGATCGCGCGACGGCGGATCGGGCGATGCGCGACGCGGTCAGGACGCGCCGGGACGACGTCGTGGCGGTGGTCTCCGAGCGGCAGGCGGTGGCCTGGGCGACGAGCGGGTTCGACGTCTTCGCCGAACGGACCAGTCGGGACGGCCGGTTGACCGCCTACCACTGCCGGGACTTCGTCTGCCGCCTCCCGGTGACGGACGCGGCGCAGCTCGACGCCCGCTGAACCAGCCCACCGACCGACCCGTCACGTCGACGGGTCAGGCTCCGAACGTGCCGTCCGGTCCACCGAAGCGCAGCTCGCGGGCTTCGGAGCGCCAGCGTCCGAGTCCACCGTCGAGGAGCGCGACGCGCTCGTATCCGGCTCCGGTCAGCGCCGCACGAAGGCGCTCGGCGGAGCGCCCGTCCAGCTGGTCGTACAGGACGATCGTGTGCTGCTCCGTGATGCCGATGGCGGCCGCACCGCGTCGGATCTCGTCCGCTGAGGATGCTCCGAGCCCCTGGCGCGCGTCCAGCAGCTCGACGAACACGGCACCGGGTACGTGCCCGTCGAAGAGGTACAGGTCGTAGCCGCTCACCAGCCGCACCGGGCCGCCGTCCAGCGCAGGCAGCTCGACGACACTCGCGTCGAGGACGATGAGGCTCTCGCTGCCGAGATGGTCCGCGAGCCACTGGGTGGAGACGAGCGGGTCCACCAGGAACGGCGCGTGCGTGGAGGTCATGCGCCCACCGTAGGAGGCCGCAGCCCGGATGACCACGGTGGTCGGCAACACGCGGTCACACGACGCCGCGGTTCAGCACTCGATGACGTTGACCGCGAGACCGCCCTCGCTCGTCTCCTTGTACTTCGTCGACATGTCGACACCGGTCTGGCGCATGGTCTCGATCACGGTGTCGAGCGACACCAGGTGCGTCCCGTCGCCGTGTAGCGACAGACGTGCGGCGCTGACGGCAGTCGAGGAGGCGATCGCGTTGCGTTCGATGCACGGGACCTGGACGAGCCCGCCCACCGGGTCGCACGTGAGGCCGAGGTGGTGCTCCATCGCGATCTCGGCGGCGTTCTCGACCTGACGCGGTGTGCCGCCGAGGACGGCGCACAGGGCACCGGCGGCCATGGCGCACGCGGAGCCGACCTCGGCCTGGCAGCCGCCCTCGGCCCCGGAGATGGACGCGTTCGCCTTGAAGAGCGAGCCGATGGCGGTCGCCGTGAGCAGGTACCGACGGATGCCGTCGAGCGAGGCGCCCGGCACGAACCGCAGGTAGTAGCTCCCGACGGCCGGGATGATCCCCGCGGCCCCGTTCGTGGGTGCGGTCACGACCCGCCCGCCGGAGGCGTTCTGCTCGTTGACCGCCAGGGCGAACGCGTGCAGCCATTCCGTGGGGAGCTCACGCCCGCTCTCGGCCTCGGCCACGTCGAGGCGCTCACGGACGGCACGTGCCCGGCGCTTGACGCCGAGACCGCCCGGGAGTGTGCCGGTGTCGGCGAGCCCGGCGGTCACGCACTCGTGCATGGCCGTCCAAATGGCGTCGAGGCCGGCGTCGACCTCGACCGCGGACCGTAGGGCCTCTTCGTTGCGTCTCGCGATCGCGTCGATCGGGAGCCCTGTCTCGTCGCAGAGCCCGATGAGCGTCTCAGCGGTCCGGAACGGCATCGGCACGGGTGTCGACGGCAGCACCGTGCTCGGGTCGTCGCCGTCACGACGGATGAAGCCGCCGCCGACCGAGTAGTACGTCTCGGAGCGCACCGGGAGGTCGCTCCGCTGATCCCAGGCGTGGAGTGTCATGGCGTTCGGGTGGCCCGGCAGCCTCGTCCTGGGCACGAACGAGACGTCGCCCTTCGAGAACGCGATGGCACGCGTCCCGGCGAGCGCGAGGGGAGCGCCGTCGGGGTGGTCGCTCCAGGCCCGGCGGACCTCGGCGGGATCGCACCCTTCGGGGGTGAGCCCCTGGAGTCCCGCGACGACGGCGTCGGGGGTGCCGTGGCCGATGCCGGTCGCGCCGAGCGATCCGTACAACGAGCACGTGACGCGGTCGACCCGGGCGAGCAGGCCGTCGTCCGCGAGCCCGGTGGCGAAGGCCAGGGCCGCCCGCATCGGTCCGACCGTGTGCGAGCTGGACGGCCCGATCCCGATGGAGAAGAGGTCGAACGCGGACACGTATGCGGTCACTGGACGACCCCCTTCGGTGCGACTGGCTCCTCTCACTCTAAGCGTCTTCGGCGCCGGGTGCGGTGTCAGCGGCCGTCAGCGGGTGTCAGCGGCAGGTGAGCGATCCGTGAGTGCCCCCGCCCACACTGTTGTCCAGGTCGCCCACCGGCGGCCCACACCTGATTTCGAAAGGCATCCGCATGAGCATCAGCTCCGACTGGGCGATCGAAGCCCACGGCCTCGTGAAGACCTTCGGCGACAACCGGGCGGTCGACGGCGTCGACCTCTCGGTCCGCACCGGCACCGTCTATGGCGTCCTCGGCCCGAACGGCGCCGGCAAGACCACCACCATCAGCATGCTGGCGACGCTCCTGCGTCCTGACGCCGGCACCGCCACCGTCTTCGGACACGACATCCAGCGGGAGTCGCAGGTCGTGCGCCAGCTCATCGGCGTGACCGCGCAGTTCGCGTCCGTCGACGAGAACCTCTCGGCCACCGAGAACCTCGTCATCTTCTCGCGACTGCTCGGACTCGGCCGCGCGGAGGCGAAGCGCAAGAGTGCGGAACTCCTTGAGGAGTTCGGCCTGAGTGACGCGGCGTCGCGACCCCTGAAGAAGTTCTCCGGCGGCATGCGTCGTCGTCTCGACCTCGCGGCGAGCCTCATCGCCCAGCCGCCCCTCATCTTCCTCGACGAGCCGACCACGGGCCTCGACCCGCGGACCCGCGCGCAGATGTGGGACACGATCCGCCGCCTGGTCGCGACGGGCTCGACCGTCCTCCTGACCACCCAGTACCTCGACGAGGCGGACCAGCTCGCCGACCGGATCGCCGTCATCGACCGCGGTCTCGTGGTCGCCGAGGGCACCTCCGACGAGCTGAAGGCCTCCGTCGGCGAGTCGTCGCTGCAGCTGCGGCTCGCGGACCCCGCCGACCTGGAGGATGCGCGACGGGTCATCTCGAGCGTCCTCAGCGTCGACACCGTCGTCTCTCCGGAGGCCACCCGCATCACGGCCCCGATGCGCGACCCCGACGCCGTGACCGACCTGTTCATCACGCTCCGGGAAGCCGGGATCCGGCTCGCGGAGATGAGCGTCCAGAAGCCGACGCTCGACGAGGTCTTCCTCACCCTCACCGGGCACGGCGTCGAGGCGGACGACGCCGACGCCACGTCCGACACCGATTCCCTCGACACCGCAGAGCAGGTCCACGCATGAGCACGATCACCATCACCCCGGCCGCAGACCGGTCCCTCCGGAACCATGTCAGCCTCTCGCAGACGGTCCGCAACTCCTTCACCATGGCGTACCGCGGACTGCTCAAGATCAAGCGCACGCCCGAGCAGCTGATCGACGTGACGGTCCAGCCGATCATCTTCACCCTGATGTTCACGTACATCTTCGGCGGCGCGATCGCCGGCGACGTCGCGAGCTATCTGCCGATCATCATCCCGGGCATCCTGGTCCAGACCGTCATCACGACCTCGGTCGTGACCGGCATCCAGCTGCGCGAGGACATGGACAAGGGCGTGTTCGACCGCTTCAAGTCGATGCCCATCGCCCGCATCGCACCGTTGGCCGGTGCCCTCCTCGCCGACACGGTGCGGTACACGATCGCCACGACGCTCACCTTCGCGATGGGCTTCGTCATGGGGTACCGACCGGAGGGCGGCATCGGCTTCGTGGCCATCGCCGGCCTCCTCGTGATCGTCTGCGCCTGGGCCATCAGCTGGATCTTCGCGTTCTTCGGGGTCATCGCCCGGAGCGCGAGCAGCGTGCAGGGCATCTCGTTCCTCGTCCTGTTCCCGCTGACGTTCCTGTCGAACGCCTTCGTGAACCCGGAGACGATGCCGAGCTTCCTCCAGGGCTTCGTGGACGTGAACCCCGTCTCGCACCTCGTGACCGCGGTCCGCGACCTCGCGAACACGGGTGTCTTCGGCGGCGACGCCTGGCTGGCGCTCCTCGGAGCCGCCGTCATCGTCGCGGTCTTCGCACCGCTCACCGTGCGGGCGTACATGCGCCGCGCCTGACGACGAGACGACCGCAGCGACCGATCAGCGCGCCGCCAGGGCAGGACTGCCGAGCAGTTCGAACGCCCTGGCGGCGCTCTCGTGCGCCTGCAGGGTGAGGGTCCGCTCGGCGAGGCGGTCGCGCTCGGTCGCCGTGAGCCGCGCCGCCGCTGCTGCCTCGTGTGGTGTGCGGACGAGCGATGGGATGTCCTGACGGGAGGCCAGCGCACTGGCGAGCGCGACGAGCTCTGCGCCGATCAACCGCACCTCGTCGTCCTCCGAGCGGACGTACCAGGCGCCGAGCGCGATGACGGTGGAACCCAGCACCGGTCGGTCGAACCGGTTCGGGAGGAGGCGTCCCAGCGCGATGGTGCGGGTGCGGACCCGCCGCGCGAGACGCTGGACCTCGGTGGCGTCCGGGACACCGTCCAGCACGGCGGCGGCGATCGCGGCGGAGCCGACGAGGGTGAACCACGGCGATCGGCGCGACTCACCCGGAGCGAACGCCACGAGCGCCTTCCCGTAGAGCTCGGCTCCCCGTGTGGCGTCGCCCTGTGCCCGCGCGATCTCGGCGAGACCGGCCCAGCCGATCGACCGCCGTTCGGGGAGCGGGGCGAACGCGGAGAACGAGACGTCGTCCGAGAGGAACCGGTCGAGCACGGTGGTGGCGGCGGCGTGGTCACCGCGGGCGATGTCGCCGATCGCGATCAGCCACTCGAGTTGACGGAGGTCCGCCTCGGCACCGATCGCGGTCAGCCCCTCGGCAGCGCGGGCCGCCCAGACGAGCGCCTCCTCCGGCTCGTCGTTCTGGCTGTGCAGCTGGGCGAGCATGTGCGCGCTCATGGCGGCGCCCCAGACGTCCCCGAGCGCGAGCGAGAGGTCGTTCGCGCGCACGGCGGCCGCCTCGGCGGCGCGGGGGTCGCCGTCGTTCTCCGCCGCCTGGGCCGACATGAGGTTCCCGAGGTTCGCGACGTGCGGGTCGGTCGACCGGGAGTACTCGCGGAGGAGGGCCTCCGCGCGTTCGGGGCGACCCGCGACCAGCAACAGGCTGACCATCGCGCGCATCCGTGGGGCCTGTGTCGTCCGCGCCCGTTCGAGTCGGCGGAGGACGCCGATCGCCCGCGCGGACGTCCGGGGATCGGTGGCGAGGAAGGTCACGGTGATGATGGCGACGGCGATGGCCGGGGTGTCGGTCGACACCGACTCCGGGTCCTGGTGGCGGAGCACGTCAAGGACGGCCGTTCCGAAGACCAGGACCTCCTGATGCGCGCTGCGGATCGTCCAGAAGAGGGCGAGTCCTGCGAAGACCGGGGCGACGACATCGGCGCGATCGTCGGCGACGGCCCCGCGGAGCACGTCCACCAGGGTGTCCTGTTCGAGGGCGAGGCGCGCGAACGCCGCCACCTGTCGCGGTCCCTGCATGGCGGGGAGGAGCGTCTCGGCGAGTGCGACCGCCCAGGTCCGAGTGCGGTCGAGTACGAGGTCGTCCTCGTGCGCCTCGGCGGACTTGATCGCGCCGAACTCACGGACCGTCTCGAGCATCCGGAATCGGACGGTCCCGGTTGCCGGGTCGTCCTGCACGGTGAGCAACGACTGGCCGACAAGCGCGTCGAGCGCCTCCACGACCTCGACCTCGGGGGCGAGCGCTGCAACCGCCTCCAGATCGAAGCCGTCGGGGAACCTGGACATGCGACGGAGGACGACACGTTCGTGCTCGCCCAGGAGGTTCCAACTCCAGTCGATGACGGCGAGCAGGGTGCGGTGGCGCTCAGGAGCGCTGCGATCACCGGCGGTCAGCAGGGTGAAGCGGTTCCCGAGTCGCCGCTCCACCTCCTCGACCGACATGGATCTGGTGCGCGCCGCCGCGAGTTCGATCGCCAGCGGCAGGCCGTCGAGTCTCGCGCAGAGACGTGCCGCGACGTCGAGAGGCACATGGAGTCCCGGGCGGGCGGCGCGGGCACGCTCGACGAACAGCCGCACCGCCGGGCCCGCGTGTTCGAGGTCGGTGCCGTCCACGGCAGCGACCAGCGGGTCGAGTTGGTAGACGTGCTCGGCGGCGATCGACAACGGGCTCCGACTCGTCGCGAGGACGCGGAGGTCGCCGGCCCAGGCCAGCGCATCGGCGATCCAGCGTGCCGCCGCATCCACGAGGTGCTCGCAGTTGTCCATCACGAGCAGCGTCGGCCGCTCCGAGAGTCGGTCGATGATGCGCTCGTGCAGCTCGACCGGTTGCACCATGATCGCTTCACTCAGCCGACGCGGGGTCGGGGCCTCGCGGATGCCGAGTGCGGTCGCGACCGCGAGTGGCAGATCCTCCGGGTCCCGCACGCTCGCCAGTTCCACCACGACGACGCCGGGCGTGGTCGTGGTGGCACGCCGGGCGACCTCCTGGGCGAGTCGGGTCTTCCCGAGGCCACCGGGGCCGAGGATCGTGGTCAGGCGGACCTCGGACACGAGCGTGCCGATCGCGTCGAGGTCGGTGTCGCGACCGAGGAGCTCGTTCGGCGCCGTCCGGAGTCCGAGCACCATGCTGGAGACGCGGGCAGCCAGGGGTGTGGACGCCGGCGCAGACGGCTCGACGGCGTCCTGCAGGAGCGCCGCGTGTGCCGCGACCAGCGCCGACGTCGGGTCGGCACCGAGCTCGTCCCGGAGCCGGTGACGGTGGTCGGCGAAGAGCTGCATCGCGTCGGAGCGACGTCCGCTCTGCGCGTAGGCGTTGAAGAGCATCAGCTGGGTGGCGTCATCGAGCGGATCGGCGGCGACGAGCGCCTCGAGATCGGTGATGACGGCCGCGCCGTCGCCGAGCTCGAGGCGGCTCTGAGCACGCACCCGGCGCAGGTCGTCGCGGAGCCGCGCCGCGCGGTGCGCCAGCTCGTCGCCGAGCGGGCCGTCAAGTTCAGCGCCTGGATCACCGGTCCAGAGGAGGAGCGCGTCCCGGGCGAGCGTGCCCGCGGTGTGCGGGTCGGCGGCGCGGATGGCCGTCGACGCCGCATCGGCCGCCTGCGCGGCGACGTGGAGGTCGACCAGGGACTGATCGATCGACAGTCGATACCCGGCGGCAGAGGAGTCGATGAGGTCCGGCGCCGACACGGCGCGCACCCGTGAGACCAGGGTCTGCAGCGCGGCTTTGGCACCCGCGGGCGGTGCGTCGTCCCACAGCTCGTCGATGAGGGCGGCCGTCGACACGGCGTGCCCGTCCGCGAGCACCAGGATCGTCACCAGTGCTTTGGCGAGCCGGCCGCCGGGTTCGACGAGCCGACCGGTGCGTCCCTCGACGAGCACCGGCCCCAGGACGGTCACTCGGAGGTTCGACGCAGGCACGTCACGAGTGTATCCACGGCTCGTTACTTGGACCGGCCCGGTCACTGAGCCGTCCCCGGTCACTGAGCCGTCCCCGGTCACTGAGCCTGTCGAAGTGCGACCTGCCGACGAGTTCAGGGAACCGAGGCGTCAGCGCAGGGTCTTGCGGGCGGTGATCTGGCCGGTGTCGAAGCCGAGCAGATGGAGTCCACCGTGGAACCGGGCGTGCTCCACCTTGATGCAGCGGTCCATCACGACGTTCAGACCCTTCGACTCGCCGTACTCGGCGGCCTCCTGGTTCCAGATGCCGAGCTGCACCCAGACGGTCGGTGCTCCGATGGCGACGACCTCGTCGATGACCTGGGGGATGTCGCTCGCCTTGCGGAAGACGTCGACGATGTCTGGTACCTCCGGCAGGGAGGCGAGGTCGGGGTAGGCGGGCTGACCGAGGATCTCCGTGGCGTTCGGGTTCACGAAGTAGATCGTGAAGTCGCTCGACTGCTGCAGGTAGGTGCCCACGAAGTAGGAGGAACGCGCCGGGTTCGGGGAGGCGCCGACGATCGCGACGGACTTCGCCTCGCGGAGGAGCTTCAGGCGGGCCTTCGCGTCGGGGCCCGCCCAGGTGCGCTGCGAACGCAGCAGCTTCGCGAGCGGCGAATCGGCAGGCAGCGAGCAGGTGAGGCCGTTGGTGAGCCGGACCGTCTCGGTCGCGTCCTGGTCGGTCACGGTCGCGTCCACACCGGTCACTGTCGCGTCCACACCGGTCACTGAGCTTGTCGAAGTGCTCATGCCACTACTCCTTCACCGCTGCGGCGAGCGCCTGGTCGAGGTCGTAGATGATGTCGTCAGGGTCCTCGATACCGACGCTCAGCCGGACGATGCCCGGCAGCACACCGGCGTCGACGAGTTGCTGGTCGGACAGCTGCGCGTGCGTCGTCGATGCGGGATGGATGATGAGCGTCTTCGCGTCGCCGATGTTCGCCAGGTGGCTCGCGAGGTCGACGGACTCGATGAGCTTCTGGCCGACCTGACGGCCACCCTTCACCTCGAAGCTGAAGACCGAGCCTGGCCCCTTCGGCAGGTACTTGTTCGCGCGTTCGTGGTGCGGGTGAGCCGGGAGTCCGGCCCAGTTGACGGCGGCGATGCGCGGGTCGGCGTCGAGCCACTCGGCGACGATCCGCGCGTTGTCGACGTGGGCCTGGATCCGGAACGGCAGCGTCTCGACACCCTGGGCGAGGAGGAAGGCCGAGTGCGGTGCGAGCGCCGGACCGATGTCGCGGAGCTGCTCGGCGCGCAGCCGGGTGAGGAAGGCGTACTCGCCGAAGTTGCCCGACCACTGCAGGCCGCCGTAGCTCGGGACGGGCTGGCCGAACAGGGGGAACTTGTCGGTGTTCCAGTCGAAGCGCCCGCTCTCGACGACGACACCGCCGAGGGTCGTTCCGTGGCCGCCGAGGAACTTGGTGGCCGAGTGCGTGACGATGTCGGCACCCCACTCGATCGGGCGGTTGAGGTAGGGCGTCGCGATGGTCGAGTCGATGATGAGCGGAATGCCGTGCGCGTGCGCGACGTCGGCGAGGCCCTCGATGTCGGCGATCTCGCCCGAGGGGTTCGCGACCGTCTCTGCGAAGACGAGCTTCGTGTTCTCCTGGATGGCGGCGGCGTAGTCGGCGGCGTCGGAGGACTGCACGAAGGTGGTCTCGATGCCGAACCGGCGGAGGGTGACGTCGAGCTGCGTGATCGAGCCGCCGTAGAGGTTGGCCGAGGCGACGATGTGGTCGCCCTGTCCGGCCAGCGAGGCGAAGGTGATGTACTGCGCGGCGAGGCCGGAAGCGGTCGCGACGGCACCGAGGCCGCCCTCGAGGCTGGCGATGCGCTCCTCGAAGCTCGCGACCGTCGGGTTGGCGAGGCGGGAGTAGATGTTCCCGTACTTCTGCAGGGCGAAGCGAGCGGCGGCGTCGGCGGTGTCGTCGAAGACGAAGGCGCTCGACTGGTAGATGGGCAGCGCCCGTGCGCCGGTCACCTGGTCGGGGATGTTGCCCGCGTGGATCGCACGCGTGCGGAAGCCATACTCACGATCTGCCATGCGTTCACGCTACCGGAGCACCGTCGAGCGCTTCACCGTGCTGCAACATTGCGTCGCATTCGACCGCACTGCACAGGGCCTGCCCAGGGCGTCGGCGTATCGTGTGGGACACAGCCCTCATCGGGCTGCCGGACGAGGGCGCAGTACCCGGAACGCGACAAGACTGACCACTGGGGAGTGATCGTCATGTCTTGGATCGTACTCATTGCGTCCGGGGTCCTGGAAGCCGTCTGGGCCACCGCGCTCGGCAAGTCCGAGGGCTTCACGAAGCTCTGGCCGACCGTGACGTTCGCGGGGGCGCTCGTGCTCAGCATGGCAGGCCTCGCCTGGGCCATGCGCGACATCCCGGTGGGCACCGCCTACGCGGTCTGGGTCGGGATCGGCGCAGCGCTCACCGTCGGATACGCCATGACCTTCGGCGGCGAGCAGCTGTCGGTCGTCAAGGTGCTGCTCATCCTCGGGCTCATCGGCTGCGTCATCGGCCTGAAGATCGTGGGCGGCGAGCACTAGCCGCGCTGGTCGGGCACGCACCCCTTCCTCAGGCCAGGTGCACCGCTCCGAGCGCGAGCACCGCGATGAGGAGCCAGGAGACGAGCCCGACGACGAGCGCGCGCCACCCGGTGGTGACGAGCGTGCGGACGCGGATCGCGGCGCCGAGTGCGAAGAGCGCCATCGCCAGCAGTGCGGTCTGCACGCCGTCGGCGACGTTGAGGACGAGCTCGGGCACCGGGAGCAGGGTGCGGACGAGGACCGCGGCGATGAAGCCCGCGACGAACAGCGGGACGATCGGCGGTCGGGCTGCGGTCGCGGTCCCGTCGGCTTCGACCTGAGCACCGGCGCCGGCCGACACCGCCAGGAGTCGGCGGCGCTCGATCGTCGCGGCGGCGGCGACCATGGGGGCGAGGAGCACGACGCGGGTCAGCTTGACGACGACGGCGATCGCGAGTGCGCTCGTGCCGGCGATCTGGGCGGTCGCGACGACCTGACCCACGTCGTGCACGCTCGCCCCCACCCAGTGGCCGAACTGCTCGTCACTGAGCCCGAGTGGGCCGCGGAGTGCCGGGAGGACGAAGATCGCGAGGGTCCCGCAGAGGGTGACGAGCGCGACGGGCGTCGCCTGCTCCTCGTCCTTCGCCTTCACGACGCCGCTCATCGCGCCGATGGCGGAGGCGCCGCAGATGGAGAAGCCCGTGGCGATGAGGAGCGGTTCGGGGCCCGCGAGCCCGAGTCTCCGGCCGAGCCAGAGGGTGACGAAGAAGGTGACGACGACGATCGCGACCGTGGTGGCGAGCGTGACCCACCCCAGGCCGGCGATGTCGACGAGGCTCAGCTTCAGCCCCAGCAGGACGACACCGATCCGCATGAACCGTTTCGCGCTCATGCCGAGTCCCGGCTTCAGGACGCCCGCCGCGAGCCGCTGGAACGCGGGGAGCTGGCCCACCACCATGCCGAGCAGGACGCTCGCGGTCAGCAGCGGGACGACCGGCAGGAGGGTGTGGAGGCCCAGGGCGGCGAGCGCCGCTGCACCGGCGACGAGCACCCCTGGGAGCGCCTTCATCGTCGGCCTCCCGTCACACCCATGACGGCAACCAGGCGTGCAGGTGCCAGAACCAGTAGGGCACGGTGATCGCGGTCCAGAGCGGATACCAGAAGATGCTCAACAGCGTCGTGATGGTCACGAACACCCCGATGACGCCGACGCCGGCGAACCGTCGTTCCTCCGGGTCGTCGCGGGACCCGAGGATCCTCCCGATCGCGAAGACGAGCGCCAGGATGAGGTACGGCTCGAAGACGATCGTGTAGAACTGGAACACCGTCCGGTTCAGGTAGAGCAGCCAGGGCAGGTACCCCGCTGCGACCCCGAGGACGATGAGCCCGACCTGCCACTCGCGGTACCGGACGAGCCGGTAGACGCAGTACCCGAGCGCGACGGCGGCGCCCCACCAGATGAGCGGGTTGCCGATCGAGGTGATCGCGGAGGAGCAGGCGTCCCACGCGCAGCCGTCGGTCCCGGTGGCGGGGGACTGGTAGTACATGCTCGTCGGCCGGATCATGAGCAGCCAGCCGAGCGGGTTCGCGGCGTAGGGGTGCGGGGTGCTGAGGCCGACGTGGAAGCTGTAGGCGCTCTGGTGGTAGTGCAGGAGGCTCTGGAACCAGTGGGGGACCCACGCGAAGGTCCCGGTCCAGGCGTTCCCCACCGCGTCCGCCCACTGGCGGTCGTAACCGCCGGACGTCCTGATCCACCCGGTCCAGCTGGCGAGGTACACGACGGCGGCCACCGGGACGAGGGTCACGAAGGACACGGGGCCCTGCTTGAGGACCGCCGCGCTCGCCCACAGGCTGAGGCCCAGTCGGCGTCGGAGCAGGAGATCCGTGACGATCACGTACACGCCGAACGCGGCGAGGAAGTACAGTCCGTTCCACTTGACCGCGGTGGCCGCGCCGAACGCGACCCCTGCGGCGAGCAGCCATGGCCGCCACCAGAGGACGGGACCCCAGGCCGGATCGGCGCCCCTCGCCCGGGCGGACGCGACCTTCGCCGCCAGGCGTGACGCGTGCCACGACCGGTCCAACAGGATCGCGCCGAATCCCGCGAGCACGAAGAACATCACGAAGTTGTCGAGCAGCGAGACCCGGGCCATGACGATCGCGTGCCCGTCGACCGCGAACAGGAACCCGGCCAGGACGGCGAGGATCGACGAGGTGAACAACCGCTTGGCGATGAGCGTGACGAGCAGGACCGCGAGCGTTCCGGCGATCACGGTGGAGATGCGCCACCCGGTGCTGTCGTCGATGCCGAACACGGCGATGCCGAGCGCGATCAGCCACTTGCCGAGTGGTGGGTGCACGACGTAGGAGGGATTCGTGCTCGGGCTGCCCGCGTCGCCGTTCGCGAAGCCCTCGTCGGCCCCGTCTGGCCAGGTGCTCTCGTAGCCGTTCAGCCACAGCGACCACGAGTCCTTCACGTAGAAGGTCTCGTCGAAGACGAGCGAGTGCGGGTGACCGAGGTTCCAGAACCGCAGCACGAACGCGAGGAGCGTCACGGCGGCCGGGCCGCCCCAGATCCAGAGCTTCCGGCGGCGCTCGGTGCGGAGCATCCGCTCCCACCAGCGGTCGAGGCGGGATCCCGTCACAGGGGCTTCCAGAAGATCGACCGACACCGTCTCATCTAACCACCCCGACCGGATGGGAGACTGGTCCGGTGATCATCCTCGGAGCGACCCCCATCGGCAACCTCGGCGATGCGTCGCCACGACTCCGGGAGGCGCTGGCCGCGGCGGAGGTCATCGTCGCCGAGGACACCCGGACGGCCATCCACCTGCTGCGCGCCCTCGGTGTGGAATCGCGGCCGCGGCTCATCGCCATGCACGACCACAACGAGCGCGAACGCGCGGCCGAGATCGTCGAACTGGCCCGCGAGACCGACGTCCTCGTGCTCAGCGACGCCGGCATGCCGACCGTGTCCGACCCCGGCTTCCACCTCGTCGACGCGGCGGCGGCCGCAGACGTCCAGGTCACCGCGATCCCCGGACCGTCGGCGGTCGTGACGGCGCTCGCCGTGTCCGGCCTCGCGACCGACCGCTTCACCTTCGAGGGGTTCCTCCCGCGGAAGCCGGGCGACCGACGCAGCAGCCTGCGAGCGCTCGCGACCGAGCCGCGCACGATGGTGTTCTTCGAATCGCCCAACCGACTCGCCTCCTCCCTCGAGGACATCGCCTCCGTGCTCGGAGCCGATCGTCGCGTGGCCGTGTGCCGGGAACTCACCAAGCTGTTCGAGGAGGTCAAGCGGGGGACGGCCGCTGAACTGGCCGAATGGGCGTCCGGGGGTGTGAAGGGCGAGATCTGCATCGTCATCGCCGGTGCTGAGGCCGTCGAGGCCGATCCGGCCACCGCGCTCGAGCAGGTACTCGCGCTCGTGGCCTCGGGCACACGCCTGAAGGACGCCTCCAACGAGGTCGCCGAGGCCACCGGCCTCTCGAAGCGCGACCTGTACCAGGCGGCCCTCGCAGCCCGGCCTCCGAAAGCGTCGCCGGACGCGCAGGTGCGTCCCGCGCCGTAACAGGCACGGTGGCCACGCCCGCTCGTCCTAGGATTGACCCCATGGCCGACGGCACCTCGTTCTACATCACCACGCCCATCTTCTACGTCAACGATGCCCCGCACATCGGGCACGCCTACACGGAGGTGGCCGCGGACGTCCTCGCGCGCTGGCACCGTCAGGCCGGCGACCGCACCTGGTTCCTGACCGGGACCGACGAGCACGGCCAGAAGATCCTGCGCACGGCGACCGCGAACGGCGTGACGCCGAAGGAGTGGGCCGACAAGCTCGTGAGCGAGTCCTGGTACCCGCTGCTCGACACGATCGACATCTCGAACGACGACTTCATCCGCACGACGGACGTGCGGCACGAACAGAACGTCCAGCTCTTCCTCCAGCGCCTGTACGACGCCGGCTTCATCTACACCGGTGAGTTCGAGGGGTACTACTGCGTCGGCTGTGAGGAGTACAAGCAGGAGAGCGACCTCGTGCAGGGCACCGGCGAGTACGTCGGGCAGCTCGTGTGCGCGATCCACTCGAAGCCGGTCGAACTGCTCCAGGAGAGCAACTACTTCTTCCGCATGAGCGACTTCGCCGAGCGCCTGCTGGCCCTCTACGAGGAGCGACCGGAGTTCGTGCAGCCGGAGTCGGCGCGCAACGAGGTCATCCAGTTCGTGCGCCAGGGGCTCAAAGACCTGTCCATCTCCCGCTCGACCTTCGACTGGGGCATCAAGGTCCCATGGGACGAGAGCCACGTCGTCTACGTGTGGTTCGACGCCCTGCTCAACTACATCACCGCCGCCGGGTACGGCTCCGACGAGGAGGCGTTCGCCGAGCGCTGGCCCGCCACGCAGATCGTCGGCAAGGACATCCTGCGGTTCCACGCGGTCATCTGGCCGGCCATGCTCATGGCCGCCGGGCTCGAGGTCCCGAAGCGGGTCTTCGGTCACGGCTGGCTGCTGGTCGGCGGCGAGAAGATGTCGAAGTCGAAGCTCACCGGTATCGCACCGAGTGAGATCACCGACACCTTCGGATCCGACGCGTTCCGCTACTACTTCATGCGCGCCATCGCGTTCGGGCAGGACGGTTCGTTCAGCTGGGAGGACCTCTCCGCGCGGTACCAGGCGGAGCTCGCGAACGGCTTCGGCAACCTCGCGTCGCGCGTGCTCGCCATGGTGACGCGGTACTTCGACGGCGTCGTGCCGGCGAGCGGCCCCGCCGGACCGGCCGACGTGGCCATCCAGGAGACGGTCGCCCGGGCTGCTGCGGACGCCGACGCCGCGATCGAGCGCCTCGCCATCCAGGACGCGCTCGCGGCCATCTGGCGGATCGTCGACGAGCTGAACGGCTACATCACCGAGCAGGAGCCGTGGGCACTCGCGAAGGACGAGGCCAAGCGGGAGCGGCTCGGCACTGTGCTCGCCACGGCGGTCGAGGGCCTGCGCGCCCTGTCGGTCCTGCTCCACCCCTTCGTCCCGAAGGCGACCACCAAGCTGTGGTCCGCCCTCGGCGCTGAAGCCGCCCTCGGCGAGCTCGGCGCACAGCGCATCGGCGACGTCGGCACCTGGGGGCAGCTGCCCGCCGGCACCTCGGTTGCAGGGCTCGAGCCCCTGTTCCCGCGGATCGAGGCCGTCGCCGAATGAGCGGGGGCGTCGCGCCGGATCCGGCCGCCACACCGCACCTGCGGCAGCGCGAAGCGGGGGAGCGGAAGCAACTGAGCTACCCCGAGGCACCTGAGGCGCTGCCGGTCGCGGTCTACGACAACCACACGCACCTCGAACACGCCGACGGCGACGCCCCGCTGACCCCGTCCGAGCACTTGGACCGTGCGGCCTCCGTCGGGGTCCGCGGCATCGTGCAGGTCGGCACCGACGTCGAGACCTCGCGCTGGTCGGCGGCGATCGCCGCTCGCGACCCCCGCGTGCTCGCGGCGGTCGCGATCCACCCCAACGACGCACCGGACCTCGACCGCGCGGGCACCCTGGACGAGGCGCTGGCCGAGATCGACCGTCTGGCGGCGGAGCCTCGCGTCCGCGCCGTCGGTGAGACCGGCCTCGACTTCTTCCGCACCGAGGAGGACGGCCGCGCGGCGCAGTTCGCATCGTTCGAAGCGCACATCGCCATCGCGAAGCGCCACGGTGTCGCACTGCAGATCCACGATCGCGACGCCCACGACGAGGTCGTCGAGACGCTCCTCCGAGTGGGCGCTCCGGAACGCACCGTCTTCCACTGTTTCTCGGGCGGCCCGGAGCTCGCCGAGCTGTGCGCCGAGCACGGCTGGTACGCCTCCTTCGCCGGGACGGTCACGTTCAAGAACGCCGCACCGCTGCGTGAGGCGCTCGCGATCATGCCCCGCGAGTTGATCATGGTCGAGACCGACGCGCCCTACCTCACGCCCGCACCGTTCCGCGGTCGGCCGAACGCGCCGTACCTCCTCCCGTACACGGTGCGCGGCATGGCCGAGCACCTGGGTGAGGACGTCGCCGCGTTCGCGACGCAGCTCGCGACGAACACCGAGCGCGTCTACGGCTCCTGGGCCGGCGGAGCGACTGAGCCCGTCACCGAGCCTCGCGCCTGTCGCCCGACGAGGACCGGCTCCCCGATCAGGGATACTGGAGGGATGACCGCCTCCGTCGCCCTGCTCGGCCCCGCCGAGATCCGAGATCTCGCCACCCTGCTGGACGTGACGCCGACGAAGAAGCTCGGTCAGAACTTCGTCATCGACGCGAACACCGTCCGCAAGATCGTGTCTGTCGCGCACGTCGCTCCGGGCGACGTCGTGGTCGAGATCGGCCCCGGCCTCGGCTCGTTGACGCTCGGCCTGCTCGAGGCCGACGCGAGCGTCGTCGCCGTCGAGATCGACGGCCGGCTCGCCAAGCAGCTGCCGCTCACCGTGGGGGAGATGGCACCGGGCATGATCGACCGGTTGTCGGTCGTCCACGAGGACGCGATGCGCATCGAGGAACTCCCGGCGCAGCCCAACCGACTCGTCGCCAACCTGCCGTACAACATCTCCGTGCCCGTCCTCCTGCACTTCCTGGAGCACTTCACCTCGCTGACGGCCGGTGTCGTCATGGTGCAGGCCGAGGTCGGCTACCGACTCGCCGCCGGCCCGGGGAGCAAGGTCTACGGCGCACCGAGCGCGAAGGCCGCCTGGTACGGCGCGTGGCGCATCGCCGGCCAGGTGAGCCGCCAGGTGTTCTGGCCCATTCCGAACGTCGACTCCGTGCTCGTCGGATTCGAGCGACGCGCCGACGTCATCGGCACCGAGGAAGAGCGCATCAAGACCTTCGCGCTCATCGACGCGGCGTTCCAGCAGCGTCGCAAGATGCTCCGGCAGGCACTCGGCAGCGTCCTCGGCAGCTCCCAGGCCGCGACGGAGCAGATGGAGGCCGCCGGAGTGAAGCCGACGGCCCGCGGCGAGGAGCTCACGGTCCACGACTTCCTGTCGATCGTGCGTGCGGGACGATAACGTTGGCGCATGACCGCTGATGCTCGATTCCCGCTGAACGTCCCCGACATCCACCGCCCGTACGCCGCGGCGGACGACCGCTACGCGCGGAACGACTACCGCCAGGTCGGCACCTCGGGGCTCTTCCTCCCGCCGATCTCGCTCGGCCTCTGGTACAACTTCGGCGACAACCGGCCGTTCGACGGGCAGCGCGCGCTCCTGCGCCACGCGTTCGACCACGGCATCACCCACTTCGACCTCGCGAACAACTACGGCCCGCCCTACGGTTCCGCCGAGACGAACTTCGGTCGGATGATGCGCGAGGACTTCGGTCCGTACCGCAACGAGCTCATCATCTCCTCGAAGGCCGGCTACGACTTCTGGCCAGGCCCGTACGGCAACTTCGGTTCGAAGAAGTACCTGACCGCGAGCCTCGACGAGTCGCTCGAACGGATGGGTCTCGACTACGTCGACGTCTTCTACTCGCACCGGGTCGACGAGGTCACGCCCATCGAGGAGACCGTGGCCGCGCTCGACGCGATCGTGCGCTCCGGCAAGGCCCTGTACGTCGGCATCTCGTCGTACTCGGCCGAGCGGACGGCCGCCGCACACGCCGTCGCTCGCGAGCTCGGCACGCCGCTCGTGATCCACCAGCCGTCGTACTCGATCCTCAACCGCTGGGTCGAGGACGGCCTCACCGAGGTGCTGACCGAGACCGGCCTCGGCGCGATCGCGTTCGTGCCGCTCGCGCAGGGGCTGCTCACCGACAAGTACCTCGGCGACGGCCCGGCCGAACGTGCGACGAACCGTCCCTCCCTGCCCGACCGCCAGGTGAGCGAGGAGATGGCGACCCGCCTCCGGTCCCTCAACGACATCGCCGTGGAGCGCGGGCAGACCCTCGCGCAGATGTCGCTCGCCTGGGTCCTGAACAACCCCGCGATCACCTCCGCCCTCATCGGCGCCTCCCGCCCCGAGCAGCTCGACGAGAACCTGGCGGCGCTCGACGGCCCCGCGTTCACGACCGAGGAGCTCGAGGAGATCGACCGACTCGCGGAGGGCGCCGACGTCAACATCTGGGCGGACTCCTCCGACAAGTGACGCGGTCTGAGGCGCCTGCTCGATCGACTAACTTGGAACAATGACCACCGAGGCCATCCTCAAGCACGTCCACGTGCGAGCACCGGGGAAGATCAACGTCTTCCTCAAAGTCGGCGAAGTGATGGACGACGGCTACCACGACGTCGCGACCGCGTACCAGGCGATCTCGCTGTACGAGGACGTGCACGCGTATCCGGCCGACGACTTCAGTGTGTCGTTCTCCGGCTCGGTGGACGTGTCGGGTGTGCCGACCGACACGAGCAACCTCGCCATCCGCGCCGCGAAGGCCCTCGCGAGGCGGACCGGGTACCGCGGCGGTGTCCGGCTCGAGATCGAGAAGCACGTCCCGGTCGCCGGCGGGATGGGCGGCGGCTCAGCCGACGCCGCGGCCACGCTGCTCGCCTGTGACGCCCTGTGGGGGACCGAACGCAGCCGCGACGACCTCCTGGCGCTGGCGGCACGCCTCGGCGCCGACGTGCCCTTCGCCCTGCTCGGCGGCACCGCTGTCGGCACCGGCCGCGGCGACCAACTGAGCAGTGCGTTGGCCAAGGGGCAGTTCGAGTGGGTGCTCGCCCTCGCCGACTTCGGCATGTCGACCCCGCAGGTCTACCAGGAGCTCGACGCCCACCGGGCGCGGCACATCCTCGACATCTCTCCGTCCGGTCGCCAGCCGACGGTCGACGCCGCGGTGCTCCAGGCGTTGCGGGCGGGCGACGCCCACCTCCTCGGAGAGGTCCTCTACAACGACCTGCAGGCCGCTGCGCTGCAGCTGCGCCCGGTGCTGGGCGAGGTGCTCGAGTTCGGCGACTCCCAGGGCGCCCTCGGCAGCCTCGTCTCCGGCTCCGGGCCGACGATCGCCTTCCTGGCTGCCGACACCGACGACGCCGTCGAACTGCAGGTGACGCTCGCCTCGTCCGGGCTGAAGGTCATCCGTGCCCACGGACCGGTCCACGGCGCCCGTATCGTCTCGCAGAGCTGAGACGCGGCCCGCACGACACGAAGCAGCCCCGGTCGGAGATCCGACCGGGGCTGCTGTGCGAGGTGGCGCGGTTCAGGCCGCGACGCCGCGCACGCGGAGCGAGTTCTCGATGATCGTGAGCCCCTCCATGCCGGGGAGCTTGGCGATGTGCCCGTCGATGCGGCGCACCTCGGCCAGGCCGTCCTCGTCGCCGAAGAGGTGGCCCATCACGTGCGTGACCTCGGAGTCGGGCATGACGCCCGAGCCGACGGGGCCCCACACCTTGCGGAGCAGGAAGCGGGTGAGTCGACGTGCGCTCTTCGACGACTCCAGGCGCGCCTTGGCCTGGCTCGCGTAGAACGCCACGTGACGCGTCTCCTGCTTCGCGATCCGCTTGAGGAGCACTGAGAGCACCGGGTGCCGCTCCAACTGCGCGAGGCGGGTGTACGCGGCGGTCGCGGACCACTCGTTCGCCGCGCCCCAGCTCATGTGCACCGCGATGAAGTCGGTGCCAACGAGGTTGCCGAGGATCGACTGCTTGATGGGGTCGAGGCGGTCCTTCCAGCCGAGCTTCAGGCGCGTCGCCTTGAGCTCGTCGAAGTCGACCGTGATGTCGTGGGCGGCGAGGACGGCGGCGAGCGCCTCCCCGTGCCAGAACTCCTCACGGTTCCACATCGTCATGAACGCGCCGACCTCGTCGTCCTCGTGGGACGGCGTCATGAGCATGTCGCGCAGGTAGCAGACCGTGTGGTACTCGATGTCGCACATGTAGCGCAGGCTGCGCAGGGTGGAAGCGGGGAGCGGGTTCGTCTTGAACTCGTCGAAGTCGAGGTCGCTCCAGTTCACCGAGACACTCGTCTCGGTGAACTTGTCGATGTCAAACGCCATGTGCGGTGGGGCGGTCGGGGATCGTGTCCTCGGCCGTCCGCTCTCCTCTCGGCTGTGCGGGGCGCGGTGCGCGGGTCAGTTCGTCTTCGGAGCGGACGCCTCCGGTGGTTCGTGCCCATTCTCGCACCGTCCACCGGCCGGCCTGCGCCAGCTTGTACAGGGTGTGGTCGGGGTTGACGGCGACCGGGTTCCCGACCAGCTGCAGCCAGGCGGCGTCCGCATGGGAGTCGCCGTAGCCGTAGGAGTGCGCGAGGTCCATGCCGTGCTGCTCGGCGTACTGCGTGAGCCAGGCGCCGCGCGCTTCGTCGACGAGCGGCGGGCTGTCGAGGTAACCCGTGAGGCGTCCGTTCTCGGCGTGCATCGCCCCGGCCACGACCTCGTCGAAGAACGGCTCGAGCGGAGCCGTCATGAGGTCGATGGTGCCGGTGACGAGGATCGTCCGGTGACCGGCCGCCCGGTGCGCGGCGATCTGCTCGAGCGCCTGGGGGAGGAGGCGGGACCGGACGGCCTTGCCGAAGCCGCCCCGGACGATCTTCTCGAGCTGCGCCACGTCGACGCCCTCGTAGCGACGCATGAACGTGCGGATGAACTCACCGCGGTCGCGGAGTTCAGCACCGATGTACCCCGGCATGGACGCGCCGAGCGCGGCGATCTCGATGGGCCAGCGCGACCGCGAGGTCGCGGCGAGCCGCAGCCAGAGGTACTGCTCGATGAGGTTCCAGGCGAGCACCGTGCCCTCGAGGTCGAACACCGCGAGGACGTCGTCGCGCACGGGCAGGATCTTCTGCTGCTTCGCGGCGCCCGCCTTGCGGTTGGCGAAGGCGCGGGTCAGGGTCGTGACGGCGGGGAAGTGGATGCGCTGGAAGTAGTCGTCCCAGTCGATCGTGGTGACGTCGAACCCGCGGTCCGCCTGCTGCTCGGGCGTCAGCGAGGCGTGCAGGGCACGGGTGCGCTGGTCGTCGAAGACGATCTCGCTCTGCACGTAGGAGCGGTAGAGCCCGGTGAAGTCGCGGAGCGAGCCGAGGTCGCTCGACGCCTTGCGGATCCGGTCCTGCCACCCGCGGGTGGTCGCGTTGGCCGGCAGGTGGGAGACGACCCGGCCGGCCGCCGTCGTCGCCTTCTGCCGCCGGTCGATGGAGCGCTCGATCGCGCGCCCGCCGGGGAAGTTCCAGGTCGGCACACTGATGTCACCGGCGTCCGCCGGGATCGGGTGCTCCGTGAAGTAGCTGTGCACGTTCGCGTACATCTTGTGGAACGGCAGCGGGTTGCTGGCTCCGGAGCTCACGTGGAAGTAGCGCGCCGCAGCCGGCTCCGGCGGGGTCTGGGCCGCTGCGAGGATCGCGTTGACGACGAAGTCGACGGGGATGATGTCGAGCACGCTGTCGGGGAGGCCCGGGAAGTCGGGCAGCTGTCCGCGCCCGTAGGCGATGATCAGCGGGTCGGCGACCTTGTAGCCGTCGATCCAGCCGGGGAACGGGTGCGCGAGTGCACTCTCGATGATCGACGGGCGCACGACGGAGAGTCGGTTTCCCTCGCCGGCCCAGCGCTGTTCGGCGACCCGCTCGGCCATCGCCTTCGTGAAGGTGTAGACGTCGGTCCAGCCGAGGCTCTCGGCGCGTGCACGGCCGTGGGCGACGAGTCGGGCGTCGACCCAGGCGATGCGTGCGGCCTCGGCGGCGTTCGAGACGGCCTGGGGGCCGGCCTTGCCGTGCTCGCGACGGGCGGTCTGCATGAGCTTGCGCAGGACCTCCGGACGACGGGACGACTCCTCGGTGCGGACGCGTGCCGAGCGGGCTGCCTCGGCCTCGACGCGCCAGTCGACGTCGTGCGCGAGGCTGCGTTCCGGCTGGATGCCCTTCCGCGTGCCGCCGACGTAGGCGGTGGAGACGTGGACGACGTGCGGGGTCGCGCCGCTCTTCGCGAGCGCCGCGTACAGGGTGGTGGCGCCGCCGACGTTCGTGGCGAAGGCCTCGTCGATCGGCGGGTCGAAGGAGACGGTCGACGCGCTGTGAATGACGACGTCGAGGTCGGCCGGCAGCGCCATCTCGTCGAGGCCACCCTCGATCACGCTGACGCGTTCGGCCACGATCGCCGCAGCGGCTTGAGCGCCGACGCGTTCGCGCCAGGCCTTGAACACCGGCTTGCGGAGCAGGGTCTGGAGACGGTCGCTCCCGCGGACCGACCCCTTCTTCCGGATGAGCAGGCTGACGCGCGTGGTCGGGTGATCGGCGAGCAGGCGCTCGAGCACCGCCTGCCCGAGGAAGCCGGTGCCACCGGTGACGAGCACGTGCGCGCCGTCGAGGGCATCCGGGGCGATGGTGGGTTGCTCGGTGGCGGGCTGCTGAGCCTCCGGCTCCTGGGCGTCGGGCTGTTCGGCGTCTGGCGTGGGGGTGTCGGTCATCGGTTCTCCTCGAGGCTGCCGCGGCGTCCGCGGCGGGCAAGTCTGGCGGCGAGATGGAGGCCCGACTGACCGGGCAGCGCGTCGATCGACGCGTCGATGCCGAGGACGGCGGGGTCGCTCCAGGTGGCGGTGCTGCGGAACACGAGCGCGGCGAACCGCGCCGTCTGTCGGGGGCCGTTCGCATCGGAGCCGGTGGGCCACACGGCGTTCCGGATGCGGCGACGGGTGATGCCCTGTGCACGGGGCGACGCGGCGAGGCGGTCACTCGCCTGAGCGGTGAAGAACTCGAGGTGCCTGGCCTTCGTCTCGAGGATCTCGTCGACGAGGCGGTCGAGCACGGGGTGCGGCTCGCGCTCGCGCACCGCACGGTAGGCCGCGTGGGTGATGAGGTCGTCGATCGTCCCGATCGTCATGTGCCAGGCGATGATGTCCTCGCCGAGCACGTTCGCGATGAGGGCCTGGCCGATGGGCGCGAAGCGATCGCGCACACCGTGGACGGTGCGGCGGAGACCCGTCGAACGCGTCTTGTCGCGCGGGGTCCCGTTCGCCTTGAGCACGGTGTCGAGGGTGTCGGTGATCCAGTACTTCTCGTACGCCCAGGTGATCAGGAACGCGGTGACCCTGGCGTCCTTGTGGGTGGGGGTGACGAGCACCCCGCGGAGGTACTGCATCGTCGCGCGCTCGATGTCCGACAGGGCGCGGAGCAGAGCGACCGTCTCAGCACTCAGCGGCGTCTCGGAGAAGGCCGCGGCGTCGATCTCCTTGCGACGACTGCCGACGGCGGACTTCGCGTAGTCGCGGACGCTGAACCCGTGGGCAGGCCGCAGCATGGCGCTCTCCTGCTCCGCGTCCTCGAGGGCCGCGGGTGCTGTTCCGCGCGGCGAATCCCGGTTCACCATGGCGTCTCCGTTCCGTGACGATCCGACCTCATCACTGTAGCTTGCAACGATACGCAACGCGTAGCGTATTCTGATCCCCATGGCTACAGCTCTCGTCACCGGTGGGACGTCCGGCATCGGTGCCGCGTTCGCCACGGCGCTCGCCGGACGGGGCTTCGACCTGGTGCTCGTCGCCCGTGACGTCGGGCGGCTCGAGCGATCGGCCGAGCGGCTGCGCGCGACCGGTCGCACCGTCGAGGTGATCAGTGCCGACCTCTCGGACCGCGCCGACGTCGCGAGACTCGCCGCACGGATCGAGGATCAGGCGTCGCCGATCGAGGTCGTCGTGAACAACGCCGGGTTCGGTGTGCACGCCCGCCTCACCGATCCCGACACGAGCGAGCTCGACACCGCGATCGAGGTCATGTGCCGGAGCGTCGCCACGCTTTCGGGCGCCGCGGCCCGCGCCATGCGGGAACGCGGACGCGGCACCATCATCAACGTCTCGAGCACGGCGGGGTACATCACCACCGGCGGCTACTCGGCGGTGAAGGCGTTCGTCACCACCTACACCGAGGCGCTCGCGGTCGAGCTCGCCGGCTCGGGTGTCCGCGTCACGGCGCTCTGCCCCGGATGGGTCCGCACCGAGTTCCACGATCGCGCCGGCATCAGCACCCGCTCCATCCCGTCGGGTCTGTGGATCGATGTGGACCGGCTGGTCGCCGACGCCCTCCGCGACGCCGGGAGAGGGGTCGTCGTCTCCATCCCGAGCTTCCGCTTCAAGGCCCTCATGGCCCTCGTCAAGTTCGCGCCCCGTGCGTCCATCCGGTGGATCTCCGGCCGGATGTCCTCGAGCCGTCGAGCCGCCAACGCCGCCCAGTCAGGAGCCCACCGATGACCGCAGAGCCGCGGTTCACCTCCTCCCTCCACGCCAACGCGCGGTTCGTCGCCCAGCGTCTGCTGTTGAAGCCGCTCGTCTGGTCGCTGACCCGCGTGACGGTGACGGGTCGCGAGCGCCTGTCGGGCGTGACCGGTCCGTACATCGTCGTCGCCAACCACCAGTCGCACCTCGATGCACCGCTTGTCGTCGGGGCGATGCCGCGTCGACTGTCGCGCTATCTCGCCGCCGGTGTCGCCGCCGACTACTTCTTCGACGTCCCCGCCCGCCGCATCTTCGCCGCCCTCTTCTTCAACGCGTTCCCGGTCGACCGCTCGGGTGACCGCAAGCGTGCAGGCGTGTCACGGGAGCTGCTCGAGAGCGGCGTCCCGATCCTCATCTTCCCCGAGGGCGGCCGATCGCGGACGGGTGAGCTCGGCCGGTTCAAGCCCGGTGCCGCGGCACTCGCCACGCGCCAGGGCATCCCCTGCCTCCCGGTGGCCGTCCTCGGCACCCACTCCGCCATGCCGAAGGGTCGCAACTGGCCCGTCCCCGGACGACCGCCGGTGCGCGTCGTCTTCGGGCAACCGATCCACCCGCAGCCGAACGAGACGCCCGTCCAGCTCATGGACCGCGTCGTCGCCGAGATCGTCGCGCTGCGCGCTTCGGTCGAGCCGGGAGCACACGTTTCGATCGACACACCACGAAAGGAAGCCGGATGACGTCTGTGGAGCACATGAAGTGGTGGGGCTGGGGAGTCGAAGGGGTCGCTTTCGAGCACAGCAACAAGCCGGACTTCGCGCCGTTCGTGAAGCAGGCCGTCGGTCTCGACCTCCGGAAGCCGGCGCAGGCACACCTCAGCTTCGACGAGCTCACCGTCCCAGCATCGCGCGCGTCCGACGAGTTCATCGCCGAGCTCTCGACGCTCGTCGGTCAGGGGCACGTGACCACGGACGACCAGGAACGCGTCGTCCACACCTACGGCAAGAGCATCCGCGACCTGCTCCGGATCCGCGCGAACGACCTGCCCCGCACGCCCGACCTCGTGGTGTACCCGGCTGACGAGGCCGAGGTCGCGTCGGTCGTCGCTGCAGCCGTCGCCGCAGACGCCGTGATCATCCCGTTCGGCGGTGGCACCAACATCGCCGGCTCGCTCGACCCGCAGCCGACGGAGGAGCGGGTCATCATCTCGCTCGACCTCGGCCGGCTCGACCGCGTCCTGTCGATCGACGAGGGCTCCGGTCTCGCCACCATCCAGGCCGGCGCGCAGGGCCCTTCGATCGAGGAGCAGCTGGGCGCCAAGGGCTGGACGATGGGCCACTTCCCCGACAGCTTCACGCACTCCACGCTCGGCGGCTGGGTCGCGACCCGCTCCTCGGGCATGCAGTCCGACAAGTACGGCGACATCGCCGACATCACCAAGGGCCTGCGGATGGTCCGCCCGAACGGCATCGTGGCGATCCGCCCCGTCCCGAGCGCGTCGACCGGACCGAGCGTCCGCGAGATGATCATCGGCAGCGAGGGTCGACTCGGCATCATCACCGAGGTCACCGTGCAGGTCCACCGGACGCCGGCCGTCCGCGAGGTCCTCGGCTACTTCTTCCCCACCTGGGAGGCAGGGCTCGCGGCGATGCACGAGATCGCGGAGAGCGACGCCAGCCCCTCGGTCACCCGGGTGTCGAACGCCCGGGAGAGTGGCTTCTCGCTCGCGACCCGGAAGGCCAGCACCGGCGTCTCGGCGCAGGTCACCAAGGGCCTCATGAAGGTGCTCACGGCCAGGGGCTGGGACCTCGAGCAGCTGTGCCTCTCCTTCATCGGCTACGAGGGCAGCGCGTCCCACGTGCGGTACGAGAAGGGCCTCGTCGGCTCGATCGTCCGGAAGCACGGCGGCATCGGCGTCGGCAAGGGCCCCGGCGCCCTCTACGACCAGAAGAAGTTCGACACCCCGTACCTGCGCGACTTCCTCCTCGACCGCGGAGCCGCGGCGGACGTCTCGGAGACCGCAGCGCCCTGGTCGCGCCTGCAGGAGGTCTACGACGCCGCGAACGACGCCGCCAACGCCGCGTACGACAAGCTCGGGGTGCACGGGTGGATCATGTGCCACCTCTCGCACTCGTACCACTCCGGTGCGTGCCTGTACTTCACCTTCGCGTTCATCACCGGCGACGACCCGATCGGCGAGTACGAGCAGGTCAAGTCGGCGATCCAGCAGGCCTTCGTCGACCACGGTGGCACGCTCTCGCACCACCACGCGGTCGGTGTCGAGCACTCGCCGTGGATGGAGCAGGACATCTCGACCGAGGGCGTCGCGATCATGCGCGGCCTCTTCGACAGTGCTGACCCCGGCTCGAACTTCAACCCCGGCAAGATCCTCGCGGACTGAGCCGTTCCTCCGGTCCCCGAGTCGTTTCCGGTCCCTGAGCCGTTCCTCCGGTCCCTGAGCCGTTCCTCCGGTCCCTGAGCCTGTCGAAGGGCGGGCTCAGGGCCGGAGCCGACCCGAGCGCGCCGCCGTCGCGGGTAGTCGGACGATGAGCGCACCGGGGTCGACGGTCAGCCTGGCCGCCGAGACCAGGCCGATGCCGTCGCCGTCCGCCTGGAACTCGGCGGGCGGTGAGACCGTCACGTCGATGCGTCGCACCCGCAGGTAGCGGAGCGCCCCTCCGGCGGAGCCGGCCGTCTCGACGGCACTCGGCTGCACGCGGCGGCCCCGTGCCCGTCTGCCCTTGGAGAACCGGGCGACGGGGTTGTTCGCGCGGTGCAGCCAGCGCGTGACCCGCACGCCGTCCCACCCCTCGAGGGACCGCACCATGAGGACGTCGAGTACACCGTCGTCGAGGAGTGCGTCGGGGAGGACGTCGAGGCCCGCCGAGACGGTGCCGCAGTTGCCGACGAACATCGTGTGCGTCCGTCCGCTCCGGATCGGTCCGCCGTCCTCCTTCCAGGAGACGCGAGGGCGGTCGCGGCGGAAGAGCCCGCGGATGATCGGGACGACGTAGGCGATCCAGCCGAAGCGGCGCTTGAGGACGGGGTCGGCGTAGGCCACCATGTCCGCGTCGACGCCGAAGCCCGACATGACGAGGAACGGGGTGCTGCGCCGGACGCCGTCGGGGTTCCGATATTCGATGACCCCGACGTCGACGCTCCGGTCCTCCCCGGTGAACGCGGCCCGCACCGCCGTGGCCGTGTCGATCGGGATCCCGGCGTTCCGGGCGAAGAGGTTCGCGGTGCCGACGGGGACGACGGCGAACGGCGTCCGGGTGTGACGCATCGCCCCGGCCACCTCGCGGACCGTCCCGTCGCCGCCGGCGGCGATCACGAGCGACGCGCCGTCTCCGAGCGCCTCCGCGACCTGGTCGACCGCGGTCGACCGCTCGCGGGTCGGGATCCAGCTCGTCGGGCCCCAGCCGGCCTCGGCGGCCGCGGCGTCGACGAGCCTCGTCACGCGCTCGAGCTGGATGCGCGTCGGGTTGTAGATCACCGCAGCGTGCGGCGGGTTGCTGCCTCGCGTCATGCGGCCAGCGCCGGCCAGAGGACGGACAGGACCTGGTCCGCCCAGTCGTCGTCCATGTCGGCGCCGCGCACGAGCTGTCCGAGGACCGCGCCGAGGAGGAGGGTCGCGACGAGGCGGCCGTCGAGTCCGGGCTTCAGATCGCCGGTCGAGATCCGTTCGTCGACCAGGTTGGACAGCGCGCGCGCCCGGTTCCTCGTGAGGTCGCGGAGCAGCGTCGAGAACTCGGGGTCGTCCTGGAGCAGGATCGACGCGATCGTGCCCCGGCCCACCACGTCCTCGATCATCGCCCGGGCTTCGTGGAGCAGCCAGGTGAAGGTGTCGTAGGTCGAGAGGTTCTCGGGGATCTCGACCGGCGTCTCCATGGCGCGGGCGACGGCCGCCGTGAGCAGCTCGGAGCGGTTGCGGTACCGCCGGTAGATCGTCGTCTTCGCCACGCCGGTGGTCTCCGCGACCGCCTCGATGTTGACGGCGACCGAGCCGCGCGAGCGCATGAGGTCGAGCGCTGCGTCGAGGATGCGGTCGCTCATCTGCTGAGCGCGGGAGACGCGTCGGGAGACGGGCACCGACCAACCTCCTTCGCGCGACGCCGGAGTCCGGTCGGATCGGTCCATTGCGCTACGCCCACCGTAGCGCAACGGGATGGGTGCGCATAGGGAGGGCCCCGGTGACGGTGTGGTCGTCAGTCCCAGCGGGGGTCGTCGGGGTCGGGGGAGTCCTCGCCGTCGGCGTCGGTCATGATCGTCGCCCCGTCGATCCAGGCCGTCAGAGCGTCACCGTGCAGCTGCTCAGGGGCGGGAGCGCCGAAGAGCTGCGGGTGCGTCACGGCCGCGAGCGGTGCGTCGCTCGCGAAGACGACGACGTTGCCGAGCGGCCCCTCGTCGTCGACCGGATCGAAGTCGAGGACGACGGCGACATGCGCGAACACCGTCCGCAGGGTCGCCGCCTGGCGTCGCGAGTAGTCGAAGGGGCTGCCGTCGAGGAGGTTCACCGCGATCACGCCGTCGTCCGCGGACCGCGCTGCCACTCGGCGGTAGAACTCGAGGCTCGCGACCCGACGGTGTATCACCGCGGCGTCCCAGAGGTCGACGACGGTCACCTTCGCGTCCCGCCACGCCGTGACGTCCGCGTCGGTGGTGGCGGCTTCGTCGATCGGCTCGTCCGCGACGGCCCTGGCGTCGCCGAAGCGGACCTCGACCCGATGGCCGTCCGGGAGCGGGAGCGCCTCCAGCATCCCGGCGTACAGCTCCGGCTCGAACTCGACGACGAGCTGCGACGATCCCGGACGCGTCGCCTGGACGTAGCGGGGGAGCGTCAGCGCTCCGGCTCCGAGGTGGACGACGAAGAGCTCCTCGCCCGCCGGCGCCTCGGCGTCGATCACGCGCGCGATGTGCCGGATGTACGGGTACTCGAGCAAGCGGGGGTCCGCGAGGGAGACCACCGACTGCGGGATGTCGTCGACGCTGAGCTCGTAGCGCAGCGTCCGCTTGTCGAGGAGGGCGATCCGGGCGTCGCGACGGCCGAACGGCAGCCGGCGGGAACGGGAGAACAGAGGCACCCGTGCAGCCTACGGTGCACGGGCGGTGGTCGACGCCCGGGCCCGGTATCGTTGACCGGATATGGCACACCTTCTCGGCGCTGAAGCGCTCCACCTCGAGTACCCGACCAAGGTCGTCTTCGACGGCATCACGATCGGGGTGAACGAGGGCGACCGCATCGGCATCGTCGGCCGCAACGGCGACGGCAAGTCCACGCTCCTCGGCCTCCTCGCCGGCCGCAAGGAGCCCGATTCCGGCCGCGTGACGGTGCGCAACGGCGTCACGGTCGGCGTGCTCGACCAGTCCGACACCCTCGACCACGACAAGACCGTCGGGCAGACCATCGTCGGCGGCTTCGACGAGCACGAGTGGGCTGGCGACCCGAAGGTCCGCGACGTCATCTCCGGCCTCGCCTCCGACATCGCCTGGGACGCCCTCGTCGCCGACCTCAGCGGTGGTCAGCGCCGCCGGGTCGCGCTCGCGGCCCTGCTCGTGGGCGACCACGACATCCTCTTCCTCGACGAGCCCACGAACCACCTCGACGTCGAGGGCATCACCTGGCTCGCGCAGCACCTCAACCGTCGCTGGTCGAAGAACTCCGGCGGCCTGCTCGTCGTGACCCACGACCGGTGGTTCCTCGACGCCATCTGCACGGCCACGTGGGAGGTGCACGACCGCATCGTCGAGCCCTTCGAGGGTGGGTACGCGGCGTACGTCCTGCAGCGCGTCGAGCGCGACCGCTCCGCCGCGGTCTCCGAGGCCAAGCGCCAGAACCTCATGAAGAAGGAGCTCGCCTGGCTGCGCCGTGGCGCTCCCGCCCGCACGGCCAAGCCGAAGTTCCGCATCGAGGCCGCCAACGCGCTCATCGCCGACGAGCCGCCCGTGCGCAACGCGGTCGAGCTGGCCGGCATGGCGACCGCCCGCCTGGGCAAGGACGTCGTCGACATCCTCGACGTCACCGTGTCCTACGGCGACCGGACGGTCATCAAGGACGTCGAGTGGCGCATCGCCCCGGGCGAGCGCACCGGCATCCTCGGCGTGAACGGCGCCGGCAAGTCCACCCTCCTCGGGCTCGTCACGGGCGAGGTCGAAGCGACCGAGGGTCGCGTCAAGCGCGGCAAGACCGTGCAGGTCGCGACGCTCACGCAGCAGCTCGACGAGCTCGCCGAGTACGAGCAGGACCGCGTGAGCGACGTCATCGGGCGCAAGCGCACGAGCTACGTCGCCGGCGGCAAGGAGATGACGCCGGGACAGCTGCTCGAGCGCCTCGGCTTCACGAGCGCGCAGCTGTCGACGCCGGTGAAGGACCTCTCGGGTGGCCAGCGCCGCCGCCTGCAGCTTCTGCTCATCCTCCTCGACGAGCCGAACGTCCTCGTGCTCGACGAACCGACCAACGACCTCGACACCGACATGCTCGCCGCCATGGAGGACCTCCTCGACTCGTGGCCGGGCACCCTGCTCGTCGTCTCGCACGACCGGTACTTCCTCGAGCGCGTGACCGACCAGCAGTACGCGATCATGGACGGCCACTTCCGGCACCTGCCCGGCGGTATCGACCAGTACCTGGAGCTCAACGCCGGGACGGCCGGCAGCCGCTCGCAGGAGCACGACCGCCCGACGGCCTCCGGCGGTGGCCCGACCAAGAAGACGCCGAAGCTGAGCGGTGCGGAGCTCCGGAACGCGCAGCAGGAGATCAAGGCGATCGACCGCAAGCTCCACAAGCTCAACGGTCAGATCGAGCAGGCGCACGAGAAGGTCGCGGTCCACGACCAGAACGACTTCGCCGGGATCACCGCGCTCGGCGCGAAGATCCAGGCCATGTACGGCGAGATCGCCGACCTCGAGGTCCGCTGGTTGGAGCTCTCCGAGCTCGTCGAGTAGTCCACTCGCGGCGGCCGGACCACCTCGATCGTCGCTCTGTTCCGAAGTGTTACGCACCGGTTCGTCATCCCTGCTAGGCCGACGTACCGTCGAATCAGCGTCCACCGGCGCGCACCACCCGAAAGAGGAATCACAGCAATGACCTTCTCGAAGAAGCTTCTGGCCGGACTGGCCATCATCCCCGCCATCGCGCTCCTCGCCGGATGCGCCGGCGGCTCAGGCGCAGGCGCCGCCGCTGAAGACAAGGGCACCGAGGCGAACCCCGTCAAGATCGGCGTCGTCGGCGCGAGCGATCCCTACTGGGAGACGTACAAGGAGGCCGCCGAGAAGGAGGGCATCTTCGTCGACATCGTCGACTTCGGCGAGTACACGCAGCCGAACCCGGCGCTCACCGAGGGCGAGATCGACCTCAACCAGTTCCAGCACATCGTCTACCTCGCGCAGTACAACGAGGCCTCGGGTGAGGACCTCACGCCGATCGGCTCGACGGCGATCTACCCCCTCGGCCTCTACTCGACCAAGGTCGACAGCGTCAAGGACATCAAGAAGGGCGACACGATCGCCATCCCGAACGACGAGAGCAACCAGGCTCGTGCGCTCCTCGTCCTGCAGTCCGCAGGCCTGCTGGAGCTGAAGGACGGCGGCAACATCTTCTCGACGCCGGACGACATCATCGCCGACAAGTCGAAGGTCACCGTCACCTCGCTCGAGGCATCGCTGACGCCGACCTCGCTGCCTGACGTCACCGGCGCGATCATCAACAACGACTTCATCAACGACTCCGGTCTCAAAGCGTCCGACGCGATCGCCGAGGACGACCCGTCCGACCCGAACGCGCTGCCGTACGTGAACATCTTCGCCGCGAAGGCCGCCGACGCCGACAACGAGACGTACGCGAAGCTCGTGAAGATCTACCAGGACACGAAGTCCGTCGTCGACGGCGTCGTGGAGAACTCCGGTGGAACCGCGGTTCCGCTGAAGACCCCGGTCAAGGACCTCGTGAAGTCGCTCGAGACCGTCCAGAAGGACATCAAGGCCAAGGGCTGATCCGACGTTCAGAGCGTTCCTGTGGGAGGCTGTCATCCGCTTCCACAGGAACGCTTCGTCGTTTCACCGCCTCCTGATCACCCGACACACCGAGGACACCCCCATGCCACTCGTCAGCCTCCGAGACGTCGCGAAGCGGTACCCGTCTCCGCAGAAGGGCGCCGCGCCGATCGCCGCGATCGACGGCGTCGACCTCGACATCGAGGCCGGTGACGTCTTCGGGATCATCGGCTACTCGGGAGCCGGCAAATCGACCCTCGTCCGCCTCATCAACGCGCTCGAGCCCGCGACGTCGGGGAGCATCGTCGTCGACGGCACCGAGGTGACGACGCTCTCGGAGCGCGGTCTCCGCGACCTCCGCCTCGGCATCGGGATGATCTTCCAGCAGTTCAACCTCTTCAATTCCAAGTCGGTGCGGAAGAACATCGCCTACCCGCTCGAGGTGGCCGGACGTCCCCGCGCGGAGATCCGCACCCGGGTCGATGAGCTGCTGAAGTTCGTCGGGCTGTCCGACAAGGCCGACAACTACCCCGACCAGCTCTCCGGCGGCCAGAAGCAGCGCGTCGGCATCGCTCGCGCGCTCGCGACCTCGCCCCGGATCCTGCTCGCGGATGAGGCGACGAGCGCCCTCGACCCCGAGACCACGCAGGAGGTCCTGGCGCTGCTCAAGCAGGTGAACCGCGACCTCGGCGTGACCATCGTCGTGATCACCCACGAGATGGAGGTGATCCAGTCGCTCGCGACGAAGGTCGCCGTCATGGAGCGTGGCAAGGTCATCGAGCAGGGCGACGTCTTCGAGGTGTTCTCCGACCCGCAGCACGCCGCATCCAAGCGCTTCGTGTCGACGGTCATCAAGGGCGTCCCGTCGCCGGCCGAGCTGGCGGTGCTCAAGGAACGACACGTCGGGCGCATCGTCACCCTGTCCTTCCGCGACGGCGACGCGTCGCAGGCGGGCGTCTTCCTCACGCTCGCGCAGGCGGGCGTCGACTTCGAGCTCGTCTACGGCGGGATCAACGACATCCAGGGTCGCGCGTTCGGCCACCTGACCCTCGCCCTCCGCGGCGACGACCAGACGATCGACGGGGCGCTGACCGCCATCGGATCCCAGGCAACCGTGACGGAGGTGCGCTGACATGGATGCACTGATCGATCTGCTCCCGAAGCTCGGCGACGCGACCGTCGAGACCCTCTACCTCGTCTCCTTCAGCCTGCTCTTCGGTGGGATCGCTGGACTCGTCGTCGGCACCGGCCTCTACGTGACGCGGCCCGGCAACCTGTACTCGCACCCGGTGCTCTACGGTGTGCTCAACGTGATCGTGAACATCTTCCGGCCGATCCCGTTCATCATCTTCCTGGCCGCCGCCCAGCCGCTCTCACGACTCGTGATCGGCACCGGCATCGGTGCGAACGCGTTCATCTTCATCATCTCCCTGGCGGCGACCTTCGGCATCAGCCGGATCGTCGAGCAGAACCTGCTGACCGTCTCGCCCGGCGTCATCGAAGCTTCGCGTGCCGCGGGTGCGAGCCGGCTCCGGACGTTGCTGAGCATCGTCCTCCCGGAGGCGCTCGGTCCGCTGATCCTCGGCTACACCTTCGTGTTCGTGGTGATCGTCGACATGTCGGCGGTCGCGGGCTTCATCGGCGGCGGTGGGCTCGGTGCCTTCGCGATCCAGTACGGCTTCCGCCAGTTCGAGCCGGTCGTCACGTGGGCCGCGGTGATCATCATCATCCTGCTCGTGCAGCTCATCCAGTTCTTCGGCAACTGGCTGGCCCGGAAGATCCTCCGCCGCTGACCGGTCCCTGAGCCCCCAGGTCCGGTCCCTGAACCACCCCACCCGGTCCCTGAGCCACCCCACCCGGTCCCTGAGCTTGTCGAAGGGCGCACGTCGACAGGCTCAGTGACCGGGCGTGTTCCGCTAGTCGAAGTCGAGGCTGAGCTTCCGCAGCAGGACGGTCAGTCGGGCCTGTTCGGTCGAGCTCAGCCCGTCGAGCAGGTCCGCCTCGGCGTCGACGAGGCGCGTGATGGCCGCGTCGACCGTGTTGAGTCCCGCGTTCGTCATCTGCACGAGGATGCCGCGGCCGTCGTTGGGGTCGCCCTGGCGTTCGACGAGTCCGCGCTCGACGAGGCGGTCGATGCGGTTCGTCATTGTGCCGCTCGAGACGAGCGTCTGGAGCAGCAGGGCCTTCGGACTCAGCCGATAGGGGGAGCCGGCGCGACGGAGCGCCGCGAGGACGTCGAACTCCCACGGCTCCAGGTTCGACCGGGTGAAGGCTGCCCGACGCGCACGGTCGAGGTGGCGTGACAGCCGTGCGACACGGGAGAGGATCTGGAGGGGCGAGAAGTCGAGGTCCGGGCGCTCGCGGTTCCAAGCGTCGACGATCCGGTCGACCTCATCGGTGCTAGCTGGCATCCCACCATTATCGAGGCACGGAAGCCGGTCGGCCTGAATCGGGCGACGGGTGCTGAATCGATGGTCGCCATCCATGGCAGAATTGACCACGCTGCCCGGCCTCCGGGTGGTGGTCCGCCATAGTGTAACGGCAGCACGGCAGCCTTTGGAGCTGTTCGGTCCAGGTTCGAATCCTGGTGGCGGAGCGACCGATCACCGACCGGGCGAGTGCCCGGACCGAGGGGGAGCACACGTGACCGACGACCGTCTGGCCATCATCATCCTGGCTGCTGGCCAGGGAACCCGCATGAAGTCGGCGCTGCCGAAACTCCTGCACCCGCTCGGCGGCGTGCCGATCGTCGGCCACGTGCTGGCGACCGCCCGCTCGCTCGACGCCGGGCACGTCATCGCCGTGGTCCGCCACGAGCGCGACCGCCTCGTCGAGGCCATCGAGTCGGAGCTCCCCGGTGCGACCATCGTCGACCAGGACGAGGTGCCCGGCACCGGTCGCGCGGTGGAGCAGGCGCTCCTGGCGCTGCCCGACGACTTCGACGGCGACGTCCTCGTGGTCAACGGCGACGTCCCGTTGCTGAACGCCGCCACGCTCACCACGCTCATCGAACGCCACCGCAACCACGACGTCGCGGCGACGATCCTCTCGGCCATGCCCGACGACGCGACCGGGTACGGACGCATCATCCGCACCGAGGCCGGGGCACTCGACTACATCGTCGAGCAGAAGGACGCGACCGACGCCGAGCGAGCCGTCAACGAGATCAACGCCGGGGTCTACCTCTTCGGCGTGAGCCAGCTCCGCGACGCGCTCGCCGAGGTCACCACCGACAACGCCCAGGGGGAGAAGTACCTCACGGACGTCATCGGCCTCCTGCGGCGCGCGGGCTCCGAGGTATCGGCGCTCCCGGTGAGCGACTCCTGGCTGGTCGAGGGCATCAACGACCGCGCCCAGCTGAGTGCCGCCGCGGCCAAGCTGAACGCCCTCCTCGTGCGCGCCTGGCAGCTCGCCGGCGTGACCGTCCAGGACCCGGCCACGACGTGGATCGACATCAAGGCGCGGCTGCACGCCGACGTCACTCTGCTTCCCGGGACGCAGATCCTCGGCGCGACGGTCGTCGAGTCCGGTGCGACGATCGGTCCGGACACGACGCTCATCGACACCGAGGTCGGCGCTGGTGCGCGCGTCCGCCGCACGGACGCGACGCTGTCGGTCATCGGTGCCGGCGCCGAGGTCGGGCCGTTCGCCTACCTGCGACCCGGCACGGTGCTCGGCGAGCGCGGCAAGATCGGCACCTTCGTGGAGACGAAGAACGCGCAGATCGGTGAGGGCAGCAAGGTCCCGCACCTCAGTTACATCGGCGACACCGAGATCGGCGTCGAGTCGAACGTCGGTGCCGGCACGATCACCTCGAACTACGACGGTGTGCACAAGCACCGCACGACCATCGGATCGCACGTCCGCACCGGCGCGCACAACACGCTCGTCGCCCCGGTCAGCGTCGGCGACGGCGCATACTCCGGTGCCGGCACCGTCATCCGCAAGGACGTCCCGGCAGGGGCGCTCGCGTTGACGGTCGCGCAGCAGCGCAACGTCGAGGGCTGGGTCGAGCAGAAGCGCCCGGGTACGGCGGCTGCGACGGCTGCCGGCGCTGCCTCGGCGGCACCGACCGTGGATGCCGTGTCGGACGACACGGCTGCGGCTGGTAACGTCGACTCGTGAGTGAGGCCGGAGGATTCCGGCAGAAGGCAGGGTCTGTGTCAGGCATCACGGCGGACAACAAGAAGCAGCTGGTTCTCGTCTCCGGACGAGCCCACCCGGAACTCGCCGAGGCGATCGCGGCGGAGCTCGACTCCGAGCTCCTCCCCACCGATGCCAGGACCTTCGCCAACGGCGAGATCTACGCCCGGTACGACGAGAGCATCCGCGGCACGGACGTCTTCGTCATCCAGTCGCACACCGCTCCGATCAACGAGTGGCTCATGGAGCAGCTCATCATGGTCGACGCGGCCAAGCGGGCGAGCGCCAAGCGCATCACCGTGGTCGCCCCGTTCTACCCCTACGCGCGCCAAGACAAGAAGGGACGCGGACGCGAGCCCATCTCGGCCCGCCTCGTCGCCGACCTCTTCAAGGCCGCCGGCGCCGACCGCATCATGTCGGTCGACCTCCACGCCGCGCAGATCCAGGGCTTCTTCGACGGTCCCGTCGACCACCTCTTCGCGATGCCGGTCCTCCTCGAGCACTTCCGTGCCAAGCTCGACGCGTCGACGCTGACGGTCGTCTCGCCCGACATGGGCCGCGTCCGTGTGGCCGACATCTGGAGCGACAAGCTCGGTGCGCCGCTCGCCATCATCCACAAGCGCCGCGACCCGCTGGTCCCCAACCAGGTCAGCGTCCACGAGATCGTCGGCCAGGTCGAGGGCCGGGTCTGCCTGCTCGTCGACGACCTGATCGACACCGGACGCACGATCGTCAAGGCGGCCGAGGCGCTCAAGAACGCCGGCGCCATCGGCGTCGTCGTCGCGGCCACCCACGCGGTGTTCTCCGACCCGGCGGTCGAGCTCCTGCAGAGCGACGCCATCGACTCCGTCGTCGTCACCGACACGCTGCCGGTCGACGAGGCCAAGCGTTTCGACAAGCTGACCGTCCTCTCGATCGCGCCGTTCATCGCCCGCGCGATCCACGAGGTCTTCGACGACGGCTCCGTGACGAGCATGTTCGACGGCGCCGCGTAATCCCGTCACCCTCCGCTGGTACGCAGAACGCCCGGTCCGAACTCGGACCGGGCGTTCTGCGTCTGCAGGCCGTGGGCTAGTGGCTCGAGCCCGCCTGCTCGACCTCGCTGCGGTCGCCCGACCAGAGGGTGTGGAACGTGCCGTCGAGGTCGACGCGCTTGTAGGTGTGCGCGCCGAAGAAGTCGCGCTGGCCCTGGACGAGCGCTGCGGGCAGACGCTCGGCGCGGAGGCCGTCGTAGTACGACAGCGACGACGAGAACGCCGGTGAGGGGATGCCGGCCTGAGCGGCTGCGACGACCACGCGGCGCCAGCTGTCCTGCGCCTCAGCGACGGCGTCGCTGAAGTAGGGCGCCGTCACGAGGGCGACCAGCTCGGGGTTCTCCTCGTAGGCCTCGGTGATGCGGTTGAGGAACTGTGCACGGATGATGCAGCCGCCGCGCCAGATCTTCGCGATCTCGCCCTTCTTGATGTCCCAGCCGTATTGCTCGGCACCGGCGACGATCTCGTCGAAGCCCTGCGAGTAGGCGATGATCTTCGACGCGTAGAGCGCCTGGCGCACGTCCTCGACGAACTGGTCGGGGTCGGCGACGGTCCACTCCTCGGACGGGCCCGCGAGCTCGCGGGCCGCTGCGCGCTGCGCCGGCTTCGACGACAGCGAACGGGCGAACACGGCCTCCGCGATGCCCGACACCGGGATGCCGAGGTCGAGTGCCGTCTGCACGGTCCACGCGCCGGTGCCCTTGGCGCCGGCCTGGTCGAGGATGACGTCGACGAGCGGCTGCCCCGTCTTCGCGTCGACCTGCTTGAGGACCTCGGCGGTGATCTCGATCAGGTAGCTCTCGAGCGTGCCGCGGTTCCACTCGGCGAAGATCTCCGCGATCTCGGCCGGCGACTTGCCGGTGCCGCGACGGATGAGGTCGTAGGCCTCGGCGATGAGCTGCATGTCGGCGTACTCGATGCCGTTGTGGATCATCTTGACGAAGTGGCCGGCGCCGTCGGTGCCGACGTGGGTGACGCAGGGCTCACCCTCGGCGATCGCGGCGATCGACTTGAGGATGGGGCCGAGGGTCTCCCACGCTTCGGCGGAGCCGCCCGGCATGATCGACGGTCCCTTGAGGGCGCCCTCCTCGCCGCCGGAGATACCGGCGCCGACGAAGTTGATGCCGGTCTCGCGGACGGCCTTCTCGCGGCGGATGGTGTCGGTGAAGAGTGCGTTGCCGCCGTCGACGATGATGTCGCCGGGCTCGAAGACCTCGGTGAGCTGCTGGATGACGGCGTCGGTGCCCTTACCCGCCTGCACCATGATGATCGCGGTACGTGGCTTCGAGAGCGACGCGGCGAACTCCTCGATGGTCTTCGACGCGACGAAGCCGGCCTCGGGGTGCTCGCTCACGAGCAGGTCGGTGCGTTCGGGGGAGCGGTTGTACACGGCGACCGTGTTGCCCTCGCGGCTCGCCAGGTTGCGTGCGAGGTTGCTGCCCATGACGGCCAGACCGACGACGCCGATGTTGGCGCGAGCTTCGGCGGTGTTCACCATGTGGTTCTCCTTCAGAGTGGGTGATGCGGGAAGCGTTCCGAGTGCTCAGGAGTCGACGGGGCGGCTGCAGGACAGCGGCGACACCCTCGTCGATCCGGGCACGGCCCGTCCTGCAACCGTAGCAAAGGGAGGTGTCGCTCCACCTCTCAATGACCCAGCGTGCAGGTGAGGTCCGAGCGGACCGTGCGGAGGTGTCCGGTATCGTGCTGTGCGGGTCGGGCGAGCCGGCCGCCCGGTCATCGGCCGGAGACCACAGGGGGTTCCGTGTGAATGCACCGCTCGTCGTCGTCATGGGCGTGTCCGGGTCCGGGAAGAGCACGACCGGGGTGCTGATCGCCGACCGGCTCGGGGTGCCCTTCGTCGACGCCGACGCCCTGCACCCGCTCGAGAACGTGCGGAAGATGGCCGCCGGAACGCCGCTCGAGGACCCCGACCGCTGGCCCTGGCTGGCCCTCGTGGGCAAAGCCCTCGCCGACGCCTCGGACACGGGCCTCGTGATGGCCTGCTCCGCACTCCGACGGGCCTACCGGGAGGCGATCCTCGCGGAGGCGCCCGGGGTGCGGTTCGTGCTCCTGCACGGCTCGCGCGAGGTGCTCGGACGCCGGATGGAGGGCAGGAGCGGTCACTTCATGCCGCCGTCGCTCCTCGACTCGCAGTTCGCGCTCCTCGAAGACCTGGACGCCGACGAACCGGGCTTCGTGGTGGACGTCGACGCCACCGTCGACGAGATCGTGGATGAGGCGGTCGCGGGCCTCAGCGCGGTGCGATAGACTCTCCCACTGAACTTCGGCGAGGGAAGCGGCCCGTGGCAGCTTCCGTGATCGACGCGGTGGTCTGGCTTCCGGCTTTTCCTCACGCAGATACGCGTTCGAGTTGACTCATCCATTCCGCCGCGCATCGTCGCGGCACGACCAACCGGGTGCAAGACCCGTGAGGAGAACATCATGTCCGATGACCTGAAGGTCACCGCGGAACTCCGCGAATCGTTCGGCAAGGGCGCAGCCCGCAAGCTCCGTGCCCTCGGCAAGATCCCGGCCGTGCTCTACGGCCACGGCACCGAGCCCGTGCACGTCTCGCTGCCCGGCCACCAGATGCTGCTCATCCTCCGCAAGTCCAACGCGGTGCTCGAGCTCGACATCGCCGGCAAGGGCCAGCTCGCGCTGGTCAAGGACGTCCAGAAGGACCCCGTGCGCCAGATCATCGAGCACCTCGACCTCATCGTGGTCAAGAAGGGCGAGAAGGTCCAGGTCGACATCCCCGTGACCATCGAGGGCGAGTCCGCCGCCGGCACCATCCTCAACCAGGACGCCACCACGGTGAGCCTCGAGGTCGAGGCGACCCACATCCCCGAGCGCGTCACCGTCAGCGTCGAGGGCCTCGAAGAGGGCGCCCAGATCCTGGCCGGCGACCTCGAGCTCCCGAAGGGCGCTTCGCTCATCACCGAGGCCGACGTCCTCATCGTGGCGATCACCGTCCCGGCCGCTCCGGCGGACGAGGAGACGGAGGCCGCTGAGGCCGCCGCCGAGGAGACCGCAGCCGAGGCCGCGGAGTAGTCACCACTCCAGCAGACGAACCTGTCGCCCGCCCGCCCCGATAGTCTCGGTGCATGGCAGGCGGCAGGTTCGCTCGGTTTCTGGCCGGTCTCACCGGTCGAGCCGAGGCGTCCGATCAGGAAGGCAGCATGGCTGCAGACACGTGGCTCATCGTCGGGCTCGGGAACCCGGGCGAGCAGTATGCCCGCAACCGGCACAACGTCGGGCAGATGGTCCTCGACGAGCTCGCGAAGCGCATCGGCGGAACCTTCAAGACCCACAAGGGCAACGCGCGCGTGGCCGAGGGGCGGCTCGTGCCGGGCGGCCCGAAGCTCGTCCTCGGCAAGCCCAACAGCTACATGAACCTCTCCGGCGGCCCCACCGCAGCGCTCGCCCAGTTCTTCTCCGTCGACCCCGACCACGTCATCGCCGTCCACGACGAGCTCGACATCCCGTTCGACTCGATCAAGCTCAAGCAGGGCGGCGGGCACGGTGGGCACAACGGCATCCGCGACATCGCCTCAGCGCTGAAGACCCCGGAGTTCCTGCGCGTCCGCGTCGGTATCGGGAGGCCGCCGGGTCGTCAGGACGCCGCCGACTTCGTCCTCAAGGACTTCGCGGGAACCGAGCGGGAGCAGCTTCCCTTGCTGGTCTCCGACGCGGCCGATGCGGTCGAGCTCCTCGTGAACGAGGGCCTGCTGGCTGCACAGACCCGCTTCCACGGCGCCTGACGCCCGCTCAGCCGCGCGGTGAGCGGACGCGTCGGCCCTGGCGCGTGCCGGCGCCGACGAGCACCGCGCCCACCAGGAGCAGTCCGCTGATGAGCAGCGCGATGGAGAGCGGGACCTCGGCTCCCGTCCGGACCAACGGCGCCTGCGGTTCGAGTGGCGCGACCCTCCACACGATGCCGAGCGAGGTGTGCAGCGCCCCCGTCGAGACGCGGGGTGCGTCCGGGAGTGGCAGACGACCGGTGTCGGCTCGGTCAGACGCGCGCGAGTACCCGGTCAGGACCGCCTCGAACGTGTGGGCGAACGAGCCGTCGTCGATCGCCTTCGGTGTCAGGACGAGCGGCTCGGTGCTGGTGCAGACCGTCGAGGCACCAGGCTCGATGAGCTCGCTGCTGCAGGTGAGGCGGGTGTCCGGTGTCTCCGCGAGGGTGATGCCGCCCAGCGCGTTCTCGCCGGTGTTGGTGACCGTCGCGATGACGCGCAAGCGGTCACCGGGGTCGGCCGCGACGGTCTCGCCCCCGACCGGAACCCACGATCCGTCGGCACCCTGGATCTCGAGGCGGACGGTGCCCTCCACGGCCAGCGCGGGGACGATCACGCGGTAGGTGGTCTCGTCCGTGCTGCTGAGCCCCGCGGCGGTCTGCTCCACGCGCACGACCGCCTCGCCGGACTCGACGACCTCGGAGCTCGCGCAACTCCACCGGCCGGCCGGGTCCACGGTGGTCTCACACCGGGTGTGGCTCTCGCCGTCGCGCACGGTGATGCCGGCGCCCGGCTCGCCTGTTCCGGTGGAGATCGGTCGTGAGGACTCGACGAGGGCGCCCGATGCCGGGCTCTCGATCGCGACCCGGTCGATGGCGGTCAGGGCGGGCTGTGAGCCGAGGTCGAGCCCACGGACGGCGTCTCCCGCCACGGTGACGGTCAGCGCGCCGCGAGCGACCGGTGTTGCGTCGACCTCGATCGTGCAGGACTCCTCGCCCGCCGCGAGGTCGCCGGTGAACGTGATGTCGGCCCCGGACGCCGGAGCGGTCACCTCCGCCGAGCAGCTCGTGGTCACTCGCGGATCGGTGGCGACCGCGAGTCCACCGTGCAAGGCCGTCTGCACGGACCAACCGGCCTTCGCGGCGAGTTCCGGGGTGTTGCGCACGACGAAGCGGAGACGCATCGTGTCCCCGACGAAGGCGGTGTCCTGCGACAGCTCGACATCGAGGGTCGGGGTCACGTCGATGATGCTCAGATCGTCGAAGGCGTGGTCGTTGCCCGATCCGCCGCCGTGATCGTTGCGCATCACGACACCGATCGGACCGTCGTCCATGAGGATGGAGGAGTCCGCCGCGAAATGGCCGGCATGGACGGCGTATCCCACAGCGGTGTGGTCGGAAGCACGGTCGTCGTTGCACGGGTCGATGGCGGCGTCCGAGACCGGCCGCTCAGCACCGTCCTCCGTCCGCAGGGAGAATCGAAGCGCCGGGGAGATCGCATCGCCGCAGTTCGTGGCGGCCGCATTCACCGTGGCCGTGAGGAAGCGGCCGGTCCCGCCGGTCAGCGGGATCGACGTGGTGGTCTCGAGTTCGACGGCGTCGTCCGGGCCGCTCCGCTCCGTGTAGGCCGCCACCGCCGAATTCGTCGCCGGGTCGGTTCCGTTGACGAGACCGAGCACGCCTGCGAGGGCGCGGACCCGCGCATGGTTGCCGGGGAAACCGGAGCAGTCCGACGAGTCCTCCTCGACGTTCGCCGACGAGACGATGAGGCCGTTGCAGGCGGAGCGGTCGGCCCAGAAGTCGTCGGCCTCGAAGCGGGCACCGTCGGCGCCGACGTAGTCGCGGATGGAGGTGCCGCTCCCCGTGTCCGGCGCGCGTTCGAAGCCCTCGAGGAAGACCGCAGGATGTGCCGGTGCCGTCCCGGCGACGGCACTGACGGACCGGACCGGTGCGGACGGCATCGTCATCCTCGTCGCCGTCGCCGTCGCCGTCGCCGGCGACGAGGCGAGTGCGAGGTTGCCGGCTACGGCGACGACGACGGCGAGTGAGGCCGAACCGGCTCGGAAGCGGCGACCGGACGGATGAGTATGGAGCAGAGCGCGCACGCGGGATCCCAACGGTATGGCAGGGGGAGGATCACCACTGTATCAACCGCTGATGTTCTAGATTTCAGTTGAGTGTCGCGTGGCCTGCGACGGCTCAGGCGCGTACGTACCGCGAGATCAGCAGCTCGTCCGAGCGCAGGAGGTGCTGCAACCGCATCGGTCGCGGTGCTTCGGACGCGGGACCCGCGGAGACCCGGACACTCTCCCCGCCGACGAGCGACGGACTGATCGTCAGACAGAGTTCGTCGACGGCGTCAGCGGCGATGAACGAGCCGAAGAGTGCCGGACCACCCTCGCACAGGATCTGCCGCAGGCCGCGGTCGCACAGCGCCTGGACGACACGCGCCGGTTCGACGTGTTCGTCGCCGCACGCCACCACGTCGGCGACCGCCTCGAGCGCCGCGCGCTTCGCGGGGTCGGCGTGGTCGGTCGTCACGACGAGCGGCCGGACCGGCGCCTGGGTGAAGACCTCCGAGCGGAGATCGAGGTCGAGCGAGCCCGACACGATCGCGAACACCGGGTGCAGGGGGAGGTCGTGGTCGTCGCGCCACGCCGCGGCGTCGACGTCGAGCCGCATGGCACCGTAGCCCTCGTCGCGCACGGTTCCGGCACCGACGAGCACGACGTCGGAGAGCCGACGCAGGATGTCGAACACGGTCTTGTCGGCCGGGCCGCCGAGCCCGCCGGAGACGCCGTCGACGGTCGCTCCACCGTCCAGGCTCGTCACGAAGTTCACGCGGACGGTCGTGGCGGAGCGGTCCTCGACGGTGTAGGCCGCCACGAGCTCGTCGACCGACAGCGGTCGGTCCTGCGCGGGGACCAGGCTCGTGATGCTGGGGGTGCTCATGTGACTCCTCGAGGGTTCCGGATCAGACGTTGTGGACGGGCGCCACCGGTGCACGGAAGCCGAGGATCGCCTCGGTCATCCGCACGGCCGCGATCGACTCGGGCACGGCGTGCATCCGCACGATGCGGGCGCCGAGGAGGATGCACGCCGCAGCGGACACCAGGGACCCCTCGAGACGTTCCGACTTCGGGCGGTCGAGGGACTCGCCGATGAAGTCCTTGTTCGACACCGCGGCGAGCGTCGGCAGCCCGAGCGCGGCGATCTCGTCGAACCGTCGGGTGAGTTCGAGCGTCTGCACGGTGTTCTTGTTGAGGTCGTGCCCGGGGTCCACGATGAGCCGTGACTCGGGGACGCCGTGGGAGAGTGCGAGGTCGACGCGGGCCGTCAGGAAGGCGGCGACCTCACCGGCGACGTCGTCGTAGTGGGGGCGGGGATGCGGCTGCCTCGGCCTGGCCAGGCTGTGCGTGATGACGAGCGTGGCCTCGCTCGCGGCGACGACGTCCGCGAGCGCCGGGTCGTGGATCCCCGTGGTGTCGTTGATGACGGAGGCGCCCGCCGCGATGCAGGCCGCCGCCACTTCGGGGCGGAAGGTGTCGACGGAGATGACGACGTCGCTCCGTGCGGCGAGCGCTTCGACGACGGGGAGCACGCGGTCGATCTCCTCGGCGGTGGGGATCTCCGGCCCGGGGGCGAACTTGGCTCCACCGATGTCGACCCAGTCGGCGCCCTGTTCTGCGGCGGTCACGGCGGCGTCGACGGCTCGGTCGAGCGAGAACGTCGCGCCCTGGTCGAAGAAGGAGTCCGGGGTGCGGTTGATGATCGCCATGACCGCGACCTGCTTCGAGAAGTCGAACGTCCGCGCTCCGATCCGGCGGATCGGTTGGCGGATCGGGGGGAGCGGGAAGCCGCCGGTCCGTTCGGGGTGTCGGTCTGACCGGGGCTCCGTGCTCGTCATGGGTCAATCATGACGCGTCCGGCGCGCGAGGATGCCGCGTGACGCGTCGTCCGCAGCCGATTGACAGCGGTGGCCGGTGGGCGATGGGGTCATGGGTGTCGGTGGCTCGGCGTAGGCTGTCCCGGTGACGCTTCAGGGTTTGACTCACGCGCTTCGGCGCGCCGCAACGATCGACGATGCCCTCGCGTACGCGGGCAAGAGCGCGGACTTCTCCGTGATCGACGGGCTGCGTGCACCGCTCCTCGCGGCGCTCATGGACGAGCGCGGTCGGCAGGGTGCCGCCCAGGCGGCCCTCGTCGTCACCGCGACCGGCCGCGACTCCGAGCGGCTCCGCTCCGCGCTCAGCGACCTCATGCCAGAGGCCGAGATCGTCGAGTTCCCGGCCTGGGAGACCCTGCCGCACGAGCGCCTCAGCCCGAGCGCCGAGATCGTCGGCCGACGCCTGGAGGCGCTGCGGCGGCTCGGCGCCTGGACGGGGGAGCGGCCGTTCCTCCTCGTCGCGTCGGTGCGCGCCGCGCTGCAGCCCGTGGCCGACAACCTCACCGAGACCGCTCCGATCGAACTCGTCCAGGGCGGTCGCGGACACGACCTCGCCGCGATCGCGCTGCGACTCGTCGAACTCGCGTACACCCGGGTCGACATGGTGTCGCGGCGTGGTGAGTTCGCGTTGCGCGGTGGCATCCTCGACGTCTTCCCGCCGGTCGCCGACCACCCGTACCGGGTCGAGTTCTTCGGCGACGAGGTCGACGGCATCCGAGCGTTCTCGGTCGCCGACCAGCGATCGCTGCCCGAGCCGGTCGACGCGATCCGCCTGCCGCCGTCCCGGGAGCTGCTCCTCAGCCCGGCCGTCCGGCAGCGCGCCGCGGAGATGCAGCACGAGTTCCCGAGCCTCACCGGGATCCTCGAGAAGATCGCGGAGGGCATCGCGGTGGAGGGCATGGAGTCGCTCTCCCCGGCCCTCGTCGACCGCCTCGTCCCGATCACCCATTACCTGCCGGATGGAGCGGCCATCGCCGTCGTCTCGCCGGAGCGCGTCGTCACGAGGTCGATCAGCCTCGCCGAGACGAACCGCGAGTTCCTCGCCGCCGCATGGAGCGCCGCGACCGTCGGTGCGAACGCGCCGATCGACCTCGCCTCCGGCGACTTCATCTCGCTGGGCGCTCTGAAGGAGTCCGTCACCTTCAGCGCTCCTGGCCAGCCGGCGCCCGACCACCCGTGGTGGACGTTCAGCGGCTTCCGCGCCGGCCCCGACGTCGAGACGCTCCCGGAGCACCTCGAACTCGACGAGCTCCTCACCGTCACGGTCGAAGGCGACACCGTGCCGAGCTTCCACGGCAACGTCGAGGGCGCCATCGAACACGTCGCCGACCGCATCCGCGAGGGGTGGACGGTCATCGTCGCCGCCCGCGGGGTCGGTCTCGTCGAGCGTGCGGCGGACGTCCTCGCCGAGCACGAGATCGCGGCCCGTATGGTCGACGAGCTGCCGGCCGACCCGGAGCCCGGGGTCGCCTACCTGCTGCAGGCCGACGTCGAGGGCGGCTTCGAGCTGGAGACGTCGAAGCTCATGCTGCTCGGCGAGACCGAGTTCTACGGACGCACCGCCGGGTACGACTCGCGCCTGGTCAAGAAGCTCGCCACCCGACGCAAGAACGTCGTCGACCCGATGCAGCTCCGGTCCGGCGACTTCGTCGTGCACCAGACCCACGGCATCGGCAAGTTCGTTGAGATGACCCAGCGCGAGGTCTCGAGCGGTGGACGCAACCCGGTGAAGAGCACCCGCGAGTACCTCGTGCTCGAGTACGCACCCTCCAAGCGCGGCTACCCGGGCGACAAGCTGCTCGTCCCCACGGACCAGCTCGACCTCCTCACCCGCTACGTGGGCGGTGAGGCTCCGCAGCTCAGCAAGATGGGCGGCAGCGACTGGTCGCAGGCGAAGAGCAAGGCGCGCAAGGCCGTCCGCGACATCGCCGTCGAGCTGGTCAAGCTCTATTCGGCGCGCATGGCGTCGAAGGGGCACGCCTTCGGCCCAGACACCCCGTGGCAGCGCGAGCTCGAGGAGGCGTTCCCGTTCGCGGAGACCCCCGACCAGCTGCAGACCATCGACGAGGTCAAGGCCGACATGGAGCGCGAGATCCCGATGGACCGCCTCCTCTCCGGCGACGTGGGGTTCGGGAAGACCGAGGTCGCCGTCCGTGCCGCGTTCAAGGCGGTCCAGGACGGCAAGCAGGTCGCGATGCTCGTGCCGACCACCCTGCTCGTCAAGCAGCATTTCGAGACCTTCCAGGAGCGGTTCGCCGGGTTCCCCGTGCACTTGCGGCCGCTCAGCCGGTTCCAGTCCGACAAGGAGGCGCGGGAGGCGCTCGCCGGACTCGCCGACGGCACGGTCGACGTCATCATCGGGACGCACCGTCTGCTGACCGACAAGGTGCACTTCAAGGACCTCGGCCTCGTCATCATCGATGAGGAGCAGCGGTTCGGTGTCGAGCACAAGGACGCCCTCAAGAAGCTGAAGACGAACGTCGACATCCTGGCGATGAGCGCGACCCCGATCCCGCGCACGCTCGAGATGGCGGTCACCGGCATCCGGGAGATGTCCACCCTCGCGACACCACCGGAGGACCGCCACCCGATCCTGTCCTTCGTCGGTCCGTACAACGGCAAGCAGGTCGGTGCGGCGATCCGGCGCGAGCTCCTGCGCGAGGGCCAGATCTTCTTCGTGCACAACCGGGTCTCGTCCATCAGCCGCGTCGCGGCGGACCTCGCGGAGCTCGTCCCCGAGGCGCGCATCGCCATCGCCCACGGGCAGCTCGGCGAGGCCGCGCTCGAACAGGTCGTGGTCGACTTCTGGGAGCGCCGTTTCGACGTCCTCGTCTGCACGACGATCATCGAGACCGGCCTCGACATCTCGAACGCGAACACGATCATCATCGACCGCGCCGACAAGTACGGCCTGAGCCAGCTGCACCAGCTGCGGGGTCGTGTCGGTCGAGGCCGCGAGCGCGCCTACGCGTACTTCCTCTACGACGAGCACAAGCCGCTCTCCGAGACCGCCCACGACCGGCTCTCGACCATCGCGGCGAACAACGAGCTCGGCAGCGGCATGCAGGTCGCCTTGAAGGACCTCGAGATCCGTGGCGCCGGCAACATGCTCGGGGGCGAGCAGGCCGGCCACATCGCGGGCGTCGGCTTCGACCTCTATCTCCGCATGATCGGCGAGGCCGTGTCCACCTTCCGTGGCGACGTCGCCGAAGGGCAGACCGAGCTGCGGCTCGAACTGCCCGTCGACGCGCACATCCCCGAGGAGTACGTCGACAGCGAGCGGCTGCGGCTGGAGGCCTACCAGAAGCTGTCGGCCGCGTCCGGACCTGCGGCCAAGGACGGCCAGATCGACCTCGTGATCGACGAACTCACCGACCGATACGGCGAGCCGCCGGCGCAGGTGAGCACACTCATCGCCGTGTCGCGGCTCCGTCAGCGTGCGCAGCGCTCGGGACTCAGCGACCTCATCGCCGTCGGACCGAACCTGCGGGTCACGCCCGCCGACCTCCCCGACTCCATCCAGACGCGGCTGCGACGCATGTATCCCGGCGCGAAGTACCTGGCCCAGACGAACACCGTCATCGTGCCGTTGCCGCGCGTCGGCGACGAACCGCTGGCCGACACCGACCTCATCGCCTGGGTGCAGCAGTTCCTGAACGCGATCTACCCGCTGCCGGAGGGCTCGATGTCGTCCTAGCGGGCAGCCGCAGATGGGCCCGCGGGACGACGGTGTCGGTACCCGCGGCCGATCCGACGGCCGTCGTCCATCCCTAGCGTGGAGGGATGAAGAAGTTCCTCCGCATCGTCCTCACCGGGGTCGTGGCGCTCGTCGCGCTCGTGCTCGCCGGGCTCCTCACGACCACCATCGTCAACACCGCCGCGTCGGCTTCCGAGGCAACGCGCATCGAGGAGTACGGGCAGCGGGTCGAGGTCGACGGCAAACGCATGAACGTGTCGGTGACGGGGGAGGGAGACCAGACCATCGTCCTCCTGCCCGGCTTCGGTACCGGTTCGCCCGTGCTCGACTTCTCGCCGCTCGTCGGGGAGCTCTCGTCGTCGTACCGGGTGGTCGTGGTCGAGCCCTTCGGATACGGGCTGAGCGACCAGACCGACGTGCCGCGAACGACCGAGAACATCGTCTCCGAGATCCACGAGGCGGTCGCCGGGCTCGGCATCGACCGGTACGTGTTGATGGGACACTCCATCGCGGGGATCTATGCGTTGGACTACGTCGAGCGGTTCCGCGACGAGGTGACGGCGTTCGTCGGCATCGACAGCAGCGTGCCCGATCAGCCGGGCATGGACGCCGCGCTGCCGGTCGACGCCCTGCGTGCGGCGAAGGCACTCGGCATCACCCGGGTCGTCACGGCGCTGTCGGGCGACCCGTACCCGGATCCGCCGTACGACCAGCACACGCGTGAGCAGCTCGGGATGATCTCGCTGCGCAACACCTCGAGTGCGACGTCGTCGGACGAGATGTCGCGCATCGCGGCGAACTTCCGAGCGGCGAAGGGGAAGACCTTCCCGGCAGACCTCCCGGTGCTGCTCTTCGCCCAGCGCGACAACCCGACGGTGGCGGGGTGGCTGCCGCTCCATGAGGAGCAGGCTGCGAGCGTCGACCGAGGAGAGGTCGTGCCGCTCGACGCCGACCACTACCTGCACCACACGAAGTCCCGCGAGATCGCCGCGGACGTCGACCGCTTCCTCGCGACTCCAGGCGTCGGGTAGCCGGTCGACGGGCCAGGCCGTCGGTCTGCGGACGGACGTATGCTGGTGCCCACGATCCCGTCGAGTCGGAGGAACCCATGGCGACCAGCATCCGGACGAAGCAGGAGCCGAAGGTGGTCGTGGCCGACGCCGTGGCCCGGCTCCGACAGGCCTTCGACCGCGGCACCACGAAGCCCGTCGCCTGGCGGCTCCGCCAGCTCCGTGCGCTGAAGCAACTGCTCCTCGAACGGGGCGTCGAGCTCGAGCGGGCGCTGGCGACCGACCTGGGCAAGAGCGGTACCGAGGCGCAGATCACCGAGATCGGCCTCCTCGTCGGCGAGATCGATCACACGCTGAAGCACCTGAAGCGTTGGGTGCGGCCACGACGCGTCGCGGTGCCACTCACCCTCGCCCCGGCGTCGGCATCGGTCGTGGCGGAACCGGTCGGCGTCGTCCTCGTCATCGGCCCGTGGAACTATCCGGTCCAGCTCTGCATCGGTCCCGTCATCGGGGCGCTCGCCGCGGGTGACGCCGTCCTGCTGAAGCCCAGCGAGCTCGCCCCCGCCACGAGCGCCGCACTCGCGCGCCTCCTCCCGGAGTACCTCGACGACCGTGCCGTCGCGGTGGTCGAGGGCGATGCGGAGGCCGCCACCGCCCTCCTCGCCGAGCGGTTCGACCACATCTTCTACACGGGTGGCGCCGCGGTGGGCAAGGTCGTCGCCCGGGCCGCGGCGGAGCATCTGACCCCGATCACCCTGGAACTCGGCGGGAAGTCGCCGGTGTACGTCGACGACACCGTGGACCTCGCGGACGCGGCCCGCCGGATCGTCTGGGGCAAGCTCATGAACGCCGGCCAGACCTGCGTCGCCCCCGACTACCTGCTCGCGACGCGGTCGGTCGCCGATCGGCTCGTCCCGTACCTGCGCGACGCGATCGCAGCCCTCTACGGCCCCGACCCCGCCGACAGTGCCGACTACGGCCGCATCATCTCCGACAAGCACTTCGCCCGGGTCAGCGGTCTGCTCGACGGTCTCGAACCGGCCCTCGGCGGCGGGGTCGACGCCGCGGAGCGGTACATCGCCCCGACGGTCGTGAACGGCGTCGACGCTACGGCGTCGATCATGCAGGAGGAGATCTTCGGTCCGATCCTGCCGATCCTCCACGTGTCCGGGCTCGAACAGGCCATCGCGCACATCCGGGCAGGGGAGAAGCCGCTCGCGCTCTACGTCTTCAGCGACGACCGCGCCACGCGGAAGCGGTTCACGCGCGACACCTCCTCGGGCGCGTTGGCGTTCGGTGTGCCGGCCGCGCACCTCCTCGTGCCGGGTCTGCCGTTCGGCGGCGTCGGGGCAAGCGGGATGGGCGCCTATCACGGCCGCCATTCCTTCGACACGTTCAGTCACGCGAAGGCGGTGTTCTCCAAGCCGCTGTCCCCGGACACGCTGTCGCTCGTCTACCCACCCTTCACCGAAGCGCGCGACCGGATCGCGCGACTGATCTCGAAGACCGGCAGCACCGACGACCGCCGCCCGTGGGGAGCCCGTCGGTGAGCAGCGAGCCCATCGGCGACACCTCCACTGAGCGCCTCGTCGGCGCCATGCGGCAGATCCGCGACCGCTGCGTCTGGACGCAGGGCATCGACCACGACATGCTCGTGCCGTACCTCATCGAGGAGAGCTACGAGCTCGTCGAAGCGGTCGAGGCCGGGACGCGCGACGAACTCGTCGAGGAACTCGGCGACGTGCTGTGGCAGGTCGTCTTCCATGCGGAGATCGCGTCCCGTGACGCCGATGCACCGTTCGACTTCGACGACGTCGCCGAGGCCGTCACCCGCAAGATGGTCCACCGTCACCCACACGTGTTCGGCGACGAAGCAGCGCCGACCCCGGAGGACGTGGTGCGCGTGTGGAACGCTGCGAAGGCCGAGGAGAAGGCGAAGCGCAGCAGCGCGCTCGAGGGGATCCCGCAGGGGATGCCGTCGCTCGCCCTCGCCGACAAGGTGCTGGGCAGGGCCGTGCCGCTCGGGGTGGGCCCGACGGTCGACGCCGATGTCGTGGACGACGAGGACGCCCTGGGGGAGCAGCTCCTCGCCGTCGTTGCCGCAGCACGGGCGAACGGGCTCGACGCGGAACGGGCGCTCCGGGGTGCCGTCCGTCGGTTGAGCGCGCGAGTGCAGGACGCCGAGCGTCCGGTGGCGTCCCCGACGGACGGCTGAGCGAGGGGTCGCCGGGCGTCGGCTCACGGTGCCCGTTCCCCGCCATGCCAGAATTGAGGCATGGCAGCTCCAGTGAACCCGCCGCGCGGCATGCGCGATTTCCTCCCCGCCGACAAGGCCCGTCGGGAGCACGCGCTGGGCACCATCCGTCGGGTCTTCACCGCACACGGCTTCGACGAGATCGAGACGCCCGTGGTGGAGGAGTACGACCGGCTGCACTCCGGGCTCGGCGGCGACAACGAGAAGATGGCGTTCAACATCCTCCGGCGCAAGCTCACCCCGGAGGCCATCGTGGCCGCGGCGGACAACCAGACCGAACTCACCGACCTCGGCCTGCGCTTCGACCTCACCGTGCCGCTCGCCCGGTTCTACGCGACGCACCGGGCCGAGCTCCCGCCGGTGTTCCGCTCGATCCAGATCGCTCCGGTCTGGCGCGGCGAACGGCCGCAGCAGGGCCGGTACCGCCAGTTCGTGCAGTGCGACATCGACATCATCGGAGAGTCCTCGAACCTCGCCGAGACCGAGCTCATCATCGCGACCCTCGGGGCCCTCGCGGAGCTCGGCATCACCGGCTGCAGCGTGCGGATCAACGACCGCCGACTCCTCATCGGCATGCTCGAGTCGCTGGGTTTCCCCGCCGACGAGCACGCGCAGGTGCTCATCACGATCGACAAGCTCGACAAGATCGGTCAGCAGGGGGTGGTCGCCGAACTGCGCGACCGCGGCGTCGACGCTATCGCCGTCGACACACTCGAGGCCTTCTTCTCCCGCCCGCAGACCATGGAGTTCAACACCTTCGGCGAGCGGGCGATCCGCAAGGCGCTGCCGCTCGGTGCGGACGACGCCGTCGTCGCGGAGCTCGACGCCCTCGGGAAGGCCGTCGCCGCGGCCACCTCCCTCCAGGGCCAGCCGGCCGACCCCTTCGCGAACCCGCTCGTGTTCGACCCCTTCCTGGTGCGGGGCATGGGGTACTACACCGGCGCCATCTTCGAGATCGCGCACCCCGACCTCGGGTACTCGCTCGGCGGCGGCGGTCGCTACGACGGCATGATCGGGCGTTTCCTCGGCCAGGACGTGCCGGCGGTCGGGTTCTCGATCGGCTTCGAGCGCATCGTCGACCTCATCGAGCTCCCCGCGGGCGCGGCCGCGGATGCCGTCGTGCTCGTGCACGACCGCGACGTGCCTCCCGTGACGCTCGTGGCGTTGAAGGCCAAGCTCGTCGCCCAGGGGCGTCGGGTGCGCCTCGAAGCCCGCGTGAAGAACCTCAGGGCCCTCCTCGACCGCGTGTCGGCAGCCGGCTTCGGCGCCTTCGCGTTCGTCTCGGCCGACTCGACCCTCGAGTCGCTCGAGTTCAAAGCGCTCGACTGACGATTCCCGCACCCGCTTCCCGCTCCTCGGCGCGCTTCCGAGCCGCTGCCCAGCTCGTCGGTGCAGGATGGAGCATTCGGCCGGATCCCCTCCCACGAGCGATCCGTCCGCTCTGCCCCCGATCGAAGAACTGGTTCCCCCGATGAGCGTCATGGCCCCTGCAGCGCGCCCGCAGCGCGCCCCGGAGTCGACCGGCTCTCCGCGCCGCCGGGTGAGCCTCGTGCGGCGCCGGGCGACCACGCTCGCGTTGGCGGTCGGTGTCCCGCTCGCCCTGCTGACGGCCGCCCACGCCCTCGTCCCCGACATCCTCGGCCTCGGACTCGTCTGGGACAACGCCCTGCCGTGGACGTGGGTCGTGCTGCCGGTGCTCTTCCTCGTCCTCCTCGTCGCCCGCACGCCGGGCGCCGTCATCGGTCTCCTTGCGCCGACGCTCGTCTGGGCCTTCCTGTTCGGCCCCGGCGTCGTCCCCATGGGTGACGCACGTTCGGCGGTCCCGGCCGAGGCCTCCCTCACGGTCGCCAGCCAAAACCTCGGGCCGCAGGGCGATCCCGCGGTCATCGCGGCTTCCCTCCAGGCGAGTGGGGCGGATCTCATCGCGCTCCAGGAGATCGAGGACCATGACCGCGAACCGCTCGCCGCGACGCTCGACGAGCAGTATCCGTACTCCGTGCTCACGGGGACGGTGGGACTCTGGAGCCGCTATCCGATCGCCGACTCGGTCGGGCTGAAGCTCGGCCTCGACTGGTACCGGGCGATCAACGCCGTCGTCGACACCCCGTCCGGAGCCGTGAGCGTCTACGTGATCCACGCCGACTCCGCGCGTCCGGGTGCGCACGCCGAACGGGACGTGATGCTCGCGGAGTTGGCCGACACCGTCGCGGCGAACACCCGTGATCGGATCGTCGTCATGGGTGACTTCAACGCCTCAGCCTCCGACCGGGCGCTCGCCGCACTCCAGAGCGAGGTGTCGGAGCCCAATCAGAGCGAGGGCGGCTTCGGACTCACCTGGCCGGCCGGGACACCGCTCATGCGACTCGACCACGTCTTCGTCCGCGGCATGACCGCGACCCACAACGCCGTCGGCGACGCCGAGGGCAGCGACCACCACGGCATCGTGTCGAGCTTCCGGCTCGACCGCTGACCGCGCGCCTCGGGCGACGATCCGTGGCTCTGCGCCCGTTCAGCCGATGTCACTAGACTGAGCGCGGGCGGCCGTCGTACCCGTCCCACGTCCCAATCCCCACAAGGAGAACATCAGTGGCACTCATCGAGGCAGTAGGCGCTCGCGAAATTCTCGACTCCCGAGGCAACCCGACCGTCGAGGTCGAGGTGCTCCTGGAAGACGGCACGGTCAGCCGTGCAGCAGTCCCGTCCGGCGCATCGACCGGTGCGTTCGAAGCGTACGAGCTGCGTGACGGCGATGCCGCGCGTTACCTCGGCAAGGGTGTCGAGAAGGCGGTCGACGCCGTCCTCGACGAGATCGGCCCGGCCCTCGAGGGCATCGAGGCGGACGACCAGCGCCTCGTCGACCACACCATGATCGAGCTCGACGGCACCGAGAACAAGAGCCGCCTGGGCGCGAACGCGATCCTCGGTGCGAGCCTCGCGGTCGCCCGTGCCGCTGCGGACTCCGCAGACCTGTCGCTCTACCGCTACGTCGGCGGCGCCAACGCCCACGTCCTCCCGGTCCCGATGATGAACATCATCAACGGTGGCTCGCACGCCGACACCGGCGTCGACATCCAGGAGTTCATGATCCTCCCGATCGGCGCTCCGAGCTTCCGTGAGGCGCTCCGCTGGGGCACCGAGACGTACCACACGCTCAAGGGCCTGCTGAAGTCGAAGGGCTTCGCGACCGGCCTCGGCGACGAGGGTGGCTTCGCCCCCGACTTCGAGCACAACCGTGCGGCCCTCGACTTCATCGTCGAGGCCATCGAGAAGGCCGGCTTCACGGTCGGCACCGACATCGCGCTCGGTCTCGACGTCGCCTCCAGCGAGTTCTACAAGGAGGGCGCGTACCAGTTCGAGGGCAAGGCGCTCAACAGCACCGAGATGACCGCGTACTACGCCGACCTCGTCGCGAACTACCCGCTCATCACCATCGAGGACCCGCTGGCCGAGGACGACTGGGCAGGCTACGCCCACCTCACCCCCGAGCTGGGCTCCAAGGTCCAGATCGTCGGCGACGACCTGTTCGTCACGAACCCGAAGCGTCTCGCCGACGGCATCGCCAAGGGTGCGGCGAACTCGCTGCTCGTCAAGGTCAACCAGATCGGGACGCTCACCGAGACGCTCGACGCGGTCTCCCTCGCACAGCGCTCCGGCTACACGACGATCCTGTCGCACCGCTCCGGCGAGACCGAGGACACCACGATCGCCGACCTCGCGGTCGCCACGAACGCGGGCCAGATCAAGACCGGTGCGCCTGCGCGCAGCGAGCGGGTCGCGAAGTACAATCAGTTGCTGAGGATCGAAGAGGAGCTGGGTCAGGCAGCCGTCTACGCCGGCCGCAGCGCCTTCCCCCGGTTCACCGCCTAAGCATCGTCACCTGAAGGCTCTCAGGGGTGCCGATCGGCACCCCTGAGAGCCTTCGTCGTGTGCGGGAGGCGCCTGTGAAGAAGCCATCGATGCCGGCCGGCGGCGAGTTGAAGCCCACGCCGTCCGGCAGCGGAACAGCGTCCTCCTCGTCCTCCGGCTCGTCGAAGCAACGACCGACGTCGAAGCCCCGGTCGAGCTCCACGGATGCCTCCTCCAAGCGCGCCTCCTCGTCGTCCAAGCGCCCGACGGGAGCCCCCGCGAAGCCCGCACGCTCCGCAGGCACAGCCCCGCGGTCGACGACGAAGGCTCCGCGATCCGCGTCGGCCGGTTCCTCGGCACCGCGCTCGCGGACCGGCTCGGCTCGGACCGCCCCGGCACGCCAGTCGGACGCCGGCGGCTGGTTGCGGAGTCTGCGACTGTCCGGGTTCAGCGTCCTGCTCCTCGGCATCCTCGTGCTCGGCGTCGTCGTCCTCGCGCCGAACCTCAAGACCTTCCTCGAGCAGCGACAGCAGATCGCCGCGCTGGAGGCCGGTGTCGCCGACACCCAGAAGAAGGTGGACGCGCAGCAGGCCGAACGCGAGCGCTGGAACGACCAGAGCTACGTCATGACGCAGGCACGCGACCGCCTGTTCTACGCCCTGCCCGGCGAGGTCAGCTACATCATCATCAACGACGTCGACCCGGCCTCGCTGCCCACCACCGAGACACCCGTGAGCGACACGCTCGTCGACTCGCAGTCCGACTGGCTCGACGGTCTGCTGTCCTCGCTCGTCGCCACCGGCTACTCGCCGGCCCCCGTCGCGACCGAGACCCCTGCTCCCACGCCGACGACGCCTCCCGCCGGCGGCTGACGTCCGGACGCACTGGTGAACCCGGCGATAATGGAACCATGAGCACCCCTCCTTTCGGCCCCGTCTCCGAGCGCGACGTCGAGATCGTGTCGGCGCAACTGGGACGCCCGGCCCGAAACGTCGTCGGCATCGCGGCGCGCTGCGTCTGCGGCGCCCCGACGGTCGTCTCCACCGCTCCCCGCCTGGCCGACGGCACGCCGTTCCCCACGTTCTACTACCTGACCCACCCGGCCGCCACGGCCGCGGTCTCCTCGCTCGAGGCGACCCAGGTGATGAACGAGTACAACGAGCTCCTGGCCGAGGACGAAGCGGTCCGCGCCGACTACGCCACGGCACACACCGCCTACCTCGCCGACCGCACCTCCATCGCCGAGGTCGCCGAGATCGACGGGATCTCCGCCGGCGGCATGCCGGTGCGGGTCAAATGCCTCCACGCGCTCGTCGGCCACGCCCTTGCGGCTGGTCCGGGCGTCAACCCCATCGGCGACCTCGCGCTCGACCGCGCGAGCTGGAGCCCCGAGGTGTGCGCATGCGCGGACGGCCAGGCGGGGCAGGGATAGGCCCCGCACGCGACGGGGGTCGCCTGTGGGGGAGTGACGGACCGCGACGCGGAGACCGTCGTCGTCCGCGCGGCCTCCGAGGTGCGCTGTCGGCGCTGTCCGCGATGCTTCTGGCGCTCCTGCTCGTGGGGACGCAGGCGCTCCCGGCGTCGGCGGACACCGTGCGCGACATGCAGTACTGGCTCGGTGACTACGGCTTCACCACGGCGTGGGAGACGACGAAAGGCGCCGGTGTCACCGTCGCCGTGATCGACACCGGTATCGCGAGCGGTCCGGCGGAGTTGACCGGGGCGGTCGCGGGTGGCGTCGACGTCTCCGGGCTCGGGAGTCCCGACGGGCGGACGCCGGTGGGTTCCGAGGGGAGCGAGCACGGGACGCTCGTCGCCTCGATGATCGCCGGTCGTGGCCGCACGGGCGGTGCCGGGGTCATCGGCGTGGCGCCCGAGGCCCGCCTGCTCTCCGTCTCGGTCGGGTTCGGCTCCGACGGGTCGGCCGTCGTCCCCTGGGACGATCAGATCGCGACCGCCGTCCGGTGGGCGGTGGACAACGGTGCGGACGTCATCAACATGTCGCTGACGCGCAACAGCCTCGACTGGCCGACGAGCTGGGACGACGCCTTCCTCTACGCCTTCTCGCACGACGTCGTCGTGGTGGCTGCAGCGGGCAACCGGGGGAGCGGGACGGTCGAGGTCGGTGCTCCGGCGACGATCCCGGGTGTGCTGACCGTCGCCGGTGTGGACCGCGCGGGGTCGGCGAGCTTCGACGCCTCGAGCCAGGGCATCACGATCGCCGTCGCTGCGCCGAGCGAGCAACTCGTCGGGGTGACGCCCGCCGGGTCCTACGTGCAGTGGCAGGGGACGAGCGGGGCGGCACCGATCGTCTCCGGACTCGTGGCCCTCGTCCGCTCCGCCTGGCCGGAGCTCAGCGCCGCCGACGCCATCAAGCGCGTGACGGCAACGGCGAAGCAGGTGGGCGACTCCGCACAGAGCCCCATCTACGGGGCAGGACTGATCGACGCCGCGAAGGCGGTCAGCGGTTCCGTCGGCCCGGCGGCGACCTCGCCGGAGCAGCAGCTGTCCGACTGGATCACGCTCTACCGACGGGCCCCGCAGGTCCCCGATCCCGATCCGGGTGCCGAGCAGCCGTCGCCGACACCGGAGCCGGTACCCCCGGCGATCCCGGAGAACGAGGCCGTCGAGGTGCGCGCCAACCCGTTCCTCCCGACGCCGAGCACTCTGCTCTACGGCTCGCTGCCACTGGCGCTCCTCCTCGGAACTGGTAGCCTGGTCACGCTCGGTGTCATAGGCGCTACCAGGCATTTCAAGCGGGTGCTGCAGAAGTAGTACCCTGTTCCGATATTCTCAGACACTCATCTGAACCAATCGTCTTGACGTAGGAGATCGTTCGCCGTGCCCAAAATTCTGATCGTCGGTGGTGGTTACGCCGGGTTCGACACCGCATGGAAGCTCGAGAAGCAGCTTCGTCGTGGTGAGGCCGAAGTCACCATGGTCGACCCGCTGCCCTACATGACCTACCAGCCCTTCCTGCCGGAGGTCGCCGCCGGTTCCATCGAGCCGCGTCACGCGGTCGTCTCGCCGCGTCGCCACCTGAAGCACACCAACGTGATCACCGCCAAGGTCACGGGCATCAACCACGCCGAGAAGAAGGCGACCATCACGCCTGAGGTCGGTGAGCCCTGGGAGGTCGACTACGACATCATCGTCGTCACCGCTGGAGCCGTCTCCCGCACCTTCCCGATCCCCGGTGTCGCCGACACCGCGATCGGTCTCAAGACGATCGAAGAGGCCGTCGCGATCCGCGACCGCGTGCTCTCCAACTTCGACAAGGCCGCGAACCTGCCGGCCGGGCCCGAGCGCGACCGCCTCCTGACCTTCACGGTCGTCGGTGGCGGCTTCGCCGGTATCGAGGTCTTCGCCGAGCTGCGTTCGTTCGCGAGCTCGCTGCTGAAGTTCTACCCGCAGCTCTCCTTCGAGGACACGCACTTCCACCTCATCGAGGCCATGGGTCGCATCATGCCCGAGGTCAAGATCGAGACGAGCCACTGGGTCCTCAAGAACCTGGCCGAGCGCGGCGCGCTCGTGCACCTCGACACCCAGCTGCAGTCGGCTGTCGACGGCAAGATCGAGCTCTCGACCGGTGAGTCGTTCGAGTCCGACCTCATCGTCTGGACCGCCGGTGTCATGGCGAACCCGGGCGTCGTCCGCGGTGGCGACCTCCCCGTCGAGGAGCGCGGTCGCATCAAGACCCGCGCCGACCTCCGCGTCGGCACCGACGACGACATCGTCGAGGGTGCTTGGGCGGCCGGCGACGTCTCCGCCGTCCCCGACCTCAGTGGCGGTGGCGTCGGTGGCTTCTGCGTGCCGAACGCTCAGCACGCCGTCCGTCAGGGCAAGCTCCTCGCGAAGAACATCACCGCGGTCCTCCGTGGCGAGGAGCCGAAGAACTACTTCCACAAGAACATGGGTGCGGTCGCCGGTCTCGGCATCGGCGTCGGTGTCTTCCAGTCCGGCAACCTGGCGATCAAGGGCCTCCCGGCCTGGTTCGCGCACCGTGGGTACCACGGGCTGGCCATGCCGAGCTTCGAGCGCAAGTTCCGGGTGTTCGGTGGCTGGTGGAACAACTTCTGGCTGGGACGCGACATCGTCTCCCTGTCGGCCGTGCAGAACCCGCGTGAGGCCTTCGAGACCTTCGCGTCGCGCCCGAAGCCCCCGGCAGACGCTGCTGCCCCTGCAGCAGCTCCGGCGGCTCCCGCAGCGGCTGAGAAGCCCGCTCGCAAGGCTCCCGTGAAGCGCAAGCCGAAGGCCGCCCCGGCCGAGGCCGCAGCGCCCGCCGCCGAGGCTCCTGCTGCCGAGGCTCCTGCTGCCGAGGCTCCTGCTGCTGCTGGCGCCCCGACCGGTGCCGACGACGAGCAGGCCTACGCGACGCCCGCTGAGGAAGTCAGCGCGAACAAGTAGTCCGGTCCGGAGCCCAGCTCCGTTCCTCGAGAGGCGCATGTCATCCGGTCCGCCGGGGCATGCGCCTCTCGGCGTTCGACGCCTCGATACGATGAGGTGCACGCCCCCGTAGCCCAACTGGCAGAGGCAGGCGACTTAAAATCGCCGCAGTGTGGGTTCGAACCCCACCGGGGGTACGTCGCCGTACCGGCACCGCATGGAAGGATGGACGCATGGCTACCCGCACGATCACGACGCTCGTCGACGACCTCGACGGTTCCGACATCCCTCGCGGGCTGGGGGAGACGGTCCGGTTCGGCATCGACGGCGAGAACTACGAGATCGACCTGACCGACGACAACGCGGCGGCACTGCGCGAGACGCTGGCGTCATACGTCGAGGCCGCACGATCCGTCATCGCATCGGCATCGCTCCGCCGGCTGCACTGAGCGGTCGCCCGCACGGCGGTCGTACCCCTCAGCACGTTCGCCCCGATCCTGCAAGGGTCCCTGCCGGGCTTGGGTGCGCGACTAGCGTGCTCAGCATGAGTACTCCGAGCGACCACGACCACGCCCTGAACGACGACGAGCAGATGAGTAAAGACCGCACGTACAGCCCCTCCAGCGAGGCGGAGACGGCGGCCAAGCAGGACGACGGGCAGCCCGTCGTCCGTGATCCCGACATCGCCTCCGGCATGATCAACGTCGCCCCTGGGACCGGTGGTCCGGACGACACCGGCGACGTCGATGTCGACCCGGGTGAGCTCCACATCCCTCGCGATCCCGACAGCGCGCACTGAGACAACGATGCCTCGAGCGTTGACCCCCGAACGGGGTGCACGAAACGCATGACGCGAACGCGACACGGCGGTGTTGCGTCACGCAAGGTGCCTCCCGTCCGCTACCTTCGAGGTGGGGGCGTCACCCGTGAGCCGGTCCCGGAAGCCGCAAGCTTCTTGGTCGACCGGTTGCTAGACGCCTCAAGTGAGGGCGAGGTATTCGGGTTACCTCGCCCTCACGCTTGCCCGCTGCATCTTCCGGCCCGGCCGTACGTCCTCGACGGTAGGCTGAAACGATGCAGGAGATCACCCCAACCGAACTGAGCAAGCTCGAGCAGGCCGTCATCATCGACGTCCGCGAAGCCGACGAGGTCGCCGTCGCCAGCGTGCCCGGTGCCCGACACCTGCCGATGTCGTCCTTCCTCGACCACCTCGACGAGGTGCCCCGCGAAGAGACCGTGTACGTCATGTGCCATTCCGGAGGCCGCAGTGCCCGCGTCACGGGTTACCTCGAACAGCAGGGCTACGACGCCGTGAACGTCACCGGGGGCATCTCCGAGTGGGCCGCCAGCGGCCTGCCGGTCGAGCGTCCCGCCGACGCCGGCTGAGTCGTCCCCGACGAGCGGATCGCGATCGTCGCGACCCCTGCCGCCCGGGCGATCGGATCAGCGCCGCTTGCGTCTCGCGATCTCGTCCGCGAGCTGCTGCACCAGCGCGGGGTCCGCGTCGCGCGCGAGGGCGACGTAGTGGTCCATGACGTCCGGGCGGTAGCGCACGGGCAACGTCTGTCCTGGGGACAGTCGAGTGAGCTCCGTGATCGTGAAGCTCTCGTCGGCGATCCCGCGGAACGACGCACCGTCGGCGGTCTCCACGTCGAGCATCAGGACCAGGCGTGGATTGTTGTTGACCTCCCGCCAATCGACGAGGACACCGAGCGCCAGCGTTCCCGTCCGCAGTTCGGCGTTCCGCTTGCGAGCATCTCCGCTGAGGACCGGATTCGGGGCGACGCCGGGGAACGCGGCCCCGACGCCCAGTGCTTCCCGACTCAGGTCAGGCCTGAGCTGCGCCATGAGATCGTCGAGCTTCCTCTTCGAACCGAACATCCCGAACCCTCCCGCACCTCGGCACCGGGTTCTCGACCCGGTGTGTGGCCTTCACCGCGATTGTAGGCCAGGGCCGTTCGCGACCGCCGTCGTCGGGCGAGTCTGGCCTAGCGCGCGTCGATGAGCGGCCGGAGGTGACGGTTCCAGGCCCACGTCCCAGCTCCGACCGCCGCGAAGGCGAGCGACCCCAGCAGGAGTCCGACGAGCGTGTCACCCGCACCCGGAACCGTCGCCGTCGGGCCCAGGAGTCCGAACAGCAGTGTGAATCCCACGAACGCGCTGCCGAGCCACACCGGCCTCGACCAGGCGAGGATGGCGCGTCCACCGAGCGGCCCGAGGGGGAGGAGCGCGATCGACGCGGATCCGATCCCCGCGATCGCGGTCAGGTTCACGGCCTCGACGAGCATCGCGCCCACGCCGCCGCTCGGCTCACCGGCCAGCGCCGACACGAGCCAGGCGATCGAACCGAGCCCGGCGGCCGCAGCGATCCGGGCCAGCGCGAGGCGGCCCGCGATGCGTGGCGTGATGGCGCCGGAATCGGTCTCCGCCGAGGATGTCGAGCCGGCTTCATGCGCTTCGGGTCTCCGTGTGGGTCGGAGTTCGGTCAGTAGCGCGAAGAGCAGAGCCGGCTGCAGGGCCAGGAGGCGTGAGAGCGCGGTGACGACACCGACCGCCACCAGTCCGCCGACACGGACGCTGACGCGCATCGAGCCCAGCCTGGCTCGGCGTGCGACGACGAGCTGCGCGAGGAGGCCCACGACGTTGATCGCGACCACGGCGATGAGTGAGGCGAACCAAAGCCTCAGGTACGCCGGCTGACCGGTCACCGGGTGCGCGAACATGAGGATGCCTGCCGCGAGAACGGCGGTGACGACAGCCATCGCCGTGCGACTCGGGAGCGGGACCGACGGGACCCGCTCGAACTCGTCCCTCGGTCGGTTGCGCCCGGTCACCGCTGCACGACGACGGTCGGCGATCGTGGCGCGCCAGGGGGCGATGGAGGTCGCGAGGAGTCGGGCCGGGATCGCGATGAGCGCCACCGCCGCGAGGGCGAGGAGTGCGGCGAGCCACCAGACCGGCTGGCCGCGTCCGTCGATCCTGGAGGCGAGGGTTTGCGTGAACGGCGTCGTCCCTGACCAGAGTCCGCCACCACCGGTGGGTGGAGCGGCGCCTGGTGCCGGTTCGCCGCTCGGCGACGGGGTCGGCTGCTGCGTTCCCGGAGCGGGTGCCCCGGGCGCGGGCGCGGGCTCGGTGCCGTCGGACGGCGATGGGGAGGCGGACGGTGCCGGCGTGGCGGGCGCGGCCGATGCGTCGCCGAACGTCAGGGTGATCGCCGTACTCGCCCCGCTCGTGTTGCCCGCGGCATCCTGTTGGATCGCGAGGACGACGTGAGCGCCCGCCGGTACGCCCCCGCCCGAGCAACTCCACACGCCACCGGTGACGACCGCCGTGCAGACCGACGTCGAGTCGGCGAAGACGGTGACGGTCGCGCCCTCCTCGCCGGTGCCGGCGTAGCTTGCCGCCGAGGTCGGCATCGCCTGTCCGGCCGTCGGTGAGGACATGACAGGCGGGGCCGGAGCGTCGCGGTCGATGGTGAGCATGACCGGGGCGGACGCGTCGGAGCGCTGGTTGCCGCTGAACGAAGCCTGCTGCGTCGCCGTCACGGAGACGTCGCCGGCCGGCAGCGGCTCGCCCAGCACACAGAACCAGCTTCCGGAGCTGTCCGCCGCGAAACTGCAGGTGGCACCGGAGTCGGCGCGGACCGTCACCGTCGCTCCGGGGTGGGCCGTGCCGCGGACGCCGCCGTTGCTCGGCGTCCCCTCCGTGATGGTGGGCGGGCCGAGCGCGGACACGGCGATCTGCGCGGAGAGCGTCTCCGGGCCGCCGACCTCGACGGCGGTGATGAGCAGTCCGCCGCCGTCGGGCAGGTCGATCGAGCAGGACCACGCGGTGCTGTCGTCCTGCGGCAGGATGCAGACCGGCTCGAGACCGTCGCCGACCTGCAGCTGGACCCCCGTGCCGGCGTCCTTCGTCCCGGTGACCGTGGTGCTGCCGCTGCCGATGAAGGAACCGGAATCGGGGCTCGTGATGGTCGGCCCGTCGAGCGGCGGTGGGGTCGGCGTCGCAGCGCTCTCGCTCGGGGTGGGGAGCGGTTCGGGCGTCGCCGATGCAGGGCCCGCGACGGTCGTCGTCCAGAGCCCGGCCGAGAGGAAGACGGCGAGGAGGATCGCGACGCGTCCGATCGAGCGATTCGATCGGACTCCTGTTCCTGCACGCGCGTGTTCCCCGGTCACCGTCTCCATTCCCCCAAGATCACCGCGGGAAGTCAACCTCCCGCGCCAGATCGGGACACATTCTCGGCGATCCGCACGGGAAAACCGTCGCGACAGGTGCGCTCGGGCCGGCGGTCCGCCATACTTGCGCGACTGGGTCATCCGTCCCAGTCGAGTCGACCGCGATGGAGCGGCACGGCCCGCAGGCGCCCCGGGAAGGGTTGCGATGCCGAGGATCTCCGTTGTCGACCGACGAGCCGAGCTGATCAGCGCCGCCCTCCGCGTCGTCGCAGCCGAGGGCGTCGCCGCCGCCACGACCAGGGCCATCGTGGCCGAGGCCGGGATGTCGCTGGCCAGCTTCCACTACGCCTTCGCCTCCCGCGACGAGCTCCTCGCCGAACTGGTCGCGCACGTCGTCGAGCATGAACGCGTCGTCCTCGACGTCGGCGAGCTGCTGACGGACGAGGAGGCCACTCAGGAGCATTCGCCCACCCTCGAGGCCGTCGTCCGTGCCGGCCTCCAACGCTACGTCGACCTCCTCCGCGCCGATCCGGCTCGGGAGGCGGCGATGCAGGAGCTCAGCGCCTACGCGATGCGGACGCCGGGCCTCGAGCACCTCGCGCTCGAGCAGTACCGACGGTACGAGGAGCTCGCGTGTGAGGCGCTCGCGCTCGCCGCCACGGTCAGCGGCAGCACCTGGACGCAGCCGGTCGACGAGATCGCGCGGACCGTCATCGCCTTCACCGACGGGCTGACACTCGGCTGGCTGGTGCGACGCGACGATGCCGAAGCCCGGCGACTCGTCGGGACGGTGGCGCACCTCGTCGCGACCCTCGCCGAACCGGGGCCGAGATGAGCGGCCTCGGCACCGCAGCCGTCGACCACCCGGCCGACCGACGGGTCACCGGGCGCTGGGTCGCCGCCTTCGCGGTCGCCTGGCTGGGCGTCTGGATGGCCCAGCTCGCCCCGCTGCAGCTCCTCCTGCCCGCGCAGATCGACGCGACGCTCGCTCCCGAACACTGGGTGGACAGCGTCGTCGCCTTCGGCGTCGTCGCCGGGGCGGCCGGACTCTGCTCCATCGTCGTGTATCCGCTGACGGGCGCCCTGTCCGACCGCACACGGTCGCGGTTCGGGAGACGCCGCCCGTGGATCGCAGCTGGTGCGCTCGTCTTCGCCCTGGGGCTCGTCCTCCTCGGACTCCAGACCGGCATCGTCGGCATCGGCGTCTGCTGGTGCCTCGCCATCATCGGCTTCTGCATCCTGGGAGCGGCGCTCACCGCGACCATCTCCGATCAGGTGCCGGTGGGGCAGCGCGGCTTCGTCTCGGGGTGGATCTCCGCTCCGCAGGCTGTCGGGGTCATCCTCGGCATCGCCCTCCTGCTCCTGCTCGGCACCCAGATGGTCGTGGGGTACCTGGCGCTCGCCGTCCTCCTCATCGTGCTCGTCGTGCCCTTCCTCCGGCTGCCCGATCCACTCCCGACGGGTGATCGACCCGTGCCACTCACCGTTCACGCGCTCCTGGAGAGCCTCTGGATCTCACCGCGACGGCACCCCGACTTCGCCTGGACCATGCTCAGCCGCGTCCTCGTGAACCTCGGCAACGCCTTCAGCACCTCGCTGCTGTTCTACTTCCTGCTCTTCGGGCTGGGGGACGCCGACGCCGAGACCGACCTCCTGCTGGTCACGGTCGTCTACACGGTGTTCGTCGTCGGGTCCTCGATCCTGCTCGGCCGACTGTCCGACCGCATCGGCCGACGACGGGTCTTCGTCGTCGCGGCCTCCGCCTCACAGGCGCTCGCCGCACTCCTGCTCGCGATCTGGCCCTCGCTGCCGATGGGGTTCGTGTCGGCGGCGCTCATCGGGCTCGGCTACGGCTGTTTCATGTCGGTCGACCAGGCGCTCGCGACGCAGGTCCTGCCGGACCCGGCGTCGCACGGCAAGGACCTCGGCATCATGAACATCGCCCAGGCGGTGCCGCAGGCGGTCGCTCCGCTCATCGGCGCGTGCCTCGTCGCCTGGCTCGGCGGATTCGCCGGCCTCTACCTCGTCTCCGCGGCCTGCGCCGTCGCAGGGGCGGTCGCCGTCACCCGAGTACGAGGAGTGCGCTGATGAGCATCGAACTGACCGCAGGCGGCCGGGTGTCCGACCCGATGCCCTGGCTCGACCCGAGGCGGTACTGGGGCGGTATCGAGCGGGCCGTCTCCGACGTCGACTCGCCTGTCGCCGTGCTGCATCTCGCAGCGCTCCGCCACAACACGCACGACATGCTCCGACGGGCCGCGGGGAAACCGATCCGCGTCGCCAGCAAATCCATCCGTGTCCGAGCGGTGATCGACGCGCTCCTCAGACAACCCGGCTACGCCGGCGTGCTGGCCTACTCCCTGTCCGAGGCGCTCTGGTTGTCCGAGACGGTGGACGACATCGTGGTCGGCTACCCGACGGCGGAGCGGGGCGCCATCGCGCGGCTGGCAGCCGACGAACGGGCGGCCTCGCGGATCACCCTGATGATCGACTCCCTCGACCACCTCGACCTCGTCGACGCGGTGACACCTCCGGAGCGACGTGCACGCATCCGCGTGTGCATCGAGCTCGACGCCTCGTTCCGCGCGCCCGCCCTCGGCCACGTCGGTGTCCGCCGCTCGCCCCTGCGCACGCCGGACGAGGTCCGGGCTCTCGCGGAGGCGGTCGTCGCCCGACCCGGTTTCAGCCTGGTCGGGATCATGGCCTACGAGGCGCAGATCGCCGGGCAGGGGGACGACCTCGCGGGTCGACCGGCGTGGTCGGCTGCGCTCCGCGCGATCCAGCGGCGCTCGTGGGCCGAACTCCGGGAACGTCGTGCCGCCGTGGTCGCGGAGGTGCGCGCGGTCGCGGAGCTGGAGTTCGTCAACGGCGGCGGGACGGGATCCCTGGAGCTCACCGCGTCCGACGACTCGGTGACCGAGATCGCCGCCGGGAGTGGCGTCTTCGGCGGACACCTCTTCGACCACTACCGGGCGTTCACCCCGGCACCGGCCGCGGCATTCGGTCTGTCGGTCGTCCGGAAGCCGTCGCCGGAGCTCGCGACGATCCTCGGCGGCGGATGGGTCGCCTCCGGTCCGCCAGGGCTCGACCGCCTCCCGCTCATCGCGTGGCCGGAGGGCCTCGAGATGCTCCCGCGGGAGATGGCCGGCGAGGTGCAGACGCCGGTCTCCGGGGCCGCGGCTGCGTCGCTCCGGCTCGGTGACCGCGTCTGGTTGCGGCACACGAAGTCCGGGGAGCTCAGCGAACGGGTGGACGCCTTCCACGTGGTCGGGGACGACGGGGTGGAAGCCGTCCTACCGACGTACCGCGGCGAAGGGCAGGGGTACGTCTGATGGGGAAGACGACATCGTGGACGAACTGGGCGCGGACCGAGCGGGCGTGGCCCGTGCGGGTCGAGCGGCCCGACTCGGTCGGCGCGGTGCAGCGCCTCGTGCGTGCTGCAGCGGGGGCGGGCCTTCCGATCAAGGCGGTCGGAGCCGGACACAGCTTCACCGGGATCGCCGTCGCGCCCGGTGTGCTGCTCGAGCTCGATGTCCTGAGCGGCCTGGTCCGGGTCGATCGGGAACGCAACCGCGTGACCCTCCGCGCCGGCACGCGCCTCCATGACATCCCGCGCCTCCTCAAACCGTTCGGTCTGGCCATGCCGAACCTCGGCGACATCGACCGGCAGTCCGTCGCCGGCGCGATCTCCACCGGCACGCACGGGACCGGGGCGGCGTTCGGCGGCATCGCGACGCAGGTCGTCGGGGTGACGATGGTGACGGCGGACGGCGAGCTGCTGACGTCGGACGCCCAACAGGAACCAGGGCTCCTCCCGGCACTGGCGCTCGGGCTCGGAGCGCTCGGGGTCCTCGTCGAGGTCACGCTGCAGTGCGTCCCGGCGTTCGTGCTGCACGCGGTGGAACGGCCGGAGCCGCTCGACGAGCTGCTGCCCGAGCTGCTCGACCGGGCCGCCGCCGTCGACCACTTCGAGTTCTACTGGTTCCCGCACACCGCGACCGCCCTGACCAAGACGAACCACCGGTTGCCGGGTGATGCGCCCACGCAGCCACTCCGCCCGGTCGCGAAGTGGGTCGACGACACACTCCTCGCCAACGGGGTCTACCGGGTCCTCTGCAACACGGGCGTCGTCGCGCCGGCCATCGTCCCGCGCGTGAACCGGCTCGCGGATCGCCTCGTCGGCGACCGCGAGTTCACCGATCGGTCGACGCGCGTGTTCACCACGAGCCGCACGGTGCGGTTCGTGGAGATGGAGTACGCGGTGCCGCTCGAGCACCTCCCGAACGCGTTCGCCCGGATCCGCGCACTCATCGAGGAGCGGGGGTGGCGGATCTCCTTCCCGATCGAGGTGCGGGTCGCAGCGGCCGACGAGCTGTGGCTCTCCACGGCATCAGGACGAGCGACCGGCTACGTCGCCGTGCACCGTTTCTTCCGTGAGGACCCGGGGGAGTACTTCCGCGCCGTGGAGGCGATCATGATCGAGTTGGGCGGTCGGCCCCACTGGGGCAAACTGCACGGCCGTGACGCATCGTCCCTGCGTGGCGCCTATCCTCGCTTCGACGAGTTCGTCCGCCTCCGCGACCGCCTCGACCCCGGCCGCCTGTTCGGCAACCGGTACCTCGCCCGCGTCCTCGGCGAGTGACGGCCCGCCGGGTGTCCGGTGCATCCGCGCTGTACGCCTGCTGCGTGCTTCCTCCGAACTCCCCAAGGGCACCGGCGGGTCGCAGGTAGAATGAGCAGACCCGCTCTCCATCGACTCACAAGGAGCCCATCCTCATGGAATGGCTGATCCCAGTCCTCATCGTCGTCGCCCTGGTCGTCATCGTCGGCATCTACTTCTGGGTGACGTACAACTCGCTCGTGACGCTGAACGTGCGGGTCGAGGAAGCATGGAGCGACATCACCGTCCAGCTGAAGCGACGCGCCGACCTCATTCCGAACCTCATCGAGGCGGTCAAGGGGTATGCGGCGCACGAGAAGGCCGTGTTCGAGAACGTGACGAAGGCTCGTGCCGAGACGCTCACCGCGCAGGGGCCGGCGGCCGTGAGTGAGGCCGAGACCCACATGCAGCAGGCGCTGAAGAGCATCTTCGCCGTCGCGGAGGCCTACCCGCAGCTCCAGGCGAGCCAGAACTTCCTCCAGCTCCAGTCCGAGATCGTCGACACCGAGGACAAGATCCAGGCCTCGCGCCGGTTCTACAACGGCGGTGTCCGGGAGCTGAACACCAAGGTCAAGGTGTTCCCGAACAACCTGTTCGCCAAGGGCCTCGGGTTCTCGGAGCACGACTTCTTCGAGGTCACCGACAACGCGGCGATCGCCGAACCGCCGCGCGTCCAGTTCTGACGTGCGGTAGCGCAGTCCCATGTACCGCGCCATCGCCAGGAACAAGCTCAACACGGTCCTGATCTTCGTCGTCTTCCTGGTCATCATCGGCGGCCTCGGTTGGCTCGCGGGGTATCTCTACCAGAACCTGACGATCACGATCGTGGTGCTCGTCGTGGCCGTCGTGTACGCGGTGATCCAGTACTTCTTCGCGGGGCGGCAGGCCATCGCGATGACCGGTGCGCAGCGCATCGAGCTGGCCGACAACCCGAGGCTGTACCGCATCGTCGAGAACCTCGCGATCACCACCGGGACGCCGATGCCCGAGGTGTACCTCATCGCCGACCCGGCGCCCAACGCCTTCGCGACGGGTCGCGACCCCCAGCACGCGATGGTGGCCGCGACGACCGGCCTCCTCGAGATCCTCAACGACGCCGAGCTGGAGGGGGTCATGGCCCACGAACTCGGTCACGTCCGCAACTACGACATCCGCGTGTCCATGGTCGTCTTCGGGCTCGTCGTCGCGATCGGGTTCCTCTCCGACATGCTCCTCCGGATGACGATCTGGGGTGGCGGCAACCGGAACAACAACAACGGCGGCAACCCCGTCATGCTGATCATCGGCATCGTGGCGATGCTCGTGGCACCGCTGCTCGCGACGCTCGTCCAGCTGTCCATCTCACGTCAGCGCGAGTACCTCGCCGACGCGACGGGCGCCCTCACGACCCGTCATCCGGAAGCGCTCGCGAGCGCACTGGGGAAGCTCGCCGCCTACGGTCGACCGATGGCGAAGCAGAACTCGTCCATGGCGCACCTCTGGATCTCCGACCCGTTGAAGCCCGGCGCGGTCGCCCGCTTGTTCAGCACCCACCCGCCGCTCGTCGAACGGATCAAGCGCCTGAGCACCATCGGCGGCGGCTTCTAGGCGAGGGCCTCCCGGCCCCGGATACACGAATGGGGCGGCACCCGGAGGTGCCGCCCCATTTGGCGTTCAGACGAGAACCGCTACTCGGTCTGCTCGTCGGAGTCGAACGTCACCGTGACCTTGTCGTCGGCGTCGATCGTGATCTTGCCGGGGAAGTTCAGGTACGTGTCCCACACCTGCTGCCCCGCCACGGCACTGCCGTACCAGGAGGCGTCGAACGAGCCGTCGATCCGGCCGTCCGAGGTGTAGAAGTACGAACCGCTCTCATCGACCTCGACGGTCGGGGGAGAGGTGAGCGTCCAGGTCACCGGGCCGACACTCGTGAACTGCTTCTGCTGCCAGTCCGGCATGACGCCACAGGTGGTGTCGAGCGTGGTGGCGTCGAGGCACTTCTCGATCATCGCGACGACCTGCTTCGTGACCTCGGTCGTGAGCGCCTCGGTGGCGGTCACGTCGATGTCGATGAAGGCCGAACCCTCGCCGGCGCTGTATGAGCTCAGCGTGATGGTCTGGGCGTCGCCCTGCAGGTACTTGCTCTCCGGCGGAGCGACCGTGTAGATGGCCGGGTAGGCGAACAGGCTCTCGTCGGACGCGCCGTCGAAGTTGACGCCGTTGACGCTGAACGCCGTGCCACCGAGACCGGTGTAGACGTTGATGCTGCCGACGAGGGAGCTGGCGAGCTTCCACTGGTCGAAGAACAGGAACTGCTTGCCTTCGCTCTCGAGCGTGACCGAGTCCTCGTACTTCTTGCCACCGAGTTCGTACGTGACCTGCACGCGTGCCTCGCCGTTGCGGTTGTAGACGCGGCCGACCTCAGGGTTCTTGATGCGCTCGTCGGCGCCCTTCAAGACCTCGTTGGTGAGCAGAGCGGTCGGCTTGACGGCGGCCGGAGCCTCGGCTTCGGCGTCCGCATCCGGATCGGCCGACGCGGACGGGTCCGGGGTCGCCTCGGGCTCCGCGGACTCGTCGTCGGTGCTGCCGACGATCGACGGGTCCGGCGCGACGAGGCTCGTCGCGAGCTTCGCGTCGCCGGCGGCGATGGCCTTGAGGTATTCCTCGACCTTCGCCTGCGGGCCGAACGCCGTGGTGTTCAGCACGCTGATGGTGATGGCGGCGGCGGCGATGAGTACGAGTGCGCCACCGGCGATCGACGACCACAGGATGATCCGCTTCTTCTGCTTCGGGTCCATCGGCTGCTTCGGAGCGCCGGTCGCGTACGGGTTCTGTGCCGTCGCGTACTGGCCGTTGGGCTGCTGGCCCTGCTGGTACGGGTTCTGGGCGCCGGGCTGCTGACCGGTCTGCTGACCGTAGGGAGCCGGGGGCGCCTGGTGCGGCGTCTGCTGCTGCCCGGACTGGTACGGGTTCTGCTGACCCTGCTGACCCTGCTGGTACGGGTTCGGCGTCTGCTGCTGGCCCTGCTGGTACGGGTTCGGCGTCTGCTGCTGTCCGGACTGGTACGGGTTGGGCTGCTGCTGACCCTGCTGGTACGAGGGCTGCTGGTCGCCCCGGGACGGCTGGTTCTGCTGCTCGCCCGGGTTCGGTCGGCCTGGTTGCTGTGGTGTGGTGTCGTCGTTGCTCATGGGCGGGTTCCCCTCGTTTCGGACCATGAAGGTGCTCATCAACTTAGCAGTCGGTGTGCATCCCCTGAGAGTGATTGCGCCTCCTGAGCATGGGGAGTAGTACCCATCTCCGGCGCGCGCGAGCCGGGGACGAGCCGGGTGCCGACCGCATGCGCGAGGGGCGCCGCCAGCGTCCCGCGGTCGACGACGACCACCGCGTCGAGTCCCTGCCAGCGGGCCGTCTGTTCGAGGAGCTCCGCGAGGCGTGCTGCGATCGCGTCGTCGGCGACGGGACGAAGCCCTCTGGCGACGGCATCCTGGTGTCCACGCTCGAACCAGGCGGACTGGACCCGCAGGACCCCGGACTGGCGGTCGCTCTTCAGATCGACGCGCGCGACGATCTCGCCGTCGATGAGCACCGGTAGCACGTAGTAGCCGTAGATGCGCTTGGGCTCCGGCGTGTAGATCTCGATCCGGTAGTGGAGTCCGAACATGCGGAGGGCGCGTTCGCGGAACCAGACGACGGGGTCGAACGGGCTGAGCAGCGCGGCCCTCTCGATCCGCCGCGGCCGTCGGGCGTCGCGGTGCAGCCACGCTTCCTGCGGCCCACCGCGTCGGTCCCAGCCGGCCACGGTCACGGGTTCGAGGACTCCGGCGTCCACGAGCTCGTCGACAGCTCGGCGGACCGCGGTCTGCGGCTTGATCCGGAAGTAGTCCGCGAGGTCCGCGACGGTCGCGACGCCCTGCGCTGCCGCTGCCTGCTCGACGAGCGCACGGATCGCGTCGGGCCGGGCGATGTCGAGGTCGAGGAGGTGCCGCGGCAGCACGTGCTCGGCCAGCGCGTACCGGCGCTCGAACCGGTCGCGACCGGCCGTGACCACCTCGCCGTAGAGGAACAGGACCTCCAACGCCCGTTTCACATCGGACCATCCCCACCAGGGTCCGCGTCGGACGTTCGCGTCGTGTTCGATCTCGCTCGCCTTCAGCGGCCCCTCGACGCGCAGGAGCGCTCGGACCCAGTCCAACATCTCCGTGTTCTGGCTCGCCCAGGTGGTCTCGTCGCCGGCATGCTTCGCGCGGTGCGCGTCCATCCGCCACCGGAACAACGGCCACGAGTCGCGGGGGATGAAGGCCGCCTCATGCGCCCAGTACTCGAGGTAGGGCGCGTCGGCTCCGAGGGTCAGCCGATCCAGCAGCGTCTTGTCGTATCCGCCGAGCCTCGCGAACAGCGGCAGGTAGTGACTGCGCTCGAACACGTTGACGGAGTCGATCTGCAGGAGACCCAGGCGATCGATCGTCGAGCGCAGGGTGCGGGTACCCGCCGGAGTCGTGCGCTGCGGGGCGCCGAACCCTTGCGCACCGAGCGCGATCCGTCGGGCGAGGGCGGGGGAGAGGGAAGCGGACACGGCCCGACGCTAGCACCGGCGTCGGACACCCGCCGTGCACCGGCGGAAGCACCGCCGCCCGACCGGCGTCCGCATGCGCTCACCGGCATGTGCCAGCCATACACTTGAGCAATGGCGGACGACACTCCGAAGACCTGGTGGGGACGCTTCCTTCCCGAAGCGGCCTCGCCCGTGCGCGAACCGGACCTGAGCGGATCGAGCAGCGTCCCGCGCGGCATGCGCGTGGCCGCAGCATGGTCCTGGCGGATCCTGCTGGTGGCCGCGGTCGTCGCGCTGCTCGTCTTCCTCGTCGTGCAGCTCCGGCTCATCGTGATCCCGCTGCTCATCGCCGTCCTCGTCTCCGCGCTCCTGAAGCCCGTCGTCGACGTCCTGGTGCGTCACCGCTGGCCGAAGGGTCTCGCCATCGCGCTCGCGATGGTCGGCACGCTCTCCGTGGTGAGCGGGCTGATCTTCCTCGCGATCTCGCAGATCACCTCGCAGTTCGCCTCCGTGCAGGCCCGCACCATGACCGCCTACGGCGACTTCAAGGCCTTCCTGCTCGCCAGTCCGTTGCACGTGACCGAGACACAGCTCAACGACTTCATCGCCCAGGCGTTCGACTCGCTCCAGCAGGACAGCCAGGTCCTGCTCTCGGGCGCCCTGTCGATCGGTTCGACGCTCGGCCATGTCGCGACGGGCGTCTTCCTGACGCTCTTCTGTCTGCTGTTCATGCTCATCGACGGTCGGACGATCTGGCGTTGGACGGTGCGCGTCTTCCCGCAGCGGGCACGCCCCGCGGTCGACAGCGCCGGTCGCGCAGGTTGGCGGACGCTCGGCAACTACGTCCGCACGCAGATCCTCGTGGCCTCGATCGACGCGGTCGGTATCGGACTCGGCGCGTTCTTCCTCGGCGTCCCGCTCGCGATCCCGGTGGCCGTGCTCGTCTTCCTCGGCTCGTTCGTGCCGATCGTCGGCGCCGTGGTGACCGGCGCCGTGGCCGTCTTCCTCGCGCTCGTCTACAACGGTCCCGTCATCGCGCTGCTCATGCTCGGCGTCGTGCTCCTCGTCCAGCAGCTCGAGGGCCACGTCCTGCAGCCGCTCATCATGGGTACGGCCGTCAAGGTCCACCCGCTCGCCGTCGTCCTCGCCGTCGCGGGCGGCACGCTCGTCGCCGGCATCCCCGGCGCCCTGTTCGCGGTGCCCGTGGTGGCCGTGATCAACGTGATGGTCCACACCATCGCCAGCGGCACCTGGCGGACCGGCGGCAGTGCTCCTCCGGAACCGGGTGCCGACGGCGCCATCTGGCAGACCGTCCCGACCCCCAGGCGAATCCGTCCGGGCTTCCGCTCGTCCCACGAGCCGCAGGATCGCCCAGGCGATCAGGAGCCCCAGCACCCCAGCGAAGACCTCCGAGAGACCTCGTCCCCAGAAAGTCCAGGACCCCGCACACCATGACCGATTCAACGACCACCACACCCGTGTTCCCCGGCCCGTCGCTCGCCGCGTTCGAGCGGGCCAGGGACACCCTCGTCGGCACCGTCCAGCGCACGCCGATGGAGAGCTCCCGCTACCTCGCCGACGTCCTCGGCGTGCCCGTGCACCTCAAGTGCGAGAACCTCCAGCGCACCGGCTCCTACAAGATCCGCGGCGCGTACAACCGCATGTCCAGCCTGACCCCCGAGGAGCGGGCGCGCGGCGTCGTCGCGGCCTCAGCGGGCAACCACGCGCAGGGTGTCGCCTTCGCCGCCCGTGAGCTCGGCATCACCGCGACCATCTTCATGCCGGTCGGCGTCCCGCTCCCGAAGCTCGCCGCCACGCGCGACTACGGTGCGCACGTCATCCTGCGCGGCCACACGGTGGCGGAACCGCTGATCGCCGCCGCCGAGTTCGCCGCGGAGACCGGTGCCATCCTCATCCCGCCGTTCGACCACCCGGACGTCATCACCGGGCAGGGCACGCTCGGGCTCGAGATCCTCGAGGAGGTCCCCGACGTCGAGACGGTCATCGTGCCGATCGGCGGCGGCGGGCTCATCTCGGGTGTCGCGGGTGTCGTGAAGCAGCGCGCGGCTCTCGAAGGACGCACCATCCGCGTGATCGGCGTCCAGGCGGCGAACGCGGCCGCGTACCCGGCGTCGCTGGAAGCCGGAACCCCGACGACCATCACCGTGCAGCCGACCATCGCCGACGGCATCGCCGTTGCCCGCCCCGGTGAGCTCAACTTCGAGATGATCAGCGCCCTCGTCGACGAAGTCGTCACCGTCAGCGAAGACGACCTCGCCCGGGCGATCGTCGTCCTCCTCGAGCGCGCCAAGCTCGTCGTCGAACCTGCCGGAGCCGCCGGTGTCGCGGCGATCCTGGCCGGGAAGATCGAACCGACCGGCACGACGGTCACCATCCTCTCCGGCGGCAACATCGACCCGCTCCTGCTCCAGCGGGTCGTCAGTCACGGCCTCGCGGCGTCGGACCGCTACCTGACGCTGCGCATCCCGCTGCCCGACCGACCCGGGCAGCTCGCACGGACGGCGGAGCTCGTCGCGCAGGCCAACGCGAACGTCATCGAGGTGCTGCACACCCGACACGGCCACGGCTTGCAGATCAGCGACGTCGAACTCGAGCTCAGCATCGAGACGCGCGGGCCCGACCACCGCGACCTCGTCGTGCAGACACTCCGCGAGGCGGGGTACGACCCGCAGATCGTCGACGACTGATCCGACCGACGGAACGCAGCAGGGCCCCGCCGTATCGGCGGGGCCCTGCTGCGTCTGGTCGGTCGCGAAGGCGCGACGTACCGGATCAGGAACCGGTGTAGGTCTCCACCGCGCTGATCGACACGGTGATCTCCTTGCCGTTCGGCGCCTCGTAGGTGGTCTTCTCGCCGATCTTCAGACCGAGGATGGCGGCGCCGAGCGGGCTGCCCTCGCTGTAGACGTCGAGGTCGGTGTTGCCGGCGATCTCGCGGCTGCCGAGGAGGAACCGCTCCTCGCCGCCCGCGACGACGGCCGTGATGACGGTGCCGGACTCCACGACACCACTGGACTGCGGTGCCTCGCTCACCTTGGCGTCGCGCAGCATCTGCGTGAGCGTCCGGATGCGGGCCTCCTGCTTGCCCTGCTCGTCCTTCGCGGCATGGTAGCCGCCGTTCTCCTTGAGGTCGCCCTCTTCGCGAGCCGCTTCGATGCGCTTGGCGATCTCCTCGCGGCCCGTCGTGCTGAGGTGCTCGAGTTCCGCCTGCAGCCGGTCGAAGGCCTGCTGGGTGAGGAACGTCTCCTGGATCTGCTCGGACACGATGGAACTCCTTTGCATGGTGGGTCCGCACACGACGGCCGAAACGCCCGTCATATGCCAGACGCCCCGGCGGAATGCCGGGGCGTATGAAGTACTGCCTTCGAGTATCGCACGATCGGCGCGCGAGTGCGGTGCACGCGCCGACGCCGTCGCGGGTCAGGAGCGGCGCTCGACCACCCAACAGGTGTCGACGACGCCGGTGTTGCTGAGCTCCGTGGTGCGGACGCTCTCCGTGAAGGTGCGGGTGCGCTGCTCGGACGGCGGCAGCTCGACGACCTTCCATCCGACGACCGCGAACTGCTCGTTGAGCGCCTGGACCGAGCAGGCCATGGGGGTGTCCTGCGGACCGGTGACCTCGAAGGACACGCTGACCATCGTGTCGTCGACGATCTCGTGCGCCGTGTTGCGCGACTCGATGCTCGGCCGACTGCCGTCGAGACCGGCCCACACGACCCACGCGATGAAGACGACGGCGAACGCGGCGGCGGCCAGCCAGATCAGGCGGCGGTCGCGGGCACGGTTGCCAGGGGTGCGTCCGTATCGCGCCGCGATGGCGTCCTGAGGGCCGGCATCCTGCAGGGGAGAGGTCACGTCACGGGCTCCGGTTCGAACGGTTAAGCTGGACCAGGAGTGCGAGACGCCTCGAGGTCGACACCTCAAGCGTATTGCCTCTTCCTGGATGCGGAGTCCCGACCGCGTCGTCACGTCACGAGTCGCGAAGCGGTCCCCTCGCGCAGACCAGCCGGAAGGCGGAGCACCATGACCATGAGACTGCTCGCCGTGCACGCGCACCCCGACGACGAGTCGAGCAAGGGTGCGGCGACCCTCGCGCACTACCGGAGCCTCGGCGCCGAGGTCATGGTCGTCAGCTGCACCGGTGGTGAACGCGGCGACCTCCAGAACCCCGGACTCGCCGACGTCGCGATGATCGAGCGCGACCTCCCCGGCTACCGTCGCCTCGAGATGGCCGCGGCGCAGGAGATCCTCGACATCGAGCACCGGTGGCTCGGCTATCAGGACAGCGGGATGGCCAGCGACGACGGCACGGTCCCACCCGCGAGCTTCGCCGACATCCCCCTCGAGGTCTCGACCGGTGTGCTCGTGCGCATCGTCCGCTCCTTCCGGCCGCAGGTCATCATCACCTACGACGAGAACGGGGGCTACCCGCACCCCGACCACATCCGGTGCCACGAGGTGAGCGTCGCGGCGTTCGAAGCGGCGGCAGATCCCACGCGCTATCCCGAAGCGGGCGAGCCCTGGCGGGTCGACAAGCTGTACTACGACCGCTCGTTCAGCCCCGCCCGGCTCGAGGCCGTGTACGCCTACCTGTTGGAGCACCACCCCGACGACCCGGCGGTCGAGCGACTGGCCGAGATGCGCGAGTGGATGGCCGGCCGGCCCGATCTCGCGACGACGCACGTGCGCGTCGGCGACTTCTTCGAGGCGCGCGACGCCGCGCTCCGGGCGCACGGCAGCCAGGTGCCGCCAGACTCACCGTTCTTCTTCTGGCCCAACGACGTCCTCCGTGCCGCATGGCCGTTCGAGGACTACCAACTGGTCACGTCGCACGTCGCGTCGACCACCCCAGAGTCGGAGCTGTTCGACGGCATCGACACCAGCGAAGGAACCGCATGATGCACCACCTGTTCACCGAGGTCCTGTTGGCGGTCACGCCGTCGCCGTCGCCCTCGCCGGCGTTCGACGAGAACCAGGTGACGCCGGGACCGTGGGGCTTCGTGATCACCTTCGCCATCGCCGGCGTCGTCGTGTTCCTCGTCATCGACATGGTGCGTCGCGTGCGCCGGGTCAACTACCGCGCGGAGATCGACGAGCGGCTCCAGGCCGAGGTCGCCGAGCGGGCAGCCGCGGACCGCGCGGGGAGCGACACCGGTGAGGCGGCCCCCGCAGGCGTCGAGGACGACCCTCGCCCGCCGTCGGACCAGTCGGCCCGCTGACACCACCACCGCGACGCCTCGCCGCGCGCCGGGCCGCCGGTCGTCAGCGGTTGTAGACCGGGTCGATCGCGATCAGCAGGATCCCGGTCCAGTGGCAGAGGAACGCGAGCACCGTGCACAGGTGGAAGAGCTCGTGGAACCCGAACCGCCCCGGCCAGGGGTTCGGTCGCTTCATCGCGTACATGACCGCGCCGACCGTGTAGAACAGGCCACCGGCGGCGACGAGCACCATCGTGGCGAAGTTGCCACGGGCGATGTCGCCGAGGTACGCGACCGCACCCCACCCGAGTGCCAGGTAGAGCGGGACGTAGAGCCACCGCGGGGCGTTGATCCAGAACACGCGGAAACCGATGCCGAGGAGCGCACCGCCCCAGACGAGCACGAGCAGGAGGTTGCCCTGCGCCGGTGGTAGCGCGAGCACGGCGAGCGGCGTGTAGGTGCCGGCGATCAACAGGAAGATGTTGGCGTGGTCGATCCGCTTGAGGAGCAGCTTGACCGAGGGGCGCCAGGAGAACCGGTGGTACAGCGCCGAGTTCCCGAAGAGCAGCATCGAGGTGAGCACGAACACCGTCGAACTCCACTTCGCGGCCGCACCCTGTGCGAGCACGACGAGGACGATCCCGGCGACGATCGAGATGGGGAAGATCCCGGCGTGCAGCCATCCGCGCCAGGTCGGTTTGACCTCCTCCGGTGCGGTGGCATCGTCGGCGGCGACCTCGAGCAACGGCAGCTTCGGCAGCTCGGGGTCTCCACTCGTCATGGGTCCAGGATACGGCGTGGCACGGAACGCGTACTGGGAGCGATGCAGGAAACTGCACTAGCGTTGCAGGGTGATGACGAGGCATTCCGCACCGGTGGACGGCTTCCTGTACGGCGTCTACGCACGGCGCCTCCGGAAGGCGCTCACTCCGCAGACGCTGCCGCACCATGTCGCGATGATCATCGACGGCAACCGGCGGTGGGCCAAGCAGCTCGGGTACGACACAGCGGCGCACGGCCACCGGGCCGGTGCGGCGAAGATGCGCGAGTTCCTGACCTGGTGCGACGACCTCGGCATCGGCGTCGTCACCCTGTACCTGCTGTCGAGCGACAACCTGGTGAACCGCGCACCGGACGAGCTGGACGACCTCGTCGACATCATCGCCGACCTCGCCGAGGGGCTGTCGCACTACCGTGACTGGCGCGTCAAGCACGTCGGTTCGAGCGATGGTCTCCCGGAGTCGTTGCGCACGGCGTTGACGAGCGCGGAGGAGCGCACGGCCGACCGTGCCGGCATGCACATCAACCTCGCGGTCGGCTACGGCGGCAGGACCGAGATCGTGGACGCGATGCGCGCCATCGTCGCCAAGCACCACCTCGAGGGTCGGAGCCTGGAAGACCTCGCAGCGCTGCTCACCCCCGACCTCATCGGTGAGCACCTCTACACGGGAGGCCAGCCCGACCCCGACCTCGTCATCCGCACCAGCGGCGAACAGCGGATGAGCGACTTCATGCTCTGGCAGAGCGCCCACAGCGAGTTCTACTTCGTCGAGGCGCTCGGACCCGACCTCCGCGAGGTCGACTTCCTCCGCGCCCTCCGCGACTTCTCGAGACGGCAGCGGCGGTTCGGCGGATGAGCCGTTCGACTCCGGCCTCGGAGCCGGACGAGCCGGAGACGGCGTCCCGGTTGGAGACCTTCCAAGCGGGATTCGGTGAGGTCGACGGCTATCTCAACTACGGCAGTGTCGGTCCGTTGGCGGCGTCCGTCGTCCTCGAGGGCAGCCGCTGGAACGACGTGCTCGCGAGTGCGACCCCCGGCACGCTCGGCGCGGTCGACGTGCAGGACGAACGGATGCGGACCGCCGTCGGGACACTCACCGGGTTCCGAGCCGACCAGGTCGTCGCCCAGCCCAACACCTCGCAGGGCCTCATGCACGCGATGTTCGGCCTGAGCGGAACGGTCCTGCTCTCCCGCCTGGAATACCCCACGCTGCCGCTCGCCGCGGAGCGGGCCGCCGAGCACCGGCACCTGCTCACGCCGAGATGGCTCGAGACGCGACGCGGGCACGTGACGGCCGAGAGCGTGCGCGAGCAGCTCGACGACGCCGTCACCGCCGTGGCCGTGAGCCTCGTCGACTACCGCACCGGCTACGTCTGCGACCTCGAGGCCGTCCGCGAGGTGATCGGCGACCGCCTCCTGATCGTCGACGCCATCCAGGGCTTCGGTGTGGTCGACGCCCCATACGCCGTCGCCGACGTGGTCGCCTCGGGCGGGCAGAAGTGGATGCGGGCGGGCTGGGGCACCGGATTCCTCGCCCTGAGCGACCGCGCCGTCGAGCGACTCGAGCCGGTCTTCTCCGGCGTGACCGGCACCGACGAGCCCTGGCCGTTCAGCGCGACCCCGGTACCGAGCCGATCGGCGCGCGCGTACTCGATCACCAGGCCCGACCCGCTCGCGGCGGCGCGGTTCGCCGCGTCGCTGGAGGACACGGTCGCCGTCGGGACCGCGACGGTCCACGCCGCGATCGCCGAGCTCACGGCCGAGGTGATCGAGCTCGCGGACGAGTTCGGCGTCGCGGTGGTCTCCTCGCGAGACGAGCACGAACGCGCGGGCATCGTCGTCCTGGAGCCGGAGGAGTCCGTCCTCGACACGCTGTGGACCTCGCTCGAGAACCACGGCGTCACCGCGACGATCCGCGCCGGGGCCGTGCGGCTCAGCGTGCACGCCGGTACCAGCCGGCAGACGCTGGACCAGCTGCGCGGTGCGCTGCTCTCGTTCGCGACGGCCGCGAGCTACTGAGCCGCAGTCCGACCACCGGCGGGCCAGGAGACGGCCCCCATCTGTTCACCTCCCCGTAACAGGACACGGGGCGTGTCGTCGCGTCGATGTCGGCGGCCGGACGTACGTTCATCTCATCGGGCATGGAGCCCGGTCGAGACGGCCACACAAGTTCGGCTCGAAACCCTGCAGGCGGCCGTTTCGCACAGTGATCCGAGCATCAGATGCTCGGGGTGGGAGTGGTTGTGGCCTCGCGAGAAATCCAGAACACGTCAGCCGGGACCGAGACGCGGGACGCGTCGACGAGACCGAGCCGGCGACCCGCCGACCACACGGCGAGCGGGGGAGATCAGGCGCAGGCCGAGATCACCTACGTGCTCGACACCTCCGTGCTGCTGTCGGATCCCAAGGCGCTCTTCCGGTTCGCCGAGCACGCCGTCGTCATCCCGGTCGTCGTCATCAGCGAGCTCGAGGGCAAGCGCAACGACCCCGAGATCGGCTACTTCGCACGTCAGGCACTCCGCATCCTCGACGAGCTCCGCATCGAGCACGAACGCCTCGACTTCCCGATCCCCGTCGGTGACGGCGGATCCCTGCGGGTCGAACTCAACCACTCGAGCATGGCCTCGCTGCCGTCCGGTCTCCAGCTCGGCGACAACGACTCGCGCATCCTCGCGGTCGCGCTGAACCTGGCGAACGACGGCCTGACGGTCACGGTCGTGTCCAAGGACCTGCCGCTGCGCGTCAAGGCGGCCTCCATCGGTCTGCAGGCGGAGGAGTACCGGGCGGAACTCGCGGTCGACTCCGGCTGGACGGGCATGTCCGAGATCACCCTCGGCTCCGAGGACATGAGCACGCTGTGGGAGCGCGAGGAGGGGATGACGCCGATCATCGAGGACCTGCCGATCAACACGGGCCTCGTGATCCACTCGGACCGGGGATCCGCACTCGGGCGGGTCACGGGCAAGCGCAGCTACAAGCTCGTCCGCGGCGACCGCGACGTGTTCGGTCTGCACGGACGCTCGGCCGAGCAGCGGCTCGCGATCGACCTCCTGCTCGACCCCGAGATCGGGATCCTCTCGCTGGGAGGTCGAGCAGGGACGGGGAAGTCCGCGCTCGCCCTCTGCGCGGGTCTGGAGGCCGTCCTCGAGCGACAGGCGCACAAGAAGATCATGGTGTTCCGCCCGCTGTACGCGGTCGGCGGCCAGGAGCTCGGGTACCTGCCCGGCGACCAGGGCGAGAAGATGAACCCCTGGGGACAGGCGATCTTCGACACGCTCGGCGCGGTCGTCTCGCAGAACGTGCTCGACGAGGTGGTTGAACGGGGCATCCTCGAGGTGCTCCCGCTGACGCACATCCGCGGCCGGTCGCTCCACGACGCCTTCGTGATCGTCGATGAGGCGCAGTCGCTCGAGCGCAACGTCCTCCTCACGGTCCTCAGCCGGATCGGGCAGAACTCGCGGGTCGTCCTCACGCACGACGTCGCCCAGCGCGACAACCTGCGCGTCGGCCGACACGACGGCGTCGCCTCGGTGATCGAGACGCTCAAGGGGCACCCGCTGTTCGCGCACGTCACGCTGACGCGCTCGGAGCGCTCGGCCATCGCGGCTCTCGTGACCGAGATGCTCGAAGGGAACGAGCTGGCCTAGCGGCCGTCGGCGGGGCTGGCTCGCAAGGCCCGCCCCGCCGACCCTGGCCGCCTGTGGAGAACGCTGCAGGCCGGCACGAGGATCCTCCTATCCTGACGGGATGCCCTCGCGACCGACCTCCTCCGGCAGGCGGCTGCGCCCGCGTGTCGCCACCGCGGCGATGGCCGGCTCGACGCTGCTGCTCGTAGCCGTCACCGTGGCCCGGCTCGGCCCCGACCCGCGTCCGGTCGTCATCGTGCTCGTGTGGCTCGCCTGCATCACGCCGCCGCTCGTGCGGATCGACGTTGCGGAGCGGAGGCTCCCGAACCGTCTCGTGCTGCCGGCGCTCGCCATCGCGGTGCCGGTCACCGCGGTCGATGCCGCAGTGCGCCAGGTGGCCCCGCTCGAACCGCTCCTGATGGGGTTCGCGGTCGGCGCCGTCCTGTACGTGTGCGCCCTCCTCGGCGGGCTGGGCATGGGGGACGTGAAGCTCGGCGCGCTGCTCGGCCTCGCGGTCGGCTGCTTCGGGACGTCCGCGGTGCTGCTCTTCGCGGTGGTGTCGGTCTCCTCGGCCGGCCTCGCGGGTGCGGTCGTCGTGTTCCTCGCACGCTCACGTGGCGGCTCCGCCGGTTGGCGCACGCGCATCCCGTTCGGCCCGTTCCTGCTCCTCGGCTGCTGGAGCGCGATCGCCGTCTCGGCGTGACCACACGGACGGAGACGGCCCCGGAACCGCGAGGGTTCCGGGGCCGTCCGGTCGTTCGACGAGCGGGTCGACTCAGCCGGGATGCGTCATCGAGAGGACGTCGAGGGCCGTGTCGAGCTGCTCCTCCGTGATCTCGCCGCGTTCGACGAACCCGAGGTCGACGACGGCCTCGCGGACGGTCAGACCCTTGGCGACGGAGTGCTTGGCGATCTTCGCCGCCGACTCATAGCCGATGATCTTGTTCAGCGGGGTGACGATCGAGGGCGAGGAGCCGGCGAGTGCCGCAGCGCGGTCGAGGTTGGCCTCGAGGCCGTCGACGGTCTTGTCGGCGAGGACCCGGGTCGCGTTCGACAGGAGACGGATGCTCTCGAGGAGCGCCGTGCCCATGACCGGGATCGCGACGTTGAGCTCGAAGGAGCCCGAGGCGCCGGCCCAGGCGATGGTCGCGTCGTTGCCGATGACCCGGGCGCCGACCATCAGGACGGCCTCCGGGATCACGGGGTTCACCTTGCCGGGCATGATCGAGGATCCCGGCTGGAGGTCGGGGATGTGCAGCTCGCCGAGACCGGTGTTCGGGCCGGAGCCCATCCAGCGGAGGTCGTTGCAGATCTTCGTGAGGCTCACCGCGATGACGCGGAGTGCGCCGGACGCGTCGACGAGTCCGTCGCGCGCTCCCTGCGCCTCGAAGTGGTCGGTCGCCTCCGTGATCGGCAGCTCGGTCTCCTGGGCCAGGAGTTCGATCACCAGCTGCGGGAAGCCCTTCGGGGTGTTGATGCCCGTGCCGGTCGCGGTTCCGCCGAGCGGGACCTCGGCGACGCGGGGGAGTGCCGTCCGCACCCGCTCGATGCCGAGCCGCATCTGGCGGGCGTAGCCGCCGAACTCCTGCCCGAGGGTGACGGGGGTGGCGTCCATGAGGTGCGTCCGGCCGGGCTTCACCGCGGTCTTCCACAGCTCGGCCTTGCGCTCGAGCGACACGGCCAGGTGGTCGAGGGCCGGGATGAGGTCGTCGATGAGGGCGCTCGTGACCGCGATGTGCACCGAGGTCGGGAAGACGTCGTTGGAGGACTGCGAGGCGTTGACGTGGTCGTTGGGGTGCACCGGGCTGCCGAGGCGCGCGCTCGCGAGCGTCGCCAGGACCTCGTTCATGTTCATGTTCGACGAGGTGCCGCTGCCGGTCTGGTAGGTGTCGACCGGGAACTGCGCGTCGTGCGCGCCGGTGATGACCTCGTCGGCCGCTGCGGCGATCGCGTCGGCGACACCCTGGTCGAGGACGCCGAGCTTGGCGTTGGCGAGTGCCGCGGACTTCTTGATCCGGGCCAGCGAGGCGATCTGCGCCGACTCGAGTCCGCTGCCCGAGATCGGGAAGTTCTCGACGGCCCGCTGCGTCTGGGCGCCGTAGAGCGCGTTCGCGGGGACCCGCACCTCACCCATGGTGTCGTGTTCGATGCGGTACTCGGTTGCTGAGGTGTCTACCACGCTGTTCGTTCTCCTTCGTGCGATTGCGATGGTGGGTGCTGCGCCGGACGGCGAGCGGATGGTTATTCGGGGACCGTGACGTCGCCGATGACGATGTCGGCCATGGCGGTCCCCTCGAGGAGCTTGTAGTTCGCGCCGATGATGGCCACCGTGCCGGCGGCGACCGCGTCGCTGATGAGCTCGGACCTCGAGACGACCTCCATGACGGTACGCCGCAGGTGGCGGCGACCGACCTCCGAGGAGTCCACCGCGGCCGCGTCGATCGGGGCAGGTCCGGCGACGGCGCTCACCGCGGGGACGATCTGCTGGATGAGCCGGTCGATGTACGGCGGGAGCGGGATGGCGTCCTCCGCCTGCGAGTCGATCGCCGCGCGGACGGCACCGCACTCGTCGTGCGCGAGCACGAGGATGAGCGGGACCTGCAGGACGCCGACGGCGTACTCCAGGGTGCCGAGCACCGAGTCGGAGACGATCTGGCCGGCGTTGCGGACGACGAAGAGGTCGCCGAGTCCCTTGTCGAAGATGATCTCGGCCGCGAGACGGGAGTCGGAGCAGCCGAAGATGACCGCCTCCGGGGCCTGGGAGTGCGCGAGCGTGGCGCGGCGTTCGACGTCCTGCCGGGGGTGCGCGGGCTGACCGGCGACGAACCGCGCGTTACCGCGCTGCATCTCGCGCCAGACGGCACCGGGGCGCTTCTGGGTCATTCTGAGTCCGTTTCTGCGGGGGCGCCCGACGGGGCGTCGAGGTTGGCGGTGACCCCGGTGCGCACGGAGCGTGCGACATCGAGGACGTACTCGGACTTCGCCGTGCCGAACACGGCGATCGTGCTCCGACCGGCGACGGTCGACAGGGCGTACGCGACGTTGCCGTCGTCGGAGCCGCTACCGTTCGCGTATTCGACCCACTCGACGCCGTCGATGGTGACGGTTCCGGTGGGCCGGGCTTCGTCGAGCTCGGCGAGGAGCCAGGTGTCGTTGGCGTCCACGCCTTGGACGAGGCCGACGAACTCGTCGTCGGGGGAGATGAGTCCGACGTTCCATGAGCGGATGTCGGGTGTGCCGGCGACCGGTGACGCTGCGGTGCGGACGTCGGCGTAGTTGCTGCCCCAGTCGTCGCCGAGCTCGGGGGTGAGGAGTGGGACGGGGAGGTCGGGCTGCGCCTGACCGGCGAGCTGCGCGTAGTCGACGGTCGGGCGTTCCGGGGCCTCGCCTCGGGGCACGGCGAGCACGATCACGACCACGAGGCCGACCGTGGCCAGGAGCGACAGGACAAGGTTGTTGACGGTCTTGCGCGAGCGGTACAGGCGGGAGTTCTCCGCCTTCCGGTCGGCGGTCTCCTGCGGCGTCTCGGGGCGGCCGAGCTCGGCCACGACGCGCGGCGGCTTGGTGTCCTTCACCGCGATGCGTCCGGAGTGCCGGATCCGAGCTGGGCGGCGCGAGCCGCGTCCAGCCGTGCCTTCGCGCCGATCAGCCACTCCTCGCAGCGCTGGGCGAGCTGTTCGCCGCGCTCCCAGAGCCGGAGGGAGTCCTCGAGCGACGCCGAGCCCTGCTCCAGCTCGGACACGACACGCACGAGCTCGTCGCGTGCCTGCTCATAGCTGAGCTCCTGGACATCGGAGGGGGTTGGCATGCTTCTATCCTATTCGTCGTCGGTCCGGGCGGCAGCCGTGGCCGGGCCGGTACTGGAGGCGCCGATCGCGCCGGAGGCGAGGGTGACCAGGAGCTCCGTCCCGGCGGGGGCGTCGCCCTCCGCGCGGATGACCGCGCCGCCCGGGACACCGGCCTCCGGGTCCGCTCGCTGGACGATGGCGTAGCCGCGGTCGAGCGTGCGCTGCGGCGACAGGGCGCGGAGGTGCGAGCGGAGCTCCGTCACCTCGCGCTGGGAGCGCTCGACGGCGCGGTCGATGAGCTCGGCCCCCCTGGCGACCGTGCGGGTCAGCTCGTCCGCCCGCGAGTCGACGATCCAGGACGGGTCGGCGAGCGCGGGACGCGTCCGGAGCGTCGCGAGCCGGTCGATCTCGTGACCGAGCAACGAGGTCACCCGGGAGGACAACCGGACGCGGGCCTGCTGCACGCGAGCGAACTCCTCCGCGACGTCGGGGACGACCCGCTTGGCGGCGTCGGTCGGTGTGGAGGCGCGGAGGTCGGCGACGTCGTCGAGCAGTGGGCGGTCCGCCTCGTGGCCGATGGCGCTCACGAGGGGCGTGGTGCAGGCGGCCACGGCGCGGACCACGCGTTCGTCGCTGAAGCCCAGGAGGTTCTGGAAGTCGCCACCGCCGCGCGCGACGATGATGACGTCGACCTCGGGGTCGGCGTCCAGGGTCTGGATGGCGCTCACGACCTCGCCGGGGGTGCGGTCGCCCTGGACGGCCGCGTGGACGACGCGGAACCGGACCGACGGCCAGCGCAACTCGGCGTTTCGGAGGACGTCCTTCTCGGCGTCGGAGTCCTTGCCGGTGACCAGCCCGATGCACTGCGGGAGGAACGGGAGCGCCCGCTTGCGCGACGCGTCGAAGAGCCCCTCGTCGGCGAGCTGCCGACGGAGTCGTTCGAGTCGCTCGAGGAGGTCGCCGATGCCGACGTGCTTCATCGCCATGACCTGCATGGTGAGCGTGCCGCCCTTGAGCCAGTAGTTCGGCTTGACCAACGCGATCACGTGGTCGCCCTGCTTGAGGTCGGCGGGGATCTTCGCCCGGACGGACGACCAGATGGTGAACCCGACCGTCGCATCGATCTCGAGGTCTTTGAGCTTGCCGTAGACGTTGCCGCCCGAGGCGCCCCACTGCGTGATCTCGCCCTCGACCCAGACCGTGCCGAGGCGGTCGATGTAGTCGCGGAGCTTCGTGCCGAGGAGCGCGACCGGCCAGGGGGCTTCCATGGTGGCCGGTGCATCGCTCATCCCTCAAGCCTAGCCGCGAGCACCGACGGCGCGGGGTCGCGGACCACCCGACCGTTCACGGCCGACTCCCGAGCGCTGCCGCGTAGAATCCACACGTGACCGATCTCCGCGACGCCCCAGCCATCGGCCTCGGCATGCCGAGGCTCCGACGCATCGCCGGACGCCTCGCAGACCTCCCCGTCGCCGGCGAGAAGCGCGTCCTGCTCGCCGCCCCTCGTGGTTACTGCGCCGGCGTGGACCGCGCGGTCGTCGCCGTCGAGAAGGCGCTCGAGCACTATGGCGCGCCGGTGTACGTCCGGAAGCAGATCGTCCACAACGTGCACGTCGTCGATCAGCTCGAGGCCCAGGGCGCGGTGTTCGTGGAGGAGGTCGATGAGGTGCCGTCCGGCGCGCACATCGTCTTCAGTGCGCATGGCGTCTCGCCAGCCGTGGTCGATGCCGCCGCCGACCGTAGGCTGCTCGCGATCGACGCCACCTGCCCGCTCGTCACCAAGGTGCACCGCGAGGCCGTGCGCTTCGCCCGCGACGACTACGAGATCCTGCTCATCGGACACGAGGGGCACGAGGAGGTCGAGGGGACGGCCGGTGAAGCGCCCGACCACGTCACGCTCGTGACGAGCCCGGAAGCCGTCGACGACCTCGTCGTCGCCGACCCCGACAAAGTCGTGTGGCTCTCGCAGACCACGCTGTCGGTGGACGAGACCATGGAGACGGTCCGCCGCCTGCGCGAGCGGTTCCCGAAGCTCCAGGATCCGCCGAGCGACGACATCTGCTACGCGACCCAGAACCGTCAGGTCGCCATCAAGAAGGTGGCCCAGGACGCTGACCTCGTGATCGTGGTCGGGTCGGCGAACTCCTCGAACTCGGTGCGCCTCGTGGAGGTCGCCCTCGAGTACGGCGCGAAGGCCGCCTACCGCGTCGACTACGCGCACGAGATTCAGCAGTCCTGGCTCGACGGCGTCGTCACGGTCGGTGTCACCAGCGGCGCCTCCGTGCCGGAGGTCCTCGTCGACGAGGTGCTCGAAGAACTCTCCGGTGCCGGCTACGGCGCGGTGCAGGAAGTCAAGACGGCCGAGGAGGACCTCATGTTCTCCCTGCCGAAGGAGCTGCGCAAGGACCTTGCCGGCACGACCGATCCGCGCGCCCTGGGAGGGCGTCGACCATGAGCGAATCCCGCCCCCGTCCGCAGTTCGGTGAGTACGCGTCCCCCGAGGAGCAGCGTGCCCGGATCGCCGAGCCCATCGACGAACAGCGGGCGGAGGAGCTCGGCATCGCGCCGGTCGTCCCCGTCGAGCGGCAACCGCGGCAGCAGCAGGAGCCGACCCTGCGCAAGCAGACGCGTGAGCAGGCGCATGAGCCTGGGGTGGTGCAGCCGGGCGCTCCGACCGTGGCCGCCCGACGACCCGTCGCCGGAGACCGGATCGCGACGTCGATCCTGCTCGGACTCGGCCTCGTCGGCCTGATCGTGACCATGCCGGGTCTGCTCGACCTCCCCGGCCTGATCCGCCCTGCACTCGTGCAGATGGGTGTCTCGGGGTACTCCTCGGACGGTCTCGCGAGCGCCATGGGCATCCTGGCGCTCGGTCTCCAGATCGCCCTGTGGGTGGGCGCCATCATCCTGTCGAGCCGGTCCCTCCGCGCGGGTCGACTGACCTTCTGGATCCCGCTCGTCGCCGGTGTCGCAGCGAACCTGGTCGTGGTGATCTGTCTCGCCGTGGCCATGGGTGCCGACCCGGCGTTCATGGAGTACGTCCGCTCGCAGCAGCCGTAGTCGTCCACACACGAAGAACGGGCCCGGCAGCGATGCCGGGCCCGTTCTGTTGGTGCAGGTGACTAGGAGGTGCTGGTGCCGTACGAGCCGAGCTGCTTCGTCGACTCCAGGACGCGAGCGGCCATCGCCGACTCGGCGACCTTGCCCCAGGCGCGAGGGTCGTAGACCTTCTTGTTGCCGACCTCGCCGTCGAGCTTCAGCACACCCTCGTAGTTCGAGAGCATGTAGCCGGCGATCGAGCGGGTGAACGCGTACTGCGTGTCGGTGTCGATGTTCATCTTGACGACACCGTTCGCGACGGCCTCGGCGATCTCCGCGTCGGTGGAACCCGACCCGCCGTGGAAGACGAGGTCGAGCGGCTTGGGGCCGTGGCCGTACTTGGCGGTGAGGCCGTCCTGGATGGTCTTCAGCAGCTCGGGCTGGAGCTTGACGTTGCCGGGCTTGTAGACGCCGTGCACGTTGCCGAAGGTGAGGGCGGCCATGTAGCGACCCTGCTCGCCGAGGCCGAGCGCCTCGACGGTCGCGATGGCGTCGTCGAGCGTGGTGTACAGGTGCTCGTTGATGTCGTGGCTGACGCCGTCCTCTTCGCCGCCGACGACGCCGATCTCGACCTCGAGGATGGCGTTGATGGCCTTGGTGCGCTTCAGCATCTCGGTCGCGATCTCGAGGTTCTCCGTGAGCGGGACCGCCGAGCCGTCCCACATGTGGGACTGGAAGATCGGGTTGCGACCGGCCTTCACCTCTTCTTCGGAGGCGGCGATGAGCGGCATGACGAAGCCGTCGAGCGCGTCCTTCGGGCAGTGGTCGGTGTGGAGCGCGACGGTGACGGGGTAGTTCTTGGCGACCTCGGTCGCGAACTTCGCGAAGGCGATCGCGCCGGCGGCACGGTTCTTCACGGTGTGGCCGGCGAAGTAGTCGGCGCCGCCCGTGGTGACCTGGATGATGCCGTCGGAACCGGCCTCGGTGAGGCCCTGGAGGACGGAGTTGATGGTCTGGCTGCTCGAGACGTTGAACGCCGGGTACGCGAACCCGTTCGACTTCGCCTTGTCGAGCATCGCTGCGTACTGTTCCGGGGTGGCGACGGGCATGTCTTCTCCTTGCGTGGGGACGATTCGCCTTGAAGTCTAGTGACTCGGGCTCCGAGGCATACGGCACGATGGGGACATGATCGAGCGCACTCCGGACACCGACCTCCTCGACGGCTTCCTCGACGCCACGAGGGCCGCGGCTGCCGCCGTCGCGGGTCTCGTCGGAGGTGGAGACGGCATGCGCATCGACGGGGTCGCCGTCGATGCGCTCCGCCGAGCGCTCGAATCGCTCCCGGTCGACGGGCGCGTCGTCGTGGGGGAGGGCGAGAAGGACCGGGCGCCCATGCTCTTCGTCGGGGAACGTTTCGGCACGGGAGCGGGGCCGGCGATCGACCTCGCCGTCGACCCCGTGGACGGCACGAAGCTCGCTGCCTCCGGGAAGCCGGACTCCGTCGCCGTGATCGCCATCGCCCCGCGCGGTGCGATGTTCGACATCGGCCCGGCGTACTACCTCGAGAAGCTCGTCGCCGCCGGCGGGGGACGCGAGTTGTCGCTGGCCGACCCGATCGCGGTGACCCTCGACCGGCTCGCGGCCCGGCTGGGGCGGCCGGTCGAGCAGCTGCGGGTCGCGGTCCAGGACCGTCCTCGGAACGCGGCGACAGCCCAGGCCGTGACCGCCGCCGGTGCCGAGCTCGTGAGCTTCATGGACGGCGACGTCGCCCTGTCCCTGCGGGCTGCGGCCGCCGACGGCGACCTCGATCTGCTCCTCGGTGTGGGCGGGGCTCCGGAGGGCATCCTCACGGCTGCCGCGGTCCGGGCCCTCGGCGGCTGGATGACGGCGCGCTTCGCACCGCAGTCGCCGGAGGAACGTGCGCGGCTCGTCGAGGCCGGGACCGATCTCGATCGCGAGGTCCCGCTCGACGAACTCTGCCGCGATGACGCCTGGCTGCTGCTCAGCGCCGTCACGGCGACCGCGCTCGCCGCCGGGGCCGAACTCGCCGGAGTCCGGGTCGAAGCGGACGGCGGTGTCATGGTCGAGTCCGTCGTCGTCGGTCCCGGAAGCCCGCTGACGAGGTCACGGAAGCGCCTCGATCGAGACGCACCCAGCGGCCTTCCCAGCCCGGTTCGATAGGCTGAAACCCTCATCCACCGAAGCGTCGTGTCCCACGAGGCGAGCGATCCATGGAGGATCCAGTGACCCAGCCTGAAACCGGCTCCCACTATCTGCAGCCCGACCGCAACCTCGCCATGGAGCTCGTGAGAGCGACGGAGGCCGCCGCGATCCGGGCGGCGCCGTTCATCGGGCGAGGCGACAAGAACGCCGCCGACGGCGCAGCGGTCGACGCCATGCGCGCCTTCCTCGGCACCGTCAACTTCGACGGCGTGGTCGTCATCGGCGAGGGCGAGAAGGATGAAGCGCCCATGCTGTTCAACGGCGAGCATGTCGGCAACGGCCGCGGCCCGTCCTGCGACATCGCCGTCGACCCGATCGACGGCACGAGCCTCACCGCCGCCGGCCGCCAGAACGCCCTCTCCGTCATCGCCGTGTCCGACCGCGGCAGCATGTTCGACCCGTCCGCGGTGTTCTACATGGACAAGATCGTCACCGGTGCCGACGGCATCGGTGTCGTCGACATCAGCCAGTCCATCGGCGACAACATCCGCGAGCTCGCGAAGGCCAAGGGCAAGCAGCCCGAGGACATCCGCGTCGCCGTCCTCGACCGACCGCGCCACGCGCAGCTCATCGAGGAGATCCGCGCGGCGGGTGCCGGGACACGGCTGCTGCTCGACGGCGACGTCGCGGGTGGCATCAACGCCGCGCGCTACGACTCGCGGATCGACATGTGCGTCGGCATCGGCGGCACGCCTGAGGGCATCATCACCGCGTGTGCGGTGAAGGCGCTCGGCGGGCTCATCCAGGGCAAGCTCATGCCGAAGGACGACGCCGAGCGTGAGCGTGCGCTCGCGGCCGGTCACGACCTCGACCGCGTCCTCGGCGCGAACGACCTCGTCCGAGGCGACAACACGTACTTCGTCGCGACGGGCGTCACCCACGGTGAACTCGTCGACGGTGTGCAGCGCAAGGGGCCGATCATCCGCACCGAGAGCCTCGTGCTGCGGTCGCGTTCCGGCACCATCCGTCGCGTCGAGGCGGACCACCTCGCTGCGAAGTGGCTGTAGCCGCTCCTCCAGCGGAGCGAAGCGCCCGGTTCCACCTCACTGTGGGACCGGGCGCTTCGTCGTGCGGCGTTCGTGCAGGTCAGTCCTGGAGCCGGTGCGCGAGTCGCGCCTCGAGCTCGCTCGGCTCGCCGTCGGACGGCTCCGGCGAGGGCTGCGCCTCCGGTGCGGTGAGGCGCTTCGGTGAGGCGTCGCTCTGGCTCACCTGACCGATGACCGTCGCCTCGTCGAGGGCGTCGAGCTTGCGCGCCGTGACGAGCACGCGGGTCTCGAACGACGAGGCGAACTGGTTGTAGTTGGTGACCGTGCTCTCGATGGACCGGCGCAGGCGGTCGGCGTGGTCCGACAGCGTCGAGAGCCGCTGGTAGAGCTCCTTGCCGAGGTCGAACAGTCGCTTCGCGTCCTCGGTGAGGACGTCCTGCTGCCAGGTGAACGCGACCGTCTTGAGGACCGCCCACAGGTTGACGGGGGAGGCGAGGGCGACCCGTTTGCCGAAGGCGTAGTCGAGCAGGCTCGCGTCGGCCTCGAGCGCTGCGGCGAGGAGCGACTCGCTCGGGATGAAGCAGATCACGAACTCCGGGCTCGACTCGAGGCCGCGCCAGTACCCCTTCGCCGCAAGGGCGTCGACGTGCGACCGCACGGCCTTCACGTGCTGCGCGAGGAGGGCGGTGCGCCGTGCGGCCTCCTCGCCCGTCGCGGTGACGGGGATGGTGCTGGCTTCGAGGTACTGCGCGAACGGCACCTTCGCGTCGACCGCGATCGACTTGCCGCCGGGGAGTCGCACGACCATGTCTGGTCGACCGATGCCGTTGTCGGACGTGATGCTCGACTGCAGGTCGAAGTCGACGCGCTGCGTGAGGCCTGCGGCCTCCACGACGTTGCGGAGCTGGGTCTCGCCCCAGACGCCGCGCGTGGCGTTGTTGCGGAGCGCCGAGGCGAGCGACTCCGTCGTCGACCGCAGTCGTTCCTCGGACTCCGAAGCCGTCTTCAGTTGTTGTGCGAGCTCGCCGTGCTGTCGGCTGCGCTGCTGCTCGAGTTCCGCGACCTTCGCCTGCATGTGTTCGAGGCTGTGCTGCACCGGCGCGAGGGCCTGCAGGACCTGACTCTCCTCGTGTGACTGGCGCGATCGTCGTTCGGCGTCGGCGCGGTGGCGCTCGGCGAGCTCGCGGTACTGCTCGCGCTGGGCGTTCAGCTCACGTCCGAGCCCGTCGGCTGTGGCGTCGAGTGCGGCGAGTTCGGCGCGCAGCGCGGCCCGGATTTCCGCCTCCCGGGCGGACGCATCGGCGAGGAGTTGCGCCTGCTGGCCGCGGAGGTCGGCGAGCTGGGCGGTGTGCCTGGCCTCGAGCAGCGCCGGGTCGACCGACCCCGCGCCGGCGCGCCGCTGCAGCAGGAGGACCGCCACGGCTGCGCCGATGACGAGTCCGATGAGGAGGCCGATCCCGAGGGCGAGTGCGCTGTCCATGCCCTCAGTGTGTCGCGGGCCGCCGACATCGCTCGGAGGCCGCGCGGCGACCGCGCGCTCAGGCGGCGACGGCTGTCCCGATCCGGCCGATCTTCACGCTCGTGAGCTGCGCGAGTTCGGCGATCGAGGAAGCTCCATGGCGGGCGGCGGCGTGGATGATGATGTGCGCGGAGGCCTCGGCGTCGCCGGTGGCGTCGTGGTGCTGGAAGTCGTCGAACCCGGCGGCGAGGGCCGCCACGGGGAGCCGGTAGGAGTCGAGCTGGTACGTCTTGCGGGCGACGTTGAGGCTGCACAGGTAGCTGAGGTCGGGGCAGTCGAGGCCGGTGGCGGCGCAGCCACCCCGGATGACGCCCATGTCGAAGCCGGCGTTGTGGGCGACGAGGGCGTCACCCTGGGCGAAGTCGAGGAGCGTGTCGAGCTGGTCCGCCCAGCCCGGCGCCCCGAGGACGTCGGTGGCGACGATCCCGTGGATGCGGGTGTTCCACTCGAGGAACGCGTCGTGTCCGGCAGGGGGCTGGATGAGCCAGCCCGCACGGTCGACGACGATGCCGTCGCGGACCCTGACGAGGCCCACGCTGCAGGCGGAGGCGGATGACGAGTTCGCGGTCTCGAAGTCGATGGCGGTGAAATCCAGTGGCACGTCCTCACCCTCGCACCAGCGTCCGACACCGCTCGGGTGGCACGCCGCAACCCGCTCGATCGACGGTGCCGATCCGTGCCCGGAGCGGAGGCGCGACCCACGGGGACGCGCGGCCAAGTACGATAGACCCTCGTGGCTCTTACTCTCGGCATCGTCGGCCTGCCCAACGTCGGCAAGTCCACCCTGTTCAACGCGCTCACGCGCAACAACGTGCTCGCAGCGAACTATCCGTTCGCGACGATCGAGCCGAACGTCGGCGTGGTCGAACTGCCCGACGCCCGGCTCGGCAAGCTCGCGGAGATCTTCGGCAGCGAGCGCATCCTGCCCGCCGCGGTGTCCTTCGTCGACATCGCCGGCATCGTCAAGGGCGCGAGTGAGGGGGAGGGGCTCGGCAACAAGTTCCTCGCGAACATCCGTGAGGCCGACGCCATCGCGCAGGTCGTCCGCGGCTTCGCCGACCCCGACGTCGTGCACGTCGACGGCGATGTGAACCCGGCCTCCGACATGGAGACCATCAACACCGAGCTCATCCTCGCCGACCTCGAGACGCTCGAGAAGGCGATCACCCGGTTCGAGAAGGAGGTCAAGGGCAAGAAGCTCGACCCCTCCGTCCTCACGGCGGCGAAGGAGGCGCAGGACGCGCTGAACGCCGGCACCCCGCTCTCGGCGACGAAGATCGACCTCGCGCCCATCAAGGAACTCGGTCTCCTCACGGCCAAGCCGTTCATCTACGTGTTCAACGTCGACGAGGACGTCCTGCAGGACCAGGCGAAGCTCGACGAGCTGGCCGCCCTCGTGGCACCGGCGAAGGCCGTCTTCCTCGACGCCAAGCTCGAGTCGGAGCTCGTCGACCTCGACGAGGACGACGCCCGCGAGATGCTTGAGTCGACCGGCCAGACCGAGTCCGGCCTCGACCAGCTCGCACGCATCGGCTTCGCGACGCTCGGTCTCCAGACCTACCTCACGGCGGGGCCGAAGGAGTCGCGTGCGTGGACGATCCCGCAGGGTGCCAAGGCGCCCCAGGCGGCCGGCGTCATCCACACGGACTTCGAGAAGGGCTTCATCAAGGCCGAGGTCATCTCGTTCGACGACCTCGTCGAGACCGGCTCCGTCGCCGAGGCGCGCTCCAAGGGCAAGGCCCGCATGGAGGGCAAGGACTACGTCATGCAGGACGGCGACGTCGTGGAGTTCCGCTTCAACGTCTGAACTTGCGCAGTCTCGCACCTTCAGGGAACGGTTCGGACCAGCAGGTCGAGCCGCCGTCTAGTCATCTGTGGCCGTGATTGGTTGCGGGGTCGTTACTTGCAGCATGCGCAGCGTCGCCGCGTGAACTCACGAAACATCCCAGGGCACGATACCGATTTCCGGCATCTATCTGATGCTGCCATCGGCCAGACCTCTTGGCATGCAAGGCTGACCTTAGGTTCAACCGTCCATTCCGCGTCGCGGACGAGGTAATGGAGACTCATCTCGGACGTCAGGGCTTTGTCTCATCATCACAGCCCGTTGGTACCCCACTTTTCGGGCCGTTCATTCCGGCCCTGGGATCTTGTGCTTCGGCTCAGCAGTGGCGAGGCTTCTCGCGGAACTGAAACTCTCGAGTCAGTTCAATCTCCGAAAGTAGGCGCAGAACGGGACCGAGTAGAAATGCTGCCCGAGGTGTGCGCAGACCCGCCGGGTACTACCGGCGGGGACAAGGTAACCTCTCGCACATCCGGCGACTCACGAAATTGCTCTGACGACTCTGAAAGGTATGGGCCGACTTTCGAGTGAAGGTAAACCGCCACAATCGTTCTAGCGCCTGTGGTCCGCTGTCCGAGTTCGGGCGAGCGTGGCCGCTTACCCGCTCTCATGATAGATCAGCGTCGACGGCCAAAGGTTGACGGTGGGTACATTGAACAATCTCACGTCAACCACGATCGCCTCGGTCTCCCGTCAGACTACATCCGCCTTCGTCCCGATTGGCTCGTGCACATCTAACTTGTAGTAGATGCCACGACTCCAGAGGTGAACCACTGGACGAGGGTCGCTGCAAGAATGACTGCGGCTCGCGCTTCTTCGAGGCTGGCGTCAGCATAATCAGGGCGGCCGTGTCGGCTCTCGTGTCCTCTCCAGAGTGTTCGGAGCATCATAGCGAGACTCTTGGCCCCGGGAGCCTTCGAGTTGTCTCGGAAGACAAGTCGCCAGCTCGGCGTATCAGCCTCGAGGAGGGAGAAGACATTAGCAAGTGTCGGCTCGGTCTTTCCGGTGGGAATCACAGATAGCGCGGCAATCTCTACAGCCACGACAGCGTGATTATAGGCGACGGAAGCACGCGGGTTGGTCCCATAAGCGTCGAGCCATGCTTCCTGGAGCTTCTTTGATGCCGCATCCGACGCTTGTAGGACGCTGCGGACTGCTTCTTGTACTCCATCCGGGACTCGCTTTGCGAGACGAGCGTTTACAGCGTTCCAGCGGACCATCGTCCATGCTGATCCGCCGTTACTGAGAATAGCTTCTAGCGGGTGAGGACTTCCGGTGGGAAAATAACTGTCGCTGGCGAAATAGTCGACCAAGTTAGTGAAAGCGTTATCGGGCAGATCACGGAGATAGGGGAGGATCTGGTTTTCCCAGTCCAGCAGCCTGTCTGCCTCGAAGCCCAAATTCGCGCGAGTCGCGTTCTGAAAGTCCACAAATCTGTGCGTGTAGGCGTAGCCGCTACTTACATCGATGATGCCATGTATCCATCGAAAGATGGCCTCCCTCATGTAGCTAGGGAAGCTCTCGGTCAACGCTTCCTCTCTGCCGGTAGGGATTACAGGGCGCCACATTTCATTGTTCACACGATCAGCGTAGTGTCGGCCACCGACATGGTCCGGCTCACGAAAAGTGGCGCGGAGCAGCCCTGAGCCCCTCGAAACTTCCGGGCCCGAACTGTATCCGCTCTGACGCAACATTTGCCATCTTCACGCCGGTGGTGACCGGACACACGTGCACTTGGAGCAGGCTCACCTTTGAGCTGTGAGAAGGCTAGCGAACTTGTCAAGGTGACCCTCACTACGAAGCGCCGTACTATTGGCGCGAGCACGCGGAGATCGAAGACTTCACAACACGTCGCGTAGGTAACCTCGAATCCTTGCGTCGACTGGGCGGCCAGAAGAAACTGAAGCGACTCCCGAAGTCAATCTAGCTCAGGTCTGAAGCTTAGGCCACAGATCCAGCGCCCGCTGAGCGATCGATGACAGACGCTCGTTCGACTGTTCGGCCTTCCAGATTTCTGTTTCTAGGGCGGCGATCAGCGGCTCGTCCTCAGGATTGACCCACTTCTTGAGCTCGACGCACTTGTCGTCGAACTTCTTCGGCAAGCTTGCGTTGACCTCGGGAGGTACGAGCGCAAGATTTCCAATCTTGAAGATCCACGAGTTTCGTTGAGTCGCCTCAGACCTCCCTTCAAGGCCTTGAAGGTGCTCAAGGGAGAGCTGTCGCCCCAGGTCGAGCCTTGTGGCCGCATATGATCTCTCGGTTCTCGTGAGAATGTGGCGGATACGGAACGAGTCTTTCGCTCGGGTTCGAGAGTACGCGAGCCGACCGATTCCATCACGGAACTGTGCGTCCGATGCTTCTATCTTAGAAGCACCGACTTTGAAGCCGGTCATCGCGTTGTCAATGGCGGTCGTCGATGCAGCGGCGGAGACGGCTGAAGCTGCCTGTCGATAGAGACGGCGAATAGTTGAGGTGGAGGGTCGTTGGGCTATGCTCCAACGAAACTGGAAACTCTCAATGAGTCGTAAGAACTGAAGAAGTCTGCGCCGAGAGATACCTGCCTTGGCTTGGAGAAATGAGCGCATTAGAGCAACGAGAAGGGGAAGTGGCTGGCTCGAGCCAGCGACGAGGATGCCGTAAAGTCGCCCGCACAAGTCTTCGTACTTGTCTCGTCTCCAATTCTTATCCAACTCGCGCCAGGAGTCGGCAGAACCGTTGCTCATGAGCGTCTGGTCTAAGCTGGCAAGAATCCGGGCGTCTGTCCAGAGGTCCCTGATTAGAGCTTGCGCAGCCTCGTTGCGTTCTCCGCAGTCGTCCAAGTGATCGGCTATGGATCGACGCAATCGGGCCTGCTCGATGATTTCGGTACCGGCATGTTTGGGATGATAGCGAGAATTCCAGGCGTAATATAGAAAGAAGTCAGGCGTCATTCCCTCGAAGGTGAGCTCGTCCAGGGTTTCGAGTGTTTCGGACCATCCACGCTCTGAGCTATCCTCATCCCCGGAAGCGATCTCGGCGAACAGCATGTTCTTCACCAGATCCATTACGGTGAGACTCTTGCCGCGATCGTTCAGGGTCTCGAAGATTGTAAATGCATTTTTTCGATCTTCCACATTGATATAGACAACCTCCGATTCAAGGATTGCGTCGCGGATTGTGTCTAAGTGTTCGACTTTGTCCTGTCGGACCTTGAGTTCGGTGCGTAGCAAATCGTCAAATATGACGTACGCCTGCGACTCGAGTGATTCCGGATCGTAGCCTGGGGAGGTTGCTCGATCCTCTTTCCTAAGAAGAACGTTGTCGTTGAGCCTACTCGCTGCACTGGCATCTCGATTCTTCAGTCGATGATTGCGAATGCCGTCTCGGTCGAAAAACTCGAGATATTCATTAATTCCAGTTACTCTACCCGGGCTGTTGAGCTCAAGATACAAGTCTCGAATCGCGCTCAGGGCGATGATTGCAGTAGTAAGGCGTTGTTGTCCATCGATGACTTCGCGCGGTGCTGACGTCGTGCCGCTGGTTACCATGCTGCCGAGAAAGTGTGGGTCGGTGGCTTCGGTCGTGTCTGTCCAGAAGTCCCTAATATTCTGTGGCTCCCAAGCGTATCTGCGTTGATATCTCGGGACGATATGTTGTCCTTGCTGGAGTACTTCACCGAGGGTTCGCTTGTTCGCGTCGATTTGCAAGGTGTTCGTCCTATCGGTACGTGTTGGGAGCCTGCGGAGCCGTTCGATGGCCGCCACTCAAGACGGTTGCGACCAGATGGTGGGTCCCGCCTGAAGAGCGGCCCTCGAATGAGCGTACAGTTCTCTTCGAGATTCTTGTTGTTTTTGCCCTCAAGATGCTTCTGGGCCCCGCGCAGAAGGGTGTGTGGCCGTGGTAGGGACATTATTCGGCAGATTCCACCTAAGGTCTACATCTGTGGAAATCGGAGTGGCCTACAGGTGCTCTGCGGGGATTGCGTCGGGAGTCCCTGTGGCCGCTGCTGTGCTAAGGGCAGGGCTCGTGAGGAGTCGAAAGCTAGGTTGAGCTTGATCTCGATCGTTGGTCCCGACGTGAGTATGTAGCTGGCTCGTCGACGTTTATTTGGCTTAGATATCCCCAGATCGGTTGCGACAGACGGCGTCATCAGTGCAGGTGTCTCCTGCCGCCAGCAGGTTATGTGCGATCGATCCTCGGATCCATCGGGTTGCGCTCCGGAAGCTTCGCCAGGTGGGTGCCGCAGAGATGCTCGACGATCTTCAGGTCCCACCGGGCAACCGACTCGAGCCGCTCAAGGGCGATCGTGCCGGGCAGCACAGCATCAGGATCAACGACCAATGGAGAATCTGTTCCTGTGGACGGACAGGGGCCCGAGGAGGTGGAGATCGTTGAGTATCACTGACTCGAGCGGCAAGCTAGCACCGATCCACCCCGGTGACGTGCTCATGGAGGACTTCATCGAGGGGTTCGGCATCACGCAGAACAAGCTGGCGGTGTCCATCGGAGTCCCACCACGTCGCATCAATGAGATCGTCCACGGCAAACGGTCCATCACAGCGGACACCGCGCTCCGGCTTGCGAAGTACTTCGGCACTTCGGCGCAATTCTGGCTCAACCTGCAGATGCGCTACGAGCTCGATCTCGCCGAGGATCGGCTTTCGCAGCAGATCGCGGCGATCACGCCACTGAAGCCTGCGGCCGCGTAGCGTCACACTTCCACGCCGAGAGTGCGCGTTCTGTCGCCTGCGTACGGGTTTCGGGACAGAACGCGCACTCCGGGTCGAGGCGATCGACCGTCACCACCATCGTCTGGCGCGAGGGACCAAGCCCAGTAGAGCTGCGAGCCCGGCGAACGCGCTGACCACCCCGAGGAAGCCCACAGGGGTGTCGCGGAGCGGGCCGATGACGAGCAGGGCACCGAGGCCGAGCGCTGCCACGCCGAAGCCGGTGCGCCAGCGTCGCCCGACCTTCGCCGATGGGCGGCGGCCGGGCAGGTCGGTGGGTCGCGGGCGCGCGCCGCGCCGTGCGCTCAGCGGCGGTCCGCCGTCGTCCGGCCCATCGACGGCACGACCGAACCCGTCGACCCACGGACCGGCACCGACCTCGGGACAGCGATCGTGGACGTTGGTGTCGCGGGTCGAGGCATCCGCCGGGTGGGCAGGCATGGCTGCGGCGAGATCCACGTCGAACCTGACGGAACCGTCCGGCAGGAGGGCGTCGTAGCCGACGAACCGCAGCGGCCGTCGGCGCCATCTCGACGTGCCACGGAACGCCGTCGCGCGGACGGCGACGGGACGGTCGGGCGATTCGCGCATGGATCGATGGTGGCACATCGGGTCTCCGTGGTTCAGCACCCAGATGCTTCCGACGTCCCTGCCGCCAGCGGGGTCGTGCTCCGGCGGTACGCTCGATGAGGCGCCACCCGAACGGGCGCCTCGGGGAGGCCACGGGTGACGATCGATCTGGCGAGCATGCTGGTGGTGGCGGTGATCGTCTGCGCCGCGTGCGGGATCTTCTACGGACTCGACAGCGCGCGAACCCTCGCCGGACGCCATATGGCAGCCTGGATGTCCGGATTCGCCACCACCCTGCTCTCCGCGGTCAGCTATCTCGCCGCCACGCTCAACGGCGACTCGGTATGGATCGTCGCCGTCGCCAACGCCGCCATGGTCGCCTCGATCGCCGCCCTGTGGGTCGGGTGCCGGCTGTTCAACGGTCGGCGCAGCCTCGTGCTGCTCGGCACCCTCTTCGTCGGGGGGACGGCGATCTCCGCCGTCCTCGACCCCACCGACGACCCGGAGTGGGCCGGCACCATCGCCCGGCTCATCTCGCTCATCATGCTGTCGCTCCTGGTCGCGTACGAGGCGCGACGGGGGCGGATGCGAACGGCACCGGCGTCACTGGTGCTCGTCGTGGTCATGATCCTGCACGCGGTGTTCACCGCCGTGCGCCTCGCGGTCTACCTCACGGTGGGTCCTCACTCGGAGATCTTCGAGCGGCTGTTCAGCACGCCCATCGTGACCTACATGAACCTCGTGTTCGTCGTCGCGATCGCCGTCGGCCTCGTCCTCCTACGCTCCTGGGAGCGCAAGCAGCGCCTCTCCTCGGAGCGGGTGGGCGTCCGCACGGTGGGGCGCCGCGCCTTCATCGCCGAGGCGACCCGACTCCGCGACAGGCAGCAGTCCGACAGTCGCCTCGCGATCCTCGTCGTGGCGATCGACGGCTACGGCGACCTCCGCCGCGCCTACGGGATGGCGACGGCGGGGGAGCTGGAGGCACTGCTCGCAGCCGCGGTCTTCCGGGAGCTGCCGGCCGGGTCCGTCTGTACGCGAGTGTGGGGCGGGACGATCCTCGTGGCCACGTCGGTCGAACCAGGGCCGACCGGCCTCTCGGGGCTCCACGACCTCGCGGCACCGATCGCCGCCGGCTACCGGGAGGCCGTGACGCAGCAGCTCGACGGTTTCGCCGGTGCTGCGAACCTCGGCGTCGCGGTGGATTCGGCCGCGCCGACGCCCGTCGAGACCCTCCTGTCGATCGCACGGACGGCCCGAGCCGACGCGGAGCGGCGAAACGAATCGGTGCGGGTCGTCGAATCCTCGTCGGAGACGCAGGACCGCTGACGGCGCGTGCGGCTCAGCGGCCCTGGCGCTTCTTGTACGGCAGCGGCTCGCCCTTGACCTTCGGCGCGCGACCCTTGCCCTTGTTCGCTTTGGCTTTGCCGCCCGGCGCGGGAGCCGACTTCGCTGCCGCTGCCGCAGAGGCGTCGAGCTGGCGACGCGCCTCGATGAGGAACGCGTAGCCGGCGTCCGTCAGCTGCGTGGATTCCACGTCGCGAGCGAACAGTTCCGCTCCGACGCTCTCCTCGAGCTTCCGGACGTCGGCGACGACGGTGCTTCGCGGCACACCGAGCGCCTTGGCCGCCTTCGCGAAGTGGAGGGTCTCCGCGGAGGCGACGAAGGAGCGCAGCTGCTTGTGATCCATGCCCTCAGCCTACGGTCACGGCGTCAGGCTGCCGACCAGCGTCGCGTCAGCCACCCAGCTGGTCGCGTCGACGACGTCGCACGATCACCGAGGCGATGCCCGCGAGCAGGCCGAGGCCGAGCAGGGAGCCGGCCACGATCGCGAGCGTGGATCCCTGGAACCCGGTGTCGGGGAGCCTCGTGATGTCTCCGGCTGGAACGGCCGGCTGCCCGGGGACCTGCGGGGTGCCCGGCGGGACGATGACGATCGTCGATTCGATGGAGTCGTCGGGCGCGCTGCCGTTACTCGCGGTGATGGTGACCGTGTAGGTCCCGGGCGTCGTGGGCGTGCCGGTCACGCCACCGGTCACGCTGTCGAGGACGAGTCCCGGGGGCAGGACACCCGAGGTGACCGTGTACGTCGCGTCGGGGCTGCCGGTCGAGGTGACCGTGCTGTCATAGGTCGTGCCGACGGTGCCGCCGGGGAGCGGAGCGGAGGTGATCTCCGGGCTCGTCGTGACCTCGGAGCCGCTGCCGTCGTCGCAGCCGGTCGGCCGGTTGATGACGGTGTTGATGAGCGTCACGGCGCCGGTGGACGCGAGGAGACGTCCTTCGACGACCGTGCCCGCTCCCGTGGAGATGGACGTGTCGGCGAGGATCGTGCCGACGAAGGGCGCGCCTCCGTTGAGCGTGGCGTCGCTGCCGACACGCCAGAACACGTTGCAGGCGCTCGCGCCGCCGACGAGGGTGACCGAGGAACCGATGCCGGTCTTCAGCGTGCTCGCCGCCTGGAAGACCCAGACCGACTCCGCGGTGCCGGTGAGCGTCACGTTTCCGGTGAGGGAGATCTCTCCGCCGGCGTAGACGCCGGGAGTGAGGTTGAGGTCGGTGAGCTCACCGACCTGCTGCGGGGCCGGCGTGAGGCTGGAGGCGACGCCCATCGCCTTGAGGAGGTCGTTCTTGGCCAGGGCGGCGGGCTCGTTCGTCACGTTCTGGGTGCCGTTGACGAGGCCCGGCGGGAAGCCGGTCACGGAGCTCTCCGGGCTCAGCCCGAGGTCGCCGTTGATCGTGGTCGCGCCGGTGTTGGTGACGGCCGATGCGGCGAGGACGCCGTAGTCGGCTGCCGTACCGAGGAAGATCGGGCCGTCGATCGAGGTCGCGGCGTTCGCCGGTCCGGCACCGATGGCCAGGAGTCCGACGGTCACGACTGCCGCTGCGGCGAAGAGCCGTGGGCGAGTGCGACCGGGTCTGGCGCTGTGGTCAGGTGGGGAGAGTTCGAGGCGCATGAAGGCCCCTTCCGTGTGGGAGGGGCGCGAAGCCAACGAGGATGGCGACATCAACCGCAACTGTTCCCTGTGTACCACCTTCGGGGGTCGCTAGATCAGCTAGCGCTCCTGATGTAGCCAATCGTTATCGTGATGCGATACGCTACTCCGCCGACTCGTGGCGCGAAATGAACGTTCACCGAGGCCCGGACGGAATGAGACGATTGCAGCATGACTGCAACGCTCGTGGCCCAAGGCCTGGCCGGAGGACACGGCCACCGCACCCTGTTCGACGGCCTCGATCTGACGGTGGCGCCGGGCGACGTCATCGGCGTCGTCGGGATGAACGGCGCGGGGAAGTCGACGCTGCTGCAGCTCCTCGGCGGCTCGCTCGAACCGCAGGCCGGCACGATCACGCTGTCGCCGTCCGACGCCTTCGTGGGCGCGCTCCCGCAGGAACATGAGCGCGTCGTCGGTGAGAGTGTCGCCGCCTACATCGCCCGGCGCACCGGCTGCGCTGCGGCGACCGAGGCGATGGACGCGGCCGCCGCGGCGCTCGCCGAACCCCCGCAGGCCGGCGCGGACCCCGCGGACGTCTACTCCGCCGCCCTCGACCGCTGGTTGGCGAGCGGCGCGGCCGATCTCGAGGAGCGGATCCCCGCGGTCCTCGCCGACCTCGGGCTGGACCTCGACGCGGATGTCACGACCACGATGATGACCTCACTGTCCGGTGGGCAGGCCGCTCGCGTCGGACTGGCGGCGCTGCTGCTGTCGCGATTCGACATCGTCCTCCTCGACGAACCGACCAACGACCTCGACCTGGACGGCTTGGAGCGGCTCGAACGCTTCGTACAGGGATTGCGCGGAGGTGTGGTGCTCGTCAGCCACGACCGTGAGTTCCTCGCCCGCTGCGTCACGCGCGTCCTCGAACTCGACCTCGCGCAGCAGAGCAACCGGGTCTTCGGGGGAGGATACGAGGCCTACCTCGAGGAGCGCGAGGTCGCCAGGCGGCACGCCCGCGACGCCTATGACGAGTTCGCCGACAAGAAGGCGGATCTCGTCGGTCGCGCCCGGGTGCAGCGGGAGTGGTCCAGCCAGGGCGTGCGGAACGCGATGAAGAAGGCGCCCGACAACGACAAGATCCGGCGGAAGGCCTCGGCGGAGTCCTCGGAGAAGCAGGCCCAGAAGGTCCGGCAGATGGAGAGCCGCATCGCTCGGCTGGACGAGGTCGAGGAACCGCGCAAGGAGTGGCAGCTGCAGTTCACGATCGGCAGCGCACCGCGTTCGAGCACGGTCGTCGCGACGCTGTCCGAGGCCGTCGTCCGGCAGGGCGACTTCCAGCTCGGCCCTCTGTCGCTCCAGGTGAACGTGGGCGATCGGATCGGCATCACGGGGCCCAACGGCGCCGGCAAGTCCACCCTGCTCGCGACGCTGCTCGGTCGTCGCGAATCCGACGCGGGCAGCGCGAGCCTCGGCTCGAGTGTGCGGATCGGCGAGATCGACCAGGCCCGCTCACTGCTCGTCGGCACGGAGCCGCTCGCCGACCGCTTCGAGGCGATCGTGCCCGACCTCAGTCCGGGAGAGGTCAGGACGCTCCTGGCGAAGTTCGGGCTGAAGGCCGACCACGTGAACCGACCCGTCGACGAGTTGTCGCCGGGGGAGCGCACCCGCGCCGGGCTCGCCGTGCTCCAGGCGACGGGGATCAACCTGCTGGTCTTGGACGAGCCGACGAACCACCTCGACCTCGCTGCGATCGAACAGCTCGAGGAGGCACTCGAGAGCTACGACGGAACACTCCTCCTCGTCACCCACGACCGCCGCATGCTCGACACCGTCCGGATCGAACGGCGGTGGGTCGTCGAAGCAGGCCAGGTCTCGGAGCGCTAGCCCGCGGTGTCGCGTTTCAGAGGCCCCGGACGAGCGCGTCCCGCAGTTCGGGTCTGATGTCCTCCGGAACGTCGACGTCGACCGCGAGCGCCTGGATCGCTCGGCTGTAGTAGTTGCGGGCGGCCGCAGCGAGGGTGATGTCGAGGATCTCCCGGTCGGAGAAGCCGTGCTGGCGCAGGGTCAGGCTGTCGGCGTCGGTCATCCGGTCCGAGTCGCGACCCACCCGTTCCGCGTAGGCCATCATCGCGACCTCCGCGGGGCTCAGACCGGCGTCGCGATAGTCCGCCGCGATGCGCACGAGCTGGTCCTCCTCGAACAGCGACAGCGATCTCCGGCCGTGAGCGAGACGGCAATGCCGTGACCGCGTCCCTCGCGCCGCGGCGAGCGTCACGAGCTCGTAGCGTCGCAGGCCGAGCGGTCGGGCGATCTCACCGATCAGCGCCTCCCATGCGGCGTAGGCCCCGGGGTTCAACGCCATCACCTTCGTGTGCGCCGCGACGAAACCCTGGTCGGCGATGTCGTCGTCGTACATCGCGGCCGTCGTCGCATCGGCATCGGCTTCGGGAATGGTGCGGAGGATCGACATGTCGGCCACCTCGTCGGAACGGGTCGCGGGCCGGGCGTCCGCGGCTACCGTTCATGATGGCACTCGAGATCGGCGCTGTCAGAACCCTTTTCCGGCGGGTCTCGGCGATCACATCGGCATCACCGGCCCCGGTTGTCGCCGGGGGAGACCCGCGCCCCGACAATGAGCGAGGACCCCGCGGCGTTCGCCAGGCGGGGTCCTCGTCGTTCAGAGGGCGCGTCAGTCGCGCAGCTGCTCCTTGTAGTCGTTCTTCGCCTCGGTGGTGTCGCGCTCGGCCTCGGCCTTCTTCACGTCGGCCTCCGCCTGCTTCACCTTCGCGTCGGCCTTGGCCTCGTCGACCTTGTCGCCGATCCGGTCCTTGGCGTCTTCGACGGTCTCGCCGATCTTCCGGCCGGTCGCCTCAGCAGCGTCCTTGGCGTTGTCCAGGAATCCCATGTCAGCTCCGTCTCTGATCCCGACTCTCGGTCACCGTTCAAGCCTCGCGGGCCCGCGCCCGCACGGCAACCACTTGTGTTCCGAGGCGTGGACGGCTAGATCATGAGACGATCCGGCGCGGGTGGGCGTCGTCCCTCAGGGAGCGGGGGCGCCACCGTCGGTCGGGGTCGCGTGCGGCAGCCAGTCCTTGAGGATGACCTCCTCCGGGTCGACCAGACGCTCCGTGTGGAGGTCGTACTCCGGGTCACGCTCGGCGAGGAACCGGGTGACGGCGTCAGCGTCCTCGTTGTCGTGTCGACGTCGTGCGCGGTCTGCCGCGTCCTGCTCGGTGCTCATGGATCCCACCGTAGCCCAGCCTCCGGCGGTGAGCGCCGCCAGACACCCGGCGTCGGACACCCGGCACCGAGCGCCCGGCCGGATCCGTCCGGTCGGGCGTCGTGGGGTTCAGCGGAGACCCGCGACGGCCTCCACCGAGGCGACGACGGCGTTCGCCGTCCGGTCCAGCTCGGCCGCAGTGACGGCGGCGGTCCAACTGAAGCGCACGGCGGTCTGTGCGACCTCCGGAGCGATGCCGATCGCGAGGAGGGCCGGTGACGGCTCGTCGCTGCCGGCGGCACACGCGGAGCCGCTCGAGGAGATGACGCCCCGCCGTTCGAGTTCGAGGAGGACCGCCTCGCCGGAGGTCCCGGGGAACACGAACGATGCGATGCCCGGTAGGCGTCGTTCGGGGTGGCCCGTCAACCGAGCACGCGGGACCTCGTTCAGGACCCTCGCGATGAACGCGTCACGCAGTCCGCTGACGCGGTCCACCGCTTCCACCCGATCACGCTCGGCGAGCTCCAGCGCCGTCGCGAGCCCGACGGCGGCGGCCACCTGTTCGGTCCCGCTCCGGCGACCGCGTTCCTGACCGCCACCGTGCAGGAGCGGTTCCAACGGCAGGGAGCCGCGCACGGCGAGCAGTCCGACGCCCTTCGGAGCACCGAGCTTGTGGCCGGCCAGGCTCAGCGCGTCCACGCCGAGGCGATCCAGTCCGAGCGGCAGCCATCCCGCCGCCTGCACGGCATCGGTGTGGAACGGGACGCCTGCGGCCTGGGCGACGCCTCCGAGCGCCGACAGGTCCTGGACCGTGCCGATCTCGTTGTTGGCCGCCATCACCGAGACGAGCACTGTGTCCGGCCGCAGTGCAGCGGCGAGTTCGGCCGGGTCGACCAGGCCGGTCCCGTCCACCGGGAGGACGGTGGCCTCGACCCCGTGGAACCGCGTGAGGTACGCGACCGATTCCGCGACCGCCTCGTGCTCGATCGGCGAGGTGACGACATGGCGTCCGCGATCGAGGGCCGCCAGGGTGATGCCCTTGACTGCGAGGTTGTCCGCTTCGGTGCCGCCCGAGGTGAACACCACGTCTCCAGGTCGGACGCCCAGCACGGTCGCGACGCGTCGCCGGGCGTCCCGCAACGCCCCGGCCGCCGCCTCGCCGACGGTGTGATGGCTCGACGGGTTGCCGAAGGTGCTCGTCAGGTACGGCCACATCGCCTCGAGCACCTCCGGGCGCACCGGCGTCGTCGCGGCGTTGTCGAGGTAGAGCATCTCAGTCGACCGAGACGTCGAGCCCGAGGTCGAGGGACCGGACGCTGTGGGTGAGGGCACCGGAGGAGATGACATCGACGCCGGTCTCCGCGATGGCCCGCACCGTCGTCAGCGTCACGTTCCCGCTCGCCTCCACGATGGCGCGGCCGGCGATCAGCGCGACGCCCTCGCGGAGCTGGTCGACGGTGAAGTTGTCGAGCATGATCGTGTCGACGCCCGCCGCGAGCACCGCCTCGATCTGGTCCAGGCGGTCGACCTCGACCTCGATCGTCGTCGTGTGCGGGAGCTCCTCGCGAGCCCGCAGCAACGCCTCGGTGACCGTCAGGCCGCGCTCGAGGAGGACCGCCAGGTGGTTGTCCTTGACCATGACGGCGTCGGAGAGCGAATGGCGGTGGTTGTGCCCGCCGCCCGATCGCACCGCGTGGCGCTCGAAGACGCGCAGGCCCGGGGTCGTCTTCCGGGTGTCGACGATGCGGGCGCGGGTGTCGGACACGGCTTCGACGTACGCCGCGGTGATGGTCGCGATGCCGCTCATCCGCTGGACGAAGTTCAGGGCGACGCGCTCAGCGGTCAGGACGGCACGCGCCGGACCCGACACCATGGCGATGGTGTCGCCCGCAGCGAACCGTTCGCCGTCGGCGACGAGGAACGCGACCGTGATGCGTGGGTCGGTCAGTCGGAACGCCGCCTCGAACACGGCCGAACCGCTGAAGACGCCCGCCTCGCGGGCGGCCAGGGAGGCCGAGGCCGTGGCGTCCTCCGGGATGAGGGCCGCCGCCGTCAGGTCGCCCCACGGGGCGTCCTCGACGAGGGCCGCGGTGACGGTGGTGTCGATGAGGTGTGGGGTCAGCATGGTGCGAGCACGGTTCCGTTCACGGATGGGTGGGTGGTGGGCTGGGGCGCGTCGGCCGAGGTGGCGAGGACGATCGCGATGGGCGACGCCTGATCCGGATCGACACCGGGATGGTCGTCCCTGGCGTGGGCACCGCGTGACTCGGTGCGCGCGAGGGCAGCGGCGACAACGGCCCGGGCGAGCAGCAGGAGGTTGCGGTCCTCGGTGGCCGCGACCGACCGTGGCGCGGTGACGACGTCGTCGAGCTCGGTCGACCAACGGTCCAGGGTCCGGCGCGCGAGCTCGAGACCACGCGCGTCACGGACCAGCCCGGCATCCCGCCACATCACGGCGTGGAGCGCCGCGCGGCTGAAGGGCTCGACGGCGTCCGTTGGGAGTCGGAGGTCGTCATCGGCCGCAAGGGGATCGAGGACGACCCGCTCACCACCGAGCCTCGGGCGACCGGCGATCGGACCCGGTGCCGCATCGATCGCCGCGACGGCGCGGGCCGCGAAGACGGCACCCTCGAGGAGCGAGTTGGAGGCGAGGCGGTTGGCCCCGTGGACGCCCGTGCGAGCGACTTCGCCCACGGCGAGGAGCCCGGGCAGGGTGGTCCGGCCGTCGAGGTCCGTGGCGACACCGCCCATCCAATAGTGTGCGGCCGGGGCGACGGCGACCGGTGTGCGCGACCAGTCGACGCCGGAGGCTCGGAGGTGCTCGTCGATCCCCGGGAACCGCGCGGCGAGGCGGTCCGCACCGAGCGCGGTCGCGTCGAGCGTCACCGGGGCGCCGCCCTGCGCGGCCATGGCCCGCGCGATCCCTCGGGCGACGACGTCGCGTGGTGCCAGCTCGGCGTCGGGGTGGAGCTCCCGCATGAAGCGTTCACCGTTCGCGTCCCGGAGGACGGCCCCCTCGCCACGGACGGCCTCGGAGACGAGGAAGCTTCCGGGTGTGGCGAGCGCGGTCGGGTGGAACTGGACGAACTCCACGTCGGCCAGCACCGCTCCAGCACGGAGTGCTGCAGCGGCGCCGTCGCCCGTCGCCACCGCCGGGTTGGTCGTGAACGGGTAGAGCTGCCCGACACCGCCGGTGGCGAGGATCACCTGGTCGGCGTCGACGGTGAACGCACCTCGCTCGGAGGACCGGAGGTGTGCACCGGTGACCGTCCCGGCGGTGACGACCAGGTCGACGAGGACGGTGTGCTCCAGCACGGTTACCCGCCGGGCCGCAAGCGTCTCGACGAGCGCCGTCTCGATCGCCGCGCCGGTCGCGTCACCGCCGGCGTGCAGCACCCGGGGGTAGGAGTGGGCCGCTTCGAGGCCCTTCGCGAAGCCGTCGCCGTCGCGGTCGAACGCCACACCGAAGGCGATGAGCTCGCGGATCCGTTCGGGCCCCTCGGTGCAGAGCACCCGGACGGCCTCCTCGTCGCACAGCCCCGCGCCGGCCAGCAGCGTGTCCCGGACGTGGTCCTCGACGCGGTCGTCGTCGAACATGACCCCGGCGATCCCGCCCTGCGCATAGCGCGTGTTGCTCTGGCCGAGGACGTCCTTGGTGACGACCACGACCTCGTGCCGTTCACTCGCGTGGATCGCGGCCACGAGCCCGGCGATCCCGCTCCCGACCACGAGCACCGTCGCCATGTCAGCCGGCCTGGGTTCCGACGGCGACCGGTGGCTTCGCGGCGAGCATGCGCTCGAGCGACAGGCGGGCCGGGACGGCCACGTCGTCGGAGACGGTGATGCGGTTGAGCACCTCGCCCGCGACGAGTCCTTCGAGCACCCAGGCCAGGTAGCCGGGGTGGATGCGGTACATCGTCGAGCAGGGGCAGATCACGTCGTCGAGGCAGAAGATCGTGTGCTGCGGGTACTGCGCGGCGAGGCGCTGCACCATGTTGATCTCGGTGCCGATCGCGAACGTGGTGCCGTCCGGCGCCGCCGCGATGGTCTTCTGGATGTAGTCCGTCGATCCCGCCTCGTCGGCGGCGTCGACGACCGCCATCGGGCACTCGGGGTGCACGATGACCCGGACGCCGGGGTGCTCCGCCCGGGCGCGGTCGATCTGGTCGACGGTGAACCGCTTGTGCACCGAGCAGAAGCCGTGCCACAGGATGACCTCTGCCTGCTCGAGGTCGGTCGCCTCGTTGCCGCCGAGCGGGCGGTTCGGGTTCCACATCGGCATGTGCTCGAGTGGCACGCCCAGCTTCTTGGCGGTGTTCCGACCCAGGTGCTGATCCGGGAAGAACAGCACCCGCTGTCCGCGCTCGAAGGCCCACCGCAGGACCGTCTCCGCGTTGCTGGACGTGCAGACGATCCCGCCGTGCCGACCGCAGAAGCCCTTGAGCGCCGCCGAGGAGTTCATGTAGGTGACGGGGATGACCGGTACCCGGCCGTCGGCGTCCGGTTCGGTCCCGTAGAGCGCCTCGAGGGCCTCCCACGCCTCCTCGACCTGGTCGATGTCCGCCATGTCGGCCATCGAGCAGCCGGCGGCGAGGTTCGGGAGGATCACGGCCTGCTCGGGTCCGGACAGGAGGTCGGCCGTCTCGGCCATGAAGTGCACGCCGCAGAACACGATCGCCTCGGCCTCGGTGCGTGCCTTGGCCGCGTTCGCGAGCTGGAAGGAGTCGCCGATGTAGTCGGCGTGCTGGACCACCTCGTCGCGCTGATAGAAGTGCCCGAGGATCACGACGCGGTCTCCGAGGGTCTGCTTCGCGGCCACGATGCGGCGGTGGAGTTCATCGTTGGAGGCGTCGCGATAGGCGGCCGGGAGCTGGCCCTGCCGAGGCGAACCGGTCGGGATGACGTCGCCCATCGACGCGCCAGGGCCGTAGCTCGGCGGCTGCAGGTCGAACACCCAGGGCCCGGCCGCGAGCTCGGGCGCGCAGGTCGCGCCGGCGGACGCACCCTCGGTGATCTGCTGGATGGTGTCGTCGACGGATGCGGTGATGGTCATGCTGGCTCCTCGGACTGCTGACGGGTGGTCGGGGTGGACGTCGTGGGCCTGCGGCTCGTCGACCGCCCGGGCGACGGGGTCTCCGGTCGGGTGACGGGCTGGGTCCACCGGTAGAGCCGCGCCGGGCGGTGGCGCCCACCGGTACGGAGCTCGTCGGTCTGCAGGACGAGACCGGAGGACTCGACCTGGCGTCGGAAGTTCGCGGGGTCGAGCTGCTTCTGCAACACCGCCTCGTGCACCTCCCGGAGTTCGGAGAGGGTGAAGGTCTCGCCCAGGAAGGCGTGCGCGATGTGGCTGTACTCCAGCTTGTTGCGGAGCCGCCACAGGGCGTACTCGACGATGTCGCGGTGGTCGAACGCCAACGGGGGGAGTGCGTCGGCCGGGAACCAGCGGACGTTCTGGCCGAGCCGCGTGCGCTTCGCCTCGTCGGACCCGACGAGCGCCCAGTAGACGATCGAGACGACGCGCTCGGCGGGGGAGCGGTCGAGGTCGCCGAACGCGTACAACTGCTCGAGGTAGCGCGGGCGGAGGGAGGTTGTCGTCTCCAGGGTCGACGAGGCCGCGTCCGCGAGGGACTCCGCGGCACCGAGCGGGCCGCCCGGCAGCGCCCAGAGGCCGTCGTAGGGCTCACGGATGCGCCGGACGAGCGGGAGCCAGATGCCCGGCTGCGGGTCGGTCGCGCCGAACCCATCGTCGGCTCGGAGCGTGAAGATGACGGTCGAGACCGCGAGGCCGACCTGCGGGTCCGTCTGCTCCGCGGGAGTCGTCGATCGCTGCATGGGGGATCTCCGTGTTCCGGAGCACCGGCGGCACTTCAGGTAGAAATGACCTGTACTCGATATAGGCTTAGTGTACACCTGACTCGAACAAGGTCCTGCGCCGAGGCGACCACTCGCGATATGCTGGCGGCTCAATCGAACATCGGGCCGCAAACACGATGCGGGAGAGCCGGTACGCCGGCACCGAAGGAGCAAGCCTCCCCGCCAATCTCTCAGGTCCTGTACCGCATCGGACTGGCCACTCTGGAAAGCAGCGCACGTTCGTGGTGCGCTCGCCGACGGTGAAAGCAGTGTCCGCAGCAGCGGCGCTCGTGAAGCTCTCAGGCCAATGACAGAGGGGGAGTTCCCAACGGGCACCGTCAGGTGTCCGCAGCGCACCACGCGACCCCGGAGAACTCGTGACCGACCTCGAACGAACCAGCCCGCTCCATGCCGTCCACGAAGCCGCCGGCGCGAGCTTCACGGACTTCGCCGGATGGCAGATGCCCGTGCGGTACTCGAGCGACCTCGCCGAGCACCACGCCGTGCGCACCGCCGCCGGCATCTTCGACATCTCCCACATGGCCGAGATCCAGGTCGTGGGCGACGACGCCGCCGACTTCCTCGACCAGGCGCTCGCGGGCAAGCTGTCCGCCATCGATCTGCTCCAGGCCAAGTACTCCCTGCTGCTGAACGAGGCCGGCGGCATCATCGACGACCTCGTCGTCTACCGCAACGGTGAGCACGAGTACCTCGTCGTCGCGAACGCGGGCAACCACGACGCCGTCGTCGCAGCGCTCACCGAGCGGGCCGCGGCGTTCGAGCACGTGGTCGTCATGGACCGCAGCGACGAGATCGCGCTCATCGCCGTCCAGGGGCCCGCCTCCCGCGCCATCCTCCAGGCGACCGAGGGGCTCCACATCCTGGACGAATTGCCGTCCCTCGGCGAGGTGAAGTACTACCGCGCGACGGGTGCCTCCTTCGAGAACGGCACGGTCTTCATCGGGCGCACCGGGTACACCGGCGAGGACGGGTTCGAGCTGTACGTCGACGCGGCCGACGCCGTGGAGCTGTGGAACGCCATCGTCGCCGCCGGGACACCGCTCGGACTGGTCCCCGCCGGGCTCGCCAGTCGCGACACGCTCCGGCTCGAAGCCGGCATGCCGTTGTACGGCCACGAGCTCGGTCCGGACATGCTGCCCGTGCAGGCCGGACTCGGCCGCGTCGTCGCACTCGGCAAGCACGGCACGTTCATCGGTCGTGACGCCGTCGAGGCCGGTCCGGCGGACGACGCACCGGTGCTCGTCGCCCTCGTCTCCGAGGGGCGTCGCGCCGGTCGTGCCGGTTACCGTGTCCTCGCCGGCGACACGACCGTCGGCGAGGTGACGAGCGGGGCACTGTCGCCCACCCTCGGACACCCGATCGCCATGGCCTACGTGCACCCCGACCACGCCGAGCCGGGCACCGTGCTCGACATCGACGTCCGCGGCACGCGAATCCCCGCGACCGTCACCACGCTCCCCTTCTATTCGAGAGAGAAGTAACCCATGGCCGACAAGACCACCCTCAAGTACACCGCCGAGCACGAGTGGATCCGCGTCGAGGGCGATCTCGCCGTCATCGGGATCACCGACTACGCCGCCGAGAAGCTCGGTGACGTCGTCTTCGTGGACCTCCCCGCCGTCGGCGCGGCGCTCTCAGCCAGCACCGTGGTCGGCGAGATCGAGTCCACGAAGTCCGTCGGCGAGCTCTTCGCCCCGCTCGACGGCGAGGTCGTCGAGGCCAACGGCGCCGTCGTCGACGACCCGTCGCTCGTCAACAGCGACCCGTTCGGTGCCGGCTGGCTCGTCTCCGTCCGATACGACGCGCTGCCCGACACGCTCCTCAGCTGGGACGACTACGCCGCGCTGGTGGGCGAGTGATGGCGGACCGCTTCGCAGAACGGCACATCGGAACCGACACCGCCGCCCAGGCGACGATGCTCGCCGCCGTCGGGTACGACAGCGTCGACGCCCTGCTCGCCGCGGCCGTCCCCTCCGCGATCACGGCCGCCGAGCTCGCCTCGTCCAGCATCCCCGACGCCGCGACCGAGCGGGCGGCGCTCGCCGAACTCCGTGAGCTCGCCGGCCGCAACACGGTGAACCGGAGCCTGATCGGTCTCGGTTACTTCGACACGATCACGCCGGCGGTCATCAAGCGGAACGTCCTCGAGAACCCCTCCTGGTACACGGCCTACACGCCGTACCAGCCCGAGATCTCGCAGGGCCGCCTCGAGGCGCTCATCAACTTCCAGACGATGGTCGCCGACCTCACCGGTCTCGACACGGCCAACGCCTCGATGCTCGACGAGAGCACCGCGGTCGTCGAAGGCATGCTCCTCGCGCGCCGGGCCTCGAAGCTCGCCGACGCGACGTTCATCGTCGACGCCGACGCGTACCCGCAGACGAAGGCGCTCCTCCGGAGTCGCGCGGAAGCGGTCGGCATCGACCTCGTCGAGCTGCCGTTGTCGACCACCTCGCCCGAGGACCTCCCGGCGGCGTTCGGTGTCTTCGTGCAGTACCCCGGTGCCTCCGGGCTCGTGTGGGACCCGTCGGCGATCATCGCGGCGGTCAAGGCGGCCGGCGGCGTGTCGGTCGTCGCGGCCGATCTCCTCGCCCTCACGCTCATCTCCTCGCCCGGTTCCCTCGGCGCGGACATCGCGGTCGGGACGAGCCAGCGCTTCGGCGTGCCGATGGGCTTCGGCGGGCCGCACGCTGGGTACCTCGCGGTCCGCAAGGGCCTCGAGCGCCAGATGCCCGGTCGCCTCGTCGGCGTCAGCCAGGACGCGGCGGGTCACCCCGCCTACCGGCTCACGCTGCAGACGCGCGAGCAGCACATCCGCCGTGAGAAGGCCACGAGCAACATCTGCACGGCCCAGGTCCTGCTGGCGGTCATGGCCGCGATGTACGCCGTGTACCACGGGCCAGACGGGCTCAAGCGGATCGCGCAGTCGGTGCACGCGACCACCGCGAGTGCATCCCGTCTGCTGGGGTCGGCGGGTGTCGAGGTGCTCACGGAGCACTACTTCGACACCCTGCAGGTGCGCGTCGCCGACAGCGCAGCGGTGGTGTCGGGTGCGCACGACCGCGGCCTCCTGCTGTGGGCCGTCGACGAGACGACCGTCTCGATGAGCTTCGACGAGGTGAGCGCGGTCGAGAGCGTCGTCCCGACCCTCGTCGAGGTGCTCACGACCGCTGGGACCGCCACCGCCGGAGAGCCGTCGGCATACGTCTTCGACGAGGGGGCGTCCGCCTCGGCGTTCGGTCCGAGCGCCGTGTCGGAGTACCCGGCCACGCTCGCCCGCGAGACCGAGTATCTGACGCACCCGGTGTTCAACACCCACCACTCGGAGACCGCCATGATGCGGTACCTCAAGCAGCTTGCCGACCGCGACTATGCGCTCGACCGGGGGATGATCCCGCTGGGTTCGTGCACGATGAAGCTCAACGCCGCCACCGAGATGGAGGCCGTCACCTGGCCCGAGTTCGCCGGGCTGCACCCGTTCGCCCCGCGTGAGGACGTCGCAGGCTCGCTCGAACTCGTCGACCAGCTCGAGACCTGGCTGGCCGAGGTCACCGGGTACGACTCCGTGTCGCTGCAGCCGAACGCCGGCAGCCAGGGCGAGCTCGCCGGTCTCCTCGCCATCCGCGGCTACCACCGCGCGAACGGCGACGAGCAACGGACGGTCTGCCTCATCCCCTCGAGTGCGCACGGCACGAACGCGGCCTCCGCCGTCCTCGCCGGCATGCGTGTGGTCGTCGTCGCGTGCGACGAGCAGGGCAACGTCGACCTCGACGACCTCCGGTCGAAGATCGAGGCCAACGCCGAGTCCCTCGCCGCGCTCATGATCACCTACCCGTCCACCCACGGCGTCTACGAGCACGAGGTGAAGACCATCACCCAGGCCGTGCACGACGCCGGCGGCCAGGTCTACGTCGACGGCGCGAACCTCAACGCGCTGCTCGGGTACGCGCGGTTCGGTGAGTTCGGCGGCGACGTCTCGCACCTGAACCTGCACAAGACGTTCTGCATCCCGCACGGCGGTGGCGGCCCCGGTGTCGGGCCGGTCGCCGCCAAGGCGCACCTCGCGCCGTTCCTGCCCGGTCACCCGCTGGCGCAGCGGGCCGAGCACCCGCTGCTCGGCGGCGGGACGGTCGTGCACGACGGCGGTCCGATCTCGGCGGCTCCCTACGGCAGCCCGAGCATCCTGCCGATCTCGTGGGCGTACGTCCGCATGATGGGTTCGGAAGGGCTCCGCGAGGCGACCGGGGCCGCGGTGCTCGCGGCGAACTACATCGCTGCGCGACTGCGCGACCACTATCCCGTCCTGTACACGGGCGACAGCGACCTCGTGGCGCACGAGTGCATCCTCGACCTCCGTCCGCTCAAGGAGGCGACCGGGATCTCCGTCGACGACGTGGCCAAGCGTCTCGTCGACTACGGGTTCCACGCGCCGACGATGTCGTTCCCCGTCGCGGGGACGCTCATGGTCGAGCCGACGGAGAGCGAGGACCTCACCGAGGTCGACCGCTTCGTCGACGCGATGATCGCGATCAAGGCGGAAGCGGACTCCGTCGCGGCGGGCGAGTGGCCTGCCGACGACAACCCGCTCGTCGGGGCGCCGCACACGGCCCAGTCGGTCATCGAGGGGGAGTGGACGCACGCGTACTCGCGCGAGCTCGCCGTCTACCCCGTACACACGCTCGTGCGCACGAAGTACTGGCCGCCGGTGCGTCGCATCGACCAGGCGTACGGCGACCGCAACCTCGTGTGCGCCTGCCCGCCGCCCGAGGCCTTCGCCTAGCCGGTCCATGAGCACTCCCTCGCCCATTCGTGGGCGAGGGAGTGCTCGTTCGCCCCGTGACGGGCGAACGGGTCGTCAGGAGGACGGCGTCGCGGCGAAGATCTCCGGCCACCAGGCGACGGCGAGCGGGAAGCCCGCGAACGAGATGATGTCGATGACCGTGTGCGCGACGACGAGTGGCATCACCCGCCCCCAGCGCTTGTAGCACCAGCCGAACGCGATCCCCATGGCGACGTTGCCGAAGAACGGCCCGATGCCCTGGTACAGGTGGTAGCTCCCGCGGAGGACGGCGGTCGACAGGATGATCGTCCACCACCCCCACCCGATCTCGCGGAGCCTGGTGTACAGGTAGCCGATGATGATGACCTCCTCCTGGAGGCCGGCGCGGAGGGCGGAGAAGACGAGCATCGGGATCGTCCACCAGTACATGGTGTCGGGGAACGTCGAGACCGCGACCGTGACGCCGAGTGCGCGGCCCAACGCGTACACACCGATGCCGGGGACACCGATCGCGGCGACGAGGAGCAGACCGCGGCCGAGGTCGCGTCCGGGGGAGCGGAGGTCGAGGCCCATCCGCGCGAAGCCGCTGCGTCCGGGCTGCCAGAGCAGGTAGATGACGAGGGCGACCGGCGCGAGCTGGAAGAAGAGCCCGAGGAACTGGTAGCTGAAGTCGAGCCACTCCCGGGTGGCCTGGGTGGTGTTGATCGCCGCAGATTGATCGGAGAGCGGCGGCCCCGCGGTGAGCTTCGCGATGAGCGAGATGATCGAGTACACCGCCGACGCCCCGAGGCTCAGCGCGAGGACGACGCCGATCTCCCACCACCGACGGTTGTTTCCGGCGCCCTCGGGGAGGTCCGGTCCCCGCTCGGTGGTGTTCTGTTCGCTCACCGGTCCATTCTGCTGGCTGGTGGCTCCGAGCGCACCGCATACCATCTGCGCGTCCGCTCGGCGGATATCAGGAGACGAACGCCTTACGATTCGTATCCAGAACGACGATGTGACTGCACGAGTTTTGCGATCATGATCGTTCTGTTGCGTCGTGGGCGGGATCCGTGCACGAAAAAGCATCCGTGAGCAACAATCCGGCGATTGGGTTACCGCTGTGTAACGTTTGGCGTCCCAGTTTGCTCGCCGTCCTGCTTCTGCTTATCGTCAGAGTATTCAAAGAGCGATCCAGCGCACACGATGCGCTGTTTTCGCTTGCCCTTTCCCCAAGGAGGAACTGTGAAGTTCAGTCGGTTCGGCTCTGCCGCCGCCATCATCGCAGCAGGGGCTCTCGTCCTCACCGGTTGTTCCGGTGGCGGTTCCAGCAGCGAGAGCACCAGCAGCGCATCATCCGTCATCACGACCAACGGCTCCGAGCCGGAGTCGGGCCTCATCCCCAGCGACACCAACGAGGTCGGTGGCGGAAAGATCATCGACGAGGTCTTCGCAGGCCTCCGCTACTACGCGGCCGACGGCAAGCCGGTCGACGACCTGGCCGAGTCGATCGACACCGACGACTCGACCACGTTCACGATCAAGATCAAGGCTGATCAGAAGTTCACCAACGGCGACCCCGTCACCGCTGACTCGTTCGTCATGGCATGGCAGGACGCCGTCGTCAACCTCCGCAAGAACGCCTCGTTCTTCGCTGACGTCGAGGGCTACAACGAGACCGGCCAGCCCCTGACGGGCCTGAGCGTCGTGGACGACACCACCTTCACGGTGAAGCTGTCCGCACCTGCATCGGACTTCCCGCTGCGTCTGGGCTACTCCGCCTTCTACCCGCTGCCCGCTGCAGCGTTCGACGCGGCCGGCAAGGTCACGGACGAGTTCGGACAGAACCCGATCGGCAACGGCCCGTACAAGGTCGACGGCGACAAGGCGTGGAAGCACAACGAGTCGATCAAGCTCGTCAAGAACGACGAGTACAAGGGTGGCCGCGAAGCCAAGAACGGTGGCCTGACCATCACGTTCTACAAGGACTTCGACAGCGCCTACGCCGACCTGCTGAGCGGCAACCTCGACGTCCTGGACCAGATCCCGGACTCCGCGCTCTCCACCTACCAGGACGACCTGGGCGACCGCGCGGTCAACCAGCCGGCCGCCGTGTTCCAGTCCTTCACGATCCCGTCCCGCCTCCCGCACTTCAGCGGTGAAGAGGGTCAGCTGCGTCGTCAGGCCATCTCGTACGCGATCAACCGTGAAGAGATCACCAAGGTCATCTTCAACGGGACCCGCACGCCGGCGACCGACTTCACCTCGCCGGTCATCGACGGCTACTCGAAGGACATCGAAGGTAACGACGTCCTCAAGTACAACGAGAAGAAGGCCAAGGAACTCTGGGCCGAGGCCGACGCCATCTCCCCGTGGGACGGCTCCTTCCAGATCGCGTACAACGCCGACGGGCCGCACCAGGCCTGGGTCGACGCAGTGACCAACGGCATCAAGAACGTCCTGGGCATCGAGTCCTCGGGCGTCCCGGTCGCCGTCTTCGGTGACTTCCGTGCCGGCATCACCAACCGCTCCATCGAGACGGCGTTCCGCTCCGGATGGCAGGCCGACTACCCGGGTCTGTACAACTTCCTCGCTCCGCTCTACGCGACCGGTGCTTCCTCGAACGACGGTGACTACTCGAGCCCCGAGTTCGACAAGCTCCTCTCCGAGGGTTCGTCCGAGACCGACCTGGACGCTGCGAACAAGAAGTTCCAGGACGCCCAGGCGGTCCTCTTCAAGGACCTGCCGGCCATCCCGCTCTGGTACCAGAACGTGAGCGGCGGCTTCGGCGAAGGCGTGCAGAACGTCGAGTTCGGTTGGAACTCGGTGCCGCTGTACTACGAGATCACCAAGTAGTCTTGTAGCGGCATAGCTGGGTGGGTCCGGTTCTTCCGGGCCCACCCAGCTTCACGAGTTCAGGAGTCCCACACCATGGGCGGTTACATTCTTCGTCGTGTCCTGCAGGCTATCCCCGTACTGCTCGGCACGACCTTCCTCATCTATTTCATGGTCTTCGCGTTGCCCGGTGATCCCGTGCTCGCATTGTTCGGCGACAAGACGCCGAGCGCCGCGCAGATCGCTCAACTCAACGCCGAGTACAACCTCGACAAGCCGTTCATCGTGCAGTACTTCCTGTACCTCGGCGGCATCTTCACCGGCGACCTCGGAACGTCCTTCTCCGGGCAGCCGGTCAGCGAGATCCTCGCGCAGGCCTTCCCGGTCACGCTGCGGCTCGCCGTCATCGCCGTCTTCTTCGAGATGGTCGCCGGCATCACGATCGGTCTCATCTCCGGCATCCGCAAGGGCGGCATCTTCGACGCCTCGTTCCTCGTGGTCAGCCTGATCCTCATCTCGCTCCCCGTCTTCGTCATCGCGTTCGTCGCGCAGTACGTGTTCGGGATCCAGCTCGGGTGGTTCAGACCGACGGTCGGCCCGGGCGCGCCGATACAAGACCTCCTACTCCCCGCACTGGTCCTCGCCACCATCAGCTTCGCGCAGATCGTGCGGTTGACCCGGTCCTCGGTCATCGAGACGCAGTCGCTCGACTTCGTCCGTACGGCGTACTCGAAGGGCCTGAGCCGTCGCCGGGTCATCCCCGTGCACATCCTGCGCAACTCGCTGATCCCGGTCGTGACCTACCTCGCGGTGGACTTCGGTGTGCTGATCGTCGGCGCCACGGTGACCGAGGGCATCTTCAACGTCCCCGGTGTCGGTCGCACGCTCTACCAGGCCATCCTCCGAGGAGAAGGCCCGACCGTGGTGTCCTTCGTGACGGTGATGGTGTTGTTCTACCTCATCATCAACCTCGTCATCGACCTCTTCTACGCCGTGCTCGACCCAAGGATCCGCTATGTCAAGTAATGATCAGGAGCCGACGATCAAGCGATCCCCGAATCACTTCGTCGCGCCGCTCGAAGAGACCCCCCTCGCGGTCATCGACGCCGTCAAGGTCGACGAGAAGGTCAGCAACCTCTGGACCGACGCCTGGGCGTTCATGCGCCGTCGTCCCATGTTCTGGATCTCGTCCGTCCTCATCCTGCTCGTCGTGGTCGTGGGCCTGTTCCCCTTCCTCTTCACGCAGACGCCCCCGAACAACCAGTGCTTCCTCGAGAACAGCAACGGCGGGCCTGAGGCCGGCCACATCCTCGGGTTCACGAAGCAGGGCTGCGACATCTTCGCGCGGGTCATCTACGGGACCTCCACGTCGCTGTCCGTCGGTCTCATCGTGACGTTGATCACCGCCACGCTCGGCATCGTGTTCGGCGCGTTCGCCGGCTTCTACGGCGGTTGGGTCGACTCGGTGCTGTCCCGCATCGGCGACATCTTCTTCTCCATCCCGTACATCCTCGCGGCCGTCGTCGTCATGTCGGTGCTCGCGAAGTACCGGAGCGTGTGGACGATCTCCTTGGCGATCGGTCTGTTCGCCTGGCCATCAGTCGCCCGAGTGCTTCGAGCGGAGGTGCTCAGGGTCAAGAACGCGGACTACGTCCAAGCGTCCATCGCGCTGGGTGTCTCCCGCTTCAAGATCCTCCTGCGCCACGTGCTGCCGAACGCGATCCCACCGGTGATCGTCGTCATCACGATCTCGCTGGCGTCCGCGATCGTCGCCGAGGCGACGCTGTCCTTCCTCGGCGTGGGGCTCGGAAGCGAGACCATGTCCTGGGGCAACGACATCAGCCAGGCGCAGCGTGACCTCCGCACGGCGCCGCAGGTGCTGATCTACCCGTCGATCGCGCTGTCGCTCACCGTGCTCAGCTTCATCATGATGGGCGAAGTCCTGCGAGACGCGCTCGACCCGAAGGCGAGGGCCCTGCGTTGAACGCGAGCCAGATGAACACCCAGCAGCCGCTGCTCGAGGTCAAGGACCTCGAGGTCACCTTCCGTACCCAGAGCGGGACGGTCCAGGCCATCCGCAAGACCGGATTCACCATGATGCCCGGGGAGACCGTCGCGATCGTCGGTGAGTCCGGATCCGGGAAGTCGACGACCGCGCACGCGATCATCAACCTCCTGCCCGGTACCGGCAAGATCAGCGGGGGCGAGATCCTCTTCGAGGGGCGCGACCTCTCGAAGCTCTCCCGCAACGAGATCGAGGACGTCCGCGGACGCCTGATCGGTTTCGTGCCGCAGGACCCGATGTCCAACCTGAACCCGGTGTGGAACATCGGCTTCCAGGTCGAGGAGGCCATCCGTGCCAACGGCATCGCCCACGGCAAGAAGGCCGTCCGTGCCAAGGCGATCGAGGTGCTCCAGCAGGCAGGCCTCTCCGACGCCGACCGTCGCCTGAAGCAGTTCCCGCACCAGTTCTCCGGCGGCATGCGTCAGCGCGTGCTCATCGGTATCGGTCTGTCGTCGAGCCCGAAGCTGCTCATCGCGGACGAGCCGACGTCGGCGCTCGACGTCACGGTCCAGCGGAAGATCCTCGACCACCTCGAGAGCCTGACCCGCGACAGCGGCACGGCGCTGCTCTTCATCACGCACGACCTCGGCCTCGCCGCCGAGCGCGCTGAGAAGCTCATCGTCATGTACAAGGGGCAGATCGTCGAGGCCGGTCCGTCGGTCGAGATCCTGCAGAACCCGGTGCACCCGTACACGAAGCGGCTCGTCGCAGCGGCGCCGAGCCTGGCGTCGCGTCGCATCCAGTCGGCGACCGGATCGCTCGAGACCCTCGACCACGAGGCTCCCGCCGGCTCCGAGGGCATCGACCTCATCGTCGCCGCCGAGCACCGCGCTGCGGCGCAGGCTGCCCAGCCGGACGCGGAAGCCGCGATCGTGGTCAAGGACCTCGAGAAGGTCTACAACATCCGTGGCCAGAAGGCGGCTGAGCGGGAGCTCAAGGCCGTCGACGGCGTCTCGTTCGAGATCCCGAGGGGCACCACCATGGCGCTCGTCGGCGAGTCCGGATCCGGCAAGTCGACCGTGGCGAAGCTGCTCCTGCAGCTGGAGACGCCGACGTCCGGCCAGATCCGCATCGGTGGCAAGGCGATGGAGGGGCTCGATCGCAAGGGCCTCCTCGCGCTGCGCCGGAAGATGCAGCCGGTCTTCCAGGACCCCTACGGTTCTCTCGACCCGCTGCGGAACATCGGCAACACGATCGCTGAACCGCTCGTCACGCACAAGGTGGGCGACAAGGCCTCCCGCCGTGCTCGCGTGCTGGAGCTCCTCGACCAGGTCTCGCTGCCGCAGGCGGTCGCGACCCGGTACCCGAACGAACTCTCCGGTGGACAGCGTCAGCGCATCGCGATCGCTCGCGCACTCGCGTTGAAGCCTGAGATCGTCGTCCTCGACGAGGCGGTGTCCGCGCTCGACGTCCTCGTCCAGGCGCAGATCCTGCAGTTGCTCGCCGACCTCCAGTCGGAGCTGCAGCTGACGTACCTCTTCATCACCCACGACCTCGCGGTCGTGCGCGTGATCGCCGACAACGTCGCGGTCATGCAGAAGGGGAAGATCGTGGAGGCGTCGACCACGGACGACGTCTTCGAGAACCCGAAGCAGCAGTACACGCGCGAACTCCTCGACGCCATCCCCGGCGCCGGGATCGAGCTCGCGCTGTAACCGGCGCACCACGTCGAAGGGCGGTGCCGCGGAGTGATCCGTGGCACCGCCCTTCGGCGTTGCGGGAGGCGTCCGCCGGTCGCTAGCCGAGGAGCGCCGAGGCGACGCCCCAGAGGACGAGTGCGGCCGTGACGCCGAGGGCGACGACGTCCCAGCGCGAGGTGGCGAGGCGGTCGTCCTTCGGGTCGATCCGACCCCAGCGTTCGTGCGCACGGTCGATGAGGTCGACGGCCGTCGGACCCTCGTTGCCGGCGCGGCCGGGTCGGCGGACACCCGCCGCGCGGTCCTGGTGGTCGACCCCGCGTCGTCCGGCGCGTCCGCCGATCATCGACGGGCGGTCGAGACCGGCGCTCGGCGCGCCCCAGCTCGTGATCTTCCGACCGTCGCGGAGGAGCACCGTGAGCTGGTAGCGGCTGGTCGCCTCCTCCATGCGCGACCACGGGATGTCGTGGAGACGCCCCACGTTCACGATGGTCAGCTGCGACGGCTCGATGACGATGCAGGGGCGGACGAGGACGAGGTAGACCAGCCACACGACGAGGAGCTCCCACGGGAGCGCCTGGACCGCGAAGTCCCAGGCCCCGCGGCCGACGGCGTCGATGATGAAGAAGACCATGAGCAGGGCGGTGACCCCGAGGATCCAGAAGCCGCTCGTGCTCCGCAGAGTGGTCCGATTGCCGGCGTTCGTCGCTTCGTTCACGTCCACCATCCTTCCAGGCCGCCGACCCGCGGGGCCGCACGGCTCGATCAGGCGGTGACGAGCCGGTCGCTCTCCGCATGGTGACACGCCACGAGCCGTCCGTCGACGGGGCGCTCTCGCGGATCGTCGCGTTCGCAGACCGCCTGCTTCTCCGCCGGCAGCAGCTGGAACAGCGGGCAGCGGCTCCGGAAACTGCAGCCGACCCGGTCGTCGCTGGGGGAGGGGAGGTCGCCGTTCAGCAGGATGCGCTGCCGGCTGCGTTCGATCTCGGGGTCCGGGACCGGCACCGCGGAGAGGAGCGCCTGCGTGTACGGGTGCTTCGGGTCGTCGAAGATCGTGGCGCTGGGTCCGTACTCGACGATGCGCCCGAGGTACATGACCGCCACGTCGTCGGCGATGTGCCGGACGACGGCGAGGTCGTGGGCGACGAACAGGTACGAGAGTCCGAGCCGCTGCTTGAGGTCTTCGAGCAGGTTGATGACGCCGGCCTGGACGGAGACGTCGAGCGCGGAGACCGGCTCGTCGAGCACGAGGATCTTCGGTTCGACGACGAGCGCCCGGGCGATGCCGATGCGCTGTCGCTGGCCACCCGAGAACTCGTGCGGGTACCGGCCGGCGAAGGACGGTTCCAGGCCGACGAGTTCGAGCATGGCACCGACGCGGGAGCGGATCTCGGTGGGGGAGACCCCGTGGACGGTCAACGGTTCGCCGATGATGTCCTCGATCGTCATGCGCGGATCGAGCGAGGCCATCGGGTCCTGGAACACCACCTGGATGTCGCTGCGCAGCTTCCGGCGGTCGGGCTTCGACAGCGTCGCGGTGTCGACCCCGTTCACGTGGATGCTGCCGCCCTGCGTCCTGGCGAGTTCGAGGATCTCCATGATCGTCGTCGTCTTCCCGCAGCCGGACTCCCCGACGAGGCCGAGGGTGCGTCCGCGCTGGACGCTGAACGAGACCCCGTCGACCGCGCGGACGGTGCCGATGTTGCGACGGAACACGACGCCCTTCGTGAGCGGGAAGGCGCGGGTCAGGTCGCGGACGTCGAGGACGGTCTCCGGAGCGACCTCGGCGACGAGCTCCTCCGGTACCTCGTCCGGCCGAGGGAAGATCTCCGGGCGGCGCAGCGACCCGTCGGCGATCTCGCCGGCGCGGATGCACGCCGCGGTGTGGTCGACCGAGGTCGTCGGGTCCTCGACGGGACCGTCGAGGACGGGGAGCAGCGCCGGTTCACCCTCGAGGCAGGCGGCCACGGCGATCGGGCAGCGCGGGGCGAAGGGGCAGCCGGTCGGCACGGTCGTCAACAGCGGTGGGCGTCCCTCGAGCGGGACGAGTCGCTCCTGCTGGTTCGCGGCCATGTTCGGCATGGAGCGCAGCAGACCGATCGTGTACGGCATGAGGGGTTCGCGGAACAATGGGACGACGGGTGCCGTCTCGACGATCCGACCCGCGTACATCACGGCCACCCGGTCGGCGTTGCCGGCGACGACACCGAGGTCGTGCGTGATGAGCACCACGGCGGCGCCGGTGATGTCCTTCGCCTTCTGGAGCACCTCGAGGATCTGCGCCTGGATGGTGACGTCGAGCGCGGTGGTCGGCTCGTCGGCGATGATCAGCTGCGGGTCGTTGGCGATGGCGATCGCGATCATGGCCCGCTGACGCATGCCACCGGAGAATTCGTGCGGGAACGACCTGGCACGCCGCTCCGCGTTCGGGATGCCGACGATCTTCAGGAGTTCGACGGCCCGGGTCTCGGCGGCGCGCTGCGAGAGCGCGGAGTCGTGGAGACGGAGGCCCTCGGCGATCTGCTGACCGATCGTGTAGACGGGCGTGAGGGCCGAGAGCGGATCCTGGAAGATCATGGCGATGTCGCGCCCGCGGATCTTCGACAGTTCCTTGTCAGACTGGCCGAGCAGCTCGACGCCGTCGTAGCGGATGCTGCCGCTCACCTGCGCATTGGTCGGGAGCAGCCCCATGACGGCCATCGAGGAGACGCTCTTACCGGAGCCCGACTCGCCGACGATGCCGAGGAACTCGCCTCGCCGCACCTCGTAGGAGACACCGCGGACGGCGTGCACCGGCGTGCCGGCGTTGGGGAAGGTGACGCTGAGGTCGTCGACCTTGAGGAGCGGCGCGGTCGCCTGGGGGTCAGTCACGGTTGGCTCCTGAGGTCGGGTCGATGGCGTCGCGGAGGGCGTCGCCGAGGAGGCTCGAGGCGAGCACGGTGATGACGAGGATCGCTGCCGGGAAGACGAACAGCCAGGGCCGCGTCACGGCCGCACTCGCACCGGCGGCGAGGAGAGTACCGAGCGAGACGTCGGGCGCCTGGACGCCGAAGCCGAAGAAGCTCAGCGTCGTCTCCGACAGGATCGCCGCGCCGATGCCGAGCGTCGCGTCGATGATGAGGAGGCTCGCGACGTTCGGGATGATGTGCCGACGGATGATCGTGAACCCGGGGACGCCCATGAAGCGCGCGGCCTTGACGTACTCGCGTTCGCGGAGCGACATCGTCTGCCCGCGGATGACGCGGGCGAGCACCATCCAGCCGAACAGGACGAGGAAGACGACGAGGGCGAGCCAGGAGAGCGACTTGAACGCCGGGCTGAGGAGCACGAGGAGGAAGAAGCCGGGGATGACGAGGAGCAGGTCGATGAGCCAGACGATCGCCTTGTCCCAGACACCGCCGACGTAACCGGCGATGGCCCCGACGAGTCCGGCGATGATCGCCGCCCCCGGGCCGACGATCAGGCCGATGACGATGGACTTCTGCAGACCGACGAGGGTCTGCGCGTACACGTCCTGGCCGATGTTGTTCGTGCCGAACCAGTGCGACAGCGAGGGCGGCTGGCTGAAGGCGAGGCCGTCCTGGTCGGTGAAGGACCAGGGGGAGAGCAGCGGGCCGATGAAGGCCCAGAGGATGATGAAGAGGAGGACGCCTCCACCGATGCGGGCGCGCTTCGTGGCGAGCACCTTCCGGAGGATCGTGCGTCCGCGGGACTGCGGCCGCTTTGGTGCATCCCGCATCGTCTCGGGTTCGCCGACGGTGAGGGTCGATGGGTCGGTCAGTGCCATGTCGTTACACCCGCACTCTCGGGTCGAGCGCCGCATAGATCACGTCGGAGAGGGTTCCGGCGATCAGGACGAGGATGGAGGTGAAGAGGATCGTTCCGGCGGCGGCGTTGATGTCCGAGTTCGAGACGCTCGTGAGGAGGTACTCGCCCATGCCGTGCCAGCTGAAGACGTTCTCCGTCACACTCGCGCCGGTGAGGATGAGCCCGAAGGAGTAGGCGAAGAACGTCGACATCGGGATGAGCGCGACGCGGACGCCGTGTCGGATGATCGCGGAGCCGCGGGTCCGGCCCTTCGAGCGGGCGGTCCGGATGTAGTCGGCGCTCATCACGTCGAGCATGGCGCTGCGCTGGTACCGCGAGTACGAGGCGACGGCGCCGACGGTGAGGGTGATGGTGGGCAGCAGCAGATGCATCGCCCGGTCGCCGAACTGTGTCCAGAACCCGCCCTGTAGGCCGGCGGTGTACTCGCCGGTGAAGTTGATGACGTTCGTGCCGACCGCCTGGTTGAGCGACGTCGCGAGGATCATGAGCACGACGCCGATGACGAAGACGGGCATCGCGAGGATCGTGAACGAGGCGTAGGTGATGATCTGGTCGCTGGCCCGGTACTGCCGGACGGCGCCCCAGACGCCGAGGGCGACGCCGATGACCGCGCCCAGGATGGTGCCGATGACGAGGAGTCGGAGGCTCGTGCCCGAGCGCTCGAAGATGTCGGCCGTGACCTGGGTGCCGCGGGTGCTGACGCCGAGGGACCCGGTGGTCACGAGCTGGGTGACCCAGTCCCAGAGGCGTTCGAGCAGCGGCACCTTCGGGTTGACGCCCATCTTGTCGAGCGCCGCGTCGATCGAGGACTGCGGGATGGGCGGGTTCTTCCCGAGGAACCGGGCCGAGGGCTGGAGCGTCATGCTCACGAGCACGTAGCCCAGCATGGTGGCGATGGCGGAGAGGAACAGGTAGTTGACCAACCGCCGTGCAATGAACCCGATCATGTACCAGCCTTGCGAAGTCGTTGTGCGGGACCGCGTCGTCCCGTCAGCTGTGCTCCCCTCGTGGGGTGGAGACACTGTAACCCCGAACCATCGGGAATCAGAAAACGACGCGTGTTCCCAGGAAACGAAACGTATGTTTCCGGCTCGTACCGTCGAGAAATCGAAACGGTAACAATTCGTGCCCACTTGTGGGGGATCCCCGGAGCGGGTGCAAGATGGTCCACATTGGCCTGCGCGCCTTCCGCTCCGCATCGGTGCGGCGTTGCGCAGTTACACGTCACGAAAGGTGGATCTCGATGAGTTCCAGAACACAGGGATCGAAGCGGCGCGGCGGGATGATCCTCGCCGGCGTCTCGATCGTCGCCCTCGCATTGACGGCTTGCACCGGAGGCGGTTCAGGCGGTGGCGGCTCGACGTCGAAGCCCGCCGAGCTGTCCGGCACCGGCTGGGAGCGCGCCGACGCCGACCAGATCGCCCAGGGCGGCACACTGAACCTCGCGGTCGACACGATCCCGGCCAACTGGAACCTCAACAACCTCGACGCCGGTACGGTCGACGACCAGTTCCTCACGAACTTGTACACGCCGTCGTTCGTCAAGATCAAGGAAGACGGCTCCTGGGAGGCGAACCCCGACTACGCGACCTCGGTCGAGCTGAAGAGCGAGGACCCGCAGGTCGTCGAGATCAAGATCAACCCCGACGCCGTGTGGTCCGACGGCACCGCGATCAGCGTTGACGACGTCGCTGCGACGTGGCAGTCCCTGAACGGCGCGAACGAGGCGTACGCACCCACGTCCACGAACGTGTGGAAGGACATCGAGTCCGTCACCGCCGGCGACAGCCCGCAGGACGTCCTCATCACGTTCAAGAACAAGAACGCGGACTGGCCGTCCATCCTCGGCAACATCTGGCCGAAGTGGCTCGGCGCGACGCCCGAGTCGTTCAACACCCTCTGGGCGACCGGACCGTACGCGGCCGACGGCACGACCTACGTGTCGGGTGGCCCGTACATCGTCAGCAAGATCGACCAGACCGGTGCCGTCGTCACCTTCGCGCCCAACCCGAAGTGGTGGGGCGACAAGCCGAAGCTCGACAACATCATCTTCAAGCAGATCTCCCGCGCCGGGCTCGCCCAGGCATTCTCCAACAGTGAGATCGACGTCTTCAGCGTGGGTTCCAACGCCGACAACTACCAGACGGCTCAGAAGCGCAGCGACGCCGAGATCCAGCGTTCGCGCGGTACCACCTACAACCACATCACGCTGAACGGCACGTCCGAGGTCCTGAGCGACCCCGAGGTCCGCCAGGCGTTCGCCAAGTCGATCAACCGTCAGACCATCGCCGAGGCCCGCCTCGCCGCGATCGACGCGCCGACCGACCTGCTGAACAACCTCATCTTCCTCCCGGGCCAGGACGGCTACGAGGACGACGCCTCCAAGGTGCTCGGCTACGACATCGACGCGGCCAAGAAGCAGCTCGAAGACGCCGGTTGGAAGGAGGGCAGCGACGGCATCCGCGAGAAGGACGGCCAGAAGCTGACCGTCCGCTACGTCATCGACTCCGACAACCCGGTCTCCGCCGAGACGTCGCAGCAGGTGCAGGCCATGGTGAAGGAGTCGGGCTTCGACCTCCAGATCGACACCGTCCCCTCGGATGACTTCTTCACGAAGTACGTCACCACCGAGACCCGCGACTTCGACGCCGTGAGCTTCGCGTGGCAGGGCACCGCCTTCCCGATCTCCAGCACCGAGTCGATCTTCTACCCGGCCGATTCCGGGCAGAACTTCCCCGGCGTCACCGACGACTCGCTCGGTGACCTCTGGGCGAGCGCCAACGCGGAACTCGACCCCGACAAGCGCCTCGAGATCGCGAAGGAGATCGACAAGAAGATCGTCGCCCTCGCGACCACGCTCCCGCTGTTCCCGGTGCCGTACACCTACGGCGTCAAGACCGGCCTCGTGAACTACGGGCCGACCCAGTTCGAGACCATCGATTGGAAGAACGTGGGCTGGAAGAAGTAAGCCACACGACGGGTTCCTCCTGAACCCTGAGGACGACGGGCATCGGCGGGAAACCGCCGGTGCCCGTCGCCGTTCAGCCCCCGGCCAGGACTCCTGCGGTATGATGGTCCGTCGGCACCATCGTGCCCGAATCCCATCCACTTGAAGGAAGCCACCCTTTTATGGCGCTCGCCACTCGTTCCGATCTGCGCAATGTCGCGATCGTGGCCCACGTTGACCACGGCAAGACGACCCTCGTCGACGCCATGCTGCGACAGACCAACTCTTTCGCCGAACACGCCCACCTCGAAGAACGCGCCATGGACTCGAATGAGCTCGAGCGCGAAAAGGGCATCACCATCCTCGCCAAGAACACGGCGATCTCGTACAAGGGCGAACACGCCACCGACGGCCCGATCACGATCAACGTCATCGACACCCCGGGCCACGCCGACTTCGGTGGAGAGGTCGAGCGCGGCCTGTCCATGGTCGACGGCGTCGTCCTCCTCGTCGACGCGTCCGAGGGCCCCCTGCCGCAGACCCGCTTCGTGCTCCGCAAGGCGCTCGAGGCCAAGCTGCCGGTCATCCTCCTGGTCAACAAGACCGACCGCCCCGACGCACGCATCGACGAGGTCGTCGTCGAGAGCCAGGACCTCCTCATCGGTCTCGCCAGCGACATGGTCGACGACGTCCCCGACCTCGACCTCGACGCCGTCCTCGACGTCCCGGTCGTCTACGCCTCCGGTAAGGCCGGCCGCGCGTCGTCCAACAAGCCCGCCAACGGCGAACTGCCCGACAGTGAAGACCTCGAGCCGCTGTTCGCAGCCATCCTCGAGCACATCCCGGCTCCGCAGTACGACGACGAGCACCCGCTCCAGGCGCACGTCACGAACCTCGACGCCTCGCCGTTCCTCGGTCGTCTCGCGCTCCTGCGCATCTTCAACGGCACGCTGAAGAAGGGCCAGACGGTCGCGTGGGTCCGCCACGACGGCGACGTCCACAACGTCCGCGTCACCGAGCTCATGATCACGAAGGCCCTCGACCGCTACCCGGCCGAGAGCGCCGGCCCCGGCGACATCGTCGCCGTCGCCGGTTTCGCCGACATCATGATCGGCGACACCCTGGCCGACCCCGAGGACGTCCGCGCGCTGCCGGCCATCACGGTCGACGACCCGGCCATCTCGATGACCATCGGTACCAACACCTCGCCGCTCATGGGCAAGGTCAAGGGCCACAAGCTCACCGCGCGCATGGTCAAGGACCGCCTCGACCGCGAGCTCATCGGTAACGTCTCGCTCAAGGTCCTCGACATCGGTCGACCCGACGCGTGGGAGGTCCAGGGCCGTGGAGAGCTCGCGCTCGCCATCCTCGTCGAGCAGATGCGTCGCGAAGGCTACGAGCTCACCGTCGGCAAGCCGCAGGTGGTCACGAAGCGTATCGACGGCAAGGTCCACGAGCCGTACGAGCACCTCACCATCGACGCTCCCGAGGAGCACCTCGGCGCGATCACGCAGCTCCTCGCCGCTCGCAAGGGCCGCATGGAGAACATGGCGAACCACGGCACCGGCTGGGTCCGCATGGAGTTCATCGTCCCGTCGCGCGGTCTCATCGGCTTCCGGTCCGAGTTCCTCACCGCCACGCGCGGTACGGGTATCGCCAACGCGTTGGCACACGGATACGGCGAGTGGGCCGGCGCGATCACGACGCGCAACAACGGTTCGATCGTCGCCGACCGCTCCGGTGTGGTCACGCCCTTCGCGATCATCGCGCTGCAGGAACGCATGTCGTTCTTCGTGCAGCCGACCGAAGAGGTCTACGAGGGCATGGTCATCGGCGAGAACTCGCGCAACGACGACATGGACGTCAACATCACCAAGGAGAAGAAGCTGACCAACATGCGTCAGTCTTCGGCCGACAACTTCGAGTCGATGACGCCGCCGCGCGTCCTCACGCTCGAGGAGAGCCTCGAGTTCGCCCGCGAGGACGAGTGCGTCGAGGTCACGCCCGAGCACGTGCGCATCCGCAAGGTCGAGCTCGACGCTCAGGCCCGCCAGCGCAGCTACTCGCGTCTCAAGAAGCAGTCCGAGTAGGCGGTAACCGCTCCAACCCGATGCCCGGTCCTCTCAGGAAGACCGGGCATCGGGTCGTTAAGCTGATCGCATGCGCCGACCCGCCTCCCTCGCCCTGCTGGCCGCCCTCGTCCTCGCTCCGACGCTCGCCGGGTGCAGCGTCATCGAGTCCACCGTCAAGGACTCCGTCGAGCAGGGCATCCGCGACGCCACCGGTGGCGACTTCGACGTGAACCTCGACGAGGGGCTGCCGGACGGATACCCCGTCGACGCGGTCCCGGTGGTCGACGGCACGGTCAACGGCGGACGTGGGACGGTCGACGGCAAGGACACCTTCGTCGTGACGGTGCAGGCGACCGACGCCGCCACCGCAGCCAAGGACGCGCTCGTCGCGGCGGGCTTCACGATCGACGGGGAGATCGCGAACGGCGACGGTTCGATCGTGACGCTGTCGACGACGGCCTACGACGTGAAGCTCGTCGCCTCGGCGGACAGCATCCTCTACACGGTGACGGTCAAGTAGCACTTCGACAGGCTCGGTGACCGGTCAGGGAGGGCTCAGTGACCGGGGCTCAGCGACCGGGCAGGTCCTACGCGAAGAGCGTCTCGCCGACCCAGCCGTCCTTGCTCGCGCCCGGCGGCACCGCGAAGATCGCCGACCCGACGTGCTTGATGTACTCGTTGAGCGCATCGGTGGCCAGCGCGCGCTGCACGTCGATGAACTGCTTCGGCGATCGCTGGTACGACATGAAGAACAGTCCGGCGTTCAACCGCCCGAGGTCGTCGTTGCCGTCGACGAAGTTGTATCCGCGTCGCAGGAGCTTCGTGCCCTTGAGCTGGGTCGGGTGCGCCAGGCGCACGTGCGAGTGCTTGTCGATGAGCGGCTGATCCGTTGCGCCGACCGCGTCGAAGTCGGGCTCAGTGAACTCCTTACCGCCCGACAGCGGTGCGCCCTCGCCCTTGCTCCGACCGATGACGCGCTCCTGCTCCTGGAGCTGCGCGCGGTCCCAGGTCTCGATGATCATGCGGATCTTCCGGACCACGAGGTAGGAACCACCGCTCAGCCAGGCGGCGCTGTCTCCGTCCTGAACCCAGACCTGCTCCTCGACCGTCTTGGTCTCCTCGGACTTGACGTTCGCGGTGCCGTCTTTGAAGCCGAACAGGTTGCGCGGGGTGACCTGGCTGGTGGAGGTCGAGGAGGTACGACCGAAGCCGAGCTGCGACCAGCGGACGGAGGCGCGTCCGAACGCGATGCGGCTCAGATTGCGGATCGCGTGCACGGCGACCTGCGGGTCGTCGGCGCACGCCTGGATGCAGAGGTCGCCGCCGGTGAGGCCCGCCTGGAGGTTGTCGCCCGTGAAGCGGGGGAGCTTCTCCAACTCGCCCGGGCGCCGGTCGGCGATGCCGAACCGGTCCGTGCCGTCCTCGGCGGTGAAGAGCGTGGGTCCGAACCCGAAGGTGATCGTGAGCCCGCTGGCGGGCAGTCCGAGCGCTTCTCCGGTGTCGACCGGGGGAGCGAGCGGGGAGCCGTCGACGGCACCGCCGTCGGCGACCTCCTTCCCCTGCGTCATGCGCGCCGCGGCGACGCTCCAGTCCTGGAGCAACTCGATGAGCTCCTCCCGGGTGGTCCCAGCCGACACGTCGTACGCGGCGAAGTGCAGGCGGTCCTGCGCCGGCGTCGTGATCCCGCTCTGGTGGGCCCCGTTGAACGGGTAGACCGTCGTGACGCCCGCGGCACTCGCCGAGGCGCTGACGGCGGCGGTGATGGCCGCGGTCGCCCCGGCTCCGGCCGCCAGCCCTGCGGCGCCCGCTCCGGCGAGGCCGAACAGCGCCCGGCGCGACAGCCCGCGCCGCGGGGCGTCGTTCGGTGGTGCGGACGCGGCGCCGGGTTCAGGCGCGGTGGGCGTCGATCCTGCCTCGGGTCCAGACGCGGTGGGCGTGGACCCTGCCTCGGTTGCAGGAGTCGTGGGGGGAGTGTGCTCGGTCATCGGACCTCATGCTATTCAGGGATGGCTGGAAGGCCGCAGGGCCGGAACCCCCAGAACGCTCTGAGCGGTTCCGGCCCGGCGCGCCGCGGAGGCGGCGGTGGATCCGTTCGGTGCTACTCGGCGACGCCGAGCACCGTGTGGGTGAGCTGCGACAGCGGCTCGGCGAGGGCGTTCACCTGGTCGGAGAGCTCCTTGCGCTGCTCCTCGGTGACGGTGTCGTAGCTCACGAAGCCGCTGTCGAGGCTGCCGTACTTCGCGAGCAGGTCCTGCAGCGCCGTGAACTCGGTCTCGATCTGGCCGACGAGCTTCGTGCCCGCGTCACCCTTGCTCGCGGCGATGTCCTTGACGTTGCCGAACGCGACCTCGGCTCCCTGCACGTTGGCCGCGAAGTCGTAGAGGTCGGTGTGGGACCACCAGTCCTCCTCGCCGGAGATCTTGCCGACGGCGACCTCGTCCAGGAGACCGATGGCACCGTTCGAGATGTCGCCGAGGCTCACGGTGAAGTCCTTCTCGGAGACGAGGTCGAACAGCTGCTGCACGTCGTCGACGAGTCCGGTGGCGAACTGCTGACGCTGTTCCGGCGTCGACGGCGTCCAGTCCGTCAGCGCGCTCGTGCCGTCGGAGTTCAGCGCGTCGGCTGCCGGCGGCCAGAGGTCCTTCTCGATCCGGTGGAAGCCGGTCCAGTCGAGTCCTTCAGCCACGGCGTCGACCTCGCGGTAGTCGATCTTCGGGTCGAGGTCGCCGAACGCCTCGGCCGTCGGCTCGATGCGTTCGTACGAGACGCGCGTCGTCGCGAAGAGCTGACGGGCGGTCTCATCGTCGCCGGCGGCGTACGCGTCGGTGAAGGCCTTCACCTGCGGCACGAGTTCGGCCACCTGCGACTTGATGTACGCGACGTAGTTCGTCACGGCCTGGTCGGTGAGCGCCTGCTCGTCCTTCGAGACGGCCGCGTTCTCACCGGTGACGGTGAACTCGGCGAGGCCGACGGGAGCCCCGACGAGCTGGAACTTGCAGGCCGTGTAGTACGTGCCGGGGTTCAGCTGAGCGACGTAGGACACCGTCTGGCCCGGCGTCACGTTCTCCTTCTCGCCGACGATGCGCAGCTTGTCCGAGGCGAGGATCTCGAACTCGTTGACGTCGGTGCCGTTGTTGGTGATCGAGAACGTCACGGCACCGGCCGTCGCCTTCGCGACGGACACCGAGCACGAGTCGTCGGTGATGGCGACGGTGAGTGCGTCGCTTCCCGTCTTGTTCGGGACGCATCCCGTGAGGGCGAGGGCGAGGACGCCCGCGCCGGCGAGGCCGGCGATGATGCGGTGCTGCATGGAGACTCCTGTCGGAAGGTGCTGGTGCTTGGTTCGTGGTGGGGCGGGGACCGGTCAGGCGTTCGTCGTGACCGGTTTCGTGACCGAGGTCGGGCGCCGACGGCCGAGACCCGAGACCCGGATGAAGCAGACGAGCGTGACGATCAGGTACAGCAGCCACGCACCGAACTGCGCCCAGGTCGGGGCAGGGGTGAAGTTGAAGAGTCCGCCGAGGACGGTGCCGTACCAGCTCGTTGGAGGGATGATCGCGCTCAGGTTGAACGCGGCCTGCCCCCAGCCGGGGATGGCGCCCGCTTCCTGGAGGTCGCCGACGCCGTAGGCGAGGACGCCGGCAGCCACGACGACGAGGAAGAGCCCCGTCCACGTGAAGAAGGTGCCGAGGTTGATCCGGACGAATCCGCGGTAGATGAGATACGCGATGACGACGGAGGTGAGGATGCCGAGGAGCGCGCCGATCGAGCCGACGACGGCGCTCTCACCGGAGTTGACGCTCGCCCAGATGAAGAGGGCGGTCTCGATGCCCTCGCGGCCGACGCTGATGAAGCCGAGGACGACGATGCCGATCGCCGATCCGGCGACGGCGGCGTCGAGTCGTGACTCGAGGTCGTGCTTGAGCTCTCGGGCGTTGCGCCCCATCCAGAAGATCATCCAGGTGACGAGCCCGACGGCCAGGATGGAGAGTCCGCCGCCGAGGATCTCCTGCGCCTGGAAGCTCAGCCCGTACGGTCCCCAGGTGAGGATGGCACCGACACCGAGCGAGACGACGATCGCGACGGCGACGCCGAGCCACAACCGGGGGAGGACGTCGCGGCGGCCGAGCTTGTTCAGGTAGGCGACGAGGATGCCGACGATGAGGCCTGCTTCGAGGCCTTCGCGGAGGCCGATGAGGTAGTTCGCGAGCACGTGACCGGACTTTCGGGCGTCGAGCAGGCGGTCGCCCAGGGGAGGCCGTCGTCTGCGGGGTGGGGATGCATCCGAGGGCGCGCCGGGCGGGGCGCTGCGACTTCGGAACGCGGTTGGGTAAGGCTAACCTTATCCGACGTCGACCATAGCGCCTGATGCTGAGGCTGTCCAGATACAATCGGCGGATGACCGATCCGGCCCCCGACCCCAGCCTCCCAGACGGCCGCACGGTCGGCGACGACCGCTGGTTCCCGCCGACACCGCCGCAGCAGGACGCACCGCACGAGCAGTCCACGGCGTCGCGGGTGATCGGGATCGTCCTCGCGTTCCTCGTCGGTCTGGCGTACGGCGCCATCGGCACGGTCGCGCACGCCTGGGCGCCCTCCGTACTTGGTGTCGCCCTCCCGGTCGGACTGGTGCTCGGGATCCTCGGCGTGGCCATGCTCCTGGTCGGACTCCGCATCGTCCTGGGGGACCGGCTCGCAGCGTCGGCAGCGGCCCTCGGGGTCATCCTCATGATCGGGATCCTGCTGCTCGAGAGCACCGGCGGCTCCGTCCTCATCCCGCAGAGCGTCTCGGGCCTCGTCTGGACCATCGCGCCCGGTCTCATCGCCGTCCTCGTTGTCGCGTGGCCGAAGCTCCCGGAGCGCGCCCGCACGCGCGACGACCGTCCCGCGGGACCGGCGCCCGAACCGTTCCCCGTCTCGCCGCAGGCGTAGACTGGACAACTCAGTGCTCGTGAAGGGAGCCACCCGCCCGTGACCTACGTGATCGCCCTGCCGTGCGTCGATGTGAAGGACCGCGCCTGCATCGACGAATGCCCCGTCGACTGCATCTACGAGGGTGAACGGTCGCTCTACATCCACCCCGACGAATGCGTCGACTGCGGTGCGTGCGAGCCGGTCTGCCCGGTGGAGGCCATCTACTACGAGGACGACCTTCCCGAGGAGTGGGCGGACTACTACAAGGCCAATGTCGAGTTCTTCGACGAGATCGGTTCCCCGGGTGGGGCCGCGAAGGTCGGCGTGATCCCCTCGGACCACCCGCTCATCGCCGCGCTGCCGCCACAAGCCCACGAGTAGTCGCGTGGCACTGCAGCCGCTGCCCGACTACCCCTGGGACCTCATGGTCCCGTATGCGGAGCAGGCCCGTCGCCACCCCGACGGCATCGTCGACCTCTCGATCGGTTCGCCGGTCGATCCGACTCCCGGCCTCATCCGGGATGCGCTCCGGGCGTCCACGGACGCACATGCGTACCCGACCACGGTCGGGACGCCCGAACTCCGGCAGGCGATCGTCGACTGGTTCGCGCGCCGTCGTGGTGTCGAGGGGCTCAGCCTCGACGCCGTCCTCCCGACGATCGGCTCGAAGGAACTCGTCGCGCTGCTCGCCTTCCTCCTCGGCCTGGGCGCCGGCGACACCGTGGTCCACCCGGTGGCCGCCTATCCGACGTACGCGGTCGGCGCGGCGATCGCGGGAGCCGAGGCGTTCGCCTCCGACGATCCGTCCGAATGGCCGGAGAGCACCCGGCTGGTCTGGCTGAATTCCCCCGGCAACCCCGACGGTCGTGTCCTGTCGGTCGACGAGCTGCGCGCAGCCCGAGCCAGAGCCCGCGAACTCGGCGCCGTCCTCGTGGGCGATGAATGCTACGCGGAACTCGGCTGGGAGGGGGAGTGGTCCGACACCCCGACCCCGTCCGTGCTCGATCCACGCGTGACCGACGGCGACACCGAGGGTGTCCTCGCGATCTACTCCCTGAGCAAGCAGTCCAACCTGGCCGGATACCGTGCCGCGTTCCTCGCGGGCGACGAGCGCCTGGTGCGTCGGCTGGTCACCGTCCGGAAGCACGCGGGTCTCATGCTGCCGGCCCCGCTGCAGGCCGCCATGGTCGCGGCGCTCGGCGACGACGCCCACGTGGCGGAGCAGAAGGCCCGCTACCGCGCCCGACGCGAGGTGCTGCTCCCGGCCGTCCGTGAGGCCGGGTTCCGGGTCGACCGCAGCGAGGCGGGACTGTACCTGTGGATCACCGAGGGCCAGGACGCCTGGGTGAGCATCGACCGCCTGGCATCGATCGGTGTCCTGGCGGGTCCAGGGGTGTTCTACGGCGAGGCCGGACCGCAACATGTGCGGCTCTCCCTGACCGCCTCAGACGAGCGCATCGCGGCCGCCGCGGCCAGACTTCGGGGACTCCGCCCGATTTCGGGGTGAACTCCAAGGAAGCCGCCGGATCACTGTGGGAAACAGCAGTAGGGTCCGAAGCCGATTAGGCTGTATGTGACACGCCGTCGTATCGGAGGGCGATGTCGAGTCCCTATCGCACAAAGATATGAGGAGGCGCCGTGGGCGACGTCGAGAAACAGGCTTCCACCGAGACGCATCAGGTCACCCTGAACTACCCCGGCGGAACGGCCGAATTCCCGATCCACCAGTCAGCCCAGGGCGCGTCGAGTATCGACATCTCCTCGCTCACGCGGCAGACCGGCCTGACCACGCTCGACTACGGGTTCGTCAACACCGCTGCGACCAAGTCGGCGATCACGTACATCGACGGCGACCAGGGCATCCTGCGCTACCGCGGCTACCCGATCGAGCAGCTCGCCAAGCAGTCGACCTTCCTCGAGGTCGCCTGGCTGCTCATCCACGGGGAACTCCCGACGGCCGACGAACTCGGCGGATTCGACGAGAAGATCCGGCGCCACACGCTCCTCCACGAGGACCTCAAGCGGTTCTTCTCGGCGCTCCCGCACACGGCGCACCCGATGGCCGTCCTGTCGAGCGCCCTGCAGGCCATGTCGACCTACTACGAGTCGGACGCCAATCCGCACGATCCCGACCACGTCGAGCTCACGACGGTCCGCATGCTCGCAAAGCTCCCGGTGATCGCCGCCTACGCGCACAAGAAGTCGGTCGGGCAGGCGTTCCTCTACCCCGACAACTCGCTGAGCTTCGTCGACAACTTCCTCAAGCTGAACTTCGGCAACCTCGCCGAACCGTACGAGATCGATCCCGTCCTGTCGAAGGCGCTCGACCTTCTGCTCATCCTGCACGAGGACCACGAGCAGAACGCCTCGACCTCCACGGTCCGCCTCGTCGGCTCCACCGGAGCGAACCTCTACGCCTCCGTGTCCGCCGGTATCAACGCCCTTTCGGGTCCGCTGCACGGTGGCGCGAACGAAGCTGTCCTGCAGATGCTCGGCCGGATCCAGGAGTCCGGCGAGGGCGTGCAGCGCTTCGTCGACCGCGTGAAGAACAAAGAAGACGGCGTGAAGCTCATGGGCTTCGGGCACCGCGTCTACAAGAACTACGACCCGCGCGCCAAGCTCGTCAAGGAGAGCGCCGGCGAGGTGCTCCGGGCGCTCGGCATCAACGACCCGCTGCTCGACCTGGCTCAGGAGCTCGAGCAGATCGCCCTGGAGGACGACTACTTCAAGGAGCGCAAGCTCTACCCGAACGTCGACTTCTACACCGGCGTCATCTACAAGGCGATGGGCTTCCCGACGCGGATGTTCACGGTGCTCTTCGCCATCGGACGCCTGCCCGGGTGGATCGCCCACTGGCGTGAGATGAACCTCGACCCGCAGACCAAGATCGGGCGCCCGCAGCAGCTGTACACGGGTTCGCCCGAGCGTCCCTTCCCGACGCGCTAGTCCCGTCGGTTCTTGAGCCTGTCGAAGGGCGGTTCCTGAGCCTGTCGAAGAACGGCCCCGCATCCACCTCGGATGCGGGGCCGTTCTGCGTCCCGGGAGGCCGGGTCAGGCGTGCAGTGCCGCGTTCAGCTCGACGCCCGAGCCCGAGCGGGGGAGCACCTCGACGGCACCGGTGAGTGAGTTCCGACGGAACAGGAGGTTCGGGACACCCGACAGCTCGACCGCCTTGACCGTACGCGGCGCGCCTTCGGCCGTGGCCGCAGCACCCGCGAGGACGACCTTGGTGCCCGCGGTCACGTAGAGACCCGCCTCGACCACCGAGTCGTCGCCGATCGAGATGCCGATGCCGGAGTTGGCGCCGAGGAGGGCGCGCTGACCGATCGCCACCCGCTGCGTCCCGCCGCCGGAAAGCGTCCCCATGATCGACGCACCACCCCCGATGTCGCTGCCGTCACCGACGACGACGCCCTGCGAGATGCGTCCTTCGACCATCGACGCGCCGAGGGTCCCGGCGTTGAAGTTGACGAAGCCCTCGTGCATGACGGTGGTGCCCGGTGCCAGGTGGGCGCCGAGCCGGACGCGCGAGGCGTCGGCGATCCGGACCTTGTCGGGCGTCACGTAGTCGAGGAGTCTCGGGAACTTGTCGATGCCGGTCGCGTGGATGCCGGCGCGGAGGAGCGACGGTCGGAGGCGGTCGAAGTCCGCGGGGTGGACGGGGCCGGCGTTGGTCCAGACGACGATGGGGAGGTGCGCGAAGACACCGTCGAGCGAGATCGTGTTCGGCTGGACGAGCAGGTGGCTGAGCAGGTGCAGCCGCAGGTAGGCGTCCGGGGTGCTCTGCGGAGCGGCCTGCAGCTCGATCTCGACCGTGACGATGTCGATGCGGACGGCCCGGCGCTCGTCGTCGGTCGCGAGGGCCTCGAGGTCTGCGGGGGCGATCCAGCGGTCGCGGCCCTCGGGGATCCGTCCGAGCGAGGGCTCGGGGAACCAGGTGTCGAGCACGGTGCCGTCGGCGGCGATGGTCGCGAGGCCGGAGCCCCAGGCGTGAGTCGGAACAGGGGTCTCGGCAGGCACAGCGGTCATGGCTCCAGGGTACCGGCCAACACTCAGGTCGACGGCCAATACACTGGTGCCATGCCAGCCGAAGTCCCCGTACTCGACCTGTCCGTCTCCTCGGTGGAACTCACCCAGCAGCTGTGCGACATCGCCTCCGTCTCGGGGGATGAAGCCCGCATCGCCGACGCGATCGAGGCGTCGCTCGAGGGTCTCGAGCACCTGACGATCGTGCGCGACGGCGACACGGTGGTCGCTTCCACCTCGCTCGGACGTGCACAGCGGGTCATCATCGCCGGCCACATCGACACCGTCCCGATCAACGGAAACGTCCCGACCCGGTTCGAGGAGCGCGACGGCGAGGCGGTGCTCTGGGGTCGGGGGACGGTCGACATGAAGGGCGGCGTCGCGGTCCAGCTGAAGCTCGCGGCCGAGCTCACCGATCCCATCGTCGACATCACCTGGATGTGGTACGACAACGAGGAGGTCGCATCCGACCTCAACGGCCTCGGGCGTCTCGCGCGGAACCGTCCCGACCTCTTCATCGGTGACTTCGCGATCCTCGGCGAGCCGAGCAACGCCGGCGTCGAGGGGGGCTGCAACGGAACGCTGCGCGTCCACGTGAGCGCGCACGGCAAGCGCTCGCACGCGGCCAGGAGCTGGGTCGGCGTCAACGCGATCCACGCGATCTCACCGGTCCTCGCGACGCTCGCCTCGTACACGCCACGGGAGGTCGAGGTCGACGGGCTCGTCTACCGGGAGGGCGTCAACGCGGTCGGGATCACCGGCGGCGTCGCCGGGAACGTGATCCCCGACCTCGTCACCGTCGAGGTGAACTACCGCTTCGCTCCGAGCCGGACGGGTGCCGAGGCGCTCGCCCACCTCGAGGAGCTCTTCTCCGGCTTCGAGGTCGTGCAGACGGACGTCGCGGAGGGTGCTCGTCCCGGGCTAGACGCGCCGATCGCCCAGGACTTCCTGGCCGCGGTCGGCGGCACACCGGCCCCGAAGTACGGCTGGACGGACGTCGCACGCTTCTCCGCGCTCGGCGTCCCCGCCGTCAACTACGGACCGGGTGACCCGCTCCTCGCCCATGCCGACGACGAGCGCGTCCCGCTCGCGCACATCGAGGACTGTGAGCGCGGGCTCCGCGCCTGGCTGACCGGGCCCGATGGTCGCTGACGCGGCCCACTCGACCGAGGTCGAGGAGCGGCCGTCGATGCTCCGGCGCTGGGCCCGCCTGCCCTGGTGGGGGCGGATCACCATCGTGTACGTGCTGTCCCGCCTGGTGACGACCGCGATGTTCGCGGTCGCGAGTCTGCTGCAGGCGCCGGACTCCCGGTTCGGCGCGTTCCCCTCGCTCGGCACGCTCGCCGCCGGCTGGGACGGACAGTGGTACTGGTGGATCGCGACGTACGGCTACCCGACCCAGCTGCCGCTCGACGACGCCGGCCGGGTCGCGGAGAACGCGTGGGCGTTCATGCCGGTCTATCCGGGGGTCGTGAAGGCGCTCTCGGTCGTCACCTTCCTGCCGTGGCCGGTCATGGCCGTCATCGTCTCGCTGTGCTGCGGCTTGGGGGCGGCCCTGCTGTTCCACCGGCTCCTGCGCATCCGCCTCGGCGATGAACGGGCGATGTTCGCCGTCGTGCTGTTCTGCATCGCCCCGCTCAGCGCCCTGTTCCAGGTCGCCTATGCGGAATCGATGTTCCTGCTGCTGCTGACGCTCGCACTGCTCCTGCTCGTGACGCGCCGGTACGGCTGGCTCCTCGCCGTCATCCCGGTCATGGCGTTCACCCGCCCCGGAGTCCTGGCCTTCTCGCTCCTGCTGGGCCTCCATCTCATCGTGCGTATCGTCACGCGACACCGCGACCCGCTCGCGCGCCGGGAGGTCGTCCTCATCCTCGCGGGCGGGGCCCTCGCTGCCCTCGCCGGATTCGCGTGGATGATCATCGCCGGTCTCGTCACCGGGACGCCGGAGGCGTACCTCAAGACGGAGCTGGCGTGGCGGGCCGCCTTCATCGGGGAGCAGCCCCTCGTCCCGTTCTCGGCCTGGATCCAGGGCGGCCAGTTCTGGTTCGGTGATGGTCCGGGCATCGCCGTCGTCGCCGCGATCTTCGTCGGCTCCGTCGTGCTCCTGTTCCTCCCACCGGTGCGCCGGCTCGGTGCCGACCTCCGGTTGTGGGTGGGGTCCTACCTCCTGTACCTCTTCGCGGTGTTCTTCCCGCAGACGAGTGTCTTCCGGCTGCTCGTACCGGTCTTCCCGCTCCTCGGTGCGGTCGCCGTCCCACGGAACCGCTGGTATCGCGGCGGCGTCGTCATCGTCTCGCTGGCGTTGCAATGGTGTTGGATCTTCGTCATGTACGGCCTCGCGAACGCGTATTGGACCATTCCCTGAGTGCGGATCCGGCGTCATCCTGCGCCTCGCCGCGCTCAGGATTATCACGAGCCCCCGTGATACGAGATAATGGGGGTCAGTCGAATAACGAGAGGGGACTCGCATGGCCGCAATGAAGCCACGCACCGGAGACGGGCCAATGGAGGCCGTGAAGGAGGGTCGGCTCATCATCGTGCGAGTGCCTCTTGAAGGGGGAGGGCGTCTCGTCGTGTCGGTCAACGACGCAGAGGCTCAAGAACTGCATGATGCACTCGCGGGTGTGGTGAGCGCGGGCTGATCCCCGTCACCGACGCCGCATGAGCCGAGAACCGGCCGTCATCACTGCTCGCAGAGTCAGGATGGCGGCCGGTTCGTCGTCGTACGGGGAGGGCTCAGAGGTTCGGTTTGGTGATCTGCAGGAGGCCGTCGCCGGCCGGGGACAGGGCGCTGACGACCGCGTCCGACGCGGAGATCTCCTGGACGAGCGAGCGGAAGAGGCCTGTGGTCTCGTCCCGCTGAGCCGGATCGGCCACGCGGCCCCGCCAAAGCGCGTGCGGGACGAGCACGGTGCCACCGGGACGCACCAGACGGAGTCCGTGCTCGACGTACTCGATGACCGATCCCGGGTCGCCGTCGACGAGGACGAGGTCGTAGGAGTTCTCGTTCATCCGCGGCAGGACGTCGAGCGCGCTGCCGGTGATGAGGCGGATGCGGTTGGTCGTGATGCCGGCCTCCGTGAACGCCGCGCGTGCCTGCTGCTGGTGCACGATCTCGGTGTCGATGGACGTCAGCACCGCGCTCGTGGCGCCGCGGAGCAGCCAGAGCCCGGAGACGCCGGTGCCGGTGCCCACCTCGACGATGGACTCCGCGCGGGTGGCCGCGGCCACCACCGCGATCTGCGCGCCGATCGCCGGGGAGATCGGTTCGACGCCCAGTTCGTGCGCGTGAGCGCGCGCCGTGAGCATCGCCGCGCTCTCGACGACGACGTCGCCCGCGTACTTCCAATTGAGATTGTGTTCTGACACCTTGCCTCCGGATCCCAGCGTATGGCCTGCAACTGCTCCGACAGCTGAGGCTCGCGCGGTAGTCTGATGTCGTGTTCGGTCTGACCTTCGACAAACTCCTCATCATCGGGGTCATCGCCGTGTTCCTGCTGGGTCCGGAACGGCTGCCGTACTACGCCTCGCAACTGGCGCGACTCGTCCGCACCCTCCGCGACCTCGCCTCCGGCGCCAAGGACCGGATGCGCGAGGAGATGGGACCGGAGTTCGACGAGGTCGACTGGAAGAAGCTCGACCCGCGTCAGTACGATCCGAGACGCATCATCCGCGAGGCGCTCCTCGACGACGAGCCTCCGGTGACGCCGACGGTCGCGACGACCGCTCCGCTCGACGCGGCTCCCGCTGCCGCGGCCGCCGCTGCAGCCGTCCCATCGCTCGAGAAGCCGAAGTCGATCCAGGCGGCGACCGACGAGCGCCTGCGCCGACTCGCCGCCGGAGAGACCGCCGCGCCCCCGTTCGACCTCGAAGCCACCTGAGTCCGCTTCGGTCGCACACGTCCGACCCGGACGGCTCAGCTCGTGCTGACGCCGAGACGACGACCGGCGAGGCCACGAGGTCTCGCAGCGAGCTGACCGGCCAGCCGGAGGATCTCGGCAGCCGCGGGATCCGTCGGATCCGAGAGGACGATCGGCAGCCCGGCGTCCCCGCCCTCCCGAAGCGGAACGCTGAGCGGGACCGAGGCGAGGAGCGGTACCGGGGCGTCCTGGCCGATCGACAGCCGCGCCGCGAGCGCCTCGCCACCCCCTGAGCCGAACAGCTGCAGGACGCTGCCGTCGGGCTGGGGGAGACCCGCCATGTTCTCGATGACGCCGTGGACGCGCTGCCCGGTCTGGCGCGCCACCACGCCGCTGCGCTCGGCCACCTCGGCGGCGGCCGGCTGCGGTGTCGTGACGACGAGCACCTCGGCGTGGGGGAGCAGCTGGCCGATGGAGATGGCGACGTCCCCGGTGCCGGGCGGGAGGTCGAGGAGCAGCACGTCGAGGTCGCCGAAGAACACGTCGGTCAGGAACTGCTGGATGGTGCGGTGGAGCATCGGTCCGCGCCAGGCGACGGCGACGGCGGTGGTGCCGTCCGTCGGTGCGTCGATGAACATGCCGATCGAGACGACCTTCACACCGTGGGCGACGGGCGGCAGGATCATGTCGCCGACCTGCGTCGGTTTGACGGCCAAGCCGTTCTCGACCAGTCCGAGGAGCCCCGGGATGGAGAACCCGTGGACGTCCGCGTCGACCAGGCCGACCCGCAGGCCGCTGGCGGCGAGTGCGACGGCCAGGTTCGCGGTCACCGTCGACTTCCCGACACCGCCCTTGCCGCTTGTGACGGCGTACACGCGGGTCAGTGAGTCCGGGCCGAACGGGATGCCGCGGGCGCTGCGGCCGCCACGCAGGCGCTCCGTGAATGCCTGACGCTCCGCCGTCGTCATCACCTGGACGTCGACCGCGACGCTCGTCACCCCGGGGGTCGCCGCGGTGGCCTCACGCACGTCGCGCTCGATGCTCGCCGCTGCCGGGCAGCCGACGATCGTGAGCTTGATGGTGACGTCGGCGGCACCGGTGTCGTCCACCGTGATCGGGCCGACCATGTCGAGTTCGGTGATCGGTTTGCGGATCTCCGGGTCGATGACTCGGGCGAGCGCGGTCCTGATCCGCTCGGCGAGGCCGGTGTCAGCCGCGCCGGTGTCAGCCGCGCCGGTGTCAGCCGCGCCGGCGTCAGCCACGCCGGCGCTCGGGCCCGTCGTGTTCGGGCTGGTCCGTGCGATCCCGATCGAGTTCCTCGAGGAGGGAGCGCAGTTCGGCGCGGATGAAGTCCTTCGAGGCCATGTCCTTGAGGGCCAGTCGCAGCGCGACGACCTCACGGGCGAGGTACTCGGTGTCGGCGAGGTTGCGTTCGGACCGCTGCCGGTCCTGCTCGATCTGCACGCGGTCGCGGTCGTCCTGGCGGTTCTGGGCGAGCAGGATGAGCGGAGCGGCGTACGAGGCCTGGAGCGACAGCACGAGGGTCAGGGCCACGAAGCCGATGTCGACGGAGTCGAACCGGAGGGCGAGTGGACCGTAGGTGTTCCAGGCGATCCACAGGATGACGAAGAGGGTGAGGCCGAGGAGGAACCACGGCGTGCCCATCGCCCGGGCGATCCACTCGGTGAACCGGCCGAAGCGGTCGCGCGAGGCCGGGGCGCGGCGGATGGAACGTACGGAACTCCGAAGCCCCTTCGGAGCGTCGAGCCGGACCTCATTGCGGGGTGCTCGTGCCACGACCTGCCCTCCTTCCGTTCGATCCGAGCCGCTGTTCCGACGCCGGGAGTTCATCGTTCTCGTCGATGCTGCGCCAGTCGTCCGGGAGCAGGTAGTCGAGGACGTCGTCGATCGTCACGACCCCCAGGAGCCGGTGCTGTTCATCGACGACGGGCACCTGGACGAGGTTGTAGCTCGCGAGGATCCGCGAGACCTCGGCGGCGGAGGTCCGCACGCCCACCGGATCGAGGCTCTGATCGAGCAGGGTCCCGAGGCGCTCGTGCGGCGGGTAGCGGAGCATGCGCTGGAAGTGCACCATCCCGAGGAAGCGTCCCGTCGGTGACTCGTACGGCGGCAGGGTGATGCAGACGCCGGCCGCCAGCGCCGGTGCCAGCTCGGAGCGTCGGATCGACGCGAGGGCCTCCGCGACGGTGGCGTCGGCGGAGAGGATGATCGGCTCGGTCGTCATGAGGCCACCCGCGGTCTCCGGGTCGAACCGGAGGAGCATGCGGACGTCCTCCGCCTCCTCCGGCTCCATGAGCTCGAGGAGGTGCTCACCGCGGTCCTCGGGGAGCTGGGCGATGAGGTCGGCCGCGTCGTCCGGCTGCATCTGATCGAGGACGTCGGCTGCGCGGTCGTCGTCGAGCTGGGCGAGGATCTGGACCTGGTCCGTCTCGGGCATCTCCTCGAGCACGTCCGCGAGGCGGTCGTCAGACAGCTCCTCCGCGACCTCGATCATCCGGTCGCGCGGGAGGTCGAGGAGCGTGTTCGCGAGGTCGGCCGGTTTCAGGTCGGCGTAGGTCGCGATGAGCTGCTCGGCGGACTGGGCCTCGCCGAGCTCCTGCTCCTCGCGCAGCTCGTTCCAGGTGGCGAAGGTCGTCGGGCCCTTCACGAAGGGGGAGGCGGTGGTCTTCGGGCGGCGGACGAACAGCTGCGACACCTGCCACTCGCCGGGGCCCTGCTCCTCGATGGCGACGTCCTCGATCGTCGCCTCCTCACCGGTGGCGCGGAAGACGACGCGTCGGCCGAAGAGTTCGGCGATCACGCGCACTTCGCCACCGCGCTGCTCGAACCGGCGGACGTTGATGAGTCCCGTGGTGATGATCTGCCCGGCGCCGATGCTCGTCACGCGGCCGATCGACACGAACACACGGCGTTTCCCGGGGATCTCGACGATGAGGCCGACGACCCGCGGGGGTTTGCCGGTGCGGTAGACGACGAGCACGTCCCTGACCTTGCCGACACGATCGCCCGCGGGGTCGAAGACGGTGCACCCGGCGAGCCTGGCGACGAACACTCTGGTTGCACTCACAACTACTAACCTACCCGCCGGTGGTCGGCCTGGAGTGCCCGCTCGGGGCGGGGTGAGAGGATGGAGGCATGAGTGATCCGCGACAGTTCGGCCGGAAGGGCGCCCCGGCGCTCGGCGTCATCCCGCGAGGCGAGACGGTGGCCAGCTACGAGAGTTACGAGTCCGCGCAGGCCGCGATCTCGTCGCTCGCCCACACCGATTTCCCGGTCAAGGAGATCTCGATCGTCGGCAGTGATCTCAAGAGCGTCGAACGCGTCACCGGTCGCCTCAGCTACGGCCGTGCTGCGGGAGCCGGTGCGGTCAGCGGTGCCTGGCTGGGACTGTTCCTCGGGCTCGTCCTCGTCATCTTCAATCCCGAGACGAACCTCATGCTGCTCGGAGCCGCGGTGCTCATGGGTGCCGCGTTCGGCATGCTGTTCGGCATCGTGTCGTACTCGGTGACCCGCAAGCGGCAGGAGTACACCTCGGCCACGCTCGTCGTGGCGACGCGCTACGACCTCATCGTCGGCGGTGAGCTCGCGAACCGCGCACGCAACCTCCTGGAGCGCGGCCCGGAGACCGACGCGGGCTGATCCAGCCGCGTCAGGCTCCGAGCCGTCGCCCGGCGGACGGGCTCAGCGCGCGAGCCAGGCCTCGACCTCGTCCGCGGTGCGCGGGATGCCGGCCGACAGGTTCTCCGCGCCGTCCTCGGTGACGAGGATGTCGTCCTCGATCCGGACGCCGATGCCGCGGTACTCCTCGGGGACCGTGAGGTCGTCGACCTGGAAGTAGAGGCCGGGTTCGATCGTGAAGACCATGCCGGGCTCGATCACGGCGTCGGCGTACATCTCGCGGCGGGCCTGGGCGCAGTCGTGCACGTCGGTGCCGAGGTGGTGGCTGGTCCCGTGCACCATGTACCGCCGGTGCTGCTCGTTCTCCTTCAGGAGCGCTTCCTCGGCGGTGACGGGGAGCAGGCCCCATTCGGCGGTCTTGCGTGCGATGACCGCCATCGCGGCCGCGTGCACCTCGCGGAACCGGATACCGGGGCGGACGATGGCGAAGGCCTCGTCGGCCGCCTCACGGACGGCCTCGTAGACCCGTCGCTGGACCTCGGTGAACGTGCCGGACACCGGGATCGTGCGGGTGATGTCGGCGGTGTAGTAGCTGTCGAGCTCGACGCCGGCGTCGATGAGGATGAGGTCACCCGGGACGACCCGTCCGTCGTTGCGCGTCCAGTGGAGGATGCAGGCGTGCGGTCCAGCGGCGGCGATGGTCTCGTACCCGACGCCGTTCCCGTCGGCGCGAGCCCGCCCGGCGAAGACGCCCTCGACGATGCGCTCGCCGCGCTCGTGCGCGAGGACCTTCGGGAGTTCGGCGACGACGTCGTCGAAGCCGCGCGCGGTCGCGTCGACGGCGAAACGCATCTGCGCGATCTCGTAGGCGTCCTTCACGAGGCGCATCTCGGACACGGCGCGCGTCAGGGTGTCGTCGACGTCGACCGTGAGATCGGCGGCGTCGGCGGTGAACGCCGAGAGGTCGGCGGTCGCGATCGCGAGGTCGGCGGCCACCTGGGCGAGCGACGGACGCGCACCGATCCAGAACTCGCCGATCGCGGCGTTCGTGTAGAACTCGTCGGTGTCGCGGCCCGCTCGCTCGCGGAAGTACAGGGTCGCGGTGTGGCCGGACTCCTCGGGATCGAGCACGAGGACGCTGTCGGGCTCGGTGTCGGCCGCCCAGCCGGTGTAGTAGGAGAAGGCGGAGTGCGCCCGGTACAGGTAGTCGGTGTCGTTCGACCGCTGCTTCATCCCGCCCGCGGGGAGGACGAGACGGTGACCGGGGAACTGTGCCGACAGGCGTTCACGACGAGCCGCTGCGAGGCCGGCGGTCTCCCGCGGCTCCGGCAGGACCTCGGGGCGGTCTGCCCACCCGGTGCCGATGAAGGCGCGGAAGCCCTCGGACCAGGCGGCCGCCCGGTTGGAGGTCGCCTCGGTCTGGACGGTGTTCGAACTGGATGTGTCTGCGGAAGTCGCCATACCTCCATTGTCGCACTGCGGTCGCGACAGGCGCCCGACCCTCAGCTCCCCGTGCGGGGGAGCAGCGTCGCGACCACGGGCCGGTGATCACTGCCCGTGCCGTCGACGTCGGTCAGGACGTGAGCAGACACCGTGACCCATCCCGGTGTCGCCATGACGTGGTCGATCGGTGCGCCGAGGACAGCCGGGAGCCCGGTCGGCCAGGTACCGAGCCCGGCTGCCGCGTCGGCCGCCGCGGCGTCGTGGCACGCGCCGAGGTCGCCGACGCCGCGCAACCCGGCGAGGTGGTCGAGCGTCGCGTTGAAGTCACCGGCCATGATCACGTCCGCGTCGTCGGTGCAACGGCCGGCGAGATCGGCGAGCTCCGCACGCCAGTCGTCGAGCCGACTCGGCAGTGGGGCCGTGGTGTGGACCGCGACGAGGGTCGGTCCGCGGCCGAGGACCGGATCGGCGATGAGGGTCTCCGAGCGCTCGATGGCGGTCGGGCCGGTCACCGTCGGTGCACGGACCGCGTACTCGCCGAGTCCGGTGCTGATGAGGAGGCTCGTCCCTCCTGCGTCGGCGTCGGTCGAATGCGCAACCATCGGCCGTCCGGCGGCGGTCATCGCGGCGGCGACGACCGCCGCGGTGTCGGACGAGGTCTCCGGCAGGGAGACGACGTCGGCGCCCTCACGCACCGCGATCGCCGCGATCGTTCCGGGGTCGACGGCATCGCCGAGGGTGTTCCAGGCGAGGACCGTGACCTGATCCGCGAGGTCGGTCGCCTCTCCGGCGACCATCTGGTCGTCGATTCCGCGGTTGGCCGTGACGACGGCGCCGGTGACCGAGACCGCGGCGAGGACGACCGCCAGGATGGCGGGGAGCACGCGGCGGGACCCCCGGACGAGGATCGCCGTCACGAGGCAGAGCAGTGCGCCGCCCGCGGCGGCGATCGCCACGAGGAGGCGGAACGCGCTCAGTTGGACGACGACCTGGGCCTGCTCGAGACCGAACAGCCCGGGGAGGACGGCGACGACGAGCAGGGCCGTGATCGCGATCGCGAGCACGGCCGCGATGACGCCACCGACGGTCTTCAGCACCCGCGTCAGCGTAGGCGAGCGGTCTGGGAGTCCTCGGGGCAGGACCTGCGACTAGGGTGGAAGCGTGGTGAGCGCTCGAGACATGCACGGCCCCGCCGATCTGCACACGCACTCGAGCGTCTCGGACGGCACGGAGACGCCGACGCAGCTGATGCGCGCTGCCGGTGCCGCGGGGCTCGGCACGATCGCCCTCACCGACCACGACTCCACCGCCGGTTGGGCCGAGGCGGCCGTCGAGTCGCGCCGCCAGGGCATCACCCTGCTCCCCGGAATGGAACTGAGCACCCGCTACGAATGGCGGAGCGTGCACCTGCTCGCGTACCTCATCGATCCGTTGAACGGCGACCTGCTCCAGGAGACCGCGAAGATCCGGGAGTCCCGGCTCCGGCGGGCCGAAGGCATCGTGGCACGCATCGGTGGCGACTACCCGCTGTCCTGGGCGGACGTCCTCGCGCAGACCCGCGAAGGTGCGACCGTCGGACGGCCTCACATCGCCGACGCCCTCATCGCCCTCGGGATCGTGGCCGACCGTGGCGAAGCCTTCGACGGCATCCTGCATCCGCGCACCGGGTATTACGCGCCGCACTACGCGCCCGACCCGCTCACCGCGGTCAAGCTCGTCCGCGCCGCCGGTGGCGTCCCCGTGATCGCCCACCCGGTCCCGGCCGGCCGCGACCGGATGCTGCCCGAGCCGTACTTCCGCGAACTCGCTGACGCGGGCCTGTTCGGGCTCGAGATCGAGCACCGCGAGAACACCGAGGAGGGGAAGGTCGTCGTGCGGCGTATCGCCTCCGAGCTGGGCCTCGTCGCGACCGGTTCGAGCGACTATCACGGGACCGGTAAGCCGAACCGCCTCGGCGAGAACACCACGGACATCGACGTGGTCCGGCGCATCGTGGCCGAGGCCACCGGCTCGGCACCCGTCCTGCCTGACTGATTCGGCGCGTCCGGAGTGCCCTTCGACGCGCTCAGGGACCGGGTGTACTTCTCCCGGTCACTGAGCTTGTCGAAGTGCCCACGGGGGCGCAGCGGATGTGAGGGGCCGCCGGTCGGAGCACCCTTCGACAGGCTCAGGGACCGGCATCCTTCGGTCACCAACCGTGTCGAGCGCAGCGCTCGCGACATGCAGAACGCCCGCATCCGGAAGGGTGCGGGCGTTCTGCGTGGCGGACCTACGCCGTGGGAGCCGGGGGAGCGGTGCGGCGCGTCCGGCTCCGACGGCGGGGAGCGCTGTTGCCGTCGCGGTGCTCCGGACCGTGGCCGTCGTGGGTGCCTGCTGCGGGCGCGCTGCGGTCGACGGTGTCGGTCGAGGCGGCGTCGTGCGTCCGCGAGTGGGCGCGGGTGCTCGGCTGGGACTCGAGCCGGGTGCTGGTCGGCTGCGTGCGGTCGCCTCCGCGTCCGCCGCGCTCACCACCGCGACCGCCGCTGGTCCGTGAACCGTCGCGTCCGCCGCCGGTCCGCGAACCGTCGCGTCCGCCTGCGCTCCGCGAACCCTCGCGCCGCGGGGCGGGCTCGACGGCCTTGGCGGGCTTCAGCCGGCCCTTCGTGCCCTCCGCGATCCCGAGGTCGGTGAACAGGTGCGGGCTCGAGGAGTAAGTCTCCGTCGGTTCCGGCTGACCGAACTCGAGGGCGCGGTTGATGAGCGCCCACTTGTGGAGGTCGTCCCAGTCGACGAACGTGACGGCGATACCCGTCTTCCCGGCGCGACCGGTACGACCGACGCGGTGGAGGTACGTCTTCTCGTCCTCGGGGATCGTGTGGTTGATGACGTGGGTGACGTCGTCGACGTCGATGCCACGAGCGGCGACATCGGTGGCGATCAGGACGTCGCGCTTGCCGGCCTTGAACGACGCCATCGCCCGCTCGCGCTGCTCCTGGTTCAGGTCGCCGTGCACCGCCGCGGCGTTGAACCCGCGGTCGGTCAGTTCCTCGACGAGCTTCGCGGCGGCACGCTTGGTCCGCGTGAAGATCACGGTCTTGCCGCGACCCTCGGCCTGCAGGATGCGCGAGATCACCTCGTCCTTGTCGAGCGAGTGCGCGCGGTAGATGAGGTGCTTGATGTTGGCCTGCGTGAGCCCCTCGTCGGGGTCGCTCGCCCGGATGTGGATCGGCTTGCTCATGAAGCGGCGGGCCAGGGCCACGATCGGACCGGGCATGGTCGCTGAGAACAGCATCGTGTGACGCGCGGCGGGGGTCTTCGAGAAGAGCTTCTCGATGTCGGCGAGGAAGCCGAGGTCGAGCATCTTGTCGGCCTCGTCGAGCACCATCTCGGTGATGCCCGAGAGGTCGAGGAGGCGCTGGTTGTTGAGGTCGATGAGACGGCCGGGCGTGCCGACGACGATCTGGGCGCCGGCCTTCAGCTGCTCGATCTGACCCTCGTAGGCCTTGCCGCCGTAGATGGAGACGAGCGTCGTCGACCGGTTGGAGATGAGGATCTCGATGTCCTCGGACACCTGGACGGCGAGCTCACGGGTCGGGACGACCACGAGGGTCTTGACGCCGGGAGCCGGGTCGAGGCCGAGGCGCTGGACGATCGGGATGCCGAACCCGAAGGTCTTGCCCGTGCCCGTCTTGGCCTGGCCGATGATGTCCTGGCCGGCGAGCCCGAGGGGGATCGTCTGCTCCTGGATGGGGAATGGTTCGATGATGCCCTTGGTCGTGAGGGCGTCGACGATGTCCTGGTCGACACCGAGATCAGAGAAAGTCACGGAGATACCTGTCAGTGCAGTCATGGTCTACACCTTCGATTGCACACAGGTGTAGGGCCCCGATCCGACGCCGGGGCACGGCTATTCTACCCGGGACGTCCCGAGAGGCCGCTGGGCGCGCGGAACACGCCGATCGGCGCGCTGCGGATAGGGTGGTCGCATGGCTCGTTGGTTTGCACGACGTCGGCGTCCCGGCACCCAGACGCCTCGTCTGCGCTCGCGGGAGGACGCCGTCCAGGCGACCCGCGTCGACCTCCACGAGCTCGCGCCCAGCACCACCGACTACCTCGGTCAGGTGGCGCAACTGCAGCTCGGGTTCTTCATGACGCTGTCGTTCGCGGTCGAGCACGCTCCGAACGACGCCGATCGGGAGACGGTCGCCGAGGCCGCCGCCACGGCGCTGCGCAAACACCAGGCGCTACTCGCCTGGCTCCGCCGGACGAGCGACGACCCGGGCGCCGTGCTCGAACCCTACGCACGCACGCGAGACGAGTTCCAGGCGATCCTGCGCACCGGCACCTGGGACGAACTCCTGCTGGGCGTCCTCGTGGCGCGGGGCTTCCTAGACGAGTTCTTCGCGCAGCTCGCGCGCGGCCTGGACGGGGCGGACGCCCGCGACCTGGCTGCGATCGTCGCCCCCGGTCCGGAGGAGGACCCGCTCGTCGGGATCCTGCACCGGGTGATCGCAACGCATCCCGAGCGCGCTTCGACGCTCGCGATGTGGGGCCGTCGGTTGCTCGGCGACACCATGCTCGTCGCCAGGTCCGCCCTCGTGACCGAGAGCAAGGCGCTGCCGGACGACGCCCGGGTCGAACCGGTCTACACGGAGCTCATCGCGAACCACACCAGACGGATGGACGCGCTCGGGCTCACGGCCTGACCGGTCGTCTCCTCCGACACGACGACGCCGCCGCTCCGGGTGGAGCGACGGCGTCGATCGATCGAGCGCCTCGGGTCAGGCGGCGACGCCCTGCTGCAAGCGGGTCAGCATCGCCTCGTCCGACGAAGTGCGGACGCGGACGAGTACGAGGTCGACCACCACACTCACGACGACGGACGCGCCGAAGGCGAGCACCCAGATCCAGCCGCCGTCCCACGCCATGCCGGCCCACGTCGCCGCGACCCAGACGACGGCGGCGACGAGCGTCGCGACCGCCGGGATGAGCGCGGCCCCGTGCTGGTCGCGGCCGGGCAGGAGGTATCGGACGGCGAGACCGAGGATGGCACCGCCGAGCACGACGAAGAGGAGTTCCATGGTCAGCCGACGAATCCGATGCGGCGGGACTCCTCGGTTCCGAGCTCGACGTAGCCGATGCCCGCGGTCGGGATGAGGTAGCTGGTGCCCTTGTCGTCCTTGAGCGCGAGCAGCTTGGCGTCCGTCTCGAGCGCGGTCTTGACCGCCTGCTCGATCTCCGACGCCGGCTGCGAGGTCTCGAAGCCGATCTCGCGAGGGCTGTTGAGGATTCCGATGCGAATTTCCACCTTGAGTGCCTTTCGGTTGCGTAGGGCAAGACTACGGGAGTCGTGGTCCTCCGACCGGCGCGGGTCGGCTGCTGTCAGCGAACAGCGGAACGCCGGTCGGCCGTCGCGGCGATGTCGGGAGGCTCCGGTAACGTGCGGACCATGACGGTTCCCGACGCCTCCGACGATCCGACGGGTGCGGTCCGTGACGCGGACCGCGCGCCCGTCGGCGGCCCGGCTGTCGGCACGTTCGTCCGGGTCGACGACTCGCAGGAGGCCGTGCTGCGGCTCGCGGACGACCGGTCCGCCGTCGTGCTCGGGGCTCCCGGCACGGGCAAGACCACGACGCTCATCGAAGCGGTCGCGGAACGCGTGCACTCGCGCGGTCTGCGTACCGACGAGGTGCTCGTCATCGCCTCCTCCCGGTCGTCGGCGCAGGTCCTCCGCGACCGCCTCGAGGCACGGGTCGCGCGCGCCACACCTGGATCCCTGGCGCGCACCGCCATCTCCCTCGCGCTCGAGGTCATCGCGGGCTCCGGGGCGTTCGCCGGTTCAGGACGACCGCGGTTGCTGACGGGCGGCGAGCAGGACCAGACCATCGCAGAGCGACTCCTCGGCGACGAACAGGACGCGACCGGTCCGCTGTGGCCCGCCGAGCTCGGTCCCGAGGTCAGGCGCCTGCAGGGGTTCCGCACCGAGCTCCGGAACCTCATGGAACGCAGCGTCGAACACGACGTCGCGCCTGCCGAGCTGCGTCGGCTCGGTACGGAGCACGGGCGTCCAGAGTGGGTCGCGTCCGCGGGCTTCATCGAGGGGTTCCTCGCCGACGACTGGCGCGGACATCTCACGCCCGCGGCGGCCCTCGCCCGCGCCGTCCGGCTCCTCGACGACCAGGAACCGGGAACGGGCGTGCTCGGCAGACTGCGGGTGGTCTTCGTGGACGACGCCCAGGAGGCGACCCACGGCGTCCTGCAGCTGTTCGCCGCGCTCGCCCGACACGGGGTCACGATCGTCGCGTTCGGCGACCCCGACCTCACGACGGGTGCCTTCCACGGTGCCCGAGCCGACGCCCTCGGGCGGTTCGCCGAGGTGCTCGGTCGCCCGGTGGACACGCTCGTCCTCGGGCAGGTCCACCGCGGGACACCGGACATCCGGGCGACCGTCCGCGGTGTCGCCGAGCGCATCGGCACGGCCGGCGCCGGCCTCCATCGCACGGCCGCGCCACCGGTCGACGACGCGGAGGCCCCCGAGCACTCCGTCGTCACCGTGGCGGCCGGTTCCCCGGCCGAGCAGATCGCGGTCGTCGCACGCTTCCTCCGCGAGCGCCACGTCCTCGACGGCGTCGCGTGGGCCGACATGGCGGTGGTCGTCCGCAGCGGCGGGCTGATCCCGGCGATCGAACGGGGCCTGTCCTCCCTCGAGGTGCCCACCCGGGCGAGCACCGGCGGAGCACCGCTGCGCGACCACCCGTTCGTCAGATCGGTCCTCCTCGCCATGTCGGTGGCACTCGGGCGGACGCCGCTCGACGCCGAGGTCGTGACCGAACTCCTCCACAGCGCGCTCGGTGGACTGGACTCGATCGGGGTCAGGCGACTGCGGGCCGCGCTCCGGCACGCCGATCTCGCTGAGGGCCTCGACCGCAGCGCGGACCGCCTGCTGGAAGAGGCGTTCGCCGTCCCCGGTGCACTCATCGGACTCGAGACGCCCTCCGCCGCCCGCGCCCGCTCACTTGCCGACAGCCTCGCCGAGGCGAGCGCGCAGGCGGCGGCGGGCGCTTCGGCCGAGGAGCTCGTCTACGGCCTCTGGTCGCGGAGCAGACTCGAGCGTTCCTGGGTCTCGCTGTCGAAGGGCAGCGGTCAGGCCGCCGAGGAGGCGAACCGCGACCTCGACGCGATCACCCAGCTGGCCGATGCGGCACGTACCTTCGTCGAGGCGGAGCCCGACACCCCGGCCTCCGTCTTCCTCGACCGCCTGCTCGAACAGACGGTCGGCGACGACTCCCTCGCGCCGACGGGCCTCCGGGAGGCGGTCACGATCGCGACGCCCGCCGCCCTGGTCGGGACCGCGTTCGACACGGTCGTCGTCGCCGGCATGCAGGACGGCGTGTGGCCCAACCTGCGGGTCCGCGACTCTCTGCTCGGCGCGTCGGAGCTCGTGGAACTGCTGGAGGGCACGGCCACGGCGACGGCGGACGCACGGCGCGCGGTCCTCCACGACGAGCTCCGACTCTTCGCCCAGGCGACCTCCCGTGCGCACCGGTCGCTCACGGTGGTCGCGGTCGTCGACGACGACCACCAGGCGAGCCCGTTCCTCACGCTGCTCCCCGAACCCGATCCGCACCGGGCGTCCCTGTCGCCCCTGTCGCTCCGGGGGCTCGTCGGCACCCTGCGTCGCTCGCTCACCCGCCGGATCCGCCCCGCGGACCCGGCCGAGCGTGCCGCGTCCGCCTCGGCCCTGGCCATCCTCGCGACAGCGGGAGTCCCCGGCGCTCCGACCGAGGAGTGGTACGGCGTGGCCGCACCGAGCTCGACGGCACCGCTCCACGACCCCGCCGTCGAGGAGCTGCCGGTCTCCCCGTCCCGCATGGAGGCTTTCGAGGAGTGCCCGCTGCACTGGGCGATCGCCCGACTGGGCGGCGGTGCCTCCGGGTTCGCCTCCGGGCTCGGCACGATCGTGCACGCCGCGCTCGAACACGCGGAGTCCTCCGACGAGGCCGCGCTCTGGGCGGCGGTGGAGGACCGCTGGGACGAACTCCACTTCGAAGCGGACTGGGAGGGCGCGGCGACGAAACGGCGTGCGGCGGAACTCGTCCACCGGCTGTCCGCGTACCTCCACGACGCGGAGCGCGCAGGAGTGACCTCGATCGGCAACGAGAGCCGGTTCAGCCTCCGCATCCCCATCGGAGAGTTGGGCGGCGCGGCCGTGCTCGGCGGCTCGATCGACCGCGTCGAACTCGTGCCCGACGCCGACGGGACGCGGCGCGTGGTGATCGCCGACCTCAAGACCGGCGGCTCGGCGCCCAGACAGGACCGGGAGGTCGCCGACATGGCGCAGCTCGGTGCCTACCAGCTCGCGCTGGCGTCCGGTGCGATCACCGGTACGGAGGGGCTGCTGAGCGGTGGCGCGAAGCTCATCGTCGTGTCGGCCGGCACGAAGCGCAAGGAGTACTACGACCCGGCCCAGCCCGCCTTCGACGACGAAGCCCTCGAGCTCTTCCGCGAGCGTGTTCTGGCGGACGCGGTCGGCATGGCCGGGGCGGTGTTCGAGGCCCGCGTCGGGACCCACTGCCACGACCCGTTCGCGTTCGGCGAGTGCGCCATCCACGTCGTCCCGGCGGTGAGCTCGTGAGCACGGAGGAGACCTACTCGGCCGAGATGCTCGCCGGCCTGCTCGGCCTCCCGCAACCGACGGCGCAGCAGGTCGAGGTCATCGAGGCCCCCATGGCGCCCGTACTCGTCGTCGCCGGTGCCGGGAGCGGGAAGACCGAGACCATGGCTTCACGCGTCGTGTGGCTGCTCGCCAACCGGCACGTGAACGTCGACGGGATCCTGGGGCTCACCTTCACCAGGAAGGCCGCGGGTGAGCTGGCGGCACGGATCGGCAAGCGGATCGCCGCCCTGCAGGACATCGGGATCCTGGATCCCGCGGCCGACGCGCTCTTCGACCGTCCCGAGGTGTCCACCTACAACGCCTATGCGAACGCCCTGTTCCGCGACAACGCCCTCCTGGTGGGCCGTGAGCCCGAGTCGGTCCTGCTGTCCGAGGCGTCCGCCTGGCGACTCGCGAGGCGCGTCGTGGTCCGACACGGAGACGAACGGCTCGCCACCCTCGGCAAGTCCGTCGACCAGGTGGCCGAGCTCGTCCTCTCGCTGAGTCACGAGCTCGCCGAGATCGACGGCACCCCCGAGGAGCTGCTCGGCTTCGTGGAACGGTTCGTCGGCATCGGCGAGCTCCCCGACGGCGGTCGCGGGGCGTACGCGCAGATCGACCAGGCCGTCGAGGTCGTGGGTGCCCTGCCGGTCCTGCTCGACCTCGCGCACCGGTACGCCGACGAGAAGCGCCGGCAGGGACTCGTCGAGTTCTCCGACCAGGTCGCCCTCGCGCTCGCCGCCTGCGAACGTTCGCCGAAGGTCGCCGCCGTCGCACGCGATCGCGCGGGCGTCGTCCTGCTCGACGAGTACCAGGACACCTCGGTCGTGCAGACCAGACTGCTGTCGACCCTGTTCGCCGACCACCCCGTCATGGCGGTCGGCGACCCGCACCAGTCCATCTACGGCTGGCGCGGCGCGAGCGCGGCGAACCTCGCACGGTTCTCACGCGACTTCGGTCGGGAGGTCGCCGCCACCCAATTCAACCTGTCCACGAGTTGGCGGAACGACTGCACGGTCCTCGAAGCCGCGAACGTCCTCGTCCGCCCGTTGCAGCAGCAGGCGCAGACGGCGGGGAAGCTGCGAGTCCTCGACCTCGAGCCGAAGCCCGGCGCCGGGGCCGGCTCCCTCGCCGTCGAGTTCCCCGAGACCGGTGCCGAGGAGATCCGGGTGGTCGCCGAGTGGTGCGCGGACCGCTTGCTCGCCGAACGCGGGGGAGATCCGGCCGGTTCGGCCGCGATCCTGTTCCGGGCGCGTCGACCGATGCAGGAGTTCGCCGACGGCCTCGCGGCGCTCGGCGTCCCCCACCACATCCTCGGCCTCGGCGGTCTGCTCTCCTCGCCGGAGATCGTCGACGTGACGGCGGCACTGCGGGTCATCCACGATCCCGGTGCCGGGTCCTCGCTCATCAGACTCTTGAGCGGGCCTCGCTGGCGGATCGGCGTCCACGACCTCGGACACCTCGTGGAGGTGGCCCGGTACCTGCAGGCCATCGATTGGAAGACGAAGCGGTACGACGCCGAACTGGCCGCCCGGCTCCGTGAGTCGGTCGCCGACGACGACGGGCGGTCGATCATCGACGCGCTCGACTTCATCGCCGCGGACCGCGTGCCGGCGGGCCTCGCCGCAGGGTTCACCGACGAGGCGCGTTCGCGTCTCCGGGAGGCCGGACTGGTGTTCGCCTCCCTGCGGCGTCGTGCGGGCAGCGGCCTCCCCGATCTCGTCAGAGCGGTCGAGCGCGAGTTGCGGCTCGACATCGAGGTCGTCGCGAACGAGTCGACCGGCTCCGCGGCGCGCGCTCCGGCCAGACTGCAGGCCTTCCACGACGAGGTCATCTCGTTCATCCAGGCGGAGGAGCAGGTGACGCTCGGCAGCCTGCTGGCGTGGATCGACCGATCGCTCGCCCGAGACGACCTCGGACCGGCGAGCGACGCACCCGACCAGGGTGCGGTCCAATTGCTCACCATCCACGGTTCGAAGGGCCTCGAGTGGGATCATGTCGCGATCCCGCGGCTCGTGGTCGACGAACTGCCAGCCAAGCCGAAGGACGGCAAAGGCTGGGTGCGTCTCGGGACACTGCCGTACGACTTCCGAGGCGACGCGGCGGAGCTGCCGGAGTTCGCCTGGCGGACGGCCGAGACGCGGAAGGAGGTCGTCGACGCTCAGCTCGCCTTCTCGGAGGCGCTCGGCGAACGCGCGCTCGACGAGGAACGCCGGCTCGCGTATGTGGCGGTGACCCGCGCCAAGCACGACCTCCTGCTCACCGGCTCGTTCTGGTCGGGCGATCGCAAGCGGCCCCGTGCTGCGAGCACCTACCTCCTGGAGCTGGCCGCGGCGGGCGTCATCGCACCGCTCCCCGCAGCCTCCGCCTTCGAGGAGAACCCGGTCGACTCCGGTGCTGCGGTCCTCGACTGGCCACTCGATCCGCTCGGCGCGCGTCGGAGCGTCGTCGAGCGGGCGGCGGCCGAGGTCGACCAGCGGCGCGGACGGCCCGAGGCCGAGCTGCTGGCGACCCTCGGCCCCCTCGAGAACGAGCTGACGCTGCTCCTCGAGGAACGACGCCGTGCCGCGACGACGACGGCGCGCGGTGAGCTCCCCGTGCGCATCCCCGCGTCCAAGTTCAAGGAGTTCGTCACGGAACCGGAGGCCGCACTCGAACGTCTGCGTCGCCCCGTCCCGCAGCGGCCCTACCGGCAGACCCGCCTCGGGACCCGGTTCCATTCGTGGGTCGAGGCGCACTACGGACGCTTCGGATTGCAGGAGCTGGTCGACGCGCTCCCCGAGGAGCTCGACGTCGAACGCCCGGGGCCGGACGCGTCGGAGGGGATCGGGTTCGACGAGCTCACCGAGCGGTTCCTCGCCTCGGAATGGGCGGACGTCCGACCGATCGAGGTCGAGACCGAGATCCACGTGCCGCTCGGCGACACCGGACGAGTGGTGGTCTGCAAGCTCGACGCGGTGTTCGAGCGCGGGGACCGGTTCGAGATCGTCGACTGGAAGACCGGCGCGGTACCCACGACGCCGGAGGACGTGCGGAACGCCTCGTTCCAGCTCGCGCTCTACCGTCTGGCGTACGCGCACCACCGGGAGGTCGACGCCGAGCGCATCGACGCCGTGCTTTACTACGTGAGCCACGACGTGCAGCTCCGGCCGGAACGCCTCTACTCGGAGGAGGAGCTCCTGTCGGAGTGGGAGCGGTCCTTCGGGGAGGCCGCCGAGTCCCAGAGTTCGAACGACGAGGTGTCGATCTGATCCGTGGCGTTCGCGTCCGCGTCGGTTCCGGCGCGGTCGCGAACGTCGTCAGCCTCACCGTCGTCGGTGTCGTCGTCGTCCGAGCCGCCGGGATCGCGGCCGAGGGCGCGCTCGAGCTCTGACCGGTCATAGGTGTCGGTCTGCATGGCGATGCCGGGGGAGGACGAGCCGATCGGCGTGCGGTCGAGCAGGTCCTCGACCTCGTCGACGTCGAGGACGGGTCCGGTCGTGGTGCCGAGGGGGTCCGTCACGTCGCCGAGCACGCGGTCGACGAGTCCGTCGAGCATCGCGACCGCGTCCTCGACAATGGTCTCGTCATGGCTGTCGCGACCATGCAGGAGCCAGCGGGCGATCTCGAGTTCCGCGTAGAGGCGGGCGCGGAGCGTGACGAACCGGTCGGGTCCGCGAGAGCACGAAGCCGCGTAGGCGGACAAGGCCTGCTCGCCGGTCGCGCCGAGCGTCGCGATCCAGTGGAGGTCGAGGGCCGGGTCGCCGACCCGCAGCGAGCCCCACTCGATGACGCCGTTGACCAGGCCGTGGCCGTCCTGACGGATGACGAGCACCCGGTCGGCGGCGAGGGATCCGTGGATGACGGTGGGCTGGAACTGCCAGAGTGAGTGGTCCTCGACGGCCGCCTGCCAGCGCTCCCGGACGGCGGTCGGGAGAAGCCTCGTCTCGGCGGCGCGGGACACGATGCGGTGTGCGTCCGCCCGGATGAGCTCGGTGGACAGCAGCGGGAGGCCCGCTTCCGCGATGAAGGCCGTCGGGAGGGAGTGGATCGCGGCGACCGCGGCACCGAGCGAGTCCGAGAGGACCTCGTCGCGGCCGAGCGCGGTCGGATCGAGGTGGCTGCCGGCCACGAAGTCGAGCACCACGGCGCGAGTGCCGTCGACGGGCAGTTGTCCCACGACGGTCGGGGCGTCGAAGGGCAACCTGCTGCGGATACCGGGCGTGAGCGCGCGCAGGGCGATGAGGTCGGCGGACTGCTCCGTCTCGGCCTGCTGTGAGGTCGGGATGCGCACGATGAGCTCGCGCCCGTCGGCCGTCACGAGACGGGCCGCGTCGTAGTTCCCCTCGCCGCCGGCGGTGTGCGCGCCGGACCCGCGGACCTGGAGGTCGGCGACGGCCGAGGTGGCCAACGCGGCTAGAGTGAGATGGGATCTGGCCATGACATCCAGGGTACGGGGCCGTCCCGGTGAGCCGCGCTCGCCACGCCCTCAGAGAGGTTGTCCATGACGATTCAGGTTCGCGCACTCGCCGGTCTACCGCTCGCGAGAGGCGGACTCGACCGTCACGGCGAGCTCCGTTCACGACCGGACGTGCTCGACGGACTGCGGGTCGATCCGAACGCCCGAGCCGTCGTCCTCCGTGGTCGGCGCGCACTCGTGACCGGCGATGCGCTCGACCTCCTGAATCCTTCGGAGCTGCCCGAGCCGGAGCTCATGGTCTACCTCGGAAGCACCGTCGAGGACACCCCGGGGACACCACCGGGCACGGACATCCTGCTGTGGGTCCTCGCCGACGCTGACGCCGACGCGATCACGGAGGATGAGGACCGCTGGTTCGACCTCCGTCGAAGCGGACACCGGCTGTCCGACCGCGACGTCGGGATCCTGGCGACGTCGCTGGCGATCGCCGGCTGGCACCGCGCCGAGCCGTTCTGTGCGCACTGCGGCTCGCCGACCACGGTCCGCAACGCCGGCTGGGCGCGGCACTGTCCGGTCGACGGCAACGAACTCTTCCCGCGCATGGATCCCGCGGTCATCGTCGCGGTCGTCGATCCTCAGGGACGGATCCTGCTCGGGTCGAACGCGATGTGGGAGCACAACCGGTACTCACTGCTGGCCGGCTACGTCGATGCCGGCGAGTCTCTCGAGCAAGCCGTCGCCCGCGAGATCTTCGAGGAGTCGGGGATGCGTCTCGGCACTCCCGTCTACCTCGGTTCGCAGCCGTGGCCGTTCCCGCGCTCGCTCATGCTCGGCTTCGTCGCCCCGCTCGCGGAGGATCAAGATCCGGAGGCGCTCGTCCCGGACGGCCAGGAGATCCTCGACCTCCGGTGGTTCACGCGGGAGGAACTCGAGGACCCGGCCACCGACGTCATCCTCCCCGGACCGTCGTCGATCGCACGAGCCGTGATCGACGAGTGGCTTCGCGGATCCTGGTCTCGATGAGGCGCGGCACCACCGAGGGGCCCCGATGAGCAGTCCGGCCGAACTGCTGGCCGGACTCGACCCCGACCAGGCCGTCGCAGCGGAGGCGCTCCGCGGACCCGTGTGCATGCTCGCCGGCGCAGGCACCGGCAAGACCCGCGCGATCACCCATCGCATCGCCTACGGGGTCGCGACCGGGACCTACACGGCGTCGCGCGTCATGGCGCTCACCTTCACCAGCCGCGCCGCTGCTGAACTGCGTGGTCGGCTCCGGGCGCTCGGAGCCGAGGGCGTCTCGGCCAGGACCTTCCACGCCTCCGCGCTCTCGCAGCTGAACTTCTTCTGGCCCCAGGTCGTCGGCGGTCAGGTGCCCGCGCTCGTCGAGAGCAAGGGCCGGGTGCTCGGGCACGCGGCCGAACGGCTCCGGTTGCGGGTCGACACCGCGACCCTGCGCGACGTGGCGGGTGAGATCGAATGGCGCAAGGTGTCCGGCCTGACCCTCGAGCAGTATGCGGCGTCGAACCGGCCGCTGCCGGCCAAGCTGTCCCTCGAGCAGGTCGTCTCGCTCCAGGAGACCTACGAGCAGTTGAAGGACGAGCGCCGACGCATCGACTTCGAGGACGTCCTGCTCGCCTGCGCCGGCATGATCGAGACCGAGCCCGCCGTCGCCATGCAGGTGCACGAGCAGTACCGCTTCTTCGTCGTGGACGAGTACCAGGACGTCTCGCCGCTGCAGCACCGACTCCTCGAACTCTGGCTGGGCGGTCGACGGGACGTGTGCGTCGTCGGCGACGCGAGCCAGACCATCTACTCCTTCGCCGGTGCCCGTTCCGACTACCTGCTCGACTTCCCGACCAGGTACCACGACGCCACGGTCGTCCGGCTCGAGCGCAACTACCGCTCCGCCCCGCCGGTCGTGGCCGCGGCGAACACGCTCATGCGGGGGCGCCCGGGGGCGTTGCACCTCTCAGCGGCCACCGCACGCGACGACGAGGGCACCCAGACCGCACGCCCTGAGACGCCGGCGGTCGGCCTGCGGCAGTACCCGAACGAGCTGTCCGAGGCGAGAGGCGTCGCCTCGGAGATCCTCGTGCAGCTGCAGGCGGGCGTCCCGGCCTCGGAGATCGCCGTGCTCTACCGGATCAACGTCCAGGCGGCGGCGTTGGAGACGGCCCTCGGCGAAGCCGGCATCCCCTACGTCATGCACGGCTCCAAGCGCTTCTTCGAGCTGCCCGAGGTACGGCAGGCCCTGCTCCAGCTCCGCGCTGCCTCCGTCTCGATCAGTGGTGAGCCCCTGTTCAAGTCCGTGAGCGACGTGCTCCGGTCGCTCGGCTGGAGCCAGGACCCGCCCGACGGCGGCGGCGCGGTGCGCGACCGCTGGGAGTCGCTCAACGCGATCATGGGGCTCGTCGACCAGGCGCCGGAGGGGACCTCGTTCCGCGCCTTCACGGATGAGCTGCAACTGCGGCAGGCCGCGCAGCACGAGCCGACGGTCGAGGCGGTCACGCTGGCGACCCTGCACTCGGCGAAGGGCCTCGAGTGGGAGGCCGTGCACCTCATCGGGCTCTCCGAGGGCTATCTGCCGATCTCCTACGCGAAACAGTTCGAGCAGGCGGACGAGGAACGGAGGCTCCTCTACGTCGGCATCACGCGCGCCAAGCGGCTGCTCAACCTGTCCTGGTCCGAGACGCAGCAACGCGGTGGTCGTCGCGAGCCGTCGCGATTCCTGGCAGAGCTCGGCATGCGCACCTCGAGTGCTCCCGGACGACGCGGCGCCTGACCCCACCGGTCGCGGCGTCGACCACCAGCTGGGTGCTCGCGAGGATGGGCCGGGACGCGTCGAGGTGTCGGAGCACCAGACGGGTCACGCGCGTCGCGACCTCCGCACCGAGGAGCTGGGTGTCGAGTGGCGAGCGGTGCCCGAGAAGCTGGGAGGCGACGGCCGGCCAGGCCGGATCGTCGTCGGTGCGGTGCAGCTCGACGCAGTGCAGGCACGGCCCTGAGCCGGGTGTCACGAACGGCCCGATCCGAACGACACGATCGCTGAACACGACCGGCAGGTGCGGGACGTCGTCGCGCAGCCACCGCGTGTACCGACTCGGCGGGATGACGAAGTCGGCGACGAGGACGGCGACGTCGACCCGGCCAGGGTGCGACCCGGCTCCGGTCGACCCGGACTCCGGTGGCAGGAGTGCGACCGCCTCCTGCTCGGAGAGGAGGCGTCGGAGGAGCTCGGCCGCCAGGCTCGCGCCGTCCACGACGACCCGGTGCGTCACGGCGGGGCCGGAGGTGGGGCCGCCGTGCTCGATCACCGGGTCGAGCGTCGAGAGGACGCGATCGATCTCGTGGGCTGGGATGTCGAAGGCGTCCGCGAGTCGTCGTTCGACCAGACCCGGGAAGCCGGCACGCAGTGCCGCGACGACCTGCTCGGTCTCGGTCCGGACGCTGTCGAGCACGACTGCTTCATCGACTCCCACCTGCAGGCTGTGCGGGGTTCGCCAGAGCAGCGGTCTCCTGGGATCGAGGCGCGTCGTCATCCATCGATGATGGCGGGTCGACGACCGGTCGCGTCGGCGCTCTCCACAGCCCGCCCGGAAGGACGAGCTGTGGAGCGTCGCCGTGGATCAGACCGGGGGGCCGCCGGCACCGTTCGGGCCGGAGGGCTCCGAACCGGGCTCGTCGTCGTGCTGGTCGCCGCGTTCCTCGCCGCGGAGGAGGTCTTCGAGCGCGAGATCCATCTCGTCCTGCTCGGGACGCTCACCCCTGGCCTCAGCTTCGAGGCGCGCGATGAGCGCCTCCGGGGCGTCGATGTCGGCTGCGGTCGGCACGAGGTCGGGGTGCGACCACAGGGCGTCGCGCTGCGCGGTACCGACGGCGTCGGTGACCTGCTGCCACATCTGCGCAGCCTCGCGCAGCCGGCGGGGTCGCAGCTCGAGTCCCACGAGCGCGCCCAAGGCCTGCTCGGCCGGCCCACCGGCGGCGCGGCGTCGGCGGACGGTCTCCGCGATGGCCGCGGAGCGGGGGAGACGCTCGGTGGCTGCCGCGGTGACCACGTCGACCCAGCCCTCGATGAGGGCGAGCGTCGTCTCGAGTCGCGCGAGGCTCGCGTCCTGCGCCTCGGTTCGGGCGGGGATGAGCGCACCGCTCGTCATGGCCTCTCGAAGTTCCTCGGGGTTCGACGGGTCGAAGCTCTCGGCGAGCTCCTCGAGTCGCTCGGTGTCGATCCGGATGCCGCGTGCGAAGTCGGTGATCGAGGAGATGAGGTGCAGGCGGAGCCAGCGGGCGTGGCGGAAGAGTCGTGCGTGCGCGAGTTCACGGACCGCGAGGTAGATCTGGACCTGATCCGCCGGGATGTCGAGACCCTCGCCGAAGTCGGCGACGTTCTGGGGCACCAGGGCGGCCTCGTTGTCGTCGAGCAGTGGGATGCCGATGTCGCCGCCGGAGACGACCTCCTTGGAGAGCTGACCGACGACCTGTCCGAGCTGCATCGCGAAGAGCGTGCCGCCGATGCCGCGGACGAGCTGTCCGGCGTTCGCGATCATGCTCGACAGCTCCTCGGGCGCGCGTTCCGTGAGCACGCCGGTCAGGGCGTTCGCGATGTTCCTGGCCACCGGCTCGGCGAGCTGCGTCCAGAACGGCATCGTCTTCGTGGCCCAGCGCGTCCTCGTGTACAGGGCCGGTTCGCTCGACAGCTCGGCCACGTCGGTGACGTCGGCGAGCCACAGGGAGGCGATGTGGAACGCCTGCTCGAACGCCGCACGCTGCTCGGGCGTCGTGTCCTGGGAGCCGTCCCCGGCGATGGTCTTCGCCTGCTGGAGCGAGGTGTCCCAGTTGATGCCGTCGCCACCGGAGCGGAGTGCGCCCTGGAGCTGCGACATGAGCGCAGCGAGACTGGCCGGATCGCTGGGAAGGCCGGCGGCGCCGGCGAGCTGGCTCGGGTCGAACGAACCGTTGCCGGAGAGGAGCTCGCGGAGCATGTCGCGGAACTCGTCCTCCGGACTCTTGTCGGAATCCTCTGGCACGTCAGCCGCCTCTCAGATAGCTCGCTGCTGGGCCTTCTACGCTAGTCGCACCTCGCTGAAGAATCGCCGGGGTATGGTTGGTCGGGTTTCCGCCCACCGCGAACACTCCGGAAGGCTTGCATGTCGCTCTTCGCCGATGAGGCTCCCACCGCTTCGGCACCGACCGGTCAGGGGCGCAATCGTCGCGCTCGGTTCGGTTGGATCGTGCTCAGCCTCTCGCTCGTCCTCCTCGGCGTGCTGTCGGCGGTTCCCGCACCGTACGTCATCGAACAGCCGGGTCCCGTGTTCAACGTGCTGGGTACGACCGAGGGTGACGACGGCGACGTCCCGCTCATCGAGGTCCACGACGAGCAGACCTACGACACCGGCGGCACGCTCGACATGTTGACGGTCCAGCTGGTCGGGAATCCGCAACGGAGCCCGGGCTGGCTCGACATCGTCTCGGCCTGGTTCGACCCGAGCCGCGCCGTCGTGCCGATGGACCTCTACTTCCCGCCCGGCGTCACGACCGAGCAGCGCGACGAGCAGAACGCGACCCTCATGGTCGACTCGCAGCAGGACTCGGTCGCGGCGGCGTTGCGCGAGCTCGGGTACGAGGTTCCCGAGCACATCGTGGTGGCACAGATCGCTGAGGGTGCGCCCGCGCAGGGGGTGCTGCGGCTCGACGACGAGATCGTCGCGGTCGACGGCACGCCCGTGACCGGCCTGGCCGGCCTGCGGGACGCGATCAACGCCAACGGTACGGACAAGCCGGTCACGCTCGACATCGTGCGTGGGGGAGTGGCGAGCACCGTCGAGATCACGCCGACGACCGCGACCGCGTCCGACGGGACGACCTCGACCGTGATCGGCATCGGTACCAAGACCACCTACGACCTCCCCGTCGACATCACCATCCAGCTCGACAACGTCGGCGGCCCGAGCGCCGGCATGATGTTCGCGCTCGGCATGATCGACCTGCTCACCCCGGGTGAGCTCAACGGCGGGAAGGACGTCGCCGGTACCGGGACGATCGACGCCGACGGGAACGTCGGCGCGATCGGCGGCATCCGGCAGAAGCTGTTCGGCGCGAAGGACGCCGGGGCCGAGTGGTTCCTGGCACCGGAGAGCAACTGCGACGAGGTCGCCGGACACGTCCCCGACGGCTTGACGGTCTTCGCCGTGAAGACCCTCGACGATTCGCTCACAGCGCTCAAGGCCATCGCGGACGGAGCCGACACGAGCAAGCTGCCCACCTGCTCGGCCGGTTGACCACTTCGGGCGCTCTCCCAGCCCGGCCGCTTTAGGATGGGTGGGACGACCCCTATCTGAAGAGGCCACACGTGACATCCGCAGCAGCAGAGAAGCCCCTGTCCACTCAGCGCCGACGCGCCCCGATCGCGATCACGGTGGCGATCATCGCCGCGCTCCTCATCGGGTTCTTCGTGTTCTCGGGGTTCTACGCCGACCTGCTGTGGTTCCAACAGCTCGGCTTCACCGAGGTCCTGACCACGCAGTGGATCGCGGCGATCGCCATGTTCCTCGTCGGGTTCGTGGGGATGGCCCTCCCCGTCTGGCTGGCCATCGAGATCGCCTACCGGACCCGTCCGGTCTATGCGAAGCTCAGCTCGCAGGTCGACCGCTACCAGCAGGTGGTCGAGCCGCTCCGCCGACTCGCGACCTACGGCATCCCGGCGCTCTTCGGGCTCTTCGGCGGTGTCGCCGCGGCCTCGCGCTGGCAGCTGGTGCTGCTGTGGATGAACGGCACCCCGTCCGGTACCAAGGACCCGCAGTTCAACCTCGACGTGTCGTTCTACCTCTTCGACCTGCCGTTCTTCCAAGCCGTGGTCGCCTTCTCCTCGGCGGTCGTCCTGATCGCCCTCATCGCAACCGCCGTCGTCACCTACCTCTACGGAGGCATCCGGGTGGTGAGCCGTGAGGTCTGGATCTCCATGGCGGCCCGCGTGCAGATCTCGGTGCTCGCCGCGCTGTACCTGATCCTGCAGGCCGTCAGCCTCTGGCTCGACCAGTACACGACGCTGAACGACACCGGCACGCTCATCACCGGTGCCTCGTACACGGACGTCGCCGCGACCATCCCCGGTCGGGTCATCCTCGCCGGGATCGCGCTCATGGTCGCCGTCCTGTTCGTCGTCACCGCGTTCACCGGCCGCTGGCGTCTGCCGCTCGTCGGTACCGCGCTGCTCATCGTCGCGTCCCTCATCGTCGGCAGCCTCTACCCGTGGATCGTCCAGCGTTTCCAGGTGGAGCCGAACGCAAAGAGCCTCGAGACGCCGTACATCAAGCGGAACATCGACATGACCCGCGACGCCTACGGGATCGCCGACGTCGAGGAGGAGGAGTACGCGGCCACCACCGACGCGACCCCCGGAGCGCTCCGTCAGGACGCCGAGACCACGGCGAACATCCGGATCATCGACCCGTCGCTCGTGAGCGCCTCGGTCGCGCAGCTCGAGCAGTTCAAGCAGTTCTACTCCTTCGACAAGCAGCTCGACGTCGACCGCTACAACATCGACGGCAAGACGCAGGACGCCGTCGTCGCGGTCCGCGAGCTGAACGTCGCCGGCCTCGACAACTCGCAGTCGTGGATCAACAACACGGTCGTGTACACCCATGGGTACGGTCTGGTCGCGGCCTACGGCAACCAGCGCTCGGCCTCCGGTGAGCCGGTCTTCCTCGAGTCGGGCATCCCCACCACCGGCGCGCTCGGCGACTTCGAACCGCGCGTGTACTTCGGTGAGCAGTCGCCCGACTACTCCATCGTCGGCGCTCCCAAGGGCGCGGACCCGGTGGAGCTCGACTACCCGTCGGGCACGCAAGGTGAGTCGCAGACCTACACGACCTTCGACGGCGATGGCGGGCCCAAGCTCGACAACGTCTTCAAGAAGCTCGTCTACGCACTCAAGTTCCAGTCCGAGCAGATCTTCCTCTCCGACTCCGTGAACAGCCAGTCGCAGATCCTCTACGACCGCGACCCGCTCACCCGAGTCCAGAAGGTCGCTCCCTACCTGACGCTCGACTCCGACCCCTACCCGTCCGTGGTGGACGGTCAGATCGTCTGGATCGTCGACGGCTACACGACGAGCGCCAGCTACCCCTACTCGAAGACCGTGAGCCTGTCCGACACGATCTCCGACTCGGTCACGCCGGCGCAGAACTACGCGCTCGACGACGTCAACTACATCCGGAACTCGGTGAAGGCGACCGTCAACGCGTACGACGGCAAGGTGACGCTCTACAGCTGGGACGACCAGGATCCGATCCTCAAGACCTGGCAGAAGGTGTTCCCGTCGACGGTCAAGCCGATGTCGGACATGTCCGGCGATCTCATGAGCCACGTGCGGTACCCGGCCGACCTCTTCAAGGTCCAGCGTTCGGTGCTCGGCCAGTACCACGTCACCAACGCCGGATCGTTCTACTCGAGCGAGGACGCGTGGGTCACCCCCAACGACCCGCAGTCGACCGACACCGAGAAGAAGTACCAGCCGCCGTACTACCTGACGATGCAGCTGCCCGAGCAGGACGCGCCGTCCTTCTCCCTGTACTCCACGTTCATCCCGCGTCAGGGCGGTGAGCAGTCGCGGAACGTGCTGACGGGCTACCTCGCGGTCGATGCGAACGCCGGCGCCGAGGACGGCAAGCGGAGCTCCGACTACGGCAAGATCAGGCTGTTGACCCTGCCGAAGGACGACACCGTACCGGGCCCCGGCCAGGTGCAGAACACCTTCGACTCCGATCCGAGCGTGTCGAGCCAGATCAACATCCTGAAGCAGGGTCAGACCGAGGTGCTGAACGGCAACCTGCTGACCGTGCCGGTCGGTGGCGGTCTGCTCTACGTGCAGCCGGTCTACGTGAAGTCCACCGGCGACACGAGCTTCCCGCTCCTGCAGAAGGTGCTCGTCGCCTTCGGCGACCAGATCGCCTTCGAGGACACGCTGGACGAGGCGCTCGACGTCCTGTTCGGCGGCGACTCGGGTGCGGATGCGGGTGACACGAACGTCCCGGGCGACAGCACGACGCCCCCGACGGACGGCACGGACACCGGCGGCGGAACCGACACGGGCTCGACCCCGAGCACGGGTGACCCGACGGTGGACGCGCAGATCAAGACGCTGCTCGACCAGGCGAAGGCCGCGATGGTCGAGAAGGACGCGGCCATGGCGAGCGGTGACTGGGCTGCCTACGGGGTGGCGGACAAGAAGATCTCCGACGCACTGGCGCAGGCGCTGGCTCTGCTGAACGGCTGATTCCGAGCCTGCAATCCGAACGGCGTCGCCCTGACGGGCGGCGCCGTTCGGCGTTCCAGGAGGAGGGATTCGGCCGGAATCGGAGTGCTCAGCGGCACGCGATTTGCACGCCCTCAGAATGCATGCTAGGTTTATCTCTTGTGCCGCAGGGTGGAGCAGTTCGGTAGCTCGCTGGGCTCATAACCCAGAGGTCGTAGGTTCAAATCCTGCCCCTGCAACAGAAAAGATGAAATCCCGGTCTCCTCGAGACCGGGATTTCGTCGTTTCCGGGGATGATCGCCCGCCGTCGGCGGGCTGTGGATCAGCCCATCGTCACGACGGGGAGGCCGAACGCCGCGGCCACGCCGGCGTTGGTGACCGCACCCGCGTGGATGTTGACGCCCGCGCGGAGTGCTGCGTCGGCCGCCACGGCGTCGTTCGTGCCCTGGTCGGCGATGGCGAGGGCGTACCGGAGGGTGGCGTTGGTCAGCGCTCGCGTCGAGGTCTCCGGGACGGCACCGGGCATGTTGGCCACGCAGTAGTAGAGGCTGTCGTGGACCCGGAACGTGGGGTCGTCGTGCGTCGTCGGCCGTGAGCCCTCGAAGCAGCCGCCCTGGTCGATGGCGATGTCGACGAGCACCGAGCCGGGCTTCATGTCCGCCACCATGGCGTCGGTGACGAGCTTCGGGGCCTGGGCCCCGGGGATGAGCACCGAGCCGATGACGAGGTCGGCGTCGCGGAGCTGCTCCGCGATCTCGTAAGCCGATGACGGCCTGGTCTGGATCTGCCCGCTGAAGCGGTTCTCCAGCTCCCGCAGGCGAGGGATGGAGATGTCGATGATCGTGACGTCCGCCTGCATGCCGAGCGCGTTGGCCGCGGCGTGCTCGCCGGCGACCCCGCCGCCGATGACGACGACCTTCGCCTTGGGGGTTCCGGGCACGCCGCCCAGCAGGATCCCTCGTCCACCGGTGGCGCGCATGAGGTGGTAGGCGCCGACTTGCGTGGACAGTCGTCCTGCGACCTCGCTCATGGGCTGCAGGAGCGGGAGGGAGCGGTTGGGTAGCTGCACGGTCTCATAGGCGATCGCGGTGGTCCCAGAGGCGATCAGGGCGTCGGTGAGCGGACGGTCCGCCGCGAGGTGGAGGTAGGTGAAGAGCGTCTGGTCGGCCCGCAGGAAGTCGTACTCGGCGGCGACGGGCTCCTTCACCTTGAGTAGGAGGTCGCCCGCCGCCCAGACGGAGGCCGCGTCGGTGGCGATGGTCGCGCCGGCGGCACGATACGCCTCATCGAGATTGCCGGACCCGAGGCCGGCGCCCGCCTGGACGACGACCTCATGGCCGTGTCGGACGAGTTCGTGGACGCCGCCGGGCGTCGCCGCGACCCGGTTCTCGTTGTTCTTGATCTCCGTGGGGATGCCGATTCGCATGGCTGGTTCCTCTCGCAGGCTGGGCCAAGGCTCGGCTCTCCCGCTCGTCGGTGGACGGTGTGGGACTATTCTGGGGTTGCTGCGTTTCAGCCAAATGAACACCGCAGTTTTTGCGGAATTCGTGTCTGAACTCGATGATGATTCGGCTGAAAAGGAGAGTGGGCGCAGGATGACGAACAATCTGCACGGACGCGCGGACCTCGACGACGTCGACCACGCACTCCTGCGGCTCCTGCAGGAGAACGCACGCATGACGAACGCCCGCATGGCGGAGCTCGTCGGCATCGCCCCCTCGACGTGTGTCGCCCGAGTGCGGTCGCTCGTCGACCGCGGCGTGATCACGGGGTTCTCGGCGCGTATCGATCCGGTCGCGGTCGGGCTCGGTCTTGAGGCGCTCATCAGCGTCAACATCAGGGCGGGGGCTCGCGCCCGTATCGCCGAGTTCAGCGCCGGCATCCGACAGCTCCCGGAGGTCGTGCAGGTGTTCTTCCTCGGCGGCTCCGAGGACTTCGTCATCCATCTCGCGGCGCGGGACAGCGCCCACATCCGCGACTTCGTCGTCGAGCACCTGTCGGCCGATCCGACGGTCGCCTCGACCCGCACGAGCCTGGTGTTCGATCACTCGTTCATCGGCGTCGCGGTGGGGGAGTGAGGGCGATCCGCGGCTGTACCGGCCGGGCGAAGGTCACGAACGCATAACGAAGGACTCGGGCGGAAAACCCTGACCATGTTCGGTTTTGACACGGAGGCCGTGCGCGATGTCCGCCTTTTGGGGGATCGTCGATTAGCCAGCAGCTGTGAGTTTCGTTAGCGTTGTCGACGGCCCGCAAGGGCTGACCTACGTAACCGCGTCCCGCCCCCTGTCGCCCCGTGACGGCGTGCTGGACGTACGGTCGAACGCCACGCGGTAGCCGTTGTCGCCCCACGTGATCCGAGCCCGCGCGCTGTCCATCAGTGCGCCGATGGGGCGGATCGAGAGCCGTTCGACCCGGCCTGACGATCGACAGGAAGAGCGCACCGCGGTTCCGCGTGCGCTTCCAGGAGAACACATGACCGAAACGATTGCCGTCTCCGCGACGGGACTGTACAAGGTCTTCGGCAGGAAGCCGAAGGAAGCCGTGAAACGCCTGCAGGCCGGTGCCTCGCGTGACGAACTCGCCTCCGGCGGGACCACCGCAGCCGTCATCGACGCCTCGTTCGAGGTGAAGCAGGGCGAGATCTTCGTCGTGATGGGCCTCTCCGGCTCGGGCAAGTCGACGCTGATCCGGATGCTCAACGGCCTGCTCGAGCCGACGGCGGGCACCGTGACCATCGCCGGGAAGCCGATCTCGGGGGTGTCCTCGAAGCAGCTGCGTGCGGTCCGACAGGACAACATCTCGATGGTCTTCCAGCACTTCGCCCTGCTGCCGCACCGCACGGTGCTCGAGAACGCCGCCTACGGACTCGAGGTGAAGGGTGTTCCGGCCGCTGAACGACGCGAGCGGGCCCAGGCCGTCGTCGAGCGCGTCGGGCTCGCAGGCTGGGAGGACAAGCTCCCGGGCCAGCTCTCGGGTGGGATGCAGCAGCGCGTCGGCCTCGCCCGCGCACTCGCCTCGGACACCGACATCCTCCTCATGGACGAGGCGTTCTCCGCGCTCGATCCCCTCATCCGCCGCGAGATGCAGGAGCAGCTCGTCGAGCTGCAGGCCGAGCTCGGCAAGACCATCGTGTTCATCACCCACGACCTCAACGAGGCGATGTTCCTCGGCGACCGGATCGCCGTCATGCGCGACGGCCGGATCGTCCAGGTGGGCACCCCGAACGACATCCTGACCGACCCGGCGAACGACTACGTCGCCCAGTTCGTTCAGGACGTCGACCGCGCCCGCGTCCTGACCGCCGGTGGCGTGATGGAACCCGCGCGCTCCGTCGTCTCCGCGTCCGCCGGACCCAGGGCTGCCCTGCGCATCATGCGCGACCTGCAGACCTCGACCGCCTTCGTGGTCGGTCCGGGTCGGCAGCTCCTCGGCGTCGTCCGCGACAAGGACGTGCTGCGTCTCGTCCGTGCGGGCGACCACGAGCTCGGCAGCGTCATCACCGCCGACCTCGCCACGGTCTCGCCGGAGGCGGCGCTCGTCGACCTCTTCGAGTCCGCCGTCGAGAGTGCCCTGCCCGTCGCGGTCGTGGACGAGCGGACGCGCCTGCTCGGCGTCGTCCCGCGGGTGACCCTGCTCGCCGCCGTCGGCAACGTCCCGACCAACACGGACGAGATCAGCCTCGTCGGGCCGCCGGCGACGGTGCCCGTCGAGCTCATCACGGCGACCCTGCGGTCGACCGCGGAGGACCCGCAGCACCCCGACGACGTGACCTCGTCGATCGAGACCAGCGCCGCCGAACCGGCAGCGATCCTGCCGGAAGGGAGTGTCCGATGAACGGCATCCGTCTCCAGTCGTCCGGGTTCCTGGACGCCATCACCCGCCCCGAGATCGGTGCGTGGGTCGAAGCCTTCGTCGACTTCATCACCGACGTCTTCCAGCCCGTCTTCGACGTCATCCGGAGCGTCTTCCAGGGGCTGTACGACGGCGTCGACCTCGTGCTCAGCGGTCCGCCGTTCTGGGTGATCATCATCGTCGCCGCCCTGCTGGCCTTCGTCGCACGAGGCCCGGTGTTCGCCGTCGGCTCCGCGGTCGGGCTGTTGATCATCGTCGGCGTCGAGCAGTGGGACAACGCGATGGACTCGCTCTCGCTCGTGCTCGTGGCCGGACTCATCGCCATCGTGATCGGGATCCCGCTCGGCATCCTGGCGGCCCGCTCGAAGGTCGCGTCGTCGATCATCCGGCCGTTGCTCGACTTCATGCAGACGACTCCGGCGTTTGTCTACCTCATCCCCGCGCTCATCCTGTTCCGCATCGGCGTCGTCCCGGGCATCGTCGCGACGATCGTCTTCGCGCTGGCCCCGGCCGTCCGTCTCACGGAACTCGGGATCCGCAACGTCGACCGCGAGGTCGTCGAGGCCGGCAACGCGTTCGGTGCTTCCTCGTGGCGGATCCTCCGTCAGATCCAGCTGCCGCTCGCGATGCCGAACATCATGGCCGGAGTCAACCAGGTCATCATGCTCTCGCTCTCCATGGTCGTCATCGCCGGAATGGTCGGCGCCGGCGGTCTGGGTGGCGACGTCGTCAAGAGCCTCTCCCGGATCGACATCCAGCTCGGCTCTGAAGCGGGCCTGTCGGTCGTCATCCTGGCGATCTTCCTGGACCGCCTCACGGCTTCCCTCGGCGGCGGTCGTAAACAGCGCGGGAAGCGCACGAAGGCTGCCCCGTCCTCGCCCGGCGGGATCCGCCCGGCACCGGCCGCGAGCACCACGACGACCGACAGCACCGCCTCAGGCGAGGAGCAGCGCACTCCCGCCGAGTCGCCGACCGCCGCGCGGTGACCCACCGGCACACAGCTTTCCATCCGACGACACCGATCCCCGCGTCACGCGGGACGAAAGGAATCATCGAACATGCAGTACCGCACCAAGATCGCAACCACCATCGCAGCGGGGGCGGCGGCGACGCTCGCCATCTCCGGCTGCTCCGCGGGCGCCTCGGATGAGACGCTCGAGAACGGCGACAAGCAGGCGGTGACCATCGCCGTGTTCAGCGGCTGGGACGAGGGCATCGCGGCCTCCGAGCTGTGGAAGGCCGTGCTCGAGGAGCAGGGCTACGACGTCACCCTCGAGGAGGCTGAGCCCGCCCCGGTGTTCTCCGGCCTCAGCACCGGTGACTACGACCTGACGCTCGACGTCTGGCTGCCGACCACGCACGCGAGCTACATCGAGAAGTTCGGTGACGACGTCGTCGACCTCGGCGCTTGGAACACCGACGCCAAGCTCACGATCGCCGTCAACGAGGACGCCCCTGTCGACTCGCTCGAGGACCTCGCGGCCAACGCGGACCTCTTCGACAGCCGCCTCGTCGGCATCGACCCCGGTGCCGGACTGACCGAGGCCACCCAGGACCAGGTCATCCCCGAGTACGGCCTCGACGACTGGGAGTTCCTGACCTCGGGCACTCCTGCCATGCTCTCGGAGCTGAAGGCCGCGACCGACGCCGGCGAGAACATCGCCGTCACGCTGTGGCGTCCGCACTGGGCCTACGACGCGTTCCCGATCAAGGACCTCGAGGACCCGAAGGGCGCCCTCGGAGATGCCGAAGGCATCCACAGCTTCGGCAAGGCCGACTTCGCGGACGAGTACCCGACGCTCGCCGGGTGGCTGAAGGACTTCGACTTCGACTCGGAGCGACTGTTCTCGCTCGAGAACGCGATGTTCAACGAGGGTGACTCGAAGGACTACGCGCCGGTCGTCAAGCAGTGGATCAGCGACAACCAGGAGTACGTCGACTCGCTCACCAAGTAGCGGATCGACGAGACGACGGGCACCGGAGCGATCCGGTGCCCGTCGTCTTGTGCATCGGAGCGTCAGCTGCGGAGTCGGGCGAGGCCGTCGACGGCCCGCTCCAGCACCTCGACGCGTTTGCAGAACGCGAACCGGACCAGTGACGCGTAGTCCGGGTCGTGCCGGTCGAGGCAGAACGCCGACAGCGGCACCGCAACGACGCCGGCCAGCTCGGGCAGTGCCCGGCAGAACGCCGCAGCGTCGTCGAAGCCCAACGGGGTCGCGTCGGCCACGATGAAGTAGGTGCCGTCCGGTCGGAAGGTGTCGAAACCGGCGGCGGAGAGGCCCGCGCTCAGGAGGTCCCGTTTGCCGCGCAGGCCGTCGGCGATGGCCGTGAACGCGGCGTCGGGCAGTCGGAGTCCGGTCGCCATCGCCGGCTGGAACGGTGCGCCGTTGACGTAGCTGAGGTACTGCTTGACCGTCGAGACGGCCGTGACGAGTTCGCGGGGTCCGCTCAACCAGCCGATCTTCCACCCGGTCGTGCTGAAGGTCTTGCCACCGGACGAGATCGTGAGTGTGCGTCCGGCGGCACCCGGCAGGGTCGCGACGGGGACGTGTCGGACGTCGAAGGTCAGGTGCTCGTAGACCTCGTCCGTCACGATGATCGCATCGTGGCGCTCCGCCAACTCGGCGATCAGGTCGAGCGTCGCGCGGTCGAGGACGGTGCCGGTCGGGTTGTGCGGCGTGTTGACGAGGATGATCCTGGTCCGGTCGGTGACGACGGCGCGGAGCTCGTCCGGGTCCGGCTGGAAGTCGGGTGCGCGCAGCTTGACCGTCCGGTGCCGGCCGCCGGCGAGGGCGATGAGTCCGCCGTACGCGTCGTAGAACGGCTCGAAGGTCACGACCTCGTCGCCGTGCTCGACGAGGGCGAGCAGGGTCGCGGCGAGCGCCTCGGTCGCTCCGGCGGTGACGAGCACCTCTCCCTGCGGGTCGGGCTGGAGACCGTAGAACCGTCGCTGGTGCTCGCTGATCGCGGTGCGGAGGTCGAGGGTGCCCGGGCCGGGTGGGTACTGGTTCTCGCCGCGCTCGATGGCCGCGACCGCTTCGGCCAGGACCGCTTCGGGTCCGTCCTCGTCGGGGAACCCCTGGCCGAGGTTGACGGCGCCGGTCTGCATCGCGAGCGCGCTCATCTCCGCGAAGATCGTCGACGAGACGTGTCCGTCCTCGTCGACGAGGCCGGCGCCTTCGGCGGTGCGCCGCCAGGGTCCGTCAACCACCATGTCGATCTCCCTCCGTGGCCGCGGGCGCGGGCCGCTCCCAATCTAGGACACCGTGCGCAGGTCCTTGCGGCGAAGCCCTAGCCGGCGCACAGCGGGCGCGAATGAAACACTCAGCTCAGCACGGGAAGCTGACTGCGCTTGGAAGGAGCAGAATCGCCATGACCGACACCGCAGACGGACAGCAGCCCGCCGAACACCCCCAGTCCACCCCGACCGGTGAGACCGCGCCGCAGTCCGCACCCGCTGAGCAGGCGGGCGGCACAGTGCCTCCCGCGGGCGAGGCACGGCCGTCGACCTCAGGAGCGTACTTCCCGCCCCCGACCGCGATGCCTCCGGTCGCACCGCCAACTGGTCAGCCGACGCAGCAGCCCTACGGCGCGGCCCAGCAAGGCTCGCCGTACCAGCAGGCGCCGCAGCACCCGGCCGCAGCCTTCTCCCGTCAGCAGCAGCCGAACCCGTACGCCGCGTACCAGCAGCCCACCGGCCAGCAGCCCACGGCCCAGCCTGGTCAGCAGCACGGTCCCTACGGTGCGTCCCCGTACGCCCAGCAGCCGACCGGGCAGCACCCTGGCGTCCCGACACCACCGGCAGCTCGGACGAAGAAGACCAACCGCCCGCTGGCGGGCATGGTCGCGATGCTCGCCGTCGGCGCCCTCATCGGAGGAGCGTCCGGCGCCGGGGCGACGCTCTGGGTCACGAACGCGACGAAGTCGAGTGTCTCGAGCAACGAGGCTGGCTCGAAGGCGTTCACCATCAACGACGACGCCGACGTGAGCCTGACCACGGCCATCGCCGCGACGGCAGGGCCGAGCGTCGTGACCCTCTCGGTCCAGGGCGGGCAGAGCGCCGGTACCGGTTCGGGGATCATCCTCAGCAAGGACGGTTACGTCCTGACGAACACGCACGTGGTCACCCTGGACGGCCAGGTCGCCGACCCGACCATCCGGGTCACCGATGCGAACGGCAAGCTGTACAACGCCAAGATCGTCGGCACGGACCCGATCTACGACCTCGCGGTCATCAAGCTCGAGGACGCCTCGGGTCTCAGCCCGATGGAGTTCGCGAACTCCGACAAGCTCAACGTCGGCGAGACGGCCGTCGCGATCGGTGCGCCGCTCGGACTCGCGGGGACCGTCACCGACGGCATCGTCAGCGCGCTCAACCGGAGCATCACCGTCGCCTCCTCCGCTGTTCCGGACTCCGGATCGAGCGACGACGGCGGGTCCGGCGATTCCAACGGCGACAACCAGAGCCCGTGGAACTTCGACGTGCCGGGGCAGACCACTCCGACCGCGCCGACCTCCTCGATCTCGATCGCGGTCATCCAGACCGACGCGGCGATCAACCCCGGCAACTCGGGTGGCGCGCTCGTCGACGGCACCGGCAAGCTCATCGGGGTCAACGTCGCGATCGCGAGCGCCGGAAGCACCGACTCGTCGTCGCAGAGCGGCAGCATCGGCGTCGGCTTCGCCATCCCGGCGAACATCGCCAAGCGCGTCTCGGACGAGATCATCAAGACGGGCAAGGCGACCCACGGCCTGCTCGGCGCGACCGTGAAGGACGCCTCGAGCGACGCCAAGAGCACGGTCGCCGGCGCGCTCATCGACAAGGTCACCGACAACGGCGCCGCGCAGGCCGCGGGTCTGAAGTCCGGGGACATCGTCACCGAGTTCAACGGCGTCCCGGTCACGGGTGCGAACGACCTGACCGCTCAGGTGCGGGCGCTCGCGGCGGGGGCGACGGCGAAGCTCACCTTCACCCGCGGCAACGACTCGCAGACCGCCGAGGTCACGCTCGGCGAGCTCGCGCTCTGACACCCGGGGCGTCAGGCCCCGGAGGACGCCCGCACGGCCTCCGTGCGGGCGTCCTCCGCGTCCGGGCCACCCCGACGACCGGCTGCTAGGCTCGATCGAACGAAACACGGAGTGAACCCCCATGTCGAACGACACAGGCCAGGCCGACGCACCGTCGTCGCCCGGAGTCTCCTACGTGATGCCGGTGTTGAACGACGTCCGCCACGTCCGGGCAGCCGTCGACAGCCTCCTGGCGCAGGACTACGCCGGCGACGTGGAGATCACGATCGCCGTCGGGCCGAGCATCGACGGCACGACCGAGCTCGTCCGAGAGCTCCAGGCGGCCGACCCGCGCATCCACGTGCTGGAGAACCGCGTCGGGTCGACCCCGGCCGGACTCAACCTGGCGATCGCCGCGTCGACGCATCCGATCGTCATCCGGGTCGACGCCCACTCGGAGCTGCCCGACGACTACGCGCGACTCGCGGTCGAGACCATGCTCCGCACGGGGGCGCAGAACGTCGGCGGGATCATGGACGCCCAAGGGCGTACGAGCTTCGAGACGGCGGTGGCGCGGGCGTACGGCTCGCGCGTCGGGCTCGGCGGCACACCCCACCACGTCGGCGGTCGAGAGGGGCCTGCCGACACCGTCTACCTCGGGGTCTTCGACCGCGAGATGCTCATGCGGGTGGGCATGTTCGACGAGCGCATCAAACGCGGACAGGACTGGGAGCTCAACCGCCGGATCAAGCAGGCCGGCGGCCTCGTCTGGTTCACGCCCGCGTTGCGCGTCGTCTACCGCCCGCGTGCGAGCATGCGCGCCCTGGCGCGGCAGTTCTTCTCCACCGGACTCTGGCGCGGCGAGCTCAGCCGGAGCTTCCCCACCCGCGGCACGCTCCGTTACTTCGCGCCGCCGGTCCTGGTGCTCGGTATCGTGCTCGGCACGCTGCTCGGGCTCGGAGGCCTGGTCCAGCTGGGTGCGGGGGCGACGCCGTGGCTGCTCCTCGGGTTCGCGGCCCCCATCGCCTATGCGGCCATCGTGCTGCTCGCGAGCATCGTCGTCACCGGGCGGGACGGGGTACGCACGAGCCTCTGGATGCTCGCCGTCCTGCCGTGCATCCACTTCTGCTGGGGCACGGGGTTCGTGCTCGGCTACGGCTCGCTCGCGAAGGGTATCTCCGCGCTGCGCAATCCACCGAAGGCGGTCTAGATGTCGGATCCCAGCACGGCCGGAACCGGTCCGAGGCTCACGCCCCCGCGGACGATCGCCGAGCTCCGTGCCGTGGCGCAACCGCCGGAGGTCCGCGCGCGGAAGAACGCCGAGCACTGGACGGCCGACCTCTACCTGCGAGACCTGTCGCCGTACGTCACGTGGTTGCTGCTGCGCACGAGCATCAGCGCGAACGGCGTGACGGGTCTGATGATCCTGACCGGGTGGGCCACGGCCGCCGCGCTCCTCATCCCCGGATTCGGGGGCGCGGCCCTCGCGCTCGTGCTCGGCCAGACGCAGATGCTCGTCGACTGCTGCGACGGTGAGGTCGCGCGCTGGCGGCGGACGTCGAGTCCGGCCGGTGCGTTCCTGGACTCCGTCGGCCACTACTCCACCGAGTCGCTCATCGCGATCGCCCTCGGCATCCGTGCCGCCGCGTGGCCGGTCGATGCGCCCGAAGACCTCGTCTGGATCACCCTCGGATTCGCACTCGCGCTGTTCGTCGTCCTCAACAAGGCGCTGAACGACATGGTGCGGGTCGCCCGCGCCGGGTTCGGGGCGCCGAAACTCACCTACTCGACCGAGGAGTCGGCGCCGCGCGGGGGACTGCTCGCTACGGCGCGGACGGTGGCGCGGTTCCTCCCGTTCCACCGGCTGTTCCACTCGGTCGAGCTCACCATGGTGATCTTCGCCGCTTCCGTGGTCGGCCTGTTCGTCGGCGACGTCGAGGCGATGCGCTGGGTGCTCGCGATCCTCGTTCCGCTCGCGTTCCTGACGCTCGTCGGGCATTTCATCGCGATCGTCTCGTCGAAGCGGCTCCACGCGTGATGTCCGGCCCGATCCCGGTCACGCGCTCCGTCGGCGTCGTGGTCTTGACGCAGGGGACCCGCCCGGTCGAACTCACCGCAGCCGTGGAGAGCGTGCTCGCCCAGCAAGCGGTGGAGCTCGACGTGGTCGTGGTCGGCAACGGCTGGCAGCCGACCGGACTTCCGCACGGCGCTCGAGGCCTGGCCCTGTCGGAGAACCTCGGGATCCCGGCCGGCCGCAACCGTGGTGCCGACGCCGTGCAGGGGGAGTTCGTCTTCTTCCTCGACGACGACGCGACCATCCCGTCCACCACGTTCCTCCGCGACGCCATCGCGATGCTCGACGCGGACCGCTCCATCGGCCTCATCCAGCCCCGGCTCGCCGACGCGGACGGTGCAGCGACGCCGTCCCGCTGGGTGCCGCGCACCCGCGACAAGGACCCCGGGCATTCGAGCGCCGTGTTCTCCTGCCTCGAAGCGGCCGTCCTGTTGCCGCGGTCGGTGTTCGACGCCGTCGGTGGATGGGCAGATCCGTTCTTCTACGCGCATGAGGGCATCGAGCTCGCCTGGCGGGTCTGGGACCAGGGGAGGCGAGCCTGGTACGAGGCGTCCCTCGAAGCGAACCACCCGGTGACCGAACCGACGAGGCATACCGCCTACTACCGGCTCAACGCGCGGAACCGGGTCTGGCTCGCGCGGCGGAACCTCCCGGTGCCGCTCATCCCGCTGTACGTGGGCTCCTGGACCGCGATCCAGGTGATCCGGTGGTGGCGGAAGCCGGACGCCCTCCGTCCCTGGTTCGGTGGCTGGCGCGAGGGCTGGCGGACGGACCCCGGCGAACGTCGTCCACTGCGCTGGCGGACGGTCTGGCGGATGACGCGCGCAGGGCGACCTCCGGTCATCTGAGTGGCGGGTGCCCGTCGTGATCCCACCGTGACCTGGCGTCGTTACGCTTGACGGATGCTGGAGCTGACATGGGACTGATCAGAGACGGTCGTCGTGCCATCACGCTCGCCAAGGACCTGCTCGCCAACCGCCGGGCCAGAGCCGTCCTCGCGGCGCAGATGCAGGCGGCTCCCGTGATCGAGCCGGGGCGCTACAAGGTGGCCGTGTACTTCGCGGACGGTGCCGTCAACATGTACCAGATCCGACAGTGGTACCGGCCGCTCGCCGAACTGTCGAAGCAGTGGCCCGTCCTCATCCTCAGTCGCGGTGCGACGGCTGCGGCGAAGCTGTTCGAGGAGTCGCCGATCCCGACGGCCTACGTCCGGACGGTCGTCGCCCTCGAGCGCACGCTGGCCGAACAGGACATCCGCGTCGTGCTGTACGTCAACCAGAACGCCAAGAACTTCCAGATGTTCCGGTACGGCTCCCGCTGGCACGTCTTCGTCAACCATGGCGAGAGCGACAAGATGTACATGACCACGAACCAGTTCAAGGCCTACGACTACAGCCTCATCGCCGGCCAAGCGGCGAGGAACCGGCTGGAGCGGGTGCTCTGGGACTACGACTTCGACAAGCGCGCGATCATGATCGGCCGCCCGCAGGCGGACCACTACTCGGGCGAACTGCCGTACACGCCCGACGAGCGGACCGTGGTCCTGTACGCGCCCACCTGGGAGGGCGACCGCGCGGCCGCGGCATACGGCTCGATCGCGAGCCACGGCGTGGCCCTCGTCCGAGCCCTCATCGCGACCGGGCGGCACCGCGTCGTGTACCGCCCGCACCCGAGGAGCGGTGTCGTCGATCCGGCGTACGCGAGCGCGAACCGCGAGATCATGGCCGCGCTCCAGGAGGCGAACCGAGCGGACGCCTCAGCCCAGCACGTCGTCGACACGGGTGCCGACCTCGGTTGGCAGCTGGCGGCAGCTGACGCGGCGATCGTCGACATCTCCGCGATGGTCTACGACCGCCTCGCGAGCGGGAAGCCGCTCATGATCACCCGTCCCGTGAACCCGGAGGCGGAGATCGACACCGGAGGGTATCTCTCGTCGTGTGAATGGCTCGATGCCTCGGACGCAGCGGACATCGTCGACGGAGTCGACCGACTCCTCGGTGATCCCGAGACGGTCGCGCGACTGCAGCACTGGGTCGAGTACTACTTCGGCGACACGACGCCCGGGGTGACGACGGCGAGGTTCCACAGCGCCATCGAGCATCTGATGTCGGAGTGGGAACGGTTCGCCCTCGCGCACGCCGATGGCCGGCCGGAGCTCGACGAGCATGAGGACGATGAGGACGAAGACGAGGATGATGACGACGAAGGACGCGCCTGAGGCGCCCTGGGCCGTTGAGTCCGCGCCCAGGAGAACCGCGTAGGGTCGGGCAGGTGAATCCGTCCTCCGGGCGACTGGCCTCCCTCGACGGAGTCCGTGGTGTCGCCAGCGTCGTCGTGGTGCTCTACCACGTGTCGTTGCTCGCACGACCCTTCGCGACGGGCCGGATCTCGGAGCCGGCCTGGGACATCGCGACCGAGACACCATTGAAGCTGCTCTTCGCCGGCACCGAGGCGGTGCAGGTGTTCTTCGTCCTGAGTGGTCTCGTCGTCGCGCTCCCGCTGTTGCGAGGCGGCGCGAGCTGGCCGGGGTTCTTCGCCGCGCGGTTCGTGCGGCTCTACCTCCCCGTGTGGGGATCGCTGCTGTTCGCCGCCGCACTCATCCTGCTCATCCCGAGGGATCCCGCCTCGGTGACCACCGGTGAGTGGATCGCGAACGCGAACGCGACGAGCGTCGACCCGCTGCACCTCCTGACGGAGGCCACCCTGACACCGGCGAGCTACACCCTGGTGAACACCCTGTGGTCGCTGCGCTGGGAGCTGATCTTCACGCTCCTCCTTCCGATCGCCGTCCTGCTCGCTCGGTTGCTGCGCCGCTGGGCGTGGCCGGTCGCTGCGTTGATGTCCGTGATCATGGTGCTCGGACGGGTCGCGGGACTGGACGCCGCCGTGTACCTGCCGGCGTTCTTCATCGGTACGCTGATCGCCGTCCGGCTCGACGACCTCCGCGCCTGGGCGGCGGATCGGTCCAGCCCCCTGCAGTGGGCGATGCTCACGGGCGGCTCCGCACTCCTGCTCGTCGCGAGCTGGCTCTCCCGACCGTTCGTCGAGTCCTCCTCCACGCTGGGTCAGGCGCTCTGGGGTCTGTCGGGCGTGGGAGCGGCCGGTCTCATCGTCGTCGCCATCGGAAGCCCGTTCGCCCGGCGGCTCCTCGAGACCCCGCCCGTCCTCTGGCTCGGCAAGGTGTCGTTCAGCCTGTACCTCGTGCACGCCCCGATCCTGGCCACGCTCGCCTTCATGTTCGGCGATGAGCGCTGGTGGCTGGTCGGCATCGTGGGCGTGCCACTCAGCCTGCTGATCGCCGCCGGGTTCTTCCAGCTCGTCGAGCGTCCGTCCCACGGCCTGGCGCGCCGCGTCGGCCGAGGGGTGCAGACGGGGGTCGCGGCGGTGCGCTCCCGGATGCTCAGCCGACGCGAGGGACGAGCGCGTTCCGCTTCTTCCGACGAGCGGCCGCGTGCAACTCCTGAGCCCACCGACGGGTGACGGCTTCGTCGTCGTACTGCTCCGCGGTCGTTCTGGCGTTGCGACGCATCGCGTCGACCTCGGTTTCAGGAAGGGCGAGCAGGCGCTCGATGGCGGCCGACACGACGGTCGGTTCCGCGGACGGCACGAGGAACCCGTTCCAACCGTCGCGGACGATGTCGGCCGGTCCGTAGGGGACGTCGACCACGATGGGAAGACACCCGGCTGCCATCGCCTCGATGAGCACGAGCGGGAAGCCCTCCGAGGTCGAGGTCATGACGAGGAACGAACCCGAGCCGAGCTGCTGCCGGGCGGAGCGGTCGTAGCCGTGGAGGACGACGCGGTGCTCCGGGTCTTCGGCGATGAGGAGCGACTGCAGTTCGTCGAGCAGCTCGCCGCCGCCGTACACGTCGAGCGTCGGGGGAGGCCCGTCCGTGGACGTGGCGGCGAGGACGGCGCGGATCGCGTGCGCCGGCCGCTTCCGGGCCGTGAGCGAGCCGAGGAACATCCCGCGGCTGCGAGGCCGAGGAGCGCGTGCGACCTCCGGGGCGACGAGTTCGCGCGAGTTCGGGATGACACTGAGCGAGGCGTGCTCGCCGAGCATGGTCGTCACGTCCGCGAGCTGCCGATCACTGAGGAGCGCGACGAGGTCGAAGTCGTCGAGCGCCTCGAACACCGCTCGCCGCGACTCCCGCAGCCGACCGTGTGGCCGTTCCGTGCCCTGGAGGTGCGAGGCGTGCACGACGTGCGCGGTGACGACATTGCGCTTCCGGTAGCTCAGGACGAACGGGGCGATGGTCTTGCTGTCGACGATCATCCAGGCCGGCCCGCCCGCGGTGAGCGCGTCGAACCAGGCGCGGTACAGGGACCAGATGCGTCCCCAGGAGCGGACGGGACGACCCAGCTCGTCGCAGAGGACGACCGAGCGGCCGCCCTTCACACCCTGTTCACGCGTGTCGCGGCGGTCGGACAGGAGCAGGGTGCCGTCCGGTCGGTAGACGTCCACCTGCAGGATCTGACCCGCGTCGTCATGTCGCTCGCGGCTGAGGACGGCGTCACCGCGGCGTCGTTCCGTGCCGACGTCGTCCAGGGGGAGCGGGGTGAACCCGTGGCGCGCCAGGTCGAGGGACCCACCCGGCAGAGGGTTGTCACGCAGCCAGTCCCAGAGGTTGACGACCCGGAGTCCGTCGATCAGGTCTCCGCGCGTGCGCAGCCGTGACGCCAACTCGGGGTAGTCCGGTCGGTGGTCGAAGGTGAGGACGTCGACCGGGGTGTCGGCCAGTCTGATGAACGCGCGGGAGCGCTGGAGCATCGCCTCGGTCATGCCGCCGAAGTCGTCCGACAGGCCCCAGGTCACCGCGAAGTGGCGACCTTCCGGGAACGGCTTCTGGGGGCGGCGCAGGAAGGGAAGTCTCACCCTCTGACGGTACGCGATGGACCTGGAGGGATGCCGCATCCCGGGCGGCCCGGTCGGGAGTGATCCGGAGCTCGCCTCGGGTGGTCAGGGGCGCTGCTCGGACCCGTCGCCGACGGCCGCATCGCCACCTGACTCGATGGCCAGGGGCTTCCGGCGTCGGAACACCTGGTCGCGGATCTTCCCGAGGCCCGACCGGCCGGAGACGGCCCGCATCCGCGGCTCGAGGTCGAGTGGGACGACGAACGGCGCCGGTCCGAACGCCTGGCGCGCGGCACGGACGACCTGTCGGCCGAGCATGTGGTTGCCGATACCGCCGACGGCTGCCCCGACGCCGAAGGGGAGCGCCTTGCCGATGACACCGGCGCTGCCGCTCGCCGCGAAGTGCTTCACGAAGCGCACCCGCAGCTGGTCGGCGACGGGACCCACGATCATCGACGGCAGACCCTGGGTGATCGTCTGGCCCCAGAACGCCTGCCGCGGGACTCCCTTGCCGGCCGCCTGGGATCCGAAGTTGCGCAGGAGGTCGGTTCCGGCCTTGCCGAGCATCATGGTCATGACGAGCGCGCGGGATCGCATCGGATCCGCCAGGGCGATGCCGTGCACCTCGGTGACCGACTGGGCGAACAGGGCGGTCGCCTCGAGGAACCCCGCCGTCTCGACACCCGAGAGCGCAAGGGTCGTCGCCGTCCCGATCGCCGGGACCACAGCGGTCGCGCCGACGGCGGCTCCCGTCGTCGTCACCGTCGTGAGGTACCGGCGCTCCAGGACGCGGATGAGCTGGTCGGCCGTCGCGTTCGGGTACATCCGCCGGATCGAGCGGATGTGCGCCACGACCACCGGTCGCTGGACCCAGAGCAGTCGGTCCAGCGCCCGCACCCATCCCGGCTCGGGCAGCATGGGCTGCTGTGCGGCGGCGGTGGGGAACTGGGCGGGACCCGGAACGGGTCCCTGCTGCGGTCCGGTCATGACGACCTCCTCGTGGGCGGGGCGGCCAGTCTACGTCGACCCGCTGCGGGTCGACTGACGCTTGCTGGCGGGCTTCAGCTGTTGTAGTCGGCGTTGTAGCGGTCGAGCACGTCGTCGATCGGGGCGTCGAGTACGAGCGCCCCCTTGTCGAGGTAGAGCCCCCTCGTGCAGAACCGCCTGAGGTCCTTCTCGTTGTGCGAGACGAAGAACAGGGTCCGCCCGCCCTCGAGGAGTTCCTCGATACGCCGATAGCACTTCTCACGGAACGCCCGGTCGCCGACGGCGAGGACCTCGTCGACGAGGATGATCGGCTCTTCGAGCTGCGCGATCACCGCGAAGGCGATGCGGACCTTCATCCCGCTCGAGAGGTGCTTGTATGGGGTGTCGATGAAGTCCGCGATCTCGGCGAACGCGATGATGTCGTCGAACCGTCCGTCGATCTCGCGGCGCGACATGCCGTGGAGGCCGGCCGTCAGGTACACGTTGTCGCGGACCGTCAGGTCGTTGACGAAGCCGCCGGTGATCTCGATGAGCGGCGCGACGCCCTCGCGCACACCGACGGTGCCCTCGTCGGGCAGCACGACGCCCGCGACGAGCTTGAGCAGCGTCGACTTGCCTTGACCGTTCCGACCGACGACGCCGATCGCCTCGCCGGGGGCGACATCGAAGGAGACGTGGCGCAGGGGCCAGAACTCGCCCGGCTTCGAGCGACGGTCGCGACCGGCGAAGAGGTCCTTGAAACTCCGCCGACCGCCACGGTTGCGCCGGAACCGGATGCCTGCGTCGGCGACCGAGATCGCCGGTCGACCGGCGGTTGCGTTACCTGTGGGCATCAGATCTCCTTCAGCACGGAGCGCTCGCAGCGCTTGAAGACGAGGAGACCGACCGCGAGGATGACCGCCGACATGGCGGCGGACACGCCCACGAGGTGCCAGTTGAGCTCTTGTGGGAAGAACGCGGAACGGTACAGCGCGAAGATGCCGCTGAGCGGGTTGAACGCCGCGAAGGGCTCGATCTTGTCGGGCAGCGCCGTCGTGCTGTAGATGATCGGCGTCGCGTAGAACATGAACCGCAGGATGAGCTTGACGGCGCGCTCGAGATCGCGGAAGAACACGACGAGCGGAGCGACGATCAGGCAGAGCCCGATGGTCAGGACGGCTTGGATGACGATGGCGAGCGGGAACAGCACGATGTCGAGGTTCACCTGCGCGCCGCTGAAGATCGCGAAGGCTGCGAGGACCGGGAGCGCCGCGAGGAACTCGATGCCCTTCGACAGCACGATCCGGTTCACCCAGATGGTCCGGGGGATCGTCGTCGAACGCACGAGCTTCGCCTCGCGCAGGAAGGCGCGCGTGCTGTCGGACACCGATCCGGTGAACCACATCCATGGCAGCAGGGCGGCGAGGAGGAACACGATGTACGGTTCCTCGCCGACATCGCGCCGGAACACCTGCGTGAAGACGAACCAGTAGATCCCGCTCATGACGAGGGGGTCGAGGATGGACCACACGTAGCCGAGCGCGCTCGTCGAGTAGCGCACACGCAGGTCTCGGACGGTCAGGATCCAGAGCGCGTGGCGATACCTCGCCGAACGCGACATCCTTGGCCGCGTTTCAGCAGAAGAACTCACGGGACCAACCTTATCGAGGCGACGCAGGAACGCCGCCCGCGACGCTCAGCGTCGGGACGGCGTTCGTGTGCGATGTGGACGGGGCCCTCAGACGAAGAGGTTCGCGCGCTCGAGGTCCTCGGCGAAGTCGACCTCGACCGCGTAGAGGTCGGAGATGTCGACCGGCTCGACGAGCATGCCTTCGCGCTCGATGGCGAGCTCGATGCCGCGCTCGAAGTAGTCCTGGTCGCCGACCTTGGTCAGGTAGCGGTGCAGCATCGTCTTGTCCTGCGACGAGATGTAGTTGATGCCCACGGCCTCTCCGAGCCCGCCGACGACGGTCTTCGAGAGCTCCTTGATGTAGCCCTCGGCGCTCGTCGTGTACTTGACCTCTTCGTCGGACACCTTGGAGGTGTTGACGGTCACGAACGAACGGTCCTTGGCGATCATCGCGGCAGCGCGGTCGAGGACGGCCGGGTCGAAGACGACGTCGCCGTTCATCCAGAGCACGCCGCCGGCCTGAGACGCCGCGAGGGCGCGCATGAGGCTCTTCGAGGTGTTGGTCTGGTCGTACTGCTCGTTGTAGACGAAGGAGGCGTCGGGGAAGGCCTCGATGATGTGCTCGAGCTTGTAGCCGACGACGATCGTCACCTTGGCGCTCGCTCCGAACGCGTGGTGGATGTTGTCGAACTGCTGCTGCATGATGGTGCGGCCGTCGCTGAGCTCGGTCAGGGGCTTGGGAAGCGAGCGGCCGAGACGGCTGCCCATCCCTGCGGCAAGGATCACTACCTGGGTGGTCACGTTGTTCTCCTCAGTGTGGGTATGGAATCACGCGGTGCCACGATGCTGTGGACGATTCACCGAGGATTAACCAAGACGTGCATTGAAAGACACTCCGTTATGCCAAAATACAGGCTAGCCGCGGTGAACTCCGTCTGTCAGGGGTTCCCAGGGTCCGTTGTCGTTTTGTGATCGACCACCCGGCGTTTACACAGCTTGGGGGAGATGTGTCAACCGTTCATCCTGAGACTCCGCTGTCCGCTGCGGCCGCCGCTGTTGGTAGGTTTGCTTGGTGACTTCCACGACTCCGCCAGATCCCGCTCAGCAGCCCGCGCCTGCCGACGGCACGTCGACGAGTCCGGGCACGCCGAACCCCGCCGACGCCGCTGGTGCACCTGCGCCGACGAACGCTTCCGACGATCAGGGCGCTGCGACGCCGACGGTACCGAAGCGCGCACCCCGCTCGACCACGCCTCGGGCTTCCGGAACGGCGAAGGCCCCGGCGAAGCGGCCGAGCACGCCCCGCACCCGCACCACGTCGGCGAGCGAGACCTCGGGCGAGTCCGGGGACGCGACCACACCAGCACCGAAGGCGACCACGGCACGCTCGACGACCGCTCGGACCTCGACGGCGAAGACCACGGGCACCAAGTCGACGACGGCGCGCACCACCGCCGCGAAGCGCACGCCCGCGAAGTCGGCTGCTGCAGCCGGTGGTGCGGAGGGCACTGAGTCGGCCGAGACGACCACCGCCCCGAAGGCGCCCAGGTCGACGACGGCGCGCCCCGCAGCCGCGAAGCCGGCGACCAAGGCCGCAGGCGCCAAGACGACCACCGCCCGGACCTCGACGACGAAGTCCACGACGGCCCGGACGCCGGCCAAGCGCACACCGGCGCGCACCAGCGCCGCGAAGCAGACCGAACAGACCGCCGCCGCGGTCGCCGGTGTCCTCGACGAGGTCAGCGCACCGGGATCGGTCGACCGGGCGACGACGTCGACCGCGCCCGAGCCGTCTTCCCGTGAAGCCGCCGACCGGATCGCCGTCGACGAGCCTCGGCTCGACGACGCGCGGACCGAGACCCCGACGAACGCTTCATCCACCGCCGAGCAGGCTGCGGACGACACGGCTCCGCAGACGACGCCGGCACCGTCGGAGTCCGTGTCGGTGGCGCCTCCGCAGGAGGAGGTCGTCGCTCCGGCGGCAGCCCCCAAGCGTCCTGTCGGTCGTCCCGCGGCGACCCCGCCGTCCGCCGCCACCTCGTCGCCTGCGGCGACGACGGCGCAGCGCACCGAGGCTGCCGACGACGGCGCACATCCCGTCGTCCTGTCGATCTCGGGACTCGTCAAGCAGTTCGGCGACACGGTCGCGGTCGACGGCGTCGACCTCGAGGTCCGCCGGGGCTCCTTCTACGGCATCGTCGGGCCCAACGGCGCCGGCAAGACCACCACGCTGTCCATGGTCACGGGTCTCCTTCGTCCCGACGCAGGGTCGATCACCGTCCAGGGCGTCGACGTCTGGCAGGATCCCGCCGGGGCCAAGCGGGCGATCGGTGTGCTGCCCGACCGGCTTCGGCTCTTCGACCGCCTGACCGGCAGCCAGCTCCTGTACTACTCCGGCGTCCTGCGGGGGCTCGACCCCGCGACCGTCAAGTCGCGGACCGCCGATCTGGCCCGTGCCTTCGGTCTGGACGACGCGCTCGGTCGTCTCGTCTCCGACTACTCGGCGGGCATGACGAAGAAGATCGCGCTGGCAGCCGCACTCATCCATTCGCCGCGGCTCCTCATCCTCGACGAGCCGTTCGAATCGGTCGACCCGGTCTCCGCGGCGAACGTCATCGAGATCCTCCAGCGGTACGTCGCCAACGGCGGAACCGTCGTGCTCTCGAGCCACGGCATGGACTTCATTCAGCGCGTGTGCGATCACGTGGCCATCATCGTGCAGGGCAAGGTGCTGGCCGCCGGGTCCGTCGACGAGGTGCGCGGAACGGGCACGCTCGAGGAGCGGTTCGTCGAGCTCGCCGGGGGCCGCAAGTCGGCAGAGGGAATGGAATGGTTGCACAGCTTCTCCGACTGAAACTGCAGCTGACGCTCAACGCGTTCCGCCGCAGCCCCTGGCGACTGGTCGGGCTCGTCCTCGCGATCGCGGTCGGCGTGTGGATCGTCGTGCTCGCGAGCACCGGTCTCGTCGCGCTGCGCGGCGGCGATCCGGAGGTCACCCGCAACCTGCTCGTGCTGGCCGGATCGGCCGTCGTCCTGGGGTTCATCATCCTTCCGCTCGTCTTCGGCGTCGACGATCAGCTGGATCCTCGGGCGTTCTCGCTCTTCGGGCTGCCCAACCGCACCCTGTCCGCAGGCTTGCTCGTGACAGCGCTCGTGTCGGTGCCGTCGCTCGTCCTCGCCGTCCTCGCGGCCTCGTCGGTGGTCACCTGGTCGCGGTCGCCGCTGCCCGCCGTCCTCGCCGTGGTCTCCGCGGTCCTCGGCGTGCTGCTCTGCGCGCTCCTGGCCCGGATCGCCACCTCGATCTCCGCGAGCCTCCTCTCGACGCGTCGCGCCAAGGAGGTCATGGGTGTCCTCGGGCTGGTGCTCATCATCGCCGTGGCCCCGGCGATCATCGCCCTCACCACCGTGGACTGGCAGCGCGACGGGTTCGCCGTCCTCGGCCGGGTCGCTGACATCCTCAGTTGGACCCCGCTCGGCGCCGTCTGGTCGTTCCCCGGTGATGCCGCACTCGGTGGCATCGCGCCGGCGATCGTCAAGCTGCTCCTCACCGCGGCGACCATCGCCCTGCTCTGGTTCGCCTGGCAGGCGTTCGTCGCCCGACTGCTCGTGGCGCCGGAACGCCTCGGGACGGGCCGCGACAGCACCGGTCTGGGCTGGTTCGATCTGCTCCCCGGTTCCCCGTCCGGAGCCATCGCCGCTCGGAGCATGACCTACTGGCTGCGCGACCCTCGGTACCTCGTCTCCCTCGTGATCATCCCGATCGCGCCCTTCATCTTCTTCGTGCCCATGCTCGTCGCCGGCATCCCGATGAACGTCCTCGCACTCGTCCCACTCCCGGTCGTGTGCTGGTTCCTCGGCTGGCTCCTGCACAACGACCTCGCCTTCGATTCGACCGCGGTCTGGTTGCACGTCGCCTCGGGGGTCCGCGGACGATCGGATCGGATCGGCCGGCTCTTCCCGGTGCTCCTCATCGGCATCCCGCTCATCGCGGTCGGGTCGACGCTGAGCATCCTGTTCTACGGCGACTGGGACGCCCTGCCGTCCATGATCGGCGTGAGCACGTGCCTGTTGTTCAGTGGTGCCGGTATCGCGAGCTTCGTGTCCGCGCGGTTCCCGTACCCGACGTCGCTTCCCGGCGACAGCCCGTTCCAGCAGCCGCAGGTCCCGGGCAGCAGCGGTATGTCCGCACAGTTCCTGAGCCTGCTCGGTACGGTGCTCCTCACGATTCCCGCCGGCTGGCTGGCCGTGCTCGGGCTCACCGGTGAGCCGAACTGGAACTTCGGGGCACTCGCGGTCGGTGCCGGTACGGGCATCCTGGTGCTCGCGATCGGGATCTTCGCCGGCGGTCGCGTCTTCGACCGTCGCAGCCCCGAGATCGTCGGCTTCGCCAGCTCGCACTGACCCGACGTCGGCGACCGGATCGGCCCGCAGGAGACCCGGGTGCCGTCCGGCGGTACCATGGAGCCATGGCGCAGCATGACAGCACGAAGCAGCAGATGAGCACGATCGATCCCGGTGGCACGCCCGACGGTGGGAGCACGGCGATCATGGATCGTGAGCTCGAGGAGCTGATCGAGAGCGAGAACATCGAGCCCGGCGATCACGAGCGGTTCTCGCACTACGTCAAGAAGGAGAAGATCCTCGAGTCGGCGTTGAGCGGCAAGCCGGTGAAGGCTCTCTGCGGCAAGAAGTGGACGCCGGGTCGCGACCCCGAGAAGTTCCCGATCTGCCCGGCCTGCAAGGAGATCTACGAGAAGCTCCTCCGCGACTGAGCTTGGAGCGCACCGCGGCCGACGCTGAGACGCGTCGTCGCGGTCAGCCTTCGAGGTAGACGGTCGGGAGCACGGGGTCGCCGCGGGTGAGGCTGACGGCCCGGGGTGGCAGTTCCGCCACGGCCTGCGCCCGGTGTTCCCTCGCCTGGCGCGTCCCCGCGGCGCCGAGGTACTGCTCGTCCACGAGTCCGCCTTCGACGAGCTGGACCATCAGGGGGCGTTCCGAGGCGGCGTCGGCTGCTCCCTCGTGTTCGCCCGCAGGACCGTCGCCGAGGTAGATGCGCTCCTCGCGGGCGACCCCGTGCCGGTCGTAGGCGCGGGCAGCGGTCTTGCGGCCGCCGACGGTCGCCTTCTCAGCCGACTTCTTCGCGACGCTGATCCAGTCACCCTGGTCGTCGCGGTGCGCGACGAGCTTGTAGACCATGCCCATGGCGGGGGAGCCTGAGCCGGTGACCACGGAGGTGCCGACGCCGTAGGAGTCGACCGGAGAGGCGGCCAGGGCCGCGACGGCGTGCTCGTCGAGGTCGTTGGTGACGGTGATGCGGGTCGACGTGGCGCCGAGCTCGTCGAGGAGGCGGCGGACCTGGTCGACGACGATCGGCAGATCACCGGAGTCGATGCGTACGGCTCCCAGCTCCGGGCCGGCGAGGCGTACGCCGAGTCGCACGGCCTCCTCGATGTCGTAGGTGTCGACGAGCAGCGTGGTCCCGGCGCCCATCGTGTCGATCTGGGCTCGGAAGGCGTCCTCCTCGGAGTCGTGCAGGAGGGTGAAGGAGTGCGCGGCCGTACCCATCGTCGGGATGCCCCAGCTGCGTCCGGCCTCGAGGTTCGAGGTGGCGCTGAAGCCGGCGATGTACGCCGCCCGGGCCGCGGCGATGGCCGACCGCTCGCCCGTCCGACGGGAGCCCATCTCGGCCAGGGGACGGCTGCCCGCCGCTGAGGTCATGCGCGCGGCGGCCGTGGCGACGGCGCTGTCGTAGTTGAACACGCTGAGCGCCAGGGTCTCGAGGATGACGGCTTCGGCGAACGTGCCCTCCACGACCAGGATCGGCGAACCGGGGAAGAAGACCTCGCCCTCGCGGTAGCCCCAGATCGATCCCGAGAAGCGGTAGTCGGCGAGCCAGTCGAGCGCCGTCGTGCTGACGACGCCCTCATCGCGCAGCCATTCGAGTTCCGATTCACCGAAGCGGAAGTGTTTGAGCAGTTCGAGGAATCGGCCCGTGCCGGCCACGACGCCGTAGCGGCGGCCGCCGGAGAGGCGTCTGGCGAACAGCTCGAACAGGCACTCCCGATCCGCGGTGCCGCGGTGGAGGGCGGCGTCCAGCATCGTGAGTTCGTATCGGTCGGTGAGGAGAGCTGAGGACTCGTGCACCCGTTCAGCCTAGCCGCGAGCGTGCTGGGAACGTGGTGATCGGTCGGTCCGCGACGTCCATCGGCAGGGGCGGTAGGCTGGGTCATCGTGAACGACGCACCCATCGGCATCTTCGACTCCGGCGTCGGCGGACTCACGGTGGCGAGAGCGGTCAGCGACCAGCTCCCCGCCGAGTCCGTGATCTACATCGGCGACACGGCCCACTCGCCCTACGGCCCGAAGCCCATCGCCGACGTGCGGCGCTACTCGCTCGAGGTCCTCGACTCGCTCGTCGACCAGGGCGTGAAGATGCTGGTGATCGCTTGCAACACCGCATCGGCGGCGATGCTCCGCGACGCACGCGAACGCTACTCGGTCCCCGTGGTCGAGGTGATCCAGCCCGCTGTGCGGACCGCGGTCCGGAGCACGAGGAACGGGCGCATCGGCGTCATCGGGACCGAGGGCACGATCAACTCGCGGGCGTATCAGGACCTCTTCGAGGTCAATCCCGAGCTGACGGTGTTCGGCCAGGCCTGCCCCCGGTTCGTGGAGTTCGTGGAGGCCGGCGTCACGACCGGCCCCGACCTCCTCGAGGCCGCGGAGGAGTACCTGGCCCCGCTCCGGCACGCCGGCGTCGACACCGTCGTCCTCGGATGCACCCACTACCCCTTCCTCAAGGGCGCGATCAGCTACGTGATGGGTCCGCAGGTGTCGCTCGTCTCGAGCGACACCGAGACCGCGAACGACGTCTACCGCGTGCTCGTCACCCGTGACCTGCTGCGCGACAGCAGCGAACCTGCCACCCACCGGTACGAGGCGACCGGGAGCAGTGCCGACGACTTCATCGCCCTCGCCAACCGTCTGATGGGCCGGGAGATCTCCACCGTCTCGCTCGTCCAGACCGGCGTCATCGACCTTCCATCCCACCAGTTCGAGGAGCACATCCATGAGTGACATCGCGCGCGCCGACGGCCGCACCAACGACCAGCTGCGTCCCATCACGATCGAGCGCGGTTGGAGCGAGCAGGCCGAGGGTTCGGCACTCATCAGCTTCGGCCGGACGAAGGTGCTCTGCACGGCCTCGTTCACCAACGGCGTGCCGCGCTGGCTGAACGGCAAGGGTCGCGGCTGGGTCACCGCGGAGTACGCGATGCTGCCCCGTTCCACCAACGAGCGGATGGACCGTGAAGCGGTCAAGGGCAAGATCGGCGGTCGTACCCACGAGATCTCGCGACTCATCGGTCGCAGCCTCCGCGCCGTGATCGACACCAAGGCCCTCGGCGAGAACACGATCGTCATCGACTGCGACGTCCTGCAGGCGGATGGAGGCACCCGCACGGCGGCGATCACCGGCGCCTACGTCGCCCTCGCCGATGCGATCGAGTGGGCGCGCGGTAAGAAGTTCATCTCGCAGAAGGCGTCGCCCCTCACCGACAGCGTCTCGGCCGTCTCGGTCGGCATCATCGACGGCGTGCCCATGCTCGACCTCGCCTACGTCGAGGACGTGCGCGCCGAGACCGACATGAACGTCGTCGTCACCGGCGGCGGATCGTTCGTCGAAGTGCAGGGGACGGCCGAGGGCGCCCCGTTCGACCGCCGCGAACTCGACTCCCTGCTCGACCTCGCCGTCGGTGGCGCTGCGTCGCTCAAGGCCATCCAGTTCGAGGCCCTCGGACGCTGATGGGCGTCGAGATCGTCCTCGCGACGCACAACCAGCACAAGGTCGAGGAGTTCCAGCGGCTCGTCAGCCGCGACGTCCCCGGGATCACGGTCCTCGCCTACGACGGCCCGGAGCCCGTCGAGGACGGCACGACCTTCAGCGAGAACGCGTTGATCAAGGCGCGGGTCGCCGCGGCCCACACCGGCTCCATCGCGCTCGCCGACGACTCCGGCATCGGCGTCGAGATCCTGGGTGGATCGCCGGGTATCTTCTCGGCGCGTTGGGCCGGCTCGCAGCACGACTCGACCGCGAACCTCGCCCTGCTCCTCGATCAGCTGCGGGACGTGCACGAGGAGCATCGTGCCGCCTGGTTCGCCTGCCACCTCGCCCTCGTGGTGCCACCGGGGATCGATGGGACGGAGCCGTTCGAGCACGTCGCCGTCGGCGCCTGGCGCGGAACCCTCGCGACGGAGCCGAGCGGGACGAACGGCTTCGGCTACGACCCGGCGTTCATCCCGGACGGTGAGCAGCGGACGGCGGCGGAGCTGTCACCGGCGGAGAAGAACGAGCTGAGCCACCGCGCGCTCGCCTTCCGAGCACTCGTCCCGGTGCTGCAGCGGCTCGTGCCCGAGGGGCCCGCCTCGACCACCAGCTGAGCATGATACTCAGGACCATTCCTATCTCGGCATGAACCCTTCCGCGGGCGCTGGGAAGCTCCTACGGTTGATGCATCATGGGTCACGATCACGCACACGCCGGCACCGCCAACCGCAGGAGACTCGCGGTGGCGATCGCCATCATCGCGACCGTCCTCGTGGTCGAACTCGTCGGCGCCTGGGTGAGCGGTTCGCTGTCCCTCCTCGCCGACGCCGGGCACATGCTGTCCGACCTCACCGGGCTGATCATCGCGCTCGTCGCCACGATCGTCGCCGCCCGACCGGCCACCGACCGGCAAACCTTCGGGTATCAGCGCGCGGAGGTGTTCGGAGCGCTCATCAACGCGCTCATCCTGATCGCCGTCGCGGTGTCGGTCCTCATCGAGGGGGTGTCCCGCCTCCTCGAGCCGGCGGACGCGGAGGTCAAGAGCCTTCCGATGTTGATCGTCGCCGTCATCGGTCTCGTGGCGAACCTCGCCGCCCTCCAGGTGCTGCGCGGCGGCCGTGACACGTCGATCAACATGCGCGGTGCGTACCTCGAGGTCCTCGGCGACCTCCTCGGTTCGATCGCCGTGATCATCGCCGCGGTGGTCATCATGGTGACGGGTTTCGCTCAGGCCGATGCCATCGCGTCGCTCGCGATCGCCGCGATGATCGTGCCGCGGGCGTGGTCGTTGCTCCGCGACGTCGTCCACGTCCTCAGCGAGTCCGCACCGTCCGACACGGACGTGCAGGAGATCAGGGACCACCTGCTCGGCACCGACGGTGTCGTCGCCGTCCACGACGTCCACGTCTGGCAGATCACGTCCGGACAGCCGGTCTTCTCAGCACACGTCGTCGTCGATCAGGAGGTGTTCGCCGATGGTGGCACGGGGGAGCTGCTCGACCGTCTCGGTTCGTGCCTCCACGACCACTTCGACGTCGAGCACTCGACGTTCCAGCTGGAACCCGAGGAACACGCCTCGCACGAGGAGTCGCACCACCGCTGACGCGTGGGCGGTCCGGTTGTCGCGATCGCTCGTGCGAGCGTCGCCACCGGTGATCAGACCGTGTCGTTCCCGCGGTCGCGCTTGAAGACGTCCTGGTCGGCGAGCTTCGAAGCCGCGGCCCGACGCTCCTCCTCGGTGATGGTGCCCTGCAGCGCCTTCGCCTTCCGGCTGGACTGGATGTAGTGCCAGGTGGTCGGGATGAGGGTGAGGACGACGGCCCCGATGAGGATGACGTCGATGTAGTTCTGCACGAAGGTGGCGACCGGGGGGATGTATCCGAGCAGGTAGCCGAAGAAGGTGAGCCCTGCGCCCCAGATGAGCGCGCCGATGAGGTTGTAGAGCGAGTACTTCTTGTAGTTCATGTGGCCGATGCCTGCCGCGACCGGGGCGAAGGTCCGGACGATCGGGACGAAGCGCGCCAGGATGACCGCGAGGGCGCCGAAGCGCTCGAAGAAGGCGTTCGTCCGCTCGACGTTCTTGATGCTGAAGAGGCCGGACTCCTTGCGTTCGAACACCTTCGGCCCGAGCTTGTGCCCGATGAGGTATCCGACCTCGCCGCCGAGGAACGCGGCGAACCCGATCGCGAGGCAGACCCACCAGATGTCGATCTCGATGACGCGGGCGGAGCCGAACGCGAGGAGGCCGGTGATGACGAGCAGGGTGTCGCCGGGGAGCAGGAATCCGACGAGGAGGCCGGTCTCGGCGAAGACGATCGCGCAGACCACGACGAGGGCCCAGGGACCGACGGCCGTGATGATGCCCTCCGGGTCGAGCCAGGGGATGAGGGCGGTGTGGACCATGCGGAGCTCCTGCTGTAGGGGGAGGGATGGAACGGCGTACGACGATGTCGCGTGCGGGAGAAGGGACTTGAACCCTCACGCTCGAAAGCACAGGAACCTAAATCCTGCGTGTCTGCCAATTCCACCACTCCCGCGGCCCGCTCAGTCTACGGGAGCGAGGTCGGGAACGTCCTGAGCTTCGGGGGAGGAGCCGCGGCCAGCGCAGCCCGGGTCGGCCCGTGTATGCTCGGCTCCATGCGAACGACGTGTGCAACGAGCTGGTGGCCCGCCTCCTAGGCGGACCGCGCACGTGCACACACGACGACTCGACCGCCTGACAGGGCGGTCGTTCTCGTTCGGAGGCCCTGTCGGATCGGTCCCAGCCTGAGGACACCACCATGACCACCCTGCTCCACCGCGTGCTGCACGCCGGCCCCGACTTCCCGTTCGCGGTGCTCCGCCGACACGGCAGCGACACCGTCGACCTCTACACGGGCGACGTCGTCGACGTCGAGTCGCTCGCCGACATCCCGCTCGGATCCGCCGGTGACGACCACCAGCCCGAGGTCCTCACCCTCGTGCCCTATCGCCAGGTGCGCGAGCGCGGCTTCGCGGCGATGGACGACGGCGCTCCGCTGCGCTGCCTCGTGGTGAGCGAGCGTGAGACGGTGACGCTCGACGAGCTGCTCGAGCGACTCCCCGCCGACGCGGTCCCGCTGGTCGACGGCGGGTTCGACGTCTCCGACGAGGACTACGCGTCGATCGTGCGCCGCGTCATCGAGGATGAGATCGGACGCGGCGAGGGCGCCAACTTCGTCATCCGCCGTGAGTTCACCGCGACGACCGAGGTACCGGCCGAGCGCGCCGTCCTCGCCTGGTTGCGGGCGCTCCTGTCGGGGGAGACCGGCGCCTACTGGACCTTCGCCGTGCACACGCCGGGCGTCTCGATGGCCGGTGCGACGCCCGAGCGCCACGTCGCGGTCGCCCGCGACGCGTCGACCGGTGAACGCACCGTCACCATGAACCCCATCAGCGGCACCTTCCGCCACCCGCGCTCCGGCGCGACCGGCGACGACTTCCGCGCGTTCCTCGGCGACGTCAAGGAGACGGAAGAGCTCTTCATGGTCGTCGACGAGGAGATGAAGATGATGAGCCGGGTGTGTGCCTCCGGTGGACGCATCCTCGGCCCCTACGTGAAGCAGATGTCGCGCCTCACCCACACCGAGTACCTGCTCGCCGGGACGAGCGAACTCGACGTCCGCGAGGTCCTGCGGTTGACGATGTTCGCACCGACGGTCACCGGCTCGCCCATGCAGAACGCGTGCTCGGTGATCGCCCGCCATGAGCGGAACGCGAGAGGCTACTACTCCGGCGTGCTCGCGCTGTTCACCCCGGTGGGCGACGGTGACTACGAACTCGACGCACCGATCCTCATCCGCACCGCCTATGTCGACGACGCAGGCCTCGTCCGCGTTCCCGCCGGTGCGACGCTCGTCCGTCACTCGGATCCCGAGTCGGAGGTCGCCGAGACGGCGGCGAAGGCGGCCGGCGTGTTGACCGCGCTCGGCGTCATGGCGCCCGCCGAACTCGGCCCGACCGTCGACCTCGCGGCGGAACCCGGAGTGCAGGACGCGCTCCGAGCGCGGAACGAGCGGTTGGCGTCCTTCTGGTTGCAGCCGCAGCACCCGGCGCCCGTCGGTTCACTGTCGGGCCGTACCGCGGTCATCGTCGACGCCGAGGACGAGTTCACCGCGATGCTCGCCCACCAGCTGCGCCACTTCGGGATGACCGTCAGCGTTGAGCACTGGTCGGCGGTGACTGACGCACTCGTGGACGTCGACCTCCTCGTCGCCGGCCCGGGCCCAGGCGACCCGCTCGACCTCGCCGACCCGCGCGTCCGCCGGATGCACGAGATCGTGTCAGCGCGCCTCGCCGCCGGAGCGCCACTGCTCGCCGTCTGCCTGAGCCATCAGGTGCTGGCGATCCAGCTCGGGCTGCCGATCGAACGCCTCGACGCGCCACGACAGGGGCTGCAGCTCGACCTCGACCTCTTCGGTGAGCAGTCGCTGATCGGGTTCTACAACACCTTCACCGCACGGCAGGCGGGTGAGGCTCCGGTCGGTGGGGTCGAGATCGCCGCCGATGCGGCGTCCGGCGACGTGTTCGCGATGCGTGGTCGTGGGTTCGCGTCGGTCCAGGGGCACCTCGAGTCGGTGCTATCGCGCGACGGGCTCCGGACCCTCGGCTCGCTCGCGGGCCACGCGCTCGCGGGTGTCGCGTCCGGGCGATCGGCTGCCGCCGTCGGTTCCTGAGCGTCAGGCACTGCCTTGGTGGTCGGTGTTGCCGATCGCCCAGGCGACGGGCCGGGCTGAGCAGTCGGTCAGGCGTCCGCCTGGTCGAGCGTCGTGAACGGCGTGACGTCGGCCAGCTGCGGCCCGAGACCGATGTCGATGAGGCGGACGTCGCCGGCGTAGGCCGAGCCGGGTGGGATGAGGAGCCCGGCCTTCACCGCGCCGAAGGTGACCGTGACCTCCGCTGGCAGGACAGCACCCTCGGGGACGCTTCCCTCGTCGGGGTCGATGCCGCTCGGGACGTCCACGGCGACGACGGTCGGTCCGCCGGCGTTCTGCACGACCGGCAGGACCGCCTCGACGATCGCCTTCGGCGCACCGCGCAGGGTGGGGTTCCGGCTTGCCCCGATCCCGAAGACGGCATCGACGACGATCGCGGCGCCCTTGGCCTCGTCGGCGGTGTCGTCCGGCTCCGCGGGCGAGTTCATGAGGAAGCGGACACCGGCCTCGACCGCCGCGGCGTAGCCCGCCTCGTGGGCGTGGTCACCGGTCCTGGCCACGACGAGGTCGAGCGGGACGTCGTCCGGACCGGTCGTGCCGGCGAGCTCCGCCGCCGCGAAGAGGGCGTCGCCACCGTTGTCGCCTGAGCCGACGAGCAGCAGGATCTTCCAGACGTCGGGTGCCTCGCCCTCGAGGCCCTCCGCGCGATCGGCGAGGACCGTCCGCAGTTCTTCGGCGAGGCCGTGGGCGGCTCGCGCCATGAGTGGTTCCCCTGCGTCCAAGAGTGGTGCCTCTGCGGCTCGGACCTGGTCTGCGGTGTAGCCGTTGATCATGGCGCCCACTCTTCCGGCTCGGGTCGACCGCCGCAAGCGGTTGCGGCGCGGGACCAGCACCGGAATCACCTCTGGATCCTGGCGTGCGCCGGGGCTACCATGCCTGCATGTGCCGGAACATCCACACCCTTCACAATTTCGAACCGGCGGCGACCGACGACGAGGTCCGGGCCGCGGCGCTCCAGTACGTGCGGAAGATCAGCGGGTCGACGAAGCCGTCCCAGGCGAACGCTGAGGCGTTCGATCGAGCGGTCGCGGAGATCGCCCACATCACCCGCCATCTGCTCGAAGACCTCGTGACGACCGCCCCGCCGAAGGACCGCGAGGTCGAGGCGCAGAAGGCGAAGGAGCGTTCGGCGAAGCGGTTCGCGACGGTCTGAGCGCGACCGCCGGTTCCACACCTGGTCAGGCGAGTTCGAGTCGGATGTCCGGGTGGCCGGCGAAGACCTCGAGGAGGAGATCGAAGTAGGTCTTGCCGCGGCCGGCGTCGAGGTCGTCGAGCTGCGCGGTGATCCGGGCCGTGTCGAACGGTGCGCCCCGCTCGAGCTTCTCCTGCAACCAGGCGCGGGTGGCCGTGACGCCGAGTGCGGCGCGACTCGCGTCGTGGTCCGTCCAGACGAAGTGCGCGTCGTCGAGATCGCGGAGCGAGCCGATTCCGCCGTAGAGGACGTCGTCGAGGGCGTCGAGGCTCGGGCCGAGATCCCAGTCCTCGTCCTGCGTCACCAGCTCGTTCATCACCTCGTAAAACGAGGCGATGTCGTGGATGCGGGAGCCGTCGATGCGGAAGGTGGTCGGCACGCTCCCCGAGCCTAGTGACCGGTCAGGGACGGGTCGAGCGGGTGGTGCTGTGGATAACTTCTGCGGGGTGTGGTCGGTGTTCGTCAGGATGGCGGCATGGGGACAGCGGCTGAGATCATCACGGCGCGCGTGCGTGACCGGGTGCGTGAGGAGTTCGGGGAGCCGGGTCGGCGTGGGGGAGCGGGGCGGATCGCCCGCGAGGAGGTGCGTCGATACAACGAGCGGGCGTTGAACGACACGACGCCGCTCATCGACGATGAGCACGGGATGACGAGCGAGGTGCTCGCGGCGGTGACGGGGTTCGGGGCGATCCAGCCGTTGCTCGACGATCCGGGTGTCGAGGAGATCTGGATCAACGAGCCGACCAAGGTGTTCGTCGCCCGCGGTGGGGTGTCGGAGCTGACGGACGTGGTCCTCGGCGAAGGTGATGTCCGCGATCTCGTGGAGCGGATGCTGCGCGCCACCGGTCGACGGGTGGATCTCGCGAACCCGTTCGTCGACGCGTCGCTTCCGGACGGCTCGCGGCTGCACGTCGTCATCCCCGACGTCACGCGTCGGCACATGTCCATCAACATCCGCAAGTTCTCCGCGCGAATCCGCGACCTCGGTCAGCTCGTGGCCGCAGGGTCGATCAGCTACCAGGCCGCCGAGTTCCTGCGCGCGAGCATGACCGCGGGGGCGAACCTGCTCGTGTCGGGCGCGACGCAGGCCGGCAAGACCACGATGCTCGGCGCCCTCATCGCCTCATTGGACCCGGCCCTCCGCATCGTCACAGTCGAGGAGACCTTCGAGCTCGCGCCAGGCAACCGCGACGTCGTCGCGATGCAGTGCCGGCAGGCCAGCCTGGAGGGCACGGGAGAGATCACGCTGCGTCGGCTCATCAAGGAGGCGCTCCGGATGAGGCCGGACCGCATCGTCGTCGGCGAGGTCCGGGAGGCGGAGAGCCTCGACCTCCTGATCGCCCTCAACAGCGGGTTGCCCGGGCTCTGCAGTATCCACGCGAACTCCGCGCGCGACGCGATCGGCAAGCTCTGCACGCTGCCACTGCTGGCGGGCCGGAACATCGACTCGGGGTTCGTGCGCCCGGCCGTCGCCTCGTGTGTCGACCTCGTCGTGCACTGCGAGCTCGACCGGTCCGGACGCCGACGGGTGGCGGAGATCATCGCGGTCGGCGGGAGCGGGGAGTCCCACACGATCGAGGCCTCCACCCTCTTCGAGCAGCGAGACGGAGAGCTCCGCGCGACCGGTCGCTTCCCCCTGAACGACGCCAAGTACCGTGCGGCCGGGATCTCGCTCGCCTCGATCCTCGCCGTCGGCGAGCGATGAGTCTCGTCGTCGGAGCGGTCCTCGCCGCAGGCCTCCTCCTCACCGTCGCACCCTGGTGGTGGCCGGACCCGGAGCCGCTGCGCGACACCCTGGAGCGGTGGAGGCCGGTCGCTGCGCTCCGCGAACTCCTGATCCTGGCCGGTCTGCCCGGTCGGTACTGGGCGGCCGCCATCGTGGTCTCCGTCCTCGCCGGTCTCGTCTCCGGCGCGGTGGTCCAGGCGCTCTGCCGCGTCCTGCCGTTGAGCGCCGTCGTCGCTGTCGCCGGACTCGTCGCCCCGGTGATCGTGCTCCGAGCCCGCGCCACCTCTCGACGTCGCCTGCAGCGGGGACTGTGGCCGGATGTCGTGGACCACCTGTTGTCCGCGATCCGGTCAGGTCTCTCGCTCCCGGATGCGGTGGCCGCGCTCGACACCGTCGGACCCGCACCGCTCCGCCCGGCGTTCGCCGCGTTCAGCGCCGACTACCGTGCTGCCGGCCGCTTCGCCGACGGCATCGACGACCTGAAGACCGCGCTCGCAGACCCGGTCGCCGACCGCATCCTCGAGACGGTGCGCATGGCCCGCGACGTGGGAGGCACGGAACTGCCGGCGGTGCTCCGAGCGCTGTCCGCGGGGCTCCGTGAGGAGTCGGCCATCCGAGCCGAGGCCGAGGCGCGACAGTCCTGGGTGGTGAACGCCGCCAGGCTGGGCGTCGCGGCACCCTGGGCGATCCTCCTGCTCCTGTCGTCCCGGCCGGAGGCCTCGGCCGCCTACAACTCCCGGGAGGGAGCGGTCCTGATCATCGCCGGCGTCGTGGTCTCCGCTCTCGCCTACCAGGCGATGCTCCGTGTCGGACGCCTCCAGCCCGAACGACGGTGGTTCCGGTGAGTGCAGACGGAGCGTGGGCCGTCAGCCTCGGAGCGATCCTCGGGGTCGGCCTATGGGCGCTCGCGATGCTCCTGCCGGCACTCGGACGACCGCGGCTCGCGGACCGCATCGCCCCCTATATCGCCGACCTCTCCAGCGACGCCCGCTCGCAAGCCGCGCGCCGCTCGACCGACCCGCTACCGGTCCTCGGGACCCTGCTGGTCCCGGTCCTCCGCGCCGTTCGATGGTCGCTCGGCCTGGTCGGCGCCGATCAGGAACTCGTCATCCGTCGATTGGGTCAAGCCGGGGGACCGACGCTCGAGCGGTACCGACTGCTGCAACTCCTCTGGGGGCTCGGCGGCTTCGCGGTCGCCGCGGCGCTCGCCGTGTTCTCCTTCAGCAACGGACGGCTGCCGCTCCCGTTCGCAGCACCGCTTCCCGCGCTCGGGGCGGTGGCCGGAATCGTCCTCCGCGACCAGCTGCTGGCGCTCGCCGCCGGTCGGCGCCTCGCGCGGATCGAGGAGGAGCTGCCGACGGTGCTCGAGTTCCTCAGTCTGAGTCTCGCGGCCGGTGAAGCGATCACGGACGCGATGGACCGCGTGGCGCGCATCGGGTCCAGCGGGGAGCTCGGCAGGGAGTTCCGCCGGGTGATGGCGGACGTCTCCACCGGTATCCCGTTCGCCGCCGCACTCCGGCAGTTCGAGGCACGACTCGCGATGCCGATGCTGTCGCGATGCGTCGACCAGATCCTCGGTGCGCTCGAACGCGGCACACCGGTCGCAGCCGTGCTCCTCGACCACGCACACGACGGACGCGACACCGCCAAGCGCCGTCTCCTCGAATCCGCCGGGAAGAAGGAGGTCGCGATGCTCGTGCCCCTCGTCTTCCTGATCCTGCCACTGTCCATCATCATCGCCGTGTTCCCCGGGGTATTCGTGCTCCGGACCGGCTTCTGACGAAAGGTTCCACATGTCCTCCCCCTCCTTCCTCGACCGCACGCTCAACCGGAGTCGTTCCCTCCTCGCCGAGGAGCGCGGCGACGTCCCCGGCTGGGTCCTCATCACACTCATGACGGCCGGGCTCGTCCTCCTCATCTGGGGTGTCGCCGGTCCGGCGCTCACGCAGGTGTTCGAACAGGCCATCGACCGTGTCTCCGGCATCTGAGCCCGCGATCGGCGGATGGCGGACGCGGCTCGTGCGCGGCGAGGACGGATCAGCCGTCGCCGAGTTCGTGTTCGTCGGAGCGATCCTCACCGTCTTGATGATGTCCGTGGTCCAGCTCGCGCTCGCCCTCCACGTCCGGAACACGCTCATCGACGCGGCGGCGGAGGGTGCCCGGTTCGGAGCGCTGGCCGACACCGAACTGCTCGACGGCGCCGACCGAGCACGCCAGCTCATCGCCGTCGCCGTGGGGGAGGGCTACACGGGTGACGTCGGCGCCACGTTGGCCGATCATCGCGGAGCAAGCGTCGTCACCGTGACCGTCCGCGCACCGCTTCCGGTCGTGGGGTTGATCGGACTGCCCGGCGTCATGGAGGTGGAGGGTCATGCGGTCCTCGAGACACTCGAGTGATGAGCTGCGTCACCGACCGACCGCACTGGACGACGACGGATCGGCCTCCCTCGAGTTCATCACCGTCGGTCTGGTCCTCCTCGTGCCGATCGTCTATCTCATCGTCGCGCTCGCCGAGGTGCAGGCGGCGGTGCTCGCGGCCGGCGGGGCCGCGGCGCAGGCGGCGAAACTCTACGCGCGGGCCGACGACGACGCCACGGGTCGCGACCGCGTCGAGGACTCGCTCGCACTCGCACTGGACGACTTCGGGCTCGACCGGTCCCAGTCGTCCGTCACCCTCGACTGTGCACCAGCCGGTCTCCCGTGCGGGCAGCGCGGCGGCGCCGTCACGGTCACCGTCGACATCCTCGTCGTCCTACCGCTGATGCCCGACATCGTCGGCGTCCAGGCGGCGGTCCCCGTGACCGGCGCGGCGACGGCGCCGATCTCCCGGTTCGACGACCGGTTCAGTGAGGCGGAATGAGGGTGCCGGGCGGACGCCGACGTCCGGACCTCGGCGAGGAGGACGGGTCCACCATGCTCCTGACGATCGGATTCGCCGTCGTGGCGCTCGCCGTGGTCCTCGTCGGGAGCGCCGCCACATCCTTGTACGTGGAGCACAAGCGGCTCCTCGACCTCGCCGACCGACTGGCAGCGACCGCCGCGGAGTCCTTCTCCATCGACGACGTCACGATGCAGCCCGACGGGACCGTCCGACCCGTCCTCGATGACGACTCGGTCCGGTCGAGTGCACGCGACGACCTCATCACCGGCGGTGCGGGTGCGCTTACCGGTGTCGAGATCGTCGCGGCGCGGACCCCGGACGGCCGGAGCGCGGAGGTCTCGCTGGCGTCGGATTGGCGGCCACCGATGCTGACGCTGTTCGTCCCGCAGGGCCTCCGGATCGAGGCGACCGCGAATGCGCGCAGTGTCTTCTGGTGAGGGCGGACGGAGTTGCCGACGATCAGGGGAACGGGCGCGTGCCGCGATCGATGAAGCGGGGGATGAACCGGAAGAGGAGGAACGCGCCGATGAGCCCGACACCGCCGATGGTGCCGGCGGCGAGGGAGATCGACGCAGCCGCGGTGATCCCGGACATCGCCAGGGGAGCTGCGGCGGTGCCCGCGTCGCCCAGGAAGCGATAGGCGCCGAGGAACGGCGCGGGACGGTCCGGTGGCGCGAGGTCGGAGCCGAGGGTCATGAGGATGCCGCTACCGAGCCCGTTGGACAGTGCCAGCACGAGCGCGACGGCGATGAACCAGACCCGCGCCTCGTCGAGGTCGTGCGTGAAGGCCAGGACGATGAACCCGGAGCCCAGCCCGATCATCGACGGGACGGCGGTCCAGATCCGCCCCCAGCGGTCCATCACCTGACCGCTGGCGTAGAAGAGGGCGAACTCCACCGCGCCGACGACGCCGATGATGAGCGCCGTGTCCGTCTCCGAGACGCCGATGCTCACGGCCCACAGGGGAAGCAGGACTGCGCGGCAGGAGCGCAGGGCGCCGACGAGTGCGGCGGTCGTCCCCATCCTGGTGAGGACGGCGCCGTGCGCGCGGATCGAAGCGATGAGGCCGCTCGACTCCTCGGACGCGAGCTCTTCTCCCTCGGTCCGCTCCTCGCCGTCGGCGGTGCGCGTCGACGGCGGTCGCCCGAACATCTCCGCCGGGTCGGGGAGGACGAGCAGGGTGACCGCCGACCCGGCACAGCAGATCACCATCACCCAGAACGCCGCCTGCGACGTTCCGGTGAGGTGGATGACGCCCGCCGCGAGGAACGGGCCGATGAACGTGCCGGCGCGGAAGACACCGCCGAGTGAGGAGAGTGCCCTCGCCCGGTACCGCATCGGCACGTACGTCGTCATGAACGCGTGCCGGGCCAGCCCGAACACGGCGGTCGCGAGCCCGATGCAGAAGATGCCGACGGCGAGGACGAACGGATTCGGCGAGATGGCCGCCGTCGCGACACCGACGACCGCGAGCAGCGCCGCCCACATCATCGCGAAGCGTTCGCCGATCCGACTGACGATCCACCCGGACGGGACGTCGCCGACGAGTTCGCCGAGCATGATGAGCGAGGAGATGACTCCGGCGACGGCGAGCGTCGCCCCCAGGTTCCCGGCGACGGCCGGGATGATCGGGATGATGGCGCCTTCACCGATCGAGAACAACAGTGTGGGGAGGAAGACCGAGACGGCCACGGAGCGCAGCTGGAACGGGCGTTCGTCGGAAGTCATCCCCTCGATCGTACGCCCGCGGCCCTGCGCGGTAGGCTGAAGCCAAATGTTTGACTTGGACCTCTCCACACAGATCAGTACCCTCCGCTCGACCTTCGACGACATCCGCACCGTCGTCGATGTCGACCGTCTCGAAGCCGAGATCGCGACGCTGAGCGAGCAGGCGGGTGCCCAGGATCTCTGGGACGACACGACGAACGCGCAGAAGGTGACGAGCGCCCTCAGCCACCGGCAGTCCGAGCTCGCCCGCATCACCAGCATCGCGAACCGGCTCGACGACCTCGAGGTGCTCATCGAACTCGCGACCGACGCCCAGGACGAGGAGTCGGCCGAAGAGGCCCGCCAGGAGCTCATCAGCCTGCAGAAGGTGCTCGGCGACCTCGAGGTGCAGACGCTGCTGAGCGGCGAGTACGACCCGCGCCCCGCAGTCGTCACCATCCGCGCCGGTGCCGGCGGTGTGGACGCCGCCGACTTCGCCGACATGCTGTTCCGCATGTACCTGCGGTGGGCCGAGCAGCACAAGTACCCGGTCACCGTCATGGATACGAGCTACGCGGAGGAGGCCGGCATCAAGTCGGCCACCTTCGAGGTCGACGCACCGTACGCCTTCGGCACGTTGAGCGTCGAGGCGGGCACGCACCGCCTGGTGCGCATGAGCCCCTTCGGTGCCGCCGGAAAGCGACAGACGAGCTTCGCCGCCGTCGAGGTCATCCCGCTCATGGAGGAGACGGAGATCGTCGAGATCCCCGAGTCGGACATCCGTGTCGACGTCTTCCGGTCCAGCGGCCCTGGGGGACAGTCGGTCAACACCACCGACTCCGCCGTTCGCATCACCCACCTGCCGACCGGCACGGTCGTCTCGATGCAGAACGAGAAGAGCCAGATCCAGAACCGCGCCGCGGCGATGCGCGTGCTCCAGTCGCGACTCCTCCTCATCCAGAAGGAGCAGGAGGCCGCGACGAAGAAGGAGCTGGCCGGCACCATCACGGCGAGCTGGGGCGACCAGATGCGTTCCTACGTGCTCGCGCCGTACCAGATGGTCAAGGACCTGCGCACGGAGCACGAGCAGGGGAACCCCGCAGCGGTGTTCGACGGCGATCTCGACGGGTTCATCGCCGCGGGCATCCGCTGGCGGTCGATGTCGAAGCCGGAGTAGCGCAGCGCGGCATAGTGTTCGCCCAGCCCTCGTACAGGGTACGGATCGCGGGCGTGTCCTGCCCGTAATCGGCAGGTCGCTCCTTAAGCTCAAGGAGCCATGATTCGGTTTGATCACATCTCCAAGAAGTATCCGGGAACCTCGCGTCCCGCGCTCAACGACGTCGATTTCGAGATCCTCCGGGGAGAGTTCATCTTCCTCGTCGGTGCCTCGGGGTCGGGGAAGTCGAGCTGCCTCCGCCTGATGCTCAAGGAGGACAAGCCGAGCAAGGGCAAGATCCATGTGCTCGGCCACGACCTCGGTTCCATCTCGAACCGCAAGGTGCCGTACTTCCGGCGCAGCCTCGGGGTCGTGTTCCAGGACTTCCGACTGCTGCCGAGCAAGACGGTCTACCAGAACGTCGCCTTCACCCTCCAGGTGATCGGCAAGTCGCGCGGCTTCGTCCAGGAGGCCGTCCCCGACGTCCTCAAGATGGTCGGACTCGACGGCAAGGCGCAGCGCCTGCCGCACGAGCTGTCCGGTGGTGAGCAGCAGCGCGTCGCCATCGCCCGCGCGATCGTCAACAAGCCGCAGATCCTGCTCGCCGACGAACCGACCGGTAACCTCGACCCCGCCACCAGCGCCGGCATCATGCAGTTGCTGGAACGCATCAACGCCGGTGGGACGACGGTCGTCATGGCCACGCACGAGGCCGGCTTCGTCGACCAGATGCAGCGTCGGGTGATCGAGCTGCAGGACGGCCAGATCGTCCGTGACGAACGCCACGGTGGATACGGCACGACCGCGGCCATCCCGGGGCTCGTCAGAGGATCCTCCAAGGCTGCCGCCCCGTCGGCACAGACCGCTCCCGCTACGGCCTCGACCCCGGTCGCACCCGCCGTCGAGACCTCGTCGGTTCCGGTGAAGACCACGACCTCGTCCGTCGCTGCCAGCTCCGAGCCCACGACGAGTGCCGTGGCCGCAGCCGCGGTCGCCGCAACCGCGGCCACGCCGACAGCTGCAGCCGCACCGACCGCGCCCGCCGCGGTCTCGCGCGAGACCACGCCGCAGGCCGACACCGACGAGGTCGTCACCCGGGTGTCCGGCTCGACGCCGATCCAGGAACCGGCCGCAGCACCCGTCGCAGAGCCTGAGACGCCGGCGACCCGAGCCGAGGAATCGACACCGGAAGCGCCCGAGGCCGAGCCGACGACGCCGGAAGCGGAGCCCGCCGTGCCACCGGCGGCCGCGGTCCCGGAGGTCGCGCCTCCACAACGCCTGAGCAACGCCACGGGCCCCATCGGGCTCCCGGCACGCAACGAGATCGACCCCATCGAGGTCGAACACCTGTCGCTCGCCGAGCGACTCGGCCTGCGTGCCGCGGCGCGCGGCACTGAAGACGGAGAGCAGAACGTGGGGCCGACCAAGTGAGACTCGCACTGATCTGGTCCGAGGTCTGGAACGGCCTGCGTCGCAACGTCTCGATGGTCGTCTCCGTCGTGCTCGTGACGTTCATCTCGCTCACCTTCGTCGGTACGGCCGTCCTGCTGCAGATGCAGATCGGCCAGATGAAGAACTACTGGTACGACCGCGCACAGGTCGCGATCTACCTCTGCACCGCCGACAGCGCGGGCGACACCTGCGCCGCCGGCGCCGCGACCGAGGAGCAGCGCGCCGCCGTCCAGAGCGCCCTGGAGTCGTCGACCCTCGCGCCCTTCGTGGACAAGTTCTACTTCGAGGACCAGGCGCAGGCGTTCACGAACTTCCAAGAGCAGTTCAAGGGCAACGACATCGCACAGTTCGTCACGGCGGACCAGCTGCCCGAGACCTTCTGGGTGAACATGAAGGACGCCTCGCAGTCCGACGTGCTCGTCGAGGCGTTCTCCGGCGTCGCGGGCGTGGAGCAGGTGACGGATCAACGCCAGTACCTCGACCAGATCTTCTCGGTCCTGAACATCGCCAGTTACACGGCGATCGGGATCGCAGCACTCATGCTGGTCGCCGCAGCCCTGCTGATCGCGACGACCATCCGATTGTCGGCGTACTCGAGACGCCGAGAGCTCGGCATCATGCGATTGGTCGGTGCATCGAACCGGTTCATCCAGACACCGTTCATCCTCGAGGGTGTGTTCGCCGCGCTCATCGGCTCCATCCTCGCGGCCGGGGCGGTGATCACCATCGTCCAGGTGTTCGTCCAGGGATACCTGGCGGACCGCATGCGGTACGTCAACTTCGTCGATCTCGGTGACGCCTTCGTGGTCCTCCCGATCCTGCTGCTCGTCGGCGTGCTGTTGGCGGCGATCTCGGCCAACTTCGCGATCTCGCGATACCTCAAGGTCTAGCGGGGAGGCAGTGCGGCCACCGCACCGCTCGCTCTGCGTTAGACTGACAGGCTGCCGCGATCGCGGCCGGTCCGTTCCGATGGATCCGAACCAGAACGTCAGGAGTACACCGTGCCGAGGGAACGGGGCGAGAACGTCGTGGCCACGAACCGCAAGGCCCGCCACGACTACACGATCGAGGACACCTACGAGGCCGGCATGGTCTTGACGGGTACCGAGGTGAAGTCGCTGCGAGCCGGGCGGGCGTCGCTCGTCGACGGGTACGCCTTCATCGACCGCCGTGAGGCGTGGCTCGACGCGGTACACATCCCCGAGTACGGCCAGGGCACGTGGACGAACCACCCGCCGCGGCGCAAGCGCAAGCTGCTGCTGCACCGCGAGCAGATCGACAAGATCGCTCACAAGATCGCCCCCGGTGGTTTCACCCTCGTGCCGTTGAAGATCTACTTCAAGGACGGCAAGGCCAAGGTGGAGATCGCCGTGGCGAAGGGCAAGAAGGAATACGACAAGCGGCATGCCTTGCGCGAGAAGCAGGACACCCGTGAGGCCGCGCGTGCGATGGCCACCAGGAACCGTCTCGGCGAATAGGTGACAGGCGCCACCTCGGCGCGGTACACTTGAAAGCTGCACCGCAAGGTGCTCGTCCACCGCTCGCGGTGGATTGACAACTCGACAGCGTGTGACAACGACCCTCTTCGCCTCGTACTCCGAGGCGCTGAGTCCATGGGGATGATCGGTTTCGACATTGCCTGCGAAACTGCGAGAAGCGGGTCGAGGATGCAGGGTTATCTCGTTAACGATCTCTGCAAAACAACAAGTGCCAACTCTAAGCGCACTGACTTCGCCCTCGCTGCTTAAGCGAGCCCGATAGTCCGTCAGACCGAGCGTGTCCCCGTCTCGGATCCTGGCGTCATCTAGGGGACTTGCTGGATGACGGAGCCGCGACGTCATCCGGGACTTTTCTTCGGCTGGGCCCGTCGACCAAGATGCCCTTGTCAATGGTCGGGGCCGAGTAGAACGTGTTAAGGGATACGCCCGTAGAAGGCGCAGAATCACAGCAGTGGACGGGGGTTCAATTCCCCCCATCTCCACTCCGGACGTTGTCACACGCTGCCGAGTCGACGACAGGCCCTCGCCCTGGCGGGGGCCTGTCGTCGTTCCTGGGGTCGGAGGGGTACCGACGGGCTGCTAACCTGGGAGTCCAGAGGCCGCCACCACCCGGGAGACCTGCATGGCGACAATCCTGCTTGTTTTTGCTGCGATCGCCGTCGCCACGCCCACACTCACTCGAGTGCTGTCGACGAAGGTCTTCTACGTCATCGCGTGTATGCCGGCGGCGGCATTCGTCTGGACGCTCTTCCAAACCGGCACGGTCACGGCCGGCGGCACGGTCGTCGAGACGATCGAGTGGATCCCGCAACTGAGCATCGCGCTCTCGTTCCGGATGGACACGCTCGCCTGGCTGCTGTCTCTCGTCGTCACCGGCGTCGGTGCCCTCGTGCTGCTCTACTGCGGCCGCTACTTCTCCTCGACCGAGCCTGGCCTCGGTCGCTTCGCCGCGCTCCTCTTCGCCTTCGCCGGCACGATGTTCGGCCTCGTGACCGCCGACGACATCATCGTCATGTTCATGTTCTGGGAGATCACGAGTGTGCTCTCCTACCTGCTCATCGGGCACTACACCGATCGCAAGGAGAGTCGCGGTGCCGCGCTCCAGGCGCTCCTGGTGACGACCTTCGGCGGGCTCGTCATGCTCGTGGGCGTCATCATGATCTCCGTGCAGGCGCAGAGCACCTCGCTCGCCTCGATCGTCGAGCAGGGTCTGACCGGCCCCGCGACCACCGTCGCCATCCTCCTCATCCTCGTCGGCGCGATCTCGAAGTCGGCGCTCGTGCCGTTCCACTTCTGGCTGCCGGCCGCGATGGCCGCACCGACGCCCGTGAGCGCATACCTGCACGCTGCGGCGATGGTGAAGGCCGGGATATACCTCGTCGCGAGACTCGCTCCCGGTTACGCCGACACCCCGGGTTGGGACGCGATGCTCGTCGGCCTGGGCGTCCTCACCATGGTCGCCGGTGCCTGGCGGTCGCTGCGTCAGTACGACCTCAAGCTGGTCCTGGCCTACGGGACGGTGAGCCAACTCGGATTCCTCATGGTCATCTCGGGGTACGGCACCCGCGATTCGGCCCTGGCCGCCGTCGCGCTCCTGCTCGCCCACGCCATCTACAAGGCGGCGCTCTTCCTCGTCGTCGGCATCATCGACCACCGCGCTGGGACGCGTGACTGGAGGCATCTCTCCGGTCTCGGGCGTCAGACGCCGGTGCTCGCCGTCATCGCGGCGATCGCGGTCGCGTCGATGGCCGGCATCCCACCGCTCTTCGGGTTCGTCGCGAAGGAGGCCGTCTTCACCTCGCTGCTGGAGGGCGCGCTCGAGGGCGACGTGTGGGGTTGGATCGCGATCGTCGGGACCGCCGTCGGGTCCGTGTTGACCGTCGCGTACAGCGCCCGGTTCCTCTGGGGCGCCTTCGGAGACCGGCGCGGCGCCGCGCCGACCGAACTGCATGCCGAATCCGGAACGATCATGATCGCGCCGGGCATCCTCGCCGTCGCGACCATCGCTCTCGGCTTCGCGACCAAGCCCATCGATACGGTGCTCGCGCCCTACGCGGACTCCGTGGGGGAGGGCGACTACCACCTCGCGCTCTGGCACGGCCTCGAGCCGGCGCTCGGCATCTCGGCCGTCGTCGTGCTGCTCGGTCTGCTGCTCTTCCGCTGGAGGCTCCCGGTCGCGCGTCTGCAGGACCGCCTGCCACCCCTCATCGACTCCTCGAAGGGGTACTGGGCGGCGACCCAGGGCATCGACCGGCTCTCCGCGAAGGTCACCCTGTTCGCCCAGCGCGGCGGGCTCGTCCAGTACCTGTCCACCATCCTCGTGGTCTTCGTCCTGACCCTCGGCACGATCGCCCTCCTCGGGCGCGCCTGGCCGAGTGAGATCCGGCTGTGGGACTACCCCGCCCAGGTGGCCATCGCCTTCATCATGGCGACCGCGGCGATCGCGGCCGCCCGGGCGAAGCAGCGCATGGCCGCCGTGCTGCTCGTCGGCGTCACCGGCTTCGGGCTCGTCGCACTGTTCGCCCTGCACGGCGCTCCCGACCTCGCGCTGACCCAGGCCCTCGTCGAGACGATCACGATCGTGGTGTTCGTCCTCGTGCTCCGCCGACTCCCGGCCAAGATCGCCCAGCGCAACGCCCCAGTCCACCGCGTCCGTCGCGTCGTCATCGGGACATTGACCGGCCTGGTCATGGGGCTCATCGGGATCATCGCCCTGGGCGCCCGACAGGCCGAGAGCATCGCGACCGAGCTACCCAGGCTCGCCGTCGAGGAGGGCCACGGCAAGAACATCGTCAACGTCATGCTCGTCGACATCCGGGCCTGGGACACCATGGGCGAGATCTCCGTGCTCGTCGTGGTGGCCACCGGTATCGCGAGCCTGCTCTTCGTCTCACAGCGTGGCGCCGAGGTCCCGCGCCTCAGCGGTGCGCGGCGTCGACGGATCCCGGGCCTCCGATCCCAGGTCGTGTCGGACCCCCACCTCGCGGACAGCGAGATGGAGGCACCTCGCGACGCGGTGGGTCGGCACTCGTGGCTCATCGGTGGCCGGGCGATCGCCGAGGCGAACCGTTCGATCCTCCTCGAGGTCCTCGTGCGGCTCCTCTTCCACCCGGCGATCGTCGTCTCCGTCTTCCTGCTCTTCGTCGGCCACAACGAGCCCGGCGGCGGCTTCGCCGGCGGTCTGCTCGCCGGCCTCGCGCTCGTGATGCGGTATCTCGCCGGCGGACGCTACGAGCTCGGCGAAGCCGTGCCGATCGATGCGGGCAAGGTGCTCGGCGTCGGACTGCTGCTCGCGGTGGGGACGGCCGTCGGTTCACTGTTCTTCGGCGGTGAGGCGCTCCAGTCCGCGTACTTCTCGGCCGACGTCCCGATCCTCGGACACCTCTCGTTCGGCACGTCCAGCATCTTCGACATCGGCGTCTACCTCGTTGTCGTCGGACTGGCGCTCGACATCCTGCGCAGTCTCGGGGCCGAGGTCGACCGTCAACAGGAGGAAGCCGACATCGACGAGCAGAGTACGGACGAGTTCTCGGCGAGTGAGGCCGAGCAATGAGCGCCTCACTGACCCTCGTCGTCCTGATGGCCGTCATGTACGGCACCGGGGTGTACGTCATGCTCGAGCGGAGCCTCACCCGGTTCCTCATCGGGTTCGTGCTCGTCGGCAACGCGACGAACCTCCTCATCCTGATCATGAGCGGCCCGAGCGGTACCGCACCGCTCGTCACGGGCACCGCCTCCGACGACCGCATGGTCGATCCGGTGCCGCAGGTGCTCATGCTCACGGCCATCGTCATCAACTTCGGTGTGACCGCCTTCATCCTGGCCCTCATCTACCGGACCTGGTGGTTGGCACAGCTCGGCGACGAGGGCGACACCCTCAGCGACGAGCACGCCGACGACACCGAGGCGGCGACGGAGGCGGTCTTCAACCAGGTCGACCTGGACGACGAGGCCATCCAACGGGTCCTCGACGAGAGCAACGAGCACGGTGACGACAGCCACACGACCAGGAAGGGGGCAGGCGAATGAACGCACTCGTCCCGCTCGTGGTCATGATCCCGCTGATCGGTTCGGCGATCGCGCTCATGTTCCGCAACCGCCGCAAGACGCAGGTGGCGATCAGCGTCGTCGCGCTCACCGCGGTGACCGTGATCAGTGCGATCCTGCTCGCGGCCGTCGACCAGAGCGGCACGATCGTCGTCGAGCTGGGCGGCTGGTCCCCGCCGTGGGGGATCGTGCTCGTCGTCGACCGGCTGTCCGCGATCATGCTGCTCGTCGCAGCCCTGATGCTGCTGGGCGTCCTCATCTTCGCCATCGGTCAGGGCATCGTCGACGGCGACCGCGAGACGCCGGTGTCGATCTTCCACCCGACGTACCTGGTCCTGGCGGCCGGGCTGTTCGACGCCTTCGTCGCGGGCGACCTCTTCAACATGTACGTCGGCTTCGAGATGCTCCTCGCCTCCAGCTACGTCCTCCTCACCCTGGGCGGCACCGGAGCGCGGATCCGCGCCGGCGTCACCTACATCGTCATCAGCCTCATGTCGTCGCTGCTCTTCGTCGCCGCGATCGCCCTCATCTACGGCGCGACGGGCACGGTGACGATCGCCCTCGTGGCAGACCGGGTGCGCGACCTGCCGATGGAGGTGCAGGCGATCCTCTGCGCTGCGCTGCTCCTCGGGTTCGCGGTGAAGGCGGCGGTGTTCCCGCTCTCGTTCTGGTTGCCCGACTCCTACCCGACCGCGCCGGCGCCGGTCACGGCGGTGTTCGCGGGCCTGCTGACGAAGGTGGGTGTGTACGCGATCATCCGGACCGACACGCTCATCTTCAAGGACGTGCCGCTGGCGACACCGTTGATGGTCATCGCCTTCCTGACCCTGCTCATCGGCATCTTCGGCGCGGTCGCCCAGGCCGACATCAAACGACTGTTGTCGTTCACCCTCGTGAGCCACATCGGCTACATGATCTTCGGCATCGCCGTCGGCGGGGTCGCCGGGACCGCCGCGACGATCTACTACATCGTCCACCACATCGTCGTCCAGACCACGCTGTTCCTCACCACCGGTCTCGTCGAGCGGATCGGTGGGACGACCTCCATCTCCCGCCTCGGCGGTATCCTGAAGGCCTCGCCGATCGTCGGCGTGCTGTTCTTCATCGGAGCGATGGACCTCGGCGGCATCCCGCCGTTCTCGGGCTTCCTCGGCAAGATCGGGCTGTTCCAGGCGGGTGTCGCCCTGGGCGACCCGCTGTCGTACATCCTCATCGCCGCCGGAGCCGCGACCTCGCTCCTGACCCTGTACGCCCTGGCGCGCGTGTGGAACATGGGCTTCTGGCGTGGGAAGGACGAGGTCGCCGGATACTCCTCGCCGTTGCTCGACCAGCTCGCGGAGAGCCCCGAGGACTCTGGCTCGGTCGACACCAAGACCATCTCGCGCCCGATGATCGGCGCCACGACCGGCATGGTCGCGTTGACCCTCGCCCTGACGGTCTTCGCGGGGCCGCTCTTCGGACTGGCCACGCGCGCGGCGGAGAACATCGAGGACCCGGACAACTACATCACCGCGGTCTTCCCCGACGGAACGGAGCACCTGAAGTAATGCAACCGTCACGTCGTCGCGCCCTGTTCAGCCAGGCCCTCCTCCTGGCCGGACTCATCCTGCTCTGGTGTCTCCTGTGGGGGATGTTCGACCTGCTCACCCTCGTGACCGGCCTCGGGGTCGCGTTGCTGGTGTCGTTCCTGTTCTACCTGCCGGCCGTCGAACTGAGCGGCCGCATCAACCTCTGGCGGACCGCGATCTTCCTGGGCAAGCTCCTCGTCGACATCGTGCGGGCGAGTGCGGAGATCGCGTGGCTCGTCCTCAAGCCGAGGTTCCGCTCCAGTAACGCGGTGATCGCGGTCCGTCTGCGCACGACCTCCGACCTCATCATGAGTTGGACGGCCGAGGCGGTCTCGATCGTCCCCGGCTCGATCGTGGTCGACCTCGACCGCACGGCCTCGACGCTCTACCTGCACGCGTTGAACGTGCATGACGACGCCGACATCGACGAGGTCATCGCCGAAGTCCTCGGAACGGAGCGACGGCTCATCCTCGCGATCGGTTCCCGCGCCGAGGCGGACGCACTCCGCCATGACCACGACCACGTCTCGATCGGAAGGGGGCAGTGATGCTCGTCGTGATCATCATCGTCTCCGTGCTGTTCGGTGCCGCGGCCCTCGCGGCGGTCTACCGGATCATCCGCGGGCCGAGCCTCCTCGACCGCGTGATCGCCTCCGACGTGCTCGTCGCCACCGTCATGTGCGCGATCGGGGCCGAGATGGCGATCAACCGTCACACGGACGGCCTGCCGGTCCTCCTGGCACTCGCGATGTTCGCGATCGTCGGCTCGGTCAGCGTCGCCCGCTTCATGTCGAAGCAGGACGACGCATGACCGGCGAGCTGATCCGCGACATCGTCACCGGGGCCCTCGTGCTCGTCGGGGCGATCATGTGCTTCGCCGCCGGCGTCGGCCTCCTGCGCTTCCCCGACGTGTTGTCCCGCCTGCACGCGGCGACCAAGCCGCAGATCCTCGGGCTCATCGCGATCATGGCGGACGTCGCCGTCTCGAGCCCGACGGTCGGGACCATCACGATCGCGATCGCGATCATCGTGTTCCAGAGCCTCACCGCGCCGATCTCCGCGCACATGGTCGCCCGGGCGGCCTACCGGAGCGGCAACTTCGACGAGGCCATCCTCGTCCGCGACGAGCTTGCGGGACGCGAAGAACTCGGCGAGGAACGACATCCCGGCCACACGCCCGAATAGCGGCACAATGTCCCCATGGGAATGCTCATCTACGGGTCCGGCGACGAGTACGAGATCGAAGACCGTGCGCTCGCGCACTTGAAGGCCGTCATCGGGGCGAAGCTGCGCCGACAGGAGAGTTTCTTCCTCAGTTGGGCGAACGATCCCGAACACGGTTCGGGACGACGGTCGCTCTGGTTGTCCCCGAGCATCCCGCTGCAGTTCCGCTTCTTCGGGAGCCGCCCGCCGGAACTCAACCGCGCGTGGCTCGAGGTCCTCTCGGATTCATCGCACACCCCGCGAGGGCTGCAGCTCATCCCGGAGTCCGAGGTCGAGGGGCACCTCGCGGGGAACGGGGCGTCGCGCGACGTGGGCACCGAGTCCCACGACCAGGATCACGGCTAGGACGGGTCGTCCGTCCCCACGAGCAGGACGCGGAGCGCCGTCTCCGGTGAGCCGCGACCGTCCGGTGGGATCGTCTCGCCGTGCGTGTAGCGATCGACGACCCGAGGGTCGACGTAGCTGGACTTCGCGATCGCCGGGGTGTTGCCGAGGACCGCTGCTGCGTCGCGCATGGCCTGTGCGAGGACCTTCGAGCGTGCCGTCTTGCTCTGCACGGGTCCGGCCTTCGCCAGGCTCTCCGCGGCCGCGACGGTGCCGTGCAGCGTCCGGAAGTCCTTCGCGGTGAACTCGCCGTTCGTCTGCGCCCGGACGTAGTCGTTGATCTGGCTCGCCTGGAGGTGGCGCCACCGGTTCCCGTCCTTCCACGCCAGGAGGCGGGCGTGCGGTCCACGGCGCTTCAAGGAGCGGATGAGCGAGGCCAGGTCGGCGTCGACGATGTCGGACTCCCAGGGCTGTCCGCTCTTCGCCGGGAACTTCAGCGCGACGGTGTCGCCGCTCACGCGCGCGTGCGCACCCTCGAGGGTCGACAGACCGTGACTGCCGTTGGCCTCCGCGTACTGCTCACCGCCCACGCGCAGGGAGCCGGTGTCGAGCATGCGGAACGCGCCGGCCGACACCCGTGCCAGCGGGTATCCCTCGAGCCGGAGGTCCCGGGTGACCCGACCTCGCGCGGCAGGGAGCGCCTCGGCGAGGGCCAGGGCTCGGTCGAACTTGCTGCGGTCCTGACGCTCGCGCCACGACGGGTGATAGAGGTACTGCCGTCGCCCGGCCGCATCGATCCCGGTCGCCTGGATGTGCCCGTTCGCGTAGGGGGTGATCCAGACCTCGTTCCACGCGGGAGGGACCACCAGGCCGTCGATCCGGGCTCGGATCTCCTGATCGTCGAGGAGCGAACCGTCCGGCAACCGGTAGCTGAAACCGCGCCCGGATCGAACCCGTCGGATGCCCTGTCCGTTCACGTCGCTGCGCCTCAGTCGTACCATCCGCCCAGCGTACGACGCGGCCGGATCCCGCTCGGCGGGCTTGCGCGGTGCCGTGCGCTCGTGTCAGCCGACGGGTGGCAGCTCGGCGAGGAAGGCGTCGTGCAGGCGCCCGTTCGTCGCGAGGGAGCTCCGCGTGGAGATGGTCTCGATACCGTCGATGTCCGTGAAGCGACCGCCGGCCTCGAGGACGATCGGCACGTGGGCGCCCAGGTCGTACTCCTGCACGCCGAATTCGGCCACGGCGTCGATCGAGCCCTCTGCGAGGAGCATGTAGGGCCACATGTCACCGATGGCCCGATCGCGCCACAGGGAGCCGCACAGGGCCAGCAGCTGGGGGATCCGCCCGACCGAGGCCCACTGCGCGATGCTCTGGAAGCTGAAGGACGCATCGGCGAGGTCGGAGACCCCCGAGACGGACAGCCGGCGCGGGGTGGTCTCGCCGAACCGGATGCCCCACGCACCGTGCCCGATGGCACCCCACCAGCGGGCGTGCATGGCGGGTGCGCTCACAACGCCGACGACAGGCACGCCGTCGACGGCGAGGGAGATGAGCGTCGCCCAGTTCGAGACACCGCGGAGGAAGTTCGCCGTTCCGTCGATCGGGTCGATGATCCACTGTCGATCCGTCGGGCCCTGCGCGCCGTACTCCTCACCGAACACGCCGTCGTCCGGGCGCTCGGTCTCGAGGATGCCGCGGATGGCGCGTTCGACGGCGAGGTCGGCGTCCGTGACGTGCGAGCGGTCCGGCTTGGTGGAGACTTCGAGGTCGCGAGCCTCGAAGCGGTCCATCGCGATGCGGTCGGCCGCGTCGGCGAGCCGGAGCGCGAGATCGAGGTCGGCGGGGGAGACGGTCACGGGTTCGGTCACCTCTCCAGGATAGGGTCGCGCGGGGCTGATCGAACGACGCTCGAGGGGCTGAAGACGTGCCTCCGCGACACGCCGACCGGCTCGATTTCGCACCCGGGCCAGTTGGGTGCTAGTGTCATATCTCGGTTCGGAACACTCCGAAACCACGCACCTCTAGCTCAATTGGCAGAGCAACTGACTCTTAATCAGTGGGTTCCCGGTTCAAGTCCGGGGGGGTGCACCACACCAGCAACGGCCTCGTCCTCGGACGGGGCCGTTCTGCGTTTCGGCTCGACTCGCGTTCGAGCTTGCGGCCCGACGAAACGCTCCGGTGACGTTTCGCGACAGCTCCCGTCCGATTCGCGTCATCGGAACCGAGTAGAGCGCAGGCATGAGACCCTGGAACGGTCGGCAGCATGGCGGGATCGGGTCCTGCCCTTGCCGACGAAAGCCTCCGCGTGGTCACCCCACCGTGCGGAGCAGAGCGACGGTCGGGCATTCGTGCCCACCAGCGCCGTGACGCCTCATCGATTCGGGTTCGATGAGGCGTCATGCCCGCTCAACCGCCCGGTACGACGAAACGGCCGTCCACCGGAGTGGACGGCCGTTCTCGACGTACGATGCCGGTCAGGCGACCGAGCTGCGGCGCGCGGGCACCGGGTTGACGAGGCTCGCGTCGATGAACTCGGGTTCGGCCCAGACGGTGATGGGGTAGTGCTGCGGCTCGAGGAGGGTTCGCTCGACGAGCGTCGGCTCAGTGTCGTCAGCCGCCGCCTCGGACGGCGCGTCGATCGTCTCGGTGAGGGCCGCAGGTTCCTCGGCGACGGTCGGCTCGATGGCTTCGACGGCCTCGACCTCGTCGGCGGCGTCGACCGCGGATTCCTCCTGGCCGCGCGACCAGAGGCGCCATCCACGCGGCGGAGCGGCCTCGGCACGGACCGTCACCGCAGCCTGCTCGAGGTCGATGTCCGTCGCGATGTCGTGGGCGAGCTGCTGGGCGTAGACCTCGTGGAAGATCTCGTCGCCGGAGCTCGGGGTGCGGCGCGACAGCACCCAGGCGCCGTTGGCACCGAGCTCGCTCGCCAGTCGAGCGTGGACGAGGTCGAACAGCTGCTTCTCGGTCAGCTTCGATGCGGAGACTGGTGCTGCGTGGCGTCGGCGACCGAACATGGCGGGCCCTTCATCGAAAGCGGATCATCCGTGAGGCTGGACTGCCTTCATTGTCGATCACGAGGCGCGGAACGACGCGGAGACACGCGGGTGAGCGCCCCAATTCTCGGGTTTTCCGGGCGCTCGTGGTAGCGCGGTCGGCGCGACCTCAGCGGCCGATCTCAGCCTGCTTGCTGTCGTCGAGCACCGAGCTGATCGCGAGGGCGAGCGAGATGCCCCAGCTCACCCAGAGGAGGGCGAGCTTCCAGTCCCGCGGTCCCTGTCGGGTCGCCTGGAGGGCGGAGATCCCGCCGAAGACCGTGGAGATCATGCTGCCGTTGAAGAGGAATTTGCGCATGACTTCACGCTAGCCGGTAGGGGAGGCCCCCCGCATCCGGGCTTTCCTTCGGGTTCTCGCCTGTGCTAGCGAATGCACGCTTCGCGAAGGCCAGTGAGGCGCGCAGCTGGCTGAGGCGGAGCGCGTCGCCGCCGGTCGCGGGCAGGTGCACCTCCGCGACGATGCTTCCCGACCAGTCCGCCGCGCGCAGCAGCTCGAGGACCTCGGCGACCGGCTGCTCGCCATCGCCTGGGAGGAGGTGCTCGTCGAGGAAGGCACCCCGCGGCGACGGTGCGGTTCCGTCGCACAGGTGCACGTGGCGGAGGCGGCCGCCGTAGCGGGTCGCGATCTCGAGCGAGTCCTCACCCGCGAGGGCCGCATGGGAGAAGTCGAGCGTCAGAGCGGCGCAGGCGAGCGGGGCCGGGTCGTAGCCGAAGGCGAACGGCTGCACCCGGAGCCCGCGGCTCTGGAAGCACGCCATGTTCTCGACGGCCAGCTCGAGTCCGTGCGTCTCGCTCAGCTCGGCGACGAGGTCGACGAAGGCGTGCGCGTAGCGCCGCTGCCAGCGGAACGGCGGGTGGACGACGACGGTCGACGCGCCGACGGCGGCGGCGAGCTCGGCCGAGCGGCGGAGCTTCTCCCGATGGTCGCGGCCCCAGACGAACGCGGTCCGGGTCAGGACCGGCGCGTGGATCGAGAGGATGTCGAGCCCGGTCTCGGCGGCGAGGGCGCGGAGGGCGTCGGCGTCCTGCGTGACGCGGTCCTGGGTCACCATGACCTCGACGCCGTCGTAGCCGGCTTCGGCGGCCAACTCGAACGCGCGCCGGGTTCCCAGCGGGTAGACGCAGGAGGTGCTCATGCCATGGCGGATCATCAGCGCAAGCATATGCTCGCCGTCTGAACACGCGGTTTCGCCATGCGGAACGCTGCTAGCCTGAACAGCGAACCCGAGTACCCCGGGAGGGCCATCATCACCAGATATTCCGCGCCTGACGGCGGATCAGCGTCGACCTTCGACTTCATCGTGGTATCCAACCGGCTGCCGGTCGATCGCGTCGTCGATGCAGACGGCGCCGAGAGCTGGCGGACCTCACCCGGTGGACTCGTGACCGCCCTCGAACCCGTCATGCGCGGTGCCGACGGCGCCTGGATCGGATGGGCCGGCTCTGCCGACCTCGAGATCGAGCCGTTCGACAACGACGACATGTGGATCATCCCGGTCCCGCTGTCCGAGGACGAGATCGCCCGCTACTACGAGGGCTTCTCGAACGACACCATCTGGCCGCTCTACCACGACGTCATCGCTCCGCCGAGCTACCACCGCGAGTGGTGGGACTCCTACGTCGCCGTGAACCGACGGTTCGCGGAGGCGGCCGCAGCGGCCGCGTCCGACGGCGGGACCGTCTGGGTGCAGGACTACCAGCTGCAGCTCGTGCCGAAGATGCTGCGTGAGCTGCGACCCGATCTCACGATCGGCTTCTTCAACCACATCCCGTTCCCGGCCTACGGCATCTACTCGCAGCTCCCATGGCGACGCCAGATCATCGAGGGACTGCTCGGCGCCGACGTCATCGGCTTCCAGCGCGTTGCGGACGCGGGCAACTTCTCCCGGGCGGTCCGCCGCCTGTTCGGGTACGAGACGAAGGGGGCCGCGATCCAGGTCCCGCTCGATGCGGCACTCGTGTCGGTCACGACGGACGCGGCACCGGTCGCCTCGAAGCGTGGCGCCCCGTACCGCACGGTGATCGCCCGGCACTTCCCGATCTCGATCGACAGCAAGGGGTACCAGGCCCTCGCGCAACGCCCCGACATCATCGCCCGTGCCAAGCAGATCCGCGAGGAGCTCGGCAACCCGGAGACGATCATGCTCGGCGTCGACCGCCTCGACTACACGAAGGGCATCGGGCACCGACTCAAGGCCTTCGGAGAGCTCCTCGCACAGGGCAAGCTCGCGGTCGAGGACGTCACGCTCGTCCAGGTAGCCAGCCCCAGCCGCGAACGCGTCGAGACGTACCGTCAGCTCCGCGACGACATCGAGCAGACGGTCGGCCGGATCAACGGCGACTTCGGCACCATCGGCCACACCGCGATCCAGTACCTGCACCACGGGTACCCCCGCGAGGAGATGGCTGCCCTCTACCTCGCCGCCGACGTCATGCTCGTCACAGCCCTGCGCGACGGCATGAACCTCGTCGCGAAGGAGTACGTCGCCGCTCGCTACGACAACGACGGCGTCCTCGTGCTGAGCGAGTTCGCCGGCGCGTCCGACGAGCTGAAGCAGGCCCTCAAGATCAACCCGCACGACATCGAGGGGATGAAGTCGGCGATCCTCCAGGCCGTGCACATGACGAAGGCCGAGCGTGGTCGTCGCATGCGGGCGCTGCGCAAGCGCGTCATGGAGTATGACGTCGCGCGGTGGTCGGCGTCCTTCCTCGACGAGTTGCAGCGTGTGCGTGACCAGTCACCGACCATCGAGCAGGGGAGCACCACCCAGTCATGAGCACCACCGACGAGCCCACCGACACCCTCGGGGGGCTTCCCCTCGGACTGCGTGCGGAACTCCGCCGCCTGGCCGACGTCCCGAAGCTCCTGGTGGCCCTGGACTTCGACGGCACGCTTGCCCCCGAGGTCGACGACCCAGACCAGGCGCGGGCGCTGCCCGCGGCCCGCAAGGCCGTGTTGGCGCTGATGGATCTGCCCGGGACGCGCGTCGCACTCGTGTCCGGGCGCGCGATCGACAGTCTCGTGGCGGTGGCCGAGCTGCCCGACCACGCCCTGTTCGCCGGCTCGCACGGCGTCGAGATCCGTCTCGACAACCCCGACGACGCCCTCGCCCTCGACGACGAGGAACGCGAACAGCGGGAGACCCTCCAACGGATCCTCCAGGACGTCGCGGAGGGTTACGATAATGTCTGGATCGAGCGGAAGCCGGCAGGGTTCGCCCTGCACACGAGGCTCGCCAGTGAAGAAGACTCCAGGATCGCCCACCTCGAAGCACTCGCCCACACCAAGGACGAGTTCGGCGCCCTGACGGTTCGAGAGGGCAAGAACGTCCTCGAGTTCTCGCTCAGGAGCGCGACCAAGGGCGAAGCCGTCGAACACCTCCGGCGGTACACCAAAGCAGATGCCGTGTTCTACGCGGGCGACGACGTCACGGACGAGGACGCGTTCGGCGCACTCGGCCCCGGCGACCTCGGGGTGAAGAGCGGCACCGGCGTGACCGCCGCCGACTTCAGGGTCGAAGGACCCTCCGAGATCGCGCGCGTCCTCGGCATGCTCGCGGAATATCGAAGCAACAAGGAAGCCGTAGACTCTTAAAATGCCAGAGATCGACATCAAACCACGCAGTCGTGCCGTCACCGACGGGATCGAGGCGACCACTTCGCGCGGCATGCTCCGCGCCGTCGGCATGGGCGATGAGGACTGGGACAAGCCCCAGATCGGCATCGCGAGCTCGTGGAACGAGATCACGCCCTGCAACCTCTCGCTCGACCGCCTCGCGCAGGGGGCCAAGGAGGGCGTGCACTCGGGTGGGGGATACCCGCTGCAGTTCGGCACCATCTCCGTCTCCGACGGCATCTCGATGGGCCACGAGGGAATGCACTTCTCGCTCGTCTCGCGCGAGGTCATCGCCGACAGCGTCGAGACCGTGGTCATGGCCGAGCGCCTCGACGGCACGGTCCTGCTCGCCGGCTGCGACAAGTCGCTGCCGGGCATGCTCATGGCCGCCGCGCGGCTCGACCTCTCCTCGGTCTTCCTCTACGCCGGATCGATCGCGCCGGGTTGGGTCAAGCTCTCCGACGGCACCGAGAAGGAGGTCACGATCATCGACTCCTTCGAGGCGGTCGGGGCCTGCAAGGCCGGCAACATGAGTGAAGAGGACCTGAAGCGCATCGAGTGCGCCATCGCCCCGGGCGAGGGCGCCTGCGGCGGGATGTACACGGCCAACACGATGGCGTCGGTCGCCGAGGCGCTCGGCATGAGCCTCCCGGGTTCGGCATCGCCCCCCTCGGCCGACCGCCGTCGCGACTACTTCGCGCACCGCTCGGGCGAGGCCGTGGTCAACATGCTCCGACTCGGCATCACCGCGCGCGACATCCTGACGAAGGAGGCGTTCGAGAACGCCATCGCCGTCGCGATGGCATTCGGCGGATCGACGAACGTGGTCCTGCACCTGCTCGCGATCGCCCGCGAGGCCGAGGTCGACCTCACGCTCGACGACTTCAACCGCATCGGCGACAAGGTGCCGCACATCGGCGACCTGAAACCGTTCGGCCAGTACGTCATGAACGACGTCGACCGTCACGGCGGCGTCCCCGTCGTCATGAAGGCGCTGCTCGACGCCGGTCTGCTGCACGGCGACTGCCTCACGGTCACCGGCAAGACGGTCGCCGAGAACCTCGCCGACATCAACCCCGACCCGATCGACGGCACGGTCATCCGCACGCTCGACAACCCGATCCACGCGACCGGCGGCATCACGATCCTCAAGGGGTCGTTCGCGCCCGAGGGCGCCGTCGTGAAGACGGCCGGATTCGACGCCGAGGTCTTCGAAGGACCCGCGCGGGTCTTCGAACGTGAACGCGGAGCCATGGACGCGCTCACCGAGGGCAAGATCAACAAGGGCGACGTCGTCATCATCCGCTACGAGGGCCCGAAGGGTGGGCCGGGGATGCGCGAGATGCTCGCGATCACGGCCGCCATCAAGGGCGCCGGACTCGGCAAGGATGTACTACTGTTGACGGACGGTCGATTCTCAGGCGGCACAACCGGACTGTGCATCGGCCACATAGCACCCGAAGCGGTGGACGCAGGTCCAATCGCCTTCGTGCGCGATGGTGATCTGATACGGGTCGATATCGCTGGCCGCTCGCTCGACCTACTCGTCGACGAAGCAGAGCTGGAAGCCCGCCGCGACGGCTGGGCGCCTCTTCCCCCGCGCTATACCCGTGGCGTTCTCGCAAAGTACTCTCGTCTCGTGCACTCCGCAGCGGAGGGCGCGATCACGGGATAACCGAGCATCTCGTTCGTGCATCTCATCGCTGAAGGAATCATCATGCCCACGGAATCCCAACCCGTGCCTCATCCCAGAACACCTGCGGCCCCGGCCGCACCGGAGATCCTGACGGGAGCCCAGGCGATCGTCCGATCGCTCGAGCTCCTCGGGGTCACCGACATCTTCGGTCTGCCCGGCGGAGCGATCCTGCCGACCTACGACCCGCTGATGGACTCGACGAAGCTCCGTCACATCCTGGTCCGACACGAGCAGGGCGCCGGCCACGCGGCCGAAGGATACGCCGCCGCCGGTGGCGGGATCGGCGTGTGCATCGCGACGTCCGGCCCCGGCGCGACGAACCTCGTCACCGCCATCGCCGACGCCTACATGGACTCGGTGCCGATGGTCGCGATCACCGGTCAGGTGTTCTCGACCCTCATGGGCACGGACGCGTTCCAGGAGGCGGACATCGTCGGCATCACCATGCCGATCACGAAGCACTCCTTCCTCGTCAAGACCCCGGAGGAGGTCCCGGCGGCCATCGCCGCGGCCTACGAGATCGCGGGTACCGGCCGTCCCGGACCGGTGCTGGTCGACATCACGAAGGACGCCCAGCAGGCTGAAGCGCCGTTCATCTGGCCGCCGAAGGTCGACCTGCCCGGCTACCGCCCGGTGACGAAGGCGCACGGCAAGCAGATCCAGGCCGCTGCGCAGCTGCTCGTCAACGCCAAGAAGCCGGTGCTGTACGTCGGCGGCGGCGTGATCCGCTCCAAGGCCTCCGAGGAACTGCTCGCGCTCGCCGAGGCGACCGGGGCTCCGGTCGTGACGACGCTCATGGCTCGCGGGGCGTTCCCCGACTCGCACACGCAGCACCTCGGCATGCCCGGCATGCACGGCACCGTCCCGGCAGTGCTCGCGCTGCAGGAAGCCGACCTGCTCGTGTCGCTCGGTGCCCGATTCGACGACCGCGTGACCGGCAAGGCCTCGCTCTTCGCGCCGAACGCGAAGGTCGTCCACGTGGACGTCGACCCGGCCGAGATCTCGAAGATCCGCATCGCGGACGTGCCCATCGTGGGCGACGCGAAGGACGTCATCGTCGACCTCCAGTCGGCGTTCGAGGCAGCCGCCCGCGAGGTCACCCCCGACATCGCCGAGTGGTGGTCCTACCTCGACGGTCTCCGCGAGGAGTTCCCGCTGGGCTACGCCGAGCCGACCGACGGTCTGCTCTCGCCACAGCACGTGATCTCCCGAATCGGCGAGATCACCGGTCCGGAGGGCGTGTTCGCGTCGGGCGTCGGCCAGCACCAGATGTGGGCGGCGCAGTTCATCAAGTACGAGCGTCCGAACTCCTGGCTGAACTCCGGCGGTGCCGGGACCATGGGCTACTCGGTCCCCGCGGCCATGGGCGCCAAGGTGGCCCAGCCCGATCGCCACGTGTGGGCGATCGACGGCGACGGCTGCTTCCAGATGACCAACCAGGAACTCGCGACCTGCACGATCAACAACATCCCGATCAAGGTCGCGATCATCAACAACTCCTCACTGGGCATGGTCCGCCAGTGGCAGACGCTCTTCTACGACGGTCGCTACTCGAACACCGACCTGAACACCGGGCACGACACCATCCGGATCCCCGACTTCGTCAAGCTGGCCGAGGCCTACGGTTGCCTCGCGATCCGCGTGACGAAGGAGGAGGAGGTCGACGCCGCCATCAAGCTCGCCCTGGAGACGAACGACCGTCCGGTCGTCATCGACTTCGTCGTGAGTGCCGACGCGATGGTGTGGCCGATGGTGCCGCAGGGCGTCAGCAACAGCTACGTCCAGTACGCCAAGGACCACAGTCCGTCGTTCGATGAGGAGGCCTGAGCATGAGCAGCCACGTCCTGAGCCTCCTCGTCGAGGACAAGCCCGGTCTGCTGACCCGCGTCGCCGGGTTGTTCGCCCGCCGGGGCTTCAACATCGAGAGTCTCGCGGTCGGCCACAGCGAGATCGAGGGTCTGTCCCGGATCACGGTCGTCGTCGACGTCGAGGAGCTTCCGCTCGAGCAGGTGACGAAGCAGCTGAACAAGCTCATCAACGTCATCAAGATCGTCGAGCTGGATCCGGCGCAGTCCGTCCAGCGTGAGCACCTGCTCATCAAGGTCCGCGTCGACAACTCCACCCGTTCCCAGGTGCTGGAAGCCGTCAACCTGTTCCGGGCCCGCGTCGTCGACGTGGCGACGGACGCCCTCGTGATCGAGGTCACGGGCGACTCCGGGAAGACGACCGCGCTCCTCAAGGTGCTCGAGCCCTACGGCATCAAGGAGATCGCCCAATCGGGTCTCCTCGCCATCGGGCGCGGCTCGAAGTCCATCACCGAACGCGTCTTCAAGAACTAGTCGCATCTGCGGCATATTGCGAAACCACAACCAAGGAGAGAACCACCAGTGACTGAGATTTTCTACGACCAGGACGCAGACCTGTCGCTCATCCAGGGCAAGAAGGTTGCCGTTATCGGCTACGGCTCGCAGGGCCACGCACACGCGCTCAACCTCCGCGACTCCGGTGTCGAGGTCGTCGTCGGCCTGAAGGACGGCTCGAAGTCGATCGCCAAGGCCGAGGAGCAGGGCTTCACCGTCAAGAACGTCGCCGACGCCTCCGCATGGGCCGACGTCATCGTCATCCTCGCTCCGGACCAGCACCAGCGCACGATCTTCGCCGAGTCCATCAAGGACCAGCTCGCTCCGGGCAAGGCGCTCGTCTTCGGCCACGGCTTCAACATCCGCTTCGGCTACATCGAGGCTCCTGAGGGCGTCGACATCTTCATGGTCGCCCCGAAGGGCCCGGGCCACACCGTTCGTCGCGAGTACGAGGCCGGCCGCGGCGTCCCCGTCATCGTCGCCGTCGAGAAGGACGAGACCGGTGGCGCCTGGGCGCTCGCCTGGTCCTACGCCAAGGCGATCGGTGGCCTCCGTGCCGGTGGCATCAAGACCACCTTCACCGAGGAGACCGAGACTGACCTCTTCGGCGAGCAGGCCGTCCTGTGCGGTGGCGTCTCGCAGCTGATCCAGTACGGCTTCGAGACCCTGACCGAGGCCGGGTACCAGCCGCAGATCGCCTACTTCGAGGTGCTCCACGAGCTGAAGCTCATCGTCGACCTCATCTGGGAGGGTGGCATCGCCAAGCAGCGTTGGAGCGTCTCCGACACGGCTGAGTACGGCGACTACGTCTCCGGCCCGCGCGTCATCGACCCGAGCGTCAAGACCAACATGCAGGCGGTCCTCAAGGACATCCAGGACGGCACCTTCGCCAAGCGCTTCATCGACGACCAGGACGCCGGCGCGCCCGAGTTCCTCGAGCTGCGCAAGAAGGGCGAGGACCACCCGATCGAGGCCACCGGTCGCGAGCTGCGCAAGCTCTTCGCGTGGAACGCCTCGAACGACGACGACTACGTCGACGGCAGCGTCGCCCGCTAGTCTCCGCTCGTCCAGCCGCTCAGCGGCACCGAGCCAGAACGCCCGCCCCGATCCGTCGGGGCGGGCGTTCCGTCGTCTGCGGGAGCCTCAGGCCGTCGCTGCTCCGGTCGTGCCCGGCTCGAGGAAGATCTCGATGACCGGGATCGGGGTGTCGGGTTCACCGATCGGCAGGTGCAGGGTCACCGTGTCGGGACCGAGTCCCTTCGGTTGGGTGTGCTGGTTCGGCAGATCGTGCTCCGGGCGATGCACCTGGAACGGCACCTCGGAGCCGTCCGACAACAGCTGCGCGTAGCGCACCCGGCCGCCGAGACCGGGCAGGTGCAGGTGCACGAACGGCCAGGCGAAGACGTGTACGTACAGCCGGTCGCCGCGTTGCGTGTATCGGACGTCGGTCGGACTGCTGAACTCCGACGGGCCGCATCCTCGGATCGCCCGCTCGTGGAGCGCGAACCAGCCGGCGAGGACGTCGAGTCGTTCGATCGCGCGAGGATCGATCGTTCCGCGCGCGGTCGGTCCGATGTTCAGCAGCATGTTGCCGTTCTTCGAGACCGAATCGATGAGCATCCGCAGGAGCAGCTCCGGCGACTTGTAGTCGAGGTTGTCGCGGTCGTACCCCCAGCTGCCGTTCAGGGTCTGGCAGGCCTCCCACCGGAGGGGGTCGCCGTCGGGACCGACCGGTGTCACCACGGGCTGGTACTGCTCGGGGGTGGTGACGTCGCCCGGCAGTTCGAGGCGGTCGTTGATGAGGATCTCCGGCTGCAGCCCGCGGATCATCTCGACGAGTTCCTCGGAGCCCCAGTCGGCGGCGCCCTTCCCCGGCAGACCTTCGATGCCCTGCGAGTAGCTGAAGTCGAAGAAGAGGTAGTCGATCGGGCCGTAGCCGGTGAGCAGCTCGCGCACCTGGCCGTGCAGGTAGTCCCGGTAGCGGGACCAGTCACGGTCGGCGTTCGCTGCGAGCGCCTCGGGGTCGTCGCGTCGCGGGTGGATGCCGTCGACCGTGAAGTCGGGGTGATGCCAGTCGATGAGCGAGTGGTAGAAGCCGATCCGGAGCCCCTCGGCGCGGAAGGCCTCCACGAACTCCGCCACGAGGTCACGGCCGGCGGGCGTGTGCATGGACGTGAAGTCGGTGAGTGCCGAATCCCACAGGCAGAAGCCGTCGTGGTGCTTCGTCGTGAGCACCGCGTACCGGAAGCCGGCCGCCTTGGCCTGCCTGGCCCAGGCGCGGGGGTCGAACCGGTCGGGGTCGAAGTGCTCGCGATAGCGCTCGTAGTGTTCGGCCGAGAGGTGTTCCCGCGTCTGCACCCACTCATGGCGTGCGGGGAGGGCGTAGAGGCCCCAGTGCAGGAACAATCCGAATCTCGCCTCGTCGAACCAGGCGGTGTCGGGTCGGGGGATGGTGGTCTCGGTCACGGCGGCCCTTCGATCGTCGAGTGGGTTCACGGCGGTGCGGGGGCAGGCTAACACGAAAGGTCGGATGTCTGCTGTCCGGTGGGCCGGCGTGGTCAGGACGTCGGACCTCCTGCGCGTCGACGGTTCAGGCGTCGTGGGGTTCGAAGACCTGCACGGGCACGCCGGTGTCCAGCGATGCCTTCGCCGCCAACGCGACCGTCAGGGCCGCGAGGGCACTCCGGCCGGTCACTCGGAACGGTTGGACGTCTCGCTTCACGCAGTCGAGGAAGGAGGCCATCTGTCGTCGGTAGGGATCGGTCTCGTCGAGGTCGTAGGGGCCGCGCGCGGCGGCCGATCCCAGCGCGTCGACCGAGAGCGGCGGTGCGTGGGTCGGGGACGCACCGACGAATCGGTGGGCGATGAGCCCGGTGCTGCCGAGCACCTCGATGGCCGAGCTGAATCCGAAGGCCGGCGGGAGCTCCATGGAGGTGAGGACGCGCCCGATCCCGCCGTCGGCGTAGTCGACCGTCGTCTCGATCGGGCGACCGGTGCCGGTGCGTCGTGCTGACACGGATCGCGGCTGACCGAGGAGCTGGTTCAGCTGGTCGAAGTCGTGGATCGCGAAGTCGACGAGGGGGCCGCCGGAGCGTCGCTCGTCCTGCCACCACGGTGACGGGGCGGCAGGGGAGCTCAGCCGTTCGGCCGTGACGGCGAGGGGTGTGCCGACAGCCCCGGCCCGCACCGCGTCGTCGATCGCCTCGTACCCGCCGAAGAACCTGACGACGTGCGCGACCATGAACGTCCGGCCGGACTCGTCGGCGGCCTGCAGGATCGCGTTGGCGTCGGCGAGCGTCAGGGCGATCGGTTTCTCCAGCAGGACGTGCTTGCCGGCACGGAGCGCCCTGACGGCGAGATCCCGATGGGTGTCGGTCGGCGTGCAGATGACGACGATCCCCACGGAGGCATCCAGGAGCACCTCGTCGACCGAGGTGGTGAGTCGTGCGGCCGGTGCCTCCGGCATGGCTCTCGGCGACCGAGCCGAGCACAGGTAAGTGACCCGGTCGGCTGCACCGAGTCCGGCGAGCGCGCGGACGTGCGCCAGTCCCATGGCACCGGTGCCGATGACGGCGATCCGGTCCGCCATCACCGCGTCACCGCTTCTCTCCAGCAGCCAGGTCCTCGCGCAGGCGGCTGAGGGTCGCGTCGTCGACGTCCCCGCCCAGCATCCTGATGCCCAGGGCGGCGGCTCCGACCAGGCCGTCGGCGACTGGGACGAGTCGGGCCCCGGCGGCAGCCGATGACAGGCGCTCCGCGGCGGAGGGGACGGACGGGAGGAGTCCGTCGACGAGCACGCTGCCGCCGACGACGAGCGTGCTCTCCCTGTGGTCCGAATCCGGAGCCAGCACCCGTTCCACGAGGACCGCCAGGCGGTCGACGGCAGCGTCGAGGATGGACCGCGCGACGTCGTCGTCCGCGGCTTGGAAGGCGAGCGGCGCCAGGCGGGCGATGGCGATGGGGGGACCGTCGTTCACCGACCGGATGAGTGTGTCGAGTACCGGGGACCGGCGGTGGTCCGCGTCACCGGATGAGGACGGGTCCGGAGTGAACCCGACCGCCCGGGAGAGCAGCGGGGTGAGGCCCGTGCGGGGGCCGATGCCGTCGAGGTCGGCGGCGACCGCGCGGATCACGCGCCGGGCGATCCAGAATCCGGAGCCTCCATCGCCGAGGAGCCAGCCGGCACCACCGACCTCCCGGACGACGAGACGGTCCCTGATCCGTCCCGCGACGCTCCCGGTCCCCGCGACGAGCACGACGCCGTCCGGCGACGCCGAGCCGGAGCCGTACATGCCGAGCAGATCCGGTTCGATGACGACCGGTCCGAGTCCGAGCGGTACGAGGTGTGCGTCCAAGGCGCGGCGGTAGGCGTCGGACACCTGCCCCGCCTGCGTGATCACCACGAGCGACCCGGACGGGAGGGGCGGTATGGACGACGTCGTCCTGGCCTGGTCGAGTGCGGCACGAGCCGCGAGCGCGATCTGCGTGGCAGCGCTGTCCACACCGGAGGACGTCGGATTCCCGCCGCCCGCGCGCCCGGAACCGAGGCGACGTCCTGAGGCGTCCACGAGCACCGCGCGGGACGAGGTGCCGCCGGCGTCGACCGCCAGAGTTGTTTTCATCATCGTCATCATCTCGAAACATGTTGCCGTGGGCCACAACGTACTGTAAGAATCAGTTTCGCGTCACTCCAACGAAGGAGAAAAGGAATTTCCATGACTGTTTCCATCCGCACCGACCCACCGGTCGAGCACGCCACCGGCGTGACCAACCGGATTCGGTCGCGGATGCCGGAGATGTCCGGGGTCATGCTGCGTATCGCCGACTACCTGTTGGAGAACCCAGACGCGCCCCTCACCCTCACGATCGGTGAGCTCGCAGCCGATTCGGGCGTCTCAGCGGCGACCATCACCCGCTTCTGCCGGATCATCGGGTACACCGGCTACGCGCCGTTCCGGGTCGACCTCGCCAAGGACTTCGGTCGCAGCACCGCACGCGACTCCTGGCAGACCGACATCGGCCGGGCGTTCGGCCCCGACGACTCGGCTCCGGACGTCCTGAGCACGCTGCTCAACGCGCACACCCGGACGCTGCGGGAGACCGCCGACGTGATCGACCTCGAGGTCATGCTCGAGATCGCCGCAGCCATCGCGCGCGCCCGGAACGTCGACATCTACGGTGTCGGCGGCAGCGCGATGCTCGCCGACGAGATGCAGGCCAGGCTGTACCGGATTGGCATCAGCACGCACGCCTGGTCGGAGGTCCACGCGGGCCTCACGAGCGCGGCGATCCAGGGCCCGGACTCGGTCGCCTTGGGCATCAGCAACACCGGGCGCACCGAGGAGACCATCCAGATGCTCCGCCAGGCGGGTCGTGCGGGCGCGCTCACCGTGGCGATCAGCAACAACCCGGACTCCCCGCTCGTCGCCGCGTCGACGCTGGCCATCATCACCTCGGCCCATGAGCGGTTCCTGCAACCCGACGACCTCTCCGCCAAGCACGGTCAGCTGTTCGTCCTGGATCTGTTGTACCTGTTCGTCGCGCAGCAGAACTTCGAGCGCACGACCAAGCGCCTCGCGGCCTCCGCCCTCGCGGTCGCCCCGCACCGCCGACCCACCAAGGCCGGAGCCCTGTCCGAGACCGCCTCGCCCGTGGGCGTCTGAGAGGAACCGAATGAGCGCCACATCCACCACCACCTGGACCGATCACGTCGATCGCTACACCGACGAGGTCACCTCGCGCCTCGCGGACATCACCCAGGCGGCACGGTCCGGCGAACTCGACCCCGCGATCGACCTGCTGGTCGCGGCCCTCGAACGCGGAGCGGTCATCCAGGCGTTCGGCACCGGCCACTCGGAGGCGTTCGCGATGGAGATCGCCGGCCGCGCCGGTGGACTGATCCCGACGAACAAGATCGCCCTGCGGGACGTCGTCCTCCGCGGCGACCGGTCCGTCGACGACCTCGGTGGTGCCGCGCTGGAGCGCAGCGGCGACGTCGCGGCGGAGCTCTTCGCGATCTCACCGGTGGGGGAGGGCGACGTGTTCATCATAGCGTCGAACTCCGGCGTCAACGGGTCGATCGTGGGACTCGCCCTGATCGCCAAGGAGCACGGCCACCCCGTCATCGCCGTGACCTCGCTGGAGCACACCTCGCGCGTCGAGCCGAAGCACCCGAGCGGGCTGCGGCTCTCCGAGGTGGCCGACGTGGTGCTCGACAACCGTGCTCCGTTCGGCGACGCGACCATCGAGGTCAAGGACGGCGTCCCGGTCGGCGCGGTGTCCTCGATCACGGCGGCCTACCTCGCGCAGCTCCTCACCATCGGCGTCGCGGCGAGGATCGCGGCGACCGGCGAGACCCCACCGCTCTACATCTCGGCGAACATCCCGGGCGGCGACGAGCACAACAGTGTGCTCGAGGACCGCTACCGGGGCCGGATCAGACGTGACGCCTGAACCCGAGGCGTCGCAACACCCGCACCACACACCCGACAACACCACCCCGACAGCACCACACCCGGGCAACACTCGAATCACTGGAAGGTAGACCGATGGACAAGCAGCCAGCAACGCTCCAACGCCGCGATTTCCTGCGAGGAGCACTCGCGACCGCGATCCTCCTCCCGCTGGGCGGGACGCTCGCGTCCTGTGTCGGCGGCGGAGGCGGGGCGACCACCACCGGCGGACCGGTCTCGGCCGACAACCCGTTCGGCATGGCCGCCAACTCGACGGTCGACGCCGTCATCTTCAAGGGCGGGTACGGCATCGAGTACACCGAGTTCGCCGGGAAGCTCGTCGAGAAGCAGCAGGCAGGCTCGACCGTCAAGGTCACGGCCGCGACGAACATCGCGCAGACCCTCCAGCCGCGGTTCGTCGCCGGCAACCCGCCGGACGTCATCGACAACAGCGGCGCCGGCCTCATCGGCATCAACACGATCCGCGAGCAGCTCGCCGACCTGACGGACGTCATCGAGGCGAAGAACTACGAGGGCAAGGTCATCAAGGACACTCTCTACCCGGGTGTCGTCGAGCCGGGCACCTTCGACGGGAAGTTCGTGCAGCTGAACTACGTGCTGACGGTCTACGCGGTCTGGTACTCGGCAGCGCTCTTCGAGGCGAACGGCTGGACGCCCCCGAAGACCTGGGCCGAGGCACTCGATCTCGGTGCGAAGGCCAAGGCGCAGGGCAAGTACCTGTTCGGTTGGGGCACCGAGGCGGCCACCTACTACCTGACGATGGCGATCGCGTCCGCGATCAAGGAGGGCGGCGACGAGGTCCGTCTGGCGCTCGAGAACCTCGAGGCGGACTGCTGGTCGAAGCCGGCCGTCCAGGACGTGCTCAAGGGTCTCAAGGCGATCATCGACGCCGGCTACGTCAAGCCCGGTGGCGCCGGAACGCAGTTCACCGCTGCGCAGGCGCAGTGGAGCAACTCGGAGGACTTCATCCTCTACCCCTCCGGTGGCTGGATCGAGAACGAGATGAAGACCCAGACGAAGGACGGATTCAAGATGACCGGCGCGCCCGAGCCGACGGTCTCCGCCGACTCAGCCCTGCCGTACTCGGCGCTGCACAGCACCGCCGGTGAAGGGTTCATCGTCCCGTCGCAGGGCAAGAACGTCGGCGGTGGCAAGGAGTTCCTGCGGGCCATGCTGTCGAACGACGCCGCGGTGAACTTCGCCAAGACGACCTTCTCGTCGACGATCGTCAAGGACACGATCCCCGAGGACGGCTTCGGCTCGACGGCGCTCGTGTCCCAGGTGAAGATGTTGAACGACGCGGGCACGGATGTGTTCTCGTGGAGCTTCATCGACCTGTACGGACTCAACACGGACCTCCTCGTCCTCTGGAACACGTTCCTGCAGGGTGGTTCCGACGTCGCCACGCTCACCAAGGGCATGCAGGACATCTCCGACAAGGTCCGCAACGACGACTCCGTGGACAAGGTCACCGTCAAATGACGGCGGTCGGCACGCCGATCGGGAAGGTGGGAGGGGCTACCCCTCCCGCCGCCCGGCGGTTGCGCCGCCGGGACTTCACGTTCGACCGGGTCTCGTTCTTCCTGGTCTTCCTGATCGTGCCGGTGGTGGGGTACGTCGTCTTCGTGGTCTCGCCGTTCGCGCAGGCGGCGTACTACTCGTTGACGAACTGGTCCGGGTTCTCCCCGGGCATGGACTTCGTCGGGTTCTCGAACTACACGAAGCTCTTCCAGGACCAGACCTTCCTCCAGTCCATGGGCAACAGCGTCGCGCTCGCGATCGTCCTGCCGCTCGTGACCCTCGGGATCGCGTTCCTCTTCGCCTCCCTCATCACGATCGGCGGGCCGAGCAACGGTCCGATCCGCGGCCTCCGCAACTCGAGCGTGTACCGGGTGATCACCTTCTTCCCGTACGTCGTGCCGGCCATCGTCATCGGCCTCATCTGGAAGCAGATCTACGACCCGTCGTCCGGGCTGCTGAACGGCTTCCTGACCGGCATCGGGCTCGACCAGTTCACCTCCTTCGCCTGGCTCGGTTCGCCGGACACGGCGATGATCGCGACCATGTTCGTCATCGTCTGGGGACTCATCGGGTTCTACACGGTGCTCTTCATCGCGGCGATCAAGGGCGTGCCGGCCGAGGTGTACGAGGCGGCACGGATCGACGGCGCGGGTCGCCTGCGGACCGCGCTCACGATCACGATCCCGCTGATCCGCGACAACATCCAGACGGCGTACATCTACATGGGCATCCTCGCCCTCGACGCGTTCGTGTACATGGCCGCGTTGAATCCCGGCGGCGGCCCGTCCAACACGACGCTCGTGATGTCGCAGCAACTGTTCACGACGGCGTTCACCAAGGGCCAGTTCGGCTACGCCTGCGCGATGGGGGTCGTGCTCGCGCTCGTCACCCTGATGTTCGCGGGCGTCGTCTTCCTGGTCAGCCGACTCACCGGCGGCAACGATGAAGGGGTGGCGGAATGACCGTCCAGACCACGGCGACGACCGCGAACCCGGCGGTCGTCGGAACCGGCACGCGCACACCGGCCAGCCGCAAGCCGACCACGGGCGACCGCGTCGTCGGGACGGCATCGCACACGGTGCTCATCATCTGGTCGATCGTGGTCGTCGTCCCGCTGCTCTGGACGGTCATGTCGTCGTTCAAGACGAGCTCCGAGATCTTCGCCTCGCCGTTCTCGCTGCCGTCGAAGTGGAACTTCGACAACTACGTGAATGCGTGGACGACGGCCGGTATCGGCAGCTTCTTCCTGAACTCGATCGTGGTGGTGTTCGGCGCCCTGATCGTGACCATGCTGTTCGGCTCGATGTGTGCGTACGTCCTGGCGCGGTTCCGCTTCTTCGGGAGCCGGGCCATCTACTACCTGATGCTCGCCGGTCTCACGTTCCCCGTGTTCCTCGCGATCGTGCCGCTGTTCTTCGTGCTGCAGAGTCTCGGGTTGCTCAACTCGCTCCCGGGACTCATCCTCACGTACGCGGCGTTCGCCTTCCCGTTCACGGTGTTCTTCCTGTTCTCGTTCTTCAAGTCGCTGCCGGTCTCCATCGCGGAGGCGGCCGCGATCGACGGTGCGGGGGAGTGGCGGACCTTCTTCCAGGTGATGCTGCCCATGGCGAGGCCGGGGCTCGCGACCGTCGCGATCCTCAACTTCGTGGGGCTGTGGAACCAGTTCCTCCTGCCGGTGGCGCTCAACTCGAACCCGCAGAACTACGTCCTGACGCAGGGGATGGCGTCCTTCGCCGCCCAGGCCGGGTACTCGGTGGACTTCGGTGCGCTCTTCGCGGCGTCCGTGATCACCGTGGTCCCCGTGCTCATCGTGTACCTGATCTTCCAGCGCCAGCTGCAGGGTTCGGTGTCGCAGGGCACGGACAAGTAGCGCAGCGGCGTGCGCGTCCTCGGCTCGAGCGGATCACTGGAACAATGGGTCCAATGAGCCTCCAGTCGCCAATCGCCGTCGAGATCGCCGTCCAGGACGTGGAGGGGGTCCGCATCGCCATCCGCGAGGGAGCCCAGCGGGTCGAGCTGTGCCAGGCCCTCGGCACCGGTGGGCTCACCCCCTCCATCGGACTGGTCATGGCGGCGGTCCGCGCTGCGGACGAAGCCGGGCTCAACGACTTCGTGCACGTCCTCGTGCGTCCGCGAGAGGGCGGTTTCGTCTACTCGCCCGCGGAGATCGACGTCATGTCCGGCGACATCCTCGCGCTCGAGGCCGCGGGTGCTGCGGGCATCGTCGTCGGCGCCCTCCGGTCCGATCGCACGATCGATCTGGAGGCGCTGGCGCAGCTGCGTCAGGCTGCGGGCTCGCTCGCGGTGACGTTCCACCGGGCCGTCGACGCGACGACCGACCCCGTCCGGTCCGCCGACCAGCTGCGCGACGCCGGTGTGGACCGTCTGCTGACGTCCGGCGGCGCGCGGGCGAGCATCGACGGCGCGGAGAAGCTCGCGCAGATGGCCTCGAGGGGCGACAGCTCGATGCAGATCATGGCCGGTGGGGGCGTCACGATCGATGCGATCCCCGCCCTCGCGCGGGCGGGTGTCGACGCGGTGCACCTCTCCGCCCGTCGTCGTGCCGGCCGGGTCACGGAGACCGGCCCCGGCGGAGGGTCGCCGAGCTACGACATCACGGACGCGACGACCGTCGCTCGCGCGGTGGCCGCGGCCAGGCGCGCTACCGTCGCCGTCTGAGATCCGTCGGCACTGACGGGATCGTCGACAGGTCCCGTCGAGCGATCAGATCGCCACGATGACGAGGGCGAGGATCAGCACGAGCTGACCGATGAGCCGTGGGACGAACGGCACGGCGAGGCGGCCGAACCGCTCGGGCTGCCGTGCGGCCGCGGCGTTCGCCGGGAACACCGCGACGAGGAACACGATCAGGCAGACCACTGCGGCGAGCCTGGTGGGTGGGACGAGCAGGCCGACGCCGCCCGCGATCTCGCACACACCGGTGATGGCGACGAGCATCCGCGGTGTGATGGTGCTGCCCCGCAGGGGTCCTGGGATCATCGCGGCCATGGTCCTCGCCGGTCCCGGGAGGAAGTGGAGGACTCCCATGCCGATGAACATGATCGCGAGGACGACGGTCAGGGCGGACTGCAGGAGCGGGAACGGGTTCACCAGGCAATTCTGCTCCGTCGCGTCCGGATCGCCGCACTCGGTGGTCGGCCCGGCGGCGATAGGCTGGCGGTATGACTGAGCCGCGGGACGAAGACGCGCTGAGCTGGGCGGGCGACGACGATCCGACGCTCGACGCCTCGGCTTCCGGCGACCGGACCACGCTCGAGCCCGCATCGCAGGAGCCGATCACGCGGGTTCGGGCGACCGAGGCCGTCCAGCCGGCCGCGGAGTCGGCCGGTCCGATCGCGGAACCGATGACTCCTCCTGTCGAGGTCGACGTCGCGAAGCCGACCGACCGGGTCACGGACGAGGCTGCTGCCGGGGAGCGCGAGCAGATGAGCTCGGTCATGCTGGTCACCCTCGGCATCTTCGGTGGGGTCTTCCTGTTGTACAGCGTCGGTTGGCTGATCTCGGCGTTCCGTCCTGACGCGGCCGTCCCGAGCGACGCGGTCGGCCGGTTCATGTTCGATCTCGGACAGGGACTCGCGGTCGCCGCGGGACCCGTGTGGATGGCCGCGACGCTCTGGCTGACCCGTGGCGGCAGACCCGTTGTCAGGATCGCGATGCTCCTGCTCGGTGTCGTGCTCATCCTGCCCTGGCCGTTCCTCCGAGGAGTATGACCCTGATGCCTTCCACCACCGCGGGACCCGTGTCGAAGCCCGTCGCCGAGCGACCCGGCTGGCTCAGCTGGTCCATCGCCGTCCTGTTCGGCCTGTTCTTCGCGTATGACGTCTTCGAAGCCGTCGGCAACCTCGTCGGCATCGTCGGGACGGCGAACGGCCTCGCCGTGCCGGTCCTGCCGCTCGGCTGGGTCGTCCTCATCGGCGGCCTGCTCCTGCCGGTCGTGGCCTTCGCGATCGCCTTCTGGACCGGTCGCGAGCGGTCGCTCGGCGAGCAGGCCGTGCGCTACCTCGTCGCCCTGTGCGTCGTCGCGGCGATCTCGCTATCGGTCCTCGCGATGTTCGGCGCGCAGCAGCTGATCGACCTCTCCGTCTGACCCGGCCGCCGCATCGTCACACGACGAACCGCCCGGTGCGCCTCCGATAGGCTTGCGATGGCCGCCGGACACCGACGCGCTGCCCACCCCACTGCTACTGCGAAGGAACCGTTCCGTGTCGAAACCGGTCGTACTGATCGCCGAAGAACTCTCACCAGCAACCGTCGACGCCCTCGGGCCCGACTTCGACGTGCGCTCCGTCGACGGGACGGACCGCCCGGCTCTGCTCGCGGCGATCGCCGACGCCGACGCCATCCTGGTCCGATCCGCGACCAAGGTCGACGAGGAGGCCATCCAGGCGGCCACCCGGTTGAAGGTCGTCGCGCGCGCGGGTGTCGGTCTCGACAACGTCGACATCAAGGCCGCCACGACGGCCGGGGTCATGGTCGTCAACGCACCCACGTCGAACATCATCTCCGCGGCCGAGCTCACCGTCGGGCACATCCTGAGCCTCGCCCGCCACATCCCGGCCGCGCACGCCGCGCTCGCCCAGGGACAGTGGAAGCGGTCCAAATACACCGGTACCGAGCTGTACGAGAAGACCATCGGCATCATCGGCCTCGGCCGTATCGGTGCCCTCATCACGGCCCGTCTGCAGGCGTTCGGCACGAACGTCATCGCGTACGACCCCTACATCACGTCCGCTCGTGCGCAGCAGCTCGGGGTGCAGCTGGTCACGCTCGACGAGCTGCTGGCGCAGTCCGACTTCATCACCATCCACATGCCGAAGACGCCGGAGACGACGGGCATGATCGCCGGCCCGCAGTTCGCGCTCATGAAGCCGACGGCCTACGTCGTCAACGTCGCCCGCGGCGGCCTGATCGACGAGGACGCGCTGTACGAGGCGCTGTCGAACCACGTCATCGCCGGTGCCGGTCTCGACGTCTTCGTCAGCGAGCCGCCCACCGACACGAAGCTGCTCGGACTCGAGAACGTCATCGTGACGCCGCACCTCGGTGCGTCCACGGATGAGGCACAGGAGAAGGCCGGCGTCTCGGTCGCCAAGTCCGTGCGCCTCGCGCTCGGCGGCGAACTCGTCCCGGACGCGGTCAACGTCGCCGGCGGCGTGATCGACCCTTACGTCCGTCCCGGCATCCCGCTCGTCGAGAAGCTCGGGCAGGTGTTCGCCGCGCTGTCGACCTCGTCGCTCACGAGCGTCGACGTCGAGGTCCACGGTGAGCTGAGCGGGTACGACGTCAGCGTCTTGAAGCTGGCCGCGCTCAAGGGGATCTTCACGAACATCGTCAGCGAGACGGTCTCGTACGTGAACGCCCCGCTGCTCGCCGAACAGCGCGGTGTCGTCACGCGCCTGCTCACCGACGAGGTGAGCGAGGAGTACCGCAACGTCGTCACGCTGCGTGGAGCCCTCAGCGACGGATCGCAGATCTCGGTGTCGGGCACGCTGACGGGCACGAAGCAGACCGAGAAGATCGTCGAGATCAACGGCTACGACGTCGAGGTGCCGTTCGCGAAGCACCACATCGTGATGGTCTACACCGACCGACCCGGCATCGTTGCCGTCTACGGCCAGCGGTTCGGCGAGGCGGGCATCAACATCGCGGGCATGCAGATCGCCCGTCACGAGGCCGGTGGCCCGGCGCTCAGCGTCCTGACGGTCGACTCACCGGTCGCCGACGACGTCCTCGAGGTCATCCGCGAGACGATCGACGCGACGCTGCTCCGCGAGATCGACATCACCGAGCAGTAGCCCGACTGCTGCTCCGACCCGATGCCCCGCGCCGTCCGGTGCGGGGCATCGTCGTCCGCAGGCCGAGGCGCCGACGCCGTTCCGGTGCGCCCGGCGGGCGTCGCGGCTCAGCGCCCGCCGGCGGGGAGCAGTCGCGCGATCACGGCCAGGAGCCGCTCGATCGACTCGTCGCTGCCCTCATCGGGGCCGCTGACACCCATGCCGAGCTGCGCCGTGTTGGCGTAGAGGCCGTCGGACATCAACACGATGGCGCGAGCGGTGTCGGGGTCGCCGACGGCGTCCTCCACCGTGCGCAACCAGCTCCGGCGGATGTCCGCCATCGCGTCGCTCGCCTGGGCGTGCTGTCCCTGCGCCAGCCGCGCGACGGCGATGATCGTCCGGTCGAACGGGGTGCCGCAGTCGACCGAGGTGCGCACGAAGTACTCGACGACGCCCTCCGGGGCCGCGAGCATCCGCGCCGTGTCGGCCTCGCTCATGTCCGAGAGCCGTTCGATGAGGCCGTCGACGAGGGCCTCCTTGCTGCCGAAGTGGTAGAGCAGTCCGCCCTTGGAGACGCCGGCCGCCGCGGCGACGGCGTCGAGGGTGGCGGCGCGTTCGCCCTGCTCGATGAGGAGTTCGGCGAAGGCGTCGAGGACGCGTTCTCGGGCTGCGGTCTGCTTCGCCATGGCTCCATCGTATTCGGCTCGTCGGATTCGGATTGATACTATACCGGCTGGACGGTATAGTCGAGCGGGCGGCGCCCGACCGGCGCCGTTCTCCACGCTTTGAAAGAGGTCACCGTGTCCACCGCCACCGAACCCACCGCCGTCGCCGCTCCCCGTGCCGGTCGGCGAGCCTGGTTCGCGCTCGCCGTTCTCATGCTCCCCGTCCTGCTGGTGTCGGTCGACAACACGGTCCTCAACTTCGCGTTGCCCGCGATCTCGAGCGCGCTCACCCCGACCGGGACGCAGCTGCTCTGGATCGTCGACATCTACCCGCTGGTCCTCGCCGGCCTGCTCGTGTCGATGGGCAGCCTCGGCGACCGCATCGGTCGTCGTCGTCTCCTGCTCATCGGCTCCATCGGATTCGGTGTCGTCTCCGTCGCCGCGGCGTTCGCGCCCAGCGCCGAGCTCCTGATCGCGGCTCGGGCGGCGCTCGGGTTCTTCGGTGCGATGCTCATGCCGTCGACGCTCTCGCTGCTGCGGAACATCTTCCTCGACCGCGACCAGCGACGGTTCGCCATCGCCGTCTGGGCCAGCGGGTTCGCCGCCGGCAGCGCGCTCGGGCCGATCGTCGGTGGGATCATCCTCGAGCACTTCGCCTGGGGCGCGGTGTTCCTGCTCGCCGTCCCGGTGCTCCTGCCGCTCGTCGTCCTCGCGCCCTTCCTCATCCCGGAGTCGAAGGACCCGAACCCTGGACGCATCGACGTGCCGAGCATCCTGCTCATCCTCCTGACGATGACGCCACTCGTGTTCAGCATCAAGCACCTGGCGGAAGCCGGCTTCGACCTGCTCACGGTGGTCTCGATGGTCGTCGGCGTGGTCAGTGGTGTCCTGTTCATTCGCCGTCAGCTCCGCCTCGAGCATCCGCTGCTCGACCTGAGCCTGTTCCGGCGGGCCTCGTTCAGCGGTGCCGTGGTCATCAACCTGTTGAGCGTGACGGCGCTCGTCGGTGGGCTGTTCTTCGTGTCGCAGCACCTGCAGCTGGTGCTGGGCCTGCAGCCGCTCGACGCCGGGCTCGTCCTGCTTCCCGGCCTCATCGTGATGATCATCGCCGGCCTCGTGATCGTGCCCATCTCCAAGCGGGTCCGTCCGGGCATCGTGGTCCCGATCGCGCTCGTCGTGTCCGCCGTCGGCTACGCCTCCATCGCGATCACCGGGGGAGACGTGTCGGCCCTCGGGATCGGCCTCGCGTTCGTCGCGCTCGGGCTCGGCATCGGCTCCGCCGAGACGGTGTCGAACGAGCTCGTGATCGCGAGTGCGCCGCCGGAGAAGGCCGGTGCGGCGTCCGGTGTCTCCGAGACCGCCTACGAGCTGGGCGCGGTGCTCGGCACGGCGACGCTCGGTACGGTGCTCACCGCTTCCTACCGTTCCGCGGTCGTCCTGCCGGACGGACTGACCGCTGCTCAGCAGCAGGCGGCGGGGGAGACCCTGGGTGGTGCGGCGAACGTCGCCGAGCAGCTGCCCGGTGACCTCGCGGGTGCACTCATGGACTCCGCGCGGCACGCCTTCGACAGCGGTGTCGGTGTCGCAGCGTGGATCGGCGTCGGCCTCATCGTGGCCGCCATGCTCGTCGCGGCGATCGGTCTTCGCCGGGTCCGGTAGGGCTCCGTCGATCGTGCCACCCGGAGACGGGTGGCACGATCCGCCCGAGGTCGGAGGCGTTAAGCTGGGCGCACACCGTCGTCGCATCCTCAGGAGTCGCATGTCCCGCACCGTCAAGCTCGCAGTCATCCCCGGCGACGGGATCGGTCCCGAGGTCGTCGGCGAGGCGCTCAAGGTCCTCGATGCGGCGGTGCAGGGTGGCGACGTCCGGTTCGAGCAGACGCCTTTCTCGCTCGGCGCCGCGCGGTTCCTCGAGACCGGTGACGTGCTGACCGACGCGGACCTCGCTGCGATCGCCTCGCACGACGCCATCCTCCTCGGAGCGGTCGGCGGCGTGCCCGGCGACCCCCGGCTCGCGAACGCGAACATCGAGCGTGGACTGCTCCTCAAGCTCCGGTTCAGCCTCGACCACTACGTCAATCTGCGCCCGACCGTGGTGTACCCGGGTGTCCCGAGCCCGCTGAGCGAGCCCGGCGACGTGGACTTCGTCGTGGTCCGTGAGGGCACGGAGGGGCCGTACGTCGGCAACGGCGGAGCGATCCGCCAGGGCACGCCGCACGAGATCGCGAACGAGGTCTCGGTCAACACCGCCTACGGGGTGGAGCGGGTGGTGCGCTACGCGTTCACCGCTGCGGCCGCGCGTCGGGGGAAGCTCACCCTCGTCCACAAGACCAACGTCCTCGTCTTCGCCGGTTCGCTTTGGAAGCGCGTCGTCGACGCGGTGTCCGCGGAGTTCCCCGACGTCGCGGTCGACTACCTGCACGTCGACGCGGCCACCATCTTCCTCGTCACGGATCCTGCTAGATTTGACGTCATCGTCACGGACAACCTCTTCGGCGACATCCTCACCGATCTGGCCGGCGCGATCAGCGGCGGCATCGGACTCGCGGCCTCGGGAAACATCAACCCGGACGGCACGTACCCGAGCATGTTCGAGCCCGTCCACGGATCGGCGCCCGACATCGCCGGGAAGCAGCTGGCCGACCCGACCGCCGCCATCCTCTCCGTCTCCCTGATGCTGTCGCATCTCGGCCTCGAGACGGAGGCGGCGCGAGTCGCCACTGCCGTCACCGCCGACATCGCCGCCCGCACCGGCGCAGCACGCACGACGACCGAGGTCGGCGATGCGATCGCGGCCCTCGCGGCGAACCGGTAGACGCCCACCAGACACGCAGATCACGACGGAAGACACCATCATGACGATCAACCTCCCCATGGCGCAGCGCGAACTCGCCTTCACCGTGACCCCCAACGAGCAGCCCGTCCCCGCCGCAGAGCGCGACGCGATCCTCGCCGATCCGGGCTTCGGGCAGCACTTCACCGACCACATGGTCGACATCTGCTGGTCCGAGCGCGGTGGATGGCACCGCCCACGGGTCCAGGCCTACGGTCCGATCTCGCTCGACCCGGCTGCCGCCGTCCTCCACTACGCCCAGGAGATCTTCGAGGGCCTGAAGGCGTACCGTCACGCCGACGGCTCCATCTGGTCGTTCCGCCCCGACGCCAACGGCCGCCGCCTGCAGCGCTCGGCCAAGCGGCTCGCGCTGCCGGAGCTCCCGGTCGAGTACTTCGTCGAGTCGATCAAGCAGCTCATCGCCGTCGACGGCTCCTGGGTGCCGTCCGCGCCGGAGACCAGCCTGTACCTGCGGCCCTTCATGTTCGCCAAGGAGGCCTTCCTCGGCGTCCGCCCGGCGAGGAAGGTCAACTACTACGTCATCGCCAGCCCGGCCGGCGCGTACTTCACCGGCGGCGTCACCCCCGTGTCCATCTGGCTGTCCACCGACTACAGCCGTGCGGGCAAGGGCGGCACCGGGGCGGCGAAGACCGGCGGCAACTACGCGTCCTCCCTGCTCCCGCAGGCCGAGGCGTACGAGCACGGGTGCGCCCAGGTGCTCTTCCTGGATGCACAGGAGGCGACCTACATCGAGGAGCTCGGCGGGATGAACGTCGTCCTCGTCAAGCGCGACGGCACGCTCGTCACGCCGGAGTCGGACTCGATCCTCGAAGGCATCACCCGCGACAGCATCCTGCAGCTCGCGGAGGACCGCGGACACCGGGTGGAGCGCCGCCGGGTCACGATCGACGAGTGGCGCGAAGGCGTCGAGAGCGGCGACATCGTCGAGGTGTTCGCCTGCGGGACGGCTGCGGTCGTCACGCCGATCGCGCAGCTGAAGGCCAAGGACTTCACCGTGGGCGACGCCGACGCTCCGGCGGGCGAACTCACGATGTCGCTGCGTCAGGAACTGACCGACATCCAGTACGGTCGCCTGCCCGACCGCCACGGGTGGATGACGCGTCTCGACGCCGAGTAGCCTCCGAGCAGCCTGGGAAGCCCCGCACCTCGTGCGGGGCTTCCGTGTCGCCGGGGAACCTCGGGATAGGCTGGCATGGTGAAAATCGCTCGCTTCAGTCACGATCAGGCCATCCGCTACGGCATCATCGACGATGCGGATCTCGTCGTCCTCGACGGCGATCCGCTCTACTCGGGCTTCGAACCGACGGGGGAGCGCGTCCCGCTCGCGGATGCGGTCCTGCTCGCACCGGTCATCCCTCGCTCCAAGGTCGTCGCCGTCGGCAAGAACTACCACGACCACGCCGCCGAGATGGGTGGGGAGGCTCCCACCGAGCCGCTGCTCTTCCTGAAGCCCAACACCTCCGTGGTCGGGCCGGGGGACGCCGTCGTCTTCCCGAAGCAGTCCGAGCGCATCGACTTCGAGGGCGAACTCGCCATCGTGATCGGTGGCGTCGCCAAGAACGTCAGCGCGGAGCGTGCCGACGAGGTCATCTTCGGCTACACGATCGCCAACGACGTCACGGCTCGCGACCTCCAGGAGTCCGACGGCCAGTGGGCCCGCGCGAAGGGCTTCGACACGTTCTGCCCGCTCGGCCCCTACATCGAGACGGAGTTCTCCTTCGACGGCGCGACGATCGAGACCCGGGTCGACGGTGAGGTCCGCCAGCACGCCCCACTCTCCGACATGGTGCACTCCATCGGCGCGATCGTCGGGTACGCGTCCGCCGTCTGGACGCTCCTCCCGGGCGACGTCATCCTGACCGGGACGCCGGCCGGCGTCGGACCCTTCACCGACGGCCAGGTCGTCGAGGTCGAGGTCTCGGGCATCGGCATCCTCCGGAACACCGGCCGCCGACCCTGACCCGCGTCAGCTGCGCTGACCGAGAGCGGTCAGCGCAGCTGCGACGTCGTCGTCGGTGTTCCAGAGGTGGAACGCGACCCTTGCCCGGCCGGCGCGACCCGATGCCGTGATCCCGGCCGACTGCAGCGCCCGGAGGTCGTGTCCATCGGGATCCGTCCACGTGACGATGGCCGAGGCCGTCCCGGTGAGGAGCGACCGGCTCTCGCCGATGCCCGCCCGGAGCGCTGCTGCGAGCCGGGTGTCGTGCTCGTACACGGCGACGGCGTCGACCGCCGCGAAGAGGGCGATGGCGGGCTCGGCGCCGACCCAGGCCTGCCAGGCGGGGGAGACGTCGAACCGTCGTGCGCTCTCGGCGAGATGCAACGACGGGCCGTAACACGACGACCAGACGTCGGCGCCCGAGTACCAACCGGCCTGGCTCGGCCGGAGGCGGTCCATCACCTCGTCGCGCACCGTCATGAACGCCACACCTCGTGGCGCGCAGAGCCACTTGTAGGCGTGGCACACGGTGATGTCGTCGGCCGAGGCGTCGACGGGGAGCCACCCGGCCGCCTGGGTGAGGTCGTTGAGCGTCAGCGCGCCGTGGACGGCCGCCGCCTCCCGGATCGCGACCACGTCGGCGACCGCGCCGGTCGCGGACTGCACTGCGGAGTAGGCGACGAGCCAGGTCGAGGCGTCGATATGGGCGGCGAGTTCGGTGAGCGGCGCGTGGCGGACATGGACACCACGGTGCGCCTGCATGAGGAACGGGGCGACGAGCGAGCTGAAGTCGCCCTCGACGCACAGGACCTCGGCGCCGTCCGGCACGGACGCCGCGACCATGGCGACCATGGCGGAGGTCTGGGATCCGATAGCCACCGAGCGGACCGGTACGTGGACCAGCTCGGCGAAGGAGCCGCGCACCCGCTCGACGACGGCGCCGTAGGCGGCTGCATCGGTTCGAGCCGCCTGCCAGGCGGAGAGGTCGGCCATGATGGCGTCCGTCGTGCCGATCGTCGGCAGTCCCAGCGTGCAAGCGGCCAGGTAGCCGGGTGCGGATGGGAAGGATCCGCTGGCTTCCTGGAGGCTGAGGGTGCTCATGCATCCAGTCTCTTCGCCGGGTATTCATACGACAAGGACCGACTCTCGATGAGAACCATAACGAGAGATTATGCTTCGAGGGTGTCCACCCTTTCACCGCAGCCCTCGTCATCGGCCCTCGACGCCGGTTCCCTCCTCGTCGTCGGCGCCATCGCCTCGACCGGGTCGATCACGGCCGCCGCGCACGCGCTCGGCTCGAGTCAACCGGCGGTGAGCCAGCATCTCCGCAGGCTCGAACGGCGGCTCGGCATGCCGGTCGTCGAGCGCGTCGGGCGGGGCGTCCGCCTCACCGAGGCCGGTGCGATCCTCGCCGGACATGCGGTGGCGGTGGACCGAGCGGTGCGCGCGGCGTCCGAGGAGGTCGCGGCACTCTCGGGGTTGCGGAGTGGGCGGGTGCGCCTCGTCGCCTTCCCTTCGGCGTCGTCGATGCTCGTGCCGCAGCTCCTCGCTCGTCTGGCCGACGAGCATCCGGGGATCGGGGTCTCCTTCGTCGAGGCCGAACCGCCGGAGGCCGTCGCCGCGGTCCGTGCCGGTGAAGCCGACGTCGCGATCACCTTCAGCTACCCGGGCGATCCGGACGACCCGCATCGGGAGAGCGCGGCCGGACTCCGCGTGCGCCGGTTCGGCACCGACCCGATGCGTCTCGTGCTCCCGGTCGGCCACGCTCGAGCCGGTGATCGGCAGGTCGACCTCGCGGCCCTCGCCGGTGAGCGTTGGATCGCGGGTTGTCCGCGTTGCCGAGGTCATCTCCTCGGTCTCTGCAGGTCGAGCGGCTTCGAGCCCGTCATCGCGCACGAGACCGACAATGCGATCGCGGTCACCGCCCTGGTGGCGGCCGGGCTCGGCGTCGCCCTGCTACCCACCCTCGCGCTCGCGGCCGCACAGCTGCCGACCGAGGTGGTCGTGCTGCCGACGCGCAACGACGACGACCGGGCGCTCCACCTCGTCCGCGCCGAGCACGCGGACCGTATCCCCGCCGTCGCTGCACTCCTGCGGATCGCCGCGTCCGTGGGTGGCGCGACTAAGATGACAGGCGATGTCTGACACGATTACGCACCCCTTCTCCACGGCTTCTGGCACCGACGTCCGCGTCCGGTTCTGCCCGTCGCCGACCGGCACGCCCCACGTCGGTCTCGTCCGCACGGCGCTGTTCAACTGGGCGTACGCCCGGCACACGGGGGGCAAGCTCGTCTTCCGAATCGAGGACACCGATGCCGCTCGCGACAGCGAGGAGAGCTACGAGCAGCTCGTCGACGCGCTCACGTGGCTGCGGCTCGACTGGGACGAGGGCGTCGGCGTCGGCGGACCCCACACGCCGTACCGGCAGTCCGAGCGGAGCGACATCTACGCCGACGTGATCGCACGGCTGACGGCTGCCGGGCACCTCTACGAGAGCTTCTCGAACGCCGACGAGATCGACGCCCGCAACGAGGCGGCCGGCCGGCCGAAGCAGTTCGGGTACGACAACTTCGACCGCGACCTCACCGACGAGCAGCGCGCCGCGTTCCGAGCCGAGGGCCGCGAGCCGGCACTCCGTCTGCGGGTCCCGGACGACGACCTCAGCTTCGACGACCTCGTGCGCGGTGAGATCACCTTCCCGGCCGGGTCGTTCACGGACTTCGTCCTCGTGCGCCCGAACGGCAAGCCGCTCTACACGCTCGTGAACCCCGTCGACGACGCCATCATGCAGATCACCCACGTCCTCCGCGGCGAGGACCTGCTGCCGTCGACACCGCGGCAGATCGCGCTGTACCACGCGCTCATCGACATCGGCCTCACGACCTTCGTCCCACGGTTCGGTCACCTGCCGTACGTCATGGGCGAAGGCAACAAGAAGCTCTCCAAGCGCGACCCGGAGGCGAACCTCTTCCACCACCGCGACCGCGGCTTCGTGCCGGAGGGGCTCATCAACTACCTCGCGTTGCTCGGATGGTCGCTGAGTGGCGACCGCGACGTCTTCTCGATCGACGAGATGATCGCCGCGTTCGACGTCGTCGACGTCAACCCGAACCCGGCGCGCTTCGACCTCAAGAAGGCGGAGTCCATCAACGGCGACCACATCCGACTGCTGGAGCCGGCCGACTTCCTCGGCCGCATCACGCCGTACCTCGTCGAGGCCGGCGTGGTGAGCGAGCCCGTCACCGAGGCGCAGCAGGCCGTGCTCGAGCAGGCCGCCCCGCTCGTCCAGGAGCGCATCGCGCTGCTCGGCGAGGTCCCCGCACTCCTCGGCTTCCTGTTCCGCGGTGCAGCGGAGCTCGAGTACCAGGAGGACGCGCTCAAGGGGCTTCCGGCGAACGCCGGCGAGGTGCTCGCCGCCTCCATCGGCGCGCTCGAGCTCGTCCCCGAGTCGGAGTGGACGGCTGGTTCGATCCAGGACGCGCTCGCCGGCGCGCTCATCGAAGGCCTCGGTCTGAAGCCCCGTATCGCCTACGGCCCGCTCCGCGTCGCCGCTTCCGGGCGTCGGATCTCCCCGCCGCTCTTCGAGTCGCTCGAGATCCTCGGGAAGACGGAATCGATCACGCGACTCGATCGGCTCTCCGCGCACCTCGCGTCATGAGCGACTCGTACGACGTCGTCGTGGTCGGCGCGGGACCCGCGGGACTCTCGGCCGCGCTGAACCTGGCGCGCGCGCGTCGGCGCATCCTCGTGCTCGACGGCAATCGCCCACGGCATGCTGCGACGCTGCGCTCGCATGGGTTCCTCACCCGCGACGGCATCGCTCCGCTGGATCTCCGGCGAATGGGGCGCGAGGAGGTCGCGGCGTACGCGAACGCAGAGGTCCAGTTCGCGTCCGTGCAGTCGATCGAGGCGACTGCTGACGGCTTCCACGTCGTCGCCCAGGGGGTCCGCGGCGAGCCGGATCGCGACGTCGTGACCCGGACGGTCGTCGTCGCGAGCGGTCTCACGGAGACGCTGCCGAAGGTCACGAACCTGCGGGCCTTCTACGGAACGGATCTGCACAGCTGCGTCGAGTGCGACGGGTACGAGAAGGCCGACGCACCGCTCGCGCTCATCGGCGAGACGACGGACCTGGCGGAATGGGCGATCCTCATCGCACAGTGGTCGTCGGACCTCATCGTCTTCACGAACGGTACCGACACCGTCACCGGCCCCGAGGAAGCCGCACTCGCTTCCGCGGGCATCCGGGTCGAGCGCGGAGCGATCGCGGAGCTCGACGGCGGTCGCGACGGCTTCACCGGTGTCCGCCTCGCCGACGGTACGCTCATCCCGCGCTCCGGGGGCTTCGTGCGGCCGCAGTGGGCCGCGCCCCTCGGATATCTGGAACAGCTCTCACTCGATCGCGACACCGACGGGTACGTCGTGGTCGACGCCTGGGGTCGCACGTCCGTGCCGGGCGTGTACGCCGCCGGGGACATCACGCCTCCCGGTCCGCAGCAGCTCATCGTGGCGGCCGGGAACGGCGCTCGCGTGTCCAGGGCACTCAACCGGGACCTCGCGGGCGTCCCCGGCTGAGCGCTCCGCGACGCGCCCGGGACGCTTCGATTTGAGACGGCCGCCTCCGTAGGCTAGTGTTGTTCTTCGGTCGGGGCTTCGGTTCCGACAGTGGGGTATGGTGTAATTGGCAACACGACTGATTCTGGTTCAGTTGTTCTTGGTTCGAGTCCAGGTACCCCAGCCAGACAGCAACATCACGACGAAGGCCCGCGATCACCTCGCGGGCTTTCGTCGTTTGTGGCGTGCTCGGCCCGTCGGCGGGACGGAGGAGGCAGTGGCACACCGACGCCCTCAGCGCGGCCCCGAATCCTCCGCGACGGCAGTGCGCTCGAACACGATGATGCGCTCGACCGCCGGGGCGATCTGCGACGCCATCCGACGGAAGACCTCCGGGCCCTGACCGAACGGGTCGACGACGTCGTCCTGGGCCGGATCCGGGAGTCGTGCGCTCGTCCGGTTGGCCGCCAGCTCGGGGGCAAGACGCATCCAGCGCCCTGCTCGAGGGCGGGGAAGTCGTCCCGAGTCGACGGTGTCGAGGAGCCGGGCGAACTCACGCAGGGAGAAGGTCCGACGCAGCGCCTCCGGGCACAGCCGGAGGACAGCGCTGCGATGCTCCCGCGTCATGGTGAGGACGACGTCCTGTCGAGCCACGAGGTCGGCGGTGAGCTGCATCGCGGTGAAGCCGGCCGCCGTCGCGGCGAGCGGACCGAGCAACGCCGCGCTCGAGGGGTCGATCGGGTGTCCGCGCAGCGCGCCCGTCCCGGCGCTCCGCACCTCGAAGCCGGACGCGTCGACCTCCGACAGCCCACCGCCGAGGAGGAACTCGGCATACGGGGATCGACAGATGTTGCCGGTGCAGACGATCAGGATCCGGGTCGGAGGCGGATCGAGCGGGGTGTTCATGCCGTGGTCCGCCGTGGTCGACGCGTCGGGGCGGTCCGGTGATAGTACGCGTAGGACGACGACTGCTCTCCTCGAGCCACTTCGATGCGGTTGAGGACGACCCCGAGGAGCTTCGCCTGGACGAAGCTGAGGTTCTCGAGGGACTGCCGGAGCTGGTCGCGGTGCAGTCGGCCGTCGGCCGACGCCACGAGCAGGACGCCGCTCGCAAGGGTCGACAGTGCTGTCGGGTCCGAGACGTTGATGAGCGGGGGTGTGTCGATGACCACCACGTCGTACGCGTGTTCCATCTCGGAGAGCGCACGCTCCATCGCTGCTGATCCGAGGAGTTCGCTCGGATTCGGGGGCAGCTCGCCGGAGGTGAGGACGGCGAGACGCCCCGCCCCGTCGACCGCTTGCGAGGCATCGCCGAGGCTGATCCTGCCGGTGAGCACGGTCGTGAGCCCGACCGCACCCTCGAGACCGAACATCTCGTGCTGGCGGGGTCGGCGCAGGTCCGCATCGACGAGGAGGACGGAGTTCCCCGCCTCTGCGAGGACGAGCGCGAGGTTCGCCGCGGTGGTGCTCTTCCCCTCGCCCGGGACCGAGGACGTGACCATCACACTGCGGAGTCCGCCGTCGATGGAGGCGAACTGGAGGTGTGTCCGAAGCTGCCGGAAGCTCTCGGCGCGTCGGCTGTAGCTCTCCGTCGATCCGAGGATGAGTTGGGCCGCGTCGGTGGGTTCCGTGTGGAAGGCGCCGAGGATGCTCGTGTCCGTGAGCTGCTCGATCGCCGAGCGACCGCGGAGTCGGGTGTCGAGGACCTCGATCAGCAGCGTGATCCCGACGCCCAGGGCGAGGCCGGCGAGGATGCCCACCGCGAGGTTCTGCAGCATGTTCGGCGCGACGGGGGACCGGGGTGGAGACGCCTGTTCCACGATCGTCAGCCCGACGGGGGTCGGATCACCCACCGCACCGGCGGTGTCCACCTCGTTGGCGCTCTCGACGTCGTCGACGAGGTCGACGAGCACCTGGGCTGCGGTGTTCGCGATGCGGGCTGCCGCCACCGGATCGCTGTCGACGGCGGAGATGTCGATCAGGACCGACTGCGCGGGATTGGACGCTGAGATCGTCCCGATGAGCGACGCGGGGTCGAGGTCGAGGCGGTCGGCCACCGTGGACCGGACGGTCGAACCGGTGGCGAGGATCACGTACGAGGCGACGCGGCTCTGGGCGAAGGCGTTGCCCTGATTGAGGTCGCCGACGGAGTCGCCGCCGGTGACGGCGACGAACAGTTGGCCAGTCGACTGGTACACGGGCTGGGTGATGAGGGTGTATCCGTGGGCGAGTGCCGCTGCTGCCGCGGTGATCGCGACGATGAGCAGCCAGCGATGGCGGAGGATGCGCAGGTAGTCCTTCAGGTCCATTCTGATATGTTAGTCGTCTGACATGCGCGTCGCGTCCGGCGGAGACGACGCAGGGCCCGGACTCTCGAGTCCGGGCCCTGCATGACGGTGGTGGGTGGTCTGCCGGTCAGGCGGCCTTCCCGAACCGGTCGGTGCCGTTCGCACGAGGTCGGCGCGGGGCGCGGTTCGTCTGACGGACCGTCGGTTCGGTCATGACCGGGCGTTCACTGCCGACCACGGTGCGGTCTGCGACCCTGGCATCCCGATCGACGCTCGCGCCGTGGGCGACCTGGACGTCGGCACCCAGACGGGCGTCGCTTCCGACCCGCGCTCCGCGTCCGATGACACAGCGCTCCCCGATGTGGACGTTCGCGCCGATGAAGGCGCCTTCGCCGATCACCGCAGATCGGTCGATCCAGGTTCCGGCACCGATCCAGGCGTTGGCACGGATGTCCGCGTCAGCCTCCACGAACGTAGTGCGTTCGATGAACGCCGACGGATCGATCAGTGCACGAGCTGCGACCATGCCCTTGCCGTTCGGGTGGTGACGGTACCGCTCCACCTCGCCGGTCCGGCCTTCGATCTCTTCGTACACTCTCGCCATGGGTGACCCCCTTCTGGTCTACTCAACACTGGGGACAACGCCGGGTGGCTCCCGGTCATTCCTTCCCGGGGCCTGCCTGGGAATCCCATGAGTCTCGTGCTGTGCTGTAGAGGGTGTTCGGAGGAGGAGCCCGCCGCGGTTTGGTCGTGACGGGTCATTGGAAGTCGCGCGAACGGGTGTTCGCCCCGATCCGGAGCGCTTCCAACCGATCCGCCACCAGATTGACGATGCCTTCCGGTGATCGCTCCAGCATGCCGCAGACCACCATCGCCGGGGCTTCCCTGGCCACGCGGCGATACCGGTTCCAGACACCGACGCTGCAGATCACGTTGACGAGTCCCGCTTCGTCCTCGAGGTTCATGAAGGTGATGCCGCTCGCCGTCGCCGGCCGTTGCCGATGCGTCACGACACCCCCGACCTCCACGCGACGGTCCGTCTGCGCCGTCAGGAGTTCGTCGGACCGCAGCGCCCCTCGTCGCATGAGCTCGGCTCGGACGTGGCGGATGGGGTGGTCGTCGGTCGACATCCCGGTCGACCAGATATCGGAGATGAGTTGTTCGGCGGCCGTCGGAACCGGGAGCAACGGCGGCTGCACGGTCGTGAACGTCCCCTCGAGCTGGTCGGGACGATGCCGACTGGCCTGCGCTGCGCCCCACATCGCCTCACGACGGGTGAGGCCGAATCCGTCGAAGGCGCCTGCCGCCGACAGCGACTCCAACTGCGAGGAGCTCAGGCCGATCCGCCTGGCCAGGTCGGCCTGGCTGGTGAACAGCCCTCCGGACTCCCGTTCGGCGACGATCCGCTTCGCGAGCTCCTCACCGATCCCCTGGACGGAGGAGAGTCCCAGCCGGACGGCGAGTGCGCCGTCGCGCCGGTGTCCTGCCGAATCGTCGGGAAGGAGCGGATCGAAGAGACCGGTCGGCCCCTGTTCGTGTTCGAGGCAGCGCGTGCGCCCGCCGGGAGCGACCGGGGCGCCGGGGGTGGCCTCCGGGTCGAGCGCTTCGAGGCCGGCCTGTGCGCCGGAGCGATGCAGATCGGGACGCAGGACGGAGACGCCGTGTCGGCGGGCGTCGGCGACGAGGGTCATCGGCGAGTAGAACCCCATGGGCTGCGCGCGGAGCAGGGCCGCGAGGAACGCCCCCGGGTAGTGCAGGCGCAGCCAGGCGCTCACGTAGACGAGGAGGGCGAAGCTCAGGGAGTGGCTCTCGGCGAAGCCGAAGTTGGCGAAGGCCTGGATCTTGGCGTACACGGCATCGGCGTCCGCACCGACGATGCCGTTACCGGCCATGCCGACGTACAGCGTGTCCTTGAGGCTCTCGATCTTCTCCTCGCCGCGCTTCGATCCCATCGCCCGGCGCAGGAGGTCAGCATCCTCGGCCGAGCACCCACCGACGGCCATCGCCATCTGCATGAGCTGCTCCTGGAACAACGGCACGCCGAGCGTGCGTTCGAGGACCGGTTCGAGGCTCGGGTGGAGGTAGGTGATGGGCTCCTGGCCGGTCTTCCGGCGCAGGTAGGGGTGCACCGCGCCGCCCTGGATGGGCCCCGGCCTGATCATGGCGACCTCGATGACGAGATCGTAGAACCGGCGGGGGAGCAAGCGCGGCAGCATGCCCATCTGCGCGCGGCTCTCCACCTGGAAGACCCCGATGGTGTCGGCCCGGCAGAGCTGGTCGTAGACCCCTGCTTCGTCCTTCGGGATGGTCTCCAGGGTCCAGCGTTCCCCGGTGTGCTCGGCCACGAGGTCGAAGCAGTACTGGATGGCCGAGAGCATGCCGAGACCCAGGAGGTCGAACTTGACGAGACCCATCCAGGCGCAGTCGTCCTTGTCCCACTGGAGGACCGTGCGACCGTCCATGCGCCCGTGCTCGATCGGGCAGACCTCGCCGACCGGCCGATCGGTCAGCACCATGCCACCCGAGTGGATGCCCAGGTGCCGAGGCAGGGTGAGCATCTGCTGCGCAAGACCGACGACGCGCTCGGGGATGTCGTGGTCGGCGCTCGACATGACCCCGCCCCAACGCTCGACCTGTTTCGACCAGGCGTCCTGCTGACCGGGGCTGTACCCGAGCGCCTTGGCGGTGTCGCGGACGGCGAACTTCGGCCGATAGCTGATGATGTTCGCGACCTGAGCGGCGTTGCGGCGCCCGTAGGTCTCGTAGACGTACTGGATGGCCTCCTCGCGCCGGTCGGAGTCGAAGTCGACGTCGATGTCGGGCTCCTCCTCCCGCATGCTGGAGAGGAACCGTTCGAACGGCAGCTCGTAGAAGATCGAGTCGACGGCGGTGATCCCGAGCAGGTAGCAGACGGCCGAGTTCGCGGCGGAACCGCGTCCCTGGCAGAGGATGCCCCGGCCGCGGGCGAAACTGACGATGTCGTGCACGATCAGGAAGTACCCGGGGAAGTCCTTCTGCTCGATGACCTCGAGCTCCCGTTCGATGCGTCGGAGGTGTTCGGGAGTGGCGTCGGGGTACTTGACGGGGACGGCTTCGAGCACGAGGTGCCGAAGCCAGCTCATGGGCGTATGGCCCTCCGGGACGCGCTGTCGCGGGAGCTTCGGGCGGACCGCCCGCAGGCTGAAGGCGAGTTCGTCGGCCAGCTCGACGCTCCGTGCCACCGCTCCGGGATATCTGGCGAACCGGTCCGCCATCTCGGCTCCGCTCCGCAGGTGCGCGGTTCCGGCCGCGGGAAGCCATCCGTCGAGCTCGTCGAGGCTGCGTCGTGCTCGGACGGCCGCCAGCGCGGTCTGGAGTCGATGCTGCTCGGGCGTGGCGTAATGGACGTTGCCCGTGGCGACGACGGTGAGGTCGAGCAACGCCGCGATCTCGGCGAGTGCATCGTTCTCCGCCGAGTCCTCCGGGTGGCCGTGGTCGCTCAACTCGACGACGACGTGCTCCGGACCGAACAGGGCGACGAGTCGGTCGACCGCGGCGGCGGCGGCCTCCAGACCGTGCTCACGGAGCGCGGTGCGGACGAACCCCTTGCGGCACCCGGTGAGCACGGTCACGTGGCCGGCGACGGAAGCGGCGAGCCGCTCGAGGTCGTAGATCGGGTGGCCCTTCTCGGCTCCGTCGGCGAGTTGTGCGTCCGTGATCGCGCCGGCCAGGCGGTGATACCCCTCTGCTCGACGGGCGAGCAGGAGTAGATGATGCCCGACGGGGTCGGGGACGCCGTTCTGCGGCCGGTCCAAGCCGATGGACAGTTCGGCACCGTAGACCGTCCGGAGGTCGGGGAACCGTTCCGCCGCCTCGGCCATCCGTACGACGCCGTAGAAACCGTCGTGGTCGGTGAGCGCGAGCGCGTGCAGGCCGAGTGCCGCAGCCTCTTCGACGAGCCGCTCCGGCGGGCTCGCGCCGTCGAGGAAGCTGAAGCTCGAGTGCGCGTGGAGTTCCGCATAGGGGACCCGCGTCGTCGTCGGGCGCTGCTCCGGTGGTTCGGGGACGTACGGTTGACGCTTCCGCGACCAGGCCGGGCTGTCCCCGCCGTCGGCTCCCAGCGGCAGGGTGGCCGGTCGGCTCGCGTCGGACAGACGGCGCTCGAACTCCGACCATGAGACCGGGGGGTTGTTCCATCCCATGCTGGGCTCCTTCGTCATGCGGTGCGGTGCGGACGTGATGCGGTTCAGTCGTAGCGGGCCTCGGCCCTCCAGTGCTGCTCCTCCAGCAGGAGGAGCCAGGCCTCACCCGAGTCGTCGAGGACCTGGAGACGGTGGACGCGATGGTGGCCGTCGTCGTCCCACCAGCGTTCGTCGATGCTCCAGGGGCCGGCCCAGCCGTCGATGACGTGCCAGTCCGAGAGGGCGAAGAACCGTGCGGGCGCTGCACTCACGGTGCTGCGCTCGTCGACCGCCACGGCCAGTCCCGTCGCGTCGACGACCTCGACCGGCACGGCGGTGTCGAAGACGGTCGACGGAGCCGCTCCCGGGATGGTCCCGGGCCAGGGCCGGTTCCTGCGTTCGGCCACGGCCGCCTCACCACCCGGTGGAACACTGCCCCAGGGGACCAGGATGCGGCGGTCGAGGAGGAGGCGTCCGCCGGACGGCACCGCGGTCACGACGCCGTCGTGACCGAGCATGCTCTGGACGCGGGCGAGTCCGCTGTGGATGCGTTCATCCGGTCCGCTGCCCCAGAGCCCTTCCTCGTGTTCCGCGGCGTCGTCGAGGGTCTCCGGGACGACCTCGACGAGTTCGACGGGGGAGGCGAGTCCGTGATCGATGTTGGACGCGCCCTGCAACTGCCAGCGCACGCGATCGAGGACGTCGCCGGCGGTGAACCAGCGTGGGTGGAGCCAGGTGCGGGTGGAGCGCTCCCCGCGCTCGCTCCGCATGCTGATCGTGATCGCGGTGGTCACGAGGCCGGCCTCGGCCAGGCCGGTGATGAACCGTTCCGCGGACTGCCGGAACCCGAAGGTCAGCTGATCGATGCGGTCGAGCGGGGGCTCGAAGGCGATCGACACGGCCAGCTCCGTCGGCGGCACGCGAGGGACGACGCTTCGGGCGTCCGTGCCGGCTGCGAGGCGGTGCGCTCGGGCGCCGTCGGGGCCGAAGCGGTCGCGGACCTCGGTCGCGGGCAGTGCGCCGAACGCCCCCAGGGTGCTGATCCCGAGCCGGTGCAGCAGTGAGCTGAGTTCGGGGCGCCCGAGTGTGGACAGGGGGAGTGGGGCCAGGAAGGCGGGAGAGGCTCCGGAGGGGATGACGATGATCCGGGAACCGTCCTGCTGGAACGCGGTGGACCTCGCGGCCTGCTCCGCGGCGAAGGGGCCGTCGGCGATGCCGATCCGTGCATCGGGGACACCGAGCTCGTCGAGGCGGGCCAGGAGGACCTCCGCCGCAGCCGACTCGCCGCCGTAGTATCTGCTCGGTCCTCGGGATCGGATGGCGCAGAGCCCGGCCCGGAAGGGCTGGACGCCCGGCATGAGCTCCTCGATGCCGAGGAGGATCGGCTCGAAGGCGCGGGTGTCGACGACCGGGTCGTAGTCGGCGATCGCCAGGTCCGGACAGCGGGCCTCAGCCTCGCGGACACGGAGTCCTCGCCGCACTCCCGCTGCACGTGCGGTGGCGTCGCAGGCCAGGACCTCACCATGCTCGACCAGGGCCAGCGGAGCGTCGGTCGTGTCCTCGGACAGTGTCCCGGAGAGTCGTGCCGCCACGATCGGCCAGTCGGGGCACCAGAGGACCATGGTGCGCTCGACCGGTCCCGCAGGCGGTTCGGTCGTCATCGGTTCACGACCATCGGGAGCCGGACGACCGTGTCGTCGTCGAGGAGACCGGAGCCGGCGAGCGGCGCGGTGCGACCCTCGGTCGATCCCAGGGGCAGCGTCAGGTGTGCGGTCCTGGGCCGGCCCGCAGCCCCCTGGCCGAGCATCGAGCTGACGGTGAGCCGCCGATGCCGGAGATGTCCGTGCCCCGCCCCGAGGCCGCTCCAGGAGCTCTCGGTCACGCGCAACGTCGCATCGCTCTGCGGCCAGGAACCGAGGACGATCAGTGCGGCCTCGCGCTGCCGGAGGCGAGCCGCGAGTCTGGCGGCGTCGCTCGGGGCGATCCGTCCGGGAGGCGCTGTGATGAGCACGCCGGCGACGTCGGCCATGGCCGCGGTGACCGTGAGCCAGTCCGGACCGGGCTGGGGGACGAGGACGAGTCGTTCGAGGTCGATGCCCATGGAGGCCGCCGCCTCCACGCCGAACGACGGGAGACCGATGACGGCGCACCAGGTCCCGGCTGCGGACGGTCCGGCCATGAGCGACATGGCGAGTGCCGTGGAGCCGAGCACGGAGTAGCTGCCTCCGGCCTGGAGGGCGCCACCGGGCAGGAGCCGGGAGAGCTCAGGAGCGGTCGGCAGGGATCGGGTGTCGAGGCGCGTCCCCTGCATCCGCTTGATGCGCCCCTGGAGTTCGTGCAGCTCGGTCGCGGTGTCCGCCCTGACGGGGGAGTCGACGAGTGCGCGGAGGGCCATGGCTCAATATTCGAACATATCTTCGAACAAGTCAACCGGCTCGATCCGGTCTCGACGACGACCGACGGATGACTCGACCATGGTCCTGCATCCCACCGACACGCGGTCCGCGGTGTCAGCAGCGCCCGGTACGCTGGGCCCATGTGCGGACGTTTCGTCGTGACCGAATCCACCGAGGAACTCATCGAGCTCTTCGACATCGACCACGCGGCTGCCGAGCTGCCCGGGCCCTCGTACAACGTGCGCCCGACCGAGCAGATCCCGATCATCCTCGACTCGGTGAAGACGGGGCCGGTGGTCCGTCGGCTCGAATCGGCGCGGTGGTCACTCGTGCCGTCGTTCGCCACCGAGTTGAAGAGTCAGTACCCGACCTTCAACGCTCGCGCGGAGGAGGTCACCACCAAGCCCACGTTCGCGCCATCGGTCAAGCAGAAGCGCGCGTTGGTCCCTGCCGCCGGGTACTACGAGTGGCACACCGAGGGTGCGACGAAGACCCCGTACTACGTGCAGACCGCTGGTGGTGAACCGATCGTCTTCGCGGCCCTCTACTCGTGGTGGCGCGATCGCTCGCTACCGGACGACGACCCACGGCGTTGGGTGCTGAGTGCGACCATCCTCACGCGGCCGGCGGTCGGTCCCTTGCAGGAGCTTCACCCACGGACGCCCGTGACGCTGCCTCCGGAATGCTGGGACGCCTGGCTCGATCCGCACCACGAGGCCGACCAGGACGAGGTCGACGAGATGGTGTCCGCAGCGACCGACGTCGCGGAGCAGCTCGTCTTCCACCGGGTGGCGCCGTTGCAGGGCGATGGTCCTGAGCTCATCCTCCCCGTCCAGGAGTAGCCGCAGGAGAGTCGCCCGGAGGCGCGGAACCGCCCAGGAAACACGAAACCCGCCCCGGACACACAGAACCGCCCCTGACGCGAACGTCAGGGGCGGTTCTCGGTGTCTCAGACGCGAGGGCTGGAATGACCGGCCGCTCGGATCGTCAGCTCCGACTGATCAGAGAATCAGAGGGGGCGGATGTTCTCGGCCTGCAGGCCCTTGGGGCCCTGGTTGGTCTCGAACTCGACCTTCTGGTTCTCCTCGAGCGAGCGGTAGCCGCTCGTCGCGATGGCGGAGAAGTGTGCGAAGACGTCGGCGCTGCCGTCGTCAGGAGTGATGAATCCGAAGCCCTTTTCGGCGTTGAACCACTTCACAGTTCCAGTTGACATGTATTTCCTCTTTCATGAGTGACCGTTCCCGACTTTCGGGCCCGTTCGTCGCGGTGTTCTTTGCTCGCTCCTCAGAAAAGCAGCGTATCCATCGGTGGAAACGCGGCTTGAAATACCTGCGCAACACAACAACTTCGATCCACGTTAGCCCATCTCGGCTCGAAACGGCAGCCGAACACGTAACGGATTGGCCAATTCTGCGTCTTTTCTCGACAACTGGCGGGTGAGTGGCCTGATCTGGGGTCGGATGTCGTGATGTGGGGTGATTCTTCAGACACCGACCGTAGGCTGTGGCCATCTGCAGAGCTCGCGCTCGTCCGAGCATCCGCTCATCGCCCCGGCTGGGAAGTCGACACGATTCCTCCGGAGTGCCCATGTCAACTGAAGCCATCCTCGGCCCGGTTCGTGCCACGAGCCCCCGCAAGCCCGGCGCTGCGAACGTCACCAGCTCCTACTCGTCGCTGTTGAAGACGGTTCGCGAAGCGGGACTCCTCCGCCGCCACCGCACGTTCTACATCCTCACGTTCTCGTTCCTCGTGATCGCGCTCCTCGGCTGCGTCACCGGGTTCGTCCTGCTCCGCGAGTCCTGGTTCCAGCTGCTCATCGCCGGCGCGCTCGGCATCATCCTCACCCAGTTCGCCTTCCTCGCCCACGAGGCCTCGCACCGCCAGGTCTTCGAGTCGGGCCGCGCGAACGACCGCGCCGGCCGGTTCCTCGCGGCGGGCATCGTCGGCATCAGCTACTCGTGGTGGATGACGAAGCACACGCGCCACCACGCGAACCCGAACCAGGTCACCAAGGACCCCGACATCGAGATCGACACGATCTCCTTCATCGAGGAGGACGCTGCCAAGGCCAAGGGCCTGCAGGCCCTCATCACCCGCAAGCAGGGCTACCTCTTCTTCCCCCTCCTCATGTTGGAGGGCATCAACCTCCACGCGCTGTCCTTCAAGACCCTCTTCGGTCCGGGCAAGGTCGACGGCCGCGCCGCCGAGATCAGCATGATCGTCGCCCGCGTCGGTCTGTACCTGGCCGCGATCTTCCTCTTCCTGCCCGTCGGCATGGCGTTCGCGTTCCTCGGCGTCCAGCTCGCGGTCTTCGGCGTCTACATGGGTGCGTCCTTCGCGCCGAACCACAAGGGCATGCCGATCATCCCGGCCGACATGAAGCTCGACTTCCTCCGCAAGCAGGTGCTGACCTCGCGCAACGTCCGCGGCTTCGGCATGGCCACCTTCATGGGCGGCCTGAACTACCAGATCGAGCACCACCTGTTCCCGAGCATGCCTCGCCCGGCTCTGGCTCGTGCTCGCGTCATCGTGCGGGAGCACTGTGAGACCCAGCAGGTGCCGTACACCGAGACGACCCTGCTGCAGTCCTACGCCATCGTCATCGAGTACCTCAACCGGGTCGGCCTCTCGGCCCGCGACCCGTTCGACTGCCCGGCGGCGGCGAACTTCCGCCGCCGGTAGTCGACCGGTCTCAGACCTCGAGCGTGTCGAGCGGGGCGAGCGGGTAGTAGGTCCCACCGCCCTGTTCGGTCGCCCACTGCAGGCGGTCGTGCGACATGCTCTGTCCCGGCCCCGAGAGCACCATCTCGTGCGTCCCGAACGCGCGCTTCGGCGCGACGGCGGTGACGAAGTCCATGCCCTCGGAGATCTTCATCCACGGTGCACCCGCCGGGGCGGCCAGGACGTCGACCTCGACGCCCTCGGGGACGGCGAAGGAATCGCCGGGGTAGTACACGAGGTCGTTGATGAGGACGCCCACGTTGTCGATCACCGGGATCGACGAATGGATGACCGCGTGGGTCCCGCCGAAGAAGCGGAGCGTGAAGGGCCCCGCTTCGACCACGTCTCCCGGGGCGACGACGGTGATGTCGTACCCGTCCGCGGCGGCGGCCACACCGGCCGGTCCGTAGAGGACGGCCTCCGGGCTCGCGGCGAGGATGCGGTCGAGGTGCTCCGCGGTCCAGTGGTCGGGGTGCAGGTGCGTGATCAGGACCGCCGCGGTGTGCTCCACATCGGCGATCGGGGACGTGAACGCGCCCGGGTCGACGATCAGCTTGGCGCCGTCCGTCTCGAGGAGGAATGCTGCATGTTCGAACTTCGTGAGTCTCATACGACGAGTGAATACCGTGGGAGCGCCGGGGGCAACCCGGTCGTCCGGGTATCCACCCGCCGTGGGCCTGTCAGAATCGGCAGGTGACCACGCAGCCCCGACGCATCGGCGTCGCCATCAACCCGACCGCGTCGTTCGGCTCGACCCGAGCCGTGGGCCCGATGGTGCTCGACGCCCTCGAGCAAGCCGGGCATCGCGCCGTCCGCCTGCAGGAGCGGACCGTCGGACAGCTCCGGAGTGCGGTGCAGACTGCGATCGAGGCTGGGTTGGACGCGCTCGTCGTCGTCGGTGGCGACGGCATGGTGAGTCTGGCCGTCGAGGCGGTACGTGACTCGGGCCTGCCGTTCGGCGTGGTCCCGTCCGGTACGGGCAACGACATCGCCAGGGGCCTCGGGATCCCGTTGGGTGATCCTGCAGCCGCGATCGCGTCCCTGCTCCGTGCGCTCGAGGGTGAGCCGCGGGTGATCGACGCCGGCACGGTGACCGACGGCGAGCGGATGACCTGGTTCGTCGGTGCGGTGTCCGCAGGCTTCGACGCCCTCGTCAACGAACGGGCGAACCGCATGCGACGGCCGCGCGGGCGCAGTCGGTATACGATCGCGATCCTCCGTGAGCTCCTGGCCCTGCGACCCCGCCGGTACGAGCTGACCGTGGACGGGGCGCCGGAGACGGTCGACGCCGTCCTCCTGGCCGTCGCAAACAACACCTCGATCGGTGGTGGCATGCTCATCGCGCCGCAGGCGGACCTCGCCGACGGCCGATTCGACCTGTTCGTCGTCGCTCCCGTGTCCCGGTTCCGGTTCCTCCGGCTGTTCCCCAAGGTCTTCTCGGGTGCCCACACGGATCTCGACATCGTGCGACTGTCGCGGGTCCGTTCGGTCTCGATCGCCGCGGACGGCATCACGGCCTATGCCGACGGGGAGCGCATCGGTCCGCTGCCGGTCACGATCGATGTGGTCCCCGGTGCCCTCCGCGTGCTCGCCTGAGCCTGTCCGGCCGATCGTGACCACCGCGCGACACGCCCGTCGGATGCCGCTGGTGGCCTCGATTTGTACGGCTCGAAATCGTATGGCATACTCATATCCGTTGCTTACGGCCCCATCGTTTAGCGGCCTAGGACACCGCCCTCTCACGGCGGCAGCACGGGTTCAAATCCCGTTGGGGTCACAACACCGAACGAAGCCTCGCTTTCCTGAGTCATCAGGAAGCGGGGCTTCGTTCATTTGGCGGCTCGAGCATGCCCCGGGATGTCCACGCAGGCCCTGCGGGATGCGCGGAAGGCAGGGCCCGCACCGATCTCGCCGAGTGCCGCTGCGTGCTAGCTTGGCCGGGTGACCGTGAAGCAGAAGCGCCGCGCTCCGGCGACAGCCGCAGTCCTGATCCTCGCCGCCTTGCTGACGGGGTGCTCCATCCCGGTGACCGGGGAGCCCGTGGCCGGGGGCGCGGGCCCCGTCGTCGACGTCGCCGGTGGCACCGACGACACGCTGCGCAAGGACTTCGACGCGAGTCCCCAGGAGGTCAACGACTACTGGACCGACGACAAGTTCGGGGGAGCGACGGCACCGGACCTGAAGCCGGGGCAGGACACGCTCACGGGCGACCAGGCCACCGGCGTGGTCGTGCACCCGAGTACCGGTGTCGGTCCCGACGTCGATGTCAAGGCCATCGCCCCGACAGCGGCCGGCGACCCGTACCCGGCGACCGGACTGGCGGCGGCCACGCAGGGACGTCTCTACTTCTCCATCGGCGGCGCCACCTACGTCTGTTCCGCGAGCGTCGTGAACGCACCGACCATGGACCTCGTCCTGACGGCGGGCCACTGCGTCTGGGACACGTACGGCAAACAGCTCGCCGAGAACATCATCTTCATCCCGGCCGACGCGGCCAACGGCCAGACCCAGCCCTACGGGCAGTGGGCCGGGGTCAGCACCTACGTCCCCGACGAGTTCACGAGTGAGGCGACCTCGGACGCCAGCGGTGCGACGAGCGGCAACGGTTGGGCCTACGACTTCGCCTTCATCCGACTCGCCCCGAACGCTGCAGGCCAGAAGATCCAGGAGGTGACCGGCGGTCAGGGCATCTCCTTCGGTACACCACCTGAGGGAATCACCGTGATCGGTTACCCGTCGGCCGCCCCGTTCGACGGACAGTCGCAGCGCTACTGCGCGAGCCAGGCCGCCACCAAGGGCTATGCCGGCTACCGGGTCGACTGCCTCATGACCCCGGGTTGCTCGGGCGGTGGCTGGCTCACCCGGCTGGATCCCGCCACCGGCGCCGGGTACGTCACCTCGGTCACCTCGCGCGGCGACGGTTCCTGGCTCGAGGGCCCCGTCCTCGGACAGCGGGCGCTCACCCTGTACAACGACGCTCTGGCGGAGGGGTCATGACCGCCAGCACGAGCATGACGCGACGCCGTCGGCGGATCGGTGTCCTGGCTCTGGCCGGGAGTGCCGCGCTCGCCTTGAGCGCCTGCACGACGCCCGGATCGGCGTTCCCCGACGCCGCCGCCCAGCAGGGCTACATGCAGGATCTCGCCGAGGCGAGGTTCGAGCTGCTGTCGGCCCAGATCGGCCAGGCGCCGGACGTGATCGGGTCGGCATACGTCCACGCCGTCTCGGGCGACCTCGAGTCGCACGAGAACGACTCGGTGGTCCTCTTCGGCGACCCGACCTCGTCGTTCAGCCAGGACAAGGGCTCGGCTGACGGCGACACCGTCGACATCTACCATCTGCCGGGTGCCGCATACGACCTCCTCCTGCTCGGCGGGGAACTCAAGGAGCTCGCACCGACGGAGTGGGTGGCCGTACAGACCCAGTACGTCGCCGAGGAGGATGCGGAGGGCTCACTCGGACCCGCCTGCGTCTACCCGGGCATCTCCATCGCCTGCGACATCTACACCGCGGTCGAAGCCACGCGGAGCTCGAAGGAAGGCGTCCTCAGCAGTGTCGTCGTCTCGATGCGGAACGACGGCTCCTCGCAGATCTCGACGAGCGCCAGCCTCGAGAGCGTGTTGGCCGTCGGGACGCTCTTCGACCTCCCGGACGACCTCGTCTCGTCGTTCAGTGAGGACGACCTCGCGACCCTCCTGCCGGTGACGATCTTCCAGAACGCCGAGGGCGGCCTCGTGAAGATGGAGTTGAGCGGGACGGTCGAGAGCGAGACCAAGCTGCAACTGCAGGCCGGCTTCGAGGTGTCGGGCACGTCGACGCTCGAAGACCTGCCGACGGAACCATCAGGATTCGACGTGACTGCGATCCCGGCGGCCGATCAGGCCGCGTTCTGGGATCGGATCGAGGAGTTGAGGAAATGACCGACGACCAGAAACCCGAGGACCTCGGAAAGCCCCCGGTCGGCGGCCCCCTGCGCCCCGACCAGCAGCCGCCGGGATTGCCCGACCCGAACGCACCCCGCCTGGAGTTCGGACCGGGAAGCCCGCAGCGTCAGACGCCGCCGCAGAACGGTGCACCCCAGAACGGCGCGCCGCAGGGTCAGAACGGACCGCCGCAGGGCGTCCCGTCGCAGCCGTCCGCGCCTGGTCAGACCGGTGGAGGGCCCCGTCCGCAGGGAGGCGCCCCAGGGCAGCAGCCCAACGGTCCTGCGCCGCAACCGTCCGCCCAGCCCGGAGCGCCGTTCGCCGGCGCACCTGTTGGGCAGCCGTGGGCGCAGCAGCAGCGGCCCTCGAACGCTGGTCCGAACCAGCAGCCGCAGCAGCAGGGGCGGCCAGGCGGTCCGGACGGGTTCCGGCCCCCGACATCGAACGGTCAGCCCGGTCACGCGTCCGGGGGTCCTCAGCAGGGTCGGGCCCCCAGCCAGGCTCCACAGGGACGTCCACTCGGCGCGCCGCAGGGTCAGCCTCAAAGCCAGCCTCAGGGGCCGCAGGGTCAGCCGCCCTACGGTCAGGCACGCCCCACCGGGCCCCAGCCCTTCGGTCCGGGACAGGCGCAGCACCCGAACGGCCCGTTCCAGCCAGGTCCACAGCAGCAGGGATCGCAGTCCGGTCCACAGCAGACCGGTCCGTTCCGTCCCGGCCCCGAGTACGGCGTCGCGGGCCAGCAGCCTGCTGCGAGCCGCAAACCCGCCCGGAAGCCGCTCGGGCGCAAGCTCTGGATCGGCGTGCTCATCGGTGCGGTCGCCGCATCACTCATCGCCGTCCCGCTCACCCTCCTCTCGGTCGGTCGCCTGTTCACGCCGATGCTCGACCGCGGCTCGGTGCAGACCGGTGTGGCCGAGGTGCTCAAGCAGGACTTCGGGCTCGCAGACGTCGAGAAGGTCGAGTGCCCGAGTGATCAGCCGGCCACGACCGGGACACAGTTCGAGTGCACGTTCTCGTACAACGCGAAGAGCTACCCGGTGGCCGTCGAGGTCATCAACGACCAGGGGCAGTATCGGGTCGGGATCGACGCGCCGAAGTAGCACGGTGTCGGCACCGGCGTCCCCTCGAGCGACGACGGTGCCGACGGCTTCGCCACGGACCGGGTGGTACGCTGGGCGAATGTTGTCCGGGCTGCTCCTCCTTCCCAGCCGCGACGAGGCCTAGTTCCAGGCTCCCTCGTCGCGGAGGTCGCTGACGCCTGACCACTCATCGTTTGAAGGAATTCCACGACATGTCGCAGCTGAACGCCGATCCGTCCGTCCCGAGCATTCCCGAGCACCCGCGCACGCTCGCCGAGAAGGTCTGGGACGACCACCTCGTCGTCAAGGGTGAGGACGGCACGCCCGACCTCATCTACATCGACCTGCACCTCGTCCACGAGGTGACGAGCCCGCAGGCCTTCGACGGTCTGCGCCTGGCCGACCGGCCGCTGCGTCGCGTCGACCTCACGATCGCGACCGAGGACCACAACACCCCGACGCTCGCGATCGACAAGCCGATCGCCGACCTCACGAGCCGCACACAGATCGAGACCCTCCGTCGCAACGCCGCGGAGTTCGGGGTGCGGATCCACTCCCTCGGCGACCTCGACCAGGGGATCGTCCACGTCGTCGGGCCGCAGCTCGGCCTCACGATGCCCGGGATCACGGTCGTCTGCGGCGACTCGCACACCTCGACCCACGGCGCCTTCGGGGCCATGGCCTTCGGCATCGGCACCAGCGAGGTCGAGCACGTCATGGCCACGCAGACGCTGCCGTTGAAGCCGTTCAAGACCATGGCGATCACCGTCGAAGGCACGCTGCGGCCGGGCGTGACCGCCAAGGACATCATCCTCGCCGTCATCGCGAAGATCGGCACCGGCGGCGGGCAGGGCTACGTCCTCGAATACCGCGGCTCGGCGATCCGTGCGCTCTCCATGGAGGGCCGCATGACGATCTGCAACATGTCGATCGAGGCCGGGGCCCGGGCCGGCATGGTCGCCCCGGACCAGATCACCTACGACTACCTGCAGGGCCGCCCGCACGCTCCGACCGGAGCCGACTGGGATGAGGCCGTCGCCTACTGGGACACCCTGGCGACCGATGAAGGCGCCGCCTTCGACGCCGAGGTCTTCCTCGACGCCGACACGCTGGAACCCTTCGTCACCTGGGGCACCAACCCGGGCCAGGGCGTCTCGCTCAGCGAGAACGTGCCCGACCCCGCGGCCATCGCCGACCCGAACGAGCGGTCCGCCGCCGAGCGCGCCCTGGAGTACATGGCGCTCGAAGCCGGCACCCCGATGAAGGAGATCCCGGTGGACGCGGTCTTCATGGGCTCCTGCACGAACAGCCGCATCGAAGACCTGCGGGCGTTCGCATCCGTCATCGAGGGCCGCACGAAGGCCGAGGGTGTGCGGGTCATGGTCGTCCCGGGTTCCGCCCGGGTTCGGATCGAGGCTGAGGCCGAGGGGCTCGACAAGATCATCACTGACTTCGGTGCGGAGTGGCGGTTCGCCGGATGCTCCATGTGCCTCGGGATGAACCCCGATCAGCTCGCTCCGGGGGAGCGCTGCGCCTCGACGTCGAACCGCAACTTCGAGGGTCGCCAGGGCAAGGGCGGCCGCACGCACCTCGTCTCGCCGCTCGTCGCCGCGGCGACCGCCATCCGCGGAACACTCTCCAGCCCGGCCGATCTCGAGGTCGAGCCCGGCAGACACGCCGCCACCGAGCAGGAAGGCGTGCACGCCTGATGGACAAGTTCACGACCGTCACCGGCGTCGCCGCTCCGATGCGGCGTTCCAACGTCGACACCGACCAGATCATCCCCGCCGTCTACCTGAAGCGGGTCACGAAGACCGGCTTCGAGGACGCGCTCTTCGCGGGGTGGCGTCAGGACCCCGATTTCGTCCTGAACCAGCCCGTCTACCAGGGTGCCAGCATCCTCGTCGCGGGGCACGACTTCGGCACCGGCTCGTCGCGTGAGCACGCCGTGTGGGCCTTGCGCGACTTCGGGTTCAAGGTCGTCGTGTCGTCCCGCTTCGGCGACATCTTCCGCGGGAACTCCGGGAAGCAGGGTCTCCTCGCCGCCCAGGTCAGCGAGGAGGAGCTCGAGCAGCTCTGGGCTGCGATCGAGGCCGCTCCCGGGTCCGATTCCGTCGTCGACCTCATCGCCCGCACCATCACGGTCGGCGATCTCACGGTTTCGTTCCAGGTCGACGATTACACTCGGTGGCGGCTCATCGAAGGACTCGATGACATCGGGCTGACGCTCCGTAGCGAAGAGCAGATCACCGCGTTCGAGGCCCGGCGGCCGAACTGGCTGCCCCGCACCATTCCCGTCAAGTAGCAAGGCAGTAGGTACCGGTTTGAATTCACTCGTCCAGGCGTCACAGGCGGCAGGCTCGTCGGTCGGACTCGATGTCGACCGCATCACGATCAACGGCGGTATCCCGCTCAGAGGCCGCATCGAGGTCAAGGGTGCCAAGAACCTCGTGACCAAGGCGATGGTCGCGTCGCTGCTCGGCGAGAACGTCAGCGTCCTGCGCAACGTGCCGAACATCAGCGACGTCCGGGTCGTCCGTTCCCTGCTCGAGATCCACGGCGTGGACGTGACGGAGGGCGAGAACCCGAACGAGCTCCGCCTCGACCCGACCAACGTCGAGTCCGCGCACATGGAGGAGATCGACGCACACGCCGGCTTCTCCCGGATCCCGATCCTGTTCTGCGGGCCGCTGCTCCACCGCCTCGGGGCGGCGTTCATCCCCGACCTCGGAGGCTGCCGCATCGGCGACCGCCCCATCGACTTCCACCTCGACGCGCTCCGCAAGTTCGGCGCGGTGGTGGAGAAGCTCCCGCAGGGCATCCGTCTCTCGGCCCCGAACGGTCTGCACGGGACGACGGTGCACCTTCCGTACCCGAGCGTCGGCGCCACGGAGCAGGTCCTGCTCACGGCGGTCCGGGCCAAGGGCACCACGGAGCTCAAGGGTGCGGCGATCGAGCCGGAGATCATGGATCTCATCGCCGTCCTCCAGAAGATGGGCGCGATCATCTCCTACGAGCCCAACCGCGTGATCCTCATCGAGGGCGTGGACAAGCTCGAGGGGTACGACCACACGGCCATCGGCGACCGCAACGAGGCAGCGAGCTGGGCGTCGGCCGCGCTCGCGACCGACGGCGACGTCTTCGTCGACGGCGCGAAGCAGCAGGACATGATGACGTTCCTCAACATCTTCCGCAAGGCCGGTGGCGGGTTCGACATCACCGACGACGGCATCCGGTTCTACCGCAAGGAGGAGCTGAAGCCCGTGGTCATCGAGACCGACGTGCACCCCGGCTTCATGACGGACTGGCAGCAGCCCCTCATCGTCGCGCTGACGCAGGCGACGGGCGAGTCGATCGTCCACGAGACCGTCTACGAGAACCGGTTCGGCTTCACGGACGCGCTCAACACCATGGGCGCGAACATCGTCGTGCACCCCAATGGGCTGTCGGGTACGCCTCGTCGCGTGCCGCGGCGCAACCTCGAGCAGGCCGCCGTGATCAACGGCCCGACGCCGTTGCACGGTGCCGACATCGAGGTCCCCGACCTCCGCGGTGGCTTCAGCCACCTCATCGCGGCGCTCACCGCCGAGGGCAAGTCGACGGTCAGCAACGTCGGCATCATCAGTCGTGGGTACGAGAACTTCATCGTGAAGCTCCAGCAGCTCGGTGCTGACTTCGTCCTCGAAACGAAGTAGTCCGCCGTGGGGGTGGAACGGTCGAGGCCGTCGATCTACTGGTTGCTGTCGTCGATCGCGATCCCGCCGTTCAGTGCTCTCGTCAAGCTCCGCGTCCGGCACGGCGAACGCCTGCCGCAGGAGGGGCCGTTCATCCTGTCGCCCAACCACGACAGCGAGTTCGACCCGCTGATCATGGGCGTGGCCGTCTGGCGGCTCGGGCGACAGCCCCGCTTCATGGCGAAGGGCAGTCTGTTCACGGTCCCGGTGGTCGGGTGGTTGTTGCGGAAGTCCGGACAGATCCCCGTCGAGCGCGAGGGTTCAGCCCGCGGGATGGACCCGGTCAGCGCTGCAGCACACCTGACCGAACGCGGTCAGGGCGTCGTCGTATACCCCGAGGGTTCACTCACCCGCGACCCGGGCCTGTGGCCGATGCGCGGGCGAACCGGCGCGGTCCGGATCGCGCTCACGCACGGCCTGCCGATCATCCCCGCCGCGCACTGGGGCACGCAGGAGGTCATGCCGCGGTACGGCAAACTGCGGGTGTTCCCGTTGCGGAAGCGCGTCGAGGTCGCCATCGGCGAGCCGGTGGACCTCTCGGCCTTCGCCGGGCGGCAGCTAGACTCGAAGACGCTGAACGAGGCGACCGAGGTCGTCATGCAGGCCATCACCGCCCTCTGCGAGGAACTCCGCGGTGCTCAAGCTCCCACGGAGCGTTGGGATCCCTCGAAACACCAGCAGAAGGAGACAGGCCGCTTTGAGTCCTAGGAACGTTCCGCAACCACCGGCCGCCACGAGGGTCGCCGTGCTCGGAGCGGGCAGCTGGGGCACGACGTTCGGCAAGATCCTCGCGGACGGTGGCTCCGACGTGGTCATGTGGGCCAGACGGCCCGAGCTCGCTCGCGAGATCACCGAAGCCAAGCGCAACAGTGACTACCTGCCCGGGATCAACCTGCCGATGCGGATGACGGCGACCGCGAGCATGGTCGACGCCGTGCGCGGTGCCTCGGTCGTGTTCCTGTCCGTCCCGAGCCAGTCCCTGCGCGACAACCTCATCGCGCTCCGCCCGCACCTCGAGGACGGCACCATCGTCGTCTCGCTCATGAAGGGCGTCGAGCGTCGCAGCGGATCCCGGATGAGCGAGGTCATCCGCGAGACCCTCGACATCGACCCGTCACGCATCGCCGTCGCCTCCGGCCCCAACCTCGCGCTCGAGATCGCCCGCGAGCAGCCGACGGCCGCCGTGATCTCCTCGGAGAGCCTCGAGACGGCGCAGACGGTCGCGCTCCTCGCGCGCAACCGGTACTTCCGCAGCTTCGTGAACACCGACGTCATCGGTACCGAGTTCGGTGGTGTGCTCAAGAACCTCATCGCCGTCGCGATCGGCATCGTCGACGGTGTCGGCTACGGCGAGAACACGAAGGCCTCCATCATCACCCGCGGGCTGGTCGAGATGACCGACTTCGCGGTGGCCCACGGCGCGCAGCCGGAGACCCTCTCAGGCCTGGCCGGGCTCGGCGACCTCATCGCGACGTGCCAGTCGCCGCTGTCCCGGAACAACACGGCGGGGCGTCTGCTCGGCCAGGGGTATCAGTTCGACGACGTCGTCAAACAGATGCAGCAGACCGCGGAGGGGCTCGCGTCCGTTGCACCGGTGCTCGAGCTGGCCAAGGCGAAGGGGGTCGCGATGCCCATCGTCGAACAGGTCAAGCAGGTGCTCGACGGCACGCTCGACCCGAAGGACATCGCACCGCACCTCACGACCGACGACGACGAACCCCAGGGGGAGAGAAGCAACGATGACGCACAAGACCGGAGTGGTGGTGCTCTTTGGAGGCCGTTCAAGCGAGCACTCGATCAGCTGCGCAACGGCGGGCGGCGTCCTCGCCGCGATTGACCGCGAACGGTACGACGTCTACCCGGTCGGGATCGCCCACGACGGCTCGTACGTCCTCGAGGTCGACGACCCGAGCCGGTACGCGCTCGACCCCGCGCACTTGCCGGAGGTCGACCCCTCGCGGCCGGCCGTGCGCTGGCCTGAGCGCGTCGGCAGCCGTGAGCTGACCGTGGTCGGGGAGGACGGCGTCCCGTTCACCCTCGGCCCCATCGACATCGTCTTCCCGATCCTCCACGGCCGGTTCGGCGAGGACGGCACCGTGCAGGGCATGCTCGAGCTCGTCGACCTCCCGTACGTCGGCTCCAGCGTCCTCGCGTCCTCCCTCGGCATGGACAAGCACTTCACGAAGACGGTGCTCCAGGCCGCCGGGATCGCCGTCGCGCCCTGGGTGCGGTTCACCGCCCACGAGTGGGCCACGGCACCCGAGGAGGTGCTCGCATCGCTCGGATCGCTCGGGTCACCGGCGTTCGTGAAGCCGGCGCGAGCCGGTTCGAGCGTCGGCGTGTCGAAGGTGTCGACGCCGGACGCGTTCCGTGCAGCGATCGAACTGGCCCTCGCCGAGGACTCGACCGTGCTCGTCGAGACCGGTCTGGTGGGCCGCGAGGTCGAATGTGCGGTCCTCGAGTCCCTCCCCGGCGAGGCACCTCGGGTCTCGGTGGCCGGCGAGGTCGTCGTGACCGGACGCGACTTCTACGATTTCGAGGCGAAGTACCTCGACGCACCCGGTATCGAGCTCGTCTGCCCCGCCGACCTTCGTCCCGAGCAGTTGTCGGAGATGCAGGACCTCTCGCGTCGGGCGTTCGAGGCGTTGGGCTGCGCAGGGCTCGCCCGGGTCGACTTCTTCCTGACCGCGGACGGCTTCGTCGTCAACGAGGTCAACACCATGCCTGGGTTCACCCCGATCTCGATGTTCCCGAGCTGCTGGTTGGCCTCGGGGCTCAGCTACCCCGAGCTCATCACCGAGCTGATCGAGGTCGCGCGCGCCCGCTCCTGAACGGTGTGGCGTCGGGAACCCTCAGCCGTCGGTGGGGATCGGGAGCTCGGCGTCGCCGAGGGCGGTGCACTTCCCGGTGACGGGGAGCACGGACACGGCAGGCGCCAGATCAGCCAGGACGGTGCTGCTGGCGACGGCGTCGCCGTCGAGCACGATCTCGACCGCGGGCGTGCGCCCGAAGGTGGTGAACCGGTAGTTCGGCGCGTCGGCGTCGTCGATGATCCAGTCGACGCCGTTCACCGACTGGCACTGCTGCGTGGTCGGGCCGGGGATCGCGACCCCGCAGTGCAGGAGGACCGTCGCGGGATCGCCCCAGGCGCCGGTGGCCTGGGCGTCGGTCCCTCGCTCGGGCAGTTCGGCGACGACGTCGGGCAGACGCACCGTGACCTCGGCGCACTGCGGGTTGTTCGCATCGGCGGCGGGTTCGAGCGCGACGGCGGGCGCGCAGCCGGCGAGGGCCAGGGTTGCGGCTGCGGCGAGGGCGGTGGCGAGGAGCACACGAATCGGGGACATCGCCCACCAGGCTACCGTTGATCCCATGAACGAGTCTGGGAGCGCCTCCGACGATCACGGAACGGTCGGGCCCTGTGTCGGGGACCTCGCCGAGGGGGAGCTGCTCGAGCGCATCTTCCCTCGCCTGCCGCACGCCGACGCCGAACTCCTCGGGCCGGGTGACGATGCCGCGGTCGTCCTGGCGCCGGACGGTCGGTTCGTCGTCACGACGGACACGATGATCCATGGGCCGGACTTCCGGCTGGCGTGGTCGAGCGCCCACGACCTGGGGTGGAAGGCTGCGGCCAGCAACCTGGCAGATGTCGCGGCGATGGGGGCGCGTCCGACGGCACTCGTCGTCGCACTCGCCATGCCCAAGCACCTGCCGGTCGCCGTGCTCGACGGGTTCGCAGACGGACTGCGCGACGCCTGTGCCGAGCTCGCGCCCGGCTGCGGTGTCGTCGGCGGCGATCTGGCCGTGTCCGACGTCTTCATGATCGCGGTGACGGCGTTCGGCGACCTGGAGGGTCGTGCCCCCGTTCGACGTGACGGAGCGCGACCCGGCGACGTGGTCGCGGTCGCGGGGGAGTTGGGTTCGGCTGCGGCAGGCCTGCGACTCCTCTTCTCACGTGGGGTCGACGCCGACGGCGTGCCGTCGGTCGACGCAGCGGCCGGCCTGCGACGCGATCACCGGGTCGAGGTGGAGGCACAACTCGCACCACGGCCACCGATCGCCGCCGGTGTCGTCGCCGCCGTCGCCGGTGCCACGGCGATGCTCGACCTGTCGGACGGGCTCGCGCTCGACGCCGGTCGCCTCGCGCGGGCGAGTGGGGTCGCGATCGACCTTCGGGCTGAGGACCTGGGTGCCGACGTGGCGCTCGCCCTCGCCGGCGGCGAGGACCACTCCCTCCTGGCGACGTTCCCGTCCGCCACCACGATCCCCGCAGGCTTCCGGGCCATCGGCGCGGCCCGGACCGGTGCCGGGGTCCTCGTCGACGGTGTGGCCTACGACGGTCGCGCCGGCTGGGACCCCTACCGCGACTGGGACGACGCGTCCGGTTGAGCGGTGTGGCCGGCCGCCGTGGCGCGAAGACCCGCGGAGACGCGGTGACGGTGACGCGGTGGCTCAGACCGGCGTGATCCACCAGACGACGGTCTCGCCGTAGGTGCTCTTCCGCAAGACCTCGAGCGCTGGGGGAAGGGTCGGTTCGGGCGAGCGGGAGCTCCGCTCGACGAGCACGAGCCCGTCGTCGGTGACCAGACCGACGAGCGCGGCGAGGTTGGCCGTGAGCTCCGCCTCGGGGAGGTCGTACGGGGGATCGATGAAGACGAGGTCGGACGGGACCGTCGCCCCGGACAGATAGGCGCCGACCGACTTGGCATGCACCGTGATGCGTGGTGCCGCAGCGCGAGGTGCTGCCGAGGTCACGATCCTCGCGTTGTCCCGACACAGCTTCGCGGCCTCAGACCCGCGGTCGACGAGGGTGACCACGGCGGCACCCCGGCTGGCGCATTCGAGCCCCAGCGACCCCGACCCTGCGTACAGGTCGAGCACTTCGGCTCCGGCGAGCACGTCGCGGGCCTCCAGCGCGGAGAAGAGCGCCTCGCGGACGCGATCGCTCGTCGGTCGTGTCCCGCTGCCCGGGACCCGGATCGTGCGTGATCCGGCGAAACCCGAGATGATCCTGATGCCGGCCATGGTCCCATCCTCGCAGGCTGCGCGAAGCCGGGCGAACCGCGGTGTCCGAGGTCCGGAATAGAATCGACGGCATGACGGGGATCGAGCTGGGCACGAAGCTCGGCGGTGTCCTCGGCGGCCGAACCGCGACGGCACTCCAGAAGGCGTTCGGCGTCGAGACCGTCGGCGACCTCCTCGAGCACTACCCGCGTCGCTACGCGAAGCGCGGCGAGCTGACGGTCATCGGCCTGCTGCCGCTCGGCGAGGACGTGACGATCGTCGCCGACGTCCTCGAGGTCCGCGACCGCCAGATGAAGCAACGCAAGGGTTCCATCCTCGAGGTCGTCATCTCCGACGGTCAGGGTCGGCTCAACCTGACCTTCTTCAACCAGCCCTGGCGCGCGAACGAACTCCGGCCGGGACTCCGCGGCATCTTCGCAGGCAAGGTCGGCGACTACCGCGGCAGTTATCAGCTCGCCCACCCGCAGTACCAGATCTTCCCCGACGACGCTGAAGCCCCGGCGCTCGCCGACGCCCAGGCGAAGGCGTGGTCGGAGGCCCCCATCCCGATCTACCCGGCGACGAGCACGATCACGAGCTGGAACCTCAGACAATCCGTCGAGCTGGTTCTGGACGCCCTGCCGCCGCAGGAGGACCCCGTCCCGCGGTCGGTCCGGGCGGCGAGGGGTGAGCTCTCCTTCGACGCCGCCATCCGTGCCGTCCACCGCCCGACGGTCGATCGTGACTGGCAGCGCGGTCGCCGCAGCCTGCGGTACCAGGAGGCGTACCTCCTCCAGACGGCCCTGCTCCAGCAGCGCGCCGCCACCCGTGCGCTGGCGGCCGAACCCCGCGTGCCGAAAGCCGGCGGCTACCTCGAGCGCCTCGATGCCGCGCTCCCGTTCGAGCTGACCGGCGACCAGCAAACGGTCGGCACGGAGATCGCGGCCGATCTCGCGCAGCCCAATCCGATGAACCGGCTCGTCCAGGGCGAGGTCGGCTCGGGCAAGACGCTCGTCGCCCTCCGGGCCATGGCGGCCGTCGCCGACAGCGGGGGACAGTCGGTGCTGCTGGCGCCCACCGAGGTCCTCGCGGCGCAGCACCTGCGGTCGATCGTCCGTTCGCTCGGCCCCGACCTCTCGGCCGAACTCATGCCGACGCTGCTCACCGGCCAGCTGCCGACGTCCGATCGCAAACGGGCGCTGCTGCGGATCGTCGCCGGCCAGGCCCGGATCGTGATCGGGACGCACGCTTTGCTGGGTGACGCCGTGACCTTCGCCGATCTGGGGATGGTCGTCGTCGACGAACAGCACCGCTTCGGCGTGGAGCAGCGCGACCAGCTCCGCCAGAAGGGACGCACACCGCCGCACGTCCTCGTGCTGACCGCGACGCCGATCCCACGGACCGTGGCCATGACCGTCTTCGGCGACCTCGACGTCAGCATCATCAAGGAGCTGCCACGCGGGCGGCAGGGGATCGAGAGCTTCGTGGTCGCCCTGGCCGATCACCCGCGGTGGATCTCCCGCGTCTGGGAGCGCCTCGCCGAGGAACTCGCGCAGGGGCGGCAGGGGTTCGTGGTGTGCCCGGCGATCGACGCCAAGGAGGTCGAGCCCGGTGAGGAACTCGAGGAGGACGCCGACCCGGCGCGCCCGATCGCATCCGTGCTCACCACGGTGGAGCAGCTGCGTACCCACCCGCTGCTCGCGTCGCGACGCATCGACGTCCTCCACGGCCGGATGAGCGCGGAGGAGAAGGACCGGACGATGCGGGCCTTCGCCGCCGGTGAGATCGACGTGCTCGTGGCGACGACGGTCATCGAGGTGGGCGTCGACGTCCCCAACGCCTCGACGATGGTCGTGCTCGACGCGGAGCGCTTCGGGGTGTCGCAGCTCCATCAGCTCCGCGGACGCGTCGGTCGAGGCGGCGTCCCGGGGCTGTGTCTGCTCGTCACCGCGGCGGAGGCGGAGAGCACCGCACGCGAGCGCGTCGACGCGGTGGCCGCGACGCTCGACGGCTTCGACCTCGCGCAGGTCGACCTCGAGCTGCGGCGCGAGGGCGACGTCCTCGGCAGCATGCAGTCGGGCGGGCGGTCCTCGCTCAAGCTGCTCCGGGTCGTGCACGACAGCGAGGTCATCATCGAGGCGCGGGCGGATGCCGCCGAGCTCCTCGACACCGATCCCGACCTCGCCGACCACCCGGTGCTGGCCGAAGCGCTCCGCCGACGCCTCGACGAATCCGACCGCGCCGCGCTCGCCAAGAACTGAGCACCGATAGGCTGGCGACATGAAGCGGATCGCCGTCGTCCCCGGATCGTTCGACCCAGTCACCCTCGGTCACCTGGATGTCATCGAGCGGGCGGCGCGCATCTTCGACGAACTGCACGTGCTGGTCGTGCACAACCCCGACAAGTCCGCGCTGCTGCCGATGCCGCAGCGGGTGTCCTTGCTCGAGCGCTCCATCGCCGACGGCGGATTGCCCGACAACATCGTCGTCGCGCAGTGGAACGTCGGCCTGCTCGTCGACTACTGCACGGACGTCGGCGCGAGCGTGCTCGTGAAGGGCATCCGCTCGCAGGTCGACGTCGCGTACGAGACGCCCATGGCCATCATGAACCGCAGCCTCGCCGGCGTGGAGACGGTCTTCCTCCTGCCTGATCCCGCGCACGCGCACGTCTCCAGTTCACTCGTCCGGCAGGTGGCCGCGCTCGGTGGCGATGTCAGCCCGTACGTCCCGCAGGTGGTGGCGACCTTCCTCCAAGAGGGCTAGGGCGTCCTCCCGGTCGGGTTCGGCGTAGAATCGTCGATCGTGACTAGGAAGAGAACGAACAATTCGCCGTTCAGCGTCAATGTGCGCGATCTGGTGAACCGTCCCGGGGAGATGCGCGAGCACGACCTCGAGGTGGTGCTCGCCGAGCGCTGGGGCGAGGGTCTGGTCGCCGTCCAGGAGGGCACGACGCTCTCCGAGCAGGTGCGTCTCGAGTCCGTGCACGAGGGGATCCTCGTGACCGTCGACGTCGACGCACTGGCGACCGGCGAGTGCGGACGCTGCCTCCGCGACATCGAACTGCCTGTCGAAGTCGAGATTCAGGAACTTTTCGCGTATCCTAATTCGGAAGCGTCTGACTTCGAGGTTCACGACGACCACGTGGATCTTGAACCTCTGGTCAGAGATGCGGTAGTTCTCGCATTACCGTTTCAGCCGGTGTGCCAGCCGGATTGCCCCGGACTCGACCCCGAGACCGGTGAGCGGCTGGCCGAACGTCCGGAACGACACCCTCACGACGTCGCAGATCCTCGCTGGTCTGCGCTCGCGGGCTTGTCCTCAGACTCCGTACTTGACACAGACGCCAGTAGCGCCCAGCGCGCCGCTGCAGACACAGAAGAGAGATAGATCATGGCTGGAAACCCCCCGAAGCGGAAGGTCTCGCGCTCGAACACCCGCTCGCGTCGCTCGCAGTGGAAGGCCGCCGTGCCGACGCTCGTGAAGACGGTGGAGAACGGCCGCGTCACGTACAGCCTGCCGCACCGCGCCAAGGTCGTCGAGGACTCGCAGGGCACCGCCCTGTACCTCGAGTACAAGGGCCGCAAGGTCGCAGACGTCTGATCCGCGCGTTGAACGTCCGCGTTCGAACAGCGTGAACACGAATCATTCCGACCACACCGGAATCGGCTCCGTATCGGAGACCGATCCCGGTGTGGTCGTTTTCGCACGGCAACTGGGTGTCGACGTCTCGTACGAGCTGCTCGACCTGGCGCTGACGCACCGCTCGTACGCGTACGAGCACGGTGGACTCCCGCACAACGAGCGCCTCGAGTTCCTCGGCGACTCGATCCTCGGGCAGGCCGTCACCGTCATGCTCTACCGCGACTTCCCGCACCTCGACGAAGGGCAGCTGGCGAAGCGTCGGGCGAGCCTCGTCTCGACGATCGCGCTCGCCGAGGTCGCGCGTTCGATCGGTCTGGGCGAGCGGATCAAGCTCGGCAAGGGCGAGGACCAGACCGGAGGCCGCGACAAGGCGTCCATCCTGGCCGACACGATGGAGGCCGTCATCGGCGCGACGTACCTGTCGGCCGGACCCGACGCCGCGACGGCACTCGTCCTGCGCCTGGTGAACCCCCTCCTCGAGAACCCTGAGCGCTTCGGCGCGGCGATGGACCCGAAGACGAGCCTCCAGGAGGCCGCCGCGGCCATCGGTGCGCCGGCGCCCGTCTACGAGATCGCCAGCTCCGGCCCCGATCACAACCGACGGTTCGTCGCGACGGTCACCGTGGGCACCGCGGTCACGGCGACGGGCTCCGGCACGAGCAAGAAGCACGCCGAGATGGCGGCGGCCCTGGAAGCCTGGTCGAGGATCAGTGCCGGAACTCCCTGAGGTCGAGGTCGTCCGCGCCGGCTTGGAGCCCGCCGTCAGCGGCGCGACGATCGCCGGCGTCGAGGTCTTCGACGAACGCTCCCTGCGCCGCCACGCGAGTGGTGTCGCGGACTTCACCGCACGGCTGACGGGACGGACCATCCGATCTGCCGTCCGACGCGGGAAGTTCCTCTGGTTCCCCCTCGACGACGATGAGGCGATCGTCGGTCACCTGGGCATGAGCGGGCAGATGCTGCTCCGGTCACCTGGCGATGACGCCGACCGACTTCTGCGCATCCGCTTGCAGTTGGAGCATCCCGAGCACGGCGAGCTCTGGCTGCATTTCGTGGACCAGCGGATCTTCGGCTCCATGGCGGTGACCGCGCTCGTCCCGACGACGGACGGAGCCGCAGGCGGACTCGGAGACGAGGTCGCGATGGTGCCCGACCAGGTCGCGCACATCGCCCGCGACCCGATGGACCCGGCCTTCGACGACGCCGTCTTCCTCCGACGACTGCGCGAGAAGCGCACCGGCGTGAAGCGGGCGCTCCTCGATCAGACCCTGGTCAGCGGGATCGGCAACATCTACGCGGACGAGTCGCTCTGGGCGGCGCGCATCCACCCCGAGCAGGAGACCGCCCGTCTCGGGCTCGGGCGCGCCGGCCGGCTGCTCGAGGAGGTCCGTGCCGTGCTCGCCAAGGCCCTGGCCGAGGGCGGGACGAGCTTCGACGCCCAGTACGTGAACGTCAACGGTCAGGCGGGGTACTTCGCCCACAGCCTGAACGCCTACGGCAGGCAGGGCAAACTGTGCGCGCGCTGCGGCACGCTCATCGTCCGCGAGCAGTTCATGAACCGGGGCTCGCACCGCTGTCCCGTGTGCCAGCGCCGCACCTGACGATCAGTCGCTGCGGGGGAGTCGGCGCTGCCACTCTCCGGAGTAGCCGACGATGCGGAAACCGAGTCGGTCGTTGATCGCGAGCATGTGCTCGTTCTCGTCGGCGTTCCACGTGTAGATCCGGGACCGCTCGGGTGCCTGATCGGCGAGTGCGAGGAGGTTCGCCGCCTTCATCCAGAGTCCGAGGCCGTGTCCGCGGTGGTCGGCGAGCACGAGCGTGTCCCACTGCTCCGCGTGTTCCTTGCCCTCGCCGAGGACGAGCTCGCTGTACCCGGCGACCGCGCCGCTGTCGCGGTGGACGGCGGCGACGACGATCGCGTGGTCGCCGGACGCCGCCAGCTGTGCCTCGCGGGCGCGGACCCGCTCGGGCGTCCAGACCTCGGGGTCGAGTTCCAGATCGGCGGCCGGGATGTCCGTCGCCATGTGTTCGCGGGCCGTGGCGAGTGATCCGAGCAGCTCGTCGGGGGTGCGGTCCACCCAGTGCACGAGGCGGTACTCGTGTCCGGCTCGGGCGGTCGACGTCGCGACGATGTCCGGCAGCTCCCCGAGCGTCGTGGCGAGGTCGCAGCGGTTGGTCCGCTCGACCTGCGCGAGGGCGTATCCACGATCGAGCATGAACCGGCTGGCCGCGGCGTTCGCGGGGATCGCCCGATCGCCGACGCTCGCACCGAGGAGCGGTTCGCCGGCCGGGATGTCGTCGACGGCGTGCTGGGTGAAGGCGGTCACCGTCGGGCGACCGGCCGCGAGGGCCCGTCGCTCCAGCTCCGACAGGAGCGCTGTGCCGATCCCTTGACGACGCGCGTCGGGGAGGACGCCGACGTCCAGGGAGGCCGTCGCCGCGTCGGCTTCGGTGCCGTACCCGAGCCAGCCACGACCGACCACACGGCCGTCGAGGACGGCGGCGAGCAGGACGCGTCGCTGGAACCGCTGGTCGCGGTACTCGGGCAGGGTCATTGCGGAGGTCAGGGCGAAGTCGTCGGTGGACCAGATCTCCGCTTCGAGCGTGTTCGCGACCTCCTGGACCGCTTCGAACACGGCTGAGCTCCCGGACGCCGGGATCTCGACCTCGTCGATCGTGACGCGCATCGTCGACTCCCTCCCACGCCAGGCCGTCCTGGGTGATGCGGTCCATGCTACGACCGCCCCGGCGGGCCGGCACAGCGTGGTGTCCCTCGTCCGTCCGCGGATTCGCTACCGTAGTGCACAGCATCCGCGACGCGGGAGAGGAGGTGCGCGTGTACCTGAAGAGCCTGACGCTCAAAGGGTTCAAGTCCTTCGCGCACCCCACCACCTTCGCGTTCGAGCAGGGCGTCACCTGCGTCGTGGGTCCCAACGGTTCCGGCAAGTCGAACGTCGTCGACGCGCTCGCCTGGGTGATGGGCGAGCAGGGGGCGAAGACCCTCCGCGGCGGCAAGATGGAGGACGTCATCTTCGCCGGCACGTCGACCAGGGGCCCGCTCGGTCGAGCCGAGGTCACGCTCACCATCGACAACAGCGACGGCGCACTGCCCATCGAGTACACCGAGGTGACGATCAGCCGCACCCTGTTCCGCAACGGCGGGAGCGAGTACGCCATCAACGGCGACACGTGCCGGTTGCTCGACGTCCAGGAGCTCCTGAGCGACTCCGGGCTGGGCCGCGAGATGCACGTCATCGTCGGGCAAGGACAGCTCGACGCGGTGCTGCGGGCGACGCCCGAGGAGCGCCGCGGCTTCATCGAGGAGGCGGCTGGCATCCTGAAGCACCGCCGACGCAAGGAGAAGACGCTCCGGAAGCTCGAGGCGATGCAGACCAACCTCACGCGGTTGAGCGACCTCGCCGGGGAGATCCGCCGGCAGCTGAAGCCGCTCGGTCGTCAGGCGGAGATCGCCCGGGAGGCGCAGACGATCGCCGCGGTCGTCCGCGACGCCCGCGCTCGGATCCTCGCGGACGACGTCGTGAGCCTCCGGCGTTCCCTCGACGAGCACAACCGGTCGGAGAGCGAGCGCCACAGCGAGCGCCTCGTCCTCCAGGAGCAGCTGGAACAGGCGGAACTGCGGATCAACCGGATCGAGCAGGCACAACTCGGCGACGCGGTCGACGACGCCCGCCGGATCACCTTCGAGCTCGAGAGCGTGCAGGAGCGCCTCCGGAACCTGTACACGCTCGCCAACCAGCGGCTGGCGCTCCTCGGTTCTTCGACGGACACGACGGCCGCCGAACCGCGGATCACGAAGCAGATGGTCGCCGACGCGACCGCGGAGATCGACGGACTGCGGGTGGCGGTCGCCGACGCGGAGCGCGCGTTGCAGGAGGCGCAGGCGGACACCCGCGCGAAGCGTGCCGCACTCGACGCGGTGGACGTCGAGATCGCAGCGCAGAGCGCGCTCGTGTCACGACACGACCTGGAGCTTTCCAAGCTCGCTGGAGCCGTCGACGCCGCCGGGTCCAAACTCGCCGCGGTCCGTGGCGAGGCGTTGCGCCAGCAGAACGCGATCGACGCCGCTGCCCTCCGTCTGGACGCGGCACGGCTGGAGTACGAGGCGCTCGAGGACGACCCGACCCTGGCGGACGCCGCCGACTCCGGACTCGACGACGCCTACGAGGCGGCCCAACGCGGCGCGGCGGAGGCCGAAGGGGAGATCGAGGGCCTGCGCGAGCAGCTCCACACCCTCGAACGTGAACGCGATTCGCTCGGTGCCAAGACCAGTGCACTCTCGCGCGCCCTCGACCTCAAGACCGGCTCGGCCGAACTCGCATCGAGCGGTCTCGACGGGATCGACGGGATCGTCGCGGACCGGGTGCAGGTCCGACCCGGCCACGAGTCGGCTGTGGCCGCAGCGCTCGGCACGCTCGCGGAGGCCGCCGTCGCCGTCGACCGGCACGCTGCCCGGCGGGCGCTCGATCACGCGGCCGATCAGGATCTCGGCCGGGTCGAGATCGTCATCGCCGACGGTGCGCGAGACGTCCCGGACGCGCCCGCCGGGTTCACCTCGGCTGCCGAGCTGGTGGAGGCCCCTCCTGGCGTGCTGGGGATCCTCGCCTCGGTCCTCGTCGTCGACTCGCTCGACGACGCGATCGCGGCGTACGACCGACTCGGCTCGTCACTCAGCGCGTTCACCCTCGTGACCCGTGACGGCGCGGTCGTCACGGACAGCATCGTCCGCGGGGGGAGCGGCGGAGCGCAGAGCCGCATCGAACTGCTGGCCGAACGCGATGCGGCAGCCGATCGACACGGCGAGGTCGAGTCGCTCATCGAACGGGCGCGCTTCGCACTGGCCGAGCAGCGCACGATCCTGCAGGAGGCGAAGCAGACTGCGCAGGCTGCGCTCAGCGCCCTCCGCGAGTTCGACGCCACCCGTGCCTCACAGGCCGAGCGCGTGAACCGGGTCACGGTCCGATACGAATCCGCGGAGGCCGAACACGACCGCCTGCTCGCCGCTGCCGGGACGGCGGAGGCGGCCGTCGCCGACGCCGCTGCCGCCGTGGAGCGGGCCAATCTGGACCACGACACCGCTCGCGCGCGTCCACGACCGCTCCTCGACGTGTCGGCACGCGACGGGCTCTCCGCCGAACTTGACGCGGCGCGCGAGGCCGAAGTGCAGCACCGCCTCCTCCTCGAGACCGCGCGCGAACGCGTGCGGGCGGAGGAGCTCGCGGTCGCGAACCTCGAGCGGCAGCGGCAGGCCGACCAGGCGGCAGCTGAGGAAGCGGCTCGGCGTGCCGTCATCCGTGCGCGCCAGGCCGCGGCCGCCACCGCCGTGACGGAGGCACTCCCGCCCGTCCTCGACTCGGTCGACCGGTCGGTCACCGAGGCCCGCGTCGCGCTCGCGGCAGCCGAGGCGACGCGGTCCAGCCGGAACGCCGAGCTCGTGCGACTGCGCGGCGAGGAGCACACGCTCCGGCAGCGGCTGCAGGTCGTCACCGAGAGCGTCCACGGCCTCGAACTCCAGATCTACGAGAAGAAGCTCCACTTGTCCGGGCTGCTCGAGCGCGCCGGGTCGGAGCTGGGGCTCGTCGAGGACGTGCTCGTCGCGGAGTACGGGCCCGATGTTCCGGTTCCCGTCGACCCTCCGACACCCCGCGCGACCGCCCGCTCGGCCTTGCGACCGGCGGACGACACCGGTCCGGAGGGCTCGCCCGAGACGACGACGCCCGACTCGGACGAGGCACCCGAGGCACCTGCCGACGGTTCCGTGACGCCGGACGTCGAGCCGGTAGAGGAACCTGCCGAGGAGTCGGACGACGTGCCGACGACGCCCTACGTCCGCGCCGAGCAGCAGAAGCGCCTCGCCGCGGCGGAGCGCACCTACGCTCAACTCGGCCGGGTCAACCCGCTCGCGCTCGAGGAGTTCGCGGCACTCGAACAGCGCCACCGCTTCCTCACCGAACAGCTCGCCGACCTCACCAGCACCCGCGCCGACCTGCTGTCGATCATCGAGGACATCGACGGGAAGATGGAGGTCATCTTCGCCTCGGCGTTCGCCGACACCGAAGCCGCCTTCACCGAGGTGTTCCCGATCCTGTTCCCGGGCGGCACCGGCAGCATCTCGCTCACCGACCCCGAACACATGCTCACCACGGGCATCGAGGTGTCGGTCAAACCCGCCGGCAAGAAGATCGAGCGCCTGTCGCTCCTGTCGGGCGGGGAGCGCTCGCTCGCCGCGGTCGCCCTGCTCATCGCCATCTTCAAAGCCCGACCGAGCCCGTTCTACATCATGGACGAGGTGGAGGCGGCCCTCGACGACGCGAACCTCGGGCGGCTCCTCACCATCTTCGAGGACCTCCGTCAGACGAGCCAGCTCATCGTCATCACGCACCAGAAGCGCACCATGGAGATCGCCGACGCCCTCTACGGCGTCTCGATGCGCCAGGACGGGGTGTCGGCCGTCGTCGGTCAGCGCGTGGCAGCAGAACGCGCGAGCTGATCCGGTCTCGTCCCCACGCGACGGGACCGCGTCGCCGACGGCTACGCTGAGACCATGGCTGCACGCACACCCTGGTCACTCTCCGGTGCCCTCAAAGGCATGTTCCAACGTCCGACGATCGACGAGACCACCTGGGAGGACCTCGAGGACGCGCTCATCGGCGCCGACTTCGGTCCTGACGTCACCGAGTCGATCGTCACGGGCCTGCACGCCTCCGTCGACCGCTACCGCACCACCGACCCGCGCGACCTCCAGCGCATGCTGCGCGAAGAGGTCGAGGAGCGGCTGTCGAAGTTCGACACGACGCTGAAGCTCAGCGAGCGTCCGGCGGTCGTCCTCGTCGTCGGCGTCAACGGGGTCGGCAAGACGACCACCATCGGCAAGTTCGCGAAGTTCCTGCGCAACTACGACCGCACCGTCGTCGTGGGCGCCGCGGACACCTTCCGTGCCGCTGCCGTGGAGCAGTTGGCGACGTGGGCGGAGCGCGCGGGCGCACAGATCGTCCGCCCCCAGCAGCAGGGACAGGACCCGGCGTCCGTCGCCTTCCAGACCATCGAGTACGCCAAGCAGACCGGCACCGAGATCGTCATCATCGACACCGCCGGTCGGTTGCAGACGAAGGGCGGGCTCATGGACGAGCTGTCCAAGATCCGTCGCGTCGTCGAGAAGCAGGCGCCCATCGCCGAGGTCCTCCTCGTCCTCGACGCGACGACCGGTCAGAACGGTCTGTCGCAGGCGCAGGCGTTCATCGAGCACGCCGGGGTGACCGGGCTCGTCCTGACGAAGCTCGACGGCTCCGCGAAGGGCGGGTTCGTCCTCGCCGTGCAGGAGAAGACCGGCATCCCGATCAAGCTCGTCGGCCAGGGTGAGGGCATCGGCGACCTCACCGGCTTCACGCCGCACGTCTTCGCACAGAACCTGGTGGGCAGCTGATGGCGATCGAACACGACTACTTCGGCATCATCGCGACCGAGCCTGGTGGTGGCGTCTACTGGTCTGACAACATCGACGTCGGCGAGCAGTCCGTCTCCATCTCGTTGAGCGCCCCCGACGAGGACGACATCCCTGCCGACGCACTCGACCTCGCGGCCGCGATGATCCTCGCCCTCGAGGGCTTCGACCTGCGCTCGCGTGAGGCGATGCTGAGCGAGGTCGACGACCGTACCTCCGAGGTGACCGAGTACATCATCCAGGCCGTCGAGGAGCTGGGGGAGTCCCTGCCGGACGTCCTGGTCGACGAGTCCGGAGACCGCGACGTCGACGTCATCCGGTCGATGACGCTGCTGAGCGTCGGGTTCGCGCCGCATCAGCACAACGGCGACGAGGCGTTCGCGATCTTCGAGTACTCGCTCGACGCGGACCAGCTCGACGGCGTGCTCATGGTCGCGTACACCTCCGATGGCGAGGTCACCGGGGTCACGAGCGAGGACTGAGCCCGGCAGGTCGAGGCGTCGGCCTCAGACCGCCTGGGCGAAGCCGAGTGAGGCGTCTGCGAGGTGCTGCAGTCCCTCGGGGACCTCGCGGCCCTTGGCTGTCATCGACTGCGCCCAGAGGCGTCCCGCGCGATAGGACGATCTGACGAGCGGTCCCGCGAGCACACCGAGGAACCCGATCTCCTCGGCCTCCTCCTTGATCTCGAGGAACTCCTGCGGCTTGACCCAGCGGTCCACGGGGAGGTGTCGAGGCGTCGGCCGGAGGTACTGGGTGACGGTGATGATGTCGGTGCCGGCCTCGTGCAGATCCTCGAGCGCCTGACTGATCTCGCTCCGGTCCTCGCCCATCCCGAGGATGAGGTTGGACTTCGTGATGAGGCCGGCGGCGCGCGCCTGGGTCAGGACGTCGAGGGAGCGCTCGTAGCGGAAGGCGGGCCTGATCCGCTTGAAGATGCGTGGGACCGTCTCGACGTTGTGTGCGAACACCTCGGGTCGGGAGGCGAACACCTCGCCGAGGAGGTCGGGGTTGCCGGAGAAGTCGGTCGCGAGGATCTCGACCCCCGTCCCCGGGTTCGTCTCATGGATGTGCCGGACGGTCTCGGCGTGCAGCCACGCCCCCTCGTCGGGGAGGTCGTCGCGCGCCACACCGGTGACGGTCGCGTAACGCAGCCGCATCCGCTGCACCGAGTCGGCCACCCGCCGTGGCTCGTCACGGTCGTAGTCGGCCGGCTTGCCGGTGTCGATCTGGCAGAAGTCGCAGCGCCTCGTGCACTGCGACCCTCCGATGAGGAAGGTCGCCTCGCGGTCCTCCCAGCACTCGAAGATGTTCGGGCAGCCGGCTTCCTGGCAGACCGTGTGGAGGCCCTCCTCCTGCACGAGCGCCTGGAGCTGCCGGTACTCGGGTCCCATCGTCGCGCGGGTCTTGATCCAGTCGGGCTTCCGCTCGATGGGGGTCTGGGCGTTCCGGACCTCGAGTCGCAGGAGCTTCCGTCCGCCGGTGTCCGCCGTGGGAACGGGTGCCGGTGCGCCGCAGCCGCTCACGCGGCCGCTCCGATCGTGGTCACGGACGCGGCCGTCCAACCGGGCCGGAGCGCTTCGAAGATCTCGGAGACGCGCTCGGCGACGTCGCTCGGCGTGATCCGTCGACCGAGTTCGGCGCTGATCGTGGTGACCCCGGCATCGGCGATGCCGCACGCGACGATGTGGCCGAAGGGCTCGAGGGCGTTGTCGCAGTTGAGCGCGAACCCGTGCAGCGTGACCCCCGCCTGCACCCGGACACCGACGGCGCCGATCTTCGCGGCCGGTCCACCGGCGACGGGGTCGACCCAGACACCCGACCGTCCGTCGATGCGGCGGCCGGTGACGCCGAGCCCGGTGATCGTCTGCAGCATGACCTCCTCGAGCAGGCGGACGTGCGCGACGACGTCGACCGGCTCCGGGAGGCGGACGATCGGATAGCCGGTGAGCTGTCCGGGTCCGTGCCAGGTGATGCGGCCGCCGCGGTCGACCTCGACGACCGGTGTGCCGTCGTCGGGACGTTCGTGGGGACGGGTCAGCTTGCCCGCCGTGTACACGGGCTCGTGTTCGCACAGGATGAGGTGCTCCGGCCCTGCTCCGCTGACGACCGCCTCATGGACCCGACGCTGCAGCGCCCAACCCTCGCGGTACGGGACGAATGCGGGCGCGAGCCCGGCGATGAGGAGCTGTGTCATGGCGGCCACGATAGCATTGTTGGACGCCGTCCAAATACTCATCTTCTGACCGTGGCGGCGATCGACCGGGTCGCGCCGCGGTCTGCCCTAAACTGGAGGGATCATGGCAACGTTCGGCACACTCTCTGACCGCCTCGCGGATACGTTCAAGAACCTCCGCACCAAGGGCAAGCTCTCCGCGGCCGATGTCGACGGCACCGTCCGCGAGATCCGTCGCGCCCTCCTCGACGCGGACGTCGCACTCGACGTCGTCAAGGACTTCACGGGTCGCGTGCGCGAGCGCGCCCTCGGCGACGAGGTGAGCAAGGCCCTCAACCCGGCGCAGCAGGTCGTCCAGATCGTCAACGACGAGCTCGTCACGATCCTCGGCGGACAGCAGCGCCGTCTCGAGTTCGCGAAGAAGCCGCCGACCGTCATCATGCTCGCCGGGCTCCAGGGCGCCGGAAAGACGACACTCGCGGGCAAGCTCGCCAAGTGGCTCAAGAAGGACGGCCACACGCCGCTCCTCGTCGCGTCCGACCTCCAGCGCCCCAACGCCGTCAACCAGCTCCAGGTCGTCGGGGAGCAGGCGGGCGTCCCCGTCTACGCTCCCGAGCCCGGCAACGGGGTCGGCGACCCGGTCAAGGTCGCCCGCGACGGCGTCCGGTTCGCCGAGCAGAAGCTCTACGACACCGTCATCGTCGACACCGCCGGACGACTCGGCGTCGACGCCGAGCTCATGAAGCAGGCATCGAACATCCGCAAGGCGGTCGATCCCGACGAGGTCCTCTTCGTCATCGACGCGATGATCGGTCAGGACGCGGTCGCGACGGCCAAGGCCTTCCTCGACGGCGTCGACTTCACCGGTGTGGTGCTCTCGAAGCTCGACGGCGACGCCCGTGGTGGTGCGGCACTCTCGATCGCCTCGGTCACCGGACGCCCCATCATGTTCGCGTCGACCGGTGAGGGTCTCGACGACTTCGAGCCGTTCCACCCCGACCGCATGGCGAGCCGGATCCTCGATCTCGGTGACATCCTCACCCTCATCGAGCAGGCGCAGCAGAACTTCGACGAGGAGGAGGCGCGCAAGGTCGCGGAGAAGTTCGCGACCGACTCCTTCACGCTCGACGACTTCCTCAAGCAGATGCAGCAGCTGCGCGGCATGGGTTCCATCAAGAAGATGATGGGCATGCTCCCCGGCATGGGGCAGATGAAGGAGCAGCTCCAGAACTTCGACGAGCGCGAGATCGTCCGCACCGAGGCCATCATCCAGTCGATGACCACGGCCGAGCGCACGAACCCGAAGATCCTCAACGGATCCCGGCGCCTGCGCATCGCCAAGGGTTCCGGCATGACCGTCACCGAGGTCAACGCCCTCGTCAACCGCTTCGAGCAGGCGGCCAAGATGATGAAGACCGTCGCCAAGGGTGGCGTGCCGAACATCCCCGGGATGGGTCCGGTCCCCGGTGCACGGACGAACCGACCGAAGCCGCAGGCCAAGAAGAAGGGTTCCCGCTCAGGCAACCCGGCCAAGCGCGCGGCGGAGAACGCCGGCGCCGTCGAGACACAGGCCGCCGCTACGGGTGCTGGATTCGGCCTCGGCGGCGGTTCGTCGTCGGGATCGGCAGCCCCGACCGAGGCGGAGCTCGCCGAGCTGCAGAAGTTCCTGGGTCGCTGAGTCGAGCGGAGGCGGTATGCGCGCGCTGAGGGCAGCGGCTTCGGTCGTCGGAGTCGTCCTGGCCGCGGGACTGCTCGCCGGGTGCTCCGCGCCGTCTCCGGGCGAACGCGTCCTGGGCACCTGGGGTGAAGGGACCGGCGCTGCCGACCCGCACCTGGTGTTCACCGACGACGGTCGCGTGAGTGGTTCGGACGGCTGCAACAGCCTCTCCGGCTCCTGGCGCGCCGAGGACGACGCGCTCGTCGTCTCCGACGTCGCGGGCACCCTGATGGCGTGTCCGGGCGTCGACTCCTGGCTACGGGGGATCGCACAGGCGACGCTCTCGGATGACGGCGGGCGCCTGACCGTGACCGACGACGCCGGCACGCGGATCGGGACGCTCGACCGCGCTGAGTGATGCCGCCTCGTCAGGCGGAGGGCTGGACCCCGTGTCGCAGCTCCTTCGCGAGCGAGCTCACGACCGCCTGCAGGCTGCCGCCGTTCGCGTGGGCGACGGCGAGCTGTCGCTGGTAGCTCGCGCCGTGCTCGATGATCGTGGCGATGCTCGCCAGTTCGTCCGCACAGCCGAGCCGGCGAGCGACCGGCGCGAGGGTGTCGAGCAGGTCGTGCAGGTCGTCGGTCACGAGGCGCTCGTGGCCCGAGGAGTCGAGGATGATCTCGGCGTCCAGGCCGTACCGCGCCGCACGCCACTTGTTCTCGCGGACGTACCACGGCTGCAGGGTCTGCAGGCGCTCTCCGGCGTCGAGGCGGTCGGACAGGTGTTCGGTGAGGCAGTGGATGAGCGAGGCGAGGGCGCCGAACTCCGCGACGGTCGACGCTCCGTCGCACGCGCGCATCTCCACCGTGCCCCACTGCGGCGACGGTCGAACGTCCCAGCGGACCTCGGTGTGGTCCTCGATGATGCCGGTCACCGTCATGTCGTCGACGTAGGCCTCGAACTGCTCCCAGTCCGAGAGCTGGTAGGGGAGGCCCGCCGTCGGGAGCTGCTGGAACATGAGCGCGCGGTTCGACGCGTACCCGGTGTCGACCCCGCCCCAGTAGGGGCTGGACGCCGACAGCGCTTGGAGGTGGGGCAGATAGGTCAGCAGTCCGTTCATGATCGGGAGGACCTTGTCGACCGTCTCGACGCCGACGTGCGCGTGCACGCCCCAGATCATCATGTTGCGGCCCCACCACTGGGTGCGGTCGATGAGCTTGTGGTAGCGGGGCTTGTCGGTGACCTGCTGGTCGTACCACTGGCCGAACGGGTGCGAACCGCTGCAGATGAGTTCGACGCCCATCGGATCCGTGATCGCCCGCACCTCGGCCAGCTGGCCCTCGAGGTCCGCGATCGCCTCGGGGACCGTGTGGTGCACACCCGAGACGAGTTCGACGGTGTTGAGCAGCAGCTCGTTGGTGATCTGCGGATGATCGGAACCGTCGCTCGTGCGAAGTTCCGACAGGACGGTGTCCGCTGCGCCGACGAGATCGCCGGTGTCGCGGTCGACGAGGGCGACCTCCCATTCGAGGCCGACGGTCGAACGCTCGGATCTGGCGAACTCGATGGGCATTGGCGTCGACCTCCCGCAGGGCGCGGCCGGATGCCACGCGCCAGCCCATCTTCACACGGGGTGGAGGGGTCATCCGGTATCGGTGTCGCCGGATTACCCAGATCGCCCGATGTCTGGCAGAATAGAGAGTTGAGTCTGCGCGGAGTTCGACCCTCTATCCGACGCCCGCAGCAACCACAGTTTTCGCGTCGAGCGTGTGGCCCCACCTTTCGTCAGCGAGCACATCAAACATCACATCATTCAGGAGAATCGTGGCTGTCAAAATCCGTCTCAAGCGTCTCGGCAAGATCCGTGCGCCGTACTACCGCATCGTCGTCGCAGACTCGCGCACGAAGCGCGACGGTCGTGTCATCGAGGAGATCGGCAAGTACCACCCCACCGAGGAGCCCTCGTTCATCGAGGTCGACTCCGAGCGTGCGCAGTACTGGCTCAGCGTCGGCGCCCAGCCGACCGAGCAGGTCGCAGCACTCCTCAAGCTCACCGGTGACTGGGGCAAGTTCAAGGGCGACAAGGACGCCGTGAGCACGGTCCGCGTCAAGGAGCCGAAGGCCGCCTTCGTCGCCGACGAGAAGAAGAAGCCCGTCCTCAAGCCGAAGGCTGAGGCCCCCGCGGCCAAGGCTGCTCCGGCCGAGGCCGAGGCGCCCGCTGCCGACGCCGCTGAAGCAGAGCAGGCGTAGTCTTGCTCGCTCCCGCGCTCGAACATCTCGTCAAGGGGATCGTCGATCACCCGGATGACGTTCGCGTCACGGCACAGAACTCCGCCCGTGGCGAGGTCCTCGAGGTTCGTGTGAACCCCGAGGACCTCGGCCGGGTCATCGGTCGTGCCGGCCGGACGGCCAAAGCCCTGCGCACCCTCGTGGCAGCGCTGGCAGACGGTCGGCGGGTCCGGGTCGACGTGGTCGACACGGACGCCTCCGGCGCCAGCGCGTAGGTGGCGGACGAGACGGAGCCGAAGACCCAGTTGCGGGTCGGTCGGCTCACGAAAGCCCATGGCCTGAAGGGCGCCCTGAAGGTCGAGCTCTACACGGATGAGCCGGAGCACCGGTTCACCCCGGGCGCGACGTTCACGCTCCAGGTCCCCGCAGGATCGAAGTGGCGCGGCAAGACGCTCGAGCTCATCGAACTGCGCTGGTACAACAGCCAGCCGGTCGCCTTCTTCGTCGGCATCTCCGATCGCAGTGAGGCGGAGACCCTCGTGAAAGCGATCCTCTGGGTCGAGCAGGACCCCACCGAGCTACCGGTCGACGACGACGCGTGGTACGACCACCAGCTCGTCGGGTTGGCCGTGCACCGCGACGGCGTCGCCGTCGGTACCGTCGCTCGCGTCGACCACTTCCCGGCTCAGGACCTCCTGATCGTGAAGACCGGCGACGGCGAGGTCATGGTCCCGTTCGTGAAGGCGATCGTCCCCACGGTCGACATCGCTGCCGGGATCGTCACGGTCACGCCGCCCACCGGTTTGTTCGAGGAACTCCCGGAGGCCGACGACGCCCCCGAGACGACGACGGCCGGCCCAGCCGAATCCGAGGCCTCCGACGAGGCTCAGGACGACACCGGAGCGTCGCAGCCGGAGCAGTAGATCGCGTTCCGAGTCGGTTCTCCCGGCTCGGAACACCCACGACGGAGGCGTCGGTTGCGTGCAACCGGCGCCTCCGTCGTCGTCTCCGGCAGATCACGCCGGTACCGGCTCGCTTTGACGATCACCGTCCGCGACCCGCTCGAGGACCGCGGCGATCCGGCCGGTGCACCCACCGCAGCCGGTACCGGCGCGGGTCGCCTTACCGATGCAGGCGACCGTGGTACTGCCCGATTGCGCGGCATCCATGATCCTGCCGACCGTCACGCCGTTGCACGTACAGACGGTCGTCGAGGGGGCGAACGCATCGACGGAGGCACCACCGATCGCGTCCGGCCCGTCGAGCCGGAGGAGGACCGAGCGATCCGCCGGCAGTTCGCCGCCCCCGTCGTACAGGAGCGTCAGCTCGGCCGCAGTTCGCGGCATACCGACGCAGACGAAGGCGGTCAGGACCCCGGCGCGGGTGATCATCTTGACGTAGCGGCCGTGGTCGGGGTCCGCCCACACCGAGACGCTGCGCGGAGCGGCCGGATGCACGCTGCACCCGTCAGCGGTCGTCGACTCGACGTCCCAGGGCTCGGCCTGGACGTCGCCGACCGCGACGACGTCGACCCGCTCGGCCTTGAGTGCGACGGTGCTCGCCCGCTCGACCGGTGGTGGACCCAGCTCGAGCGGTGGTCCGCCGGCCGCGGCCTCGATCAGGAATCGAGCGGCGAGCCACTCGGCCTGCCGCCATCCTGGGCCGATGAGCCCCGACGGGCCGCCGGGGACGATGCGCTCGCTGCGCAGCTCCGGTGTCGGCGCCAGCACGTGCGCGCAGTCGCCGATGGCGAAGATCCGTTCGTCCGACCAGCTGCTGAGGTCTTCGCCGACGAGCACGCCGGAGCCGACACGGACCCCGGCGAGGATCGCCAGATCGGAGCGTGCGCTCACCCCGCACGACAGGACGAGCAGATCGCCGGTGATCCGTTTCCCGTCAGCGGTGATCAGCGCGTCGAAGTGCCTCCCGCCCGCGGGGCCGTCCCGATGACCGACCGCCTCGGCGCGGCTGTGTGCGATGACCTCCACTCCCGCTGCCCGGAGCGCCGCGGCGAGCACGGAGCCGCCGCCGCGGTCGAGGTTCCGCGGCATCGGGGTGGGGCCGTGGTGGACGACGACCACGTCGGCGCCGGCGCGCGCGGCGGAGAGCGCGAGCTCCAGTCCCAGGACACCGGCACCCAGGACGACGATCCGGCCGCCCGATCGGACGACCTCGGCGACGGCGTCGGCGTCCGCGAGGTCACGCAGGGTGCAGACGCCGCGGGGGAGGTCGTGGTCGGACAGCAGCAACGACCGTCCGTACTTCTCGAGCGCCGGGAGGTCCCGCTTCCGTCGATCGACGCCGTCGAGTGTCGGAACGTTCGCGCGCGCACCCGTCGCCAAGACGAGGCGGTCGTAGGGGAGCGTCTCCCCGGTGTCGAGTTCGACGGTCCGCGTCTCGCGATCGATCTGCATCGCGGTCGTGCCGCGCAGGACACGGATACCGTCCAAGGCGAGGTCCTCGGCACTGACGAGCGTCATGTCGGCGAGTCCGGTCGAGCCGACCGCGTGATCGGCGACCAGCACCCGGTTGTACGCGTCGACCGGTTCCTGCCCGACCACGGTCACGTGGATCGAGCCGTTCCGCACGCCAGGGGCGACCTCCTCGGCGAATCGCGCACCGACCGGGCCGAATCCGACCACGACGATGCGGAGTTCGCGACCTGGTCGCGGACTCATCGGAGGGCTCCGGTCGCTGTGGCTTCCGGCAGCGGTGCGCCAGCGGCCGGGCGCAGCCGCACCGCCGCGCGCTTGAAGTCCGGCATCCCCGAGATCGGATCGACCGCGTCCTGCGTCAGGAGGTTCGCCGACGCGTCGCCCGGGTAGTGGAACGGCAGGAAGACGGTGTCGTGACGGATGTCGCCGTCGACACTGGCTCGAGCCGTCAGCGTGCCCCGACGGTTCGAGACCTCGACCAGTCCGCCTTCGACGATCCCGAGTCGTGCCGCCGTCGCGGGGTGGACCTGGACGAAGACTTCGGGACGGGCGTCGTCGAGCTCGGGGACGCGGCGGGTCTGGGTGCCCGACTGGTAGTGCTCGAGGAGGCGTCCGGTCGTCAGGGTGAGTTCCTCCCCGGTCTCCGGTGACTCCGAGACCGTCGCGGGGCGGACCGGGATGATCCGGGCGAGACCGTCGTCGTGTGCGAACCGTTCCGTGAACAGCCGGGGCGTGCCGCCGCTGCCGACGGGGAACGGCCAGTACGCGGCGAGCCCGGTGTCGAGGAGGGCGTGGCTCAGTCCCGAGTAGTCGGCGAGGCCTCCGGCGGATGCGGCCGCCAACTCGTCGAACACGATCGACGGGTCCAGCTCGAATCGGCCCGGAGCATCGAGACGACGGGCGAGTTCGTGCATGATCCAGAGCTCGCTGCGGACGCCGACCGGAGCATCGAGCGCCCGCCGGCGGCGGATCACGCGCCCCTCCAGCGAGGTCATGGTGCCCTCCTCCTCCGCCCACTGCGTCGTCGGGAGGACGACGTCTGCGAGCGCGGCGGTCTCAGACAGGAAGAAGTCGCAGACGACGAGCAGCTCGAGGCGGCCGAGTCCGTCCCGGACCGTCTGCACGTTCGGAGCGGATACGACGACGTTCGAGCCGTGGACCAGGAGGGCGTGCACACCGTCCGGTTCACCGAGTCGGTTGAGGAGGGCGACGGCCGGCAGCCCGGGACCCGGGATCGACTCGACCGGTACACCCCATACCTCGGCGACGTGACGGCGGGCTTCCGGATCGGTGATCTTGCGGTACCCGGGCAGTTGGTCGCACTTCTGACCGTGTTCGCGACCGCCCTGGCCGTTGCCCTGGCCGGTGAGCGTGCCGTAGCCCGATCCCGGCCGGCCCGGTAGTCCGAGCACGAGTGCGAGGTTGATGGCGGCGGTGGCCGTGTCGGTGCCGTCGACATGCTGCTCGACGCCGCGACCGGTGAGGATGTAGGTGCCGTCCGAGGCGGCGAGCCGACGAGCCACGTCTCGGAGGACCGGCGCCGGCACGCCGGTCACGGATTGGACGCGTTCCGGCCACCACGCGCTCACGCTGCGGCGCAGGCCGTCCAGCCCGGTCGTGCGCTCGGCCAGGTAGGCCTCGTCTGCGAGCCCTTCGGCGAGGACGATGTGCGTGAGCCCCAGGAGCAGGACCAGATCCGTCCCGGGCGCGGGCTGCACGTGGAGTCCACGACCGGTCTCGGTGAGTCGCGCGGTGGCCGAGCGGCGCGGATCGACCACGATGAGGCCACCGGAGGCCTGAGCACCGACGAGATGACCGATGAACGGGGGCATCGTCTCCGCGACGTTGGATCCGAGGAGGAGGACGGTCGACGCACCGTCGAGGTCCTCCAGTGGGAACGGCAGCCCCCGGTCGATCCCGAACGCACGGTTGCCCGCTGCCGCGGCGGAGGACATGCAGAACCGGCCGTTGTAGTCGATCCGGCTCGTCCCGATCGCGATCCTGGCGAACTTGCCCAGCTGGTAGGCCTTCTCGTTCGTGAGGCCACCGCCTCCGAAGACTCCGATCGCGTCCGCCCCGCGCTCACCACGGATGCGGAGGATGGTCGATGTGACGAGGTCGAGGGCCGCATCCCAGCTCGTCTCGACCAGCTCACCGGTGGCGTCGCGCACCAAGGGGGTCGTGAGGCGATCGCCCCGCGCGAGGAGCTCGGCCGACGTCCACCCCTTCTTGCAGAGGCCGCCCCGGTTCGTCGGGAAGTCCCGCCCGGCGACGTCGACCGGGAGCCTCGCAGCGACCCCGTCCACCGCCGTCGTTCGGGTGAGGGACATCGCGCACTGCAACGCGCAGTACGGGCAGTGGGTGTCGGTCACCGGGGCGGTGGGACGAGGCATGCGTGGTCCTTCGGTCAGGAGCGGGTGGAGCGACGGCTCACAGTCGTTGGCCGGCGAGTGACGCGTTCTTGCGGAAGTAGACGAGGAAGGTGACCGCGAACAGGACGACATACGCGCCGATGAAGCCGATGAACGCGGCCGAGTAGCTACCGGTCGCGCCGTGCGAGAGCCCGAGGATCTGTGGGATGACGAAGCCACCGTAGGCACCGATCGCGGAGATGAGCCCGAGCGCGGCGGCGGCCTTGCGCTGCGTCCCGACGTCGCCGCTGCGGTGGTGGGCGTCGCGCAGGCCGGATCGCGCCGCGAAGACGCTCGGGATCATGCGGTACGTCGAGCCGTTCCCGACACCGGCGGCGACGAACAGGAGTAGGAAGCAGCCGAGGAACAGCCAGAAGTTCGCCAGCGGCAGGGTCCACAGCACCGCGAGCGCTCCCAGGGCCATGACGGCGAACGCACTCATCGTGACGACGGCCCCACCGAAGCGGTCGGCGAGACGCCCACCGAAGGGGCGTGCCAGCGAACCGATCAGGGCTCCGAGGAACGCGAGCGAGATCGACGCGGAACCGACGGCGAAGGAGGAGAAGTCGGGGAACTGGTCCGCGATGAGCTTGGGGAACACACTCGCGAAGCCGATGAACGAGCCGAAGGTGCCGATGTACAGGAGTGCGAGGAGCCAGAGGTGCGGTTCCCGCAGCGCGGCGGCGGATCCGCGGAGGTCCGCCTTCGCTGACGACAGGTTGTCCATGTAGCGGTAGGCACCGAACATCGCGAGGAGGATGAAGGGGACCCAGATCCATCCGGCGAGACTCAGGTTGAGGGTGGCGGCGGCTCCGACGGTGACCGCGATGGGGACGACGAACTGTGCGACCGCTGCTCCGAGGTTGCCGCCCGCCGCGTTCAGCCCGAGCGCCCAGCCCTTCTCCCGCTGCGGGTAGAAGTAGGTGATGTTCGACATGGAGCTGGCGAAGTTGCCACCGCCGAACCCGGCGAGTCCGGCGACGACGAGCATGACGCCGAACGGGGTGTCCGGATTGCCCACACACAGCGCGAGCGCGATGGACGGGATGAGGAGCAGCCCCGCCGAGATGATCGTCCAGTTCCGCCCGCCGAAGCGCGGGACCATGAACGAGTACGGGAACCTGAGGGTCGCACCGACGAGGCTCGGCATCGAGATGAGCCAGAAGGTCTCGGCCGTGGAGAACGAGAACCCGGCCGTCGGGAGCATGACGACGACGATGCTCCAGAGCTGCCAGACCACGAAGCCGAGGAACTCCGCGAAGATCGACCACCGGAGGTTCCGCCCGGCGATGCCGCGGCCCTCCCGGTCCCAGAACGCGCTGTCCTCGGGGTTCCACCCGTCGATCCAACGACCGGGGCGGTGGGTCAGGGCGACCGGGGTGACGGTCGGTGTCGCCGTGGTCGGTGGGGCGTCGACTGCTTCGAGGTTCGTGGTCATGGCTGCTCCGAGCGTTCGGTGAAGCGGGACGGGACGTGTGCTGTCTCCGAAGCTACCGACGCCGTGTTTCGGGGCCCCACCCGCGAGGTAACACCTGGATCACCGCCTGCTCACAGGCACTCATCACCCCGGTGAGGCGGATGACCGCCCGCGGTCCAGGAGCCGGACCGGCCGCCGTCAGACGTCGAGGCGGTAGCCGCGCTTGACGATCGTGTTGATGAGTCCGGGGACGCCGAGCGTCTGGCGGAGGCGGCTCATCTGTACTTCGAGCGCGTGGTGGTCCGCGGCTGCGGGCAGCGCGTCGGCCAGCGCGGAGCGCGAGAGGACGGCTCCGTTCGCACGGACGAGGGCGCGGAGGAGCGCGAGGGAGTTCGGGGGGAGCCGGACCCGCGAGCCGGGCAGCTCCACGATGGCGCCACGGATGGCGATCGGGCCGTGCAGCGTCTCGGCTCGGAGGATCGCGTGCTGTTCGAGATGCTCGCACAGCAGCCGGATGAGTGCCCCCATGCGGAACCGCTCGGGGACGATGGGCTCGATGTCCTGGGCGAGCAGTGGCGCCGCCGTGACCGGGCCGACGGCCGCGCACAGCACGTCGCGACGGAAGGCGTCGACGACGGCGTCCTCCTGACCGAGTGCCTCCGCGGCCGTGAAGAGGGCGACGACCGACGGGGCGCTCGTGAAGGTGACCGCGTCGAGCGAGCCACTGACGATCGCCTCGACGAGTCGCCGCACGCGCTCGTCGGTCGCATCGGGGTCCGTCCACCGGTAGGGGGCGACCGTGTGCACCTCCTGGTGGACGGCACGGAGCCGTTCGAGCTGGCGCTCGTCGGTGTACCCGTGGAGCTGGACGGCGACGCGGAGACCGGCCGGGTAGTCGGCGACGACCTTGTCGACGAGGGAGGCGGTGGTCTCGCGGTCGCTCATGCCCACGTCGTTCAGACCGGCTGCTCGGATGGCACCGCGTGCCTTGGGACCACGGACGAGGATGGCCGTCTCGGCCAGCGCCTCGAGGAGTTCGTCGCCGAGTCCAGCGGCGTCGGCGACCTCGAACCACCGTCGGATGCCGTACGAGGTCGTGGCGAGCAGGACGTCGGGGCGTGCGGCGATGATGTCGCGCGTGTCGTCGATGAGCGGTTCGTCGTGCTGTGCGTGTGCGATCCGCAGCGTCGGTGCGTGCACGACGGTGGCGCCGCGCCGCTCGAAGGCGTCGATGAGGTCCTGCGATCGACGGTCGCTCGTCACCCCGATCCGGAAGCCCTCGAGCTGGTCCGCGCGGAATCCCGGAACCGGGGTCGTGACGTCCGGGCCGGCGTCAGCGGCCGGCGGGGTGGTGTCGGTCACGCCGATGCCCCCAGACGTTCGGCCCGCGCCAGCAGTTCCGAGGCCTCGGCGTCACCGTCGAAGGCGAAGGCGACGACGTGGCCGATCACGATGACCGCCGGTGACCGCACACCGGCGGCCGCCGCGACGTGGAGGATCGTCCCGAGGTCTGCCACGGTGGTGCGCTGGGTCTCGCTGTAGCCGCGCTCGATGATCGCGACAGGGGTGTCGGCGGCGAGCCCCGAGGTGAGGAGCCCGTGGGAGATTGAGGGCAGCGTGCCGACGCCCATGAGGACGACGATCGTCCCGCCCAGTCCGGCGAGGTGACGGTGTTCCTCGTCGGAGAGCGGCGCGTGACCGCTGACCACGGTGAAGAGGTGACTCAGATTCCGGTGGGTGAGGGGGATGCCTGCCGCCGCGGGCACGGCGACGGAACTCGAGACGCCCGGGATCACGCGGACGGGGACGCCCGCGCGGTGGCAGGCCAGGACTTCCTCGCTGCCGCGCCCGAAGACGTACGGGTCGCCTCCCTTGAGCCGGACGACCGCCGCGCCGTCGAGCGCGTGTCGCACCATGACCGTCTCGATGCGGTCCTGGCCGATCGGGTGATGACCGGGGCGCTTGCCGACGTCGACGAGGAGCGCGTTCGGGGCGAGCTCGGGGAGGGCGTCGTGGGGTGCGAGCCGGTCGTAGAGGACCACGTCCGCGTCGCGGAGGGCCTCGACGGCGGCGACGGTCAGCAGCGCGGGATCGCCCGGTCCGCCGCCGACGAGCGTGACCCTGCCTGGACCCGACATCTACGCCCCTTCCCTCACTGGAATGGTAGGCCCTGCGAGATAGACGGCCTCGCCGCGCTCGATCTCCTCCGTCGTCGCGGGCCGGTACTGGCCTCGCTCCGCGACCCGCGCGAGTCGCGGTTCGGCGTCGCCCGGCTCGTTGACGAAGGACCGGAACCGGCGGAGGCGCTCCGGGTCGGCGAGGGTCGCCGCCCACTCGTCCTCGTACCCGTCCACATGGGCGGCCATGGCCTGTTCGAGTTCGGCGGCGAGTCCGAGCGAGTCCTCGACGACGACCTCCCGCACGTGGTCGAGTCCGCCGTCGAGATCCTCCATCCACCTGGCGGTGCGCTGCAGTCGATCCGCCGTCCGGATGTAGTACATGAGGTAGCGGTCGATGTACCGGATGAGCGTCTCGTCGTCGAGGTCTCCGGCGAGGAGCTGCGCGTGGGTCGGCTGGAACCCTCCGTTGCCGCCGACGTACAGGTTCCAGCCCTGCTCGGTGGCGATGATCCCCACATCCTTGCCACGTGCTTCGGCGCACTCGCGCGCGCACCCCGAGACCCCGAACTTGAACTTGTGCGGTGCCCGGAGGCCGCGGTACCGGAGTTCGAGGTGGACCGCCATGCCCACGGAGTCCTGCACACCGAAGCGGCACCAGCTGGACCCGACACAGCTCTTCACGTTGCGGAGCGACTTCCCGTACGCCTGTCCGGACTCGAAGCCGGCGTCGACGAGGATGCGCCAGATGTCGGGCAGCTGTTCGAGGCGCGCGCCGAACAGGTCGATGCGTTGACCGCCCGTGATCTTCGTGTACAGCCCGTAGTCGGTGGCGACCTGCGCGATCACCGCGAGCTTCTGCGGTGTGATCTCGCCACCGGGGATCCGGGGGACCACGGAGTACGTGCCGTCCTTCTGCATGTTCGCGAGCGCCCGGTCGTTCGTGTCCTGCAGCGTCCCCCGGCCGCCGTCGAGGATGTACCCACCCTGCTGGCTGGCCAGGATGGAACCGATCACCGGCTTGCACACGTCGCAGCCGCGGCCGGTGCCGTAGCGCGCGAGGATCTCGTCGAAGGAGGTGAGGCCGAGCACCCGGATGGTCTCGAAGAGCTCCTGCCGGGACAGCTCGAAGTGCTCGCAGAGTGCGCGCGAGACGGCGATGCCGGACTTGGTCAGCTCCGTCTCGAGGATCTTCTTCACGAGCGGGACGCAGGAGCCGCACTGGGTCCCGGCGCGGGAGCAGGTCTTGAGCGCCCCCAACTCGGTGCACGCCTCGCCGTGCACGCCCGCGATCGCGTCGCGGACGGTCCCCGCGGTGACGGCGTTGCATGCGCAGACGAGCGCTGCGTCGGGGAGCTCGTCCCCGGCCGGTGCCTCGATCCCTGACGCCGACAGGTAGGCGGCCGGCTCACTCGACAGCTCGGCGCCGAGGAGCGGGCGCAGCGAGGCGTAGGGCGAGGCGTCGCCGACGAAGACCCCGCCCAGGAGGGTCTTGGCGTCGTCCGTCATGACGAGCTTCTGGTACAGCCCGCGTGCCGGGTCCGCGTACACGATCTCGAGACTGTGCTCGGTGCGCGCGAGCGCGTCGCCGAAACTCGCGACGTCGACACCGGACAGCTTGAGTTTCGTGGCGTCGTCGACGGTCGTGAACTCCGCCTCGCCACCGAGCAGCCGATCCGCGACGACCTCGGCCATCGCGTTCGCCGGTGCGACGAGACCGGTGCATCGACCGTCGAAGCAGGCGACCTCGCCGATGGCCCAGACACCCGGCGCAGACGTCCTGCAGTCCGTCCCGATCACGACACCGCCGCGGTCACCGAGCTCGATCCCGGCATCGCGGGCCAGCTCGTCCCTGGCGCGGATCCCGATCGCGAACACCACGATGTCGACGTCGACCTGCTGGCCGCTCGAGAACTTCACGCCCGAGACACCGCCCTGCTCGTCCACGAGGATCGACCGGGGCCTCGTCCCCAGGTGCAGACCGATGCCCTGGCCGCCGATGATGCGCCCGAGGGCTCGACCGGCTCCCTCGTCCAGCTGGGCGGACATGAGCCACGACCCGGAGTGCACGACGCTCGCCTCAGCACCGAGCCGTGCCGCACCACCGGCAGCCTCGAGCCCGAGCAACCCGCCGCCGGCGACGATCACCCGGGCGGGACGACCTCGCAGGGAGCCGATGCGCTCGATCTCCGACACCAGCAGGTCCACGTCGTCGATCGTCCGGTAGACGAGGGCGTGTTCCGAACCGTCGATCTCGGGCACCGGGGCCGAGGAGCCGGTCGCCAGGACCAGCTCGTCGTATGTGACGACCCTCCCCAGGGAGGTGTGCACCGTCCGGGCCTCGCGGTCGATCCGTTCGGCGCGTTCGCCCAGCAGGAGCGACACGTGCTGCTCGTCCCAGACACCCGTCGGCGCGAGCGTGAGGTCGATCGCCGCATCGTCGAGACGCTTGCTCAGTGCCACACGATCGTAGGGACGGTGGAGCTCCTCGCAGACGACCGTGATGTGCATGGTGCGCCCGGCGTCGCGACTGTGCAGGGCATCGACCAGACGGTGCGCGGCCGGGCCGCCGCCGACCACGACGACGCGACGCGGCAGATCTCCTGCGGTGGGATCGATCATCATGGGCCCCCTCGGCTCGTGTTCCAGCGAGCGTACTGACACGGCGTTTCCGGTCCGTTGCCCGCATGTGTCCCGAACGCGTCCAGGACCGCACACGACGCCCGGCCGGATGTGAGGTCGGTTTCACCTCACCGAAACGTCACGGGTGATCCGACGAAACACCCCGCCCGTAGCGTCGGTGCTCCGACGCACGACCAGGAGGCCGACGATGAGCATCGCGATGCAGGAGCACACCGGGCGGACGGCGCTCGCCGAGTGGCGACGCGTCTGCGCCATCGACGACCTCGAACTCTCCTGGGGCGAGGTGGCGTTGCTCCGCGCCCGGCAGATCGCGGTGTTCCGCATCGGCGCAGATGAGGTCTACGCCGTCGACCATCGGGACCCGCACACAGCCGCGCCGGTGATGGCTCGCGGCATCGTCGGTTCTCGAGGGGAGCGACCGACGATCGCGTCACCGTTGCACAAGCAGGTGTACGACCTCGGCACGGGTGAGTGCTTCACCGACCCGAACCTCTTCCTCCAGACCTTCCGCACCCGCATCGTGGGCGGGTTCGTGGAGATCGAGCTGGGGGAGGACGCATGACCCTGCTCGAGGCCGCGGTTCGCCGCCCGCAGACGCGTCCGCGGACGGGTCCGGCGCTCCTGGCCGTGTCCCACGGGACGAGTTGCCCGATCGGACAGGCCTCCGTCGCCGCGCTCGTCGACGCCGTCAGACGGGCGCGTGCCGACCTTCACGTCGCCGGCGGCTTCGTCGACGTCCAGCAGCCCGACGTCCCGGCCACTCTCGGTTCGATCGAGCCCGAGCGGCCCGCGGTGGTCGTGCCCTTGCTCCTGTCCGCGGGGTTCCACGTCCACGTCGACCTCGTCGAGGACCTCGAGGCGACGGATCGGCCGACGGCACTCGGGCGGGCGATGGGACCGGACGACCGCCTCGTGACGGTCCTCGCCAGGCGACTGGAGGCGCTGCACGTGACGCCGGATGATCGGATCGTGCTCGGAGCGGCCGGGTCCACCGACGCCAGGGCCGTCGCCGACTGCGTCGACATGGGACGTCGACTGGAGTCGCGACTGCGGGTGCCGGTCGAGACGGCGTTCGTCTCCGCGGCTCAGCCGTCGGTGCCCGACGCGGTGGCTGCGGCGCGAACGAGCCGACCGCGAGGGCGGGTCATCATCGCCACCTACCTGCTGGCGCCCGGCTACTTCGCGCGGCTGCTCGAGGAGGCGGGAGCGGACCTCGTGACGCCGCCGCTCCTCCACCTCGGCGAGGTTCCCGATCCCGGCATCGTCGACCTCGTGGTCGACCGCTACGAGGAGGCTTCGGCCGGACTGTCGGGCTGACCGGCGCGACCGGGACGACGACCGTCGCGCGAATAGACTGCTCCTCATGCGCATCGACATCGTCACGATCTTCCCGACCTTCTTCGATGCCCTGGACCTCTCACTGCTCGGCAAGGCGAAGCAGAGCGGGCTCATCGAATTGGACGTCCACGACCTGCGGGATTCGACGCACGACCGTCACCGCACCGTCGACGACACCCCGTACGGCGGGGGAGCCGGCATGGTCATGAAGCCGGAGCCCTGGGGTGAGGCGCTCGACGGCATCCTGGGTGACGACACCGAGGAGGAGCCGCTGGTCATCTTCCCGTCTCCTGCGGGTGAGGTGTTCACTCAGGCCATGGCCCGCGAGCTCGCGGCCGAGCCGCACCTCGTCTTCGGCTGCGGCCGGTACGAGGGCATCGACCACCGCGTCTTCGACCACACCGCCAGCCGAGCGCGGGTCCGCCTGGTGAGCCTCGGCGACTACGTCCTCAACGGGGGAGAGGTCGCCGTGATGGCGATGATCGAGGCGATCGGTCGGCTCGTCCCGGGGGTCGTCGGCAACCCCGAGAGTCTGGTCGAGGAGTCGCACGAAGACGGGCTCCTCGAGTACCCGAGCTACACGAAGCCCGCCGAGTGGCGAGGACTCCCGGTACCGCCGGTGCTGCTGAGCGGCAACCATGGTGCGATCGCCACCTGGCGTCGTCAGCAGCAGATCGAGCGGACCCGCGAGGTCCGCCCGGATCTGCTGCCCGCTGACGAGCCGGACGCCTGAGCGCGCCGGGGTCCTGTGCGTGACGGTTGTCAGGGCCGACGTCGCACGGCGGCGGCGATGCCGGCGACGACGAGGACGGCCCCGGTCGCGATGATCGCCCCGGTGATCCACCCCAGGGGGTCGATGCGCACCTCGGTGAGATTGGTGACGAGCATGGCCCCGGCGAAGACGAGCAGGAGCACACCCCAGAGGATCGTGCCGAAGCGCGGCGCCCGACCACCCCGATCCGTCGTGCCGACATCGGCCCTCGGCTCACCGGCCGTCGGCGCTGTGGCCGGCTGTGCAGTGGTCGGTCGCGTGGCGTCCGACTCCACGGCGGCCGTCTGATCGGTCGCCGACGGAGCCGATTCCGTCGCCGCGTCGACTGGGAACGACATGCTCGTCGCTCCGGTCCGGTCGTCCTGTTCGCTCATCGTCCCGCCTCCGCTTCCTCGGTCACGACGGCGCTGCCGGCGACCGTCCACACCCGTACCCGCGTCGTGTCTCCCGACGCCGTACGTCCGTACCGTGCCTCATCCTGGAACAGGGCTCCGCCGCGGCGGTCCGTCCGGTCCCGACCATCGCGTCCCGTCTCCAGGGTGCCCGCGATCGCTGAGAACTCGACGATCACCGGCACGTCCTCGGGGATGAGCACGTCGACCTCTCCTGCGAGGATCCACACGTCGATCGTGCCACCGCGCAAGGCGTCGTCGTGGGCGAGCTCCCCGAGGTCGAGCGTGGGTTGGCCGGCGATCATCACGTAGCCGCGTCGGTCGTCCGCATCCGTCGACGTCACGGTCCAGGTCGTGCGTCCGACCGGCAGGAAGGAGGAGCCGAGGGGGAACACCCCGGTGGCGAGCAAGGAGATCACGGCGGCCCAGGTGAACAGTCCGAGCCAGCCGCTCTCCCGTCCGCTGATGCCCGCGACGATCGTCGCGACAGCGAGCGCACCGAGCGCTGCGGCGAGCCCGATGACCACGACGACCGGGATCGAGAACCCGGCGCTCGCCGCGATGACGGCCGCGCCGGCACCGGCGAGCAGCGCCAGTCCGAGGGTGATCGCCACGAAGGCCGCTCCGGGGTGCTGGGCACGACGCTCACGAGCCTTCGTCTCACGCTCGGCCTGCTGCTCGGCTCGCTGGCGGCTCATCTCGTCCCGGAACTCCTGACTCGTCCAGCCGCGCTGCTGGCTCGGAGCCCCGTCCCACGCGGTGGCGGTGGCGGTGGTGGTTCCAGGGAGCGGGACGGTTGTGCCCGCATCATCAGGCCAACCATCGGCCTTCGCGAGCGACACCGGGTTCGCGGCATCGGGGGAGGCCGGGGCCGAGCCGGCAGCGCCCGAGGGGGAGGCTGTGGGCGATGGTGCCGTCGGCTTCGGGATCGAGGCGTCGCTGGTCCACGGGTCGCGCTGCGGCGGTGTCTCAGGCGGAGTCGCCCGCCCGGGGTCGCGGCGGGAGAACATCACGATCAGCCAGACCGCCGCGGCGACCAGGGCGATCACCCAACCGGCGGTCATGGTCGACTCCAGCCACCCCGGCAGGTTCCACGCATGCGGCACGCCGTCCCACCAGAGGCCACGCATGAACGGCACGACGGTGAGCACCGCGAGGATACCGATCGCGACGATCGCCGGGTCGAAGACGCCCCGGATCGCACGCTCGAGGTGGATCCGACCCTGCTGGTCGGGGATGAGCGCCCAGCCCGCGGCGTAGACGAAGAGGACCGGCCCGCCCAGGATCGCGATGACGATGAGGGCTCCGCGCACGATCATCGGATCGAGGCCGAGCCGGGCCGCGACACCCCCGGCGACACCGCCGAGCCACGAGTCGCTCGAGCGACGGAGACCGGTGGACCGCCACCAGTCGAAGAAGCGGGTCGTCGGATCCTGCGGGGCGGGTGCCCCCGGTTCCGCTCCGGTGGGCGGCGTGGTGTGGTTCGTCATGGTCCGATTCTGGCGAAGCGTGCGGGTCGGGCCCATCCGGCATGACCCTGAGTGCACCCTGATCCTGCTGTCCCAGGGTGCCGACCGCACGCCGAGCTGCTTGGATGGCTCCATGGGAACCGAGGTGATGATCCGGCCGAGGCGCCGCCTGCTCGGCGGTGTGTGCGCCGGCTTCGCCGAGCACACCGGTCTCCCCGTCGCCGCGGTGCGGACGGCGACGGTCATCCTCGCGTGCTGCGGCGGAGCGGGCCTGCTCCTCTACGTGTGGCTGTGGGTCATGACGCCGACGCAGGGCGCGGACGCACCGCTCGATCCTCGGGAGCACCTGCTCCGGCCTGCCTCGACCGATGAGGGAGCCGACCTCGACGGCCCCCGTCGCGCGCCGATCACGGAGGTGCTGCTCGGGATCGCCCTGCTCGCGGCCGGGACCGCGCTGATCGCGACCCGGACCGGGCTGGACATCCCACTCGAGGCCGTCATCCCCGTCATCGTCGTCCTCGCGGGAGCTGCGCTCGCCTGGCGGCAGTTCGGCGAGCGTGGTCGCGGTGAAGGTTCACGTGCCCTCTTGATCCGCGTACTCGGAGCGCTCGTCCTCGTCGTCCTCGGCATCCTCCTGTTCTTCGTCACCGGTGACCGCCCGAACATGTGGACGGTCATCGTCGCAGCGATCGCCGTGCTCCTCGGGGTCGCCGTGGTCATCGCCCCCTGGGCGCTCCAGCTCAACCGCGACCTCGCCGACGAGCGCGCCGCGCGGATGCGCGAGGCCGACCGCGCCGAGATCGCCGCGCATCTGCACGACTCCGTGCTCCAGACGCTCGCACTCATCCAGCAGCAGGCCGGTCCGGGGAGCGAGGCGTCCCGTCTCGCACGGGCGCAGGAGCGCGAGCTGCGGAACTGGCTCTTCTCCGGCGGGACCGCTCCGACGGGCGACCTCGCGACCGAGCTGCGGACCATCGCGGCCGCGGTGGAGGCCGACCACGCGGTGCGCGTCGACGTCGTCGCGGTCGGGCGTGCGATCGACGACGCTCCGGAGCCGCTCCTCGCCGCCGCGCGGGAGGCCGTGCTCAACGCGGCACGTCACGCCGGCGGCGACGTCTCCGTCTATCTGGAGACGGCGCCGCAGCGGATCGAGGTGTCGATCTCCGACCGCGGCCCCGGCTTCGACCTGGAACAGGTCCCGCGGGACCGCCTCGGGGTCAGGGAGTCGATCATCGGCCGGATGCAGCGCATCGGTGGCGAGGCGACCATCCGTCCGGGGCCCGGCGGACGAGGTACCGAGGTCCGTCTCGTCCTGCCCGTGCACGACGCCGCGCCGACTGCGCCGCAGCCCGACACCGTCCCGACCGTTCCGAGGAGCCGACCATGAGCGACCGACCACTGACCGTCGTGATCGTCGACGACCACTCGATCTTCCGTTCCGGACTGCGCAGCGAACTCGATCCCGGCATCGAGGTGCTGGGGGAGGCCGGTGACGTTGAGGAGGCGATCCGGGTGATCGGGGAGACGCGCCCGCAGGTCGTGCTGCTCGACGTCCACCTGCCGGGTGGCGCCGGCGGCGGTGGCGCGGACGTGATCGCCGGCTCGGTGTCGATCGCGCCCGCCACCCGGTTCCTCGCGCTGAGCGTCTCGGACGCCGCCGAGGACGTGGTCCGGGTGATCAGGGCCGGCGCACGTGGCTACATCACGAAGAGCTCCTCGGGGGCCGAGGTCGCGGAGGCCGCACGGCGGGTCGACGACGGCGACGCGGTCTTCTCGCCCCGGCTCGCGGGCTTCGTCCTGGACGCCTTCGGTGCCGTGACGGGGGAGACGGCGGAGTCCGTCGACGAGCTCGACCGGCTGTCGGCCCGTGAGCAGGAGGTCATGCGCCTCATCGCCCGCGGCTACGCCTACAAGGAGGTCGCGACAGAGCTGTTCATCTCCGTGAAGACCGTGGAGACCCATGTGTCGAGCGTGCTGCGCAAGCTGCAGCTGTCCTCGCGCCACGAACTCGCCGCCTGGGCGCTGCAGCGCAAGCTCCTCTGACCACTCGGGCCCGGACCGACATCGGCCGACAGCGAACGACCAGTGCGCGCTCAGGAGCCCGGCGGTAGCCTGAAGGCATGATCATCCGTCGGGCGTTCTACTACTGGCGATTCGCCGCGATCTTCGTGCTGCCCGCCTGGCCGTTCGTCGGATGGGGACTCTTCGGTGAGAGCGGCTGGAGCCTGTTCGGGCTCTTCATCGCCATGCCGATCCTCGCCATCGCGCTCGCCGCGATCGCGTTCCTCATCTCCGCCAGGGCCAGCGTCCGGACGACGAAGCTCGTGTCGTGGACGGACGTCGGCCTGCTCACGCTCTGGCACGTCACGATCATCTGCTTCGGCTCCTTCAGCTCGGGCGTCGCCCTCTGGGCGGTCCTCGGCGTCGTCGCAGGCCTCGCCGCCTTCTGGGGGGTCATCGCGCAACTCATCTCCGAGACGGCACGCCGCGCCCGGGAGACGATGGCCGAATTCGAGCGCATGGCCGCTGCGGCCGGGCCAGGCACGGTCCCCGGATCGGCGATCCCGCCGCAGCCACGGTTCGATCCCGGTCCGATCGACGGCGGGGAGTTCATCGTGATCGAGGAGTCCAAGCCCGACGAGCGTCGCTGAGCGGCCGTATCCGCCGCTGTCGCCTGCGCCGTATCGGGGCCCGGTTTCCCATCCGAGGCCCTTTCATGACACAATTGCTGTTTGTGCCTCCGCAGTTCTGCCACAGGGGAACGCCGGCATCGGGCACACCCTTCCTTCCGAACGTATTCAGCGGTCGACCTGTGGCGGTCGCAGAGATGGAATCATCATGCACATTCTCGACTCAGTCGATGCAGCATCCCTCAAGTCGGACATCCCCGACTTCCGCGCCGGCGACAACGTCAAGGTGCACGTGAACATCATCGAGGGCAACAAGTCCCGTATCCAGGTCTTCCAGGGTGTCGTCATCGGCCGCTCCAACGAGGGTGTCCGCGAGACCTTCACGGTCCGCAAGGTGAGCTACCAGGTCGGCGTCGAGCGTACCTTCCCGGTCCACTCCCCGAACATCGACCACATCGAGGTCGTCACCCGCGGTGACGTCCGTCGCGCGAAGCTGTACTACCTCCGCGAACTCCGTGGCAAGAAGGCGAAGATCAAGGAGAAGCGCGACAACTAGTCGTCCTCCCGGTCGCCCTCCGCGATCATTCCTGAGCTCCCCACCGGATAAGCTGGTGGGGAGCTCAGGCGGTTAAATGACAGACAATTCCCTGGCGGCAGACGCGTCGCCCGACCACCAGCAGCGCCCCCGCGGCAAACGCGGAGCGCTGCTCTTCCTTCGCGACCTCCTCATCATCTTCGTGGTCGCGCTGCTGGTCTCCTTCCTCATCAAGACCTTCCTCGTGCGGTCGTTCTACATCCCGTCCGGGTCGATGGAGAACACGCTGCAGATCCAGGACCGCATCCTGGTGAACGAGCTCGTCCCCGACGTGGTCTCGCTGAATCGAGGCGACGTGGTCGTCTTCCAGGATCCGGGCGGCTGGCTCCCGCAGACGGTCGAGGCTCCGCAGCCTCCCGTCACCGCAGCCGTCGAATGGGTGCTGTCGATCTTCGGCCTCGTCGCTCCCGACAGCGACGACCACCTCATCAAACGCGTCATCGGCCTGCCGGGCGACCACGTGTCATGCTGCAACCCGCTCGGGCAGATGACGGTCAACGGGGTTCCGCTGAACGAACCGTACGTGAAGCTCCCGGCCGGCACCGAGAAGGTGTCCGGAGACCCGTTCGACATCGTCGTCCCGGAGGGCTCGCTCTGGGTCATGGGCGACAACCGGTACAACTCGAAGGACTCCCGGTACAACGGCGACACACCCGGTGGTGGCTTCGTCCCGATCGACAACGTCGTGGGGCGCGCGTTCGTCATCACCTGGCCGTCCAGCAACTGGGCCTGGCTCGACAACTACCCGTCCGTCTTCCAGGGCATCCCCGCCCCAGAAGAGGAGTGATGGCCGTCAGCGAACCGACCCTCGAGGTCGAGCACGAACTGTTCGCTGCGGGTGTCCCGTCGGTCATCGGCATGGACGAGGTGGGTCGCGGAGCCATCGCCGGCCCGGTGGCCGTCGGCGCCGCGGTCGTCGCCCCGGCGTGCGGGCCGTTCCCTGAGGGCCTCCGCGACTCGAAGCTGTTGAGCGAGCGAGCGAGGACCCGCCTGGAACCGCTGGCCCGCGAGTGGGTGTTGTACGGGGCCGTCGGGCTCGCGAGTCCGGCGGAGGTCGACGAGCTCGGCATCACCGCGTGCCTCGGACTCGCCGGCCGTCGGGCGCTGCTCGAACTGCACGCCGTCGGCGCGGACGTCACGGGATCGACCGTCCTGCTCGACGGCAACAGCGACTGGCTGAGCCGGGCGCTCCAGCGACCGCTCACCATCACCACGAGGGTCAAAGCGGATCGGGACTGCGCGTCGGTCGCCGCGGCGTCCGTGCTCGCCAAGGTGCACCGCGACCAACTGATGATCGAGTTGCACGAGGCACTGCCGGAGTACGGGTGGGAGGGCAACAAGGGATACGGCTCGGCGCAGCATCTGTCGGCCCTGAGCGAGCACGGCCTGACCCTCCACCACCGGAGCAGCTGGCTGCCCGCCTACACGTAGACTGGAGAGACCATGGACGAAGACGAGTTCGAAGACTACGACCGCGAGGTCGAACTGGCCCTCTACCGCGAGTATCGCGATGTCGTGGGGCAGTTCAAGTACGTGATCGAGACCGAGCGCCGGTTCTACCTCGCCAACGAGGTCGACCTCGTGCGACGCGACACGGCGAACGACTTCTACTTCGAGCTCTCCATGACCGACGTCTGGGTGTGGGACGTCTACCGGTCCGACCGCTTCGTCAAGAGCGTCCGAGTGCTCACGTTCAAGGACGTCAACGTCGAGCAGCTGTCCTCGCGCGACTTCGAACTCCCGAAGGAACTCACGCTCGACGAGTAGGGCTCGGTTCCCGCGACCGACAGCGCTCCACAGGCACGCCTCGCCGCGCGCTCGTCGACGACAGACCCACCTCTGGGTAACGAGCCTCGTCTGCACGCTTGGCTGGATGCCAGGAGGTGCACATGGCACGGAAGGACGAGCTCGGCCGACGCGGCGAGCAGGTGGCGGCGGATCATCTCGAGGCGTGCGGATACCGCATCCTCGACCGTAATTGGCGATGCCCACAGGGCGAACTCGACCTCGTCGCGGACGACGACGGCACGCTGGTCTTCGTCGAGGTGAAGACCCGTTCCGGCGTCGGCTTCGGCGATCCCGCGGAGGCGGTCACGCCGAGCAAGCTGGCCCGGATCGGTCGTCTCGCCGGAGCCTGGTGCGCTGAGCACCGACCGCGCTCGAGGCGGATGCGCGTCGACGTCGTCGGCATCGTGCTGCCGTCCGAAGGGGACATGCGACTCCAGCACCTGCGGGGAGTCTCCTGATGGCCGTCGCACGCACCTGGTCGGTCGCGCTCGCCGGCCTCACGGGCGCGATCGTGGAGGTCGAGGCGTCAGCCGCCGCGACCGTACCGGGCATGGCGATCGTCGGGCTTCCCGACAAGTCGCTCGGTGAGGCCGCGCACCGCATCAAGAGTGCGACGGCGAACTCCGGCTGCGAGCTGCCCGGTGGCAAGCTCACGATCAACCTGTCTCCCGCGTCGCTGCCCAAGCAGGGGAGCGCATTCGACCTCTCCATGGCGATCGCCTGCCTCGCCGTGGGCGGCCTCGTCCGCCGGGAGTCCGCCGAGCGGGTCGTGCATCTCGGTGAGCTCGGGCTCGACGGTCGGCTCCGTCCGCTCGTCGGCGTGCTGCCGGCCGTCCTCGCCGTCGCCCGCGCCGGCTACGACGCGGTGATGGTGCCGACCGCCAACGTGGAGGAGGCGCAGCTCGTGCCCGGCGTCACGGTGATCGGGGCGACCTCGCTGCGCGATGCGGCGATCTGGCACGGTGCAGAACTGTCCGTGATCGACCTCGAACCCGTCCGACAGCGGGTCGATCGGTTGCCCACGCCCGACCCACTCGATCTCGCGGACGTGGTCGGACAACCGGAGGCGGTCGACGCGATGGTCGCTGCGGCGGCCGGCGGGCACCACGTCATGATGGTCGGACCTCCCGGTGCCGGCAAGACCATGCTGGCCGCCCGGCTCCCTGAGATCCTTCCCGACCTCGAGCCCGAGGCCGCGGTCGAGGTCAGCTGCCTCCGCTCGCTCATCGGTCTGCCGCCGGACGGCGCGCTCGCACGACGACCACCGTGGGAGAGCCCGCACCACTCGTCCTCGGCAGCGGCGATCATCGGTGGCGGTTCGCGCCAGATCCGGCCCGGAGCAGCCGCGCGCGCGGCGCACGGCGTGCTCTTCCTCGACGAAGCACCGGAGTTCCGCGCCGACGTCCTCGACTCGCTGCGTCAGCCACTCGAAGCCGGCGTGGTCACCGTGCATCGTGCGCACGGCAGCGCGACGTTCCCGGCCGCCTTCCAACTCGTCCTCGCCGCGAACCCCTGCCCCTGCGGTCAGTACGGCACGGCAGACGGCGTCTGCACCTGTCCACCGCAGGCCCGTCGACGCTATCTCGGGCGGATCTCGGGGCCGCTCCTCGACCGGATCGACATCCGCGTGCGGGTGCACCGGATCACCTCGGCACTGACGAGTCTCTCGCGGGAGGGTGGGGTCTCCACCGCTGAGGCTCGTTCCCGCGTCGAAGCGGTGCGGGCCGCGAGTGCCGAGCGGTTGGCTGGCACCGGCTGGACCACGAACGCGCAGGCGAGCGGCACCTGGCTCAGGAGCCCTCGGATGCGGCTGCCCAGATCCGTCACCAGCGCGTTGGACCGCTCCCTCGAGCGGGGAGGCATCACCATGCGTGGCTACGACCGCATCCTCCGACTGAGCTGGACGCTCGCCGACCTCGACGGGGCCGGCAGCCCCACAGCGGAGCACTTGGGGCGCGCCCTCTTCCTGCGGAAGGGCATCTCATGAGTGCGTGGTTCGGCTTGGACCGCGAGTTGGTCGAGCGCCTCGTCCGAGGCCTCGGCGGCCTGGAGTCGGTCGAGGCCGCGGGCCGTCCTCGCGCAGATGGAGGTGCCGAGCGCGTCTCGGACGCCGACGACAACGTCGGCACCGCCGGGATACGGGCGGCCTTCGCTCGGGCGGCCTGGACGATGATCGCCGAACCGGGCGATGGCGTGGCCGGGCTCGTGGTCGGTGCGCTCGGCCCTGCTGGCGCACTGTCAGCGGTTCTGGAACGGGTGGGGCCGACCGAACTGCAGCGCCGTATCCTCGGCAGCGAGTGGTCGAGAGGCTCAGGCTCGACGTCGGCCGATGCCGATGCCGAGTCCGAGGATCCCGCCGCGATGCCCGCCTCCCGCGTGCTCGGAAGTGCGCTGGAACGCTGGCGCCCCCGTCTCGTCTCGGCTGACCTCGTCGCCGCGTGCGAGGTGGCCATCGAGGTCGGCGTCCGACTACTCCTGCCAGGCGCTCCGGGCTGGCATGCGGGGTTCGACCACCTCGGTGTGCACGCGCCGCACGCCCTCTGGCTGCGTGGTTCTCCCGACGTCCCTGCGGGAGAACGCGCCATCGCGTTGGTCGGGGCCCGGGCCGCGTCCGGTTACGGCGAGCACGTCACCCTCGAGGCGGCGGCCGGGCTCGTCGATCGGGGCTTCGCGATCGTGTCGGGTGCCGCGTACGGCATCGACGGCGCGGCGCACCGAGCCGCCCTCGGGAGCGGGGGCGTCACCGTGGCCTACCTCGCAGGCGGGGTCGATCGGCCGTACCCGGCCGGTCACGATGCGCTCATCCGGCGGATCCGCGAAGCCGGTGGAGCCGTCATCAGCGAATCACCGTGCGGGTCCACACCGTCCAAATGGCGATTTCTGCAGCGGAACCGACTCATCGCCGCAGCCTCGGCTGCGACAGTGGTCATGGAGGCCGGCGACCGCTCCGGGTCGATCAACACGGCGGGTCACGCTGCGTCCCTCGGGCGTCCGCTCGGAGCCGTGCCCGGCCCGGTCACGAGTCCGTCGTCGGCGGGCTGTCACCGCCTGATCCGTGAGTACGCCGCCACCTGCGTGACGAACGCCGAGCAGATGGCGGAACTCGCCGGATGGACCGCGGTCGACGCGGACGCGCAGGCGTTCGCCTCGCCAGAGGAACGCCGGGTCCGTGATGTGATGAGTGCCCGCTCGCCGCGCACCGTCGAGGCGCTTGCGAAAGCGAGTGGGCTGAGTCCTCGCGAGGTCAGCGGCGTGCTCGGTGCGCTCGATCTCGCCGGGGCCGTCGAGGAACGCGAACGAGGGTGGGTGCTCGTCGGGGGACGGGCGTGAGGTGATCGGTCGGCGGGGGAAGGCCACGGCGTCGGACGCGTGGGGCATGCTGTCCACGTGGACATCTGGAGCAGCATCGACGGGTTCTCGGAGCACCTCGCTTCCGAGCGTCGGCTGTCGCCGCAGACCGTTCGCGCCTACGCCTCCGATCTCCGGCAGCTCGCCGACTTCGCCACCGGACGCGATGTCGAGCTCGTCGACGGCGTGACGCTGGACCTCCTCCGCGACTGGCTCTGGGCCGCTTCCGAGGCCGGCTCGTCCAAGGCGACGCTCGCGCGACGCACCGCCACGGCCAAGGCCTGGAGCGCCTGGCTCCTGCGCACCGGCAGGGTCGATTCGGACGTCGCGGCACGTCTCCGGAGTCCGAAGACGGGTCGGACCCTGCCGCGCGTCGTCGGCCGGGGCCCATTCGACGACCTCCTCGCGGGGCTCGAGGACCGCGCCGCATCGGGGGAGCCGAACGCCCTCCGCGACCTCGCCGTCGTCGAACTGCTCTACGCGTCAGCCCTTCGCGTGTCCGAGCTGTGCGGACTCGACCGGGACGACCTCGACCTCGACCGGCTCACCGTCCGTGTCACGGGCAAAGGCGACAAGGAGCGGGTCGTGCCGTTCGGCGTCCCCGCTCAGTCGGCGATCGTCGACTACCTCACGAGCGCCCGCCCGCAGCTGGTCGCCCGTGCAGCCGCGAACGACCGCGGACCGACGCCCGGCGCAGCCCTCTTCCTCGGCGCACGCGGAGGACGGCTCGGCCCACGCTCCGTCTACACGCTCGTCGCCCGGCTCCTCGACGCCGTGCCCGGTGGTGGTCCGGCAGGGCCTCACGCCCTGCGGCACACCGCCGCGACGCACCTGCTCGACGGGGGAGCGGACCTCCGCGCGGTCCAGGAACTCCTCGGCCACGCGAGTCTCGCGACGACGCAGATCTACACGCACGTCTCCGTCGAACGCATCAAGGAGAGCTACCGCAACGCCCACCCGCGGGCCTGAGCCCCCGCCGTCGTGGTCAGTGGGAGCAGGACGGCCGGTGGCACCTCGCCGAGCAGCAGCATCGGATTGACGTAGACGCCGTCGAGCCGCACCCCGAAGTGCACGCAGCCGTCGGCGCAGTGTCCGCCGACGCCGACCGTCCCGATCGGTGCCCCGCGGGTCACGCGGCTACCGACGTCGACCGAACCCACCACCGGCTCGATGCTCGAGAGGTGTCCGTCGTCGTGCCGGATCACGACGAGTGGGCGGTCGACCACCGTCCCGCTGAACGTCACGACGCCGGCGGCTGCTGCGGCCACCGGCTGACCGGGCGATGCCGCGATGTCGATACCCCGGTGGCCGGCGCTGTACGGGTCGGGCGGCGCGACGAACGGCTCGGTGACGACGTGCGGGGGAGCGATCGGCCAGCTCCAGGCCGGCGCCGCCCCAGACGTGCTCACGGGTGCGAGGAGCACCAGGCAGGAGATGAGGAACCAACTGGCGATCGAGGTCATCATGATCCGAGCCTGACGGGCTCGGGAGAGCGAGGGCGGGTGGGCGCCTCGGAGCGGGGAGACGGACCTGGTCGGACGGCCTGTGGAGCGCCGTCATCACGGTGGCCTGATGCTATGCTGAACGGAGCACCTCGCTCGTCGGGGTGACTACGCGTGCCATTTCGGCCACCACTTCCAATCGGTCCTCGCTCTCCGGAGCGTGGCGGACGTGCGCCGGGCACCAGGGACGAGGCCATCCGGTCCGTCAGACAACCGAGGCACTCCCACCCGTCCGCGTCAGCGGTGCGGTGGCGAGCGCAGAACAGGAGAACGGCTCATGGCCGTCGTAACCATCCGCCAGCTGCTCGACAGCGGCGTGCACTTCGGGCACCAGACCCGCCGTTGGAACCCGAAGATGAAGCGCTTCATCTTCACCGAGCGTTCCGGCATCTACATCATCGACCTGCAGCAGTCACTCGGCTACATCGACCAGGCCTTCGACTTCGTCAAGGAGACGGTCGCCCACGGCGGCACCATCCTCTTCGTCGGCACGAAGAAGCAGGCGCAGGAAGTCATCGCCGAGCAGGCGACGCGCGTCGGCCAGCCCTACGTCAACCAGCGTTGGCTCGGTGGCCTCCTCACCAACTTCCAGACGGTGTCGAAGCGACTCGCCCGCATGAAGGAGCTCGAGGAGCTCGACTTCGAAGACGCCTCCAAGAGCGGCTTCACCAAGAAGGAACTCCTCATCAAGAAGCGCGAGCTGGACAAGCTCCACAAGTCGCTCGGTGGTATCCGCAACCTCTCGAAGACGCCGTCGGCGCTCTGGGTCGTCGACACCAAGAAGGAGCACCTCGCGATCGACGAGGCGCGCAAGCTCGGCATCCCGGTCATCGGCATCCTCGACACCAACTGCGACCCGGACGAGGTCACCTACCCGATCCCGGGTAACGACGACGCGATCCGTTCCGTCGGCCTGCTGACGCGCATCATCGCCGACGCCGCCGCCGAGGGTCTCATCCAGCGCCACCAGAAGCCGACCGAGGGCGACGCCCCGGCCGAGCCGCTCGCCGAGTGGGAGCAGGAGCTGCTCCAGGGCGGCGAGCAGGGTTCGGCCGAGACCGAGAAGGTCGCCGATGAGGCGATCGCCGCAACCGACGCCGTCGAGGCAGCTCCGGCTGTCGAAGACGTCGAGGTCGCTGCAACCGAGTCCGCCGCCGACGCCGAGGGCGCAGCTGCCGCCGTCGTCGCCGACGAGAAGTAATCAAGGAGGACACCAGCAATGGCCAACTTTTCTCTCGCTGACCTGAAGGTGCTGCGCGAGCAGCTCGGCACCGGCATGGTCGACACCAAGAACGCACTCGTCGAAGCCGATGGCGACGTCGAGAAGGCGACCGAGATCCTGCGGCTCAAGGGTGCGAAGGGCAACGCGAAGCGTGCCGACCGCTCCACGAGCGAGGGCCTCGTCGCCGCGAAGGAGAACGGCGACACCGCCACGCTCATCGAGCTCGCCTGCGAGACCGACTTCGTCGCGAAGGGTGAGAAGTTCCTCGCCCTGGCCGACCTCGTCCTCGACGCAGTCGTCGCCGCCGGCGCGACCACCGTCGAAGAGGGGAACGCGGCTCCGGCCGACGGCAAGACCGTCGCCGAGGTCATCGCGGACTCCGCTGCGATCATCGGTGAGAAGTTCGAGCTCCGCCGCCTCGCGGTGGTGCACGGTGAGCACTTCGCCGTCTACCTCCACAAGACCAACAAGGACCTGCCCGCGCAGGTCGGCGTGGTCGTCGGCTACACGGGCGACGACGCGGAGACGGCTCGCAGCATCGCGCAGCACATCTCGTTCGCCAACCCGTCCTACCTCAGCCGCGACGACGTCCCGGCCGACGAGGTCGAGAAGGAGCGCGAGATCGTCACCGAGATCTCGAAGAACGAGGGCAAGCCCGAGGCTGCACTGCCGAAGATCGTCGAGGGCCGCGTGACCTCGTACTTCAAGCAGGTCGCGCTCCTCGAGCAGGACTACGCCAAGGACAACAAGCTGTCCGTGCAGAAGGTGCTCGCTGACGCGGGCCTCACCGTGACCGGGTTCGCCCGCTTCAAGGTCGGCGCGTAGCAGTTGTGACGGGGTCCGGATCGCCAGTGGCGATCCGGACCCCTTTGCGTGCGCGGGCATACCCGCGCACGTGGGATCGGTGACGATCCGGTCAGCGAGTCGACCACTGTCGCGGACAGCGGGCGGCTCCTGACGCTAAGTTGTGTGAGGGACGAGGAAGGACAGGCGGATGCCGGAGAAGAAGCGCAGGGTACTGCTCAAGCTGTCAGGTGAGGCGTTCGGAGGCGGCCAGTTGGGCGTCAACCCCGACGTGGTCGGGTCGATCGCCCGCGAGATCGCTGAAGCGACCGCCGAGGTCGAGGTCGCAGTGGTCGTCGGAGGCGGCAACTTCTTCCGCGGAGCCGAGCTCAGCCAGCGCGGCATGGACCGCGGCCGAGCCGACTACATGGGCATGCTCGGAACGGTCATGAACGCCCTGGCGCTCCAGGACTTCCTGGAACAGGCCGGCGCCGCCACGCGCGTGCAGTCGGCCATCGCCATGACGCAGGTCGCCGAGCCGTACATCCCGCTCCGTGCCGAGCGACACCTCGAGAAGGGTCGCGTCGTCATCTTCGGAGCGGGCGCCGGACTCCCGTACTTCTCGACCGACACCGTCTCGGCACAGCGCGCGCTCGAGATCGGAGCCGTCGAGGTCCTCGTCGCCAAGAACGGCGTCGACGGCGTCTACACCGCCGACCCCCGCGTCGACCCGACGGCGACGAAGATCGACACCATCTCCTATCAGGAGGCGCTCCAGCGCGGCCTCAAGGTCGTCGACTCGACGGCCTTCAGCCTCTGCATGGACAACGGCATGCCGATGCGCGTCTTCGGCATGGAGCCGGCCGGCAACGTCACGGCGGCCATCCGCGGTGCCGCGATCGGCACTCTCGTCACCTCCGCGTAAGCGGCAGGGCGGCGAGGCCGAGGCCAGCCGCCCGACTAGACTGAACCCAGTAATGCAATCAAAGGAGTGCTCGTGATCGCGGATGTCCTGTCGGATGTTGGTACCCGGATGTCGAAGGCCGTCGAGGCCGCGAAGGATGACTTCGCCACGGTGCGTACGGGTCGCGCCAACCCCCAGCTGTTCCAGAAGGTCCTGGTGAGCTACTACGGCACGCCGACGCCGCTGGCGCAGCTCGCCTCCCTGCAGAACCAGGAAGCTCGCACGATCGTCGTGACGCCCTACGACAAGTCCGCACTGCGCGACATCGAACAGGCGATCCGCGACATCCCGAACCTCGGCGCCAACCCGACGAACGACGGCACCGTCATCCGGGTCACCATGCCCGAACTGACCGCTGAGCGTCGCAAGGAATACGTCAAGATCGTCCGCGGCAAGGGTGAAGACGCGAAGGTGTCCATCCGCAACATCCGTCGCAAGGGCAAGGACGACCTCGAGGCGCTCAAGAGCGAGGTCGGCGACGACGACGTCGCACGCGGCGAGAAGGAGCTCGAGGCCGTCACGAAGTCGCACATCGACGCCGTCGACGCCGCGCTGAAGGCCAAGGAGACCGAGCTGCTCTCCATCTGAGCCGCTGTCCCACCGCTGATTCCGTTCGCCGACCGGTCCCTCGACCGACGGCACGCCCGCTGGAGGTACCTGTGGAAGACGATGTCGCTCCCGGGCGATCGAGCGATCCGTCGCAACCCGAACCCGGCCGGTCCGGCAAGTCGGGTTCGCAGGAATTGCGGTCCCAGCTGAAGGACCGCCGCGCGAAGTTCGAGCGGCAGGTCGACGCCAAACGTGCCGACATCGAACGGCAGGTCCAGGCGACGAAGGCGCAGTTCGACGCGACGAACGAACGCATCGAGGCGCGGGTCGGCCGCAACCTCGTGAACGCCATCCTCATCGGGGTGGCCGCAGGCGGCATCATGCTCGTGAGCCTGATCATCTTCAAGGTGATCTTCGTCGTCCTGGCCTCGGCCGTGGTGGCCTTCGCCACGCTGGAGCTGCGGAAGGCCCTCGAGCAGACCGGGCGCCGGGTGCCGGCGATCCCGACCGTCATCTCGGCCGTCGCGATGCAGCCGGCGGCGTTCTTCCTCCACGACGTCTGGCGTTGGTCCGTCGTCCTGCTCGGCATCCTGCTCGTCATCGTCTGGCGCGTGGCCGAGCAGGCCATCGCTTCGAAGCGGACCGACCTTCCCACGCTCGTCCGCGACCTCGCGTCCGGGACGTTCATCCAGGTCTACGTCCCCTTCCTCGCCTCCTTCGCCGTGTTCCTCGTCGCCCAGCCCGAGGGCGAATGGTGGACGCTGGCGTTCCTGATCCTCGTCATCTGCGTCGACGTCGGTGCTTATGTGAGCGGCCTGTCGTTCGGCAAGCACAAGATGGCGCCGGTGATCAGCCCGAACAAGACCTGGGAGGGCTTCGCCGGAGCGGGGGTCGTCTCGGTCGTGGCCGGCGTGCTGCTCGCCATCCTCATGCTCGGTGTCCCGTGGTGGGTCGGTGTCCTGCTCGGTCTGCTGCTCCTCGGCAGTGCCACGGTCGGCGACCTCGCGGAGTCGCTCATCAAGCGCGACATCGGCGTGAAGGACATGAGCTCGTGGCTTCCCGGGCACGGGGGATTCCTCGACCGCCTGGACTCGATCCTGCCGTCGGCGGTCGTCGCCTACGTGGTCTACCTCCTGTTCGGCGGACTCGCGGGCTGAGTCCCGGCTCGGTCCGATTTCGCCCGATCAGCCCCTCATGGGGGAGAATGGTCCGGTGAGCACGATCTTCCCCACCGCAAAACGTTCGAAGCGTGGCTACGATCCGGCCGAGGTCGACGAGTTCCTCGACCGCGCTCGCGCCGCCTACGCACAGGACACCGACGCCGACGCCGATGCGGTCCTGAGCGCGGAGGACATCCGGCACGTGGCGTTCCGGCTCGTCCGGGGTGGCTACAGCACCGAGCACGTCGACGCGGCGCTCGAGCGACTCGAGGACGCCTTCTCGCTCCGCGAGCGGGAGCGGTCGGTCGAGGAGCGCGGCGCCAAGGAGTGGCTGCGCGACGCCCGCGGCACCGCGCAGGTCATCCTCAACCGGCTGACGAGGCCGGAGGGCCAGCGGTTCCAGCGGGTGAGCCTGCTCGCCCGCGGCTACAGCCGGAAGGACGTGGACGCCCTCGCGGATCGCCTCGTCGCCTACTTCCACGACGGCACACCGCTCAACGTCGACCGCGTCCGCACGGCCGTGTTCCGCAACGAATGGGCCGGTTACCGCGAGTCCCAGGTCGACGCACTGCTCGACAGCGTCGTGGACGTCATGCTGGCGGTTCGCTGAGCGTCGGCCGACCAGGTGGCCTGATCAGGCATTCTCGGCTACCATCGATGCATCGTGCCTCAAGACTCAACTGACGTGACCCCGTGGAAACCATCAGCCCAGCCGAACACCGGTAAGGCGGTTCAGCCCTACCGTCGGCCGCGCTCTCGCGGCAAGAAGGTCCTCGGGATCTTCGCGGCGACGGCTGCGTTCGGCTTCGTCGCCGTGACGATGGTCGACCCGACCTCAAGCGTCGTGGCGTCCTCCTATGCGGAGAAGCAGGCGCAGTTCGGTGGCAACGCCGCGCAGTCGGTCGTCGCAAGCTCGAACTACCAGTACACCTTCGCCCGCGACAGCTACGAGGTCGTCGCTCCGCCCCCGCCGCCTCCCGTGGCGACGCCCGCCGCGACCGGCGGCGGTTCCTCGTCTACGGGCAGCGCTCCCGCGGCAGGCACGCCCGACCCGGGTACGGCTCAGGCCATCGCCTACGACATGGTCATGGCCAACGGCTGGGGCGAGGGCGAGTACAGCTGTCTCGTCTCCCTGTGGAACCGCGAGTCGGGTTGGAACGTGTACGCCTACAACGCCAGCTCCGGCGCCACGGGCATCCCGCAGGCGCTTCCCGGCTCCAAGATGGCCTCGGCCGGAGCCGACTGGGCGACCAACCCCGCGACGCAGATCACCTGGGGTCTCGGATACATCACGAGTCGGTACAGCACGCCGTGCGGCGCGTGGGCCCACTCGGAGTCCAACGGCTGGTACTGACCGGAACCGCCTCCCGACACGGTCGTGGAGGCTGAGCCTAGACTTGACCCATGCCCCGACACCACCGCCACCGGCCGCGGCCCGGCGACGACGAGGGTAACGGTCTCGAACGGCTGATGGCGGGGTGGAAACGCACCGAGGACCATCGAGACGGATCCTGGTTCGTCCAGCCCGTCAGCGGTTCCAGTGCGCAGAAGACCTATGTGTGTCCTGGATGCGGACAGTCCATCCCGCCCGGCACCGCCCATGTGGTGACGTGGCGCGCTGACGGGGTCCTGGGCGACCAGGCCGACATCGCTGCCCGGCGGCACTGGCACTCGCACTGCTGGCGGATCCGGTGAACGCACGCACGCCGCGAAACGACCCGACCACATTGCCCCGGAGGACTGACTCATGACCGACACCATCGAGATCCGTGGTGGCGCCGAGCTCCCCGCCGTCCGCGAGGAGATCGAGCTGCACACGGCCGACGGCCTGACCCTGGTCGGCGAGCTCGCGGTGCCGGCCGACGGCGAGATCGTCGCGACCCTGGTGACGCTCCACCCGCTGCCGACCGCCGGCGGGTTCATGGACTCCCATGTGCTCCGGAAGGCCGCGGCGCGCTTGCCTGCGCTCGCGGGGATCGCCGTGCTCCGCTTCAACACCCGCGGCACCTCGTCTCCTCGAGGGACGAGCGACGGCGCGTTCGACGGCGGCGTCGGCGAGCGGGCCGATGTCGAGGCCGCGCTGGCGTTCGTAGCCGAGCGCGGGCTTCCGCATCCGTGGATCGTCGGATGGTCGTTCGGGACCGAGCTGGCCTTGAAATACGGGCGCGACCCGGCCGTCGACGGCGTGATCCTCCTCTCTCCGCCGCTGCACCGCACGACGGAGGAGGAGCTCCGGGCCTGGGCCGGCGACGACCGGCCGATGGTCGTCCTCGTACCCGAGTTCGACGACTATCTCCGACCAGCGGAAGCGGCGGAACGGTTCGGCGTCCTCTCCGGGGCCACCCTCGTCCCGGTGGACGGTGCCAAGCACCTGTGGGTGGGGGAGAGCCAGACCCGACGCGTGCTCACCGAGATCGTCGCTGCAGTGCGTCCCGAGGCGCTGCCGCTCCCGACCCACTGGCCGGCCCCCGGCCTCTCAGCGGCCGTCTAGCCGCCTCCCAGTCATTTCCGATAGCCTGAACCACCTGCGTCTCCTGCCGGCCCGACCCGCCGGATCCCGTCGGACGCAGGATCACCCGCGTCGCTCCGACGCCAGAGGAGAGTAATCCGTGCGTTTCGTTCTCGCCATCGCCGCGTTCGTCGTGGCAGCCGTCATGATCGTGACGGGAATCGCGCAACGGACCGTGTTCCTCTCGCCCGGCACCTTCAGCCTGTCCACGACGGTCGACAGCGGTGATCGGTTCATCGTCATCCCCGGGAGCGTGCTGCAGTCGCAGCCGGGAGCGCAGTCCATCGTGGCGGGCGCGGGCGGCGACACCCAGGTGTTCATGAGCTACGGGCGCTCCGACGACATCACGGCCTGGCTCGGCGACGAGCCCTACAGCCGCGTCGGCGTCAACAGTGCCGGCACCGCCCTGACGACCACCACCGTCACCGCCGAGGCGGACGCGACCGACGACGGGGCGACCCCGAGCCCGGAGCCGTCGGCGACGCCGGCCCCCGAGGCCACCGACGACACCACCACCTCCGAGCAGGGTCCGAACCCGCGGGGATCCGACCTCTGGCTCGGCGAGTACGACGAGGCGGGCGCAGTCATCGCGACGATGAACCTGCCGAAGGACATCGACGTGCTCATCGCAACCGACGGTACGGCCGCCGCTCCGGATTCCCTCCGCCTCTCCTGGCCACTCGACAACGCCACTCCGTGGGCCGGCCCGCTGATCGCCGGTGGCATCCTCGTGCTCCTCGCCGGCATCGTGCTCTACCTCTCGGGGATCCAGCGCATGCGTCGCTCGCGAGGCCCGCGTCGCAAGGGTCCGGGACAAGGACAGAAGGGCATCACGAAGATGTCGAGACAACCGAAGCCGCGCCGCCCCCGTGAACTCGGGGCCGGCAAGACGAAGCGCTCCCCGCTCCGCCGTTCCCTCGTCGTGGGCGTCCCGCTCGTCCTCATCGGCACGCTCGGTCTGAGCGGCTGCTCCCAGGACTACTGGCCGACCATCGGAGCGCCGTCACCGACGCCCACCGTCACCGCGACGGACCTGCCGGCCGACAGCCAGGACCAGGACTTCGCGGCGCCCGTCGTCACCGTGCCACAGGTCGAACGGATCGTGTCGCGGATCTCCACGGCGGCGTCCGAGGCCGATGCTGCGCTCGACGGCACCGCTGCGGCCGTCCGGTTCTCCGGGCCGGCGCTCGAGGAGCGCACCGCGAACTACGCCCTCCGCTCGAAGGTGGCCGACGCCGCCGGAGCGACCCCCATCCCCGCCTCGCCCGTCACGCTCACCCTGCCTCAGGCGACGGACGCCTGGCCACGGACGGTCATGACCGCGATCCAGGACAAGGCCGACGAGACGGTGTCGCCGACGGTCCTCGTGATGACCCAGCAGGACCCGCGGTCGAACTACCAGGTCGTCTACGCGGAGAAGCTCCTCGAGGGCGCCCGACTCGAGAACGTCGCGCCCGCGACCATCGGTGCCGCGAGCGTCCCGCCGGACTCGAAGCTGCTCGTCATGCCGCCGGAGGAGATCGCCGCGGCCTACGCCGACATCATCACGAACGGCGATGCGAGCACCTTCGCCGGCCTGTTCAACGCCGATGGCGACGTCTTCCGCACGCAGGTCGCCGCGGACCGCGCGACGAAGGCCGCGAACCTGCCGACGACGGCGAGCATCGCGTTCTCGGCGGCCGCCGGTACCGGCCCGAACGTCGCGCTGGCGACCAACGACTCCGGCGCGATCGTCGCCGTCAACGTGCAGGAGGGCGAGGTGGTCTCCGTCGTCACAGCCGGTGCTACCGTGAAACCTTCGGGTGCGGTCGCCGCGCTCTCCGGGATCACCGAGAGCGCGAAGGGGACACAGGCCACCTACGGCGACCAGCTCCTGTTCTACGTGCCAGCCGTCAACTCCGGAGAGAAGATCACCTTGCTCGGATTCACCCAGACCCTCATCGCCGCATCGGAGCTCCCGTGAGTGCCGCGGAGCCGAGCGCGGCACACCTGCGCGGCGCCGTCGACCTCTCCGGCCTCGCGCGTCGCCACCAGGCGCCGCCCGCCGGTGCGCCGACCCAGCCAGGCGCGCCTGCAGAAGCGCCCGGCGCGACGACCGACCAGACCGTCCAGGTCCCGTCCCTCGTCTTCGACGCGACGGACGACGGGTTCGGACAGGTCGTCGAGCTGTCCTCCGTGGTCCCCGTCGTCATCGACCTCTGGGCCGAATGGTGCGGGCCGTGCAAGCAGCTCTCGCCGGTACTCGAGCGCCTCGCCGCGGAATACGCCGGCCGCTTCGTCCTCGCCAAGGTGGACGTCGACGCGAACCCGCAGCTCTCCCAAGCCTTCCAAGCGCAGTCGATCCCGATGGTCGTCGCCGTCGTGGGCGGACGCCCGGTGCCGATGTTCAACGGCGCGATCCCGGAGTCGCAGGTGCGCGACGTGATCGAGCAGTTGCTGCAGCTGGCCGAGCAGAACGGGGTCTCCGGTCGGGCCGTCGTCGCCGATGGCGACGCTGCAGCCCCTGCCGAGCCCGTGGAAGAACCGCTGCCGCCCCTCCACGCCGAGGCGTACGAGGCCATCGAGCGCGCCGACTACCCGACGGCCATCGCCGCGTATGAGAAGGCCATCGCGCAGAACCCGAAGGACGACATGGCTGTGGCCGGCCTCGCCCAGGTCCGTCTGCTGCACCGCCTCACGGGGAAGACCCTCGATGAGATCCGCGGACGAGCGGCCGCCGCTCCCGACGATCTCGACGCCCAGCTGACCGTCGCCGACCTCGACCTCTCCGGAGGACACCTCGAGGACGCCTTCGACCGTCTGCTGACGCTGTTCCCCGACCTCGACCAGTCGGGCAAGGACACTGTCCGGACGCGCCTGCTCGAGCTGTTCCAGGTCGCCGGCGTCACCGATCCGCGCGTCATGAAGGCCAGGGCCCGGTTGACCGGCCTGCTCTACTGACCGACCGCTGCACGACGAAGGCCCGCCTCCCTCAGGAGGCGGGCCTTCGTCGTGCATCCGGGTGCCGCGGAAGCCTGGTCAGCCGACGTGCTTGAGCCAGATCATGCCGAGCGGAGGGAGCGTGAGCTCGGCGGAAGCCGGGCGTCCCGCCCACGGTGACGCCGACGCCTCGATCGATCCGTAGTTGCCCACGCCGGATCCGCCGTACTCCACGGCGTCGGTGTTGAGCAGTTCCTCCCACCGACCCGCGCGAGGCAGACCGACCCGGTACGGGCCGACGGGGGCGCCGGAGAAGTTGACGAGCGCGGCGATCACGTTGCCGTCGTCGTCCCAGCGCAGGAAGGAGAGCACGCTGTTCTGCGCGTCCCCGGCGTCGAGCCATTCGAAGCCGGCGGCGTCGTGGTCGAGGGCCCAGAGAGCCGGGTGCTCCGTGTACACGGCGTTGAGCCGGGACACGAGGCCGAGCAGTGCCCGGTGGCTCGGCTGGTCCAGGATCCACCAGTCCAGACCGCGTTCCTCCGACCATTCGGAGGGCTGACCGAACTCCTGGCCCATGAAGAGCAACTGCTTGCCGGGGTGGGCCCACATGAAGGCGAGGTAGGCCCGCATGTTCGCGAGTTGCTGCCAGTGGTCACCGGGCATCTTCGCGAGGAGGGACCCCTTGCCGTGGACGACCTCGTCGTGGCTGATCGGCAGGAGGAAGCTCTCGCTGAAGGCGTAGACCATCGAGAAGGTGATCTCGCCGTGGTGGTGCGACCGGTAGAGCGGGTCGTGCTCGATGTACTGGAGCGAATCGTGCATCCAGCCCATGTTCCACTTCAGGCCGAACCCGAGTCCGCCCTCGCTCGTCGGCGCGGTGACGCCGGGCCAACTCGTCGACTCCTCGGCGATCATCACGATGCCGGGGTTCCGTCGATAGGCCGTCGCGTTCGCCTCCTGGAGGAGACTGATCGCTTCGAGGTTCTCGCGCCCGCCGTGGACGTTCGGCAGCCACTCGCCGTCCTTCCGCGAGTAGTCGAGGTACAGCATCGAGGCGACGGCGTCGACCCGCAGGCCGTCGACGTGGAACTCCTCGAGCCAGTAGAGGGCGTTGGCCACCAGGAAGTTCTTGACCTGGGGCTGGCCGAAGTCGAAGACGAGGGTGCCCCAGTCCGGCTGTTCGCCACGTCGCGGGTCGGGGTGCTCGTAGAGGGGCTGACCGTCGAAGTTCGCGAGGGCCCACTCGTCCTTGGGGAAGTGGCCGGGCACCCAGTCCATGAGGACGCCGATCCCCGCGCCGTGGAGACGGTCGATCAGGTACTTGAGGTCGTCGCTCGAACCGAAGCGGCTGGTCGGCGCGTAGTAGCCGGTGACCTGGTAGCCCCAGGACCCGCCGAAGGGGTGCTCGGCGAGCGGCATGAACTCCACGTGCGTGTAGCCGAGCTCAGCGATGTACTCGATGAGCTGGTCCGCGAGGTCCCGGTAGCCGAGCCCGGGACGCCAGGAGCCGACGTGCAGCTCGTAGACGCTCATGGGTCCGTTGTGGGGATCGCTCGCGGCCCGCCGATCGAGCCACGCCTCGTCCGTCCAGCGGTAGTCGCTGACACCGGTCACGGATGCGGTGGCGGGGGAGCGTTCGGTGAACCGGGCCATCGGGTCGGACCGACGGACCCAGTCGCCGTGCTGGGTCAGGATCTCGAAGCGGTACAGCTCGCCGGCGCCGATGGTGGGGATGAACAGCTCCCAGACACCCGTCGCACCCATGTTGCGCATGGCGTGCGCCGTGCCGTCCCAGGAGTTGAGATCGCCGATGACCCGGACCGCACGTGCGTGAGGTGCCCAGACGGCGAACGCGGTGCCGGCGACCGACTCGGTGACCCCACGGAGCTCGGTGACGTGTGCGCCCAGGGCGTCCCAGAGCCGTTCGTGGCGACCCTCGCCGATGAGGTGCAGGTCGAGTTCGCCGATCGACGGCGCGAACCGGTACGGGTCGTCGGCGTTCCAGATCGATCCGTCGCTGTAGCGGGCGTCGAGCGTGTAGTCGATGATGCCGTCGACGTGGAAGCCCTGCCAGATGCCGGCGCGGACGTGCGCGAGCTCCACGCGCGCACCGTTGGCGAGCACCGCCGTCACCTGCTCGGCCAGCGGGCGTCTGGCGCGGACGACCACGAGGGGGTCGCTCACTCCGCCGAGGTCGACCAGGTGCTGGCCGAGGATCTCATGCGGATCGTGGTAGCGGCCCTCCGCGACGGCGTCGAGGATCCAGTCCTCGACGGAGGGGAGCGGGAGCTCCCGGGGCGCCGGTGCGGCGTCGACAGACATCGGTGCGGCTCGACGGCCGGAGCGCTTCGGTGCAGCGGCTCCGTCTGGGGTCACAGGGCTGGTCGTCATGGTCGGATCCTCACGCTCAGGATGTGCACGGGCTCGGTGAAGGCGTCGAGGCGCACGAAGTTGCTGTCGGACCAGATCCACTCGGCTCCCGTGACGAGGTCCGTGACGTCGAAGCTGCCGCCCGGGACGCCGCCGAACACGGTCTGGTCGAGGTGCACCATGGTCTGTCGGACCGAGTGCGGATCGAGGTTGGCGACGACGAGCAGGGTGTCGTGCTCACCGGTGCCGGTGAACCGCTGGTCGAGATGCTTGCTGAAGACGAGGATCTGGTCGTCGTCGCTCCAGTGGAAGCTGATGTTGCGCAACTGCCGGAGGGCGGGATGCGCACGCCGGATCTGGTTGAGCAGGGTGAGGTACGGCGACAGCGAGGTGCCGGCGGCTTCCGCAGCGGCCCAGTCCCGCGGACGATACTCGAACTTCTCGCTGTCGATGTTCTCCTCGGCACCGGGACGGGCGACGTTCTCGATGAGCTCGTACCCGGCGTAGACCCCCCACGTCGGCGCGGCGGTCGCAGCGATCGCCGCACGCACCTTGTACGCCGCCCGGCCACCGAACTGGAGGTACTCGGTGAGGATGTCGGGGGTGTTCACGAACAGGTTGGGCCGGAGGAAGTCCGCGGTCTCGGTCGCTGCCGCGCCGAGGAACTCCTCGAGCTCCTCCTTCGTGTTGCGCCACGTGAAGTAGGTGTAGCTCTGCTGGAACCCGACCTTCGCCAGACCCTGCAGCAGGGCCGGACGGGTGAAGGCCTCCGCGAGGAACAGGACGTCGGGGTCCGTCCGGTTGACGGTCGCGAGCAACCACTCCCAGAAGTCGAGCGGCTTGGTGTGCGGGTTGTCGACGCGGAAGATGCGCACGCCGAGCGAGATCCAGTGCCGGACGATGCGCAGCACCTCGGCCCGGATGCCCTCGGGGTCGTTGTCGAAGTTGACCGGGTAGATGTCCTGGTACTTCTTCGGCGGGTTCTCGGCGTACGCGATCGTGCCGTCGGGGAGGGTCGTGAACCACTCGGGGTGCTCGGTCACCCAGGGGTGGTCCGGCGACGCCTGGAGGGCGAGATCGAGGGCGACCTCCAGGCCGACCTTCTTCGCCTGGCGGACGAACGCGACGAAGTCCTTCTCCGTGCCGAGGTCGGGATGGATCGCGTCATGACCGCCCGCGGCACCACCGATCGCCCAGGGGGAGCCCGGGTCGTGCTCGCCGGGTGTGAGGGTGTTGTTCGGTCCCTTGCGGAACGTCACGCCGATGGGGTGGATGGGCGGCAGGTAGAGGACGTCGAAGCCCATCGCGGCGACGGCCGGCAACCGCCCGGCTGCGCTGCGGAAGGTGCCCGACGTCCAGGAGCCGTCCGGGTTCCGCTCGGCACCCTCCGACCGCGGGAAGAACTCGTACCAGGAACCGACGCCGGCCCGGGTGCGCTCGACGCGGACCACGCGCTCGTCGCTCGTGCTCGCGAGACCGGCGAACGGCCGGCGGTCGGCGATGGCCAGGAGTTCGAGGTCGTCGAGCACCGCGAACCGGGCTTCCGGCTCGGCGTCGGTGTCTCGGAGGAGCTTGGCGGCGGCGGTGAGGAAGCGGCGGTCCTTCGCCGGGCGGAGCTTGTCCGTCGCGGCGCGCTCGAGGAGTTCCGCGCCGATGAGGTACATGAGCTCGACGTCGACGCCGGCCTCGATCTTGACCCGGGCGTTGTGCTCCCAGGTCGAGAACTCGTCGGCGAAGGCGCGGACCTGGTATCGCCAGGTGCCCTCCGTCGCGAGTTGGACCTCGACCTCGAAGCGGTCCGTGCCCGGGGCGCCCGGAGCCATCCGATGCGCGACCGTCTTCCCGCGCGGATCGGTGAGCAGGAGCTCGACCCCGATGAGGTCGTGTCCTTCGCGGAACGCGGTCGCGCCGAACGGCACCACCTCGCCCGCGAACGCCTTGGCCGGCCAGCGGCCACCTTCGACCGAGGGGGTCGGATCCAGGATCGGGATGCGCCCGATGCTCGGGGACAGCGTGAGCGACACCGGTACGGCGTCGTCGACGGTGGAGGACTGCGGTACTGACTTCGGCATAGTGCGTTCCATCTCCTTCGGTGCCACTGGTCCGACCGTACCGCGAAACGACCACCGATGAAGGGGCGCGCGGGGTGTCGCGCGTCATGCTAGGGCCTCGGGCGCGGCCCTGTCCCGGGTGGGCGTCCGATGAGCGTACGAGTGCGTTCCGCGGTTGCCATAGAGTGAGCGCGTGAAGGCTATCCGCAGGTTTACCGTCCGCGCGCTCATCCCCGAGTCCCTGACCTCGCTCACCGCCCTCGCTGCGAACCTGCGGTGGTCGTGGCACGAGCCGACGCAGCGCCTGTTCGACGAGATCGCACCGGACGTCTGGCGCGAGTCCGACCACGATCCGATCAGCGGCCTCGGTCTCGTGACACCGGAGCGACTGGCGGAACTCGCCGCCGATGCGGACTTCGTCGGCCGGGCCGACGCCTTGCACGCCGACCTCCGCCGGTACCTGGAGGAGCCGCGGTGGTACCAGGGCCTCCCGGACCCGAAACCGCAGACGATCGCCTACTTCTCGCCCGAATTCGGAATCGCCGCGGCCCTGCCGCAGTACTCGGGCGGCCTCGGCATCCTCGCCGGCGACCACCTGAAGAGCGCGTCCGACCTGGGGGTGCCGCTCGTCGGCGTGGGCCTCCTCTACCGCTCCGGGTACTTCGCGCAGTCGATCACGAACGACGGCTGGCAGCAGGAGTCCTATCCCGTGCAGGACCCCGACGGACTCCCGGTCACGGTGCTCCGGGAACCGGACGGGACACCGGTCACCGTCACCCTGGCGCTCCCCGACGACCGGAGCCTGTCGGCACGGGTCTGGATCGCCGAGGTCGGTCGGGTGCCACTGCTGCTGCTCGACACGGACATCCCGGAGAACGTCGCCGACCTGCGCGGCGTGACGGACCGGTTGTACGGCGGCGGCGGCGAGCATCGCCTCCTGCAGGAACTCCTCCTCGGCATCGGCGGTGTCCGCGCGATCAAGCAGTGGAGCGAGCTCACGGACCATGCGCTGCCGCAGGTCTACCACTCCAACGAAGGCCACGCCGGTTTCCTTGGGCTCGAGCGGATCAGCGACCTCGTCGGGAACGGACTCTCCTTCGACGAGGCGCTGCAGCTCGTGCGGGGCGGGACCGTGTTCACGACACACACCCCCGTTCCGGCCGGGATCGACCGGTTCGACCGCGAGGTGATCACGCGCTACTTCAGCGGTGACCTGCTCCCGGGCGTCGCCGCACCGGACGTCCTCGCACTCGGCGACGAGACGGCGAACGGCGGCTCGGCCGACGTGTTCAACCTGGCGATCATGGGCCTGCGTCTGGCGCAGCGCGCGAACGGCGTCAGTCGGTTGCACGGCGAGGTGAGCCGGGCGATGTTCCGAGGGCTCTGGCCCGGCTTCGACGTCTCGGACGTGCCGATCACGTCGATCACGAACGGTGTCCACGCCCCGAGCTGGACGGATCCGTCGCTCGTCGACCTCGCCGTGGACCGGTGGGGGACGACCGACACGAGTCGGGCGGACTGGTCCGATCCCTCGCTCTCGGACGCCGAGCTCTGGTCGCGGAAGCACGGGATGCGGGAGCGCCTCGTCGCCGACGTGCGGCGCCGGATCGCCGACGGGTATCGGACCCAGAACCCGCAAGCGGTGCTCCCGTCCTGGATCGACGAACTGCTCGACCCCGAGGTGTTGACGATCGGGTTCGCCCGGCGTGTGCCGAGCTACAAGCGGCTCACCCTCATGCTGCGCGATCCCGACCGACTGCGCGCGATCCTGCTCCACCCCGAACGGCCCGTCCAGATCGTCGTCGCCGGCAAGGCACACCCGGCGGACGACGACGGCAAGCGGCTCATCCAGCGCCTCGTGCAGTTCGCCCAGGATCCCGAGCTCCGATCGCGCATCGTCTTCCTGCCGGACTACGGCATCGGGATGGCCAAGACGCTCTACCCCGGCTGTGACGTGTGGTTGAACAACCCGTTGCGTCCGCTCGAGGCCTGCGGGACGTCCGGCATGAAGGCCGCACTCAACGGAGCACTGAACCTGTCGATCCTCGACGGATGGTGGAACGAGTACGCGGACGGCGAGAACGGTTGGGTCATCCCGTCGGCGGACGGGGCGGCGGACGACGAGGAACGCGACGCCCTCGAGGCCACGGCGCTGTACGAGATCCTCGAGCACCAGCTGGTACCTCGGTTCTACGAGCGCGAGGACGACGGGCTGCCGCAGCGCTGGATGCAGATGGTGCGACACACGATCTCGACGCTGTCCGAACCGCTCAGCGCCGACCGCATGGTCCGCGAGTACACGGAGCGCATGTACCTCCCGGCGGCGGCGATGGAGCGCGAGCTGAACGCGTCCGATCAGCAGCGGGCGCGCGAGCTGGCAGCCTACAAGCAGCGGGTGCGCGAGGCCTGGCCGCAGCTGACGGTCGCCCATGTCGAGAGCGGCGGTGTCGACGCGGTCCCGCAGGTCGGTGACGTGCTGCGGCTGCGCGCCTACGTCCAGCTGGGGTCGCTGTCACCCGAGGACGTGACCGTCGAGGTGGTCTGCGGGGTACCCGGTGCCGGAGGTGAACTGCTCGACATCCGGACGCAGCCGCTCGAGCAGCAGCAGTCCCCGTCGACGAGTCGGCCGGAGCACACACTCGAGTACGCCGGGACGCTTCCCCTCGATCGGGCCGGCGGGTTCGGGTACACGGTGCGCATCGTGCCGAGACACGAGCTGCTCCTCACCCCCGCGGAACTCGGGCTCGTCGCCGTGGCGGACCAGTAGGGCGATCTCCTCCGACGCACCGGTGCGACCTTCGCACCGGTGCGTCGAGGGATCCGACTATCTGGCGATCCGCGTGACGACGGCGGCGACGGCCGTTCCGAGGTCGGACGGGGCGAGTTCGAGGTCGAACCCGCGCCGACCACCCGAGACCAACACCGTCTCGTGCTCGAAGGCGCTCTCGTCGAGCACCGTCGGGAGCGTGGTGCGCTGCCCGATCGGGCTGATGCCGCCGACCACGTAGCCCGTCTTCCGCTCGGCGACGGCAGGATCCGCCATCGTCGCCCGCTTCCCGTCGAGGGCCGCCGCGAGCGCCTTGAGGTCGAGTTGGTCGGCGACCGGGACGATCGCGACGACGAGCGACCCGTCCACCTCCGCCAGCAGGGTCTTGAACACCCTGGGCGGGTCGACGCCGAGCGCCGTGGCGGCTTCGAGACCGAAGGCCGTCACCGACGGGTCGTGTCGGTAGGCGCGCGGGGTGAAGGGGATGCCCAGCGAGGTCAACGTCACCGTCGCCGGCGTGCCACCACCCTCGGCCCTGCGCTTCGCCATCGTCAGACGGCTCGGAAGAGTTGCATCGACGTGGCGGAGACCGGGACCGTCTGGCCGGGGACGAACTGCTCCTCCTCGGACATCGGTGTGTCGTCCGCGGAGTTCCAGATGCGCACGAACGCGGTCACGCCCTCGTGCTCGGGCAAGGTGACCTCGACCGGCTGCTCGACGCCGTGCACGATGAGCAGCACGCGGTCGAGCTCCTCGGACTCCGGCGTGCTCGTCGAGAAGAACTGCAGTGTCCGGTTCCGCGGACTCGTCCAGTCGTCGGTGCTCATGGTCGCGCCCGAAGCGTCGAACCAGTCCATGACGCTCGCGCCGGGCACCGTCGTCCCGGCGGCGGCGAAGTGCTCCGGTCGGAGGGCGGGGTGTTCGCGCCGGAGTTCGAGGAGCCGACGGCTGTGCGCGAGCAACTGGTCCTGCCAGGGCTCCCTCGTCCATCCGACCCACGTCAGCTCGGAGTCGTGACAGTACGCGTTGTTGTTGCCGCGCTGACTCCGCCCGAACTCGTCGCCTGCCGTGAGCATCGGGACACCCGCCGACAGCAGGAGCGTGCCGAGCAAGTTCCGCATCGCCTTGCGACGAGCGGCGAGGATCGCGGGGTCGTCCGTCGGGCCCTCGGCACCGTGGTTGAAGGAGCGGTTGTTGTCCGTCCCGTCGCGGTTGGACTCGCCGTTCCCGACGTTGTGCTTGACGTCGTACGAGACGAGGTCGGCCAGGGTGAACCCGTCGTGGGCCGTGATGAAGTTGACGGAGGCCAGCGGACCGCGCTCAGCGGAGAAGGTGTTGCTCGATCCGGCCAGACGGGTCGCGAACCCACCGATCCCGACCGGGGCGTCCGCCCGTCTCGCGTAGTCGATGTCGGAGAGCCAGAAGTTGCGGACACGATCCCGGTACCGGTCGTTCCACTCGTGCCAACCGGCAGGGAAGTTCCCCGTCTGCCAGCCGCCCATCCCGACGTCCCAGGGCTCGGCGATCATCTTCGCGTCGACGAGCGACGGGTCGTGGACGATCGCCTCGAGCAGGGGGTGGTCGGGCGTGAACTCGACCGCCTCGTTCCGACCGAGCGTCGCAGCGAGGTCGAACCGGAAGCCGTCGATCTGCACCTCGTCCGCCCAGTACCGCAACGAGTCGAGTACGAGCTGCTGGGGGACCGGATGGCCGAAGTCCACGGTGTTGCCGCAGCCCGTCACGTCGATGTAGGCGCCGGTGGCGTCCTGACGGTAGTAGGTCGCGTTGTCGATGCCGCGGAAGCTCGTGCGGGGGCCGCCGGGCCCCTCTTCGGCGGTGTGGTTGTAGACGACGTCGAGGATGACCTCGAGGCCGGCCTCGTGCAGCAGCTTCACCATGCCCTTGAACTCGCGGAGGACCTCGTCCGCCCCACCCGCCTGAGCCGTCTTCGTCGCATAGGAGGCGTGTGGACTGAAGAAGTTCAGGGTGTTGTAGCCCCAGTAGTTGACGAGGCCCTGCTTGATGAGACGCTGCTCGGAGGTGAACGCGTGCACCGGAAGCAGTTCGACGCTCGTCACCCCGAGATCGTGCAGATGCGCGATCATCGCGGGGTGGGCGAGGCCCGCGTACGTGCCCCGCAGCTCCTCCGGCACGTCGGGGTGCAGCTTACTCAGTCCCTTGACGTGCGCCTCGTACACGACGGTCCGGTCGAGCGGGACACGGGGTTTCTGCACACCGCCCCAGTCGAACGCGTCGTCGACGACGACGGAACGCCACTGCTCGGCCGACACGCGGGCGAGCCCGCGGGCGTAGGGGTCGAGCAGCAGGAGGCTCGGGTCGAAGGCGTTGTTCGGCGAGGACGGCCCTGAGGCGCGGACCGCATAGCGTCGGCCGAGCACCAGCTCCTCGGAACTCCCACTCCAGACCCCGTCGTCGTCGCGGGTCATCTCGACCGAGTGGGTGATCCAGTTCAGATCCTTGTCGTCGAAGATCACGAGTTCGAGGGCATCCGCATGCTCGGACCACACACGGAGCTCACCACCGGACGGGCCGAGGCGGACGCCGAGATCATGGAAGGGGTCACCAGCGTTCATGGGTTCTACAGTAGTGAGTGCGGGAGTGCGCGAAGATCCGCGGACACCGCGGCGAGGGGAGGAGCGGCATGGTGGTGTACCTGGACCACGCCGCGACGACCCCGGTGCGATCCGAGGTGATCGAGGCCTACGCGTCCGCCATGGCGACCGTCGGCAACCCGGCCTCCATCCACGGCCCCGGGCAACAGGCCCGCCGCCTCCTCGAAGAGGCACGTGAGCGGGTCGCGGCGACCCTCGGGTGCGACCCCATCGAGCTCGTCTTCACCTCCGGCGGCACGGAGTCCATCAACCTCGCCCTGAAGGGTCTCTACTGGCACCGCCAGCAGGATCGACGCCGCGCCGCCGTGCTCGCACCCGCGGGGGAGCACCACGCCACGCTGGACACCGTCGAATGGCTCGAGCGCCACGAGGGTGCGTCCCCGCTCTGGATCCCGCTCGACGACCTCGGCCGGGTCTCACTCGACACGGCGGCGGAGCAGTTCGCCGACCACGGCCCGGACATCGCCGTGGCGACGGCGCTCTGGGCGAACAACGAGGTCGGCACCATCCAGCCCGTCGTCCGGCTGGCGGCGCTCGCCGCAGCGGCCGAGGTGCCGTTCCACCTGGACGCGGTCTCGGCCTACGGACACCTCCCCATCGACCTCGCCGACCTTCGCGCCGCATCCGGATCGGTCGGTGCCAGTGGTCTCGTCGCGCTCAGCGTCTCCGCGCACAAGATCGGTGGTCCCGTGGGGATCGGAGCCCTGGTCGTGAGCCGCGCAGCCGTGGTGGAGCCGTTGCAGCACGGTGGCGGACAGCAGCGCGGACTCCGCTCCGGCACGCAGGACGTCGCAGCAGCCGTCGGGTTCGCCGTCGCCGCGGAGCTCATGGCGCTCGAGCGGACCGCGGAGCAGGAGCGTCTCAGCGCCTTGCGCGACCGACTCGTGGCCGGCGTGCGGGCGACCGTTCCGGAAGCCGAGCTGACGGGCGATCCCAGCGAGCGACTCGCGTCGAACGCGAACTTCGTGTTCCCCGGCGCACAGGGAGACTCGATGCTCTTCCTCCTCGACCTCGCAGGGGTGGCGGTCTCGACGGGTTCCGCCTGCCAGGCCGGCGTCCCGGAACCGTCGCATGTCCTGCTCGCGATGGGACGCCCGGAGACGGAGGCCCGATCGGTCCTCCGGATCACGCTGGGTCGGACGACGACCGAGACGGACGTGGACGACTTCCTCCAGGCCCTGCCGCGCGCGTACGCACAGGCGAGTCGGGCCGGTTCCGCCGACCGCGACACGGCGCTGGGCGCTCGTCCCTGAGCAGCCGTCTCGTCACCGCTTGCGGGTGGCCGTCCAGCGGCTGGCGCGTAGACTTGCCCGGTGAAAGTTCTGGCAGCGATGAGTGGCGGAGTCGACTCCGCCGTGGCAGCGGCACGCGCCGTCGACGCAGGCCATGAGGTGGTCGGCGTCCACCTGGCGCTCAGCCGGATGCCGGGCACGCTCCGGACCGGCAGTCGCGGGTGCTGCACCATCGAGGACTCGATGGACGCCCAGCGTGCGGCGAACCTGATCGGCATCCCGTACTACGTGTGGGACTTCTCGGAGCGCTTCAAGCTCGACGTGGTGGACGACTTCATCGCCGAGTACCGCGCCGGCCGGACCCCGAACCCGTGCATGCGTTGCAACGAGAAGATCAAGTTCGCGGCGTTGCTCGAGAAGGCGCTCGACCTCGGGTTCGACGCGGTCGTGACCGGTCACTACGCCACGATCGTCACGAGCCCCGAGGGTGATCGTGAGCTGCACCGCGCGAGTGCCTGGGCCAAGGACCAGTCGTACGTCCTGGGCGTGCTCACCGCCGAACAGCTCGCGCACTCGATGTTCCCGCTCGGCGCGACACCGTCGAAAGCCGAGGTCCGAGCCGAGGCCGCGGAGCGCGGCTTCACGGTGGCGAACAAGCCCGACAGCCACGACATCTGCTTCATCCCCGACGGCGATACGAAGGGCTGGCTGGGGGAGCGGGTCGGCACCGAGACCGGCCAGGTCCTCGACCGAGACGGAGCCGTCGTCGGTTCGCACGAGGGTGCCCACGCCTTCACCGTCGGCCAGCGCAAGGGCCTGCACCTCGGCGTGCCCGCGCCGGATGGACGTCCGCGCTTCGTCCTCGAGGTGCGTCCGAAGGACAACACGGTCGTCGTCGGGCCGAAGGAGGCGCTCGCCATCGGCGAGATCGCCGGTTCGCGCTTCACCTGGGCGGGGAGGGCTCCGGAGGTCGGCGTCGCACCGATCCCGTGCGACGTCCAGATCCGCGCGCACGCCGACCCGGTCCCCGCCGCGCTGACGCTCGTGGCCGACGAGCTCGTCGTCCACCCGGAGACGCCACTCGACGGCGTCGCTCCCGGACAGACCGCCGTGCTGTACAGCGGGACGCGCGTCCTCGGGCAGTTCACGATCGACCGCACCGTCAGTGCGGTGCCCGTCGGAGCCGCCGCCTCCGCCTGAGGACCCCAGGAACGACGGAACGCCCGACGAGCCAGGCTCGTCGGGCGTTCTGCGTCGGTCGTCAGGATCGGGTCTGTGCGCCCGCCTTGGACTTCTTGGGCTTCTTGACGAAGAGGGTCTCCGCCTCCTCGAGCGTCAGGCCGTTCGTCTCGGGGATCTTCGCGAGGACGAAGACGAACGAGAGGAGCGCGAACAGCGCGTACATGCCGTAGGTCACCGGCAGGGAGAACGCGGCGAGGGCCGGGAAGCTGACCGTGATGAGGAAGTTCGCGATCCACTGCCCCATCGCCGCGACACCGAGCGCCTTCGCGCGCAGGCGGTTCGGGAAGATCTCGCCGAGGAGCACCCAGACGAGCGGTCCCCACGACGCGCCGAACGCGACGACGAACACGTTGGCGGCCACGAGGGCGATCGTGCCCCAGGGCTGGGGCAGCGAGACCTCGCCGGCGCTGTCGGTGACCGACTGCGTGAACGCGATCGCCATCGCGCCGAGCGAGACCGTCATACCGATGGAACCCGCGAGGAGGATCGGCCGTCGACCGATGCGGTCCACGAGCAGGATGGCGACGACGGTGACCGCGACGTTCGTCACCGAGGTGATGACCGAGATGAGGAGCGAGTCGGACTCCTGGAACCCGACGGCCTTCCACAGCGTCGTCGAGTAGTAGAAGATCACGTTGATGCCGACGAACTGCTGGAAGATCGACAGGATGATGCCGATCCAGACGATCGGCAGGAGCCCGAAGCGTCCGCCCCAGAGGGTCGCCTTCTTCTGCTGCTCATCGTCCTTCACCGCCTGCTCGGCGAGCTTGACGGCGCGATCCACCTCCTCCTGCGGCCAGACGGTCGCGAAGATCCGACGGGCCTCGTCCGACTTGCCCTTGCGGACGAGGAACCGGGGCGACTCGGGGAGCCGCATCGCGAGCACGCCGTAGACCACGGCCGGGAGCGCGCAGGCGATGAACATCCAGCGCCAGGCCTCGACGCCGAACCACAGCGGGTTCGAGGCGCCGCCGGCGGCGCCCGCCAGGACGGAGTCGGACAGGAGCGCGGCGAAGATGCCGAGCGTGATGGCGAGCTGCTGCAGCGAGGCGAGACGGCCGCGGATGGCGCTCGGCGCGATCTCGGCGATGTACGCCGGAGCCACGACCGAGGCGATGCCGATACCGAGCCCGCCGACGATGCGCCAGATGACGAGGTCCCAGGGGGAGAAGGCGAAGCCGGCTCCGAAGGAGGAGATGAAGAACAGGCCTGCACCGAGCAGCATCGTGAAGATGCGGCCGCGGCTGTCGGCAATCCGGCCCGCGAGGTAGGCGCCGAGCGCGCAACCGAGCAGCGCTGACGCGACCGCGAAGCCGATGAGCGCCTCACTGAGCGCGAAGTGGTCCTGCATCGCGTCGACCGCGCCGTTCACCACGGAGGAGTCGAACCCGAAGAGGAAGCCACCGACCGCGGCCGAGACGGAGATGCCGATGACGCGCGCGGTCAGCTGCTTGCTGGTAGGAGCCGCCCCCGTTCCCGGACTGCTGGACTGGGACATGGTTCCTCCGATTCCGCGCGCATGGTTCCTGCGGCACTGCGACACCCTACTCCTCGATGAGACCCGCCCCGACCCGGTTGCGCACATCTGGGAGGACGTGCCGGGTGTCAAGCGCCCGCCGGTGTCGGACGCCGCTCGTAGACTGGACGCCGTGGCGAACAGCACCGGACAGACCCTCCAGCAGGCATCGACCGAGGCCGAGGAACTCACCTCGCGCATCCTCGAGCTCCGCGACGCGTACTACGAGCGCGACGAGTCGCTCGCCTCCGACGAGGAGTATGACGCGATGCTCCGGCGTCTCGAGGAACTCGAGCGTCTGTTCCCCGAGCTGCAGAGCCAGGACAGCCCCACCCAGACCGTCGGCGGACGTGCCGAGACCACGCTGTTCGCCCCGGTCACGCACCTCGAGCGCATGCTCAGCCTCGACAACGTCTTCTCGATCGAGGAGTTCCTCGCCTGGGCCGCCAAGGTCGAGCGCGACGCCGGAGGGTCCGTCCAGTACCTCTGCGAACTGAAGATCGACGGCCTCGCCATCAACCTCCGGTACGAGCGCGGCCGCCTCGTGAGCGCGGCCACGCGTGGCGACGGCGTCGTCGGCGAGGACGTCACGGAGAACGTGCGGTACATCCGTTCCATCCCCGAGCGCCTGACGTCGTCCGACCCCGAGGTCGAGTTCCCTGAGGTCGTCGAGGTCCGGGGCGAGATCTTCTTCCCGGTCGAGGCCTTCCGCGAACTGAACGCCAACCAGGCGGCCGCCGGTGAACGGGTCTTCGCCAACCCGCGCAACGCGGCGAGCGGTTCCCTGCGCCAGAAGGCGGAGAGCAAGAACCCGGCCCAGCTCGCACTCATGCACGACCGGCTCGGCCGACTGCAGATGCTCGTCCACGGCATCGGCGCGTGGGAACAGCCGCCCGTCGCCCGGCAGTCGCAGGTCTACGAGTTGCTGCACAGCTGGGGGCTCCCGACCTCCTCGCACTACCGGGTCCACGACGAGGCGACCGGCGCGGCGGACTTCATCGAGTACTTCGGCGCCCACCGCGACAGCGTCGAGCACGAGATCGACGGCGTCGTCGTCAAGGTCGACGATCTCGCGCTCCACGGCGAGCTCGGCGCGACGAGTCGTGCTCCGCGATGGGCCATCGCCTACAAGTACCCGCCCGAGCAGGTGAACACGAAGCTCCTCGACATCGTCGTGAGCGTCGGGCGCACCGGCCGCGCTACCCCGTTCGCCGTCATGGAGAAGGTGCTCGTCGCCGGCAGCGAGGTGCGTCAGGCGACCCTGCACAACCAGGACGTCGTGAAGGCGAAGGGCGTGCTCATCGGCGACACCGTCGTCCTCCGGAAGGCCGGCGACGTCATCCCCGAGGTCCTCGGCCCGGTCGTCGAGCTCCGCGACGGTTCGGAGCGCGAGTTCGTCATGCCCGAGCACTGCCCCGAGTGCGGTACCACCCTCGCCCCCGCGAAGGAGGGCGACATCGACCTGCGCTGCCCGAACGCGCGGAGCTGCCCGGCGCAGGTGCGCGGACGCGTCGAGCACATCGGCTCCCGTGGCGCGCTCGACGTCGAGGCGCTCGGCGAGGTGGCGGCAGCGGCGCTCACCCAGCCGGTGGAGCCCGCGGAACCACCGCTGACGACCGAGGCCGGACTCTTCTCGCTCACGATTGCCGACATCTTCCCGGTCACCGTGATCGTCCGCGACAACGAGACCGGGCTGCCCAAGCTCAATGAGGACGGATCCGAGAAGCGCGTCACGCCCTTCCGCCGCCGACGCGCCAAGAAGGACGGCGTGCACGACCCGGCCGCGGACGAGTTCGACGGCGACGAGTCCTCGGTGCCGTCCAAGAACGCGATCGAACTCCTCGCCAACCTCGACGGCGCGAAGACCCGCCCGCTCGCGCGGTTGCTCGTGGCACTGAACATCCGCCACGTCGGCCCGGTGGCCGCCCGGTCACTCGCGGAGTACTTCGGCTCGCTCGACGCCATCCATGCGGCCACCCGCGACGAGCTCGCGGAGGTCGACGGCGTCGGCGGGATCATCGCCGACGCCCTCATCGCCTGGTTCGAGGTCGACTGGCATCGCGAGATCGTCGAGGAGTGGACTGCGGCGGGCGTGCAGTGGGCGACACCCGGACACCCGGGGCCGGGCGCGGCGGTCGCGGCCGGTGGTGTGCTGTCCGGTGTCACCGTCGTCGCCACCGGTTCGCTCGACGGCTTCACCCGGGAGGGCGCGCTGGAAGCGATCGTGCAGGCGGGCGGGAAGGCTGCGTCGAGCGTCTCGAAGAAGACCGACTTCGTCGCCGCCGGCCCGGGTGCCGGGTCGAAGCTCGCGAAGGCCGAGGCACTCGGTCTGCGGATCATCGACGCCGAGCAGTTCGCCCTGCTCGTCTCCGAGGGTCCGGCGGCGCTCGGCGAGCCGGAGGCCCCGGCCGCGGATGAGGCCGAGGGTGCGGCGTCCGCCGACGAGGTGCCGACGGACTGACCTCAGTCCTGGTCGGCCTGCAGCAGCTCGTCGCGGACCTGGCGCCGCAGCACCTTGCCGATGAGCGACTTGGGGAGTTCGTCGACGACGACGACCCGCTTCGGCACCTTGTACGGGGTGAGGATCTCCCGCGCCCAGGCTCGGAGGGCATCCGGATCCACGGTGGCACCGGGAGCCGCGACGACGGCCGCGACGACCTGCTCGCCGGAGTGGGGATCGGGGAGCCCGACGACGGCGGCGTCAGCGACCGACGCGTGCCCGCGGAGCACCTGCTCGACTTCGCTCGGCGACACGTTGAACCCGCCGGTGATGATGAGCTCCTTGATCCGGTCGACGACGGTCATGAACCCCTCCTCGTCGATGGACACGATGTCGCCGGTGCGGAACCAGCCTCCTGGGAGCAGGACGGCGGCGGTCTCCTCGGGCTTGTTGTAGTAGCCGTGGAAGACCTGCGGGCCGCGGACGAGCAACTCGCCCGCCTCGCCGGCCGGACGATCGGTCTCCGGGTCGTCGGGATCCACGACGCGCACCTCGGTGCTCGGCAGCGGGAGGCCGATGGTCCCGGGCTTCCGTGCGGTCGAGACCGGGTTCGCGGAGATGACCGGTGAGCACTCGGAGAGCCCGTAGCCCTCGACGAGGAAGCCGCCGGACGCGGCTTCGAACGGGACGACGAGGTCGTGCGGCAGCGGCATCGCGCCCGAGATGGCGATCTCGGTGCCCTGCAGCGACACGCCCTGCTCGGTCGCCGCGGTCAGGAGTCGGTCGGCGATGGGCGGGACGGCGGGCAGGAAGGTCGGCGGTCGCTTCTTCATGACCTTGAGGACGAGTGCCGGGTCGAACTTCGGGAAGAGGACGAGGCGCGAGCCCATGCTCATGGCGAAGGTCAGGCAGAGCGTCAGGCCGTAGGCGTGGAACATCGGGAGCACCGCGTAGACGACGGCCTCCCCGCGCTTCACCGTGGGCACCCAGGCACGGGACTGCGCCGCGTTCGCGAGCAGGTTGCCGTGGGTGAGTGCAGCACCCTTGGGCGAGCCCGTCGTTCCGCTCGTGTACTGGATGAGTGCGAGGGCGTCGGTCGCGGGCTTCGGGTGGCTCGCCGGCAGCGGCCCCGAGGTCAGGAGCTGCTCCCACCGCACGGTGCCCGAGACCGGCGCGGTGAGCTGAGCCCGTGAGGCTCTCGCCTTCGGGATGGGCAGACGGAGAGCGGCGCGCATGTGGAGCGGCATCGCCCGGGTCACGTCGATCGTCACGAGCGAGTGCACCGCCAGGTCGGCCGGGAAGTCCTGCAGGTGCTCGGCGACCTTGTCCCAGACGATCGCGAACGTCGCGCGGTGGTCCTCGAACTGGTGGCGGAGTTCTTGGGGGGTGTAGAGCGGGTTGTGCTCGATGACGACGGCGCCCAGCCTGAGGACCGCGTAGAACGCGACGATGTGCTGCGGGCAGTTCGGGAGCATGAGGGCGACGGGGTCTCCCGCCCGGACACCGAGTGCGCGCAGGCCGGCGGCGGCACGGGCGATGAGCGCCTCGAGCTCCGTGTAGGTGGTGGTCGACCCGAAGAACTCCAGCGCGACGGCGTCCGGGTAGCTCGCGGCGGAGGCTTCGACGAGATCGCCGAGGCTGCCGGTCTGCTCGGGGATGTCGTCCGGCACGTCGGCGGCGTAGCTCGCGAGCCAGGGACGCTCGTGCGGGGGATGGGGACGGCTGCTCGAGTCGTTCTGGGTCACCGTCCCACTGTAGGGGCGGAGCCCGACGGACGACCACGTCCCTGGCGAATAGACTGGAGCGACCGCCACCGCTACACGTACGGGAGACGCATGTCGGAAATCACTACCGAGCAGGTCGCGCATCTCGCGAACCTCGCTCGAATCGCCCTGAGCCAGGACGAGATCGCCCACCTCACGACGGAGCTCGACTCCATCGTGGACAACATCCAGAAGGTGCAGCAGGTGGCCACGCCTGACGTCCCGGCGACGAGCCACCCGATCCCGCTCGAGAACGTGTACCGCGACGACGTCGTCGGCAACACGCTCACGCGGGAGCAGGCGCTGCAGAACGCGCCGGAATCGGCCGACGGTCGCTTCAAGGTCTCGGCGATCCTGGGGGAGGAGCAGTGAGCGGGTTGATCGGTCTCACGGCAGCCGAGCTGTCGAGCAAGCTCCGCGCTGGCGAGGTCTCCAGCGTCGAAGCCACCCAGGCGCACCTCGACCGCATCGCGCAGGTCGACGGCGACGTCCACGCCTTCCTCCATGTGTCGGACCACGCACTCGACGTCGCCGCCGACATCGACGCACGCCGTGCCGCGGGCGAGGACCTCGGCGAGCTGGCGGGCGTCCCGCTCGCCATCAAGGACGTGCTGGTCACGACGGACATGCCGTCCACCTCAGGGAGCAAGATCCTCGAGGGGTACCTGTCACCGTTCGACGCGACCGTCGTCGCCCGGTCGCGTGCCGCCGGTCTCGTGCCGCTCGGCAAGACGAACATGGACGAGTTCGCCATGGGCTCGAGCACGGAGCACTCCGCGTACGGCCCGACCCACAACCCGTGGGACCTCGACCGCATCCCCGGCGGTTCCGGCGGTGGCTCCGCTGCCGCGGTCGCCGCATTCGAGGCGCCCATCGCCCTCGGCAGCGACACCGGCGGGTCCATCCGCCAGCCGGCGCACGTGACCGGCACGGTCGGCGTGAAGCCGACCTACGGCGCGGTCAGCCGCTACGGGGCGATCGCACTCGCCTCCTCGCTCGACCAGGTCGGGCCGGTCAGCCGCACGGTCCTCGACTCGGGCCTCCTCCACGACGTCATCGCCGGGCACGACGCCCTCGACTCCACCTCGCTCCGTGACGCCTGGCCGTCGATGGCCGCTGCGGCCCGCGAGGGCGCGCGCGGCGACGTGCTGCGCGGCCTGCGGGTCGGCGTCGTCACCGAGCTCAACGGTGAGGGCTTCCAAGCCGGCGTGAAGAGCCGCTTCCAGGAGGCGCTCGCGGTACTCGAGGCGAACGGTGCCGAGATCGTCGAGGTCTCCGCTCCGAACTTCGAGTACGCCGTCGCCGCCTACTACCTCATCCTCCCCGCCGAAGCGTCGAGCAACCTCGCGAAGTTCGACTCGGTGCGCTTCGGCATGCGGGTCACGCCCGAGGGTGGCGGCACGGTCGAGCAGGTCATGTCCGCAACGCGCGAGGCCGGTTTCGGTCCCGAGGTGAAGCGACGGATCATCCTCGGCACGTACGCGCTCAGCGCGGGCTACTACGACGCCTACTACGGCAGCGCCCAGAAGGTCCGGACACTCATCCAGCGCGACTTCGCGGCGGCGTTCGACCAGGTCGACGTCCTCGTGAGCCCGAGCGCCCCGACGACGGCGTTCAAGCTGGGCGAGCGTATCGACGACCCACTGGCGATGTACCTGAACGACGTCACCACCATCCCGGCGAACCTCGCCGGCGTGCCCGGCATCAGCGTGCCGATCGGGCTCGCCCCGGAAGACGGTCTGCCCGTCGGCATCCAGTTCATGGCGCCAGCACGGGAGGACGCCAGGCTCTACCGGGTCGGCGCCGCTCTCGAGGCGCTTCTCGAATCGACGTGGGGGCACACCCTCATCTCGCAGGCACCCGCTCTCGGAGGTCGGTAACCCATGGCCAAGGACAAGCTCCTCTCCTACGAAGAAGCCCTCGAACTGTACGAGCCGGTGCTCGGCTTCGAGGTGCACGTCGAGCTGAACACCAAGACGAAGATGTTCTCCTCGGCGCCGAACGGCTTCGGCGACGCTCCGAACACGAACATCTCGCCGGTCTGCCTCGGTCTGCCCGGGTCGCTCCCGGTCGTGAACGAGCAGGCGGTGCGGTACTCGATCAGCCTCGGGCTCGCCCTCGGCTGCTCGATCGCACCCTCGAGCCGTTTCGCGCGGAAGAACTACTTCTACCCCGACCTCGCGAAGAACTACCAGATCTCGCAGTTCGACGAGCCGATCGCCTTCGAGGGCTCGGTCGACGTCGAGCTGGCGGACGGCACCATCGTGACGGTGCCGATCGAGCGCGCGCACATGGAGGAGGACGCCGGCAAGCTCACGCACATCGGCGGTTCCACCGGCCGTATCCAGGGTGCCGAGTACTCGCTCGTCGACTACAACCGCGCGGGTGTGCCGCTCGTCGAGATCGTCACCAAGCCGATCTACGGCACCGAGCACCGGGCACCCGAGATCGCGAAGGCCTACGTCTCCGCGATCCGCGACATCGTCGTGGCGCTCGGCATCTCCGACGCGAAGATGGAGCGCGGGAACCTCCGCTGCGACGCCAACATCTCGCTGCGTCCGCGCGGTCAGGAGAAGCTCGGCACGCGAACCGAGACGAAGAACGTCAACTCCCTGCGTTCCGTCGAGCGCGCCGTCCGCTACGAGATCCAGCGGCAGGCGGCGATCCTCAAGGACGGCGGATCCATCGTCCAGGAGACGCGGCACTGGCACGAGGACACCGGTGCGACGTCCGCCGGCCGGCCGAAGAGCGACGCCGACGACTACCGGTACTTCCCGGAGCCCGATCTGCTCCCGGTCGTGCCGTCGCCCGAACTCATCGAGGAACTCAGAGCGGCCCTGCCCGAGCAGCCGGCCGTCCGTCGTCGTCGGCTGAAGAGCGAATGGGGCTTCACCGACCTGGAGTTCCAGGACGTCGTGAACGGTGGTCTGCTGAACGAGATCACGGCCACCGTCGAGGCCGGCGCCGCTCCGGCCGCCGCACGGAAGTGGTGGACGGGCGAGATCTCGCGGATCGCGAACCAGCGCGATGTCGAGGCGACGAGCCTCGTGTCACCCGAGCACGTCGCGGCACTCGCGGCGCTCGTCGAGGCCGGAACGCTCAACGACAAGCTCGCACGCCAGGTGCTCGAGGGCGTCATCGACGGGGAGGGCACTCCCCAGGAGGTCATCGACGCTCGCGGTCTCGCACTCGTGTCCGACGACGGTCCGCTGATCGCCGCCATCGACGAGGCACTGGCCGCTCAGCCGGACGTCCTCGCCAAGATCCGCGACGGCAAGGTCCAGGCCGCCGGCGCCGTGATCGGCGCCGTGATGAAGGCGATGCGCGGACAGGCCGATGCGGCGCGTGTGCGCGAACTCGTCCTGGAGCGCGCCTCGCAGTAGCGGTCACCGCTGCACCATCGGGCCCGCGCCACCGTCGATGACGGCGGCTCGGGCCCGATGTCGTCGGCCAGGGGAAGCCCTGGTGCCGACTGCTGGCCCGGCATACACTTCCGCCATGCTGGTCGAAGGCACCATGCGGTGGCAGGTCACGGAAGACGCTCCGATGGCCCTCATGCTGGCGCTCGCGTTCCGCGACATGGCAGGGATCGGCGAGCGATGCGTCGCGCAGCTTCCCGCGGTCACACCGGGGCTGGAGCGGCTCGACGTCACCGGCCTCGACCTCGACGCGCTCGCCGTCCAGTTCGACGGTTGGTGGACCGGGATCGCCCGTCGCGACACGCGCCTGTTCATGGCCGAGGTCCGTCCACCACACTTCGAGGTGTTCGATCGAGCCCTCGACCTGCAGGAGCTCGCCTACCGGGCGTACGACGACGCGCACCGCTGGGCGTCGGCTCGCATCCGGGAGTACGAGCGCGCGCTCGCAGGCCGATCGCCGAGTCGCCTCACCGACGTCTACGAACTCATCCGCGAGCGTCAGTTCGAGTTGCGCCGGCAATCCAGCTCGTTCCGGTTGGACCTCGAGGTGCTCCCGATCTGCCGACCGGGGGCCTGGGTGGTCGCGCCCGACACGATCGTGGTCAGTGAGTCGCTCCGGGACGACCAGGAGGCCTTCCGTGAATGGCTACGGCCGCTGGTCCACGGCCTGGTCTGATCCGCTCGCGACGCGCTCGACCGGCCGACGGGTCGGGTTCAGGAGCACGACCGCGATGATCGAGCCGACAGCGCCGGCAGCCGCCATCGCGGCGGTGAGCGGGTGGGAGATCTCCGCGAAGGGCATGATGAAGGCGCTCGCGAGCGCGATCCACACGGCGACGTGTGCAGGCTTGCGCTCCGGGTCGAGGCGCAGCTTGCGAGGGTGCTCGACACGGCCGAGGAGTGTGCCGACGCCCGCGAGCAGGACCGCGACGACCAGCAGCACGACCGGCCGGGTCCACCACCACGCGGCGCTCAGCGGTTCCGCGAAGGGGATGCCGAGGGCGAGCTGGAGACCGGCGACCGCGATGATCAGGGGGAGATGCCAGAGGTACACCGTCATCAGCCGGGACCCGATGAGGAAGACGACCGCTCGCGCGGCGCGGGTCTGCATGACGGCGGTGAGCAGTGGGTGCACCAGGGCGAGCAGGGCGAGCTGCCCGACGCCGAGGACGACGAGGGGGAGCGTCGGTGGGTTGAGGTTGCCGAGCATGCTGGTCGAGTACGGCAGCCAGGTCGTGATCGGCACGAGCGCACCGTAGGAGAGGAGCACCCCGGCGACGAGGACGAGGCGCGGAACGGAGCGGAGACGTCCGTCGGCCAGGAAGAACCCGAACTGCTGCAGCAGCGGCCAGACGAACAGCAGGTTGACGAGACCGATGCCGAGGAGGCCGGTCGAGTAACGGACGACGTCGACGAGGATCACGCCGGCCAGCAGTGTCGCACAGGTCAGGACGGGGTGGCGGTCGTGGCAGGTGGCGAGGAACGGGGCGACAGCCTGGCAGAGCAGGTAGGCGGCCAGGAACCAGAGCGGGGACCCGACGCCTGCGGCGACGGCCTCGATGATGGCGGGGGCGACGCCGAGGGCCCCGGCGAGCCACAGCCCCGCGGCGAGGAAGAGCAGGACCGGGATCGTCGGCAGGGCGAGTCGGAACACCCGGGACCGGAGGAAGTCGCTGGTCCCGCCACCGCGTCGGACGGTGCTGCGCCAGCCGGTGATCGTCGCGAAGCCGCCCACGATGAAGAACAGCGGCATGATCTGGCCGAACCAGGTACCTGTGTCGAACCACGGCTGCTGCTCCAACGCTCGGGAGATGCCGATCGTGCCGTCCGGCTCGACCGCCACCGCGACCATCAGGAGGTGGACGATGACGACCGTCACGACGCACGCGACGCGCACGAGGTCGAGGGCGAGGTCCCGCCCGGAGAGGTCTGGGACCGCCGGGGCCGACCCGGTCCGCGTTCGCGTGCTCATCGCCGGACAGCCTAGCGTCGCCGGGCCCTCCCGCCTCGGCCCTTGTGGAGAGCGTGTCGGAGGCGACTGCGACAATGGAGGCATGAGTCGGCAGGATGGAGCGTCTCGTCGCGTCTCGGCGCACGATGCCGACGACAGCGGTACCCCCATCCTCCACGTCGACATGGACGCGTTCTTCGTCTCGGTCGAGCTCTTGGAACGGCCCGAGCTGCGCGGTCTCCCGATCATCGTGGGAAACAAGGAGGGGCGGTCGGTCGTCACCTCCGCCAGTTACGAGGCTCGCCGGTACGGCGTGCGCGCGGCGATGCCGGTGTCCCAGGCGATGCGCCTCTGTCCGAGCGCCGTCGTGTTGCCACCCCACCACGGCAGGTACCGCGAGTACTCCGATCGGGTGATGGAGGTCTTCGAGTCGGTCACGCCGCTCGTCGAGCCGCTGAGCATCGACGAGGCCTTCCTCGACGTGTCCGGCGCGGTCCGGTTGCTCGGGAGCCCACGGACGATCGCCGCGCTCGTGAAGCAACGGGTCCTCGACGCGACCGGTCTGCCGTGCTCGGTCGGCCTGGCATCGACGAAGTACGTCGCGAAGCTCGCCTCCGGCCTGTCGAAGCCCGACGGCCTGCTGGTCGTGCCCGCCGACGAGACCCTGGCGTTCCTCCACCCGTTGCCGGTCGCTGCGCTGTGGGGCGTCGGTGGCCGGACGGAGGAGCAGCTGACGAACCGGGGCATCCGGACCATCGGTCAGCTCGCCTCCACCCCGCTGTCGATGCTCCAGCGCGCGGTCGGTGAGGCCTCCGGTCGCCGACTCCTCGAGCTCGCGAACGGGATCGATCCGCGCGGCATCGAGCTGGCACGACGCGAGAAGAGCGTCAGCCACGAGGTGACCTTCCCGACGGACGTCTCCGACCCGACCATCCTCAAGCGCGAGCTGCTGAACCTCGCCGGTCTCGTCGCGATCCGGCTCCGGAAGGGCGGCTACGCCGGCCGGACGATCAGCATCCGTGTCCGCTATGCGGACTTCAGCGTCATCACCCGGTCGCGCACCATCGGCGAGGCCACGAACGTCGGGCGTCGGGTCTACGACGAGGCGGCGTCGTTGTTCGACGACCTCGATCGCGGTGGGCGTCTCGTGCGCCTCGTCGGGGTGAAGGTCGACCAGCTCGTCCCCGCCGATGAGGCCGGTGCCGGGCTCTGGGACCCGGACGAGGAGTGGCGTGAAGCCGAGCAGACGATCGACCGGGTCGCGAGCCGGTTCGGCGATCTCGCGATCGCTCCCGCCTCCCTCCTCGGCAAGCCGAGGCGTCGCGGACTCGGCAGTCGCGGAGACTCGCAGGGTGCTGGGAGCACGGATCAACCCCTTGGACCGGTGGATACCGAGCGGTAGCCTCGCGGTATGACGAATCTCGTGGAGAAGCTGGCAGAACAGGCGAAGGGGCTCGGCGTGTCCGCAGCCTACGGGGAGCAGCAGGACGTCGACGGCACGAAGCTCGTGCCCGTCGCGCTGACGTACTACGGCTTCGGCGGCGGCTCCGAGGGCGACGGCGACGACGCCCCGAGCGGCGGTGGCGGCGGTGGCGTCTCGATCCCGGTCGGTGCCTACATCAAGACCGACGAGGGTCTCCGTTTCGACCCGAACCTCATCTCGCTCATCGCCGTCGCGATCCCGTTCATCTGGGTGAGCGGCAAGGCTCTGGCCGGCCTCATCAAGGCCCTCAAGAAGTAGCGCTCCCCGTCGAACCCCTGTCGTGCGACTGCGCACGGCAGGGGTTAGACTCGTGCCACCACGGGAGTCCGGTGAACCGGGCTGAGAGGAAGGTATTCGCCTTCGACCGTCGAACCTGATCTGGATCATGCCAGCGCAGGGAGACCATTTCTCGCTATCCCGTGCTCTTTTCCGTCTACAGGAAGGGCACGAATCGTGTCAGCATCGACCAAGATCTCACCCTCTGAACGCGCTGCGTCGCGGACCTTGCGCTGGAGGGTCGTCGACATCGTCGTGGTCGCCGTGCTCGGCGTCGCGACGGGCCTCATCTTCTGGGCGTGGAACACGCTCGGATCACTCTGGTACGCGGGTGCCAGCGCCGTCACGCCCGGTTTCGGCGGGATCGCCGTCGGGATCTGGCTCCTCGGCGGGGTGCTCGGCGGCCTCATCATCCGGAAGCCCGGCGCAGCACTCCTCGTGGAGACCATCGGTGCGATCGTCTCCGCCCTCATCGGCAACGCATGGGGCGTCACGACGGTGTACTCCGGCCTCGCTCAGGGCCTCGGTGCTGAGCTGGTGTTCGCGGCGCTCGCGTACAAGCGCTTCGGCCTCGTTCCGGCGATCCTCGCCGGTGCCGGCGCCGGGGCCGGCGCGTGGCTCCTCGAGCTCGTGATGTCGGGCAACCTCGAGAAGGGTGTCGAGTTCAACGCGATCTACCTCGGTTCGCTGCTCGTCTCGGGCGCGATCCTCGCCGGTGTCGTCGGCTGGGCCCTCGTCAGGGCACTCGCGTCGACCGGAGCGCTCAGTCGGTTCGCGTCGGGGCGGGACGCTCGGCGCGAGGTTTGATCGTGCCGGGAGCTACCGGTCCGGCGCGCGTCGTCGCGCGGGACTGGGGGTGGCGTCATGCCGGTCGGAAGGCCTGGGCGGTGCGCGACCTCGACCTCGTGATAGAACCGGGCGAACGGGTCCTCCTCCTGGGGGCGTCCGGTGCCGGCAAGTCGACGCTGATCCACGCCCTGGCCGGCGTCCTCGGCGGCGCGGACGAGGGGGAGTCCCACGGCTCGCTCCTCGTGGACGGCGTTCCGCCTGAACGAGCGAGGGGTCGCATCGGGCTCGTGCTGCAGGATCCCGACTCGCAGGTGATCCTGTCCAAGGTCGGCGACGACGTCGCCTTCGGCTGCGAGAACCTCGGCGTCGAGCGCGAGGAGATCTGGCGCCGCGTGGACGCCTCGCTGGAGGCCGTCGGACTGGACCTGCCGCTGGACCACTCGACCTCGGCGCTGTCCGGCGGTCAGAAACAGCGGCTGGCCCTCGCCGGCGTACTCGCCATGCACCCCTCGCTCCTCCTGCTCGACGAACCGACCGCGAACCTCGACCCGGCCGGGGTGGCCGAGGTGCGGGACGCCGTCGCTCGGCTGGTCGATGACGGTTCGTCCACCCTGGTCGTCATCGAACACCGCGTCGACGTCTGGCGCGAGCTGATGACCAGGGTCGTCGTGCTCGACGCCGACGGCGGTGTCCTCGCCGACGGGCCACCCGACCTCGTCCTCGACGACGTCGGGCAGCGCCTGGCCGATGCGGGCGTCTGGGTGCCGGGCATCCCGCTGGGGTTGGCCCCTCGTCCGGTGTCCGGCCCATCAGCCGCGGTCATCACGACCGACGACCTGGCGATCGGTCGAACGCGGAAGCAGCCGGTGCAGGAGCACCTGGGGCTCGCGGTGCCCGAGGGTGCGGCGACCGTCATCGTCGGCCCCAACGGCGCGGGGAAGTCCACGCTCGCGCTCACGCTGGCGGGACTGCTGCCGGAGATCACGGGGACGGTGACCGCCGCTCCGCAGCTCGCCGGCAGGCTGGGATCCCGGCCGATCCGCTGGAAGTCCACCGAGTTGCTCACACGCATCGGGACGGTCTTCCAGGATCCCGAGCACCAGTTCGTCTCATCGACCGTGCGGAACGAGCTCGGTGTCGGCCTGCAGGCCCTCCGCTGGTCCCGGACCGCCATCGACGAGCGGGTCTCCGAGATCCTCGAGGCGCTCGGTCTCGGTCGTCTTGCCGAGGCGAACCCGTTCAGCCTCTCGGGCGGTCAGAAGCGCCGGTTGTCGGTGGCCACCGTCCTCGCTGCCCGGCCGGCGGTCATGGTCCTCGACGAACCGACGTTCGGGCAGGATCGACGCACGTGGTTGTCACTCGTCCGCCTGCTGCAGCAGGAGCTCGAGCGCGGCGCGACGATCCTCTCCGTCACGCATGACGCGGGGGTCGTCGAACATCTGGGAGACCATCGCATCCTCCTCGAACCGCTGGAACTCGGGAGGCGGGCCGCATGACAAGCCTCACGGCAGCGGACCGCTCGACGGTGTTGCACCATCGACCGCCACTCGACCGCGTGAATCCGGTGACGAAGGTGCTGGCCGTTCTCATCCTGTCCGTCCCGTTGCTGCTGACGATCGACTGGGTGAGTGCGAGCACGGCGGTGCTGCTCGAAGTGATGCTGTTCCCGCTCTCCGGCCTGCGGTTCACCGCGCTGCTGAAGCGGGCACTGCCGGTGCTCGTCTTCGCGCCCATCGGCGGGATCAGCATGCTGTTGTACGCGAAGCCGGGAGGGACGGAGTACCTGTCGCTCGGGTTCGTCAGGGTGACGGACAACTCGATCGAGCTGGCGGTCGCCGTGACGATCCGCGTGTTGGCGCTCGGTCTCCCGACGATCCTGCTCTTCGCGCGGGTGGATCCGACCGATCTGGCCGACGGCTTGTCCCAGATCACGAAGCTGCCGTCGCGGTTCGTGCTCGGGATCCTCGCTGGGGCGCGGATGCTCGGACTCTTCATCGACGACTGGCGCAGTCTCGCGCTCGCCCGTCGTGCCCGTGGGCTGGGGGACCGGGGAGTGGTCCGGCGGTTCGCGTCCATGGCGTTCGTGCTGCTGGTGTTCGCCATCCGCCGCGGGAGCAAACTCGCGACGGCGATGGAGGCGCGGGGGTTCGGGGCACCGAACGAACGCACCTGGGCCAGACCGTCCCGCCTGGGCCGGGCTGACCTCGTCGCCGTCCTGGTGACGATCGTGATCATGGCTTTCGCGCTGTCCACGGCGGTCCTCGCCGGCACGTTCCGGGTCGTGGGCCAGTGAGCGCGGTTCCGCCGGTCCTGCTCATCGACGGACGGTCGGGCACGGGGAAGACGACGCTCGCCTCCTCGGTGGCGTCCGCATTGACGGCCAGCACGGTCGTCCACATGGACGACCTGTATCCGGGGTGGGAGGGGCTCGACGAGGGTGCTCGACTCCTCGTCGAGTGGATCCTCACACCGTTCTCCGAGCGGCGCGCGGGGGAGTGGCGGCGCTGGGACTGGGAACGGTCCGCCCGTGCGGAGGCGCACCTCGTGCCGAGTGACCGTCCACTCATCGTCGAGGGTTGCGGGTCGTCGTCGCGGGCGTCGCGAATACTCGCCGACACGGTGCTGTGGCTCGACGCGCCGGTGGTCCAGCGCACCGACCGCCTCATCGGGCGCGGTGACGGCGTCGACTGGCTCGCCGAGTGGACCCTCCAGGAGGACGCCTTCATCGAGCGGGAGCGGCCCGACCTCGATGCGGATCTCCGCATCGAGGCGACGGGTGCCGCGGACCAGGTCTCATCCCTCGTCCTTGATGTCCTTGCGCGCGACGAAGCGAAACGCTGGAGCCCCTGGCTCCGTTCCTGAGACCCACGGTCCGGATTCTCGGTCCTTGAGCCGGTCTGAGGGTCAGGTTCCGGTCATCGGTCCCTGAGCTTGTCGAAGGGTGGTGTGCCCCCGGCAGGATTCGAACCTGCGACCAAGAGATGAGAAGGGTCCGCGAGAGCTTCTGGTGTGCCCCCGGCAGGATTCGAACCTGCGACCAAGAGATGAGAAGGGTCCGCGATGTCGTGTGAGGTGCCCCCGGCAGGATTCGAACCTGCGACCAAGAGATTAGAAGGCTCCTGCTCTATCCCCTGAGCTACGGAGGCGGGCGTCGTCCAGGATACCGCAGCGGTGTCTCAGGCGCCGACGCCGAGGAGGCCGAGGACACCGAAGACGAGCGACAGGGCTGCGAGGACGAGGGCGATGCTGATGAGGATGACGTGCACGCGCAGGAACGTCGTCGCACGTCCCTGATCGTCGCGGGCACGCGGGTCGGCGACGATCCGCTTGAGGAAGCGGGGCCAGACGACGACGTTGTAGACACCGTTGACGAGCAGCAGGACGGAGATGGCGATGATCACCGCTCGAGTCTACGGAACCGGCGGCGTCGGTCGTGCTGAGTAGACTCGACCCATGAGCACAGCTGGGGACCGTCTGGTCTGGATCGACTGCGAGATGACCGGACTCGAGCTGGAGGTCGACGAACTCGTCGAGATCGCCGTCGTGATCACCGACTTCGAACTGAACATCCTCGACCCGGGTTACTCCGTCGTGATCAAGCCCGATCAGTCGGCACTCGACAACATGGGTGAGTTCGTGACGAACATGCACCGCACCTCGGGGCTGCTCGAGGAGATCCCGAACGGCGTGAGCGTCGCGGACGCCGAGTTCCAGGTCATCGAGTACATCCAGCGCTTCGTCCCCGATGAGTCGAAGGCTCCGCTGGCCGGGAACACCATCGGGACCGACCGAGGATTCCTCGCGCGGTACATGCCGCGACTCGACGCCCACCTGCACTACCGCAACGTCGACGTCTCCTCCATCAAGGAGCTCGCCCGTCGGTGGTACCCGCGGGTGTACTTCAACGCCCCGTCGAAGCACGGCGGACACCGCGCGCTGGCGGACATCCTCGAGTCGATCCGTGAGCTCGCCTACTACCGCGGAGCGTTGTTCGTCGACCTCCCCGGCCCGTCCTCCGACGACGCGAAGCAGGTTTCGGAAGCGGTCGTGTCACGGTACGCCCCAAACATGTAATAGACTCGTCCAGTCGCTTGTGACGCGGTCTCCGCGGAGCAGGTCGCATGGTGGGTATAGCTCAGTTGGCAGAGCGCCTGGTTGTGGTCCAGGAGGTCGCGGGTTCAAGCCCCGTTACTCACCCCATGTCGTACAGAAGCCGGAGGATCCCTCCGGCTTCTGTCGTATCCGGGGAGCGGGCATGTTGGAGCTGGACACCGAGGCGTTCGAAGCCCTCGTGGTGGACGAACTCGACCGCTTGCCCGACGAGATGGTCGACGGTCTCGACAACCTCGTCTTCGTCGTCGAGGACCGGCCTGAGAACGGCACGCTCGACACACTCGGGCTGTACGACGGCGTCGCCCTGACGGAGCGCGACCGCTACGGTTTCGGCGAGATGCCCGACCGGATCATCGTCTACCGCGAGCCGCATCTGGCGGCTTGCGAGACACTCGACGAGCTCGCCGACGAGATCCACACCACCCTGGTCCACGAGATCGCGCACTTCTACGGCATCGACGACGAGCGGCTGCACGAGCTCGGCTGGGCCTGAGACCCGCCTCGCCCACTGAGCCGTGTTTCCGGTGTGTTGCAAGTGCCTCGGAGTTCCGGGTGCGCCTCCGGCGAGCGAGTAGCCTGGGGACATGCGCGAGATCCAGGCCCGCATCATTGCGGAACTCCATGTCAGCCCCACGATCGACCCGGCGGCCGAGGTCCGTTCCCGGATCGACTTCCTGAAGTCGTACCTGCGGGCGACGCACTCGAAGGGGTTCGTGCTCGGGATCAGCGGTGGACAGGACTCGTCGCTCGCCGGGCGCCTGTGCCAGCTCGCGGCGGAAGAGGTCCGAGCCGAGGGCGGAGAGGCCCGGTTCATCGCCGTCCGTCTGCCGTACGCCGTGCAGCACGACGAGGACGACGCCCAGTTGGCGCTGTCGTTCATCCGCCCGGACGACTCCGTCGTGTTCAACATCCAACGTGCGGTCGACGGGTTCGAAGCCGAGTACGCGGATGCGACCGGCGAACCCCTCAGTGACTTCGTCAAGGGCAACGCGAAGGCGCGCGCACGGATGGTCGCGCAGTACGCGATCGCCGGTCAGCAGGGGCTCCTGGTGGTCGGGACGGACCACGCGGCCGAGGCGGTCACCGGCTTCTTCACGAAGTTCGGCGACGGCGGGGCCGACGTGCTCCCGCTCAGTGGCCTGACGAAGCGTCAGGGGCGTGCGCTCCTGGAGTCGCTCGACGCTCCGGAACGCCTCTACCTGAAGGCCCCGACCGCCGATCTCCTCGACGGCACCCCCGGCCAGACCGACGAGGAGAACCTCGGACTCAGCTACCAGCAGATCGACGACTTCCTCGAGGGGAGCGAGATCGATCCGGTGGCCGCCGAAGCGATCGAGGCCCGGTACGCGGCGACGGAGCACAAGCGACAGGTCCCGGTCAGCAAGTTCGACACCTGGTGGCGCTGACCACGCACCCCTGACACGAAGACGGCGGCCCGATCGGATGATCGGGCCGCCGTCTGTCAGTCTCGGTGGTCAGCTGACGCTGGACTGCTTGCGTTCGGCTTCCAGGACCGCGACGTCGTCGATGATGCGCTGCGTCGTGCTGGTGTTGATCGTGCCGCCCGTCGAGCGGGTGATGTCGCCGGGCCGTGCAGCCGGGGCGGTGGACGCGGGCTTCACACCGGCGTACTGCTCGTGGTGCTGCTTGGCGACCCACGACTCCTGCTCCGCGACGAGCGCCTGTTCCGATCCTGTGGACTCGGCGCGCCAGCGACGGAGGTCTCCGTCGAAGTCCTTTCGGGCCCGTGCCGGCTTCTTCGACCACTCGACGAGGCGGTCGCGGAAGTCCTCGACCACCGGGTCCAACTCGTACCCGAACGTCGCGGAGTTGCGCTTCATCTCGTGGAGCTGGTGGTTCGCCCAGTCCGCGGCGACGGCCGCACCCTTGATCGGGCTGAGCCGCACGAGGGTGTCCGCCTGGGCGACGGCCCGATCGCTGAGCACCTGCTCCTGCGGGGTGAGCGAGTTCCAGACGCTGGCCTCGGTGGCGGCGTCGACGAGCGCCAGGATCGCGACGTTCTTCTGCTCTCGATCGCGCTGGTCCACGATGGCTCGCAGCGCACGACGGCTTGCGCCGGCGGCGACGAGAGAGGACACCACGACGGCCACGATGAAGAGGGCCGCAGCGAACAGCATGGGGCGGACCTCAGCTGAGGTCACCCACTCTACGAAGTCATTCCACCACTGCATGGGCCGCAGACTACCCCTCGTTCGGGCGTGAACACGGGCGACGCACCGGGTTCGACGGGAACGGCGGGAGGGTAGCCGCTCAGTTGCGGAAGGCGTCGATGGCGACCGCGAGATCGCTGAAGCTGCCCAGCGGGGCGTACTCGAGGACCGCTGGTCGGAACCGGTTGGCCCGGTACTCAGGAACGCCGTCCGCTCCGACGGCCTCGATGTTGCCGAGCACGCGGCCGTCGGGGGTCGTCACGCGCCAGTAGCCGGGACGGATGCTCAGGGCGTTGGGCATGGGACTCCTCGTGCGCTGGTGGGGCGATGCCGGACTGGGACTGCCGGCTGGTACTCGTCAGCGTATGCGCGGCCACCGACATCGGCCGTGGTCAGAGCGGAGCGAGGGTCCTCCACAGCGAGGTGCGCGGTTGTGGACATCGACGATGGCCGCCCGGCTCGACATGGGGCCTGCGGGATCGGTGAGGCTGGCAGCGCGTCCGGGGTGGCGATCGGCACGGACCCGCCCCGGACGCTTCCGCGATCCACCGCCAGGATCGTCGGATCGACAGGAGAGGAACCCATGAACGACCAGATCACCGTCTGCGGACACGTCGCGACAGACCCCAAGCACCATCGCACGACGTCCGGGTTGGACATCACCAGTTTCCGCCTGGCGTCGCAGCAACGTCGGTACGACCAGAAACAGGGTTCCTGGGTCGCGCAGGAGACGAACTGGTACACGGTGAGCGCCTTCCGTGGATTGGCGACCGCCTCCGCCACATCGCTCGTCAAAGGACAGCGTGTCATCGTGCTCGGTCGGTTGCGGATCCGTGACTGGGAGCAGGGTGAGCGACGAGGGACGTCTGTCGACATCGAAGCTGACCACATCGGGCCCGACATCGGCTGGCAACCGAAGGGGTCCGGTGAGTCGCCGGTCGGAACGGGGGTGTCCCCGACGTCCGCCGCATCCGAGTCGATCGGATCCGGAACCGGAACCGGGGAGTGGGCGCCGGGGCCGCCGCAGGACACGCCGTTCTGACGCGCCGCGTAGACTGCTCGACGTGCAGAAGAGCCTCCGCGATCGCCCCGTCTCAGCCGTCACCTCGATCCGTCGTCGCTCGTCGATCGCCGGCGTCCGGGCCGGCGTGGTGCTCGGCCTGCTCGGCATCCTCGTGACGGGTTGCACCCAGCCCGCTCCCGAGCCGACGGCCACACCGAGCCAGACGCCGACCGCCACTGAGACGGCTCCGGCGGCGCCGGTGCTGCTCCCCGAGGGCACCGCCACCGACAACCTGCCGTTCTTCGACGCCGTGAACGCCGCCACGCTCGCCGCGAATCCCGCCGCTGGCGGCCAGGCGATCATCGATGGTCTCGTCGCCGCCGGCTTCCCGAAGGCGGAGATGGAGGTCTCCTCGGACACGACGAGCATCGGTGAACCGGCCGACTCGATCCAGTTCGCCATCCGGTGGCAAGGACAGTGCATCCTCGGGCAGAACGGGCCGGCGACGGGGTACCACTCGTCGGTGGTGTCGCAGCTCGACACCGGGCGATGCCTCATCGGGGTCACCCGCGCGATCGACTGGTAAAGCCGCCGACCACTCCCGGGCTGGTGCAAGCCTCGGGCATGCCATAACCTGACATTTCAGATATCGCCACCTCTCGGGGGGGGGGGGGGCTCGATCCGGAATCGAGGGCATGCATGACCGCCGACCCATCATCTGGCGGGGATCCTGCCACCGAGGCCGTCTTCCTGGCCGACGAACGTCTGGCTGTCGCGCCGACGGCATTGGCGCACACGCTCAAGCCTCGTCATCTGGCGCTGATCGCCCTCGGTGGCATGATCGGCGCCGGGCTCCTCGTGGCGTCGAGCACGGCGATCCTCGCAGCGGGGCCCGGCGTGATCCTCGCGTACGCCCTCGCCGGCGTGGTCGTGGTGCTCGTCATGCGCATGCTGGGAGAGATGGCCTCCGCGTCGCCCGAGACCGGGTCGTTCTCCGCCTACGCCTCGCGATTCATCGGTCCCTGGGCCGGTCTGGCGATCGGGTGGCTCTACTGGTGGTTCTGGGTCGTGGTCGTCGGCATCGAGGCGACGGCAGCAGCGCAGATCGTCAGCCAGTGGGTGCCCGGTCTCCCGCAGTGGATCCCGGCGCTCGTGATCACCGTCGCATTCCTCGCCGCCAACCTCGTCTCGGTGAAGTCGTTCGGTGAGTTCGAGTTCTGGTTCTCGTCGATCAAGATCACGGCCGTGATCCTGTTCATCGCGCTCGGATCGCTCATCATCGTCGGCGTCATCCCGACCGAGACGGCGACCGTCGCCAACCTCGCCCCGACCGACGGGGGCTTCCTGCCGTTCGGCATCGGCGGCGTCCTGGCGGCGCTGCTGCCCATCATCTTCTCGATGTTCGGTGCCGAGGTCGCCACGATCGCGGCAGGAGAATCGGTGGACCCGAAGGGTGCCGTCCGGCGAGCGGTGAACTCGGTCGTCTGGCGGATCCTGCTGTTCTACATCGGCTCGATCCTGGTCGTCCTCATCGTGGTGCCGTGGACGGAGATCACACCGGGGATCAGTCCCTTCGTCACCATGCTGCACGCCGCCGGGATCCCCGGTGCCGGAGTGGCGATGGACATCATCGTCTTCACAGCCCTGCTGTCGACGCTCAACGCCTCGCTGTACACGGCGTCGCGCATGCTGTTCTCCCTCGGCGGCCGCGGGGAGGCCCCGCGAGCGGTGCGCGCGACGACGCGACGCGGCACGCCGGCGGTGGCGATCCTGTGCTCGGCCGTCGTCGGGCTCGTGTGCGTCCTGTTGAACTACCTCGCACCGGACGAGGTCTTCACCTTCCTCGTCAACTCCACCGGCGCGATCGCGATCTTCGTGTGGATCGTGATCGCCGTCGCTCAATTGCGCAGCCGACGGTTCGACCAGGTCTCGGCGCCGGAGAGTGGCGACCGCATCGGCGGGATCCGCATGTGGGGACACCCGTGGCTCACAGTCGTGGTCGTCGTCGCGCTCGTCGCGCTCCTGGTGTCGATGTTCTTCGGCGGACCCGCCCGGCTCCTCGAGGTGACGACGAGTTGCGCGATCGCGGCGGCGGCCGTCATCGCGGGCGTCGTCGTGCAGCGCAAACGGAGGGTCCGCCCGTAGACTGGACGGCGACATGGCTGAATACATTTACTCGATGGTCCGCGCCCGCAAGGCGGTCGGCGACAAGCTCATCCTCGACGACGTGACGATGGCGTTCCTGCCCGGAGCGAAGATCGGCGTCGTCGGCCCGAACGGTGCCGGTAAGTCCACGATCCTGAAGATCATGGCGGGGATCGACACCCCCTCGAACGGCGAGGCGAAGCTCACGCCGGGCTTCAGCGTCGGCATCCTCATGCAGGAGCCGGAACTCGACGAGGACAAGACGGTGCTCGAGAACGTCCAAGAGGGCGTCGGCGAGATCAAGGGCAAGATCGACCGCTTCAACGAGATCTCGCTCGCGATGGCCGAGCCCGACGCCGACTTCGATGCCCTGCTCGCCGAGATGGGCGTGCTGCAGGAGGCGATCGACGCCGCCGACGCTTGGGACCTCGACTCGCAGCTGGAGCAGGCGATGGACGCCCTGCGCTGCCCGCCCTCCGACGCCACGGTCGCCCACCTCTCCGGTGGCGAGAAGCGTCGCGTCGCGCTCTGCAAGCTCCTCCTGCAGAAGCCCGACCTCCTGCTCCTCGACGAGCCCACCAACCACCTCGACGCCGAGAGCGTGCTCTGGCTCGAGCAGCACCTCGCTCAGTACGCGGGCGCCGTGCTCGCCGTCACCCACGACCGGTACTTCCTCGACCACGTCGCAGAGTGGATCTGTGAGGTCGACCGCGGTCGCCTGTACCCGTACGAAGGCAACTACTCGACCTACCTCGAGAAGAAGGGCGAGCGTCTCAACGTCCAGGGCAAGAAGGACGCGAAGCTCGCCAAGCGACTCGCGAGCGAACTCGAGTGGGTCCGCAGCAACGCGAAGGGCCGCCAGGCGAAGTCGAAGGCTCGTCTCGCTCGCTACGAGGAGATGGCGACGGAGGCCGAGCGCACCAGGAAGCTCGACTTCGAGGAGATCCAGATCCCCGCCGGTCCGCGACTCGGCTCGACGGTCCTCGAGGCGAAGAAGCTCGAGAAGGGCTTCGACGGACGCGTCCTCATCGACGACCTCTCCTTCAGCCTCCCGCGCAACGGCATCGTCGGCATCATCGGCCCGAACGGTGTCGGTAAGACCACGCTGTTCAAGACCATCGTCGGCATCGAGCCGCTCGATGGCGGTGAGCTCAAGGTCGGCGAGACCGTGAAGCTCTCCTACGTCGACCAGTCCCGCGGGGGCATCGACCCGAACAAGACGCTCTGGGAGGTCGTGTCCGAGGGGCTCGACTACATCCAGGTCGGCAACCAGGAGATCCCGTCCCGCGCCTACGTGTCGACCTTCGGGTTCAAGGGCCCGGACCAGCAGAAGAAGGCCGGCGTCCTCTCCGGTGGTGAGCGCAACCGACTGAACCTCGCGCTGACGCTCAAGCAGGGCGGTAACCTCCTGCTGCTCGACGAACCGACCAACGACCTCGACGTCGAGACGCTCTCGAGCCTCGAGAACGCGCTCCTCGAGTTCCCGGGTTGCGCCGTGGTCATCACCCACGACCGGTGGTTCCTCGACCGCATCGCGACGCACATCCTGTCGTACGAGGGCACCGAGGAGAACCCGTCGAACTGGCACTGGTTCGAGGGAAACTTCGAGTCCTACGAAGAGGACAAGATCAAGCGCCTCGGACCGGATGCGGCGAAGCCGCACCGCTCCGCGTACCGCAAGCTCACGCGCGACTAGGACTCGCGCGAACGGCCCATCGGCTTCTGCCGGTGGGCCGTCGTCCGTTCACGACCCATACGTCCCCGACCCACGGAGGGCCCAGCAATGACCAGACTCCACGTGCCGATCCCACTGCGGTGGGGCGACCTCGACGCCTTCAACCACGTCAACAACGCCTCCATGCTCAAGCTGCTGGAGGAGGCCCGAGTTCGCGTCTTCTGGATCCCGACGCTGGCGTCGGAGGACGTCCCGCCGACCGCCGTCATCGACGCGAGCCTCGAGGCCGAGACGCTGACGCTCGTGGCGCACCAGGAGATCGAGTACCTGGCCCCGATCCCGTACCAGCGCGATCCGCTCGACGTCCAGCTCTGGATGGGCAAGATCGGCGGAGCCAGCCTGCAGGTCGCGTACGAGGTCTACTCGCCGCTGGGCGGGGCATCGCAGACGCTGTACGCCCGAGCCTCCACGACGGTCGTCATGGTGGACGCCAAGACGCTCAAGCCTCGCCGGATCTCGGACGTCGAACGTGCCGCATGGGAGCCGTTCCTCGAGGATCCGATCGAGTTCTCGCGGCGCTGAGCGACGCCGGTCACCGAGGTGTCGGGAACCGCACCATGCCCTCCTGGGCGACGCTCGCGACGAGGCGACCCGCCCGATCGTAGATGCGCCCGAGGGACAGACCTCGTCCGCCGGTGGCGCTCGGGGAATCCTGCAGGTAGAGCAGCCACTCGTCGACGCGGGCGGGTCGGTGCCACCACATGGCGTGGTCGAGACTGGCGATCTTGATGCCCGGGGTGGCCCACGGGACGCCGTGACGACGGAGCACCGGCTCCAGGATCGTGTAGTCACTCGCGTAGGCGAGCGCGGCACGGTGCAGCGCCGGGTCGTCGGGCAGGTCCTCGATCGTCTTGAACCACACCGCTTGCCGGGTGGTCCGCTCGCCCTCCACCCGGAGGTAGACGGGGGAGCCGACGTGGCGGAGGTCGAAGGGGCGTCCCGTCGCCCACGCCTCGGCCGCCGGGTGGTCGATCCCGCTGAGGAGCTCGGCGGCTGACGGGAGCGTCTCCGGGTCCGGGATCCCGTCGGGCAGCTCGATCTGATGCTCCGGGCCCTCGTCCTGGGTCTGGAAGGACGCGATCATCGAGAGGATCGGCACCCCGTTCTGGTATGCCTGGGTGCGCCGGGTGGCGAACGAGCGTCCGTCGTGGATGCGGTCGACCGCGAAGGTGATCGGCAGGTCGACGTCGCCTGGTCGGAGGAAGTACCCGTGCATCGAGTGGATGATGCGCTCGGCGTCGACGGTCCGGGTCGCGGCGACGACGGACTGGGCGAGCACCTGACCACCGAAGACCCGCCCCTGCGGCATCCATTGGGACGGACCGGTGAAGATGTCCTCGTCGGTCCGGACACCGGGAGCACTGAGGTCGAGTGCGGTGAGCAGGGAGTGGATCGGTTCCTTCACGCGAACACGCCTTTCATCCGGGGGTCGAGGCTCGGTCGTCGATGCCCGACCCGACCCGCCGAGTCTATCCAGGCCCTGGCGACGCGGTGCCGGAGCGCACGCGGCGGTGGCGTAGATTGAGAGGAGATGTCCACCACCTTGCAGCTCCTCGACGCCACCTCGCTCGCCGACCTCCGCACCTTCCTCGCACGCGCCGCCCGGATCGACGACTCCGGTGTGCGGCTCCTGGCTATCGGGGACGTCCTGGCGGTCTCCGCTCCGGTGCTGCACCCGCAGGGTCTGCTCGACCGGAGTCCGACGATCATCGGGATGCGCACCTTCGCACTCGCCGAACCCGCCACGGCGGACGTGCTCGCGACCCCGCGTGAACTCATCGACCGCATCGTCCGCACGCTCGGCGGCGTCGCTGCCGAGGACCTGGTCGCGGATGCCCGCGAGACCGTGCCGCTCGAGCTGCCGCCGTCCACGAGGACGGCCCCGTGGGTCGGACAGGCACCGCCCCGTGGTGGCTGGGAACGTGCGGGCGACGTGGACACCATCGAGCTCGAACTCGTCGCCAGGACGGGGGCCTCGGAGATCGCCGAGACGCTCCCCACAGCGGTGGGCGATCAGATCGTCCAGAAGGTGCGGTCGCAGGTGTGGTCACGGCCCCTCGGCGACGGCCACGGACTCCCGACCGGTGCCGCGTTCGCCGCGGTGGGCCTCGGCTTCATCGCCGAGCCGGAGCGCGCGGCCGTCTTCCGCTCAGGCGGATGGGTCCGCTTGAGCACCCGACGCGGGCATGTGCTCGCGGGCGCCGTATCCTGATCCTCAGGCGCCTGCCATCGCGCGGCCGGCGGTCCGACCGCTGAACAGACACCCGCCGAGGAAGGTCCCCTCGAGCGCGCGGTAGCCGTGGATCCCTCCACCGCCGAAGCCGGCCGCCTCACCGGCGGCGTAGAGGCCGGGCACCGGGTTCCCATCCGGGCCGAGGACCCGACTCGCGAGGTCGGTCTCGAGCCCGCCGAGGCTCTTGCGGGTCAGCACATGCAGCTTCACCGCGATGAGCGGTCCGGCCTTCGGATCGAGGAGCCGGTGCGGCGCGGCGACGCGGATGAGTTTGTCGCCCCGGTAGGAGCGGGCACCGCGGAGCGCGGTGATCTGCAGGTCCTTCGTGAACGGGTTGTCGATCTCGCGATCGCGAGCCTCCACCTCGGCGATGACGTTCCCCGCGTCGATGGGCGTCTCCGGGCTGAGCTCCTGCATCCCTGCGACCAGCTCGGTGAGCGTGTCTGCGACGACGAAGTCCGCGCCGTGCTCCTTGAACGCCTCGACCGGCCCGGGCGCTCCCGGGCCGATGCGCTTCGCGAGCAGCCCGAGGTCCTTCCCGGTGAGGTCGGGGTTCTGCTCGCTCCCCGACAGTGCGAACTCCTTCTCGATGATCCGCTGGGTCAGCACGAACCAGCTGTGGTCGTGGCCGGTGGCACGCAGGTGCGCGAGGGTACCGAGCGTGTCGAAGCCCGGGAAGAGCGGCACCGGGAGCCGCTTCCCGGTTGCGTCGAACCAGAGCGAGGACGGCCCCGGCAGGATCCTGATGCCGTGCTGCGGCCAGATCGGATTCCAGTTGGTGATGCCTTCGACGTAGTGCCACATCCGGTCGCCGTTGATGAGATGCCCGCCCGCACGCTCACTGATCGCCAGCATGCGTCCGTCGACGTGCGCGGGGACCCCGGAGAGCATGGTCGCCGGCGGCGTCCCCAGCCGAGCCGGCCACTGCTCGCGGACGAGGTCGTGGTTCCCTCCGATGCCGCCGCTCGCGACGAGCACCGCGGGCGCCCTGCACGAGAACTCGCCGACGACCTCGCGCGAGCTCGGAGCACCGCGCTCGGCATGCGATGGGGCGAGCACGGAGCCGCGGACGCCCACGACCGCGCCGTCCTCGGTGAGCAGCTCGTCCACGCGGTGCCGGAAATGAGCCGACACCGTGCCGTCCTCGACGCCGGCGTTCACCCGTCGGACGAAGGGCGCGACGACACCGGGCCCGGTGCCCCAGGTGATGTGGAAGCGGGGAACGGAGTTGCCATGGCCGATGGCGCCGTAACCGCCCCGTTCCGCCCAGCCGACGACCGGGAAGAACCGCATGCCTTGCTCGTGGAGCCAGGCGCGCTTCTCGCCCGCGGCGAAATCGAGGTACGCCTCTGCCCAGCGCCTCGGCCAGTGGTCCTCGGGACGGTCGAACGCTGCTGCGCCGAACCAGTCCTGGGTCGCGAGCTCGAGCGAATCACGGACGCCGAGGTGGCGCTGCTCGGGGGAGTCGACCAGGAACAGGCCGCCGAACGACCAGTGCGCCTGGCCACCGAGGTTCGACTCCGGCTCCTGTTCGAGCAGGATGACCCGCTTGCCGGCGTCGATGAGCTCTGCGGCGGCGACGAGCCCGGCCAGCCCGCTGCCGATCACGATCGCGTCGGCCTCGGTTCGATCGGCGGACGGGTTGGGAGGGACGGCTGCTGGCATCTGCTGACTCCTTCGGCACGGACGTGCGTCCGATCCTACGACCGTGCGGCCGGAATCAGAGGAGACTGCGGCGCGGTGCCCCTGGATCCTCGTCGAAGGTGTTGACCATGGCGTGGGCTGCCCGCTCGAGGTAGTCCCAGAGCGTCGCCTCGTGCACCGGCGCGAGGTCGAGGCTGTCGACGGCGGCGCGCATGTGCAGCAGCCAGCGGTCGCGAGCGTCGGGGTTCACGTGGAAGGGCTGGTGTCGGAGCCGGAGACGCGGGTGGCCGCGTTCGGCGCTGTAGGTGCCCGGCCCACCCCAGTACTGCTCGAGGAAGAGCATCAGCCGGTCGGCCGCCGGACCGAGGTCCTCCTCGGGGTACATCGGTTTCAGGACGGGGTCGCCGGCCACGCCGCGGTAGAACTCGTCCACGAGGGCCTTGAAGGTGGCGTGTCCGCCGACCTGCTCGTAGAAGGACATGCCTGGTGCCTGGGAGTCGGTCACTGCTGCCCTCTCGGGGGTCGCTTGGTCTTCGGCGCCCGTGGCGGGACCACCGTGGTCGGGTGGGTGCGCGGTGGACGTGAACCGGTCACGCTTGCGGCACCTTCGAAGCCCGAGAGGACGATGCTGTTGAGCGACGGCAGTTTGACGTCCATCTCGTCGACGGCCCGCTTCAACCGCATCCGCAGTTCGCGAGCCACGTCGTCCTTGGCACTCGTGCGCGTCTTGATGACGAGGCGGATGACGAGTGCGTCGCCCGAGATCGACTCGAGACCCCAGAGTTCGGGCTTCTCGAGGATGCGGGAGCGCCACTTGGGGTCGTGGGCGAGTTCGTTCGCCGTGTCGAGCATGCGCTCCTGGACGGCCTCGACGTCGGTGTCGTACGGGATCGCCAGGTCGATGATGACCCGCGACCACCCCTGCGACATGTTGCCGACCCGCAGGATCTCGCCGTTGCGGACGAACCAGAGCGTGCCGTTGACGTCGCGTACCTGGGTGATCCGGATGCCGACGGTCTCGACGACGCCGGTGGCGGGCCCGAGATCGACCACGTCACCCACGCCCAGTTGGTCCTCGACCACCATGAACAGGCCGTTCAGGATGTCCTTGACGATGTTCTGGGCACCGAAACCGAGACCGGCACCGACCGCGGCCGTCAGCAGGGCGAACGAGCCGATGATGCTCGAGTCGATGACGTTGACGACGAGGATGGCCGCGACGATGACGATGGTGACGTTGACGATGTTGCTGAGCACGGTGCCGAGGGTCCGCGTGCGTTGGACGAGTCGGACGGCGGCGAGCGGCGAGGCGAGCAGCGATTGCGTGTCGGTGACGTCGGCGCTCTTCTTGACGCCACTCACGATGCGGCCCACGACGCGTCGGATGACGAATCGGAGCACCCATGCGGCGGCGAACGCCAGGCCGATCACGATCACCACGCCGATGATCTTCCACCCCGCCGTCCAGAGGAAGGCGGTCACGTCAGGCCAGATCTCATCCCAGTTCATATGGGCCCCAGTGTATCGAGCGACCCGGAGTGAACCGTGTGAGCCGCCCGAGTGCGAGCCGGACGGTGCCTGCGTGAAGGGTCATGGACGCACGAGTCCGTGCTTGTAGGCGAAGATGACGGCCTGCACGCGGTCGCGCAGCCGCAGCTTCATGAGCACGCGACCGACGTGCGTCTTCACCGTCGACTCGGAGAGGACGAAGTGGGCGGCGATCTCCGCGTTGCTCAGCCCCTCCGCCATGGCGACGAGGATGTCGTGCTCCCGCGGTGTCAGCTCGGCGAGTTCTGCGGCCGAGCCGTCCTCGGCGGCCGCGGGCGTGCCGGGGAGGGCCGTCGCGAAGAGTTCGAGCATCCGCTTCGTGATGCGGGTCGAGACGGCGGCGTCGCCGGCGTGGACAGCACGGATCGCGGACGTCAGCTCGTTCGGCAGGGCGTCCTTCAGCAGGAAGCCGCTCGCGCCGGCCCGCAGCGCTCCGAAGGCGTACTCGTCGAGGTCGAAGGTCGTCAGGATGATGATGCGACTGTCGGGGTTCGCGGCGACGATCCTCCTGGTCGCCTCGATCCCGTCGAGTCCCGGCATCCGGACGTCCATGAGTATCACGTCCGGCCGCAGGGTGGCGGCGAGGAGGATCGCCTCGGCGCCGTTCGAAGCCTCACCGACCACGTCCAGATCGTCCTCCGCGCCGAGCACGAGACCGAATCCGAGCCGGATGAGCTGTTGGTCGTCGACGAGCAGGATGCGGACGGGATCGGTCATGGTGTGGTTCCTCGTGGTTCGGTGGTCGGCGGAGACGTTCTCGTCGGACGTGGTTCCAGTGGCAGGACGGCATGGACGCGCCACAGTCGATCGCCGACGGCTCCGGCGGTGACCTGACCCCCTTGGAACGCGACGCGTTCGCGGAGGCCCAGCAAGCCCTGGCCGGCGCCGAGCGACGGCGCGTCCGGAATGGACCCGTCGTTCTCGACGATGAGCTCGAGGTGCTCGTCGTCGGTGGTGATGACGACGTCGACGCGCTTCGGCCGCTCCGAGTACCGCAGCGCGTTCGTGAGGGCCTCCTGCGTGATGCGGTGCACGGCGAGCAGGATCGACGGGTCGTCCGTCGACGGCCCGGAGGCGGTGAGGGCGACCGGCAGACCGAGTCCGCGGAAGGTCTCGACGAGCGCGGGGATCGACGCGGCGTCGGGTTGCGGAGCGAGGGGCGCGCTGCCCGTCTCACGGAGGACCCCCAGCATGCGTCGCATGTCGACGAGGGAGCCGCGGGCGGCGTCGGTGACGGCGGTCATGGCGGACCGGGACGCCGTCGGGTCCTTCGTCGCCAGGGCCCCCTCGCTGAGCGCGACGATGACGGTGAGACTGTGGGAGACGATGTCGTGCATCTCGCGGGCGATGCGGGTCCGCTCGGCGACGGCGGCGAGCTGGGCCTGCTGGTCGCGCTCGCGGGCCAGCTGCGCCGCCCGATCGACGAGGGCTTCGACGTACCGCTTGCGATTGCCGACGTTGATCCCGATCAGCAGCCCGAAGAGCGCGAAGAGGACGACCGAGATGATGGTCTGCTGCGGCTCTCCCGGCTCATGTGGTGCGGCCCAGGGCAGGAACGGGGCGAGGACGGCGACGACCGCTGCGGCGGCGAAGGCCTGCCAGCCGAGTGCGACGGTCCGGTACACGGCCACCGAGTAGAGCAGGATCGGCACCGCGAACGCGTCGACGCCCACCGTCTGTGCGACCGAGACGAGCCCGACCGCGATGACGAGCACGGTCATCGCGAGCGGGCGCCGTCGCCTGAGTAGGACGGCGAGTGTCGTGATGCCCACGATCGCGACGGCGAGCGCGATGCGGCCGGGCTGGGCCGCCAGGTCGACGTCGAACCACTCGACGGTGCTGACCGAGAGCGCGACGAGGAGGTACCCGGCGGCGATGAGCGAGTCGGCGGTCCACGGATGCCTCGACCACCAGCGTCGGACGACCCCGGGTGGGCGCGGGAGCATCAGTGCGGCCTCCGTCGCGGCCCGGTCCCGGTCGGAGGAGGGCTTCCGAGCGGTCACGACGAGGACGACCCTGAGGGTCGGTCGTCGTTCACTGGTCGGCGCATCCCTCCAGGATACGGAGAACCCCTCCACAGCGGGTCGTGCCGTGGAGGGGTTCTCGCCAGAGGATCCTGGTACCGGAGTGCTATCCGGCCGAGTGGATCACGCGGCGTCCCGTGCCTGTGCCGCGAGTGCCCGCTCGACCCCGGCGAGGGCTTCGACGAGCATGCGTCGGAGTGCCGGGACATCGGCGTTGGCTTCCAACCACGCGCGGGTGCGGTCGCGGAGCTCGGTGGAGGCGAGCGCCGCCGGGTAGAGCCCCTCGACGATGTACTCGGCGATCTTGTAGCTGCGCGACTCCCAGACCGAGGTGAGCGCGGCGAAGTACGGCTCGACGAGCGGCTGCAGGACGGCCGGGTCGATGACATGCCCGAACCCGAGACCGACGTTCCGGACGATCGCATTCGGCTGGTCGTCGTGCTCGACGACCGAGTCGAACGCTGCGCGCTTGCCCTCGACGGTGGGGATCGTCGCCCGTGCACGAGCGGCCGCCTGCGCACCGTTGGCCGTGTTGTCCTCGGCGAGCGCCGCATCGATGTCCGAACCGTCCGCGAGACCGAGGAGGACCAGTCCCTCGAGGAGCTCCCAGCGGAGGTCGGTGTCGATCTCCAGGCCCGGGAGTGCCGCGGAGCCGTCGCGCAGTGCACGCAGGTGCTCGCCGTGCTCGGGGGTCGAGGCGAGGGCGGCGAAGAACTTCACGAACTGGAACTGCGCATCGGAGCCGGCCTCCGCCTCCTGGGCGAGCGTCCAGAGGGCGTCGCCGACCCGGGAGATGGTCGCCAGGCGGCGTTCCGGAGCGACGTAGTTACGCGCGGCCAGACCGAGCTGGCCGAGCGTGGTGCGCAGGGTCGTCGACTCGGTCTCCGTGGCGATGTTCCCGAGGACGAGCTCCACGTAGTCGGAGGCGCTCGACTCGGCGTCGCGGGTCGCGTCCCAGGCAGCGCCCCAGACCAGCGAGCGTGCGAGCGGGTCCTCGATCGAGGCGAGGTGGCCGATCGCCGTCGCGAGCGACCGCTCATCGAGGCGGATCTTCGCATAGGCGAGGTCGTCGTCGTTCAGCAGCACCAGGTCGGGCTGCGTCTCACCGACGAGCTCCGGCACCTCGGTGAGCGCCCCGTCGACGTCGAGTTCGACGCGTTGGGTGCGGACGAGCTTGCCGTCCTGCAGCCGGTACAGGCCGATGGCGAGGCGGTGCGGACGCAGCGTGTCGTAGTCCGCGGGGACCGTCTGACGGACGGCGAACGCGGTGAACGCGCCGTCGGCGTCGACCGTGAACTCCGGGCTCAACGTCCCGACCCCGGCGGTCTCGAGCCACAGCTTCGACCACTCGCGGAGGTCGCGGCCGCTCGTCGCCTCGAGCTCGACGAGCAGGTCGTCGAGCACGGTGTTGCCGAACTCGTGCTTGCGGAAGTAGTTGCCGACGCCGGCGAAGAACGCCTCGATGCCCACCCAGGCGGCGAGTTGCTTCAGGACGGAGCCGCCCTTGGCGTAGGTGATGCCGTCGAAGTTGACCTGGACGTCCTCGAGGTCGTTGATGGTCGCGACGATGGGGTGCGTCGACGGCAGCTGGTCCTGGCGGTACGCCCAGGTCTTCTCCATCGCGTTGAACGTCGTCCACGCCTCGGTCCACTCGGTGGCCTCAGCGGTGGCGATCGTCGAAGCCCATTCGGCGAACGACTCGTTCAACCACAGGTCGTTCCACCACTTCATGGTGACGAGGTCGCCGAACCACATGTGGGCGAGCTCGTGCAGGATCGTGACGACCCGGCGCTCCTTGATCGCGTCGGTCACCTTCGAGCGGAACACGTAGGTCTCGGTGAAGGTCACCGCGCCGGCGTTCTCCATCGCGCCCGCGTTGAACTCGGGGACGAAGAGCTGGTCGTACTTCTCGAACGGGTACGGGTACGCGAACTTCTCCTCGTAGTACGCGAAGCCCTGACGCGTCTTCTCGAAGATGTAGTCGGCGTCGAGGTACTCCGCCAGGCTCTTGCGAGCGAAGACGCCCAGCGGGATGGTCCGGCCGTCGCTCGAGGTGAGCTCGCTGCGCACCACGTCGTATGGGCCGGCCACGATCGCGGTGATGTAGGAGGAGATGCGCTGCGTGGGTGCGAAGCTCCAGGTCGCCGCGCCGTCGTGCGCCGGCACCGGCTCAGGCGTCGGGGAGTTGCTGACGACCTGCCAGGCTGCCGGCGCCGTGATCGTGAAGGAGAACGTCGCCTTCAGATCGGGCTGCTCGAAGACCGCGAACACCCGACGGGAATCCGGCACCTCGAACTGGCTGTACAGGTACACCTCGCCGTCGACGGGGTCGACGAAGCGGTGGAGGCCCTCACCGGTGTTCGTGTACTCGGCGTCCGCGTCGACGACGAGCACGTTCTCCGCAGCGAGGCCGTCGAGCTGGATGCGCACGCCGTCGGAGACGGTCGACGGGTCGAGCTCGACGCCGTTCAGCGTGACGGAGTGGACGGTGCGCGTCATGGCGTCGATGAAGGTCGAGGCGCCTGGTTCACCGGTGAAGCGCACCGTCGTGGTGCTGCGGAACACCTCGGGACCGGTCGTGAGGTCGAGCACGACCTCGTAGCTCGACGTGTCGACGAGCGCCCTGCGCTCCTGGGCTTCGACTCGGGTGAGGTTCTCTCCTGGCACAACTGCTCCCTGGTGTTGATGGACACGTGACGTGTGAACTGCACGTGGTCGCTCGTGACGACCGCGGCACGATCAACCAGCCTAGACCCGCCGTCCATCGGTTTCAGGGGAGTCGACGGGGATCGGCGCGTATGGTGACGGCATGACGACTTCCGCTGCAGACAACACCCGCGTCGACTTCTGGTTCGACCCCTCCTGCCCGTGGGCCTGGATGACCTCGCGTTGGGTCGACGAGGTCACCGAAGCCCGGAACCTCGACGTCCACTGGCACATCATGAGCCTCGCCGTCCTCAACGAGGACCAGGACGTTAGCGACGACTACCGGGCCTTCTTCCCCCGGGCGCTCCGATACACGCGGCTCGTCGCCGCTGCGGCAGCCGAACACGGACACGCGGTCGTCAAGCCGCTCTACGACGCGCTCGGGACGCGGATCCACCCCGGCGGACGCGCGGAGGACGTCGACGCCGTGATCGCCGAAGCCCTCGCCGAGACCGGGCTCCCGGCGGCGCTCGCCGAAGCGTCGACGACGGACGCCTACGACGGGCCCATGCGCGAGAGCCACTTCGACGGCATCGGACGGGTCGGTCAGGACGTCGGCACCCCCGTCATCGCGATCGACGACGTCGCGTTCTTCGGACCCGTCATCTCGCCGGCGCCGAAGGGCGAGCAGGCGCTCGCACTGTGGGACGGTGTCGTCGCCGCTGCCGCCTACCCGGGCTTCTTCGAGCTGAAGCGCAGCCGTACGGCGGACCCGATCTTCGACTGACGCGACGCCGGCGCCCGGAACCCTAGACTTTCCACATGCGCATCCACATCGCCACCGATCACGCCGGTCTCGAGCTCAGTCAGTTCCTGCAGGACCACCTGCGCGCAGCCGGTCACGACGTCGTCGACCACGGCCCGGCCGAGTACGACGCGTTGGACGACTACCCGGCGTTCTGCATCAACGCGGCGAAGGCCGTCGTGCGCGACCAGCAGGCCGGTGTGGACGCCCTCGGCGTGGTGTTCGGCGGCTCGGGTAACGGCGAGCAGATCGCCGCGAACAAGGTCGTCGGTGTCCGCGCGGCGCTCGTCTGGAACCTCAGCACGGCGCAGCTGGCTCGGCAGCACAACGACGCCAACGTCATCTCGATCGGTGCGCGTCAGCACAGCATCGACGAGGCGGTGTCCTTCATCGACGCGTTCATCGCCGAGCCGTTCAGCCTCGAGGAACGTCACGCCCGTCGGATCGCCCAGCTCGCCGAATTCGAGGCGACCGGCACCATCGCCGGCAAGCACGTCGACGCCTGACGCGTCCTCCACCGCCACCGCGCGGCGCGCCGGATCGCGCCCCCACCGAGTGAGGAGTCACCATGCCCGAGGGGCACTCCGTCCATCGCATCGCCCGACAGTTCGCTCAGAACTTCGTCGGACACCGGGTCGCCGTGTCGTCTCCCCAGGGGCGCTTCGCCGAGGGCGCCGCCGTGCTGGACGGCCGGACGGTCACCGACGCCAAGGCCGTGGGCAAGCAGATGTTCCTCGAGTTCGACGACGGACTGTGGTTGCGGGTGCACCTCGGTCTGTACGGCGCGTGGGACTTCGCCGGTGAGATCCGGTCGGACCCGACCATCGCCGCCTCGAACGGCCGCATGGGGCAGACGAACCAGCGCGGCACGGTGCTCGACGACGACGATGCGCCGATCCACGATGCGGACGGGGAGAACTCCCTGCACAGCATCGGTGCACCGCGCCGGGCCAGGGTCCGGATGTCCGAGCAGTCGAGTCCACTCGCCGAGATCGACGAGCGGTTCCCACCCGAACCGGTGGGTCAGGTGCGCGTGCGGCTGTTGACCGAGACGACCGTGGCGGACCTCCGCGGGCCGACCGCCTGCGAGGTGATCGATGCCGCCGGGGTGCAGGCCGTCATCGATCGGCTCGGACCGGATCCACTGCTCGACCCGAGTGCGGAGGCAGGGGAGCGGTTCGTGTCGCGTGCGCACCGGAAGGGTTCCCCGATCGGTCTGCTCCTCATGGATCAGCAGATCGTCAGCGGGATCGGCAACGTCTACCGCGCCGAACTGCTGTTCCGCGCCCGTCTCGATCCGCACCGCACCGGGAAGACGGTCCCCGTCGAGACGCTTCGCGAGATCTGGCTCGACTGGACGCGGTTGCTCGCGATCGGGGTCGAGACCGGACAGATGATGACGATGGACGACCTGTCGGCGGCCGACTACCGCCTCGCGATGGCCAACCGCGCCGATCGCCACTGGGTCTACAAGCGGGAGGGACTGCCGTGCCGGGTCTGCGGGACGAACATCCTCCTCGAGGAGATGGGCGCCCGCAAACTGTACTGGTGCCCGAACTGTCAGCGCTGAACCGAACCCGCCTGCCCAACCGACGAGGACCGATGTGATGACCGAGCACCGCCCTGGACCCGACGGCGACCTCGTCACGACGATCGCCGACGTCCACCTGTCCGGACCGCGCCGCGGAGGCTCGTCCGACGCCGAACGGGTCGACGTCCTGCTCGAGGACGGCTCGATCGTGGCGATCCGACCCGCCGACCCCGAGGTCCTCCGTAGCAGCGCCCCCGGTGTGTTGGACGGCGGTGGTGGCTTCCTCCTGCCCGGGCTCTGGGACCACCACGTGCACTTCACCCAGTGGGCGCGTACGGCCAGGCGCGTCGACCTGTCCTCGGCCGCATCCGCCGCCGAGGCAGTCGAGTTGGTCGCTGAGCGGATCGCCCAGGACGCCGACGGTGACGGCTGGGTCGAGGGCGCGAGGTTCCGCGACGCCCTCTGGCCGGACACGCCGACGTTCGCGCTGCTCGACGCGATCGCCCCGGACCGCGAGGTCGTGCTGGTCAGCGCCGACCTCCACTGCTGCTGGCTGAACAGCGCGGCGCTCCGGGCCACGGGCTTCGCCGACCATCCCACCGGCCTGTTGCGGGAGGAGGAGTCGTTCGCTGTCCTCAAACAGCTCGACCAGGTCGCCGACGAGCTCTCCGACCGCTGGGTCGAGGCCGCCGCCGATCAGGCGGCATCCCGCGGCGTCGTCGGTGTCGTCGACCTGGAGATGCGCTGGAACGCCGCGGACTGGATCCGTCGGGTCGGGAACGGGACTCGCGCGCTCCGCATCTCCTTCGGTGTGTACGCCGAGCACCTCGAGCGCGCGATCGACGCCGGGCTCGTGACCGGGGGAGTGCTCGCCGGAACGGACGGCCTGGTGCAGGTCGGCCCGTTCAAGGTCATCACCGACGGATCCCTCAACACCCGGACGGCCTGCTGCGAAGCGCCCTATCCGGGTTCGGCGCCCGGAACCGACGCGCACGGCATGCTCAACGTCCCGCCGGAGCGACTCACCGCATTGCTCACCCTGGCGACCGCCAACGGCCTCCACTGCGCGGTGCACGCCATCGGCGACCGCGCCAACACCCTCGCCCTCGACGCCATCGAGACGACGGGTGCGAGGGGCACGATCGAGCACGCGCAGCTGCTCCGTGCGTCCGACCTGGAGCGGTTCGCCCGCACCGGAACGGCTGCGAGTGTCCAGCCGGAACACGCGATGGACGATCGGGACATCGCCGAGGTCCACTGGGCCGGGCGCACAGACCGTGCTTTCGTGCTCCGCAGCCTCCTCGACGCCGGCGCCACACTCCGACTCGGTTCCGACGCCCCGGTTGCTCCGCTCGACCCGTGGGTCTCCATCGCCGCCGCCGTGACGCGCAGCCGCGATGGACGCGAGGCCTGGCACGGCGAGCAGGCCATCACGGTCGAGGAGGCACTGGCGGCGTCGACCAGAGGAGACGACGACGTGGTGGCCGTCGGCCGCCCCGCCGACCTCGTCGTCGTGGGGTTCGACCCGTTCTCCTGCGCGCCGGAGGCGCTGCGCACCATGCCGGTCCGTGCGACGATGCTGGGTGGGCGCCTGACGGCCGCTCCATCCGTCCGCCCGGCCGGGGGATAACCCCCGATCGGAACGGGGCGTCCACCGGATGCCGTTCGTCGGCGGAGCCGAACAGACTGAGGCGAGCCCGGTGCGAGAGCCGGGACCGCTCCGTCGAAAGGACCTCCTTCATGACCACCGCCATCGGCCGACAGCTCGACGCGTCGGCGAAGCCCGATCCCTCCACCCGGGGCGCGTGGCGATACGGTCGGCTCTGGCGGGACGTCCCCGGATCGCTCCTGTTCCTGCTGCCCAACCTGCCGATCGTCATCGCCGGAAGCATCGTGGCCGTGGTGATCCTCTCCCTCGGCTTCGGGCTCGCGATCCTGGGGGTCGGTCTCCTGATCATCGTCGGCGGCCTCTGGGTCTCGCGGGCGTTCGTGGAGCTCGAGGTCGCGCGTCTCCGCACGACGGGTCTCCCGCCGATCCGAGGAGGAGCCTGGCGGTCGTCCATCGGGACCGAGACGACACTGGGTGCCGTGCTCGCTCCACTCGCCGGACCGCGTTGGTGGCTCGCGGCCCTGCACACGGTCCTCGTGAACCCGATCGTCGGGGGCGTCACCTGGGGACTGACCATCACCTGGACCGTAGGTGCCGTCGCCGGCACGACGTACTGGATCTGGGCGGACCGGCTCTCGGCTGGTTCGTCCTCGGGCTTCGCGGAGCTCCTGGCTCCCACGCTGGACCCGTCGGACGCGTTGCTCGCCGACAAGCTCTGGAACCTCGCGCTCGGCGTCGTGTTCCTCGTGACGCTCCCGCTGGTCCTCCGGGTGCTGGTGCTGCTGCACCACGCCATCGCCTCCGGGCTGTTCGGTGCGCGGCCACAGGAGGAGCTGCGAGCCGAGCTCCTGGCGGAGCGGCGTGCACGCGGTGCCGCTGTCTCGGCTGAGGCTGGCGCGGTGCGGCGGCTCGAACGGGACATCCACGATGGTCCGCAGCAGCGACTCGTCCGGTTGCAGATGGATCTCGCGGCCGCCGAACGACGCCTCGACACGGACCCCGCCTCGGCACGCTCGCTCCTGGGTGAGGCGCGCGCCCAGGCCGCCGAGACGCTCGACGAACTCCGTGCGCTCTCGAAGGGCCTGATGCCGCCACTGCTGCAGGACCGCGGCCTCGTCGCCGCACTCGACGACCTCGCCGCGCGGTGTCCGGTGCCGACGAGGACGGAGCTGGCGGTCGTCTCATCGGTGACGCTGCCTCGCGAGACGGAACGCGGGATCTACTTCATCGTCGCCGAACTCCTGACCAACGTGTCGAAGCATGCGGATGCGCGGCGCGCCGGCGTCGAGGCCCACGCGACGGTTGACCAGCAGCTGGGTTCGCGGCTCACGCTCCGCGTGACGGATGACGGTCGGGGCGGCGCGCACCTGGAACCGGGCCACGGTCTCGAAGGCCTGACCGAACGGGCGCAGGGCCTCGGCGGGAGACTGGTGATCGAGTCGGCCCCGGTGTGGGACGGCGTCGTACGCGGCAGCGCCGTCGCGATCTCGCTCCCCGTAGGCTGAACGGGTGATCAGCCCTGACCGTGCCGCTGGTGGACCGCTCCGCATAGCGATCGCGGAGGACTCGACGCTCCTCCGCGAGGGCTTGATCCGACTGTTCGACGAGGCGGGCTTCGTCACGGTCGCCGCGTACGGCGATGCGGAGGCGCTCCAGCACGGACTCGCGGCGGATCGACCGGACCTCATCGTCATGGACGTCCGCATGCCGCCCACGTTCCGGGACGAAGGGGTCCGAGCAGCGATAGCGCTGCGTGCCGAGCATCCCGACCTCCCCGTCCTGCTGCTCAGCCAGTATGTCGAGACCGTCTACGCCCGGGAGCTGCTCGCGGACGGCGGGCGTGGGATCGGCTATCTGCTCAAGGACCGGGTCGCCTCGTTGAAGGAGGTGCAGGACGCCATCCACCGGTTGGTCGAGGGAGGGACCGTCCTCGACCCCGACGTGGTCCGCACCCTGTTCGCAGCACAGCGCGACCCGTTGGCCGGCCTGACCCCGCGTGAGACGGAGGTGCTCTCCGCCATGGCGGAGGGGCGCACGAACACGGCGATCGCCGAACGCCTGCGGGTCGGTGTCGGTGCGGTCGAGAAGCACATCTCGGCCATCTTCCAGAAGCTCGGTCTCGAGGACTCCGGGAGCGACCACCGACGCGTCCTCGCGGTCTTGGCCCTGCTCCAGCGCAACGGTTGACGGGTGACACGCGCGACGAAGGGGCAGTCACGGATGACTGCCCCTTCGTGGGTGATGCTGGCGGGTCGCCCCGCCGGGGTGCTACCGGCTGAGGTGGGCGAAGAGGAACCAGCGGTCCTTGTCGAGGCCGCGGGCGATCTCGATCGCGATGTCCTGGCTGGTCTGGTCGAGCTCGTCGAGCTCGTCGACCGCGGTGTTGACCGAGGCGGAGGCCGCGTCGATGAGGGCGATGACCTCGGCGATGGTGCGGTCGGACTGCTGGAAGCCCTCGCTCAGCTCGGGCGTGCTGGTCTTCGCGGCGACGGTGCTGAGGCGTGCGTCGACCGGGAGTCCGAGGGCGACGATGCGCTCTGCGGCGAGGTCGGCCCACTCCTGCGCGTGGTCGACGATGTCGTCGAGCAGCTCGTGGACGCCGATGAAGTTCGCGCCACGCACGTGCCAGTGGGCCTGCTTGCCGTTGACGACGATGGCGGTGAGGTCGACGACGACGGGGCTGAGGAACTGCGCGGTGCCTGCTGCGACGTCCGGGTTGGCGACGGCCTGCGGAATGGAGGTGGTGATGTCGGTCATGGTGTTTCCCCTTCGTTGACGAGTGTGGCCCTGGTCGGGCGGATTCGTCGGTCTGCTTGAATGCAACGGTACTCAGCCGCAGACATTCCGCAAGGAAGTCGAGGCTCGGCTTACGAAGGGTGCACTCAGCAAGGAAAGCCTGACCGTACCGGCGATTCACCCCGGAACGACGCGGGTTCCCGACGGCTGGGGCCGCCTGCGATAGCGTGGCCGGTATGACGCTGCACGGTACGGTCAGGAAACTCTCAGACGGACGCTCGCCCCAGATCGACCCGAGTGCCTACACGGCGCCGGGCTCCGTGCTGGTGGGCGCCGTGACGCTCGCCGCGGATTCGAGCGTCTGGTACAACGCCGTCCTCCGCGCGGACTCCGACTCGATCAGGCTCGGCGCAGGGTCCAACATCCAGGACGGGGTCGCCGTGCATACGGACAGTGGCCACCCGACGGTCATCGGACGCAACGTCTCCGTCGGGCACAACGCGGTCGTCCACGGCTGCACGGTCGAGGACGACTGCCTCATCGGGATGGGTTCCGTGGTCCTGAGTGGCGCCGTGATCGGTGCCGGGTCGCTCGTCGCCGGGGGAGCGGTGGTCCTCGAGGGCATGATCGTGCCGCCCGGTTCGCTCGTCGCCGGGGTCCCCGCCAAGGTGCGGCGGGAGCTGACGGCCGACGAGCGGGAGGCGATCCGGCAGAACGCCGCACACTACGTCGCGCTCAGAGCGGTCCACGCCGCAGCCGTCGACGAAGACTAGCGGCGGCGTGCGTCGCGCTTCCTGAGGCGACGCTGCGCGGCGAGCGAGCCGGACAGGCAGACGACGCAGCCGATCATGCAGATGAGTCCGACGCCGAGTCGCCCGGTCGCGAGTGCGTACACCCCGACGAAGAAGACGAGCGCACCGGCCACCGTCCAGATGTGGGGCCAGATCGCGTCGAGTCGCATGCGCTCAGCCTAGGGCGTCGCCCATCCTGTGCTCCGCCCCCGCCCGGATCTGTCGAAGCGCTCAGCGGCGGGCCTCGCGCTCCGGCGATCCTCTTCCGGTCCCTGAGCCTGTCGAAGGGCGCGGCGCCAGGAAGTACCTGCGCGGTAGCCGAACCGTCGCGCCTGCCTTCGCGGCGCTGCCTGGTTCTGAGGAATGGAGAGGGGATGACGGGAATCGAACCCGCGTAATCAGTTTGGAAGACTGAGGCTCTACCATTGAGCTACATCCCCGAGGCGTCGCAGTGCGACGAACTCACCCGGTAATGCTACTGCATCCCGAGCGCCCATCCGTGCAGCTCCGTGTCCCGAGGCCGGTTCCGCCCCGGAAACCGCACAGGGGCCGCACAGATTCTGGGCTAGACTGACCGAGGCCATTTCGCCCACCGCTCGTCGGTCGGGCCGGCTGGCCGGATTGTCGCCGATCCGGGGCGTAGCTCAGCTTGGTAGAGCGCCCGGTTTGGGACCGGGAGGTCGCAGGTTCGAATCCTGTCGCCCCGACTCCGTTTTGCGTCCTCAACTGAGGCAGAATCCCCGACACAGGAGAAGTAATCACGTGAAGACCACGGTCGAGAAGCTGAGCCCCACTCGCGTCAAGCTCGCCATCGCGGTGACGCCCGAGGAGCTCAAGCCGAGCATCACCCACGCCTACGGACACATCGCCGAGGACATCAACGTCCCAGGCTTCCGTAAGGGCAAGGTGCCACCGGCGATCATCGACCAGCGCGTCGGCAAGGGCGCCGTGATCGAGCACGCCGTCAACGAGGGCCTCGACGGCTTCTTCCGCAAGGCACTCGAGGAGAACGAACTCCGTCCGCTCGGCCGCCCGCAGGCCGACATCGTCGAGTGGCCGAACGAGAAGGACTTCTCCGGCGACCTGCTCGTGAACATCGAGGTCGACGTCCGTCCCGAGATCACGCTTCCCGCCTACGAGGGCCTCAAGCTCACCGTCGACGCCCAGGAAGCCGGCGAAGCCGACGTCCAGGACGAGCTCGACCGCATCCGTGCACGCTTCGGCACGCTCGTGACCGTCGACCGCCCGGCCAAGACGGGCGACTTCGCCCAGCTCGACCTGGTCGCCAAGATCAACGACTCCGAGGTCGACCGCGCGAGCGGCGTCTCCTACGAGATCGGTTCGGGCGAGCTGCTCACCGGCATCGACGAGGCACTCGACTCCCTCACCGCCGGTGAGACCACCACCTTCACCTCGCCGCTGCTCGGTGGCGAGCACGAGGGCGAGGACGCCGAGGTCACCGTCACGCTGACCGCCGTCAAGGAGCGCGAGCTTCCCGAGGCCGACGACGACTTCGCTCAGATCGCGAGCGAGTTCGACACCATCGACGAGTTCAAGGCGCAGCTGCGCGAGGTCGTCGAGCGCCAGCAGGTCATCACCCAGGGCCGCGACGCACGCACCGCGCTCGTCGACGCCATGCTCGAGGCCGCGCAGATCCCCGTACCCGAGAGCGTCATCGAGGACGAGGTGCACCGTCACCTCGAGGGCGAGAACCGCCTCGAGGACGACGAGCACCGCGCCGAGGTCACCGAGTCCAGCGAGAAGGCGCTGCGCACGCAGCTCCTCCTCGACGCACTCGCGGAGTCGCTCAACGTCCAGGTGAACCAGAACGAGCTCACCGAGTACCTCATCCAGAGCGCGTCGCAGTACGGCATGGAGCCCGGTGAGTTCATCGAGGCACTCGGCCAGCAGGGTCAGATCCCCGCCATGGTCGGCGAGGTCGCCCGCAACAAGGCCATCGCCATCGCGCTCGGCAAGGCCGAGGTCGTCGACTCCAACGGCAAGCCTGTCGACCTGAGCGACTTCGTTGCCGTGGTCGAGGACGAGGACGCCGCCACCGAGACTGCAGCCGACGAGACGACCGAGGCTCCGGCCGAGGACGCCGCCGACGAGGCTCCGGCCGCGGCAGAGCCGAAGAAGGCCGCCGCCAAGAAGGCACCTGCGAAGAAGGCGCCCGCCAAGAAGGCACCGGCCAAGAAGGCCGCTGCCGACGAGGCCGCTGCCGAGTAGGACAGCACCAGCAGTGACGACAGGGGCGGAAGCGATTCCGCCCCTGTCGTCGTCTCCGGACACGTCAGCCGAATGGGAGCCATCATGACGACGACCGACGCAACCGGCTGGGACGACCGCGTCGCAGCCGTCTGGGCCGACGAGACCATCGACGACGAGCAGCGCATCGCGGCCATCGACGCCCTGGCCGCCGAGCGTCCGCCGGGTGACGCCCGCGCCGCGTTCGAGGCTGCCGGTGCACGCGACTCCGCCGGCCACGAGGTCGAGGCCGAGGTCTGCTATCGCGCCGCGCTCGAGGCCGGGCTCGACGAGGAGCACCGTCCGCAGGCGATCATCCAACTGGCCAGCACCCTCCGCAACCTCGGCCGGACCGCTGAGAGCGTCGTCCTGCTCGAACAGCAGCTCGCGGACGATCCGACCGGTCCGTACGCGGACGCGACCGCGGCCTTCCTGGCCCTGGCGCTCGCCAGCTCGGGGGACCCGCGTCGAGCGACCGCCGTCGCCCTCCGCGCCCTCGTGCCGCACCTGCCGCGATACCACCGGTCCGTCCGCGCCTACGCCGACGAACTCGAGACGGATCCGCTCCGCTGAGCCCCGACGGTCGCGCCTTCCGTCCGCTCGCCGTCCGCTGCCGGCGAACCCCGTCGCCCGGGAGTCTGCCGAGGGCGAACAGGGCGTTGGTGGTGCGTCGCCTCCGATAGATTCGAACCACTGCACAACCGAAACGGAGCGATAATGGCCGAACCACAGTTCTCGCCCAGTGTCTTTGACCGCCTGCTGAAGGACCGGATCATCTGGCTGGGCGCCGAGGTCCGCGACGAGAACGCGAACGAGATCGCGGCCAAGCTGCTGCTCCTCGCCGCGGACGACCCGAAGCGCGACATCTACCTCTACATCAACTCGCCCGGTGGCTCCATCACGGCCGGCATGGCCATCTACGACACCATGCAGTTCGTGCCGAACGACATCGTCACGGTCGGTATCGGCATGGCCGCGTCGATGGGTCAGCTCCTCCTCACGGCCGGCACCAAGGGCAAGCGCTACATCACCCCGAACGCCCGCGTGCTCCTCCACCAGCCGCACGGCGGATTCGGCGGGACGTCGAGCGACATCCAGACCCAGGCGCAGCTCATCCTCGACATGAAGCGCCGTCTCGCCGAGATCACCGCGGCGCAGACCGGCAAGAGCGTCGAGCAGATCAACGCCGATGGCGACCGCGACCGCTGGTTCAACGCCGAAGAGGCGCTCGAATACGGTTTCGTCGACCACCTCCGTGAGTCCGCGCTCGACGTGGCCGGCGGCGGCGGAACCGTCGACAGCGACAAGTAACCCGGCTTCGACCAGACAGGAATGCAACACATGGAGACTCCAACGTTCAGTGCGGCGGGACGCTCGCTGCAGATGCCGGGTGCTCGCTACATCCTCCCGAGCTTCGAGGAGCGCACGGCCTACGGCTACAAGCGCCAGGACCCGTACGCGAAGCTCTTCGAGGACCGCATCATCTTCCTCGGCGTGCAGGTCGACGATGCATCGGCCGACGACATCATGGCCCAGCTGCTCGTGCTCGAGAGCATGGACCCCGACCGCGACATCGTCATGTACATCAACTCACCCGGTGGCTCGTTCACCGCGATGACGGCGATCTACGACACGATGCAGTACATCCGTCCGCACGTCATGACGGTGGTCCTCGGACAGGCGGCCTCCGCCGCTGCCGTGCTCACCGCCGCCGGTACGCCGGGCAAGCGCCTGGCGCTCCCGAACGCCCGCATCCTGATCCACCAGCCCGCCGTCGGTGAGGCCGGCCACGGTCAGGCTTCGGACATTGAGATCCAGGCGGCCGAGATCCTCCGCATGCGCGGCTGGCTCGAGTCGACCCTGGCACACCACTCCAACCGTTCGGTGGAGCAGGTAAACAAGGACATCGACCGCGACAAGATCCTCTCGGCCGCCGAGGCGCTCGAGTACGGTCTCATCGACCAGGTGCTCACCTCGCGGAAGAACCCGGTCGCGGCCATCACGGCCTGACCCGGCTCCCGTGCTCACGACTCGGCGCGTCATCCCAGCGGGGTGGCGCGCCGAGTTGTCGCAGGGACAGGTTAGGCTCGGAGCACCGAATCTCCAGGGAGAGGGAAAGACATGGCACGGATAGGCGAAAGCGCCGATCTGCTCAAGTGCTCGTTCTGCGGCAAGAGCCAGAAGCAGGTCCAGCAGCTGATCGCTGGTCCCGGCGTGTACATCTGCGACGAGTGCGTCGAGTTGTGCAACGAGATCATCGCCGAGCGGCTCGCTGAAGCGAGCGAGGAGACGGTGAGCGAGTTCGACCTCCCGAAGCCGAAGGAGATCTTCGCCTTCCTCGAGGAGTACGTCATCGGCCAGGAGGCCGCGAAGAAGGCGCTCTCGGTCGCGGTGTACAACCATTACAAGCGCGTCCGCTCACGCGCCACGCTCGCTCCCGCCGAGACGGTGCACGACGATATCGAGATCGCGAAGAGCAACATCCTCCTCATCGGGCCGACCGGATGCGGCAAGACGTATCTCGCGCAGACCCTCGCGAAGCGACTGAACGTCCCCTTCGCCGTCGCCGATGCGACCGCACTGACCGAGGCCGGTTACGTCGGCGAGGACGTCGAGAACATCCTCCTCAAGCTCATCCAGGCCGCCGACTACGACGTCAAGCGCGCGGAGACCGGCATCATCTACATCGACGAGGTCGACAAGATCGCCCGCAAGGCGGAGAACCCCTCCATCACGCGCGACGTCTCCGGTGAGGGTGTCCAGCAGGCGCTCCTCAAGATCCTCGAGGGAACCGTCGCCTCGGTACCCCCGCAGGGCGGCCGGAAGCACCCGCACCAGGAGTTCATCCAGATCGACACGACGAACGTCCTGTTCATCGTCGCTGGGGCCTTCGCCGGGCTGGAGGAGATCATCTCCTCCCGAGCGGGCAAGAAGGGCATCGGTTTCGGCGCACCCCTGCACAGCAAGGGCGACGACGTGAACCTCTTCGGTGAGGTCCTGCCGGAAGACCTCCACAAGTTCGGCCTCATCCCTGAGTTCATCGGCCGGCTGCCGGTCGTCACGACGGTCACGCCGCTCGACCAGCACGCGCTCATGGAGATCCTCACGGTCCCGAAGAACGCGCTCGTGCGTCAGTACCAGCGCATGTTCGAGATCGACGGCGTCGAGCTGGAGTTCGACCAGGCGGCACTCGAAGCGATCGCCGACCTCGCCGTCCTCCGCAAGACCGGTGCCCGAGGGCTCCGAGCCATCATGGAAGAGGTGCTCGGGCCGATCATGTTCGAGGTGCCCTCCACCGACGAGGTCGCTCGCGTGGTCATCACCCGGGAGTCCGTCGTCGAGAACGCGGCCCCGACGATCGTCCCGCGTGCGGCTCGCCGTCAGGAGAAGTCGGCCTAGACGACACCCAGCGGTGAACAAGCCCGCCGCAGCCCCGGATCCTCCGGAGTCGCTGCGGCGGGCTTCGTCGTTCAGTCCTCGAGTCCGCGGCGTCGGAGGAGCGGCTCGATGACCGCGTCGCGCCCACGGAAGTCGCGGTAGGCCTCCAGAGGATCCTTCGAACCGCCGACCCCGAGGAGCTTGGTGCGGAAGCGGTCGCCGTTCTCCCTCGTCAGTCCGCCGTTCTCCGTGAACCAGTCGACGGTGTCGGCGTCGAGCACCTCGCTCCAGATGTAGGAGTAGTAGCCGGCGTCGTATCCACCCGAGAAGGTGTGGGCGAAGTACGTGCTCGCGTAGCGGGGCGGGACGGCCGGATTGTCGAGCCCGGCGGACCGGAGTGCCGCCGCCTCGAACGCCTCCACATCGTCGACCCGGTCATCTGCACCGATGCTGTGCCACGCCTGGTCGAGCATCGCCGCAGCGAGGTACTCGCTCGTTGAGAAGCCCTCGTTGAACCCCTCGGACGCCTGGAGCTTCGCCACCAGTTCCTGCGGCATCGGCTCACCGGTCTCGACGTGCCTGGCGTAGCCGGCGAGCACCTCGGGCCACAGCATCCACATCTCGTTCACCTGGCTCGGGAACTCGACGAAGTCCCGGAAGACGTTCGTACCGGAGAACCGCGGGTACTCGACCTCCGCGAAGAGACCGTGCAGCGCGTGGCCGAACTCGTGGAAGAAGGTCGTGACCTCGTCGAGGCTCAGCAGGGTCGGTTCGCCGTCGGTAGGCTTCGGGACGTTCAGGTTGTTGACCACGACGGTGGGCTGGTCGAGCAGGCGGTTCTGGGAGATGAGCGCGTTCATCCAGGCGCCGCCGCGCTTGCTGTCGCGGGTGTACAGGTCCAGGAGGTACAGGCCGAGGCCGGAGCCGTCCTCGTTCCAGACCTCGAAGACACGGACGTCGGGGTGGTAGCCCTGGAGATCGCTCCGTTCGGCGAAGGTGATGCCGTAGAGCTTGGTCGCTGCGGCGAACACCCCGTCGAACAGGACCCGCTCCGCTTCGAAGTACGGGCGCATCACGCTGGTGTCGACATCGAACCGGTCGATCCTGACCTGTTCGGTCGCGAACGGCCAATCCCAGGCCTCGACGGTCTCGAGACCGGTGACCCGCTCGAGCTCGCGCTGTTCCCGATCCGCGTTGCGGGCGGCGGGGATCGCCAGACGGGAGAGGAGCGCTGCGACGGCCTCCGGGGTCCCCGCGGTCTGGTCCGCGGTGACCACTGCCGCGTGCGACGGGAAACCCAGGAGCGCGGCGCGCTCGGCTCGGAGGCGGGTGATCTCGAGGACGAGGTCGCGGTTGTCGTTCGGTCCGCCGTGCGTGCCGCGAGCACGGGAGGCCGACATGATCCGCTCGCGGACGCCACGGTGCGTCAACGACGACAGCGCCGGATGGCCGGTCGGGAGGACGAGGGTGACGAGCCAACCGTCGAGGCCTCGCTCGGCGGCCGCCTGGGCCGCTGCGGAGATCTCGCCCGCACTCAGGCCGTCGAGCTCTGCGGCATCGGTGAGGTGGACGGCGAGCTCGTTGGTGTCGGCCAGGAGCTGCTTCTCGAACCGGGTGGTCAGTGTCGAGAGGCGGAGATTGAGGTCGGAGAGCCGCTGCTTCTCCTCGGCGTCGAGACCTGCGCCCGCGAGCGTGTGTTCGCTGTACACGCGTCGGACCAGGTAGACCGCCTCGGCGGTCAGCTGGAGGTCGTCGAGACTCGCGTGGACCGCCGCGATCCGCGCGTACAGCGCGGGGTCGAGCCTGATCGCGTCCTCGTGGGCGGCCAGCTGCGGAGCGAGCTCCTCCTCGAGTTCATTGGTGAACGCGGAGCTGTCCGCCGAACTCTGATTGAAGAAGACCGCTGCGACCCGCCGGAGGATCGCGCCGCTCCGTTCGAGTGGGATCAGCGTGTTCTCGAAGGTCGGCGCGTCGTCCTGCGCGGTGATCGCCGCGATCTCGTCGAGTTGCTGCGCGAACCCGGCGGTGAAGGCGGGGCGGAAGTGCTCCTCGCGGATCTCGCCGAACGGCGGCAGCTGATAGGGGAGTGTGCTCGGCTGGAGGAACGGATTCGTGTGTGATTCCATACCTCACCCTATCCAGCGTGCCGGGGAGGAGGCTCAGTCCTCGTCGTCGTCGCGGTCGTCGTCCGGCCGGGTGAGGCTGACGGATCCGTCCGCGTGCTGACGGATGGTCGTACCGTCGTCGAGCTCGACCACGGGCCGGCGCTCGAGCCAGGTGAGGGTCCATCGCCACGAGGACGTGTCGACACCCTGCGCGAGCAACTCCTGCTCCTCAGCAGCGATGGCCGTCTGCACCGGCGTCGGCACGTTCTCCGGTGGCTTGGCGCCGACGGCCCAGCGGGTTCCGAGTTGCATCACGGCTCCAGGTCGTAGGTGACCCAGCTCGTGCGGGTCGCCAGCTTGTCGTACACGGCCTGGGCGCGCTCGTTGTCGGCGGCGGTGATCCACCGGACGACGCTGTGGCCGTCCGCCTTCGCGAGGTCGCGGACGTGCTCGATCAGCGCGGTCCCGACCCCGCCGGTGCGGGCGTCCTCGGCGACGAAGAGGTCGTCGAGGTAGAGCCCGGTCCCGCCGGCGAGGGCACGGGGGAACACGCGATAGTGGGCGAGCCCGACGAGGGCGCCCTGTGCGTCCTCCGCGACGAGCGCGGTCAACGGGTGGGCCGGGTCGCTGAGCCAGCCCCACACGAGGACGGCCTTCTCGTCGGTCAGGGGGTTGCCGTAGAACTCCCCGTAGCCGGAGTACAGCGCGTGCCAGGCGAACAGGTCGCTCTCGACGGCGGGACGGATGGTGACGCTCATGCGCGTGCCTCCTCGGCGTCGGCCGCCGGCGTGAAGACGATGTCGCCGACCGACAGGACATCGGCGGTGCGGAACTCGAGAGACTCGATGCGTCCGACGGCGCGGAGGTCGTCTGCGACGAGCGCGAGCAGCTCGATCGATGCGGCGGGTCCGGCGATGACCGCGGAGTCCACCGGGGTCTTCTGGGAAGCCTTGGCGTCGGTCTTCGCGCGCCGGATGCCTGTGAGCGCCTCGCTCGCGAGCTGCAGCACCTGCGGTTCGCCCGCTGCGAGTCCTGCGAACTCCTCGTCGGTCGGCCAGCTGGCACGGTGCACGGAGCCATCGTGCGTCCAGGACCAGGCTTCCTCGGCCGCGAACGGGATGAACGGGGCGAACAGGCGGAGCAGGGTCGAGAGCGCGATCCGCAGCGCGGCCACCGCCGAAGCCTGCTCGGGGCTCTCCTCGCCGTAGGCCCGCTCCTTGACGAGCTCGAGGTAGTCGTCGCAGAACGTCCAGAAGAACGCCTCGGTGAGCTCGAGCGCGCGTGCGTGGTCGTAACCGGCCAGCGCACTGCTGGCGTCGGCGACGGTCTTGCGGAGGACGCTCAGCATGGCGAGGTCGACGGCCTCAGTCACCGGGGCGTCTTCACGACCGGTGAACCCGAGGATGAACTTCGAGGCGTTGAGCACCTTGATCGCCAGGCGCCGGCCGATCTTGATCTGCGTCGGGTTCTGCGGGTCGAAGGCGGCGTCGGTGCCGAGACGGCTCGAGGCCGCCCAGTACCGGACGGCGTCCGAACCGTGCTGTTCGAGCATGGCCGCCGGCGTGACGACGTTGCCCTTCGACTTCGACATCTTCTTGCGGTCGGGGTCGACGATGAAGCCGGACACGGAGGCGTGCTCCCACGGCTTCTGGTCGTACTCGAGGACGCTGCGGAGCATGGTGGAGAACAGCCAGGTGCGGATGATGTCCTGACCCTGCGGGCGCAGCGAGTACGGGAACACCAGGTCCCAGAGCTCGGGGTCGCGCTCCCAGCCGCCGGCGAGCTGCGGGGTGAGGCTCGACGTGGCCCAGGTGTCCATGACGTCGACCTCGCCCATGAACCCGCCGGGGACACCGCGCTGCGACTCGTCGTAACCGGGTGCGGCATCGCTGGACGGGTCGACGGGCAGAGCGGCGTGGTCTGGCGCGATCGGCTGGTCGTAGACCGGGTTGCCGTCGGCGTCGAGCGGGTACCAGAGGGGGATCGGCACTCCGAAGAAGCGCTGGCGGGAGATCAGCCAGTCGCCGGACAGGCCACCGACCCAGTTCTCGTAGCGCACGCGCATGAAGTCGGGGTGCCACTCGAGCTCCGAGCCGAGTTCGAGGAGGCGGCCGCGGAGCTGTTCGTCGCGGGCGCCGTTGCGGATGTACCACTGGCGGGTCGAGACGATCTCGAGCGGCTTGTCGCCCTTCTCGAAGAACTTCACCGGGTGGGTGATCTGCTTCGGCTCGCCGATCAGGTCGCCCGAGGCGGCGAGGAGGTCGACGACGGTCTGTTTGGCGCTGAAGACGGTCTTCCCGGCGAGCTGCGCGTACGCCTCGAGGCCGGCCTCGGAGGTGATCGCCTCCGGAGCCTCGGAGATGACGCGGCCGTCGAAGCCGAGGATCGCGCGGTTGGGGAGGTCGAGTTCGCGCCACCACACGATGTCGGTGATGTCGCCGAAGGTGCACACCATCGCGATGCCGGCACCCTTGTCGGGCTGAGCGAGGTGGTGGGCGAGTACGGGCACCTCGACGCCGAACACCGGCGTGGTCACGGTCGTGCCGAACAGCGGCTTGAAGCGCTCGTCGTCGGGGTGGGCGACGAGGGCGACGCAGGCGGGGAGGAGCTCCGGCCGTGTGGTCTCGATCTCGATGGTGCCGCCGTCTGGGCGGTGGAAGGAGAGTCGACGGTAGGTGCCCGGCTGCTCCTTGTCCTCGAGCTCCGCCTGGGCGACCGCCGTGCGGAAGGTGATGTCCCAGAGGGTCGGCGCCATGGCCTGGTAGGCCTCGCCACGGTCCAGGTTGCGCAGGAACGCGAGCTGGCTCGCCGTGATCGACTCGTCGCCGATGGTGCGGTAGCTCTGCGTCCAGTCCACGGAGAGGCCGAGCGCACGCCAGACGGCCTCGAACTGCTGCTCGTCCTCGACGGTGAGGCGCTCGCACAGCTCGATGAAGTTGCGACGCGAGATCGGGATCTGGTCGGCCGCCTTGGTGCTCTTGTTGTCGCCACCCTCGAACGGCGGGGTGAAGTCCGCGTCGTAGGGGAGCGTCGGGTCGCACCGGACGCCGTAGTAGTTCTGGACGCGGCGTTCGGTCGGGAGGCCGTTGTCGTCCCAGCCCATGGGGTAGAAGACACGCTTGCCGGTCATCCGCTGGTAGCGGGCGATCACGTCGGTGTGCGTGTAGCTGAAGACGTGACCGATGTGCAGGGAGCCGGATGCGGTCGGCGGCGGGGTGTCGATCGAGTAGATGCACTCACGCGTCGCGCCGTCGCGCTCGAACCGGTAGGTCCCCGCGGACTCCCAGGAGGAGCCCCACTTCTGCTCGAGACCTTCGAGGGCCGGCTTGTCCGGGATGCTGGCAGCGGTCATGAGGCGATCTCCTGCTGATATGTGCGGCACCGTGTCTGCGTGCCTGAGTGTGTGGGAACATCCCATGCTATCGCAGGGGACCGGGAGGACGCCGGACCGCAGACCGTCATCCTCCGCCGATAGCATCGGATCGTGTCGACCAGAGCCGCCTCCGGCCCCGTGAGAGCCGACCTCCAAGGCCTTCGCGCCGTGGCGGTCTCGCTCGTCGTGGTGTTCCATCTCTGGCCGGGGCTCGTGCCGGGCGGGTTCGTCGGCGTCGACGTGTTCTTCGCGATCTCCGGCTTCCTCATCACGGCGCACCTCCTCGCCGAGGTCGAGCGATCCGGTTCGGTCCGACTCGGGCGGTTCTGGGCGCGGCGCGCACGACGGCTGCTCCCCGCAGCGCTCACCGTCCTCACCGCGACCCTCGTCGCGAGCTGGTACCTCGCGCCACTCGGGGACCTGCCCCGGTTCCTGCGCGAGATCGCGTGGTCGGGCCTGTACATCGAGAACTGGGCGCTCGCCGGATCCGCGGTCGACTACCTCGCGGCGGAGGACGCTCCGTCGCCCGTGCAGCACTTCTGGTCACTGTCGGCCGAGGAGCAGTTCTACCTCGTCTGGCCGATCCTGGTCCTCGTCGCCGGCTGGCTCGCCGTGCGGTTCGCCCGACGCTCGGCTGCGCCGACGGTACGGCGTCGGGGCGTCGCGATCGCGATCGGACTCGTCTGCATCGCGTCGGCCGCCTGGTCGGTCGTCTTCACCGCGCAGGACCCGTCTCCGGCCTACTTCGCGACGACGACGAGGGCCTGGGAGTTCGCCGCCGGGGGACTGACAGCGATCCTGGTGGCCGAGGGAGCGCGGCGCGGGTGGGCGCTGCGGGCGGGTGCGCGCACGGTCGTCGCCTGGCTCGGGTTCGCCGCGATCGGGGCGGCTGCCGTCTGGTATTCGGGGGAGACGCCCTTCCCGGCGTTGACCGCGGCGCTGCCGGTGGGCGGGACGATCGCCGTGATGGCGGCCTGGGCCCCGGACGTCCGGTGGTCGCCGACCGCGCTGCTCGCCCGGGCGCCGATCCAGTGGCTCGGCGACCGCTCCTACGCGGTCTACCTCTGGCACTGGCCCCTCATCGTGTTCGGCGGGATCGTGCTCGCTCGGTCGGCCACCGTCCCCGAGCAGCTCGTCCTCCTCGTCATCACCGGCGTCCTGGCGGAGGTGACGACGCGGTTCGTGGAGCGTCCGATCCGGTTCGGGCGCATCGCCGGTTGGCGGCCCCGACGGGTCATCGGCGCGACCGCCCTCGCGATGAGCGTCCTGTTGGCCGCCTCGATCGGGGTGCTCCCCGGTGCCGAGGCGCGCATCGCGGCCGAACAGCAGCGCATCGAGACCCTGGTCGCGACCCCGTCGAACTGCCTCGGTGCCGCGGAGCTCGTCGATGCTGCGACGTGCCCGCGAAGCGGCGGAGCGCCATCGGACGGTACGGACGGTTCTGGTGGCGAGACCTCGCGCGACGGTTCCTCGGCGTCGCCCGGGGACGAGACCCGCGGGGTCGTCATTCCCGACGCGTCGCTCGCCGACCTCCCGCCGGACCGCTGCATCACCGACATCCGGGCTGCAGCGTTCGAGGTCTGCGCCTACGGTGCCAGCGCGGAGCAGGCGACGAGGACGGTGGCGCTCATGGGCGACTCGCACGCCGAGCAGTGGTTGCCGGCGTTCGCGACGGCCGCCGAGGCGAACGGGTGGCGGCTCTTGGTCGCGGCGAAGAGTTCCTGCCCGTTCAGCGACGCCGAGCGCACCGAGCCCGGGACCAGCGCGGCGGTGCTCGCCGAGATGCGCGCCGGGTGCCTGAGCTGGAACCGCGACGCCCTCGAGCTGCTGCAGGACGAACCGGAGATCGACACGCTCGTCGTCTCGGCGCGCGCTCGGAACCCGGTCGTCGCCGAGGGGGACCGCGACTGGCGGGAGGTGGCCGCGGAAGCCTATGCGGAGCGCTGGGCGCTCGTGCCCGCGACGATCGAGCAGATCGTCGTGCTGCGCGACACCCCGACGATGTCGGACGACGTGCTGGAGTGCGTCCGCGACGACGCTGACCCGGAGGACGGGTGCGCCCGGAACCGGAGCGACGCGCTCACGGAGGATCCGCAGTACGAGGCCGCCCTCGCGAGCACCGACCCACGGGTCCGACCCGTCGACCTCTCGGACGCCCTGTGCGCGTCCGATCGGTGCTCGCCGGTGATCGGCGGTGTCCTCGCGTACCGCGACCACCACCACCTGAGCTGGGTGTACGCCGAGACCCTCGCGCCCGTCGTCCAGGCGGTGCTGGATCGGATCCCGACGCCGGAGTCAGACGGCGTCGCGCCCTGACGCCGCACCGGGCGCGATGAGGCGCGGAGCGTCGGCTGCGAGTCGGGCGGTGTAGGGGTGGGCCGGGGCGGTGAACACCTGCTCGGCGTCGCCATGCTCGACCACCCGTCCGTGCTGCATCACGGCGACCCGGTCGCTCATGTGCCGGATGACGCCGAGGTCGTGGGAGATCAGCAGGTAGCTCAGGCCGTGGCGTCGCTGCAGCTCGTCGAGGAGGTCCAGGATCCTGGCCTGGACGGTGACGTCGAGCGCGGAGACGGGTTCGTCGAGGATGAGCGTCGACGGTCGACTCGCGAGTGCCCGGGCGATCGCCACGCGTTGCCGCTGCCCGCCGGAGAGCGTCCGCGGGCGCGCGCGAGCCAGCGAGGGATCGAGGCCGACGTCCGCGAGGAGACGGGTGATGTCGCGAGGTGCGGCTTCGCGTCCACGAACGGCGTCGGCGAGGATGGCGTCGACGCGCCAGCGTGGGTCGAACGAGCTCAGCGGATCCTGCGAGACCCAGCCCAGACGGTTCCGTCGTGGACGACGCGCTCGCTCGGGGAGCTCCGACCACGGTTCGCCCTCGAAGAGCACGGCTCCCGACTGCGGCGCCGTGAGGCCGAGTGCGATGCGGGCGAGGGTGGTCTTGCCCGAACCGGACTCGCCGACCACGCCCAGGGTCGTCCCCGTGTCCAGGCGGAGCGAGACGTCGTCGACCGCGAGGATCGCCGAGGCGCCGCGGCCGCGTTCGAAGCTCCGGGTGACGGATCGGAACTCCAGCGCGGGTGCGTCCGATCCGGTCTGCGTCGTCGGGCGGGTGCCCGTCGCCGGCTGTTCGGCCATCGGGGCTGAGTCGACCGCCGGGTCCGCGCTGAGGCGCGTCCCTCGAGCGCGGTCGGTGGGGACCGCGGCGATGAGGGCTCGGGTGTACGGGTGTGTCGGCCTGGTCAGCACCTGCTCGGCCGGCCCCTGCTCGACGACGACACCGTGCTGCATCACGACGAGGTGGTCGGCGATCGACGAGACGACGGCGAGGTCGTGGCTGATCAGGAGGAGGCCCGCGCCGCGCCGCTTGACGTCGTCGAGGAGGCCGATGATGCGAGCTTGGACGGTGACGTCGAGCGCGGTCGTCGGTTCGTCGGCGATGAGGAGGTCGGGGTCCAGTGCGATCGCCGACGCGATGAGCGCGCGCTGGCGGAGCCCGCCGGAGAGTTCACCGGAACGCTGGCCGATGCGGGAAGCCGGGTCGGGCATGCCGACGGAGTCGAGGAGTTCGAGCACCCGCCGGGTGCGGGCGGTCCGGTCCAGGTCGGTGCCGAGTCGGAGTGCGTCGTCGATCTCGCGCCCGATCGGTCGCAGGGGGTCGAGCGACACGAGGGCGTCCTGGAGGACGAGTCCGATGCGACGCCCGCGCAGGCGTCGCCAGGCCGATGCTCCGAGTCCGCGGAGGTCGGTGCCGTCGAAGTCGAGTCGAGTGGCCGTCACCCGTGCCGATGCGCCGGCGAGGCCCAGGAGCGATCTGGCGGTCACGCTCTTGCCGGAGCCCGACTCGCCGACGATCGCGACGCAGGTGCCGCGCTCGACCTGGAAGGAGACGTCGGAGACGACAGCGTCCCCGCCGCCGAATCCGACCGTCAGTGCTTCCACCTGGAGCAGTGGAGTGGAGTCGCTCATCGGCCATCCTCCCGAGATCGACGCTGGAGACCCCGGCCGAGGACCGTGGTGGACAGGGCGGTCGCGACGATCATCAGACCCGGGAACGCCGTGAGCCACCACGCCGTCGCGAGATAGGTGCGTGCTGCGGCGAGCATGGCACCCCACTCCGGCGCGGGTGGTTGCGCCCCGAGCCCGAGGTAGCTCAGGGCGGACGCCCAGACGACCGCCTGTCCGATGCCCAGGGTGGCGAGGACGAACAGCGGGGCGACGGCGTTCGGGAGGATGTGTCGGAACAGGATCCGGGCCGGCCCGTGTCCGAGCACTCGCGCGGCCTCGACGAAGTCGGAGGAGCGGACCTGGAGCAGTTGACCGCGGATGAGGCGCGCGTAGCCCGGCGCCGTCGACAGGCCGACTGCGATCGTCGCCGTGACGGGACCGGGCCCCGCGATGACGATCACGAGGAGCGCGAGCAGCAGGCCGGGGAACGCGAAGAGCACCTCGAGCACGCGTCCCACGGCGAAGTCCGCGATCCGGCCGCCGACCGCGGCGATCGTCGCGAGGACTGCTCCGAGGAGCAGTCCGATGGCCGTCGCGGCGACGCCGATGAGGAGCGAGGTCCCGGCTCCGTGCACCACCCGGCTCCAGACGTCGCGGCCTGACTCGTCCGTGCCGAACCAATGGGCGAGGGAGGGCGGCGAGAACGCGGTCCGCGGGTCGACCGCCGTCGGTGATGCTGTCGCGAACAGCTGGGGGGCGAGCGCACAGCCGAGCAGGAACAGCACCACCACGGCCGCGATGATCTCGGGAGCGCCGAATCCCGACGACCGGCGCCATCCGCGGCGGATCCGGGCGTCGGGGGTTCCGGACGCCGGCGTGATCGCGAGCCCGCTCATGAACCGGACCGCCGGATCCGGTCGCGTGGGTCGAGCAGTTCCGCCGCGAGGTCCGCGAGGAACATGACGACGACGTAGGCCACCGCCGAGCTCAACACCACGCCGGTGACCACCGGGACGTCGCGCACGGTCACCGCCTGGAGCAGCGTCCGTCCGAGACCGGGCCGGGCGAAGATGGTCTCCACCACCACCGCGCCGCTGATGAGGTACCCGAAGGCCCATCCCGACAGGTTCACCGCGGGCACGGCGGCGTGGCGTAGGCCGTGTCTGAGCAGCAGGCCGGTGGTCGATTCGCCACGGGCGGCCGCGGAGACGGCGAACGGTGCGCTCCCCGCGTCGAGCAACGGTTCCCGCATCACCTGGGCCAGGAACCCGGCGACCGGGATGGCAAGGGTCAGCACCGGGAGGATGAGACCGGCCGCATCACCCGTACTCACCGGAGGGAGCCATGCGAGCCAGGTGCTGAAGAGCGTGATGAGGACGGTCGCGAGCCAGAACTGGGGGAGCGACGCCGCCACGAGCTCGACGGCCGATCCGAGGGCCGCGGACACCCGCCCACCACGGGTCGACCAGACCGCGAGGCCGAGCGCGAGGAGCCAGGCGACGGCGAGCGACGCCGTCGCCAGTACCAGCGTCCCGCCGAGCTGTTCGCCGAGCACCTGGGCCACCGGCGTGCGGAGGGACGCCGACTCGCCGAGATCCCCCTGGACCAGTCGGACCAGTTGCGCCAGGTACTGGACGAGGAGCGGCTCGTCCAGGCCGTACTGCTCGCGCACCCGCTCGAGCGCTTCAGCCGACGCCTGGGAGCCGGGGCCACCGAGATAGGCCTGTGCCGGATCGCCGGGGATCAGCCGGACGGCGAAGAAGGTGACCGTCGCGACCGCCCAGAGCACGAACACCGCACCGGCCAGACGCGCCCCGATCCGCCCGGCCAGGCGGCGGAGGTCGCGTCCAGAGCGGCCGACGGAGGTCACTCCACGAGCCAGGCGTCCCCGAAGACCGGCGTCGACACCGTCGGCAGCGCGCGGACGCCCTGCAGCGAGGTGCTCAGCAGGAAGTGGTTCTGCTGGTCGTAGAGCGGCAGGATGTAGTAGCCGTCGAGGATGATCTGCTGCGCCTGCTCGTAGAGGAACGCCCGCTCCTCGGGATCGAGGGTGTCGCTCGCCTGCTTCAGGATCTCGTCGAGTGCGGGGTCGTCCAGCTGGGCGTGGTTCGCGAAGTAGCCGCTCGGCGCCGGGACGATGCCCGAGGAGTCGTAGAGCACGCGGAGCACGTCCGGTCCCACCTTCGTGTACGGAGCGCTGACGGCCTCGTAGGCGTTGGATCCGAGTGCCTCGTACCAGCTCGATAGGTCGAGCAGCTCGAGCTCCACGTCGAAGCCGGCGTCGCCGGCTCCGGCCTGGATCTGTTCGAAGAGCGACTGCTCGGCCGGGATCGACTGGTTCGTGCTGACGGGGAACCGTACGGTCAGCCGGACGCCGTCCTTCGTCCGCACGCCGTCCTCGTCCTTCTCAGTCCAGCCTGCCTCGTCCAGGAGCTTGTTCGCCGCATCGAGGTCGTAGCCGAACAGGCTCTCGTCGGAGTAGGCGGTGGCCTCCGCACTCGACAGTGGTGAGTAGGAACGCTTCGCCGTGCCGAAGAACAGGGACTCGATGCCGGCGTTCACGTCCGTCGACCGCACGAAGGCCTCACGCACGCGCTGGTCGTCGAACGGCGCCTGTCCCGCGTTCAGCTCGATGCGGTTCGAGGCACCGGGGCGGGGTGCGTCCAGGTCGACGATCGTCTTCGAGTCCTTCGCCTGCGCGATCGTGTCGGGCTGCGCGTTGTCGATGATGTCGACGTCGCCGCTCTGGAGTGCCGCGAAGCGCGACGCGGAGTCGGGGATGAAGCGCCACGTGATGCCGTCGAGGTACGCCGGCCCGTCGTTCGCGGCGTCGCCCGGTGCCGAGTCGTAGGCGTCGTTCCGGACGAGCGAGACGTGGTCCTGCTTCACCCACTCGTCGACGACGAACGGTCCGGTACCGACCGGCGCATCGCAGTTCGCGGCTTCACCGCGGGCGATCCCCGTCGGAGACTCCATCGCCGTCCACGGCTGCGACAACGACTCCAGGAGCGCGCTGTCGGGAGCGGAGAGGATGAACCGGGCCGTCGTGGCGTCGACCGCCTCGACCGACGCGACCTTACCCACCGCGAGGTAGCCCGTGGACGACTTCGTCGCCGGGTCCTGCAGGTGCTCGATGTTCGCCTTGACCGCTGCCGCGTCGAACGGGGTGCCGTCGGTGAACGTCACGTCCGACCGCAGCGTGAACTCCCAGGTCAGACCGTCCTCCGACGTCGTCCAGGACTCGGCGAGCCACGGGATGATCTCACCCTTCGCGTCTCGGGAGACGAGCGGCTCGAGGAACTGTGCACTCAACAGGGCCTGCGGGTAGTTGCCGCCGACGTGCGGATCGAGACACGTGGGCTCGGCGTCCCCGCTGGCGTAGACGAGGGTCCCACCGGCCTTCGGCGTGCTCGACGCGGCCGGCGTCCCCGGTGCACACGCTGCCAGCAGGACCGCGAGCGGAACGAGCGCCGCGGCGATGCGCAACGGACGACGCGAGGACGCAGGGCGTCGACGGGCAGGGGAGGGGGATGCGGGCACAGGGACTCCAGAAGGCGATCGACCGGGTGCTGAGGGCCCGGTGGCGGCGTCGGACGAATTATTGGACGCCGTCTCGGAACCAGCATAGAGCCTCGACACCACGCCCCGACCCCTCGCACGACGGCTAGGCTCACAGGCGGCGGAAGGAGCCCACATGGCACGACCACCGGCACGGAACGCCGTCGGCAGACCCCGACGATCCTCCCGACGCGTCCTCGAGGAGGCGGCCGCCGAACTCTTCCTCGAACAGGGATACCCCGGCACCACCGTCGACCAGATCGCGAGCCGCGCCGGCGTCAGTCGCAACACCTTCTTCAACTACTTCGGCTCCAAGAGCGACGTCCTCTGGGTCGACGTCGACGCCGCGCTCGCCGGACTCGAACGGGCGCTCGCCGCAGCCGGGGACGCCCCTGCGACGGATGTCGCCGACGCCATGCCGTCACTGCAAGCCGCGCTCCTGGGCATCGCCGAGGAGCGCTCGAACGGCGCAGTGCCCTGGGCGCTCACGCAGATCGAACTGATGGACACCGCGTGGGAGCTGCAAGCGTCCGGCCTCGAACGTCTGCTGCGTCTCCAAGCCGTGCTCCGGGTCTCGCTCGCGCGCCTCGCCGTCCGCGCCGACGAGCTGACCATCCGGTCCGCCGCAGCGGCGCTCGCCGGCGCGATCGTCGCCGGCGCCGGGGCCTGGGCGGCCGCAGGTGTCGGCCGGGGCGAGCTCGGCGACTACCTCCGCCGCGCGATCGCTCCGGTGGTGGACGGGTACGGCCGCGCGCTCGCCCGGATCGACGGGCCGAGTTCCTCGTAGCCGACCCTCCTCGGAGCCGCTCCGCAGGCTGTACGATGGGACCATCGACATCGATCCGGCCATCACCGGGGAGTCCTCGGCAGAACAGCGACCGCTCAGCGGGAGCCCAGTAGAACCGAGCGGGTCAGGCCCGTCACAGCCGATGCAGAGCGGCCGTTCCAGCGGAGCGGCAAGCGGGGTGGTACCGCGTCGGCAACGCCGGCGTCCTCGCAGGACCCACGAGACCTGCCAGGAGAACGATGAGCTACCCGAAGTCCCAGGAACCGACCCCAACCGAGTCGGCGTCGAACGGCGCTGCGTTCGGCGTGACGCCGTCGCCCAGCTTCCCCTCGATCGAGGAGGGGGTGCTCGCCCGATGGGCCGCCGACGGCACCTTCCAGGCCTCCATCGACCAGCGCGAGGGCGCTCCGGAATGGGTGTTCTACGACGGCCCACCCTTCGCGAACGGCCTCCCGCACTACGGACACCTCCTCACTGGCTACGCCAAGGACCTCTTCCCCCGGTTCCAGACGATGCGCGGCAAGCAGGTGCACCGCCGGTTCGGCTGGGACACCCACGGCCTCCCCGCCGAGCTCGAGGCGGAGCGCCAGCTCGGCATCACCGACAAGCGACAGATCGACGAGATGGGGCTCGCCGCCTTCAACCAGGTCGCACGCGACTCCGTCCTCCGCTACACGGAGGAATGGCAGGACTACGTGACGCGCCAGGCGCGCTGGGTCGACTTCGAGCACGACTACAAGACCCTCGACGTGACCTACATGGAGTCGGTCATCTGGGCCTTCAAGCAGCTCCACGACAAGGGCCTCGCCTACGAGGGCTACCGGGTGCTGCCCTACTGCTGGCGCGACCAGACGCCGCTCTCCAACCACGAGCTGCGGATGGACGACGACGTCTACCGATCCCGTCAGGACCAGACCGTCACGGTCACCTTCCCGCTGGTCGGTCCGAAGGCCGAGAGCCTCGGACTGACCGCCGTCCGCGCGCTCGCCTGGACGACCACGCCCTGGACCCTGCCGACGAACGCCGCGCTCGCCGTCGGGCCCGACATCGAGTACGCGGTCGTCCCGGCCGGTCCGAACGGCACCCCCGACGCCACGGTGCTCCGCGAGGAGCGCTCCTCCCACGCCGACACCGAGGTGCTCGGCGGCGAGTACCTCATCGCCTCGGCGCTACTCGGCAACTACGCGAAGGACCTCGGCTACGACTCCGCGGCCGAGGCGCAGGCCGCCGTCTCCCGGACGATCGTCGGGCGCGAGCTCGAGGGCGTCTCCTACGACCGCCTCTGGGACTACTACGCCGACGCCGAGTGGGGCATGGAGCAGGCCTGGCGCATCCTCGTCGCCGACTACGTGTCGACCGAGGACGGCACCGGCATCGTGCACCAGGCCCCCGCCTACGGTGAAGAGGACCAGAAGGTGTGCGAGGCCGCCGGTATCCCGGTGATCGTCTCCGTCGACGACGGCGGGAAGTTCCTCCCGGAGGTGTCCGACGTCGCCGGTCTCCAGGTCTTCGACGCCAACAAGCCGCTCACCCAGCTCTTGAAGGCTCAGGGCCGCCTCCTGCGTCAGGCGAGCTACGAGCACTCCTACCCGCACTGCTGGCGCTGCAAGCAGCCGCTCATCTACAAGGCGGTGTCGAGCTGGTTCGTCCGCGTGCCCGAGTTCCGCGACCGCATGGAGGAACTCAACCAGGAGATCACCTGGGTGCCGGAGAACGTCAAGGACGGACAGTTCGGCAAGTGGCTCGCGGGTGCGCGCGACTGGTCGATCAGCCGGAACCGGTACTGGGGTTCACCGATCCCGGTGTGGAAGAGCGACGACCCGGCCTACCCGCGCATCGACGTGTACGGCTCGCTGGACGAGCTCGAGGCCGACTTCGGCGTGCGCCCGACCGATCTGCACCGCCCGTACATCGACGAGCTCACGCGGCCGAACCCCGACGACCCGACCGGCCGGTCGACGATGCGCCGCATCACCGACGTCCTCGACGTCTGGTTCGACTCCGGATCGATGCCGTTCGCCCAGGTGCACTACCCGTTCGAGAACCGCGAGTGGTTCGACTCGCACAGCCCCGCGGACTTCATCGTCGAGTACATCGGCCAGACGCGTGGGTGGTTCTACCTCCTGCACGTGCTGTCGACCGCGCTGTTCGACCGCCCGGCGTTCACGAGCGTCGTGAGCCACGGCATCGTCCTCGGCAGCGACGGCCAGAAGATGTCGAAGTCGCTGCGCAACTACCCGGACGTCAACGAGGTCTTCGACCGCGACGGTTCCGACGCCATGCGCTGGTTCCTCATGTCGAGCTCGGTGCTGCGCGGCGGCAACCTCGTCGTGACGGAGGAGGGCATCCGTGAGGGCGTCCGCCAGGTGATGCTGCCGTTGTGGAACACCTGGTACTTCTTCTCGCTGTACGCGAACACGGCGGTGCCTGGTGGCTACGACGCCGAGTGGCGCACGGACTCCACCGACGTCCTCGACCGCTACATCCTCGCCAAGACGCGTGAACTGGTCGTCACCGTGACCGACCACCTCGAGGCGTTCGACGCGACCCTCGCAGCGGCCTCGCTGCGGGACTTCGCGGACGTCTTGACCAACTGGTACGTGCGTCGCTCCCGCGACCGCTTCTGGTCGACGGACGGTGGCGTCTTCGACCGCGACGCCTTCGACACGATCTACACCGTCCTCGAGACGTACTGCCGGGTCGCCGCTCCGCTCCTGCCGCTCATCACGGAGCAGATCTGGACCGGCCTGACGGGCGAGCGCAGCGTGCACCTCACCGACTGGCCGGAGCCCGAGGCGTTCCCGGAGGACGCGGCACTCGTCGAGGCGATGGACCGGGTCCGCGAGGTCTCGGGTGTCACCCTCGCCCTCCGCAAGCAGGCCGGTCTCCGTGTCCGGTTGCCGCTCGCATCGCTCACCGTGGTCACGCCCGACCCCGCGTCGCTCGCCCCGTTCGAGGCGATCCTCCGCGAGGAGCTCAACCTCAAGGCCGTCTCCTTCGCCGAGTTGACCGACACCAGCGGCACCGAGTTCGGCGTCACCTCGCGCCTCTCGATCAACGCCCGCGCGGCGGGCCCGCGCCTCGGCAAGACGGTGCAGCAGGCGATCAAGGGCGCTCGGAGCGGCGACTGGTCCGAGGTCGACGGCACGGTCACGGCCGGCGGCATCGAGCTCGTCGACGGCGAGTACGAGCTCGTCATGGAGGCCTCGTCGGGCGCCGCCGGTGGCGTTGCGCTCGCGCTCCTGCCCTCGGGTGGCTTCGCCCTGCTCGAGACCACGCTGACGCCCGAGCTCGAGGCGGAGGGACTCGCCCGCGACGTCATCCGTGCCGTCCAGGACACCCGGAAGGCGGCGGACCTGCAGGTGAGCGACCGGATCCGGCTGCAGCTCCGATTCGAGGACGACGCCGACGAACGCGCGGTGCGCAGCGCCCTCGACGTGGTCGACCTCGCCGGCGACACCCTGGCGACGTCCCTGACCTGGTCCGACGACGAGGGCCAGGCTGGAGCGTCGGGCTTCGCCCAGTCGTTCGCGGCCGGGAAGTTCGGCAACGCCGGAGCCTTCACCGTGACCGTCGCGCGTGCAGAGGAGACCGCCGATGTCCGATGACCTGATCCCCGGAGACGAGTCGTCCGCGGCCGATGCCGCCGACGCCGTGTACCGCGAGCTCTTGGAACGGCTGGGGGAGGCCCAGCCGCAGCCGCGTCTCGGTGCCACCAAGCGGGCGCTGGAGCTCCTCGGCAACCCGGAGTCGTCCTTCGCGATCATCCAGATCGCCGGAACGAACGGCAAGACGAGCACGGCGCGCATGATCGAGAGCATCCTCCGCGCCCACGGGCTCCGCACCGGTCTCTTCACGAGTCCGCACCTCGTTCGGTTCACCGAGCGCATCGGTATCGACGGCGAGCGGATCTCGGACGAGGCCGTCGCCAGGAACTGGGACGACATCAAGCCGTATCTGGCGATGGTCGACGCCGAGCTCTCGGCGGCCGGTGAGCCCGCGTTGACCTTCTTCGAGGCGCTCACCGTCCTGGGATTCGCCTGCTTCGGCGACGCCCCCGTCGACGTCGCCGTCGTCGAGGTGGGTATGGGCGGTGCCTGGGACTCGACGAACGCCGCCGATGCGGAGGTCGCCGTCTTCACGCCGATCGATCTCGACCACTTGCAGCGGCTCGGCAAGACGATCGCCGAGATCGCGCGCACCAAGGCCGGGATCATCAAGACCGGTGCGCAGGTGGTCTCGGCCGCGCAGCACCCCGACGCGCGTCAGGCGATCGTCGACGCCGCCGCGGCGGTCGACGACCCGGCCGTGTTCGAAGGTGAGGAGTTCGCCCTCGTGCAGGACGCCGTGGCGGTGGGCGGACAGCTCATCACCGTCCGAGGACGCGCCGGCACCTATCCGGAGCTGTACCTCCCGCTCTACGGGGACCACCAGGGACGGAACGCGACGCTCGCGATCGCCGCGGTGGAGGCGTTCCTCGGCGGAGCGACCCAGCCGATCGCGGAGGACGTCCTCGCGGAGGGCCTCACCGAGGTCGCCTCCCCGGGACGGCTGCAGCTCATCGGCACCGAACCGACCGTGCTCGTCGACGCTGCGCACAACCCGCACGGTGCCGCGTCCTTGGTCGCCGCACTCGGCAGCTACTTCGACGTCGACGAGATCGCCTTCGTGGTCGGCATCCTCCAGGACAAGGACGCCGCCGGCATCCTGACGACCCTGGCGCCCGCCGCATCCGGCTTCTTCTTCACCCAGTCGGAGTCGGAGCGGGCGATCCCCGCCGAGGAGCTCTCGCGCCTCGCCGCATCGCTCGACCTGCCGGCGTCGACTTTCGCCGACACGCTCGACGAGGCCGCTGAGGACGCACGGCGCTGGGCCGAGGAGGCGCCGCGCCGGCTCGTGGTGATCACCGGCTCGATCACCCTCGTGGGCGAGGCGATCGAGATCGCCGACGACCGGGAATGGAAGGCGACCGCATGAGCGGCATGGCACGGAGTCGGGCTCCACGGAGCATCAAGCAGACCCTCGGATCGATCATCCTCGGCTTCGAGATGATCGTCATGTTCCTCGGCGCGCTCGTCATCTTCGGGCTGAAGGCCCTCCCGGCCCCGGTCGCGTTGATCGGCGGAGCGGTGCTGTGTCTGATCATCGTCGCGACGATCCCGCTCCTGCGATTCCGCTGGGGGTATTGGCTGGGCTGGGCGGTGCAAGCCGCTATCGTGGCTACCGGCCTGCTCGTGCCGATGATGTTCCTCGTCGGCGGGATGGCCGCAGCCGTCTGGACCTATGCGATGGTCCAAGGCGACAAGATCGAGCGTCAGCAGGCGCTCTACCGAGAAGCGAAGGATTGACCGTGGCTGTTGAAGAAACCCTGGTACTCGTGAAGCCTGACGGCGTCGCACGCAACCTGACCGGCGAGATCCTCCGTCGGATCGAGGCGAAGGGCTATTCGCTCGTGGACCTGCGCATGGTCGAGCCGGACCGCGAGCTCCTGGCCGCCCACTACGCCGAGCACGAGGGCAAGCCGTTCTACGAGCCCCTCGTCGAGTTCATGCTGAGCGGTCCCGTCGTAGCGATCCGCGTCGCCGGCAACCGCGTCATCGAGGGCTTCCGCTCGCTCGCCGGTACGACCGACCCGACCACCGCTGCGCCCGGGACCATCCGCGGCGACTTCGGCCGCGACTGGGGTCTCAAGGTCCAGCAGAACCTCGTCCACGGTTCGGACAGCCCCGAGTCCGCCTCCCGCGAGCTCACGCTCTGGTTCGCCTGACGCCCCGACTCCGCACGACGAAGCCCGCCTCCGATTCCGGGGGCGGGCTTCGTCGTACGCGTCCGCGGCCGTTCGGGCCGCCACCGGCTACAGGTAGGACAGGACGTCGAGGCGGAGCTGGGCGATGACCGCCACCACGAGGTAGCACCCGAGCGTCACCACCACGATCCACGAGGACACGACCCCGGCGACGCGGCGGACGGCGGGGGACGCCGGGATGATGCCGTTCCGCAGGGTGAACGCGGTCACCGCGATGAACGAGGGGATCGTCACCGACCAGGTGACCATGCACCATGGGCACAGCGTGCCGAGGACGAAGATGCTCTGCGAGATCAGCCAGATGACGAATCCCAGGGCGCCGAGGAACCCGATGTTGAAGGCGATCCAGAACCACCGCGCGAACTGCGCTCCGGCGAGGACCGCGACGCCGACGGCGATCGGGGCGATCCAGGCGGCGAGGCCGATGATCGGGTTCGGGAATCCGAGGATGGCACCCTGCCAGGAGTTCAGGTTGACCCCGCACTGCACGAGGATGCTCAGATTGCAGCCGAGCTGGGCGTTCGGATCCTGCAGGAGCTGGAACTTGTCGAGGGTGAGCGCGAACGCCGCGATCCACCCGATGACACCTGCGACGATGAGGAAGATGGCGAGGCCCCTGGGGCGCGCGTCGATGACCGGAGTTGACACGCCCTGATTCTCGCACGCCCGCCTGAACGGCGGCGGGACATGCCCGGGTGGTCCGTACTCAGGACCGTCGGCCCTGTTCGTGCGATAATCGTGGGGTGGTGCCCGAGCCGCGCTCGACCGCACGACACAACAGGCTTGTTGGGCAATGAGAGCCCAGGACCCGCCGGCACGTGCCGGCACGATCGTGAGAGCTCCGAGAGCCAGCGATCACACAGGATTTGCGAACGGCTGCACCCGCGGCCGCACGCACGAGACGAAGAACCGGAGGGTGGCGCGGCCACCGACCCGGCATAGGGGAGTACACCAGGAATGGTGAAAGAGCACACCGAGGATCCGGCCACGCCGGGGACCGAGCACGAACCGACCGACCAGCACCTCACGACGCCCGAGACGGCGGACGAGTCGACCAGCACCGAGACGGACGCCCAGGCGGCCGGGCCCGACGAGCAGTCGGCACCTGCCGCACCGGTGCGTCCACCGACCACCATGCTGCTGTTCCAGGCGCCGGACCTGCCGCCGATCGTCCACCGCGACGACGAACCGCTCGAGGCGGAGCTCAGCTCGTCGAGGCGTCGCACGCGTCGTCGTGCCGGCGAGGACGGACCGGAGCAGGGCGAGCGGGGTGGCGAATCACGCCCCGACACCCGCAACGTGGTCAAGGTCCGCACGCCGCGCGAGCCGGAACTCATCACCGAACCGCAGAAGGTGCGCGGCTCGACGAGGCTCGAGGCCAAGAAGCAGCGTCGCCGTGACGGACGCGACGCCGGTCGTCGTCGTCCGGTCGTCACCGAGGCCGAGTTCCTCGCCCGCCGCGAATCGGTCGACCGTGTCATGGTCGTCCGCTCCAAGAACGGCAAGACGCAGATCGGCGTGCTGGAGGACGGCGTGCTCGTGGAGCACTACGTCGCCAGGAGCCAGGAGGCGTCGCTCATCGGCAACGTCTACCTCGGCCGTGTGCAGAACGTCCTGCCCAGCATGGAGGCGGCGTTCGTCGACATCGGTCGCGGACGCAACGCGGTGCTCTACTCCGGCGAGGTCGACTGGGACTCCGTGGAGACGGGCAACCAGCCTCGCCGGATCGAGCTCGCGCTCAAGGGCGGCGACAAGGTCCTCGTCCAGGTCACGAAGGACCCGGTCGGACACAAGGGCGCGCGCCTGACGAGTCAGGTCTCGCTCCCCGGTCGGTACCTCGTCTACGTGCCGAACGGCTCGATGAACGGCATCTCGCGCAAGCTGCCCGACACGGAGCGCGCCCGCCTGAAGAAGATCCTCAAGGAGGTGCTCCCGGAGAACGTCGGCGTCATCGTCCGCACGGCCGCCGAGGGCGCGACCGAGGAGCAGCTCACGCTCGACGTCACGCGGCTGAAGTCGCAGTGGTCGGAGATCTCCCGTCAGATCGAGACGGTCCAGTCGCCGGCACTGCTGCACAGTGAGCCCGACCTGCTCATCAAGATCATCCGCGACGTCTTCAACGAGGACTTCCACAAGCTCGTCATCCAGGGCTCGGACGCGCTGCAGGACATCCAGAGCTACCTGCGCGGTGTCGCCCCCGACCTGCTCGAGCGCGTCGAGCCGTATGACGGCACGGGCGACTCCTTCGTCGACTACCGCATCGCCGAGCAGATCGAGAAGGCGCTCGACCGCAAGGTCTGGCTGCCGTCCGGCGGATCCCTCGTGATCGACCGCACCGAGGCCATGACGGTCGTCGACGTCAACACGGGGAAGTTCGTCGGTTCCGGCGGCAACCTCGAGGAGACGGTCACCAAGAACAACCTCGAGGCCGCTGAGGAGGTCGTGCGTCAGCTGCGGCTGCGCGACATCGGCGGGATCATCGTCGTCGACTTCATCGACATGGTGCTCGAGTCGAACCGCGACCTCGTGCTGCGCCGCCTCGTGGAGTGCCTCAGCCGCGACCGCACGAAGCACCAGGTCGCCGAGGTCACCTCGCTCGGTCTCGTGCAGATGACGCGCAAGAAGCTCGGCCTCGGCCTGCTCGAGACGTTCAGCGAGCCCTGCGAAGTCTGCGCCGGACGCGGCGTGGTCGTGCACCACGACCCCGTCGTGAAGCACCGCCAGACGCCGCAGCCGGAGCAGCAGCGTCGGCGCGGCAAGGGCGGGTCCCAGGGCGGCCAGCCGTCCTCGAACGGCCAGAGCGCCCAGCAGAAGCCGGCCGGACAGACGCACGGGATCACCGACGATGCGAAGAACGCGCTCGCCCTGATCGCGGCGCGCACGCTGCACCACGAGGAGCTCGCCGCCGCCGAGGCCGTGGCCGACGCCGTCGTGGCCGAGGCGCAGCACACGCAGTCGCAGCACACCGAGGTGCAGGGTCCCGAGGAGTCGGTCTCGGACGAGTCCACGACGTCACCGGAGGATCAGTCCGGGTCGCACGACGGTCGTCGGAGCCGGCGCGAGAAGCGCGAACCGCGCCGTCGCGGCGGTGACGGGTCCCGCCGGGGTGTTTCGGAGGAACGCCCCTCCGAGGCGCCGAGCGAATCCGCCTCCCCGGCGCTGGCCTTGCTCGACCTGCCGATCGCACCGGTCGCCGACAAGCCACGTCGCGCAGCCGTCGCGGACCCCGAGCACCTGCTCGAGTCCGTCCTCGACGCGCTCCCCGAGCCGAAGCAGCCGGGTCAGGGTCGCGGCCGCAGCCGCCGGGTGTCGACAGCTTCACTCGCGGGCGGACAGGCCGTCGGTTCGGACGGCGCGCAGCGTCAGGCCGAATAGTCCGGTCGCATCAGGACGGCGCGTCTCCTCGGGAGGCGCGCCGTTCGCGTGCGGTGATGCGCAAGCCGCTGGCGATGAGTCGACGGACGAGTTCGCCGCCGGTCACCGCGACGGCGCCGGCCGCCACGAGCGACGCATGGCGCTCGGCGGGGACGTCGTAATGGTCGAGGTCGAACGATCGCGGCGGAAGCCCGGTGCGTCCGGCGAAGGCGTGCAACTCCTCCAGGGAGCTATCGCTCACCACGTGGGACCAGAGCGTGCCGTGCGCCGGCCACAGCGGGGGATCGATGAGCACCGTCATGCCTCCATCCAACCATCGAGCCTCTCGCGCGATTCCCGTCCGTGGTCGGACGCGCCGGGCACCCGGCCGGCGTTCAGGAGCCCCCGGGGTACACTGGTCGAGTGCGTCCGGTGTCGGAGCCGTGAGGAACAGCCTCGGTCACGAGGTTCTGTGCCCACTGGTTTGACCTGGACTGCACGATGAAGTAAACTCGACCGTTGGTGTGCATTGAGTTTTCAATGCCACGCCCAACGGTTTTCTGCCATCAAGGTGTCCCACGTGTTCGAGCCTTTCCGAGCAGTAACTTCCAGCAACAGTCAGTCGGAGCGTTTCGCTCCCCAAAGAACGGGTACGTAGTGGTTTACGCAGTTGTGCGCGCCGGAGGACGGCAGGAGAAGGTCGAGATCGGAACCATCGTCACGATGGACCGGGTCAAGGCCGACAAGGATGGCAACATCGAGCTTCCCGCGGTGCTCCACGTCGACGGTGAGAAGATCATCTCCGACGCGAAGTCGCTCGCGAAGATCACGGTGACGGCCGAGGTGCTCGAGAACCTCCGCGGTCCGAAGATCATCATCCAGAAGTTCAAGAACAAGACCGGTTACAAGAAGCGTCAGGGGCACCGTCAGGAGCTCACGCGCGTCAAGATCACCGGCATCAAGTAAGGCATCGAGGAGAAGAAGAGATGGCACACAAGAAGGGTGCGAGTTCCACTCGCAACGGTCGTGACTCCAACGCACAGCGTCTCGGTGTGAAGCGCTTCGGCGGCCAGGTCGTCCTCGCGGGCGAGATCCTCGTCCGTCAGCGCGGCACGCACTTCCACCCCGGCGCCAACGTCGGTCGTGGCGGCGACGACACGCTGTTCGCCCTCGAGGCCGGCTCCGTGCAGTTCGGCAACAAGGGCGGCCGCAAGGTCGTCAACATCGTCGCTGCTGCAGAGTAGCAACAACGTCTTTCCAGCAGGGGGCGGGCTTCGGCCCGCCCCCTGCTGTCGTACAACCGAGTTCCATGATCCAGAGAGGGGCTGAGCGTCCATGGTCACATTCGTCGACCGGGTCACACTGCACCTGCGAGCGGGCGGCGGCGGCAACGGCTGCGTCTCCGTGAAGCGCGAGAAGTTCAAGCCGCTGGCCGGCCCCGACGGCGGCAACGGCGGACACGGTGGTGACATCGTGCTCGTGTCCGATCCTCAGATCACGACGCTGCTCGGGTACCACCGGTCACCGCACCGGAGCTCCGACACCGGCGGCTTCGGCATGGGCGACCACCGCAACGGGTTCCAGGGCGAGACGCTCATCCTGCCGGTCCCGGTCGGGACGGTCGTCAAGGACGTCGACGGCGTCGAACTCGTCGACTTCGTCGAGCCCGGCATGGAGTTCGTCGTCGCCCCCGGCGGCCAGGGCGGCCTCGGGAACGCGGCACTCTCCTCGACCAAGCGCAAGGCCCCAGGCTTCGCGCTGCTCGGCACGCCCGGCTGGGAAGGCGACGTCCTCCTCGAGCTGAAGACCGTCGCCGACGTCGCGCTCGTCGGGTACCCCTCCGCCGGCAAGTCCAGCCTCATCGCGGCGATGTCCGCGGCGAAACCCAAGATCGCGGACTACCCGTTCACCACCCTGCACCCGAACCTCGGCGTCGTCGAGGCCGGCGAGGTCCGCTACACCATGGCGGACGTCCCCGGACTCATCGAGGGCGCCAGTGAGGGCAAGGGCCTCGGTCTCGAGTTCCTGCGTCACGTCGAGCGCTGCTCCGCGCTCCTGCACGTGCTGGACTGCGCGACGCTCGAACCGGGACGCGACCCCATCAGCGACCTCGACATCATCCTGGCCGAGCTCGCCGCCTACCCGGTGCCGGAGGGACAGACGCCGCTGGTCGAGCGTCCGCAGCTCATCGCGCTCAACAAGATCGACGTCCCGGAGGCGAGGGAGCTCGCGGAGTTCCTGCGTCCCGACCTCGAGGCGCGCGGCTACAAGGTCTTCGAGATCTCGACGGTCTCGCGCGAAGGCCTCCGACAGCTCTCGTTCGCGTTGAGCGAGCTCGTCGAGGAGAGCCGCGCCCGCGCAGCCCTCGAGGCCGCGAAGCCCCGGATCGTGCTGCGCCCGAAGCCCGTCGACGACTCCAAGTTCACCGTCACGGTCGAGGGTGGCACCTACGGCAACCTCTACCGCATCCTCGGCGCGAAGCCGGAACGCTGGGTGCAGCAGACGGACTTCAACAACGAAGAGGCCGTCGGGTTCCTCGCGGACCGCCTGGCGAAGCTCGGCGTCGAAGAGGCGCTCTTCAAGGCCGGTGCCGTCGCCGGCGCGACCGTGATGATCGGTGCGGGTGGCGGTGTGGTCTTCGACTGGGAGCCCACACTCACGAGCACCGCGGAACTGCTGACGCAGCCGCGTGGAACGGACCCGCGTCTCGACGCGAGCCACCGCCCGACGCGCAACCAGCGTCGCGACGAGTACTTCGAGCGCATGGACGCCAAGGCCGAGGCCCGTGCCGAGCTGCTCCGCGAACGTGCGGCCGGTCTCTGGAACGACGACGAGGGCTTCGAGGTCGGCTCCGTGCCGGCCGACGCGCAGCAGGACGAGGGTGTCACGACGGAGGACGACGACCGGTGACCATCCACCAGCGCAGTGGCATCCCCTCGGCGCGACGCATCGTCGTGAAGGTCGGGTCCTCCTCGATCAGTGGCGACAACGCCGGGCAGATCACTGCGCTGGTCGAGGCTCTGGCCGAGGCGCACGCCCGAGGCACCGAGGTCATCCTCGTGTCCTCGGGCGCCATCGCGACCGGGATGCCCTACCTCCGCCTCGACGCCCGTCCGAGCGACCTGGCGACGCAGCAGGCGGCTGCCGCCGTCGGGCAGAACGTGCTGATCTACCGGTACCAGGACAGCCTCGACCGGTTCGGCATCGTCGCGGGCCAGGTGCTGCTCACCGCCGGCGACCTCGAGAACCCCAGTCACCGGAGCAATGCCCAGCGGGCGATGGAACGCCTCCTCGGGTTGCGCATCCTGCCGATCGTCAACGAGAACGACACCGTCGCGACACACGAGATCCGGTTCGGCGACAACGACCGCCTTGCCGCCCTCGTGTCGGTCCTCGTTGCGGCCGACGTCCTCGTCCTGCTGAGTGACGTCGACGCGCTGTACACCCGCCCTCCGCACGAAGCGGGTGCCGAGCGCATCGAGGAGGTCCCGTTCGGAGACACCCTCTCGGGCGTCACCTTCGGCGACATCGGCTCCGCGGGCGTCGGCACCGGGGGAGCGGGCACGAAGGTGTCGGCCGCCCGGTTGGCCGCCGAGGCGGGGACGTCCGTCCTCGTGACGTCGACCACGAACGTCGCGTCCGCCCTCCGCGGTGAGCACCTCGGCACCTGGTTCCAACCGGCGTGACGCGGAGAGCGTCCACCAGACGCCGCTGAGTAGAATCGACGCATGTCGTCGCCAACCACCACCGTGCTGCCACTCGCGGATCGTCTCACCGCTGCGAAGCGTGCCTCCCGGGTCCTCGCCCAGGCGACCACCGCGCAGAAGAACCGGGCCCTCGAGGCCATCGCCGTCGCGATCGACGATGGCGCGGATGCGGTCATCGCCGCCAACGAGCGCGACCTCGTCGCGGGACGCGAGCAGGGCATCAGTGTCGGCCTGCAAGACCGTCTTCGCCTCGACCGGGGCCGCATCGACGGGCTCGCGGTGGCGGTCCGCGACGTCATCGCGATCGTCGACCCGGTCGGCCAGGTGGTCCGCGGAAGCAACACTCCGGACGGGGTGAAGCTCGAGCAGGTACGCGTCCCGTTCGGCGTGGTCGGCGCGATCTACGAGGCGCGCCCGAACGTCACGGTCGACATCGCCGCCCTCGCGATCAAGAGCGGCAACGCCGTGGTGCTCCGCGGCGGGTCAGCGGCGGAACACTCGAACGCGGTCCTCGTGGGACTGCTGCGATCGGCGCTCGAGTCCGTCGGTCTTCCCGGGGACGCGGTACAGACCATCGACGAGTTCGGTCGCGACGGTGCGAAGCAGCTCATGAACGCCAGAGGCCTGATCGACGTCCTCATCCCGCGGGGGAGCGCGTCACTCATCGAGACGGTCGTCAGAGAGTCGACGGTCCCCGTGATCGAGACCGGCGCCGGCGTCGTCCACGTGTTCCTCGACGAGAGTGCCGAACTCGACTGGGCCGTCGACATCGTGCGCAACGCCAAGGTGCAGCGGCCATCGGTCTGCAACGCGCTCGAGACGATCCTCGTCCACCGCGCTGCGGCCGCGCGCCTGCTGCCCGCCGTGCTCGGCGACCTGCGCGAGCACGGGGTGCTCATCCACGCGGACGAACGTGCCGGCGAGGTCTTCGCCGACGTCGTGCCCGCCGTGGAGGAGGACTGGTCCACCGAGCACATGTCGCTCGAGCTCTCGGTGCGCGTGGTCGACGATCTCGACGCCGCGCTCGAGCACATCGATCGATACTCCACCGGACACACCGACGCGATCATCACGAACGACGTGGTGAACGCCGACCGGTTCCTCGCCGAGGTCGATTCGGCCGTCGTCATGGTCAACGCCTCGACCCGCTTCACCGACGGCGCCGAGTTCGGATTCGGCGCCGAGGTCGGGATCTCGACGCAGAAGCTCCATGCCCGCGGACCGATGGGGCTGCCGGAACTCACGAGTACGAAGTGGCTCGTGCGTGGTTCGGGCCACACCCGTCGGTAGTCGCTAGACTGGTACGGGCGTCACCAGGCGTCGCACAGAAGGAGAGATCATGTCGATTGCCGCGTCCGTCTTGGCCACCGCCGTACTGGCTGAATCGGAGCACGCCGTCGAACTCGCCGCACCGACCTGGGTGTTCGGCGCGGTCGCCCTCGTGCTGTTCGCCATCCTCGGCGCCGTGACCTTCAGCTACCGCGACGTCGCCAACCGTCATGCCGACAAGGGCGAGTCGGCCTCCGCTCACGGCGAGCACGGCCACTAAGCTGTCCGGCGTGAGCGCGCCCGTCACCGAGACGAAGACCCGTCGTCCTCGGATCGGGGTCATGGGCGGGACGTTCGACCCGATCCACCACGGGCACCTCGTCGCCGCCTCGGAGGTCGCGCAGCACTTCGATCTCGATGAGGTCGTCTTCGTCCCGACCGGCATGCCGTACCGGAAGTCGGGCGTGAGCGACAGCGAGCACCGCTACCTCATGACCGTGATCGCCACCGCAGCGAACCCCCGCTTCACCGTCAGCCGGGTCGACATCGATCGAGCCGGACCGACGTACACGATCGACACGCTCCGCGATCTGCGGCGGAAGCGTCCCGATGCCGAGCTGTTCTTCATCACGGGTGCCGACGCGATCGCCCAGATCCTCAGTTGGAAAGACGTCAGAGAGGTGTGGGACCTCGCTCACTTCGTCGCTGTGAGTAGACCGGGACACGATTTGAACGTTTCCGGATTACCACAGCACGACGTAAGCTTGTTGGAAGTTCCGGCCCTAGCGATATCGTCGACGGATTGCCGGAGCCGGGTGAGCAAAGGCTTTCCGGTCTGGTATCTGGTTCCCGACGGTGTCGTGCAGTACATCACCAAGCACCACCTGTATCGGAGTGAAGCCACATGACCGCGTTGCCAGAGGATGCGCCCCTGACCAGGCGACAGGCTCGAGCGAGCCAGCAGCCGTCGACGTCCGCTGACGAAGCGACGCCGGACGCCGCTGCACCACGGACACGACGCGCGTCGACATCCGAACCCGTCGCCGGGGGAGCGATCCCCGAGCAGACCACGTCGCGCGACGAGAGCGCTCCAGCGCCTGCGTCCACGTCACCCGCGCCGTCGACGAGCGCTCCGTCCTCCGGTGCACCTGCTCCGGCCCCGACCGGTGGACTCACGCGCCGTCAGTTGCGAGAACTCGAGCGCACCGGCTCGATCGAGCAGGTGGGCTCCCCGGCAGCGCCGGTCGCTCCTCCGGTCGAGCAGCCGGTCCCCTCGGTCGCCCTGCCGCCGCGGACGCCCGATCAGGTGGTCGCTCCGCCCCAGAAGCAGAACAAGGCGGCCCGTCAGCAGGCCGCGAAGCTCGCTCAGCAGGAAGCGGACGCCAAGGCTGCCGCTGCAGCTGAGCAGGAACGTCGCGAAGCCGAGGCCACCAAGCAGGCCGAGCAGCGCCAGGCCGCCGAGCGCAAGGCCGCCGAGCGCAAGGCCGCCGAGCGCAAGGCCGAGGAACAGCAGGCCGCAGAACGCGAGGCAGCCGAACGCAAGGCGGCTGAACGCAAGGCCGCTGAGCGGGCCGCCGCCGACGAGCGCACAGCCAAGGCCCGGTCCGCTGAGGCGCCGACGCCTTCCGTCACCCCCGCCGCTGCGGCGTCCGTGGCCCCCGGTTCACTCTTCGACGTCTCGGACCGCGACGACATCTCCGAGGACCCCGCGTCGACCCTGTCGAAGGGGTTCGGGCGCGACTCCATGCTCGTGGCGGCGCTCGAAGCCGAGAAGGCTTCGCAGGCCGACAACGAGGTCGCGTTCGAAGACCTCCTCGGAAGCGGCATGACGAGCACGGGGCAGATCACCACGAGCTCGCTCATCATCCCCGTCGCTCCCTCGCAGGCTGAGGCGGGCGCCACATCCAACTCCACGGGCGAGATCCTCATCACCGGAACCATCGATCTGCCCCGCGGACTGGGTTCCGCCGGTCAAGACCCGAACCATTTCGACGGTGCAGGGATCGACCGACTCATCGAGGGCGACGAGCTGCCGGCGTCGGTCACTGCAGCGTCCCCGGTCGCGGCAAGCCGCGCGGTCAGTAGCCACGGTTCCACCCGCGACGTCGTCCCGGCCACCACCAACCAGAGCAACAAGCTGCTGATGACGCTCGCGATCGCCGCCGCCGTGCTCGCCGCCGGCGTGATCGCGGTGCTCATCATCGGTTTCTTCGGCGGAGCGTTCTAGCCCTGCCGACATTCATCCGATCGCGCACCATGCGATCGCCAGAGGAGTACACCACATGACCCTGTCCGACACCACACTGGACGCCGTCCAGCTCGCAGCGACCGCAGCCGAGTCCAAAGGCGGCGAGGATCTCGTCGCGCTCGATGTCTCCGGTCCGTTGCCGTTCGTCGACGCCTTCCTCCTCGTCACCGGTCGGAGTGAGCGCAACGTCGTCGCCATCGCCGGCGAGGTCGAAGACCGCCTGAACGCGAGCGGCGTGAAGACGCTGCGACGCGAAGGCAAGTCCGAGGGGCGGTGGATCCTGCTCGACTTCGGCGAGGTCGTCGTCCACGTCTTCCACGAGGAGGAGCGGATGTACTACTCGCTGGAGCGTCTGTGGAAGGACTGCCCGGTGATTCCGCTGGTCTCGTCCGCACCGCAGCCCGCGAACTAACCATCCCGTCGGTGCCGAGCACCGAAAGTGGTCACAACCGCTCTCAAGATGTAGTAACCTATTCAAGTTGCTTCCGCTGAAACAGCAGGGGCAAGCAAGTTGAATACGGGTCTGTGGCGCAGCTGGTAGCGCACCTGCATGGCATGCAGGGGGTCAGGGGTTCGAGTCCCCTCAGATCCACCCGAACACCGAGAAGTCCCCGTCAGCCGAACAGCTGACGGGGACTTCTGCGTTGTTGAGACTCTAGGTTGGGCGAGGCCGTGAGGTTAGTTCACCTCGTCGGGGTGGCTGCCGACGCGCTTGCCCGAGTCGAGGGCGTCGATGGACGCGATCTCGTCGGCGGACAGCTCGAAGCCGAAGACGTCGAAGTTCTGGGCGATGCGCTCGCGCGAGTTCGACTTCGGGAAGACGATGAGCCCGTTCTGCAGGTGCCACCGGATGACGACCTGCGCCGGAGTGACGCCGTGCGCCTCGGCTGCAGCGGAGACGGCCTGCTCGCCGAAGAGGTCGTACTTGCCCTGACCGAGCGGGCCCCAGGACTCGATGTGGATGCCGTGCTCGGCACCGAAGGCGCGCAGCTCGCGCTGGGCGAACGCCGGGTGGAGTTCGATCTGGTTGACCGCAGGGACCGTCTCGGAACCCGCGATCAGCTTCTCGAGGTGCTCGACCTGGTGGTTCGACACGCCGATCGAACGCGCTTTGCCGGCCGCCTTGATCTCCTCGAGGGCGAGCCACGCTTCGAGGTAGTCGTCCTTGGCCGGGGTCGGCCAGTGGGTCAAGTACAGGTCGACGTGGTCGAGCCCGAGCTTGTCGAGGCTCTCGTCGATGGCGGTGTGCGCGGACGCCTTCTGGTGGCGGTCGTTCCAGAGCTTCGTGGTGATGAAGAGTTCGTCGCGGGGGATGCCCGACTTCGCGATGGCGGCGCCGACGCCCTCCTCGTTCTTGTAGATGGCAGCGGTGTCGATGTGGCGGTAGCCGACCTCGAGCGCGTCCGAGACGATGCGCTCAGCCTCCTGCGGGTCGACGAGGAAGACGCCGAAGCCGAGCTGAGGGATGGTGTGGCCGTCGTTCAGGGTGATGGTGGGAACTGTCATGTCCTCATGCTGGCACCGGAACCGTCCGTCCGGAACGGGTCTTCGCCCTGCGCGTAACCGGTCGACACGCATGGGAATACCCGCGGCGACACGGCGCTTGTCTTTCGAGAGGGCAGGCGTCTGTCCGTACGACGGCCGAGGCCTGAGAAGGATGACACCGCTATGACGACTGAAACCGTGCCGAATCCGACCGGTTCCGTCCCGACGACCGGGAAGCCCTCGGACGACCGCCTTCCACCCGGGTCCAAGCTCCTGATCGGGCTGCTCCTCGTGTCGGCCTTCGTCGTCATCCTCAACGAGACGATCATGAGCGTCGCCCTGCCGCGACTCATGGAGGACCTCGACATCACGGCGAGTTCCGCCCAGTGGCTGACCACCGGCTTCATGCTCACCATGGCCGTCGTGATCCCCGCGACCGGGTTCCTCCTGGAGCGGTTCTCCCTCCGGACGATGTTCATCACCGCGATGGTGCTGTTCAGCCTCGGTACGCTCATCGCCGCGCTGTCCCCGGGATTCGGCACCCTCCTGCTCGGTCGCGTCGTCCAGGCCAGCGGTACCGCCATCATGATGCCGCTGCTCATGACGACCGTGCTCAACGTCGTGCCGGTCTCGGCACGCGGCCGGACGATGGGTGCGATCTCGATCGTCATCTCGGTCGCGCCGGCGGTCGGGCCGACCGTCTCCGGCCTCATCCTCAGCGTGCTCGACTGGCGCTGGATGTTCTGGATCGTCCTTCCCATCGCCGTCGCCTCGCTGGTGCTCGGCGCTGTCCTCGTGCGGAACGTGACCGAGCCGCGTCGGGTCCGCTTCGACGTGCTGTCGCTCGTCCTCTCCGCCTTCGCGTTCGGTGGCCTCATCTTCGGTCTCAGCAGTATCGGCGAGTCCGCCGAGGGACACGCGCTCATGCCCGTCTGGATCCCGCTCGCGGTGGGCGTCCTGGCCCTCCTGGGGTTCGTCCTCCGGCAGCGCGGGCTGGCGCGCGACGATCGAGCGTTCATGGACCTGCGCACGTTCGCGAACCGTTCGTTCACCGTCTCGATCATCCTCGTGGCCATCGTGATGATGGCGTTGTTCGGCTCGCTGATCATCCTGCCGATCTACCTGCAGACCGTCCTCCAGGTCGACACCCTGACCACGGGCCTCATGCTGCTGCCGGGCGGCCTGACGATGGCCGCTCTGGCGCCGCTGGTCGGGTCGCTGTTCGACCGGTTCGGTCCGCGTCCGCTGGTGATCCCCGGGGCCTTCGCCGTGAGTGCTGCGCTCTGGCTGCTGACGATGCTCGGCGTCGACAGCGCCATCATCATGATCATCGCCGTGCACGTGCTGCTGAGCGCCGGTCTCGCGTTCATGTTCACACCGCTCCTCACCTCGGCGCTCGGTTCACTGCGGCCCGAGCTCTACCCGCACGGCAGCGCCATCGTCGGCACCGTCCAGCAACTGGCCGGTGCAGCGGGGACGGCGTTGTTCATCACCATGATGTCGACCACCGCGGCGGCTCGTGCGGCGGTCGGGAGTTCCGCGGTCGACGCGACGGCAGCCGGCGTGCAGGCTGCGTTCATGTGCGGCGCCGTGCTCTCGCTGCTCGCGATCGGTGCGTCGTTCCTCATCCGGCGGACGGACCAGGCTGCGGCGGGCGTGCACGTCGGTCACTGAGACGCACGGCCTCGGACGGCGTCAGCGCAGCCAGCGCATCGTGTAGGCGTCGGCGAGGATCGGCATCGCGGGACCGTTGAGCGCGGTTCGCAGCGCGAGGTCCCGGATCCCGACGAGCGGGCCCGGCAACGGACGCCCCAAGCGCATGTTGAGCTCCGCCTGCCATGAGGCCCGACGGATCGCGCGCTGTTGGCGGGAGACGGCCGCGGCCACGTCGCGCTGTGTCGAGAGATGCCCGGTGGTCATGCGGGCGATCAGTGGCGCGAAGACCCGTGCGTCGGACCAGCCGAGGTTCATGCCCTGGCCGCCGATCGGGCTGATCTCGTGGGCGGCGTCGCCCAGATAGACGACCCGACCGTCGACGACGCGCTTCCGTCGTCGACGAAGCACGCCGAACGCGCTGAGCATGGTGTTCGTCGCCGGATCGACGTCGTCGCCGGTCCGGTCGGCGACGAGGGCCGCGAGGTCGGACGCGGTGGGTTCCGGGCGGGCGGCGTCCTGATCGTCCGAGTACCCGGTGTGCACGACGTATCGTCGCATGCCATGGGGGAGCGGGAAGGACTCCACGACCCCTCGGTGGTGCAGGTGCACCCTGGCGATGGAACCTGCCCCACTCCGATCCGCGACGTCGCCCATGAGGTACCGGTCCCGGTATCGATGCAGGGGGCCTGGAGCCTGCATCCCGTCGACGGTGGCGCGTCCTCCTGCTGCGACGACCACGACGGCTGCGCGGGTGCTCACCGTTCCATCGGCGTCACTGCCGGACACGAGGACGCCGTCCTCGGCCGGCGTCAACCGCGTACAGCTCGTCCCCGTCCGGAGCGATCCCGGCGCGACGGCTTCGAGTCGAGCACGGAGGATCCGTTCGGTCCGCCATTGCTCGAGCGCGGCGACGTAGGGGTGCGGGACGGGCCGATCACGGAACACGACCGCCCCGAGGCGTCGTCCGGCGTTCCAGGCTTCGCCCTGGTCGATCCGGACCGCGTCGCGGCGGATCTCGTCGAGGACACCGAGATGCTCGAACAGGTCAAGCGACGGCGGGTGGATACCGATCGCCCGGGTGCCGGAGGGCGAGCCCGGCCGTCGCTCCCAGACGGTCACGTCGACGCCGGCCTGAGCGAGCAGGATCGCCGACACGAGGCCGACCGGTCCGCCACCGATGACGAGCACCTCGGTCATCGTGGGCCGTCCGCTGCCGACGAGACGGTCTGCGAGAGCAGGAGTCGCATGGGGAAGCTGCGCTCGACGGTCCAGTCGTCGGGCACGACGCGCTGCAGCTCCTCCTGGCGATAGCTGCGACGGATCGAGCGGAGCCCGTCGACGTGCAGGAAGGAACGCCTTCGTCCTGCACGGGTGGCGAGCCCGTAGACCGCGTACGCGAGTCGGTTGCGCTCGAGGTCGCTGTGCAGGACGAGTCGTCTGGCGATCCGTGAACTGTCGGCGAGCAGGCTCGACAGGCCCGCGGGATCGAGGTGGTGGAGCACGTGGTTGGACAGGACGATGTCGGCCTCCTCGCCAGCGGCGACGAGGTCACTGCTGTGCGCCGGACGGAAGGCGACGGGGCCATCCGGGTACCGGCGACGGGCGAAGGCCACGGACCGCTCGTCGGGATCGATCCCGACCACCTGCACGGGGAGGTGGTCGGCGTGCGCCCAGTCGGCGATGGCCACGGCGACATCGCCACCACCGAAGCCGATGTCGAGGATCGTCGTGGTCCGGGACGGGTGGAGGAGTGGACGGATGCGCGACCGGTACAGACCACGCCAGCCCGAGACGAGCCGGTTCACCGTCGCGAACCTGGCGTAGGTGGCGTCCAGCAGCGCGGGATCGCAGTCGGGATCGTCCATCAGTTCGAGGAGATCCGTCGCACGGCGGCCGAGGTCGGGCAGCATCAGGCTCGGCCGGCCCGGAGCCGGAGCAGCGCGCTCTCGATCGTCAGTCCCGGACCGAAGGCGAGGGCGCACACTCGTTCATCGGCATCGGTCGGCGCGCCGTCGAGCAGGCGCTGGAGGATGAAGAGCACGGTCGCGCTCGACATGTTGCCGTACTCGCGGAGCACCGTGCGCGACGGAGCCAGCAGTTCGTCGTCGAGCCCGAATCCGCGCTGGACCCGGTCGAGGATGCTCCGGCCACCGGGATGGATCGCCCACCGGTCGATCGATGAGACCGGGGCGTCGTCGGCTGCGGCGAGGAGTGGGCGGAGGGCGATCTCGAGGTGCTCGCCGATCAGCTTGGGCACCGCGCCGCTCAGGACCATCTCGAACCCGTGATCGCCGATCGTCCAGGCCATCTCCGTCTCGCCGTCCGGCACGAGCGCGGTGGACCAGCCGTCGAACTCGAGCGCGGGCGCGGAGGATCCGGTGTCCCGACCGGTCACGACGGCGGCCGCAGCACCGTCGGCGAACACCGAGGAACCGAGGATCACGTCGGGGTCGTCGGAGGAACGGAGGTGGATGGAGCAGAGCTCGATGCAGACCACGAGGACGACGGCGTCGGGGTCGGCTGTACAGAACGCCTCTGCGGCGCGAAGGGCGGGGAACGCGGCGAAACACCCCTGGAACCCCAGGTGGTAGCGCTCCGTGCCCGGGTCCAGCCCGAGGTCGCGCACGAGGAGGTATTCCGGGCCGGGCGCGAAGAACCCGGTGCAGGACGCGGTCACGACGTGGGTGACGTCCGCCGCCGACAGGCCGGGGGCGGCGTCCAATGCCCGCCGTGCGGCCTCGAGGAGCAGCGGGGGAGCGTGCTCGATGTAGGCGTCGTTCCGCACGCCGGTGGGCGGGGAGAGCACCTGCCGCTGCGCCGCGTCGTAGAAGGCGGCCGTGGTCGTCTCGACCTCATGGTCGAAGGCGTCGATGACGGTGTGCCTGGTGTCGATCGCGGACGCGTCGAAGGCGGCGCCGATGAGACGCTGGGCGAGCCGGGTCCGCCCGGGTTGGTCGCGGAACACATCCCTGATCTCGTCTTGATGGAGGATGGTCTGAGGAACGGCCACGCCGATCGCCCTCACGGAGACGGTCATGCTCCAGTGTACCGCCGTGGCCCGGGCGTCACCCTAAGCTGAGGCGGTGTTCTCCATGGTCCGTCGTCTGTTCGCGTCCTCGCATCCCGGGCCGACCGTCGCGGTGACCGTTCTCGCGGTCGTGCTCGGATCGGCCGTCGGCCTGCCACCCCTCCGCACGGCCCTGCTCGGCGTGGTGGTGTTCGTCGGGCAACTCTCGATCGGCTGGTCCAACGACTGGCTCGATGCCAGGCGGGATCGTCGCTCGGGACGACAGGACAAGCCGGTCGCGCGCGGCGACCTCAGCGTCTCGGCAGTCCGGGCGGCGGCGCTGCTGGCCGGTGCGGCGAGCATTCCGCTCTCGGCATCACTCGGCTGGGCGTCGGCGGCCTCGCACCTGCTGTTCCTCGTCTGCGGATGGGCCTACAACCTGGGTCTCAAGGCGACGGCCTGGTCGGTCGTCCCGTTCATCGTGGGGTTCGGCGCACTGCCCGCCGTGGTCACCTTCGCTGCCGTCCCGCCGATCGTGCCGGCCGCGTGGACGCTCGCCGTCGGTGGTCTGTTCGGTGTGGCGATCCACTTCACGAACGCCCTGCCCGATCTCGAGGACGACCTGCGGACCGGCGTCCGTGGTCTGCCGCACCGGCTCGGCGCGCGGACCGCCGGTCGGACGGCCTTCGTCGCCCTCGGCGTCTCAGGCGTGGTCGCCGTCCTCGGACAGAGCGGGATCTTCGTCGGCAGGCCGACCGCACCGCCAATCGTCGGGGTGCTGGGCGCCGTCGGTGTCCTCGCGCTCGTCGTATGGGGGCTCGTGCTCGTCGGAACCCGAGCGCCGGACCGTCTGCTGTTCCGGCTCATCATCGGGGCCGCCCTGCTCGTCACCGTGGTGCTGGCGGTGGCCGGGACGAATCTCGGTGCGGCCGAGGCCGGTTGAGACGGGGCGTCAGTACCAGTTGGTCGCTTCCGAGTGCGCCCACGCGCCGCAGGGGGAGCCGTACCGGCTGTCGATGTAGTTCAGGCCCCAGTTGATCTGCGTCGCCGCATTGGTGCGCCAGTCGTCGCCGGAGCTGGCCATCTTGCTCCCGGGCAGGGACTGTGGGATGCCGTAGGCGCCGCTGGACTCGTTGTAGGCGTTGACGCGCCAGCTCGACTCCCGGGTCCAGAGCTGCAGCAGGCACTGGAATTCTCCGCTGCCCCAGCCGTAGGCGCCGATCGCGGACTGCGCGTACGCCTTCGCGCCAGCCGGGTCGGCTGCGAGGTCCGGCGGCGGGGCGCTCGTGGATCCCTCGCCACCGGACGCCTCGTTGCGTCGCTGCTCTTCCGCGGCGATCGCCTCCTGGCTCTGCGCGTAGGCCTGTTCGACCGCCGCGGTGGTGTTCTTGAGGACGGCGAGCTGCTGGTACAACCGGTCGCGGTTGGCCTGCTGCTCGGCGACCGCCGCATCGGCGGCGTCGCTCGCGGACTGCGCCGTCTCGTAGCTGGCGTCCGCCGCCTCCGAGAGTCGCTGACGTTCGGTCTCGGCCGCAGTCGCCTGCTCGGCGAGCGCGGTCGCCGTGTTGCTCGCGGCGGTCGCGGACGCGAGGTCTTGAGCCGAGGTCTCGCTCAGCTTGCTGATCGCGCTGAGCTTGGAGAGGAGGTCGTCGTCGGCCGCGCCGGAGAGGACGAGGGAGAGCGTCGGGTCGACACCGCCGGTGCGGGTCATCTGGGCGATGACCGCTCCGGCCTGACGCTTGCTCGATGCCGCTGCCGAAGCTGCTGCGGTCGCCTGCGCACTGATCGTGTCGGCGACGGCGGCCTGCGCGTCGAACGCCGCCTTGGCCTCACCTGCCGCCGCCCCCTGGCGGACGGCTTCGTCGCCGAGCCGGGCGGATTCGTCGCGCAGTCCGTCGAGGAGGGACACGATCCGGTCGGCTTCGGCCTGCGCGGTCGATTCGTTCGCCTTGGCCGCCTGGACGTCGTCCCAGCTCGGGTAGTCGGCGGTCCGGAACGAGGTGGGGGTCACGGCGGCCGCCGGGCTTGCGACCGACACCGCGATGACGAGCGCGGCGCCGAGGGCGGCGGCTCGCGAGACACCCCTTGAGCGGGGCGAGAGGGCTGTCAGCGGCTTGCGCATGCGTCCATCCTGGCGGTCACCCACGCAAGTGTAGCCGCCGATGTCACATTCGTCACTCCTGCCACACCGGGAGCGACGCCCAGCCTGCGTGGAAGATCCGAGCCTAGAGTGGGCCGGTGCAGCTGGGACGACGAGGGTTTCTCGCAATCGGCGCCTCGATGGCGGCGGGTGCCGTCCTCGGCCTGTCCGGGTGCACGGGGCCCGGATCCCCGAAGCCGTCGAGCCGCCCCACCAGCACGACTCCGGCTGTCGCCGACCAGCGTGCGGCCGCCGAACTCGCCGCGATGACCCTCGAGCAGCGGATCGCATCCATGTTGATGCTCCATGCCCCGGGCACCGACCCGGGCACGCTCCGGGCGTTCGTCGAGCGGTATCAGCCGGGCGGGTTCATCATCATGGGCGACAACGTGCCGGGTCTCGCGGGGCTGCCCGCGGTGACGAGCGCCCTCAGCCCCGACCCGACCATGCCGCTGCTCATCGGCATCGACCAGGAGGGCGGCGATGTCCGGCGCATCGACGAGGACGTCTTCGCCGCTGCCGACACCCTGAAGTCGCAACCGGCCGCTGCGAGCGAGGAGGCGTTCCGCCAACGCGCTGTGATGCTCGCCGGTGCCGGCTGCACCGTGAACTTCGGCATCGTCGCGGACGAGACCGCCGATCCGAGCTCCTTCATCTACGACCGTGCCCTCGGGACGACGCCGGACGCCTCGGCGGAGCGGGTTGCCGCGGCCGTCCGTGGTGAGCGGGGTGCGGTGCTCAGCACGCTGAAGCACTTCCCCGGCCATGGCCAGGCGCCGGGAGACTCGCACTCGACGGTCCCGACGACCGCCATCGGTGCCGCGGACTGGGCTGCGACCGATGCCCTGCCGTTCGTCGCCGGTATCGACGCCGGGGCCGAGGTCGTGATGTTCGGCCATCTGGTCTACTCGGCGGTCGACGCCGTACCGGCGACGCTGTCGGCGGCCTGGCACGAGCGCCTCCGGAACGACCTCGGCTTCACCGGTGTCACGATCACCGACGACATGCTCATGCTGCAGCACACGGGTCTGCCGGAGTACCAGAACCCCTCGGAGAACGCGATCCGCGCCGTGGCCGCCGGCAACACGATGCTGCTCTACGTCCTCGGGGCGGAGCCGTCGTCGACCGGTGTCGATCCGGCCGTGCTCGTCGCCGACATCGCCGCCGCGGTCAGGTCCGGGAGGATTCCGGAGTCGACGGTCGCCGATGCGGCGCACCGACTGCTGCGCGTCCGGCTCGGCCTGCCGTCGCTCCGGCCGATGTCGCGCTGATGTCGGTGAGGAGAATTTCTCGGGGATGCGGGAATAGCTCCCAGGTCCGTGCGTTTGAATAGAACGTGGCGCGAGCGCGCCGCACATCGACGCAAGGAGTACCGCATGACCGACACCCTGACGATTCCCGGCTACAAGGTTGGCACCTGGGAGGTCGACGCCACGCACAGCGAGGTCGGCTTCAGCATCCGCCACATCATGGTCTCGAAGGTCAAGGGCAAGTTCGAGCGCTTCAACGCGACGTTCGTCACGCCGGAGAACCCCCTCGAGACGAAGATCACCGCGTCCGCCGAGGTCGCATCGATCAACACGAACCAGGCCGACCGCGACGGTCACCTCCGCACCGGCGACTTCTTCGACGCCGAGACCTACCCGACCATCGACTTCGTCTCGACCGGCGCCCGCGCCAAGGGCGACGACTTCCTGGTGGACGGCGACCTCACGATCAAGGGCGTGACCAAGCCCGTCACCTTCACTGTCGAGTTCGGCGGCTTCGCGACCGACCCCTACGGCAACTACAAGTTCGGCGCCACGGCGACCACCAAGATCAACCGCGAGGACTTCGGCCTCACCTACAACGCGGCGCTCGAGACCGGCGGCGTGCTGCTCGGCAACGACGTCACGATCACCATCGAACTGCAGGCCGCGCACCAGGCGTAGCCCCAGGACGTCGAAGGGCCGGTGGAGCATCGCTCCACCGGCCCTTCGTGTATCCGGCCGACTCAGGTCGGCTCGCCGACGATCTCGTCGCGCACGCGACGGAGGTCCTCCATGAGTGATCCGATGAGGATCCAGTGCTGGGGGTGCGGGCGGGCGATCACGAGGGGAGCGGTCAGCGCCGGGATCTCCGCGGTCTCGGTCGGCGGCTCGTCGGACGCGGCACGACCGTTCACCAGCAGCCTGAGATCGTGGGCCGCCCGCGTCAGCTCGACGGCAATGTCCGCCACCGTCGGCTCCTCATGCAGGGTCGGGTCGTCGTGATCGTGCACCGAGCGCGCCATGCCCAGCGTCCTCGTGACGACCGGCTCCAGTCGACGCAGCAGCAGGCGCTGACGGTCGAGCTCGTCACGGTGCCTCGATCGACGAGGGTTGAGCAGCAGGCTGTCATCACCTTCCTTCACCGCGGCGATCGCCCGGTCTCGCAGGGGCTTCAATGCCCGGGCCTCCTGGAGCAGCGCCACGAGCTCCGCGTCCGAGTTCGCACGCGTGAGTGAGGTGGCGAGATGGTCCAGGGTGTCGGCGCACGCGAGCGCGAGGGTGGTCACCGCCTCCTTCGCGGGAGCGAGGAGGACCGGTGCGACGAGGACGACGTTGACGAGGAGTCCGATGCCTGCGCCGAGCACGGTCTCGACGATCCGCGCGACCGCGTAGTCCGGGGTCGCAGCGCCGATCGACAGCACCAGCATCGCGCTGATCGGGATCTGGTTGGCGGATCCGGGCCCGAGGCGGAGGACCCATCCGAGCAGGATGGAGATGACGATGGCCAGGAGCACGATCCAGGCGGAGTGTCCGAAGACGATCCCGATGGCCGTCGCGAGGATGACGCCCGTGATGACCCCGAGGCTGCGCTCGAGCGCCTTCCCGAACGACTGGTTGACGCTCGGCTGCACCACGAGGATCGCCGCGATGGCGGCGAAGACCGGGAGCTGGCCCGGGATGATCGTGATCGCGACGATCCAGGACGCGACGGCGGCCAGCGCCGTCTTCAGCACCTGGAGCAGGGGCAGCCGCGATCTGATGCGCAGGACGGGGACGACGGACATCGGTGCCGTCAGAGCTTGTCGTGGAGCTGGTCGAGCAGTTCTGCGCCGTTCCCCGCGTAGACCCAGGGGGCGCCCTCGTGCTGGGCACCGACCTTCGAGCGCCCACCGGCGAGGACCGCCTCACCGGGGGAGAGCTGACGGATCGCCACGGCGGCGACGCGGTCGGGGTGGCGTTCCTCGAAGCTCCGGTAGAGGGCTTCGTCGTGCTGTCCGTCGTCGCCGACGAGCAGCCACCGCAGACGCGGGAAGTCCTCGGCGAACCGGTCGAGGTTGTTGCGCTTGTGCTCGCGACCGCTGCGGAAGAAGCGGTCGTGCGTCGGACCCCAGTCGGTGAGGAGGAGGGCGCCGGCGGGGTAGAGGTTGCGCGAGAGGAACCGGGTCAGCGTCGGGGCGACGTTCCAGGCGCCGGTGGAGAGGTAGATGATCGGGGAGCCCGGGTGTTCGCGGGCCGTGCGCTCGAGGAAGACCGCCATGCCGGGCACCGGTGTCCTGGCGTGCTCGTCGAGGACGAAGGTGTTCCAGGCCGCGACGAGTGGGCGGGGGAGCGCCGTCACCATCACCGTGTCGTCGATGTCGGACACGATGCCGAACTCGATGTCGTCGGCGACGATGAAGACCGGCGCTTCGACCGGGTCGCTGCCCTCCGAACTCAGGCGGAGGGTGTGCCAGCCGGGGGTGAGTGACACCTGGACCACCGCGTCGACCACTCCGCCTCGGTCGCCCGTGACCGTGTGACGCTGTCCGTCGACCTCCACCTCGACCGTCGGGTCGGCGATGCTCAGCGCGAAGAAGCTCTTCCAGCCGCGAACCTTCTGCTGCGGTTGGACGGTGGTCTTGCCCGGTTCAGCCAGGACGACCCTGGCCAGGACACGGATCCAGGACGTCGATCCGTAGCCGGTGAAGGGGATGACCGCCGCCTCGCGTCCGTGCCGCCTCGCACGACGCTGGCGGCGCAACTGGACGGCGTCCTCCATCCGTGCGGCGAAGTGCCGGATCTGCTCGGCGGCGTCGGAGGAGGCCGTTGGACGATCGTCGGATGCCTTCACGCGTTCAGTCTGTCATGCCGGTGCGTCCGGCCCGCCGTCTCGCGGCGATGACGGTCGTCTGCTACTGGGGCGTCGAGCTGTCGTCGGGTGGTGTCGCGTCCTCCTGGGCCAGCATGTGTCGCTCCTCGCTCCGCTGGAGGAGTCGCTTCACGACGAGGACCACGACGGCGAAGACGACGATGATGCCGACGAAGACGTAGCCCGCCCAGTGGAGGCGGTCCGACAGCTCGCGATAGCTGCCCGCGGCCAGTGCGCCGACGGAGACGTAGGCCGAGGACCAGATGACGCAGGCGGGCAGCGTCCAGGAGATGAAGCGTCGGTAGCTCATCGTGCTCATCCCGACCGTGAGGGGGATCAGTGAGTGCAGGACCGGGAGGAATCGCGAGATGAAGACGGCGATGCCGCCCCGCCGGTCGAGATAGCGCTCAGCACGGGCCCAGTGCCGCTCGCCGATGCGGCGGCCGAGTCTGCTGGCACGGATGCGCGGGCCGAACCAGCGGCCGAGCGCGAACCCGACGGACTCGCCGATGAGTGCTCCGGTGATGACGACGAGGATCATCGAGATCCACTGGACGGGTCCGACGACGGCGGTGCTGGCGACGATGACGACCGTGTCGCCCGGGACGACGAGGCCGACGAGGACCGAGGTCTCGAGCATGATGCCGACGCCGGCGAGGATCGTGCGCGTCACGGGGTCGACGCTCTGCACCAGGTCGAGGAGCCAGCCGAGCACGTCGTTCACGGATCGAAGCCTAGTGCGGCAGGTGTGGGACGGGCTCCGAAACCCCTGTTAGGACACCCTTGGATGTGTGGTCTGACCACAGGCGCGAATTCGGGTACGATTGGTGTCGACGACATGGATCGAAGCCACGGGGATGACCACCCCGATCGGGCCGCACCTGCGCCGCCTTCCCTGGATGCCGCGAAAAATGGAGTGTTCATCGTGAACGACCTACTCGACCCGCTACTGCTGTCCCGCTGGCAGTTCGGCCTCACCACCGTCTACCACTTCATCTTCGTGCCGCTGACCATCGGCATGGCCGTGACGGTCGCCGGGTTCCAGACCGCCTGGGTCCGGACCGGCAAGCTGCACTACCTGCAGCTCACGCGGTTCTTCGGGAAGATCTTCCTCATCAACTTCGCCATGGGCGTCGTGACGGGCATCGTCCAGGAGTTCCAGTTCGGCATGAACTGGTCCACCTACTCCAGGTTCGTCGGCGACGTCTTCGGCGCACCGCTCGCACTCGAGGGCCTGCTCGCGTTCTTCCTCGAGGCGACGTTCATCGGACTCTGGATCTTCGGCTGGGACAAGCTGTCACCGAAGCTCCACCTCGCCACCATCTGGATCGTGGCACTCGGCACCGTGCTGTCGGCCTACTTCATCATCGCGGCGAACGCCTTCATGCAGAACCCGGTCGCCTTCCGGATCAACGAGGAGCGAGGCCGCGCCGAGCTCACGAACATCTGGGAGCTGCTGACCAACAAGGTCGCCCTGGCCGCCTTCCCGCACACGATCTTCGCGTGCTTCATGGTCTCCGCAGCCGTCATCATCACCGCTGCGGCCTGGCACCTCGCCCGGGGCCAGCACGTCGAGGCGATGCGCCCGGCGCTCAAGGTCGGTGCGTGGAGCATGCTCCTCGCGGGCGGTGCCACGATGCTCGCCGGCGACCAGCTCAGCCTCGCCATGGTCGAGACCCAGCCGATGAAGATGGCGGCTGCGGAGGCGATGTACAACACGGCGAGCGGTGCCGACGCCTCGTTCTCGATCTTCACCCTCGGCACACCCGACGGTGTCCACGAGCTCTTCTCGATCCGCATCCCGTACCTCCTGTCGTTCCTCTCGACCCACACCTTCGACGGCACGGTGGAGGGCATCAACGACCTGCAGGCGCAGTACACCCAGCTCTACGGTCCGGGCGACTACTCGCCCGTCATCTGGGTCACCTACTGGGCGTTCCGCTGGATGATCGGCCTCGGCCTCGCCTCGATGCTCGTCGCGGCAGCCGGTCTCTGGTTCACCCGCAAGGGCCGCGAGCCGAAGCGCTGGATGTGGCGCGTCGCGGTCTGGGCCGTCCCGATGCCGTTCCTCGCCATGACCATGGGCTGGGTCTTCACCGAGATGGGCCGCCAGCCGTGGATCGTCTTCAGCCTGTTGAAGACGGAGGACGCGGTCTCGCCGAACACCACCGGCCTCGATGTCCTGATCTCGTTGATCGCCTTCACCGTCGTCTACGGATCGCTGCTCGTCGTCGAGTTCGGTCTCCTGAAGAAGACGATCAAGGCCGGGCCCGACCCGATCGAGCTGTCCGAACCCGACGAGGACGGCGTGCAGAAGCCCGCCGCCCCCGCGACCACGGTCTACTAGGAGCACATCATGGACCTCACGATTCTCTGGTTCTGGATCATCGCCGCACTGTTCGTCGGCTACTTCGTCCTCGACGGCTTCGACTTCGGCGTCGGCATGACGATCCCCTTCCTCGGGAAGGATGAGACCGACCGCCGGATGCTCATCAACACCATCGGGCCGGTCTGGGACCTCAACGAGACCTGGCTGATCGTCGCCGGTGCGAGCCTCTTCGCCGCCTTCCCCGAGTGGTACGCGACCCTGTTCAGCGGCTTCTACCTCCCGCTGTTGTTCATCCTCCTCGCGCTCATTATCAGAGGGGTGTCGTTCGAGTACCGGCACCAGCGGCCGGAAGCCTCCTGGAAACGGCGCTTCGACCTCATGATCATCGTGGGCTCGGCCCTGCCGGCCTTCCTCTGGGGCGTCGCCTTCGCGAACATCGTCCAGGGCGTCCCGCTCGATGCCGACCACAACTTCACCGGCACGCTCTTCACCCTGCTCAACCCGTACGGCATCCTCGGCGGTCTCACGACGCTGGTGCTCTTCTTCGCCCACGGAGCCGTGTTCGCCTCGCTGAAGACCGAGGGCGACATCCGCGAGCGCGCCCGCCGCCTCGCGAGCCGCGCCGGGCTCGTCGCCATCCTGCTCGCCGCGTCGTTCCTCGGCTGGACCGTCCTGGCGCACTTCTCGCTCCCGGTGTTGATCCTCGCGGCCATCGCAGCGGTCTCGCTCATCAGCGCCTGGTTCGCGAACAGCCGTGGGCTGGAAGGTCGTGCGTTCGCGCTCATGGCCGTGACCGTCGCGGCGGCCGTGCTCACCCTGTTCACCGCGCTCTTCCCAGCGGTGATGCCGGCGAGCAACGACCCGGCGAACAGCCTGACGATCGCGAACGCCTCCTCGACGGAGTACACCCTCACGGTGATGTCGTGGACCGCCCTGATCTTCCTGCCGCTGATCCTCGCCTACCAGGGATGGACGTACTGGGTGTTCCGCAAGCGCATCACGCGGAAGCACATCGAAGCCGCCGCGCACTAACCTGTCATCGTGCGCCCCCTCGATCCGCGACTGCTCCGCTATGCCCGCGGAGCCCGGTCGGTCCTCGGACTCGGCGCGGTCATCGCGCTCGTCCAGACCGCCTGCACGCTCGGGTTCGCCTGGTTCGTGGCCCAGCTCGTGTCCCGGTCGATCGCGGGGGATCCGGTCGAGGAGCTCCTGCCGTCGCTCTGGCTGCTGATCGGCATCGTGGTGCTGCGTGCCGGGACCGTCCTGGCATCCGACTCGGTGAACGCCCGTGGCTCCGCGATCGTCCGCAGTCAGTTGCGGCGGGCCCTCGCGGGCGCGTTCGAGACGCTCGGGCCGGGTTGGGTCTCGCGTCGGAGCTCCGCGGCACTGACGACCGTGGCGGGCCGCGGGCTCGACGCCCTGGACGCGTACTTCGGTCGCTATGTCCCGCAGCTCATCCTCACGGCGATCGCCATGCCGATCATCGCTGCGGTGATCTTCATCCAGGACCCGCTCAGCGGCATCACGGTCATCGTGACACTCCCGCTGATCCCCGTCTTCATGATCCTCATCGGATTCGCGACCCAGGCGGTGCAGCGGCGCCAGTGGGAGACCCTGGCCCATCTGTCGCGCGGGTTCCTCGAGCTCGTCGCGGGCATGGCGACCCTCAAGCTGTTCGGTCGGCAGCACCGGCAGGTGCAGCGGGTCCGAACCGTCACCGAGGAGTACCGCGTCGAGACCATGAAGGTCCTGCGGTTCTCGTTCGTGAGCGGCTTCGCCCTCGAACTGCTGTCGAGTCTCGCCGTCGCCGTGGTCGCGGTCGGCATCGGCCTCCGGCTCCTCGACGGCTCGCTCCTCCTCGGAACGGGGCTCTTCGTCCTGATCCTGGCCCCGGAGGCCTTCCTGCCGCTGCGGAACGTCGGCGCGAACTACCACGCTGCCGCGGAGGGGGTCACCGCCGCCGACGAGGTCTTCGAGATCCTCGATGAGGCGAAGGCCGTCCGCGAATCGCCGTCGGCTCCTGATCAGGTCGGCGATTTTGCAACGGTCGGCGACTCCGCGCGCCCGACGTCTGGTCTGGTACTCGACGGTCTCGGGGTGCAGTACGACGAGCTGCGGGTGTTGGACGACCTCGACGCGACGTTCCCAGCCGGCGTGGTGACGGCTGTCGTCGGCGCCAGCGGAGCCGGGAAGACGAGCATGGCGTCGGCGATCCTCGGATTCGTGGACGCCACCGGATCGATCCTGCACGACGGAGGACGCATGTCGCCCACGCCTGGTGGACGACGCTGGCTGTCGTGGGCGCCGCAGCGTCCGGTCCTCATCGCGGGGACGGTCGGCAGCAACGTCGCGCTGGGCGATGACGCACCCGACGAGGTGCTCATCGTCGAGGCGTTGTCAGCACTCGGGCTGTCCGCGCTACCGCTCGGACACCCCATCGGCGCGGTCGGCGACGGCGTGAGCGGTGGACAGGCGCAACGGATCGCGATCGCGAGAGCCCTGTACCGGCTGCGGCGCACCCCGGCGGATGCCGGAACGCCGGTGCTGCTGCTCGACGAACCGAGCTCGGCGCTCGACGCCGCGTCCGAGGCTCTTGTCATCGACGCCGCGCGCGACGCCGCTCGGGCCGGGGCGGCCGTCATCGTCATCACCCATCGACCGTCGATCGTCGAACACGCGGATGCCGTGCTCGAGATCCGCCAGCGGTCGGAACGCGTCCAGGACGACGAGGTGATGCTCCATGGATGAGCGCGTCCGACAGATCATCCGACTGGCGCAGCCGCCGGCTCGCCGCTTCGTCCCTGGCCTCCTGGCCGGCATCCTCTCCGCGGGCGCCGCCGTCGCCCTCCTCGCTTCGAGCGCGTTCCTCATCACGAAGGCCGCCGAGCAGCCCTCGATCGTCGAGCTGGGTGTCGCCGTCGTCGGGGTGCGCGCGTTCGCTCTGGCCCGGGCGTCCTTCCGATACCTCGAACGCCTGCTGAGCCACGATGCTGCATTCCGTCAATTGGCGCAGCTGCGCGCCGGCATGATCGAACGCGTCATCCCGGTGGCTCCCGACGGACTGCAGCTGACCGGCCGGGGCGACCTCCTCACCCGCCTGGTGACCGATGTGGACGAGCTGCAGAACGTGCCGTTGCGGGTCGTCCAACCACTGGTGGTCTCGGGTGTCGTCGCCGGAGCCTCCGTCATCCTCACGACCGTGCTGCTCCCGGCCGCCGGGATCGCGCTCGCGGTCTGCCTCGTCGCGGCGTTCCTCGTCTCGTGGTTGCTCGTGAGTCGGGTGGCGGCGCGCGCCGAACGCGAACTCGCGCCGCTGCGCGGTGCGCTGTCGGAAGCCCTGCTCGAACTCGTGACCGGGCTCGACGTGCTGACCGCTTACGGCGCGGTCGACGCCGCGCGGGCACGGATCGAACATGCCGACGCGGCACTCACGCGCGCGATGGTACGGCGGGCCGCGGGCGCCGGGGTTGCCGGCGCCGTCCTGTCCCTGGCTTCCGGGGCGTCCGTCGTCGCGGCGCTGTGGGCAGGCATGCCGGCGCTGGGAACGATCGGCGGCCCCGCGCTCACCGTGATCGTCCTCGTCCCGCTCGCCGTGTTCGAGGTCTGCGCGATGGTGCCCCTCGCCTTCGGGGCTTGGCGGGAGGCGGTCGCGAGCGCCGAGCGCGTGGCGGACGCGGTCCCGAGCGATCGACCCGACGAGATCCCGGACGAGGACACCGGCAGCATCCTCACGCCGACCTTCGACGGCGTCATGCTCGAGGCGGAGCACCTCAGCGCGCGGTGGCCCGGGAGTACGACGGCGGCGCTCGCACCGATCAGCTTCCGGCTGTCGGCCGGCGACCGGCTGCTCGTCGAAGGCGACAGCGGAGCCGGGAAGACCACCCTGGCGCACGCCCTCGTCCGCTTCCTCGAGTACGAGGGTGGGTACCGCGTCGGCGGCGTCGAGGCACGCGACCTCCGCCCGGACACGCTGCGCGAGTCGGTCGGGCTCGTCGAGCAGCGTCCGTTCCTCTTCGACGCCGACATCCGCCAGAACCTCCTCTTCGCCAGGGACACGGCCGACGACGCTGAACTCGAGGCCGTGCTGGAGCGGGTCGGGCTCTCGTCCTGGCTCGCTGAGCGCGGCGGACTCGACCGCCCGGTGGGGGAGCACGGCGCGCTCGTCTCCGGAGGGCAGGCGCAACGCATCGCCCTCGCCCGTGCGCTCCTCCGCGAGTTCCCCGTGCTCGTGCTCGACGAGCCGACCGCCAACGTCGATCCCGAGCGCGCGACCGCCCTGCTCGAGGACCTGCTCGGTGTCGCGGGATCCGAGGGTCGTGCGGTCATCGTGATCTCCCACACGCCGGTCCCCGACAGCCTCGTGACCGGTCGCCTCCGGATCGTCGCGCCGCCGATCGCGGCCGTCGGCTGATGCGATCCACCGGAGCACGCCGGCAGGTCGTCCTCCCTGCCTGGTCCGAGCCCGAGGACGTCTACCGACGCGTGTTCGCTGACGAACCCTGGGCGGCCTGGTTGGATTCGGGCCAGGGCTCCCGGACCGGCGTCAGTCTCATCGGACGCGGGACCGAACGCCTCGTCGCGGACGTCCGGCTCGGCACGGTGGAGCGCATCACCCCGGTGTCCGCCACGGTCGACCGGACGACAATCCTCGACGCCCTCCGTACCGTGCGTGCGGAGGGCGACCCGGGCGATTGGGTCGGGTGGTTCGGCTACGAGTCGGGGGCAGGGCTCGTCGGGGTTCCGTCGCATGCGGCGGCCTCCCCGGACGCGCTCTTCCTGCGCCTCGACGACCAGGTGCGGTTCGACCATGCGGCGCGGACGGTGACGATCTCGTCGGACGATCCCGACTGGATCGCGACGACCGTCGAGCGATTGAGTAGGGCGACCGAGCCTCCTCCCGTGGCCGAGGCGGCCGGCGGGTTCTGCGCGCCCCGTCACAGCGATGCCGCATACGTGCGGCTCGTCGAGCGGTGCCAGGAACACATCACCCGTGGGGACGCCTACCAGCTGTGCCTGACGAACCACCTGCGCGTCGACGGGGTCCACGACCCGTTCACGACCTATCTGCGGCTGCGCAGGACGAGCCCCACGCACCACGGCGGCTTCCTCCGGTTCGGTTCGATCAGTGTCGCGAGCGCGTCACCGGAGCAGTTCCTCGAGGTCTGGGCCGACGGCCGCGTCCGGACGAAGCCGATCAAGGGGACCCGGCCGAGAGGTGCCGATCCCGAGGAGGACGCCCGTCAGCGCGCCGATCTGCTCGCGAGTCCCAAGGAGCGCGCGGAGAACCTCATGATCGTCGATCTGATGCGGAACGACCTCTCCAGAGTCTGCGAGCTGGGTTCCGTGGCGGTGACGGCGCTCCACCACGTCGAGAGTTACCCGCAGGTACACCAACTCGTCAGCACCGTCGAAGGACGGTTGCGCACAGGACTGGACGCACTCGACGTCGTCGAGGTGGCGTTCCCGGCCGGATCGATGACCGGGGCCCCGAAACGCCGGGCGATGGAGCTGCTGTACGACCTCGAAGCGGGACCGCGCGGGGTGTACGCCGGCGCCTTCGGCCTGCTGTCCGCGGACGGATCGATGGACCTCGCCATGGTCATCCGCTCGATCGTGATCGATCCGCAGGGTGCGTCGATCGGCACGGGTGGTGGCATCACGGCACTGTCCGACGCCCGGGAGGAGCTCGAGGAGACGTGGACCAAGGCGGCGGCCCCGCTGGCGGCACTCGGCGTCGGACGTCCGCCTGCCGAATCCCGGTAGGCTTGACCGTTGGACGGAGCGCCGTCGTGCGCTCCAGCCCGTCCATCCTGCGGCCGAGCGCCGTGCGAGCAGCCCACGGGCTTCCACCCCCAGCACCTGCAGTGATTGAGAGTGACGTGTCAGACGAGCGCAACACCGACGACCGCCGAGACGGCGAGCGGTACGACTTCCAGGCGATCCAGGAGAAGTGGCTTCCCGTCTGGGACGAGCTGAAGCCCTTCGCAGCAGGCGACCCTGCCGACAAACGTCCGCGCAAGTACGTGCTCGACATGTTCCCGTACCCCTCGGGCGACCTGCACATGGGTCACGCCGAGGCGTTCGGCTTCGGCGACATCGTCGCGCGGTACTGGCGTCACCAGGGTTTCAACGTCCTGCACCCGATCGGCTGGGACTCGTTCGGTCTCCCCGCCGAGAACGCCGCCATCCAGCGCGGCGTCGACCCGCGCGAGTGGACCTACGCGAACATCGCGCAGCAGAAGGCCAGCTTCCGCCAGTACGGTCCCTCGTTCGACTGGGACCGCGAGCTCCACACGAGCGACCCCGAGTACTACCGGTGGAACCAGTGGCTGTTCCTCCAGCTGTTCGAGAAGGGCCTCGCGTACCGTAAGGCGAGCCCCGTCAACTGGTGCCCGAACGACCAGACCGTGCTCGCGAACGAGCAGGTCGTCGACGGACACTGCGAGCGCTGCGGCGCCGAGGTGACGAAGAAGAAGCTCACCCAGTGGTACTTCCGCATCACCGACTACGCCGACCGCCTGATCGACGACCTCAACCAGCTCGAGGGCACCTGGCCGGCCAAGGTCCTCAGCATGCAGCGGAACTGGATCGGTCGATCCAACGGCGCGGACGTCTCGTTCTCCATCGAGGGTCGTGCCGAGCCGGTCTCCGTGTACACGACCCGCCCCGACACGCTGTACGGCGTGACGTTCATGGTCGTGGCGCCCGACTCGGAGCTCGCAGCCGAGCTCGTCGCCGACACCTCCGACGACGTCAAGGGGCGCTTCCAGGCCTACCTCGACAGCGTCAAGGGTGAGAGCGAGATCGCGCGGCTCGCGACCGACCGCCAGAAGACCGGCGTCTTCCTCGAGCGCTACGCGATCAACCCGCTGAGTGGCGAGCGCCTGCCGATCTGGGCGGCCGACTACGTCCTGGCCGACTACGGTCACGGGGCGATCATGGCGGTCCCCGCGCACGACCAGCGCGACCTCGACTTCGCGCGGGCGTTCGACCTGCCCGTGCGTGTCGTGGTGGACACCACCCAGCCCGTCACCGGTGCCATCCCGATCATCGTCGACGGTGAGCTGCCGGAGGACCTCCCGTCGATCGATCCCGCCAAGACGGGTGTCGCGCTGACGGGCGACGGTCGCCTGACGAACTCCGGCCCCTTCGACGGCCTGAGCAAGGCGAACGCGATCCCGAAGGTCACGGCTGCGCTCGCATCGAGCGGCCTCGGCGCGAAGACGAAGAACTACCGCCTCCGCGACTGGCTCATCTCGCGACAGCGCTACTGGGGCACGCCGATCCCGATCATCCACTGCGACGCCTGTGGTGAGGTGCCGGTCCCCGAGGACCAGCTCCCCGTGCGACTGCCGGACGCCGCGGGTCTCGACCTGCGTCCGAAGGGCATGAGCCCGCTCGCTGCGGCAGAGGACTGGATCAACGTGGACTGCCCGTCGTGCGGGAAGCCTGCGAAGCGCGACTCCGACACGATGGACACCTTCGTCGACAGCTCGTGGTACTTCCTCCGGTTCCTGAACCCGACCTCCGACGAGATCGCGTTCGACCCGAAGGAGGCCGACAAGTGGGCGCCGGTCGACCAGTACGTCGGCGGTGTCGAGCACGCGATCCTGCACCTGCTCTACTCGCGGTTCATCACGAAGGTCCTGTTCGACCTCGGCAAGGTCGGCTTCACCGAGCCCTTCAGCGCGCTCCTCAACCAGGGCATGGTCATCCTCGACGGTTCGAAGATGAGCAAGAGCAAGGGCAACCTGGTGGAGTTCGCCCAGGAGCTGCGGTCGTACGGCGCCGACGCCCTGCGCGTCACGATGGCGTTCGCCGGTCCTCCGGAGGACGACATCGACTGGGCGGACGTCTCGCCTGCCGGGTCGGCCAAGTTCCTGGCACGCGCCTGGCGGGTCGCGCACGACGTCACCAGCTCGCCCGACGTCGCCTGGAAGGACGGCGACGAGAAGCTGCGGAAGGTCACGCATCACTTCCTCGCGGAAGCTCCCGGGCTCATCGAGGCGGGCAAGTTCAACGTCGTCGTGGCACGGCTCATGGAGCTCGTCAACGCGACGCGGAAGGCGATCGACGCCGGGCCTGGCGCGGGCGACCCCGCCGTGCGCGAGTCCGCCGAGGTGACGGCCATGGCGCTCGACCTCTTCGCACCGTTCACCGCCGAGGACATGTGGGCCAAGCTCGGCTACCAGCCGTCGATCTCGCTGGTGCCGTGGCGGAAGGCCGACCGGTCGCTGTTGGTCGAGGACCAGGTGACCGCGGTGGTGCAGGTCGACGGCAAGGTCCGCGACCGGCTCGAGGTGTCGCCGAAGATCTCCGGCGAGGAACTCGAGCAGCTCGCACGCGCGAGTGCGGCGGTGCAGCGTTCCGTGGGCGACCGCGAGATCGTCAACGTCGTGGTGCGTGCCCCGCGCGTGGTGAGCATCGCCACGAAGGGCTGATGCGGTTCGGGGCGGGCCCTGCGGCCCGTCCCGAACACGCGCGTAGCGCTCGGGCACGATCATCCGAGTCGGACTCCGTGTCCCATCCGACGGCAGGGTGTTCTCGGATCGCGTCCCGCCCGGTTGCTTGTGCTTCCTCGGTAGCATGACCGGGTGCCCGCTCTCGCCCCATCAGTACGAACGCTCCGCGTCTTCCAGATCCTGTGGGTGATCGGCTTCCTGATCGGAACGACCACGCACACCGCGGATCTGATCCTCGGCGGGTTGGACGTCTACGGCGGCTTCCCGGCCGGCGTCCGGCTGTTCTGGGTGACGCTCACGGTCTTGGACCCCATCACCGCTGTGCTGATGATCCTTCGACGGCGCGCCGGCATCGTGCTCGGAATCACGGTGATCGTCGCCGACATCGCCGTGAACTGGACCGTCTTCGTTCTGCTCGGCGGACTCTCGTGGTTCGGCGTCATCAATCAGAGCCTGTTCGCGGTGCTCATCCTCGCCACGGCTCGCCCCTTGTGGATCTGGTTCGGGCGATCTTCGACACGAGAGCGGGCCGAGCCAGCCAGAGCGGCTTGATCGCCCTCAACGGATGGATCCGCTGCAGTCGGAGGTCGAGGGAATCGACAGGCAGACGTCCTCGATCAATGGTCGACAGGCGCGGCTGATTTCTCGAGCGGGACGCGAACGCGCACGTCCTGCTCTCCCGGATCCCGCAACAGCTGGCGGAGACGCAGACGCGCGCGCTGGTATCGGCCACGGGCAGTCGACTCACGCACACCGACGATGCTTGCTGCCTCGATGACCGTGAACCCGTCCCACAGCACGAGTTTGATCAGTTCTGCTTGGTTCCGAGGGAGCTCGGAGATCGCCGCCAGCACGGATTCGGTGGTGTCATCCGTCTGCGTCGGCTGGAGCGTTTCGAGGTGTTCGCCCAGACGAGCGGTGAGCGCGTCGCTGCGATTAGAGCTGCGGCGGGCATTCGACGCCACCCGGCGTGCGACTCCGAAGAGCCACATCCGCGCCTGTACGGGGTCCGCTGGCATGCGGTCGATGTGTCTCCATGCCGCGATGAAGGTCTCGCTCAGCGCATCGGCGGCGTCTGCCGGGGTCGCGACCCGTCGGCCGAGGAACGACAGCACATCGGCCGCGTTGTCCTGGTGAAGTGTCTCCAGTCGTTCCTGGCGGGCGCGACGTTTCGCGTCGGTCACTGCGCATCCTCCGCGGTCTCGCCACAGTCGCCGGCGACGTCGATCGAGGTCCCGGTTCGCAGGAAGCCAGCCTTCTCGAATGCATCGAAGATCTTCGTCGCCATCAGGTTTCCGGCTACGGATTCCGGGGTTGCAGCTGGTGGCGGTGTGGTTCCATTTGCCTCGGCGCTCGTTGTCAGTTCCGCGCGTCGAGCCTGTTCGATGGCGAGCGCTGCGTCGATGTCGGCTGTGGTGATCGAAGCGACGACCCTGTCCCAGTCGTATTCGGTCAGGAAGACGCGGGCTTCTTGCGTGCGGCGATCGGCCTCAGCCGTGCTGATGCTCCGGTATTCGGGGACCACTCGCGCAACGAGCTGACACACCGCGCCGTCCTCGCCGATGTCGAACGATCGTTGCACCGTGGCTTCAGGCGCCCATCCAACCCAGTCGAAGACCGCGGGGGCCGCCGCCGCAGCACTCACGCCGACCGTGATGAGTCCGGCAGTCAAACCCAGGATGCTGAGGTAGCGCTTGTATCGGGATCTCACACCGGAAGGTCGTGCTCGGAACGCAGCCTCGTGGGCCACGAGACGAGCGCACTCGGCGGCTTCCGCATCCTCTCCGAAAGCGCGCGGCGCGGATCGTTGTATCTGTGCGTCAAGATCATCCATGGAAACCCCCTCGAGTGAACACCGTCACTGATGACATGTCCGGCACCCCTCGAGTCTTAACGCGTGCGGCACGAACTGCGCGCGTTGACGTTCAGCTGCTCGGCCGCCACGATGAATCGCTCCAGTAGTCTCCGCGCACGACCCCGACATCGTTGCCGAACTCCTCCGCCGACACGGTGATCGGCCTCGGATCCCACAGGGTGCCGTCCATCCGGCCACGATCGACGAGATAGATCTCCTCGAAGGCCACTCGGTCGGCGCCCGCTGGGGGTCGCACGGTGAAGAGTGACCAGCACCCGCTGTTCGCGCATTCGCTGCGCGCGCTCAGCAGCGCGGTGCCTTCCGGGAACCGCATTGCCTCTGCAGACGGGACTCCGGCGCCATCGATTCGTTCGAAGTCCAGGATCATGAGCCGAAGCGGATACAGGTGCATGGAGACGTCCAGCACCAGCGCCGCGGCGATGAGGATCGCCGTCAGCCAAGCCTGTCGACGTGACTTCGCCTGCATGCTGCCCCCGTTTCACCGGCCCCCGCCGGAGACTCGACGGTAGCAGGGCTCTGCGCCGCGAGGTGGGGGCCGGGGCTGGACGTCAGGCCTCGATGCGCGTCTCAAACGCGCTCCACAGGGGCGGTCGCGGTGCGTTCGGTGCCCGTGGTGGCGGTGAGCGTGTGGTTCGGGGCGTCCGGGCTCGTAGCGTTCGAGGATGACCATCGAACCGGAACCCATGTCCCACCCGGTGCCGTCCAGTCGTTCGGCCACACGCCGCCTGCTGCGTGAGCTACCGCGCCCAGAGTTCCGTGCCGGGGCGGTCGTCGTGCTGGTGATCGTGGCCCTCGTCGTCGCCATCCTCGTCTCGTTGTTCACCTCAGGCGGGGCGGTCAGGACGATCGGTGGGGCGGAGCTGTCGGCGGATGCGAGCCCCGTTCCCGGCGCGACTCCCGGAGCGACCGCGCCCGCCGGCTCGGCGACGGGGGAGCTGTTCATCCATGTCCTCGGAGCGGTCGCGGCCCCTGGTGTCTACCGGCTGCCGGACGGATCACGTGCGTTCGACGCGGTAGCGTCCGCCGGCGGCCTCCTACCGGAAGCGGACACCAGTGCCGTGAACCTCGCACGGTTCGTGAACGACGGCGAGCAACTGTACGTCCCAGTGGTCGGCGAGGTGCCACCTGGCGGAGGCGCGAACGGGTCGGCTGCCGGGAGTCCCTCCGGCTCGCATCTCGTCAACGTGAACACGGCATCCGCGGCAGAACTCACCGCACTCCCGCGGATCGGAGAGGCCCTGGCCGCACGCATCGTCGCCTGGCGGGAGGCGAACGGACCGTTCGCCACCCTCGACGACCTGAGCGCGGTCGAAGGCATCGGCGCGAAGACCCTCGAGGGGCTTCGCGCGGCGGCGACGGTGTGACCGCAGACGCGGCCACCGGACCGACATCCCGGCGAGGTGAGAGCGCGATGCGGTTCCCGCGCCTGCTCATCCCGGCGGCGGTCTCCTGGGTCGGTGCGGCCGTCTGCAGCGCGGCTCCAACGCTGGCCTGGGGTGGGGTACTGGTCGCTTTCCTCGTCGCCTCCGCCTGCCTCGGGTGCAGCACGGTCGTCCGGCGTCGCCGTGCGGAGTATCGCCCGGGGGAGCGTCGGACAGGGTCTGTCGTCATCACGACACTCCTGCTGTGCGCGTGCGCCGCGGCGCTGTTCGGCATGGTCGCGGCCTCGATCGCCGCACGCGCGCCTGACCGGCAGCCGGAGGCGCTGCAAGCGCTCGGAAACGCTCCAGTGGATGCCGAGGTCGTGGTGACCGGCGACGCTGTGCCCACCGGTTCGGTCACGACGGGGTCCGGCATCCGCTTCGCTGCCGACCTCGTGACGGCCAGTGGAGACCACAGCATCCTGGAGCACCTCTCGGTCCCGGTCCTCGTGTTCGCGCCGGTGCCGGCGGATCGGGCGCCGAGGATCGGCGAGCGCTGGCGCGTCGACGGCTCGCTCCGATGGAACGCGCCGGGTGATGCGCGGGCAGCGCTGCTCTTCGCACGGGAGGAACCCGAGCTGCTGGGGGAGCCGCCGGCGATCCTCGACTGGTCGGCGTCGCTCCGTTCCGGCCTCGTCGGGCTCGCGTCCACCTTGCCCGGCCCGGGTGGGGAACTGCTGCCCGGCCTCGCGATCGGCGATGTGAGTCAGGTGAGTGACGCGGTCACGGAGTCGATGCAGCGCAGTTCACTCTCGCATCTGACGGCCGTGTCCGGAGCGAACTGTGCGGTCATCGTGTGGCTCGTCAGCACCGCGGTCGCGGCACTCGGCGGCGGGCGGAAGCTCAGGATCTCGTGTGCCCTGCTGTGCCTCGTCGCCTTCGTGGTCCTCGTGACGCCCCAACCGAGCGTGCAGCGGGCGGCTCTCATGGCTGCCTTCGTCCTGGTGATGGGCGGCTTCGGGCGGCCGATCAGGGGCCTCGCCGCGCTGTCGTTGGCGGTGGTCGTCCTCCTCGTCGCCGACCCTTGGCTGGCCGGGCAGTACGGGTTCGGGCTCTCGGTGCTCGCCACCAGTGGTCTGCTGCTCCTGAGCGGACCCCTCACGGACCTGCTGGGCAGGTGGCTGCCGCGAGGGATCGCGGCCCTCATCGCGATCCCGGCAGCCGCCCAGCTCGCCTGCCAGCCGATGCTCGTCCTCCTCGACCCCGCGATCCAGCTCGGCGGTGTCCCCGCGAACCTGCTCGCGGGCCCGGCCGCAGCGCCCGCGACCATGCTCGGGCTGCTCGCCTGCCTGCTGGTCCCGTTCGCACCACCACTCGCATGGCTCGTCGCGTGGCTCGGGTGGGTGCCGGCGACCTGGATCGCAGCGGTGGCCCGGTGGTTCGAGGGCGTCCCTGCTGCGCGGGTGCCGTGGCCGGAGGGGCCGCTGGGCGTCGTGCTCGTCACCGTGCCGACCGTCTTGATCGCCACGCTCCTGCTGTTCCGTCGGGACCTGCCCTCGAGGTGGTCGAGGACGATCGGGGTGGCGGTTGTCGTGGCGCTCGTGGCACTGTGCGGTCGGGCGGTCGGGGACGGACTCGGGCCGGCCCTGCACCGGCCGGGCGACTGGATCGTGGCCGCCTGCGACGTCGGTCAGGGAGACGCGGTCCTCCTGCGACAGGGCGGCGCCACCGCCCTGGTCGACGTCGGGCCTGACCCCGAACCGCTCCGCGCGTGCTTGGACGAACTCGGGGTGTCTCGCATCGAACTGCTCGTCCTCACCCATTACGACCTCGACCACGTCGGAGGCCTCGACGCGGTCGTCGGCAGGGTCGACGAGGTGCTGCTCGGGCCGGTCGACGACCCGGAGGACGAGCGCATCGCACGAGTGCTCCGAGCGGCCGGTGCGGAGGTGCGACAGGCCGGCGCCGGGGACCAGGGGGTGCTGGGGGTCCCGGAGAGCGCGGCACCGTGGCGCGTCCTGTGGCCGGACCCCGCGGCAGGTGGCGTCGAACCGGGGAACGACGCGAGCGTGGTGGTCCGGTTCGACCTCCTCGCCGCATCGGTGCTGCTGCTCGGCGACCTCGGTGAGGAAGCGCAGGACCGGCTGCTCGGACGGCACGCGCTCGGGGACGCGGTCGACATCGTCAAGGTGTCGCATCACGGTTCCGCCGATCAGAGTGACCGCCTGGCGCGCCGGGTCGGTGCGACCGTTGCGCTCGTCTCCGTCGGGGCCGACAACGGCTACGGGCATCCGACGCGCTCGGCGCTCGAGCTGTACGAGGCCACCGGGGCCGAGGTCCTCCGCACGGACGAGTCGGGGACCGTCGTCCTCGGCCCAGGCGACGGCGGCGGGTTCCGCGTGTGGTCGGAACGTGGCGGGTGAGCTGCCGTCCCCGACCCGGCTGGCGTCGGCGGTCGCCGGTAGACTCGGACGGTCGAGAGGAGCCGCTGTGGCTGCACCACGTTCCGCCGGTCGCGGCAAGGCCAAGACGGCGGCCAAGGCCTCGGCGGCGATCCCGCAGCTCGGCTGGTCCGAGATCCGCCCGGCGCCGATCGTGTTGGTGTCCGGCACGGAGTCCTTCCTCGCCGACCGGGCGATCCGTCGGCTGCGCGACTTCCTCGTCTCCGAAGACCCCTCGCTCGAGGTCAACGACGTCGCCGCCGATAGCTACGCCCCGGGCGAGCTGCTCACGGTCGCGAGCCCGTCGCTCTTCGGCGAGCCCCGGCTCGTCCGCGTCAGCCAGGTCGAGAAGTGTTCCGACCAGTTCCTCACCGAAGCCATCCGGTATCTCGAAGCACCGCCGGAGGGCGCCTACCTCGTGCTGCGGCACAACGGAGGCGTGCGCGGCAAGAAGCTGCTCGACGCCATCCGCTCAGGCACCGGTGGCGGTGTCGAGATCGTCTGCACCGAACTCAAGCGGGACAGCGACAAGGCCGACTTCGCCGCGGCGGAGTTCAAGACGGCGGGTCGTCGCATCACGCCCCAGGCGCTCCGTGCACTTGTCGGCGCCTTCTCCGACGACCTCGCCGAGCTCGCAGCCGCGTGCAGTCAGCTCATGGCCGACGCGTCCGAGGAGATCACCGAGCAGACGGTCAACAAGTACTACGGCGGTCGTCTCGAGACGAGCGCGTTCGACGTCGCCGACGCCGCGATCGCCGGACGACACGGGGAAGCGCTGCTCGCCCTGCGGCAGGCGCTCGACTCGGGTGCCGACCCCGTGCCGATCGTCGCCGCGTTCGCGATGAAGATCCGCACGATGGCCAAGGTGTCGTCGGCACGCGGCGGGTCCGGGCAGATCGCGCAGCAGTTCGGCCTCGCGCCGTGGCAGGTCGACCGCGCCCGTCGGGACCTGTCCGGCTGGACGGACGCCGGCATCGGCCGCGTGGTGCAGATGCTCGCCGAGACCGACGCCGGCGTGAAGGGCGCGAGCCGCGACCCGGTGTTCGCGCTCGAGCGGCTCGTCGGCGTCATCGCGGCACGCGGGGTCGATCTGTCGGAGCGGTAGCCCGCCGACTAGGCCGTGGTGGCGGGCGGGATGCCCTTCGACAAGCTCAGGGACCCGTTTGCGCTCAGGGACCCGTGTGCGCTCAGGGACCCGTGTGCGCTCAGGGACCTGTTTGCGCTCAGGGACCCCGTTTGCGCTCAGGGACCGCTGTGTACTCAGGGAACGGAATGCCCCGGGAACGCGAAAGGCCCCGCACGTTCCGAGGAACGCCGGGGCCTTGCAGCTGGTGTCGTTTAGAGCGCGTTGACCTGCTTGGCGATGGCCGACTTGCGGTTCGCTGCCTGGTTCTCGTGGATGACGCCCTTGCTCACGGCCTTGTCGAGCTTCTTCGAGGCGAGCTTGAGTGCGGACTCAGCCTGAGCCTTGTCGCCGGCGACGACGGCCTCACGGGTTGCGCGGATGGCGGTCTTCAGCTGGCTCTTGACGGCCTTGTTGCGCTCGTTGGCCTTCTTGTTGGTGCCGATGCGCTTGATCTGCGACTTGATGTTTGCCACGTTGGGTCAACTTTCGGTTCGAGGAAATGATGTTCGGTGCCGTCGGACGGAAGAGGGCGTCTTCAAGCGAGTTCTCGTGTGGTCTCAACTCACACGCAAGCCAACAGGCAACATTACCAGTCGGGCTGAGTTCTGGCAATCCAGGGTACCGCAGCACGGGTGCTCCCCGCCGTGGGACAATGAGGGTTGCCCGATTCCACCCCTGACCCCGAGGAACGCGTGAGCCCCCAAGCAGTGAAGGCCCTCGAGCCGGCATCGACCGACCCGGCGTTCATCCGGAACTTCTGCATCATCGCCCACATCGACCACGGCAAGTCGACCCTGGCGGACCGCATGTTGCAGATCACCGGCGTCGTCTCGGACCGCGACATGCGGGCGCAGTACCTCGACCGCATGGACATCGAGCGCGAGCGCGGCATCACCATCAAGAGCCAGGCCGTGCGCATGCCGTGGTCGCTCAACGGTGAGACCTTCGCGCTCAACATGATCGACACCCCCGGGCACGTCGACTTCACCTACGAGGTCTCGCGGTCGCTCGCCGCCTGCGAGGGCGCGATCCTCCTCGTCGACGCCGCACAGGGCATCGAGGCGCAGACACTCGCGAACCTCTACCTCGCCCTCGAGAACGACCTCGAGATCATCCCGGTGCTCAACAAGATCGACCTCCCGGCGGCCGACCCCGACAAGTACGCGAAGGAGCTCGCGAGCCTCATCGGCGGCAAGCCCGAAGACGTCCTGCGGGTGTCCGGCAAGACCGGTATGGGTGTCGAGGAACTCCTCGACCGCGTCGTGGGCCGCATCCCGAACCCCGTGGGCGACCCGGACGCACCCACGCGCGCCATGATCTTCGACTCCGTCTACGACACCTACCGTGGCGTCGTCACCTACGTCCGCATGATCGACGGCCAGCTGAGTCCGCGCGAGCGCATCCAGATGATGTCGACGCGCGCGGTGCACGACCTCCTCGAGATCGGCGTCAGCTCGCCGGAGCCGACGCCCACGAAGGGCCTCGGTGTCGGTGAGGTCGGCTACCTCATCACGGGCGTGAAGGACGTCCGGCAGTCGAAGGTCGGCGACACCGTCACGACCGCGGTGAAGCCGGCGACCGACGCCCTCCCGGGCTACACCGACCCGAAGCCGATGGTCTTCTCCGGTCTGTACCCGATCGACGGCAGCGACTACCCGATCCTCCGCGACGCGCTCGACAAGCTGAAGCTCTCCGACGCCTCGCTCAACTACGAGCCGGAGACCTCCGTCGCCCTCGGATTCGGCTTCCGCGTCGGCTTCCTCGGCCTGCTCCACCTCGAGATCGTGACCGAGCGGTTGCAGCGCGAGTTCGACCTCGACCTCATCGCCACCGCGCCGTCGGTCACCTACGAGGTGAAGACGGAGGACAAGCAGGTCGTCACCGTCACGAACCCCAGCGAGTTCCCCTCCGGCAAGATCCTCGAGGTGTCGGAGCCGATGGTCAAGGTGGGCATCCTCGCCCCCAAGGACTACGTGGGCACCATCATGGAGCTCTGCCAGAGCCGTCGAGGTGCGCTGCTCGGCATGGAGTACCTCGGCGAGGACCGCGTCGAGCTGCGGTACACGATGCCGCTCGGCGAGATCGTCTTCGACTTCTTCGACCACCTGAAGAGCCGCACGCAGGGGTACGCGTCGCTCGACTACGAGCCCTCCGGTCAGCAGGCCGCCGATCTCGTGAAGGTCGACATCCTGCTGCAGGGCGACCAGGTCGACGCGTTCAGCGCCATCGTCCACCGCGACAAGGCGTACGCCTACGGCGTGCTCATGACCGAGCGCCTGAAGAAGCTCATTCCGCGCCAGCAGTTCGAGGTGCCGATCCAGGCCGCCATCGGTGCGCGGATTATCGCCCGCGAGTCGGTCCGTGCCATGCGCAAGGACGTCCTGGCCAAGTGCTACGGCGGTGACATCACCCGCAAGCGCAAGCTCCTCGAGAAGCAGAAGGAGGGCAAGAAGCGGATGAAGATGGTCGGCAAGGTCGAGGTGCCTCAGGAAGCGTTCATCGCAGCGCTTTCAGGGGACGTGGAGACGAAGGACAAGAAGTGAACGCACGACGCAGTTCGTTCGAGGACGAGGCGGTCGACTACGCGGCCGTCGGTGCCACCCAGCGGACCGACCTCCTGCAGTACCCGCCGGAGGGTTACGTGCCGTCGGAGGACGAGTTCCGCCTCGGGAGCGGCGAGGAGCGGTTCGCCCTCGCGAGCAGCGCCCTCCTCACCTGGGGGCTGCACCGCTCGAGTGGCGTGGAGATCTCCGAGGTGCACCCCGGCACGGGCGTGCAGTACGGCGGCATCGCCTTCGCCGAGGACGGTACGCCGCTGGAACCCATCGAGACGCACGAGGAGCAACGCTTCGCCGAGGACGGCACGCCGTTCATCACGCCGGGCACGACGGTCGTCTTCGCCGGCACCGTCGGCGGGGAACCGCTCGTCGGGCCGCATCGCGTCATCTCCGTCACCGAGGAGCCGGGTCACGTGAGCCTGGCCATCGGCACGATGGAGGGCGATCCGGAGAGCGGCGAGCAGTCCTTCACGATCGAGCAGCGCGAGGACGACTCCGTCTGGATCGTCGTGCGCTCGTTCTTCCGCCCGACGAAGGGTGCCGCGAAGCTCGTCGGCTCCAAGCGCCGCCGCAAGACCATGAACGACGCCTACCTCCGCGCACTCCTGCCGTCGCGCGGCGTCTGAGCGACGGACCGTGCCGAGCGCCCTCCCACTCGCCGATCCGGCCCCGTCCGACGGACTCCTCCCGGAGACGGCGGCCGTCGGTGCCCACGAACGCAACTTCGGGGTCTACCTGCACGTCCCGTTCTGCCGGGTCCGATGCGGCTACTGCGACTTCAACACCTACACGGCGACCGAGCTCCGCGGCGCGAAGCAGTCTGACTACGCCGACGAGGCGGTCGCGGAACTCCGCTTCGGCAAGTCCGTCCTGGCGTCATCGACCGTCCCCGACCGTCCGGTCTCGACCGTGTTCTTCGGTGGCGGGACGCCGACCCTCCTCCCCGCTGACGACCTGGTCCGCATGCTCCGAGGCGTGACGGACAACTTCGACCTCGCTCCCGGCGCTGAAGTGACGACCGAGGCCAACCCCGACTCCGTCGACGCCACCTACCTCCGCACGCTCGCCGAAGCCGGATTCACCCGGGTGTCCTTCGGGATGCAGTCCGCCGTGCCGAGCGTGCTCGCCACCCTCGAGCGCACGCACGATCCGGCTCGGGTGCCGCTCGTCGTGCAGTGGGCTCGCGAGGCCGGCCTCGGCGTCAGCCTGGACCTCATCTACGGGACGCCGGGGGAGACCCTGGCAGACTGGCGCGTCTCACTCGAGACGGCGATCGCCTGCGCTCCGGACCACGTGTCGGCTTATTCGCTCATCGTCGAACCAGGGACGAAACTGGCGCGCCAGATCCGCTCGGGCGTGGTGGGGACCCCCGACGAAGACCTGCAGGCCGATATGTACGAGCTCGCCGACGATCTCCTCACCGAGGCCGGCTACGGCTGGTACGAGGTCAGCAACTGGGCGACGGACGACACGCACCGCTCCCGGCACAACCTCTCCTACTGGACCGGCGAGGACTGGTGGGGTGTCGGCCCGGGCTCGCACAGTCACGTCGGCGGGGTGCGCTGGTGGAACGTCAAGCACCCGGCGGCGTACGCCCAGCGGATCGCGGCGGGGGAGTCGCCGGCCGCCGGCCGGGAGACCCTGGACGACGAGACGCGGGAACTCGAACGCATCCTGCTGCTCACCCGCACGCGGGACGGCATCCCGATCCGGACGCTCGCCCCCGAGGCTCGCACGGCCGTCGCCGGGCTCATCGCCGAGGAGCTGGTCGACGCACGGCAGGCCCTGCTCGGACGGCTGGAGCTCACGCGCCGCGGACGGCTCCTCGCCGACGCGGTCGTCCGCCGTCTGGTCGGCGACTGACCCTGCCCGAGGCGCAGAACAGCCCCGCCCGGCGGACCGGACGGGGCTGTTCTCGTGCGACTCGACGGATCAGGCCTTGATGAACTGGATCGTGAGCGGGTAGCTGTACAGCTCGCCCTTGTTCGCCTTGATCGCGGCGATGATGCTGAACACGATCACCACGACGTAGACGGCGATGATGATGAACAGACCCACGACGACGATCGTCAGGATCGAGCCGACCACGAGCGCGATCAGCATCGTCAGCTGGAAGTTCAGCGCGGTGAGCGTGTGCGCCTTGATGAACGGGCCGCGGTCCTTGAGGACCAGGTAGCCGATCAGCGGGGGGATGAATCCGAAGAAGATCCCACCGATGTGGATGAGCGTCGACCAGAGCTTCTCGTCCGACGGGCTCATGGGCTGAGCGGCGGCGTACGGCTGCTGGTACTGCGGGGCGCCTGCGGGCGGCGGCGGGTAGGAGCCTGCAGCGGGCGGCGGCGGCGCGTAGCCACCGGCGGGCGGGGGCGGGTAGGCGCCTGCGGGCGGCTGCTGCGGAGCTGCGGGAGGGGGCGTTGCGCCGTCTCCTGCAGGCGGAACCGACCCGCCCTTCGCTGGGTCGACGGGCGGCTGAGCGTTCGGATCGGACATCTTCGCACCTTTCACGGAGAGTGATATTCAATTGGTCCAGCTGAGCGTATCGCACCAGGTGTTGCTCATCAGGGACCCACGCCTGCGGCCAACGGTATTCCCGCGGCACGGGGCCGCGCAAGGGACGGCCGCGCGGAGGCCACGATATGATTGGCAGTCAGGGTCTTCGAGTGCTGATGGTCGGCGCTCCGAGGTGGATGACGGGAGGAGATCGAGATGGTGTCGGATCGCGGTCTCGAAGTGCTCCGCGTCATCGTGCAGGACTACGTCGCCTCGCGCGAGCCCGTCGGTTCCAAGACGATCGTCGACCGCCACTCCTTCGGGGTCTCCGCAGCCACCATCCGCAACGACATGGCGCAGCTCGAGGACGAAGAGCTCATCGCCGCTCCCCACACCTCATCCGGCCGGGTGCCCACCGACAAGGGTTACCGGATGTTCGTCGACCACCTGGCCGACCGCCGTCCGCTGAACAACGCCCAACGGACGGCGATCGAGACCTTCCTCGGCGCGTCCGGCGACCTCGACGAGGTCCTGCACCGCACGGTGCGGCTGCTGTCGCAGCTGACGAACCAGGTCGCGCTCGTCCAGTACCCGATGTTCTCCCGGGCACGCGTCCGGCATCTCGAGTTGGTGAGCGTCACCCCGAACCGAGTGCTCGCGGTCATCATCCTCGACAACGGCCGCGTCGAGCAGCGGCTCATCGAGACGGAGAGCCCGGTCGACGACGACCTCATCTCGCGGCTCCGCTCGCTGTGCAACGAGGCGGTCGCGGGCCGTCCACTCCTCGACGCCCACGACGCGATCGGCGACGTCCCAGCCGACATCGCCGACCTCGATCGCGCGGCGGCCGTCCGCATCGTCGACGCGGTGCGCGAGCAACTCTCGGCGCAGCGCCAGGACCGCCTCGTCATGGCCGGCGCCGCCAACCTCGCCCGCACCGAGGACGACTTCCCCGGCAGCATCTATCCGGTCCTGGACGCCATCGAGCAGCAGGTCGTGCTGCTCCGGCTCTTCGGCGAGATGGAGTCCGAGCGCGACGGCGTGGTCGCCAGCATCGGGCGGGAGAACGCGTCGTTCGGCCTCGAGACCACGAGTGTCCTCGCCGGGAACTACCGTTCCTCTGGTGGCGAAATCGCCCGGCTCGGCGTCCTCGGCCCCACGAGAATGGACTACGCGAGCAACATGGCTGCGGTCCGCGCCGTCGCCAGGTACCTCTCGCGCATCCTCGACGCCGAGTGACGCATCCTCGTCGCGTCCCCCAACACCTTCCGCACCTCGAACGAAAGGCCCTCAGTGGCTGACTACCCCGACCACTACGCAGCACTCGGTGTCGCCAAGGAGGCGACGCCCGAAGAGATCAAGAAGGCGTACCGCCGCCTCGCACGCGAACTGCACCCCGACGTGAACCCGGGTTCCGACGCCTCGGAACGGTTCAAGGAGGTCACGCACGCCTACGACGTGCTGAGCGACCCCAAGCAGCGCCAGCAGTACGACCTCGGTCCGCAGGCTGGTGGGTTCGGTGGCGGCGACGCCGGGTTCGGCGGCTTCGGCGACATCTTCGACACCTTCTTCGGCGGTGGCGGCCAGCAGCGCGGACCCAAGTCCCGTCGCGCACGCGGGGAGGACGCCCTGTTGCGCGTCGAGCTCGACCTCGACGAGGTCATCTTCGGCACCCACCGCGACCTCGAGGTCGACACCGCCGTGCTCTGCAGCACCTGCAACGGCTCCTGCTGCCAGCCCGGCACCTCACCGGTGACCTGCGACATCTGTCACGGCACCGGCTCCATCCAGCGGGCCGTCCGCTCGCTGCTCGGCAACGTCATGACGTCGGCGCCCTGCGGCACCTGCCGCGGCTACGGCACGATCATCGCGACCCCGTGCGTCACCTGCCAGGGTCAGGGTCGGCTCCGTGCCCGCCGCACCGTCTCGGTCGACATCCCGGCCGGCGTCGACACCGGTCTGCGTCTGCAGATGCCGGGGAGCGGCGAGGTCGGCCCGGCCGGCGGCCCGAACGGCGACCTCTACCTCGAGATGAAGGTCAAGCACCACGACGTCTTCAGCCGCGACGGCGACGACCTGTTGTGCACGCTCGAAGTCCCGATGACCGACGCCATCCTCGGCCGCCAGGTCACCGTCCACGCGCTCGACGGCGACGTCGAGGTCGAGCTGCGGCCGGGCGTGCAGAGCTCTGAGGTCATCACGGTCAAGGACCGCGGTGTCACCCGTCTCCGCGGGAACAGCCGGGGCGACCTCAAGATCGGCGTCCAGGTCGTCACGCCGACGAAGCTCGACCACCGCGAACGCGAGCTGATCAAGAGCTTCGCCTCAGGACGACGCCAGGGTGCTCCGGCGCTCGCGCAGTTCCAGCAGGGCCTGTTCGCGAAGATCCGCGACCGCTTCCACGGCGTCGGTTGAGATGAGTTCGCTGTACCTCCGTGAGGATCTCGAATCGACCGGTGTCGGCGACTCGGTGACCCTCCGCGGGCCCGAGGCGAAGCACGCCGTCGCCGTGAGTCGGCTGCGGGTCGGCGAGACGACGTCGATCGGCAACGGCCGGGGCCTGATCGCGACCGGACCGGTCGTGCGCAGCGAGCAGGGGGAGTTGGAGATCCGCGTCGAATCGGTCGTGGTGCATCCGGAGAACCGTCCCGGGCTCGTCCTCGTGCAGGCGCTGGCCAAGGGTGATCGCGACGAACTCGCCATCCAGGCGGCGACCGAGCTGGGTGTCGACCGGATCGTCCCGTGGGGCGCCGAGCGCAGCATCTCGAGATGGCAGGGCGACAAAGCGGTCAAGGGCCGTGCGCGCTGGCAGCTCATCGTGCGGGAGGCGTCGAAGCAGTCGATCCGCGCACGGGTCCCCGAGGTGGCCGAGGTCGTCGACACCCGCGGACTCGCGTCGATCGTCGCCGGCCGGACCGTCATCGTGCTCGAACCCAGCGCGGCACTCGCTCTCTCGGAGCTCGACCCGTCGGCCCTGCTCGCCGAGGAACTCGTGCTCGTCGTCGGTCCGGAGGGCGGCATCTCGCCGGCGGAGCGCGAACGGCTCGAAGCGGCCGGCGCCGTCGAGGTCCGGATCGGCTCGGGCGTCCTGCGCACCTCGACGGCAGGACCGGCGGCGATCGCCGCGCTCAACGTGCTGCTCGGTCGGTGGTGACGATCCACCAGCCCGCGCATGAGGCCGCCACGAACCTTAGACTGGTGGACATGAGTGAAGCACCGTCGGTATTCAGCCGCATCGTGTCGGGGGAGATCCCGACGACCCTCCTCGCCGAGACCGATCGGGTGATCGCGTTCGCCGACATCGCACCGCAGGCGCCCGTGCACCTCCTCGTCGTCCCGAAGACCGCCGAGTACCGCGACGTCGTGGAGTTGGCCGCTGGCGACCCCTCCTTGCTCGCTGAGATGGTCGAGGTGGCGTCGTCGCTTGCGAAGGAGCACACGGGTGGCGAGTTCCGACTCGTCTTCAACACCGGCGAGTCCGCCGGGCAGACGGTCTTCCACGTGCACGCGCATGTCCTCGGCGGTTCCCTGCAGGAGGGCACCCTTGGCGGAGCCTGAGTCCTCGAACCCAGACCGACCCGCCGCTGCGCGGACGGAGGAGGTCGAGCACGTCCTCCTGGTGGACGGGCTCGCCATGGTCCGTCTCCTCGGCCCACAGGACCGCCTCCTGACGACCGTCGAGCGCGAACACCCCGGTGTCTCGGTGCACGTGCGCGGCAATGAGATCACCATCACCGGCCCGGCGCCGCAGGCCGACGCCGCCAGACGACTCGTAGAGGAACTCATCACCATGGTCCGAGAAGGACACGACCCGGGGCCGGCGGAGGTCAGCACCTCCGCCCGCATGCTCGGGCAGGACGGCTCGGCCTCCCCGTCGGAGGTGCTCGGGCAGGTCATCCTCACCTCGCGTGGGAAGACGATCAAGGCGAAGACCGTCGGGCAGCGGGCGTACGTCGACGCGATCGACGAGAACACGATCGTGTTCGGCATCGGCCCGGCCGGTACCGGCAAGACCTACCTCGCGATGGCGAAGGCCGTGCAGGCCTTGCAGCGCAAGGAGGTCAACCGGATCATCCTGACGCGCCCGGCCGTCGAGGCCGGTGAGCGACTCGGGTACCTCCCGGGCACGCTGACGGACAAGATCGACCCGTACCTGCGTCCGCTCTACGACGCGCTCAACGAGATGATGGACCCGGAGATCGTCCCGAAGCTGCTCGCGGCCGGCACGATCGAGGTCGCACCGCTCGCCTACATGCGTGGCCGGACCCTCAACGACTCGTTCATCGTCCTCGACGAGGCGCAGAACACCACGCCCGAGCAGATGAAGATGTTCCTCACTCGGCTCGGGTTCGGGTCCAAGATCGTCGTGACCGGCGACGTCACGCAGATCGACCTGCCGACCGGTGCGTCCGGTCTGCGACTCGTCACCCGCGTGCTCAAGGACGTCGACGACATCCACTTCGCCCACCTCACGAGCGAGGACGTCGTCCGCCACACCCTCGTCGGTCGGATCGTCGACGCCTACGGCGAGTACGACGCCGTCCGACAGGCGCAGCGGTTCGAGCGCGAGCAGGCCGCCGAGTTCGCCAACCGTGCCGAGCGTCGCGGCGCAGCCAGAGACCACCAGCCGAAGCGAGGACGCTCATGACCATCGAGATCAACAACGAGTCAGGCGTCGCCGTCGACGAATCGCGCATCCTCGCCCTGGCGTCGTTCGCGCTCGACGCGATGCACGTGAGCCCTGATGCCGAGCTCGCCATCGTCCTGGTCGACGAGGGCGCCATGGAGCAGTTGCACGTCCAGTGGATGGACGAGCCCGGACCGACGGACGTCCTGAGCTTCCCCATGGACGAGCTCCGTCCCGGCACCGAGGAGAACCCGACGCCGCCCGGGCTGCTCGGCGACATCGTGCTCTGCCCGCAGGTCGCCGAGACGCAGGCGGCCGCCGCGAAGCACTCGACGATGGACGAACTCCAGCTCCTCACCTGCCACGGTGTGCTCCACCTGCTCGGGTACGACCACGCGGAGCCCGATGAGGAGAAGGAGATGTTCGGCATCCAGCGGGACATCCTCCTCGCCTTCGCGCTCCAGGAGAGACGACGCAGCAGCTGATGTCCCTCGTCGCCGTCTTCGTCATCGTCGCGTTCCTGCTCGTCGCGTTCGCGGGTCTGATGGCCGCAGCCGACGCCGCGATCGGCGTCCAGTCGGGTGCGGACATCCTCGACCTCGCAGAGGGCGCCCGCTCGGGATCCGCGCTCCGCGCCATCGCAGCCGATCCGGGTGCGCACGTCAACGCGATCAACTTCATCCGGATCCTGGCCGAGACCACGGCCGCCGTCCTCGTCACCCTCGCGCTGGCCTCGTCGATCGACGAGTTGTGGCTCGTCCTCGTCCTCGCGGTCGTCATCATGACCGGCACCTCGTTCGTGCTCGTCGGTGCGAGCCCGCGAGGCGTCGGACGGACCCACGCGAGTGGAGTGCTGCGCTTCAGTGCCCCCGCCATCCGTGCCGCACGCGTGGTCCTCGGCCCGGTCGCGAACGTCCTCGTCTCCCTGGGCAACCGGGTGACCCCGGGGCTGCCCCGTTCGGTCTCCTTCACCTCGGAGGAGCAACTGCTGAGCATGGTCGACGAGGCGGCCGCGCACTCGGTCCTCGAAGAGGACGACCGCGAGCTCATCCACTCGATCTTCGAGTTCAACGAGACGCTCGTCCGCGAGGTGATGATCCCGCGCACCGACCTCGTGAGTCTGCAGCGCGATCTCAGCGTCCGCGAGGCGCTCGAGGTGTTCCTGGAGACGGGGATCTCGCGGGCGCCCGTCAGCGACGGCGACATCGACGACCTGGTCGGCATCCTGTACCTGAAGGACCTGGTGCGAGCGATGTTCGGTGGTGACGGCGTCACCGAGGTGGGCTCGATCGAGCCGCTCCTGCGGCCGGCGAGCTTCGTCCCCGAGTCCAAGAAGGCCGATTCGCTCCTGCAGCAGATGCAGAAGGAGTCCAACCACATCGCGATGGTCGTCGACGAATACGGCGGCATCTCGGGTCTCGTCACCCTCGAGGACCTCATCGAGGAACTCGTCGGCGACATCTCCGACGAGTACGACACCGACACCCCCGAGATCACCGACCTGCACGACGGACGGTTCCGGGTCGACGCCCGCCTGCCGGTCGACGAGCTGGGGGAGTTGTTCGGCCTCGAACTCGACGACGACGACGTCGACTCCGTCGGCGGCCTCCTGGCGAAGGCCCTCGGTCGGCTGCCCGTCGTCGGATCGACGGTGTCGACCAACGGCCTCGAACTCACCGCCGAGCGCGTCGAGGGGCGGCGGGGACGCATCCTCACCGTCATCGCCCAGCGCGACGACCAGCTGCAGGACGCCCAGCAGGCGTCCAACGACCACCGGGAGCACCCATGAACGACACCACCCCTCCGTCCGACTTCCGAGCGGGGTTCGTGTCCTTCGTCGGGCGTCCGAACGTCGGCAAGTCCACGCTGACCAACGCCCTCGTCGGTGAGAAGGTCGCGATCACGAGCTCGAAGCCGCAGACCACGCGTCGCGCGATCCGCGGAGTCGTGCATCGCGACCACGGCCAACTCATCGTCGTCGACACCCCCGGCATCCACCGGCCGCGCACCCTGCTCGGCCAGCGGCTGAACGATCTCGTGCAGTCAACCCTCTCCGACGTCGACGTCATCGGGTTCTGCATCCCCGCCAACGAGAAGCTCGGGCCCGGCGACCGCTTCATCAACGAGTCGCTCGACGGCTTCCCGCGCGCCAAGAAGGTGGCGATCGTCACGAAGACCGACACCGCCAGCCGGACGACGATCGCCGAGCAGCTGCTCGCGATCTCGGAGCTCCGGGACTGGGACGCCGTCATCCCGCTGTCCGCGGTGACCGACGACCAGCTCGACATCCTCGTCACCGAGGTGACGAAGCTCATGCCGCTCTCGGAACGCCTCTACCCGGCCGAGGCCACCACGGACGAGACGGTCGTCGACCGCGTGTCGGAGCTCATCCGTGAAGCCGCACTCGAGGGCGTGCAGGACGAGCTGCCCCACTCGCTCGCCGTGACCATCGATGACATGATCCCGCGCGAGGGGACCGACCTGCTCGACATCTACGCGAACGTGTTCGTGGAGCGCGACAGCCAGAAGGCGATCATCATCGGGAAGGGCGGCTCCAGGCTCCGCGACGTCGGGGCCCGGGCCCGCGCCGGGATCGAGCCACTCGTCGGATCGAGGGTCTTCCTCTCCATCCGCGTCAAGGTCGCGAAGGATTGGCAGCGCGACCCGAAACTGCTCGGTCGCCTGGGATTCTGACCCGGATGCGGTCGACCGTCGGCGCTGTGGGCCCGTGCGGATCCGCGCGGGTGGTCTCCGTTACCTGAACGTGACTTGCATGTCTGCTTTGGGCCCGCTGTGGAACCCGTCATCTGGCCGACAGGCTCGCGAGCGCGCGGACATACTGGTCCTCGGGGTCGCGAGAAGGAGTCCGAGTGTTCGACTGGTTACTGGCCATCAGGCTGGATCGTCCGGAGCTCCTCGTCTGGGTCGGCGGTGCCGCCGTCCTCCTGGCGATCATCCTGTTGACCGGGCGCCGAACGGTTCGCGGCTGGCTGACGATGCTGCTCGTGGCGAGCGGTGGGGCGCTCCTCGCCTATGCCACGGCCTGGTTGCTCGGTGACGTGCTCGACGTCTTCGGGATCGAACTGACGCCGGTCACCCGTGCGTGGGCGGCGGTCGGGTTCGCCGGTGCCGCCCTCGCGATCGCGGCGATCGTGCGGACCCGGGCGTGGCGGGTCGTCGTGGCGAGCCTCGCCATCCCCGCGTTCCTGCTCATCGGGGCGATCGGCGTGAACCAGGACTTCGGTGAGTTCGCGACGGTACGGGCGGCGTTGGGGATCAGCCCGTACCAGTCGTTCTCGGCCCTGCCTGCCGCGCGGGGGACGACCACGTCGTGGCAGCGACCCGCCGACCTGCCGAGCGGCGGGCGGGTCGAACACGTGGACATCCCGGCGACGACCTCCGGGTTCGCCCACCGGGACGCGCTCGTCTACCTGCCACCGGCCGCCCTGACCGCACACCCGCCGGCACTGCCGGTCATCGAAGCGTTCAGCGGTCAGCCGGGAGAGCCTGCAGACCTGTTCGCGTCGGCTGGGATCGCCGGGATCCTCGACCGCTTCGCCGCCTCGCATGCGGGTCTCGCTCCGATCGTGGTCGTGCCTGATCAGCTCGGCGCTCCGGACCACAACCCGATGTGCGTCGACGGGCCGCTCGGCAACTCGGCGACGTACCTCACGGTCGACGTCCCCGCGTGGATCTCGGCGCACCTCCCGGTGTCCGCATCGCGGACGGACTGGTTCATCGCCGGGTTCTCGCAGGGCGGGACCTGTTCCATCCAGCTCGGCGCCGCGCACCCCGAACGCTACGGCGGCATCCTCGACATCTCGGGGGAGGTCGTCCCGTCCATCGGACCGACGACGATCGCACAGGGCTTCGGCGGGTCGGCGACGGCGTACGAGGCCGCGGCCCCCTCCGCGATCCTCGCCGCACACACCCCGTACGCGGACACCGTCGGCGTCTTCGGCTACGGCAGTGACGACAGCCGCTACGGTCCCGGCGTCCGGCGGGTCGCCGCGATGGCCTCGGCTGCCGGCATGCGGACGACGACCTTCGTCTCCGACGGCACGGCGCACGACTGGCACACCGTCCACACGGTGTTCGACCGAGCGCTCCCCGTGATCGCCGCACGATTCGGGCTCGCCTGATGCGCGCGGGGAGGGCGACGCCGTTCGGTCGACTCGTGACCGGCGTGCTCCGGTCGGTGCCGATGAGCATCGGGATCACGGCGCTGGTGTTCGTGGTCAGTGCGTTCGTGTGGCGGACGCCGCCGGTGGCGACGCCGGCCTGGCGGTCGGCGATCCGTGAGGCGGCCGGCGTGGGGTACGAGCAGGTCGTGGTCGACGGACACTGGTGGGCGCTCCTGACCGGTGCCCTGGGAACCGACGGGGTGCTCGGGCTCCTCGCCTTCCTGCTGATCGGCGTCCCCGCACTGGTGCTCGCCGAGCGACGGTTCGGCGCCGCCAAGACGCTCCTGGCGGTGCTGGTGACCGCGGTCGCCGGGAACGCGCTCGCCATCGGGCTCCAACTCCTCGGCACCCTCGGCGGCGAGTTCTGGAGCGGCGAGGTCGCCCGCATCGTGGCGTTCGACCCGGTGGCCGGCGCGCTCGGCGCCCTCGCCGCGTCGAGTGCGTTCCACGGGCCGCTCTGGCGTCGACGGATCCGCGCGTTCGTCGTCGTCGGTGCCCTGATCGTGCTGCTGTACTCGGGGCTCCCGCAGGATCTCGCACGACTGTTCGCAGCGCTGGTCGGCGTCCTGCTCGGGATCGTGCTCGCCGGGGCCACCCCGTCGGTGCGACGCGTGCGGAGCTCGCACCACGAGACCCGGGTGCTCCTGGCGTCCGTCGTCGCGATGATGGGCGTCGGACCGCTCATCACCTTCCTGTCCGGCCGGCACCTCGGTCCGCTCGCGCCGCTCGTGCTCCTGCTCGAACAGAACATCCCGGACGCCGGACGGGTCATCGGCCAATGCCGCACGGTCGGCGTGTCAGCACAGTGCCTGCGCGACCTCACGCTGGTGCGCGTCGACGGCTTCGGAGCGGTGCTCCTGTCGGTGGTCCCCATGATCGCCCTGCTCTTCGCAGCCTGGGGCTTGCTCCGCGGCAGACGCTTCGCGGTCTGGTTCGCCACGTCGATCATGGTGTCCTTCGCCGTCCTGAGTGCGCTGTCGCTCGGGGCGGGCGTGCGACTCCACCCGACGGGACACCCCTCGTCGTTGCTCGGGACGGGACACGGCGCGCAGCAGCGGTCCGTCGAGATCGCGATCGCGCTGTGGGCGGCGATCCTGCTCCCGCTCGTCGTGGCGGCGCTCCTGGTCGTGCTCCGTCGTGGGTTCCCCGTGCGGGCCACCCGGCGCAGTGCCTGGGGGTACCTCGCCCTGGTCGGCGCGTCGTGGGTCGTGCTCGCCGCGCTCTTCGTGGTCGTCGCCCTGCTGCAACCCGGAGGATTCTCGCCGAGGCCCGACGTGTGGGAGGTCCTCCGTGCGGCGCCGGAGCGTTTCGTCCCCGCCGCGTACCTGCGGAACGTCCTTCCGGGCTTCGTGCCGGTCGCGCCGCTCACCGGTGTGGTGTTCCACGCCGTCGGACCCGTCTGGTGGAGCATCATCCTGCTCGGCGCGGTCTGGCCGCTGAGCCGGGTCGCGAACGCCATCGCGCCGGCCGACGAGCGCCGCCTGCGCGAGCTCCTGGCCGAGGGCAGCGACTCCATCGGGCACATGGCCACCTGGCCGGGCAACCTCACCTGGTTCGACCCACAGCGCAGCGCCGGTGTCGCCTACCGGATCGTTGCGGGGGTCGCAGTCACGACGGGCGGCTTCTTCGGGAGGGACCGCCACGAGCAGGGGGTCCTCGAGCGGTTCATCGAGCACTGCGAGGACTCGGGCCTGACGGTGGCGTTGTACAGCGTGGACGAGCAGACCGCAGGAGCCCTCCACCGGATCGGTTGGCGCACCGTCCAGGTCGCCGAGGAGACGGTCCTGCACCCGCAGGGATGGAGCATGGTCGGCAAACGCTGGCAGGACATCAGGTCCTCCGTCAACAGAGCCGACCGTGCGGGGATCACCGCCGTCTGGTCCACCTACGGGGCGCTCGGCGTCGGGCTCGCGGCGCAGATCGCCGAGATCTCCGAGGAGTGGGTCGCCGAGCGGAAGCTGCCCGAGATGGGGTTCACCCTCGGCGGGATCGATGAGCTCGTCGACGAGGAGGTCCGGCTCCTGCTCGCGGTCGACGAGCAAGGACGGCTGCACGGCGTCACAAGCTGGCTCCCGGTGCGGCGCGATGGTGAGCTGGTCGGTTGGACCCTCGACTTCATGCGGCGTCGGACGGACGGCATGAACGGCGTCATGGAGTTCCTCATCGCCGAGGCCGCCGCTCGGTTCAAGGAGGACGGCATCGAGGAGATGAGCCTCTCCGGGGCCCCACTCGCCCGCTCGAGGAGCACCGAGCAGCCGGAGACGGACGGGATCGACCGCGTCCTGACCTACCTCGGGAACGTGCTCGAACCCGTGTACGGGTTCCGCTCGCTCCTCGCCTTCAAGGGGAAGTTCCAGCCGGAGGAGCGTCCGCTCGTCCTCGGCTACGCGGACCCGCTGACCCTGCCGGCGATCGGCATCGCGGTCGGGCGCGCGTACCTCCCGGACGTGTCCGTGCGAGACCTCGCCTCGTTGGTCACCTGATCGGCCGCGCGGGGGAGTGCTATGCTGACGACGTGTTCTCCGGTCTGCTCCTCCTTAGCTGCCGCGACGAGTCCTAGTTCCAGGCCTCCCTCGTCGCGGAGTTCGTCATTGGCTCACCCCCAATCCCACGAGGAGATCCCAGGATCATGAAGAACACCCAGACCCCATCAGGCATGCCGGTCCATCGCTACCGCGCCTACCAGGACCAGTTCGACGTCTCGCTGCCCGATCGCACGTGGCCTGACCGTCGGATCACCGAGGCCCCGCGCTGGTGCGCGGTCGACCTCCGCGACGGCAACCAGGCCCTCATCGACCCGATGAGCCCGGAGCGCAAGCGCATCATGTTCGACCTGCTCGTGAAGATGGGCTACAAGGAGATCGAGGTCGGGTTCCCGAGCGCGAGCCAGACCGACTTCGACTTCGTCCGCAGCCTCATCGACGAGGGTGCGATCCCCGAGGACGTCACCATCCAGGTGCTGACCCAGGCACGCGACCACCTCATCGAACGCACCTACGAGTCGCTGCACGGCGCGAAGCAGGCGATCGTGCACCTGTACAACTCGACGAGCATCCTGCAGCGCGACGTCGTGTTCCGCAGCGACAAGCAGGGCATCATCGACCTCGCCCTCCACGGCGCCCGGAAGTGTCGCGAGATGGAGTCGACGGTCCCCGGGACGCAGATCTACTACGAGTACTCGCCGGAGAGCTACACCGGTACCGAGCTCGAGTTCGCCGTCGACATCTGCAACCAGGTGGTCGAGGTCCTCGAGGCGACGCCCGACCGCAAGGTCATCATCAACCTGCCGTCGACGGTCGAGATGGCCTCGCCGAACGTCTACGCGGACTCGATCGAGTGGATGAGCCGCAACCTGGCCAACCGCGAGAACATCATCATCTCGCTGCACCCGCACAACGACCGCGGGACCGCGATCGCGGCGGCCGAGCTCGGCTACCTGGCCGGCGCCGACCGGATCGAGGGGTGCCTCTTCGGGAACGGTGAGCGCACCGGCAACGTCGACCTCGTCGCGCTGGGCATCAACATGTTCACGCAGGGTGTCGACCCGCAGATCGACTTCAGCGACATCGACGAGGTCAAGCGGACGGCCGAACACTGCAACCAGCTGCCGGTGCACGAGCGGAGCCCGTGGGCGGGCGACCTCGTCTTCACGGCGTTCAGCGGTTCGCACCAGGACGCGATCAAGAAGGGCTTCGAGGCGATGTCCGTCGACGCCGTCTCGCAGGGCAAGGACGTCGCCGACCTCGAGTGGGCCGTGCCGTACCTGCCGGTCGATCCGCAGGACCTCGGGCGCAGCTACGAGGCGGTCATCCGCGTGAACTCGCAGTCGGGCAAGGGCGGCGTCGCCTACCTGCTCAAGACCGATCACGCGATCGACCTGCCGCGTCGCCTGCAGATCGAGTTCTCCGGCGTCGTACAGGCGAAGACCGACGCCGAGGGTGGCGAGGTGACGAGCGGCCAGATCTGGTCGATCTTCCAGGACGAGTACCTTCCGGCAACGGTCGCGGACGCGAAGTGGGGTCGGTTCGAACTGCAGTCCACGAAGACGTCGAGCGACCTCACCGGCACCGTGGTCCTCGAGGTCGCACTTCGCGACGGCGAGCAGGTCGAGGAGCGCACCTCGACCGGCAACGGACCGATCGCGGCCTTCCTCAACCTGCTCTCCGGGCGCGGCATCGAGGTCACGCTGTACGACTACGTCGAGCACACGCTGAGCGCCGGGGGCGACGCCGAGGCGGCCGCCTACGTCGAGCTCCAGGTCAACGACCAGCGCCTCTGGGGCGTCGGCATCGACGGCGACATCGCGACGGCCTCGCTCAAGGCCGTCGTCTCGGCGGTCAACCGGGCCGTACGCACGCAGGTCGAGGCGCGGGAACTGGCCTCCATCTGACGATCCCGCTGCGCCGGGCCGGCCCTCGGGTCGGCCCGGCGCAGCGCTGTCCTCCGGCGTACACCCGGAGGATGATCTTCCCGCGCGAGGACGGGGTGACCGGCCGCCAGGTCGTACGGTTGGAGGATGTTCCGCACGCTCCGGCCCGGCCAGCTGGCCCTCGACATCGCGCTACCGTCGGTGCTGTTCATCCTCACCGCAGCTGCGTACACGACGCGCCCAGCCGGATACACCATCGTCCTGCTCGGCATGTGCGGTGCACTGGCGCTCCGCCGGCTCGCTCCGGCGATCGCGCTGTCCGTGGCCTGGGCCGCGGCGCTGCTGCAGCTCATCCTCCTGCTCGCGCCGGATCCTGCGAACTTCGCGATCCCGGTCGTGCTCTACGCTGCGGCGAGTTACGGCGGCCGGGTGGTGCGATGGGTCTCCTTCGCTTCCGCGTTCGTCGGTGCCGCGCTCATCGCGTTCTACGTGATCGTCGTCCCGAGTTGGACCACGGCCATCGGCGCGGAGATCAGTACCTTCGGCCTCGCGAACGACATGACACCGGTCGCGCAGGTGACGGTCGGGCTGTTCATGTTCCTCGCGTTCGCCGCCTTCTTCGGCCTCGCTTGGACCGCAGGTGTCCTCATGCGGACCTGGCGGCTCGCCCGCGAGAGCCGCCAGGCGCAGCTCCTGGCCGAGCGCGACGTCGCCGTGGAGCAGGAGCGCAACCGGATCGCGCGCGACATGCACGACGTGGTCGCGCACTCCCTCGCCGTCGTCATCGCCCAGGCCGACGGTGCCCGATATGCGCTGGCCGCGGACCCGGATTCGGCCGACCAGGCGTTGCGGACGATCTCGAGCATCTCCCGCGAGGCCCTCGCCGACGTCCGGGTGTTGCTCGCGCAATTGCGATTCCAACAGACCGAGGGCCCGCAGCCGGTCATGGCCGACCTCGACCGGCTCTACGAGCAGTTGCGAGGAGCCGGACTGGACGTGGTGGTCCAGAGCCACGGTCAGGAACGACCGGTGGCGACCGGTTCGCAGCTCGCCGTCTACCGGATCATCCAGGAGGCGCTCACGAACGCGCTCCGACACGGCGACCATCGTGGGCCGATCGACGTCCATCTCGACTGGACCGGACCCGAGCTGCAGCTCTGGGTCGTCAACCGGGCGAAGGTCGAACTGCCGAAGGCCGGCACGGGGCACGGACTCGCCGGGATGAACGAGCGCGCTACGCTGGCAGGCGGCAGGTTCGGGACGACCCTGGTGGACGGTCTCTTCACCGTCTACGCATCGATCCCGTACGCGACGGTGGGAGTGACGAGATGACCGATCCGAGTGACGCGACGGCAGCGGGGGCGATCACGATCGCGCTGGTCGACGACCAGGCGCTGTTCCGAGGCGGGATCCGCATGCTCATCGGTTCGCAGCCGGACCTCCGCGTCGTCGGCGAGGCCTCCGACGGGCGTCAAGCGGTCGAGCTGGCCGCACGGACACGTCCGCAGGTCATCCTCATGGACGTCCGGATGCCGGTCATGGACGGGATCGAGGCGACGAAGACGATCCTGGCGGAGGCGGACGCGCGCGGGGGCGAGCGGCCTCGGATCGTCGTGCTGACCACCTTCGACCTCGACGAGGCGGCCGCGACGGCCATCCGAGCCGGGGCGAGCGGGTTCCTGCTCAAGGACGCGGAGCCCGAGTTCCTGCTCGCAGCGATCCGCACGGTCCATGCAGGGAACGCGGTCATCGCCGCGTCGGCCACCCGCGAGCTGTTCGAGCACTTCCAGCAGGCTCCGGCAGCTCCGGCCGCACCGCAGCGCTATGCCGAGCTCACGGCGCGAGAGCGCGAGATCTTCCTCCTCGCGGCGCGCGGGCTGAGCAACTCCGAGATCGCCGCCGCCGAGTTCCTCAGCGAGGCGACCGTGAAGACGCACATCAGCCGGATCTTCGCCAAGCTCGAGGTGCGCGACCGGGTCCAGCTCGTCGTGTTCGCCTTCGAGCACGGCTTGGTCTGACCGCGGTCCAGCACGCACCCGCGGAGTGATCGAGGATCATCCCCAGGATGTACCCGGGTCGCTCGTGCGCCCGACGCGCACCCGGCACCGCACTCCGTAGCTTCGGAGTATGACCACTTCAGCACAGCCGTCCGTCGTCGCCAGCGTCCACGGACTCCGGAAGAGCTACGGACCCGCCGACAACCAGGTCGTCGCCCTCGACGGCGTCGACCTCGAGATCGAGCGGGGCCGGTTCACCGCCATCATGGGCCCGAGCGGCTCGGGCAAGTCGACGCTCATGCACATCATGGCCGGCCTCGACCAGGCCACCGCAGGGCGGGTGCGCCTCGGTGACCAGGACATCACGGACCTCGACGACGGGCAGCTCACGATCCTCCGTCGGCGTCGTGTCGGCTTCGTGTTCCAGGCCTTCAACCTGGTCCCGACGCTCGACGTCGCGGCCAACATCCGGCTGCCCTTCGAACTCGACGCCCGCCGTCCGACCGGTGAGGAGCAGAGCTGGATCGACGTGCTCGTGAGCACGCTCGGACTCGCCTCCCGACTCGGGCACCGCCCGCACGAACTCTCGGGCGGACAGCAGCAGCGCGTCGCGATCGCGCGTGCCCTCGCGACGCGACCCGAGCTCCTCTTCGCGGACGAACCGACCGGCAACCTCGACTCCCGCACCGGGCGGAGCGTCCTGGCCCTGCTGGCGGCTGCCAGCACCGAATACGGGCAGAGCATCGCGATGGTGACGCACGACCCGATCGCCGCGAGCTACGCGGACCGGATCGTGTTCCTCGCGGACGGCCGGGTCGTCGAGGACCGACCCCGATCGACCGCCGAGCAGATCTCCGCGCTCATGCTCGGCATGGAGCGTGCAGCATGAGCCGGGCCGATCTCGGGCCCCGGGCCCGCGAGCATCGCGCGAGCCTCCTCGTCGCGACGCTCAGCGCCTCGTTCGGTGTCCTGTTGCTCATGGTCACGAGTGTGCTCTCCACCTTCATCCTGGCCGACGACGTCACGGGGTCCAGCGGCTCCGTCGTGATCATGCTCATCCTCGCGGCCGCCGTGTTCGTCTCGCTGGCGGTGTACGTCGGCGCGATCGTCACAGCGAACACCTTCGCGACGATCGTCGCCGGGCGGACGAGGACGATCGCGCTGCTCCGCCTGATCGGTTCGACGGCGCGATCGCAGCGTCGCGCCGTCGCGAAGGAGGGCGTCGTCGTCGGCCTGCTCGGCGGGGGAGCAGGGCTGCTCGTCGGACTCCTCGCGACCTTCGCGCTCGTGCGGATCGGGGTCGCGACCGGTGTGCTGCCCGAGCTGCCGTATGCGATCGCCGAACCGGCCGTCCTCCTGCCGGTCGTCGCAGTCGTCCTGACCACCTGGCTCGCGTCCTGGATCGGCGCGCGTCGCGTCCTGACGGTCACCCCGATGCAGGCGATCGGAGGATCGCAGGAGTTGAGCCGAGAGGAGGCCACCGCGCGGCCCGCCCGGAACGCGGTCGCGATCGGTCTCTTCGTGGTCGGTGTCCTGCTCCTGCTCGCCGGTGTCGGCGTCGGGCTCGTGTCGCCGCTCGGCGTGCTCATCGGCATCGTCGGCGGGATCGTCTCCTTCTCCGGCCTCGTGCTCGGTGCGCACCTCGTGATGCCGCCGGCACTGCGGCTGGTCGGTCGGCTGTTCGGCACCTCCGCGACGGCTCGACTCGCCGCCGAGAACGCCGTCCGCTACCCGGAGCGCAGTTCACGCACGACGATCGGACTGGTGATCGGCGTGACCCTCGTGACGATGTTCGCGGTCGCAGCGGCCAACTTCCAGGAGTTCGTGATGAACGCACAGGCTGCGAGTCCGGAGGTCTACGAGGGCACGCAGGCCGTGGTCGCGACGACCGTCGGCGTCTTCTCCGCCCTCATCGGGCTGAGCGCGCTCATCGCCGCGGTCGGGATGGTCAACAACCTCTCACTCAGCGTCCTGCAGCGCACCCGAGAACTCGGACTGCTCCGCGCACTCGGATTCTCGGCGGCGCAGATCCGTCGCATGATCGTGATCGAGGCGGCGCAGCTGACCATCGCGGCCGTCGTCGTCGGCCTGGTCCTCGGGACGTTCTACGGCTGGGCCGGTGCCCAGTCGATGCTCGGCGCGATCAACGGTTCGCCCGGGCTGATCTTCCCGGTCATCCCGTGGGCCATCGTCGCCGTGATCGTCGTGCTCGCCGCACTCCTCACGGCTGTGGCCTCGGTCGCCCCGTCCCGTCGGGCGACCCGGATCGCGCCCGTCGCGGCACTCGCAGTCGACTGAGACGACTCAGCCGCGCGTCGAGCGGCGCCAGATCCGCCATCCGCCGATCTGGCGCTGCTCGGGCAACGTCCACCCGAACCGGACCGCCAGGAGGCGGATCACCGCGGTCGAGGAGACACCGACGATGGCCGCGATCCCGAGCGGCGCACCGAAGGTCACGGCGAGGACGAGGAGGGCGGTCCCGACCGCGGCCGCCACGGCGTAGAGCGACCCGACGTGCATGAGGGCGACGGGGACGCCGAGCATGACGTCGCGGAGCACCGATCCGCCGACGGCTGAGACGGTTCCGACGAAGATCGCCGGGATGACCGGCAGGCCGGCTGCCAGGGCTTTGGTGGAGCCGATCGCTCCGAACATGCCGATCGTCAGGGCGTCGAGACCGATGATGACCGGCCCGAGCCTCGTGATGGTGCGCAGGAGGAACATCCCGAGCAGGGCGGCTCCCGAGGCGACGGGGAGGTACCAGTTGTTCTGGAGGGACGCCGGCACCTGTCCGAGGAGGATGTCGCGGATGAGACCGCCACCGAGTCCGACGACGACGCCGATGATGGCGACGCCGAGCCAGTCGAGCTGACGATCCTGGAATCTGGCCGCGAACATCGCGCCCTGGACGGCGCCGATGGCGACCGCCGAGAGGTCGACCCACAGCGGAACGACGAAGAGGACCTCGTTCACGGCTTCATCTCTCCAGGCGCTCCTTCGATCCCCGACGGCGGTTCCCGGGTCACGTTGTCGGTGCGAGGCGGGATAATCGATGCGTGCCGGTATATCGAGACGAAGTGGTGGTGTTGCGGACCCACAAGCTCGGCGAGGCCGATCGCATCGTCACCATGCTCTCACGCAGCAGGGGCAAGATCCGGGCGGTCGCCAAGGGTGTCCGTCGCACCGGCTCGAAGTTCGGGTCCCGGCTCGAGCCGTTCATGGTCGCCGATGTCCAGTTCTACGAGGGCCGCAGCCTCGACACCATCACCCAGGCCGAGTCGCTCGGTTCGTACGGCGCCGAGATCAGCGCCGACTACGGGAGCTACACGGCCGCCAGCGCGATGGTCGAGACGGCCGATCGCCTGACGGAGTCCGAGGGCTCCCTGCAGCAGTACCTGCTGCTCGTCGGCGCCCTGCGGTCGCTCTCGAAGCATGAGCACGGTCCGCGGCTCACCCTCGACTCCTACCTGCTCCGGGCGTTCTCGCTCGCCGGTTGGGCACCGAGCTTCGGCGCCTGCTCGAGGTGCGGCACGGAGGGTGAGTACTCGCACGTGGTCGTGCAGCTCGGCGGGGTCGTGTGCGACGACTGCGCGCCCTCCGGGAGCCCTCGGCTCGACGCCGACACCCTCTCGCTCCTCGGAGCACTGCTCTCCGGCGACTGGGAGTACGCGGAGGCCGCCGCCGAGCAGACGGCCTCACGGGCGAGCGGATTCACCGCCGCCTATGCGCAATGGCATCTGGAGCGCGGCCTGCGGTCGCTCGCGCACCTCGAACAGGATCGGAGCCGCGGGTGACCCCGAAGCCCTACACCCACCGCGACGCGGTGCCGTTCAAACCGATCGACTGGACAGGGGAGGTCCCGCCCGAGTTCGCGAAGGGTGAGGTGCCGTCGCACGTCGCGATCGTCATGGACGGCAACGGCAGGTGGGCGAACCGGCGCGGACTCACGCGTGTCGAAGGGCACAAGGCGGGCGAGGCCGCACTCCTCGACGTCGTGGCCGGTGCCCTGCAACTCGGGATCAAGCACCTGTCGGTGTACGCGTTCTCGACGGAGAACTGGAAGCGCTCACCCGACGAGGTCCGCTTCCTCATGGGGTTCAACCGCGAGGTGCTCCATCGACGGCGCGACCAACTGAACGAGTGGGGCGTGCGCGTGCGCTGGTCGGGGCGTCGGCCGCGGTTGTGGACCTCGGTCATCAAGGAGCTCCAGACGGCGGAGGAGCTGACGCGCGACAACGACCGCCTGACGCTCACCATGTGCGTCAACTACGGCGGTCGCAACGAGATCGTCGACGCGGTGCGCAGCATCGCCGACGACGTCGCCGCCGGCCGCATCAAGCCGTCGGCCGTCTCGGAGCGTCTCGTCCAGAGCCGGCTCTACCTGCCCGACCTCCCGGACGTCGACCTCTTCGTCCGGAGCTCCGGAGAGCAGCGCACCAGCAACTTCCAGCTGTGGCAGTCGGCCTACGCGGAGATGGTCTTCCTCGACACCCTCTGGCCCGACTTCGGGCGGCGTCAGCTCTGGGAGGCCGTCGAACGGTACGCCGGACGCGACCGTCGTTTCGGCGGGGCGCGCGACGTGCCAGACGCCCCGGCGCCCTCGGGGGAATGACCGACGGGTGTCGGTGGTTGGCCCTGACATGAGTGAACCCATCAAGATCGACATCTGGTCCGACATCGCCTGCCCGTGGTGCTACATCGGCAAGCGCAAGTTCGAGCGGGGTGCGGCGGAGTTCGCGCAGCTCGGCGACGGACGCGAGGTCGAGGTCGAGTACCACTCCTTCGAGCTGGCACCCGACACCCCGGTCGACTTCGACGGCACCGAGATCGACTTCCTCGTGAAGCACAAGGGCATGCCGGCCGACCAGGTGCAGCAGATGCTCGATCGGGTGACGGGGATCGCCTCGGACGCCGGTCTCGAGTACGACTTCGGCATCCTCCAGCACACGAACACGGTGAAGGCGCACGAACTGCTGCACTTCGCCAAGGCGGAGGGGAAGCAGCTCGAGATGACCGAGCGCCTCCTGCGGGCCTACTTCACCGAGGGCCGCCATGTCGGTCGCATCGAGGACCTCGCCGACCTCGCCGTCGAGGTGGGGCTCGACCGGTCCGCCGTGGTCTCGGCGCTGGAATCCGGCCAGTACACGCAGGCGGTCCGCGAGGACCAGGCGACGGCACAGGGGTACGGCATCCAGGGCGTCCCGTTCTTCGTCATCGACGGCGCCTACGGGGTGTCCGGGGCGCAGGAGGCGGCCGCGTTCACGCAGGTCCTCGAGCAGGTCTGGACGGAACGCGCGAGCACCGAGCCGGTGCAGGCGTGAGCACGGAGACGACGTCCCCTGAGCGCAGCGTCGATGATCAGCAGCCCGCGACGGTCCGGCCGGCGCTCCGACTCCTCGGGGGCGACGCCGTCGTCTGCGAGGGCGACAGTTGCCTCGTGCTCCCGCCGGAAACGGCTCAGGACTGAGGGTCCTCCGGCTCGGTGAGGTCCGCGGTGACGGCGCCGATGGCCGTGAGGTACTCCGCCGCGTCGACGAAGGCGCTCCACCCGTGCTCGCCGGCGCCGATCGAGATGCGCCCTCCGCGCTCGAGGATGCGCTCGTCCGCGTAGACGGGGAGTGGAGCGCTCGCACCGAGGACGGTGATGGTGCCGCGCTCGTAGCCGGTCGCCTGGAACGCGGTCGCCGCGTCCGGCATCGCGAGCTTGTTCACCCCGAGCAGCGTGCGGAACGGCGGCCAGGAGATCTTGCGGCCGCCCGGCACGAGGGCGAAGAGGTAGTCGCCGCTGCGACGCTTCACGACGATCGTCTTGACGATGTCCGCGGGCTCGATGCCGAGCAGCTCCGCCGCCTCGTGGAGACTGCGCGCGGGCGGTCGCTCGACCAGCTCCACGTCGAGACCGAGTGCGGCGGCCGCTGCTCGGACGCGCTCGCGGCCGGGCGGCTGGAGGTCGACGGGCGGGACGGCGTCTGACATGTGGTCCTCACTGGGCGCGGGAGCGCCGATCATCTGGGAGAATCGAGGGTGATGTCTCTTCCTACCACGCTCTCGCAGCGCCCGAGCCTCTCGATCGGGCCCATCGTGCTCGACTCGCCGGTCGTGCTCGCCCCTATGGCCGGGATCACCAACACGGCGTTCCGTCGACTGTGCCGCGAATACGGTGCCGGACTGTACGTCAGCGAGATGATCACCTCCCGCGCGCTCGTCGAACGCACGCCGGAGACCATGCGGCTCATCCAGCACCACGAGAGCGAGACGCTCCGCTCCATCCAGCTCTACGGCGTCGACCCGAAGACGGTCGCCGAGGCCGTCACCATGCTCGTCGCCGAGGATCGCGCCGACCACATCGACCTCAACTTCGGCTGCCCGGTGCCCAAGGTCACCCGCAAGGGCGGGGGAGCGGCGCTGCCCTGGAAGACCGGGCTCTTCCGCGACATCGTCGAGGGCGCGGTCCGTGCAGCCGGCGACGTCCCGCTCACGATCAAGATGCGCAAGGGCATCGACTCCGATCACCTCACCTACCTCGAGGCCGGTCGTATCGCCGAGGGCGCCGGTGTGGCGTCGATCGCGCTGCACGCCAGGACCGCCGCCGAGTTCTACTCCGGCCACGCGGACTGGTCGGCAATCACCAAGCTCAAGGAGACGGTCACCTCGGTGCCGGTCCTCGGGAACGGCGACATCTGGTCGGGCGAGGACGCCCTGAGGATGGTCGACGAGACGGGCTGCGACGGCGTCGTCGTGGGCCGCGGTTGCCTCGGTCGCCCCTGGCTCTTCGGCGACCTCAGCTCGGCGTTCGCCGGCGAGGGTGGCAAGGCGGAGCCGTCTCTCGGCGACGTCGCGGCCGCGTTCCGGCGTCACGCCGAGCTCCTGGCCGAGTTCTTCGAGAGCGAGGAGCGCGGCTGCCGCGACATCCGGAAGCACGTCGCCTGGTACTTCAAGGGCTACCCCGTCGGCGGTGACCTCCGCGCGAGTCTCGCGACGGTGGAGTCGCTCGACCAGCTCGATGACCTGCTCGCGACCCTCGACTGGACGGCCCCCTACCCGGGCGCCGCAGCGGAAGGGCAGCGCGGACGCGCCGGCACGCCGAAACGACCGGCACTTCCGTACGGCTGGCTCGACTCGCAGTCGCTGGGTGCCGACGAGCAGACCGAGATCGCGGGAGCGGAACTGGACCACAGTGGCGGATAGCATCATCGAGCAGGGGAGCGTCTCCATGGACCGGGACGGCTACACCCTGCACGACGAAGAACGCTGGATGCCCGAGCACCATTCGACGCGACGCTCCGACTTCGCGCGCGATCGTGCACGGCTGTTGCACTCCAGTGCCCTCCGGCGACTCGCCGCCAAGACCCAGGTGCTCAGCCCGACGAGCGGTGTCGACTTCGCCCGGAACCGGCTGACCCACTCCCTCGAGGTGGCGCAGGTCGGTCGCGAGCTGGCTGCCAGCCTGGACCTCGCTCCGGACGTCGTCGACACGGCGTGCCTGGCACACGACCTTGGTCACCCGCCGTTCGGGCACAACGGCGAACGAGCACTTAACGACTGGTCCGCCGCGATCGGCGGGTTCGAGGGCAACGCCCAGACCCTGCGGATCCTGACGCGCCTCGAATCCAAGGTCTTCGGCCCCGACGGCGAGCCGTACGGTCTGAACCTCACCCGCGCGAGCCTCGACGCCAGCTGCAAGTACCCGTGGCCGGCCGCCCAGTCGGTGCCGGATCCCGGTGGTCGCGCCAAGTTCGGGTTCTTCGACGAGGACTCCGCGGCCTTCCGCTGGTTGCGAGCCGGCGCTCCCGAGCGCGTCCGCTGCGTCGAGGCGCAGGTCATGGACCTCGCGGACGACATCGCGTACTCCGTGCACGACTTCGAGGACGCCGTCGTCGGGGAGTACATCGACCCGGCGTTCCTGAACGCGCGCGCAGGACACGACCGCCTCATCGACACCGCGCTGTCCTGGGCCGGCGACGACTTCACCCACGACGACCTCGCCGCCGCCTTCGACCGGCTGCAGTCCTCGCACACCTGGATCACCGCCTGGGACGGCTCCCGGCGCGACCTCGGTCGGCTCAAGAACTTCACGAGCCAGATGATCGGTCGGTTCGCCGGTGCGGCGACCGCGGCGACCCGGGAGGCCTTCCCGCAGGCCAGCCTCGTGCGGTTCGGGGCTGACGTCGTGGTGCCCCACGGCATCCAGGCCGAGATCGCCCTCCTCAAGGGGATCGTCGCCGCGTTCGTGATGTACAGCGACTCCCGCCAGCCGCTGTACGTCCGGCAGCGGGAGATCCTCATCGAACTGTCGGACGCGGTGTTCGCGCTCGGGGAGTCGGCCCTCGACGTCGGCTTCGCGGCGGACTGGCGGGCAGCCGGGTCCGATGCGGAACGCCGTCGCGTCGTCGTCGACCAGATCGCGAGCCTGACCGATCAGAGCGCCCTCTCCTGGCACGAACGGCACGTCGGCGCCTGACGCTCCTCCACACGGGAGCGGGCCTCCGACTCCGCTGCGCGGAGGCCCTCAGGGATGGACGATGGACGCACGAGACTAGGATCGAAGCATGGCCGGACGGATTCGACAGAGCGATGTTGAAGAGGTCAAGGCACGCACCAACATCGGCGACGTCGTCGGCGACTACGTCTCGCTGAAGTCCGCCGGCGTCGGCTCGCTGAAGGGCTTGTGCCCCTTCCACGACGAACGCAGCCCGAGCTTCCACGTGCGCCCCACGGTCGGGCTGTACCACTGCTTCGGCTGTGGCGAGAGCGGCGACGTCTACAGCTTCCTGCAGAAGATGGACCACGTGACGTTCGCGGAGTCGGTGGAACGTCTCGCGCAGCGCATCGGGTACCCGCTCAGCTACGAGGAGGGCGGCGGCAAGGTCGACCACGGCAACCGGGCCCGCCTCTTCGCCGCCAACCAGGCTGCCGCCGAGTACTTCCAGCAGCAGCTCCACGACGGCGACGCCGACCTCGGGCGGCGGTTCCTCGGCGAACGCGGCTTCGACGCCGCCGCTGCCGACCACTTCGGGATCGGGTTCGCGCCTGCCGGCTGGGACCACCTCATGAAGGCGCTGCGGTCTCGCGGATTCTCCGACGAGGAGATGCTCGCGGCCGGGCTCGTGTCGAGCGGCGACCGCGGGGTCTACGACCGGTTCCGCGGACGCCTCATCTGGCCCATCCGCGACACGACCGGGCAGGTGCTCGGTTTCGGCGCCCGGCGCCTCCGCGAAGACGACAAGGGGCCGAAGTACCTCAACACCCCCGAGACGGCGATCTACCACAAGGCGCAGGTCCTCTACGGCCTCGACCTCGCCAAACGCGACATCTCGCGCGGCAAGCGCGTCGTCGTCGTCGAGGGGTACACCGACGTGATGGCCTGCCACTTGGCGGGGGAGACCACCGCGGTGGCGACCTGCGGGACCTCGTTCGGGGTCGACCACATCAAGATGATCCGCCGCGTCATGGGCGACGACTCCGCCACCGGCGAGGTCATCTTCACGTTCGACCCTGATGAGGCCGGGCAGAAAGCCGCGACGCGTGCGTTCGGCGAGGAGAAGCGCTTCTCGGCCCAGACGTACGTCGCCGTGTCCTCCGACGGCCTCGACCCCTGCGACCTCCGCCTCAACCGTGGCGACGGCGCCATCCGGAAGCTCGTCGACGGCCGCGAGCCGATGTTCGAGTTCATCATCCGGCGGACGCTGGCGGGCTTCGACCTCGAGACGGTCGAGGGCCGCGTCGGCGCACTCCGCGCGGCCGCGCCGGTCGTCGCCGAGATCCGCGACCCCTCGCTCCGTCCCGGGTACACCCGGGTGCTCGCGAAGCAGCTCGGCATGGAACTCGACGAGGTGGCCCGCGCCGTGCGGGCCGCTGGCGGTGCCGCCGCAGGAGGCTCGCAGAACTCCGCCCGAGACGCCCGCCAGCAGGGCCCCGGCGCACCAGCTGCCGAGCCGCCGCGCGAGCGCCAGGCCTCGCTCAACGACCTGCCCCAGGATCCGTCGACGCGCCTCGAGCAAGACGCCCTCCGTGCGATCCTGCAGCTGCCCCAGCACCTCGAACGCCCCATGCTGGAGCGCGCGGTCCAGAGCTCGGTCGCCAACAGTTCCCTCGCCGTGGTACGCGACGCCATGAGTGTGAGCCTGGACCACCTCGGGACGAACGCCTGGCTGGAGACCGTCATCGCGCAGGTCCCACCCGGCTTCGACGGACTGGTCCGCGAGCTCGGGGTGTCACCACTCCCCGAGACGAACGAGGAGAAGCTGCCGAGCTACGTCCGGGACATCGCGCGGGCGCTGATCGACCGCGACCTCCTCGGTCGGAAGGCGGCGCTGCTCGGGTCGTTGCGTCGCACCGACCCCCGCGACGAGTCCCACCGGGAGATCACCCGGCAGCTCGCCGACGTCGAGGCGGAACGGCGGGCGCTCCGCGCCGAGGCCTGACGCGGTCCGCCTCCGCCGAGCGTGGCACGTGGCCCCGCCGGGATCGCCGGATACACTCGATGGCGATCCGGTGGCTCCCCGTGCACCGGAAGGAGAGGTCTCATGAAGCACCCAGAGCAGGACGGACCGGCGGTCCGGGCGAGTGATCTGAGCGTCGATTACGCCGCGCACGGCGTCAGTCCGAGCAACCGAGCCCTGGACGGCATCAGCTTCGAGCTGCCCGTCGGCGGCTCCCTCGGGGTCATTGGCAGCTCGGGCTCGGGGAAGAGCACGCTCCTGCGGGTGCTGTCCGGACGCCACCTGACCGGAGCGGACTCCCGTCCGTTCGTGTCCGGCGGCGACGCGAGCACGCTCGGTCGCTCCATGCGCAAGGTCGGCCGTAGGGAGCTCACGAAGCTCACGTTCGAGGTGTCCCTGCTCGAGCAGGAGGCCGGTGCGCACCTGAAGCCCGAGCTCACCGTCACGGAGCTCATCTCGGAACCGGTCCTCGCTCGCGACAAGAAGTTCAGCGAGCAGGCGCTCGGCGTCCGGGTCGCCACACTGCTGGACGCCGTGCAGATGCCGCTTTCCAGCCTCGACAAGTACCCCTACGAGCTGAGTGGTGGTCAGCGGCAGCGGATCGCCATCGCACGGGCCCTCGTCCTCGGCCCGAAGGTGTTCATCGCCGACGAACCGACGGCCGGCATCGACATCACCGTCCGGCACACGGTGACCGAGTTGCTCGACGGGTTCCGACGCGACGGCGGCACGGTCATCGTCGTGACACACGACCTCGCGATGCTCCGCGAGGTGACCGACGACGTCCTGGCGCTCCACCAGTCACGGGTCGTGGGCTATGGCCCGATCGACGCGATGCTCGCCGATCCGCCGCACGAGTTCCTCGCGGCACTCGCCCAGTCGGGCGGCACCGAGACCCAGTACGAGACGCCCGAGGCCGTCGGCATCGATTGATCGCGTGTCGATTTGGAGTCTGCGAATCCTTTGCTACAGTAGATACGCGCTGCAACGCAGAGGCCGGATTCGTCCGGCCGGTCGAAGCACGTATTCCTCGATAGCTCAATTGGCAGAGCAATCGACTGTTAATCGATAGGTTGTTGGTTCGAGTCCAACTCGAGGAGCTATATAGAATCCCTCGGTCCATCAGGACCGGGGGATTCGTCGTTGGCGGCCGGTTTCACGAAACCGCCAGGGACGCCGTAGACTAGGTAACGAGGCCCGAAGACTCCACTCTTCGGGCCTCGTTGCATGTCCGGACACCCTGCGTCCGTCGAGGTGGTTCAGCCCTCGAGGTCGTCGCGACCCGGGAGCCAGGAGATCCCGGGCACGCCCCAGCCCGCCTTGCGGATCGCCTTCGCCGCTCGGCGCGAGTGCGGCAGTTCGAGGCGGTCCACGTAGAGCACGCCGTTGAGGTGGTCGAACTCGTGCTGCAGGATGCGTGCGCGCCAGCCGACGACCCGCAGCTCGACCGGGGCGCCCTCGAGGTCGGTCCCGATGAGCATGGCCGCTTCCGCTCGACGGAGCGGGTGCCGCTCGCCGGGGACGGAGAGGCAGCCCTCCGACTCATCCTCCTCGTCGAGCTCGCCCACCGGCGGGGGACTGATCCACAGCACCGGGTTGATCGCGACGCCGCGCCATGGCTGGCCGTCGTCGTCCTCGTAGCTGTAGACGAAGAGGCGGAGCGGCACGCCGACCTGCGGAGCCGCGAGCCCGACGCCGGGAGCCAGATCCATGGTCTCGTACATGTCGGCGACGAGTCGTCGGAGGTCGTCGTCCACGGTGGCGACCGGCCGGGCGACGGAGTGGAGCACCGGGTCACCGGTCACGTGGATCTCGAGAATTGCCATTGCTCGAGCCTATCCGCTGGGCTCGGCCTGGCGTGCCGGGATCGGCGGGGCCGCGGGGTACCCTCGACGGGTGATCCCCTCCGCCATCGACATCGCCGACCTCGCGGACGACTTCACCCGCAACCCCTCGCAGCTCCTCGGCATCCCGTTCGCACTCCTCGGCGCCGTCTTCCTCTCGCTCGGCGCGCAGCTGCAGCACCGGGGTGTGGCGAAGGTCGAGTCGTCGAGCGGCACCGACGCGACCTCGGGGCTCAACGTCGCCCAGCTGCTGGCCTTGCTCAGTCGGCCCTCCTGGGTGACCGGAACCGTCATGCTCGGGCTCGCGATCGTGCTCCAGCTCGGCAGCCTGTCCCTCGCACCGATCACCCTCGTCCAGCCGCTGGGCGCGGTCGCGCTCGTCATCACGGCGGTGGTGAACAGCAGGATCAGCGGCGTCCGGTTGAACCGTCGATCGGTCGTCGCGATCGTCGCCTGCGTCGGCGGCGTCGGCCTGTTCGTGACGATCGCCGCGGTCTTCACGGGCGAGCACCGGATCACCGAGGCCGAACTCGTCACGATCCTGGTGATGCTCGGTGTCGTGCTCGTCGTGTTCGGGCTCGGCTTCATGGTGTTCCGGTCACGCTTTACGGCCATCTTCTACATCGTCGGGACCGGGGTGCTCTACGGCTTCGTCGCGACGCTCGCCAAGGTCATCATCGGACGGCTGCAGCAGGGCGAGTTCGACTGGCTCACGGTCCTCTGCGGGCTCGGCCTCGTCGCCGCGAGTGCGCTCGGCGGCTACTTCGTGCAGACCGCCTACTCCTCTGGGCCTCCCGACCTGGTCATCGCGGGCCTCACCGTCATCGATCCGATGATCGCGGTCGGCATCGGCATCATCGTGCTGGGGGAGGCGAGCAACGCACCGTTCTGGGCTGGCTTCGGCTTCGTCGTGGCCGGCGCGATCGCCGTGTGGGGAGTCTTCCAGCTCGCCCGCCACCACCCGCAGGTGAGCCAGACGCCGGCGGCCGCAGCAGCCGCGAAGGCCCTCGCGACCGGCGACGCGCCCGCCTGAGCCCTGGAGCCCGAACGGGCTGCAGGTATGCTTGAGCATGGCGTTCCGCGCCGCATCAGGGTCGTGAGCGACCGCCCGCACCCCCTCACATCACTGGCCAAGCACAGAGGAATCACCGATACCTTGACTTCTCCCGACGACCAGCACCTCGCGAAGGCGTCCAGCACGACGCCGAGCGCCGACACCCACAAGCCGCTGCGGGTGGTGATCGGTGCCGACACCTTCTCGCCCGACGTGAACGGCGCCGCACGCTTCGCCGAACGCCTCGCAGCCGGACTCGTCCGCCGAGGCCACGACGTCCACATCGTGGCGCCCGCGGGCTCGCGCAAGTTCGGCACGTGGAAGGAGACCCACGAGGGTCAGACGATGACGGCGCACCGCCTCTTCAGCCTCCGGTGGTACCCGCACGACTGGCTGCGCTTCGCGATGCCGTGGTCGATGCGACGGAACGCCCGGAAGATCCTCGACCGCGTGAAGCCCGACGTCGTGCACCTGCAGTCGCACATCGTGGTGGGCCGTGGTCTCTCGATCGAGGCCGAGCGACGCGGTATCCGCATGGTGGCGACGAACCACATCATGCCCGACAACATCCTCGACTTCACCGTCATCCCCAAGCGCACCCAGGAGTGGCTCGTCCGGACGCAGTGGGCTGCCGCCCGTCGCGTCTTCGATCGTGCCTTCGCCGTGACGACCCCGACGCGCAAGGCCGCCGACTTCCTGGAGCAGTTCACGGGCCTGACCGGTGTGCACGCGATCTCCTGCGGGATCGAGGCCGGACAGTACACGCCGTCGTTCGAACCGCGGAAGCGCAACACCATCCTCTTCGTGGGTCGCATCACGAGCGAGAAGCAGATCGACGTGCTCCTGCGCGCGCTCACGAAACTCCCGAAGGAACTCGACGCACACGTCGACGTCATCGGTGGCGGCGACCAGGCGAAGAACCTCGAGCAGCTGACCCAGCAGCTCGGCATCGGTGACCGCGTCCGGTTCCTCGGCAAGGTGTCCGATGACGAGGTGAAGCAGGCTTACACGAACGCCACCGTCTTCGCGATGCCGTCCATCGCCGAGCTGCAGAGCATCGCGACGATGGAGGCCATGGCCTCCGGTCTCCCGGTGGTCGCGGCCGACGCCATGGCTCTGCCCCACCTCGTGCACGATCAGGTCAACGGGTATCTGTTCGAGCCGGGCAACGTCGACGCCCTGGCCGAGCGGCTCGCGACGGTACTCAGCGCCTCGCCCGAGGAGTACCGCCGGATGCAGGACGCCTCGTTGGAGCTCGTCTCCGCACATGACATCGAGCGCACGCTCGACACCTTCGAAGCGCTCTACCGCGGCGAGCAGGTCGTCGACCCGACGACCGAGCGTCACACGGCGACCGCAGACCGCCAGGAATCCCGCGACTGACTCCCGCCCGGCGGGCCACTCGGTACACTGGGTTCCGCACGGGGCGGTAGCCAAGCTGGTGAAGGCATTCGGCTCATAACCGAACGATGCGTGGGTTCAAGTCCCACCCGCCCTACCGATATCCGGCCCTGAGCCTTGGTTCCGGTCCTGAGCTTGTCGAAGGGCGCCCTTCGACAAGCTCAGGAACCGGGATGGGGCGGCTCAGGGACCGGTGCGGGGTTGCTCAGGGGCCTGTCAGTCCGCGAGGACGAGGGCAGCAGCGCCGATGAGCGGCCCGTCGGCGTCGAGCCCGGCGGGGACCACGCGCAGCTCACGGGCGTAGGCGTGCAGCGCAGCCGCAGTCGCAGCCTCCTGGACGAGGTCGAGGTAGTCGGGGGAGACCCGCGAGAAGCCGCCTCCGATCGCGACGCGTTCCAGGTCGAGCAGGGTCGTGATGGTGCACAGGGCCTCGCCGACCGCCTCGGCGGAACGTCGGACGGCGCGGATCGCGATCTCCGTTCCGGCTGCGTAGTCGGCCCCGAGTTGTTCGCCCGTCGTGCCGGTCCATCCCTGGGCGCGCGCCCAGGCGACCGTCGCGGTGCCTGACGCGATGCCCTCCAAGGTCCAGGGTGTGCCGACAGCATCCGGTTCGCGTCGGCGGAGTTGCATCTGTCCGAGGTGGCCGGCGTTGCCCGAGGTACCCGGGACGAGTCGGGATCCGAGAATGATCCCGCCACCGATCCCGGTCGAGACGACGATGCCCATGCTGTTCTCGGTTCCGCGGAGCGCGCCCTGCCAGTGCTCGGCCAGGGCGATGCAGGTGCCGTCGAGACGGAGTTCCACCGGACCGGACGTGAAGCGCCGGAGCTCAGCCACGACGGGGAAGTCGGCGAGTCGGGGGAGGTTGATCGGCGAGACGGTGCCGTCGGCACTGCCGATGGGGCCCGCCGAACCGATTCCGACACCGGACACCGGCCCGCCATGGGCCGCGACGCTCTGTTCGGCGGTCTGGAGGATCGACGCCACGAGCTCCTCGCGGGTGGCCGCGGCGCCCGTCGGACCGCGGAACCGGGTGCCAGGCCGGATCCGCCCCTCGGCGTCGACGATGGCCGTTTCGACCTTCGTGCCGCCGATGTCGATCGCGAGGGCCTCGTGCATCACCGCTCCATCCTGGAGGGCCGTCAGTCCGGGCCGGCTCCCGATCCAGCGTACTGGGAACGACACGGTTGTCATTCCTCCAGGTCATGGGGCATAATGCTCGTATCGGCGCGAGTCGAACAACTGCATACACGGAGGTCCGGTCAGCCGGACACCGACACGGATCACACTGCATGGGTCGTTGGGGAAGACGCACCCGGACGCAGTGGAGGAATCATGTCGACACCGATGACGAAGGGTGTGCTGTTCGTGCACTCGTCGCCTCGCGCGCTCTGCCCGCACCTCGAATGGGCGGCAGGTCGCGCTCTTGGTCGTGCCATCAGTTTCGACTGGGAAGATCAGCCGATCCTCCGCGGTGCGCAGCGCGCCGAGGTCTTCTGGGAAGGCCCGCACGGCACCGGAGCCGCACTCGCCTCAGCCCTGCGCGGCTGGGAGCACCTCCGCTACGAGGTGAGTGAAGACCCGGCCCAGGGCGTCGACGGTGCCCGATGGATGCACACGCCCGACCTCGGGATCTTCTACGCACAGACCGACAGCATCGGCAACGTGGTCGTCCCGGAGGATCGCATCCGGTACGCCATGGAGGTCGGCGCCGGGAACGCCGCCGAACTCCAGCGAGAACTCCGCGTCGCGCTCGGACAGCCGTGGGACGACGAACTCGAGCCGTTCCGTCACGCCGGCGACGGGTCCTCCGTCATCTGGCTGCACAACGTGGGCTGATCCGGCCCCGCCGGCGCGGCGGCACCGCGCACGCGAGACAACTTCACAGACGACAGGGTGCCCACGTGGCGTGGACCGTGCGAGGTCGGTGACACTCCCGGCAGACACGAGGTGACGAAACGGCGGCACCCTGGTCAGGAGAACGACGACGGGTCGTGGTGCATGCACCACGACCCGTCGTCGTCTCCGTCGCGGACGGCTCAGTAGCTCCGGAACGCGACGACCGCGTTGTGGCCGCCGAACCCGAACGAGTTGCTGATGGCGAGCAGGTCGCCGGACCCGAGCTCACGCGGCGTCGTGACGACGTCGAGCGGGATCTCCGGGTCCTGGTTGTCGAGGTTGATGGTCGGCGGGATGACCCGGTGGTGCAGGGCGAGCGCTGTGTAGGCCGCTTCGATGGCACCCGCGCCGCCGAGGAGGTGACCGGTCGACGCCTTCGTGGCCGTCACGGCGATGTCGTCGAGGTGGGCACCGAAGACCCGGCGCAGCGCGTTGTACTCCGCGATGTCGCCGACGGGCGTGCTCGTGGCGTGTGCGTTGACGTGAACGACGTCGTCGAGTGACGCGCCACCGTTCTCGACGGCTGCACGCATGGCGCGGGCCGCAGCCGAACCCTCGGGGTCGGGAGCGGTGATGTGGTACGCGTCGCTCGTCACCGCACCACCGAGGAGCTCGGCGTAGATGCGGGCGCCACGGGCCTTGGCGTGCTCCTCGGTCTCGACGATGAGCGCTGCCGCGCCTTCACCGAGGACGAATCCGTCGCGGTCGACGTCGTAGGGACGCGAGGCGATGGCGGGGTCGTCGTTGCGCTTGGACAACGCCTGCATCGCCGCGAAGGACGCGAGCGGGAGCGGGTGGATGGCGGCTTCGGAGCCACCGGCCACGACGATGTCGGCGAGGCCGGCCTGGAGGTGGTCGTAGGCGTTGGCGAGCGACTCGGTGCTTGACGCACAAGCGGAGACGACGGTGCGCTCTCCGCCTCGGGCACCGAGGTCCATGCCGATCGCCGCTGCCGGGCCGTTCGGCATGAGCATCGGGACGGTCATGGGGAGGACGCGGCGGGGGCCCTTCTCGCGCAGGGTGTCCCAGGCGTCGAGGAGCGTCCACACGCCGCCGATGCCGGTGGCCCAGTCGACGAGGAGTCGCTCCGGGTCGACCTCGGGGGCGCCGGCGTCCTGCCAGGCCTCGCGCGCGGCGATCAGGGCGAACTGGCTCGACGGGTCGAGGCGCTTGACCTCACGACGGTCGAGGATGTCCGCGGTGGGGACGGCGGCCTGCGCGGCGAAGCGTACGGGCAGCTCGAGCTCTTCGGCCCATGGCTGCTCGAGACGGCTCGCACCGCTCTTGCCGGCGAGGAGGTTGTCCCAGGAGTCGGTGGCGTTGCCGCCGAGGGGAGTGGTGGCACCGATGCCGGTGATGACGATGCGTTTGGTGGTCATTCAGTCAAACCTTCTGTGGAGACGACGAGGGGGTCCGAGCCCTGCGGCGGTCGAGCCCGTGTCCGGACGGACGAGCCGCCTCGAACGCTGAAGGGCCGGTCGGCCAACTGCCGGCCGACCCTTCAGCACTGCGCTGGGACTAGCCCTGAGCCTTGACGATGAAGTCGACGGCGTCGCCGACGGTCTTCAGGTTCTTGACTTCTTCGTCCGGGATCTTCACGTCGAACTTCTCCTCCGCGTTGACGACGATGGTCATCATGGAGATCGAGTCGATGTCGAGGTCGTCGGTGAACGACTTGTCCAGCTCGACGGTGTCGGTCGCGATGCCGGTCTCGTCGTTGATCAGCTCGGCCAGGCCGGCGAGGACTTCTTCGGTGGACAGTGCCATTGTTCTACTCCTTGGGTGAGGTTTGACCGTAGTCGAGTGTAGTCGCGTCGGGCGTCCTGCTACGGCAGGACGACGACCTGAGCGCCGAAGACCAGTCCGGCACCGAACCCGATCTGCAGGGCGAGGCCGCCGCTGAGCTCGGGGTGCCCCTGGAGGAGCCGGTGGGTTGCGAGCGGGATGGATGCCGCCGAGGTGTTGCCGGTGGTCTCGATGTCGCGCGCGATGACGACGGTCTCCGGCAGCTTGAGCTGCTTGGCGAACTCGTCGACGATGCGCATGTTCGCCTGGTGGGGGATGAAGGCCGCGAGGTCGGAAGCTTCGACGCCCGCTTCCTCCAGGGCCTGCTTGGCGACCTTGGCCATCTCCCAGACCGCCCACCGGAAGACCGTCTGGCCCTCCTGGCGCAGGGTCGGCCAGGCGGCGGTGCCGTCGCGGAACTCGGTGAGCGTGCCGCTCATGCCGACGGCGTCGGCCTTCGAGCCGTCGGATCCCCACACGGTGGGGGAGATGCCGGGGAAGTCGCTCGGACCGACGACGGCCGCGCCTGCACCGTCGCCGAGGAGGAATGAGATCGACCGGTCGGTCGGGTCGACGATGTCGGACAGCTTCTCGGCGCCGATGACGAGTGCGTAGTGGGCCGCGCCCGATCGGATGAGGGCATCGGCCTGGGCGATCGCGTAGGCGTATCCGGCACATGCGGCGTTGAGGTCGTAGGCGGCAGCGGGGTTCGCTCCGACGCGGTCGGCCACGACGGCCGCCATCGACGGGGACTGCTGGACGTTGCTGATCGTCGCGATGAGGACGAGGTCGACCTGTTCGGGCGAGATGCCCGCGGCCGCGATGGCCTCGGCGCCGGCTTCGGCTGCGAGGTCGACGGCGCTGACGTCGGCCGACGCCCGCGTGCGGGTGACGATTCCGGTGCGCTGCTGGATCCACTCGTCGGACGAGTTGATCGGACCGACGAGGTCGTCGTTCGGGACGCTGAGGTCTCCGCGAGCTGCGCCGAGGCCGAGGATGCGGGTGAACTCGGGACCGCGCGACTGCTTGAGGGTGGGGGTGGTCATTGACTGGTTCTCCGTCTGCGCTACTGCTGGGCGATGAGGTCGAGGGCTGCCGGCAGGTCGTCGGGGGTCTTGATGGCGACCGTCGGCACGCCCTTCAGACCGCGACGTGCGAGTCCGGTGAGCGCCCCGGCGGGGGCGAGCTCGATGAGTCCGGTGATCCCTGCGGCGCTGAACGCGTCCATGCACAGGTCCCAGCGTACCGGGGAGGCGACCTGACCGATGAGGAGGTCGAAGAACGCCGTACCCGAGGTGACCTCGGTGCCGTCGTGGTTCGTCCAGATGCGGAGCGTCGGGTCCAGGGGCTCGACCGTGCGGCTCGCCCCGGCCAGCCAGTCGCGGGCCGACTGCATGTAGCTCGTGTGGAAGGCGCCTGCGACCTGCAGCGGGATCACCCGCGTGCCCTTGAGCGGCTCGTCGGCGAGGCGGGCGAGGGCGTCATGCGCGCCGGCGACGACGATCTGGCCGCCGCCGTTGTAGTTGGCGGGCTCCAGCCCGAAGGAACGGACGTGCGCGACGACGGCCTCCTGGTCGCCTCCGAGGACGGCACTCATACCCGTCGGGGTGGTGGCTGCGGCTTCGGCCATTGCCACGGCGCGTTCGCTCACGAAGCTCATCGCGTCGCTGTCCGAGAGGATGCCGGCGCCGTAGGCCGCGGTGATCTCGCCGACAGAGTGTCCGGCGATGCCGCCGAACGGCGCGGCGTCGGCGGGGAGGGCCTTCCGCAGGGCGTCCAAGGCGACGAGGCCGGCCGCGACGATGAGCGGCTGGGCCACCGCCGTGTCGCGGATGGTGTCGGCGTCGGAGACGGTGCCGTGCTTGACGAGGTCGAGTCCGGCTTCGTCGGAGAAGCGCGCGAGCGCGTCCTTCGCGGAGGCGTCCTGCAACCAGGGGTCGAGGAAGCCGGGGGTTTGGGAGCCCTGTCCAGGGCAGGCGATGACGATCACCGCTCTAGTCTGCCAACCGGAGGACGCCCAGTAGTGGAGCAACACCACGAACCTTTGGAAAATGTGTTGTGTGGAGTCCACAAAACCGACCGGTCGGACGGCCCTGCGAGCGTCAGGAGGTCAGCCGACGTCGGGACGGCTCGGGCTCAGCGATGGCACCGAGGATGAGGGCCGCCTGCAGGATGAGCGACTCGCGGGCACCGGTCGCGTCCCAGCCGATGACCTCGGAGACCCGCTTGAGGCGGTACCGGACCGTGTTGGGGTGCACGAACAGCTCGCGCGCCGTCGCTTCGAGCGAGCGGCCGTTGTCGAGGTAGCACCAGAGCGTCGTCACGAGCTCGCCGGAGTAGTCCTTGAGCGGGCGGTAGACCCGCTCGATGAGCGTGGTCTTCGCGAGGTTGTCGCCGGCGAGGGCGCGCTCCGGAAGGAGGTCGTCCGCGGCGACCGGACGTGGCGCGTGGCGCCAGGACTTCGCCACGGCGAAGCCGGCAAGGGCTGCCTTCGCGCTGCGCGACGCCTCGATGAGGGAGGGCACGGCGTGACCGAGCACCAGGTGCCCCGGCCCGAAGCCGTGCTCGAGCTTGGCGGCGATGTCGAGGAAGGTGAGTTGTGAGCTGGCGCGGGCGTCTGCGGCGGCCTGTTCGGCCTCGTCGACGGGCTCGCCGTCTCCGGGCTCGGTGCTGGGTAGCTCGGCGCGCCCCAGGACGAGCACGAGCCGGTTGCCCTGGACGCCGATGAGCACGTCGGCGTCGAGGTGTCGGGCGGTCCGGCGGAGCATGTCGACATCGAGCACCCGTGGGGTCGTCCCGACCAGGACGCAGGCCTCACCGTGCCCGTGCCACCCGAGGGCGGCGATCCGGCTGGGCAGCTCGTCGTCGGCCTCGCCACTGAGGATCGAGTCGACGACGAGGGCCTCGAGGCGGGCGTCCCAGAGTCCGCGGGCTTCGGCCGCACGGGCGTACACGTCGGCCGAGGCGAACGCGATGTCGCGTGAGTAGAGGAGGATCGCCTCGCGGAGGTCGACGCTCCCGGACGCGACGCGTTCCTCGACGACCTCGACGGTGACCTTGATGAGTTGCAGCGTCTGCTGCAGGCTGACGGAACGGAGCAGCTCGCGAGGAGCCGCCCCGAACACGTCGGCGGCGATCCACGGCGTCGACCGGGGATCGTCGAACCACGAGATGAACGAACTGATGCCCGCCTGGGCCACCAGGCCGACCGCTGAGCGGCGGCCTGGTGGCATCTCGGCGTACCAGGGAAGGGTGTCCTCGAGGCGTTTGAGCGTCGCGGTCGCGAGCTCACCCGAGATCCGGCGGAGCCAGTCGAGTGTCTCGGCCTTCGTCTTCGTCTTCGTCACCGTGGTAGCGATGGAATCAGCTCTCGCCACCCGCGTTACCGGTGTTGCCGGCGTTCACGTCGTGGAGGCGGTAGCGGTCGATCGCCTGCTGCGGGAGGCTCGCATCGACCTCACCCCGAGCAGCGAGCTGCTGGAGGGTGCGGACGACGAGCGACGGGCCGTCGATCTTGAAGAAGCGACGGGCAGCGGCGCGTGTGTCGGAGAAGCCGAAGTCGTCGGCCCCCAGCGTCGCGAAGTCGCCAGGCACGAACTGCCGGATCTGGTCCGGCACGGCGTGCATGTGGTCGGTCACGGCGACGAACGGGCCTGCGGCACCGCTCAGCTTCTCCGTGACGTAGGGCACACGACGCTCCTCCTGCGGGTGCAGGAAGTTGTGCTGGTCGGCGGCGAGCCCGTCGCGACGGAGCTCGGTCCAGCTCGTGACGCTCCAGACGTCTGCGGAGACGCCCCAGTCGTCGGCGAGCAGCTGCTGCGCCTCGATCGCCCACGGGACCGCAACACCGGAGGCCATGAGCTGAGCCTTCGGGCCCTGCTTGTCGCTCGTGCTGATGCGGTGGATACCGCGCACGATGCCGTCGACGTCCACGCCCTCGGGCTCGACGGGCATGACCATCGGCTCGTTGTACACCGTGAGGTAGTACATGACGTTCGGGTCCTCGTGCTCGCCGCCGTACATGCGCTGGATACCGCTGCGCACGATGTGCGCGATCTCGTAGCCGTAGGCCGGGTCGTAGCTGACGACCGCGGGGTTCGACGACGAGAGCAGCAGCGAGTGGCCGTCGGCGTGCTGGAGGCCCTCACCCGTGAGCGTCGTGCGACCGGCGGTCGCGCCGATCATGAAGCCACGGGTCATCTGGTCGCCGGCAGCCCAGATGGCGTCGGCGGTGCGCTGGAAGCCGAACATCGAGTAGAAGACGTAGACCGGGATGAGCGGCTCGCCCTGCACCGAGTACGAGGTTCCGATCGCGGAGAAGGCCGCGACGGCGCCCGCCTCGTTGATGCCCACGTGCACGATCTGACCCTGCGGGCTCTCCTTGTAGGCGAGCAGCAGTTCGCGGTCCACCGAGGTGTAGTGCTGACCGTTCGGGTTGTAGATCTTCGCGCTCGGGAAGAACGCGTCCATACCGAAGGTGCGGGCCTCGTCGGGGATGATCGGGACGATCCGGTTGCCGAAGTCCTTGGCGCGGAGGAGGTCCTTCAGCAGCCGGACGAACGCCATGGTGGTGGCGATCTCCTGCGTGCCGGAGCCCTTCTTCGCTGCCGCGTACGCGGAGTCGTCGGGCAGGTTCAGCTGCGTGTACTTGCTGCGACGCTCGGGGACGTAGCCGCCGAGTGCGCGGCGACGTTCGTGCAGGTACTGGATCGCCTCGTCGTCCTCGCCCGGGTGGTAGTACGGCGGGAGGTAGGGGTTCTCTTCGAGCTGCGAGTCGGTGATCGGGATGCGCATCGTGTCCCTGAAGGTCTTCAGGTTGTCGAGCGTCATCTTCTTCATCTGGTGGGTCGCGTTGCGGCCCTCGAAGCTCGGGCCGAGGCCGTAGCCCTTGATGGTGTGCGCGAGGATGACCGTCGGCTGGCCCTTGTGCTCGCTGGCCGCCTTGAACGCCGCGTAGACCTTGCGGTAGTCGTGGCCGCCGCGCTTGAGGTTCCAGACCTCGTCGTCGGTGTAGCCCTCGACGAGCTTCAGGGCACGCTCGTCGCGGCCGAAGAAGTTCTCGCGGACGTAGGCGCCGTCTTCCGTCTTGTACGTCTGGAAGTCGCCGTCGGGCGTGACGTTCATGAGGTTGAGGAGCGCGCCGTCGGTGTCGCGGTTGAGGAGGTCGTCCCACTCGCGGCCCCAGATGACCTTGATGACGTTCCAGCCGGCGCCGCGGAAGAAGCTCTCGAGCTCCTGGATGATCTTGCCGTTGCCGCGGACGGGGCCGTCGAGGCGCTGCAGGTTGCAGTTGATCACGAAGTTGAGGTTGTCGAGGCCCTCGTTCGCGGCGACCTGGAGCTGACCGCGGCTCTCGACCTCGTCCATCTCGCCGTCGCCGAGGAACGCCCAGACCTGCTGGTCGCTGGCGTCCTTGATGCCACGGTTCGTGACGTACTTGGCGAGGTGCGCCTGGTAGATCGCGTTGATCGGGCCGAGACCCATCGACACCGTCGGGAACTGCCAGAAGTCCGGCATGAGGCGCGGGTGGGGGTACGAGGAGAGCCCGTGCGGCGCGTGCGACTTCTCCTGGCGGAAGCCGTCGAGCTGGTCGGTGCTGAGGCGGCCCTCGAGGAAGGCGCGGGCGTAGGTGCCGGGGGAGGCGTGGCCCTGGATGTAGATCTGGTCGCCACCGCCCGGCGCGTCCTGGCCGCGGAAGAAGTGGTTGAAGCCGACCTCGTAGAGCGCGGCCGACGACGCGTAGGTGGAGATGTGTCCGCCGACACCGATGCCGGGGCGCTGCGCGCGGTGCACGGTCATGGCCGCGTTCCAGCGGATCCAGGCGCGGTAGCGGCGTTCGATGTCCTCGTCGCCCGGGAAGTCGGGCTCGTTCTCCGAGGCGATGGTGTTGATGTAGTCGGTGGTCGGCACCATCGGCACGCCGAGGTGCAGCTCCTTCGAGCGCTTGAGGAGGCTCAGCATGATGTCGCGGCCGCGACCGCGGCCACGTTCGTCGACGAGGGCGTCGAGGGACTCATTCCACTCGGACGTCTCCTCAGGATCGGCGTCTACGTGGTTGGACGAGTATGGATCCTGGTCGTGAACAGTCACCGTCGACCTTTCTCTCGTGGCAGATCGTGCCTGGGTTGTGATGGTGAACTCCATGCGTCCTGATGGGTATGGACGCGGGCGCCACCTTTCACCCTATCCGGTCACCCCAGGGAACGGTGACCGAGCGGCGCACCCCTCCGGGTTTGTGCAGCTGCGGTGCGGGGTTAGGATGTGTGACCGGATCGGACCCGTCCACCGCTCGGGCGATCCGGAGCAGGCGAACCCGCCTGAAAGGACCCTCATGGCACTCGAGAACGACACCCTGGCACCCGACTTCGAACTGGCGAACCAGTTCGGTGAACTCGTCAGGTTGAGTCAGTTCCGCGGCAGTTCGGCTGTCGCCCTCGTCTTCTTCCCGCTCGCGTTCTCCGGCACCTGCACGGGGGAGCTGTGCGAGCTGCGCGACAACCTCAGCCTGTTCACGGACGACCAGGTCACGCTCGTCGGCATCTCCGTCGACTCCAAGCACACGCTGCGCGCGTGGGCGGAGCAGGAGCAGTACGGCTTCCAGCTGCTCGCCGACTTCTGGCCGCACGGCCAGGTCGCCAAGGAGTACGGGGTGTTCCTGCAGGAGAAGGGGTTCGCGAACCGTGCGACCTTCCTCATCGACCAGCAGGGCATCATCCGGGAGAGTTTCATCACGGCACCGGGCGAAGCTCGCTCGCTCGCGGCCTACCGCGCCGCGCTCGAAGAGCTGCGTCAGCCGGCCTGAGCCGTGTCTCACGCCGCCTGATCCGGATCGCCCGGTGTCTCAGCCGGTGATCGTGACCTCGGGTGCGCGCTCGTAGCGGATGAACCGGTACGGGACGCCCGTGCGTGACTCCGACCAGCCGTGTGCCGGGTCGATCGTGACCGGCACCCACTCCTCGCTGATGGTCGGCGCGAAGGTGTCGCCCGCGACGTCGAGGTCGAGTTCGGTCACCTCGAGCCGGTCGGCGAGCGCGAGCGCTTCGGTGAAGAGACCCGCGCCGCCGGTGACCCAGGCCTGACCGTTGCCGGCGAGCTGCGCCGCTTCGAATGCGTCCTCCAGGGAGTGCGCGACGATCGCGCCGTCGGCGGACCACGCGTGATCGCGGGTCACGACGATGTTCGGGCGTCCTGGGAGCGGACGGAACCGTGGGGGGAGTGAATCCCAGGTACGGCGCCCCATGATCACCGCGTCGGATCCGGTGAGCGCTTTGAAGTGCGCGAGGTCTTCGGGGACGTGCCAGGGCATGTCGCCGTCGGCGCCGATGACGCCGTCGTGGGCCTGGGCCCAGATGAGTGCCAGGCTCATACGGCGACGGCCGCGCGGATGGCGGGGTGGTGCTGGTAGTCGACGATCTCGAGGTCGTCGTACTCCACGTCGAAGATGCTGTCGCGCTTCGTATTGATGCGCAGCTTCGGGTAGGGGAACGGTGCGCGCGTGAGCTGCTCCGTCACCTGCTCGACGTGGTTGTCGTAGATGTGGCAGTCGCCGCCCGTCCACACGAAGTCGCCGACCTCGAGGCCGACCTGCTCGGCGACGAGGTGGGTGAGGAGCGCGTAGCTGGCGATGTTGAAGGGGACGCCGAGGAAGAGGTCTGCGCTGCGTTGGTAGAGCTGGCAGGAGAGCTTGCCGTCGGCGACGTAGAACTGGAAGAAGGCGTGGCACGGGGCGAGCGCCATGTTGGGGATGTCGGCGACGTTCCAGGCGGAGACGATGATGCGGCGCGAGTTCGGATCGGTGCGCAGCTGGTCGATGACCTGCGAGATCTGGTCGATGTGCGAGCCGTCGGGGGTCGGCCAGGACCGCCACTGCACACCGTACACAGGACCGAGTTCGCCGTGGTCGTCGGCCCATTCGTCCCAGATGGAGACGCCGTGCTCCTGGAGCCACCGGACGTTGCCGTCGCCGCGGAGGAACCAGAGGAGTTCGTAGGCGATGGACTTCCAGTGCACCCGCTTGGTGGTGATGAGCGGGAAGCCCTGGGAGAGGTCGAAGCGGAGCTGGCGGCCGAACACACTGCGCGTGCCGGTTCCGGTGCGGTCGCCTTTGGTGGCGCCGTGCTCGAGCGTGTCGCGCAGGAGGTCTTCGTACGGGGTGGTGATCGTCGTATCCATCCCCTCGATCGTACGGCCAGCGACCGTCACCGCGCCCGACCGATCGTCCGGTGTCGCGATGGATGCTCGCGGACCAGGGTTGTGGAGCGTTCCGGCTCTGACGGCGACTCCGGCTAGACTCGACGAGTCGCATCGGATGGTTCCATCCGATCGCGGGCCTTTAGCTCAGCTGGTAGAGCGCCACGTTTACACCGTGGATGTCGTCGGTTCGATCCCGGCAGGGCCCACCGGACAAGAAGCCCCGAGATCATGCGGATCTTGGGGCTTCTTCGTATCCACGGCCCGCCGGCAGGGCTTGGCTCCCCCTGTCGGCCGGTTTCCATGGCGTCCCCGCGGTTTGACGGGCGTGTGATCAAGATCTTTGGGTCATGTTCATTTGTTAAGACATTCTGTGTATGCTGGTTCTGGCCGCATCGAACAGCTCACAGAAAGTTGTACAGAGACGTATGACCGCTCCATCAGCCATCACGTACGACGTCGTCACCATGGGACGCGTCGGCGTCGACATCTACCCGTTGCAGGACGGCATCGGCCTCGAGGACGTCGACACCTTCGGCAAGTACCTCGGGGGGAGCGCCGCCAACGTCGCTGTCGCCGCCGCCCAGCACGGGCACCCGACGGCGCTCATCAGCAGGACGGGTGACGACCCCTTCGGTCGATACGTCCACCGCGAACTCGGACGCCTCGGCGTCGCTGACGAGTTCGTCGGTTGGGAGACGGACTTGCAGACACCGGTCACCTTCTGTGAGATCTTCCCGCCGGACGACTTCCCGTTGTACTTCTACCGGAAGCCGAAGGCGCCTGATCTGACGATCACGTCGAAGTCCCTCGACCTCGACGCGATCTACCGCGCCAAGGTGTTCTGGGCGACGGTGACGGGGCTCAGCGAGGAACCGAGCCGCTCGGCCCACTTCACCGCGTGGGAAGCCCGCGCCCGCCGGCCGCTGACGATCCTCGACCTCGACTACCGTCCGATGTTCTGGAACTCGGCCGAGCAGGCTTCCACCCAGGTCGGGCGAGCGCTCGAACACGTCACGGTCGCGGTCGGCAACCGCGAGGAATGCGAGGTGGCTGTCGGCGAGACGGAGCCCCACCGCGCTGCAGACGCATTGCTGGAACGCGGCGTCGAACTCGCCATCGTCAAACAGGGTCCGAAGGGGGTCCTCGCCAAGACGCGCGACGCGACCGTCGAGGTCCCGCCGTACTTCGTGGACGTCGTGAACGGACTCGGCGCGGGGGACAGCTTCGGTGGCGCCCTCTGCCACGGACTCATCGAAGGGTGGGGTCTCGAGAAGATCCTGCGGTTCGCCAATATCGCCGGAGCGATCGTCGCGTCGCGGCGTGAGTGCTCGACGGCCATGCCGAACTCCGCCGAGGTGCTCGAGATCCTCGACACCATCAGCGCCGTCGGTGCAGCAGACCTCGGAGGTGCCCGATGACCATCGTGAACAACGCCAGGACATCGCGGTTCCTCCGCGAAAATGAATTCGAGCGCCTGCGCGAGGTCCGCGCATCCGACCCGGCCGCCATCGCCCGCGCCCATGCCGGCCGACGTCGGCGCGAGCTCATCCGCGGTGACGGCCGACTCTTCATCGTCGCTGCCGACCACCCGGCTCGCGGAGCCCTCGGTGTGCGCGACGAGTCGATGGCCATGGCCGACCGGTACGAGCTCCTGGACCGCCTTGCGCTCGCGCTCTCGCGTCCTGGTGTCGACGGCGTGCTGGGCACCCCGGACATCAGCGACGACCTCGCCCTCCTCGGTCTGCTCGACGACAAGGTCGTGGTCGGATCGATGAACCGGGGTGGGCTGCGCGGCGCCGCGTTCGAGATGGACGACCGGTTCACCGGCTACGACATTCCCGGGATCGTCCGAGACGGTCTCGACTTCGCCAAGACACTCCTCCGAGTGAACCTCGGCGATGCCGGATCGGTCGCGACCATTGAAGCGAACGCCCGTGCCGTCGATCAGGCGGTCGAAGCTCGCGTGCCGATCATGCTCGAACCGTTCATGAGCGAGTGGCGCGAGGGACGGATCGTCAACGACCTCTCAGTCGAGGCGGTCATCACCTCGATCGCCATCGCGTCCGGTCTCGGATCGAGTTCGGCGTACACCTGGATGAAACTGCCGGTCGTCGAGGACATGGAACGCGTCATGGCTGCCACCTCGATGCCGACACTCCTGCTCGGTGGCGAGCCGAACGGCCATCAGGACGACGTCTACTCGTCCTGGGAACGAGCCCTCGAATTGCCCGGTGTCCGCGGGCTGGTCGTCGGACGCACCTTGATCTACCCCGCCGACGGCGACGTCTCCGCTGCAGTCGACACCGCGGCGGGGCTCGTCCACGCCGACCTCCCCTCCTGAGCCTCCCGATCCGCCGCGATCGCTGATCCTCCACAGATTGGAACCACCCGCATCATGAGCACTGACTCCCTCCCCGTCGTCCCGCACTGGATCGACGGCGCTGAAGCCCCCTCCACCTCCGGTCGGACCGCCCCGGTCTACGACCCCGCACTCGGTGTCCCGACGAAGCACGTCGCGCTCGCGAACCAGGACGAGATCGCAGCAGCTGTCGCATCGGCTGCGAAGGCGTTCCCTGCCTGGCGTGACTTGTCGCTCGCGAAGCGTCAGCAGATCGTCTTCAAGTTCCGGGAACTCCTGGAGGCGAAGAAGGGCGAGCTGGCGGAGATCATCACCGAAGAGCACGGCAAGGTCGTCTCCGACGCGCTGGGCGAGATCACCCGCGGGCAGGAGGTCGTGGAGTTCGCGACCGGCCTCGCCCACCACCTCAAGGGCGAGTTCTCCGAGCAGGTCTCCACCGGCGTCGACGTGTACTCCACGAAGCAGCCCCTCGGGGTCGTGGGCATCATCTCGCCGTTCAACTTCCCCGCGATGGTGCCGATGTGGTTCTTCCCGATCGCGATCGCGGCCGGGAACACGGTCGTGCTGAAGCCGAGCGAGAAGGACCCGTCCGCGGCGATCTGGCTCGCGAAGCTGTGGAAGGAAGCCGGGCTCCCCGACGGCGTGTTCACGGTGCTGAACGGTGACAAGGAGGCCGTCGACGGGCTCCTCACCCACCCCGACGTCCGCGCGATCTCCTTCGTGGGTTCCACCCCGATCGCGAAGTACGTGTACGAGACCGGCACCGCACACGGCAAGCGCGTCCAGGCGCTCGGCGGGGCGAAGAACCACATGCTCGTACTGCCCGACGCCGACCTCGACCTCGTCGCCGACTCCGCCATCAACGCCGGTTTCGGTTCCGCCGGGGAGCGGTGCATGGCGATCTCGGTCGTCGTCGCTGTGGAGCCCGTCGCGGACGAGCTCATCGCCAAGATCGCCGAACGTGCGGCGACCCTGCGGATCGGTGACGGACGCCGGAACTGCGACATGGGGCCGCTGGTGACGAAGGTGCACCGCGACAAGGTCGCGTCCTACCTCGACATCGCCGAAGCCGACGGCGCCACGATCGTCGTCGACGGCCGCAACACGCCCATCGACGGCGACCCGAACGGGTTCTGGCTCGGCCCGACCCTGATCGACAACGTCCCGACGACGTCGAAGGTGTACACGGAGGAGATCTTCGGACCCGTCCTCGCCGTCGTCCGCGTCGCCTCCTACGAAGAGGGTGTCGCGCTCATCAACGGTGGTGCGTTCGGGAACGGGACCGCGATCTTCACCAACGACGGCGGTGCAGCACGGCGGTTCCAGAACGAGATCCAGGTCGGCATGATCGGCATCAACGTGCCCATCCCCGTGCCGGTCGCGACGTTCTCCTTCGGCGGGTGGAAGGACTCCCTGTTCGGCGACACCAAAGCCCACGGCGCAGAGGGCGTTCGGTTCTTCACCCAGCAGAAGGCCATCACCTCCCGCTGGCTCGACCCCTCCCACGGCGGCATCAACCTCGGCTTCCCCCAGAACTGAGGCTCCCGGACGGCCCTTCGGCAGGCCCATGGAACGGCGCGGTGCCCGAGCCGACATCGTTCCGCAGTCCTGTCGAAGGGCATGATCGAATCACACACGACGGAGTGAACAACATGCAGTGGATGTACGAGCGGGGTGACCTCGCCCGAGACGGCTGGGAGAGCGTCGTCGACGGCTCGATCGACCGCTGGGCGCACACGGGTCTCCGCGTCGCGGTCCTCGCCGACGGTGATGCCATCGACCTCCCGGCGGGCGATGTGGAACGGATCGTCGTCCCGCTCGCCGGTTCCTTCAGCATCAGCTGGACGGACGCCGAGCAGCGGGACGGCACGACGGCGCTCTCCGGCCGTCGATCCGTCTTCGACGGACCGACCGACGTCCTCTACATGGGCGCGGGGACAGCGTGCGTACTGAGCGGAGCCGGTCGAGTCGCTGTGGCCGAGGCCCCGACGACGGCGGTCCACCCGACGCGTCATGTCGCTGCGGAGGAGATCCCCGTCGAGCTGCGCGGCGCGGGCCGGTCGAGTCGTCAGGTCCACAACTTCGGCACGCCGGACGCGCTCGACGCCGCGAAGCTCATCGTGTGCGAGGTCGTGACGCCCGCAGAGAACTGGTCGTCCTACCCCGCCCACAAGCACGATGAGCACCTGCCTGGGGCGGAATCGCGCCTCGAGGAGATCTACTACTTCGAGTCCGCCGTCTCGAAGGGTCTGGAAGCATCGACGGCCGCGGACCCCTTCGGGATGTTCGCGACCTACTCCTCGCCCGCCGGGGAGATCGACATCAACGCGATCGTCCGCACCGGTGACATCGCGCTCGTCCCCTTCGGATACCACGGTCCTGCCGTCGCCGCGCCGGGGTACGACCTCTACTACCTGAACGTGATGGCGGGTCCCGACGACGAACGGGTCTGGCACATCAGCGACGACCCCGCCCACGCGTGGATCCGCCAGAGCTGGGCCGGCCAGGAGGTCGACCCGCGCCTGCCGTACACGGCCGATGCGGCACCGCACCACTCGAACGACAGCACCGACGACGAAGGACAGCAGTGATGGCGACGAACCCCAGGACGAAGCGGATGACGGTGAGCCAGGCGCTCGTCGAATTCCTCGGTCACCAGTGGACCGTGGACGGCGACCACCGGGAGCGGACCATCCCCGGCATGTTCGGCATCTTCGGGCACGGCAACGTCGCAGGTCTCGGGCAGGCGCTCAAACAGGCGAACGCGCTCGAGCCCGACCTCATGCCCTACTTCCAGGCGCGCAACGAGCAGGCGATGGTGCACCAATCCGTCGGCTACGCCCGCATGCACCGACGCCTCGGCACCTTCGCGAGTGCGGCCTCGGTCGGCCCGGGTGCCGCGAACATGCTCACCGGTGCCGCCCTGGCCACCACCAACCGGCTCCCCGCGCTCCTGCTGCCCAGCGACACCTTCGCGACACGCGTCGCCGACCCGGTCCTCCAGCAACTCGAACTGCCGCACGACATCGGCATCACCGTCAACGACGCGTTCCGTCCGCTGTCCCGCTTCTTCGACCGGGTGCAGCGGCCCGAGCAGCTGTTCTCGATCGCCCTCGCCGCCATGCGCGTCCTCACCGACCCGGCCGAGACCGGCGCGGTCACGATCGCCCTGCCGGAGGACGTGCAGGCGGAGACCGTCGAGGTGCCGATCGAGTTCCTCCAGGACCGCGAGTGGCACCTCCGCCGTCCACTGCCGGAACGTGCGGCACTGGCTCGCGCCGTCACGGCCATCCGCGGGGCGAAGCGTCCCATCATCGTCGCCGGCGGGGGAGTGATCTACTCGAACGCGGAGGAGGCACTGCGGCTGCTCGTCGAGGCGACCGGCATCCCCGTCGGCACCTCCCAGGCCGGTGGCGGTTCGCTCGTGTGGGACCACCCCCAGAACGTCGGCGCGATCGGCGCCACCGGGACCACGGCGGCCAACCGTCTCGCGGCGGAAGCCGACGTCGTGATCGGCGTCGGGACGCGCTACAGCGACTTCACCACGGCGAGCCGCACAGCGTTCCAGGCCGAGGGCGTGACCTTCGTCAACGTCAACGTCGCGAGCTTCGACGCGTACAAGCACGGCACGCAGATCGCCGTCGTCGCGGACGCCCGCGAGACGCTCGAAGCGTTGCAGACCGAGCTCGCCGGGTTCCGCGTCGACGCCGACCATGCCGAGACCGTCCGCCGCGAGAAAGCGGCATGGGATGCGGTCGTCGATGAGGCCTTCGTGCCGTCCGGACTCGCGCTCCCCGGCCAGGCGGAGATCATCGGTGCCGTCCAATCGTCGACCGAGCCTGAGGACGTCATCGTCCAGGCGGCGGGATCACTCCCCGGCGACCTCCACAAGTTGTGGCGCGTGCGGGACGCCCTCGGCTACCACGTCGAATACGCCTTCTCCTGCATGGGCTACGAGATCGCCGGCGGTCTCGGCGTGAAGCGTGGTGCCGAGGCGAGCGGATCCGACCGCGACGTGGTCGTCATGGTGGGCGACGGGTCGTACCTCATGCTGCACACGGAGCTCGTGACCGCGGTCGCCGAGGGCATCAAGCTCATCGTCGTCCTCATCCAGAACCACGGGTACGCCTCGATCGGACACCTGTCGGAGACGGTCGGTTCCGAACGCTTCGGCACCTGGTACCGCAGCCTCGACCCCGAAGCCCGCAACTTCCAGGGCGAGCGGATCCTGCCCGTCGACCTCGCCGCCAATGCGCGCAGCTACGGCGTCGACGTGATCGAGGTCCAGCCCGGCGCGTCGTCGATCGACGACCTCAGGGCGGCCATGGCAACGGCGAAGGCCTCGGACCGGACGACGCTCATCCACATCAACAGCGACCCGCTGCTGTACGCGCCCGACGGCGAAGGCTGGTGGGACGTCCCCGTCCCCGCGGTCTCCGAGCTGCCGAGCACGCAGCGCGCCTACGAGGAGTACGCCGAGATCAAGGCCACCCAGAAGCCGCTGCTCGGCTGAGTGACCGACCAGAACCCCACGAACGAGTACCGAAGGAACCCGATGTCAGCATCCACCACCACCCCGTCGATCCGTATCGGCACCGCGCCCGACTCCTGGGGTGTCTGGTTCCCCGACGACCCGAAGCAGGTCCCGTGGGAGCGCTTCCTCGACGAGGTCGTCGCTTCCGGCTACGAGTGGATCGAACTCGGTCCGTACGGCTACCTCCCCACGGACCCGAACCAGCTCGCCGATGAACTCGGCTCCCGTGGTCTCAAGCTGTCGGCCGGAACGGTCTTCACGGGGTTCCACAAGGGCGACGACCAGTGGAAGCGCGCCTGGGACCAGGCGCTCGACATCGCCGGCCTCGTCTCGAAGCTCGGGGCCGAGCACCTCGTCGTGATCCCGGACCTGTGGCGGAGCGACGCGACGAGTGAGGTCCTCGAGGCGCGCACACTGGACGACGAGCAGTGGGCGAAGCTCGCCGCTGGTCACGATCGCCTCGGCAAGGCCCTCCTCGAGGAGTTCGGGATCAAGCAGCAGTTCCACTCGCACGCCGACAGCCACGTCGGGACGACCAGGGAGGTCGAGCGCTTCCTCGCCGAGACCGACGAGCGGTACACGAACCTCTGCCTCGACACCGGCCACTTCTCCTACTACGGCGGCGACAACCTCAAGCTCATCGACGACCACCCGTCGCGGATCGGCTACCTGCATCTGAAGCAGGTCGATACCAGCCTGCTGTTCGACGTCCTGAAGAACGACGTGCCGTTCGCCGAGGCCGTCACCCAGGACATCATGGTCGAGCCGCCGTTCGGCGTACCGGAGCTCGGCCCGATCATCGAGCGCGTCGCGGCACTCGACCCGCAGATCTTCGGGATCGTCGAGCAGGACATGTACGGCTGCTCGATCGACCGCCCGTTCCCCATCGCCAAGCGCACACGCGAGCACATCTTCGGCGAGACCGCCGCTGCACGCGTCAGCTGAACCTACTTCGACCAGTCAGAATCCACGGAAGGCACCGACGCCATGAGCACCACCACCCAGACCACCGACCGTCCCACCGGGACCGACGCCCGGACGGGCGACCTCCGGGTCGGCATCGTCGGAGCCGGCCTGATGGGAGCCGACCACGTCAAACGGATCACCGAGCGGGTGAGTGGTGCGGTCGTCGCTGCGATCATCGAGCCCGACGCGGGCCGTGCCGCGGCAGCGGCGGCCAACGCCCCCGGCGCCCAGGCGTTCACGCGGATCGAGGACGCGATCGCGGCCGGCGCCGTGGACGCGGTCCTCATCGCGACCCCCGGTCAGTTCCACGAGCCGGTGCTCCTGCCGGCACTCGCCGCCGGACTCCCGATCCTGTGCGAGAAGCCGCTGACGCCCGACTCCACGTCGTCGTGGGGGGTGCTCGAGGCAGAACAGCAGCTCGACCGTCCGCACATCCAGGTCGGGTTCATGCGCCGCTTCGACGCGGAGTACCAGCAGCTGCGCGCCCTCGTCGAGTCGGGCGACGCCGGCGAGCTCCTCATGCTCCGCGGGGTCCACCGCAACGCGGTCGTCCCCGACACCTACACGCAGACGATGCTCATCACCGACTCGGTCGTGCACGAGTTCGACGTGCTGCCGTGGGTGGCCGGCTCGACCGTCGCGAGCGTCGAGGTGAAGTACCCGCGTCGCAACCGGCTGAGCCCTGACCACCTGCGCGAGCCGATCCTCGTCATCATCGAGCTCGCGAACGGTGTCCTCGTCGACGTCGAGATGAACGTGAGCGTCCAGTTCGGCTATCAGGTCGCGACCGAGGCGGTCTTCGCCGAGAGCATCGCGCGGATCGGTCAGCCGTCCGGCCTCCAGCAGTGGAAGGACGGCCGCTTCAGCGTCGCCGACCACACGAGCTTCGTGACGCGGTTCGCCGCGGCGTACGACGAGCAGGTCCAGCGCTGGGTGAACGCGGTCCGCGGGGGCACCCTCGTCGACGGGCCGAACGCCTGGGACGGCTACAAGGTGGCACTCGCGTGTGAGGCGGGAGTCGCGGCCCTCACCACCGACGGCCCGGTGCCGGTCGCCGTTCCCGAGCGCCCCGCGTTCTACGCTTGATCCGCGTCCGGCCGGCAAGCCTCGCGATGCCGGCCGGACGCACTGACGAAGGAGTTCCCCGATGGTCCGCATCGCCCTCGATCCGACCCCGTATCACCACGACCATGCACTGCTCGACTTCCCGGACATCGCCGCGCGGCTCGGATACGACCATCTGCAGCTGACGCCGCACGCCGACTTCGGGCCGTTCTTCCGGTACCCCAAGGCCGATGACGCCCTCGTCGCCGCCCTGTGCAAGCGCGTCGCCGACGCCGGGATCACGATTCCGGCGCTCCTGCCGGTGCAACGCATCTCCTCACCGGAGGAGCAGCAGCGGGAGGCGGCCGTGCGGAACTTCTCGCGTACCATCCACCTCGCCGTGGAACTCGGCGTCGACACCCTCAACACCGAGTTCAGCGGGCGCCCGGAGCGCAGTGAGGACTCTGAAGCGGCGTTCTACCGCTCGATGGAGACGTTGTTGCCGCTGGCCGAGCGGGAGGGTGTCCGGATCAACTTCGACCCGCACCCCGACGACTTCGTCGAGGACGGTCTTGAGGCATGGCGCATCATCCGCGGTCTCAACTCGGCATCGGTCGGCTTCGTGTACGTCGCGTCCCACACCTTCCACTACGGCGACCGCGCGACGACCCTGCTGCCCGAGATCGGCGACCGGCTCGGCGCGGTGTACGCCGCCGATTCGTTCGACCACCACCGCTCCCACGGACTCCGGTACATCAGCAACCCGCCGGGGAACGCTGCTCGGGTGCACCAGCACCTCGCGATCGGCGACGGCGACGTCGATTGGACGCGATTGTTCGACGTGCTGGCGCGGACGGGTTTCCTGGACCGCGACGATGCGATCATCGTGTCCAACGTCTTCGCCGAGGATGAGCGGGCCGACGAGGTCTCCCGGTCACAGCTCACCCGACTCCATGAGCTCGTGGACGCGGCGCGTACGAACACCAACGACGGGGGAGTGGGCGCCGGAGCGTGAGACTCGGCCTCGTCGGCTACGGATTCGGCGGACGCACCTTCCACGCCCCGTTCGTCGCCGCTCTCGGCGAGGGGGTCCTCGCCGGGGTCGTGACCCGTTCTGCTGCCCGCCGGGTGGAGCTCGCCGCCGACCATCCCGGGGTGCCCGTGTACGACACCGTCGACGATCTGCTCGCAGCGGGTGTGGACATCGTGACGATCTCGACGCCGCCATCGGGTCGGCTCGACATCGCCAAGCGCGTGATCGACGCCGGAGTCCCTGTCATCGTCGACAAGCCGATGGCGAGCAGCCTTGCCGAGGCGCGTGAACTCGTCGCCTACGCGGCTGATCGAGGCGTCCTGCTCAGCGTCTTCCAGAACCGGCGTTGGGATTCCGAGGCCCGAACGCTGCAGGCGATCGTGCGCTCGGGCGCCGTCGGTGACATCCGCCTCGTCGAGAACGTCCTCGACCGGTGGGAACCTCGCGCGACCGGAGACGGATCCGGCGGCGGTCAACTCTTGGATCTGGGCAGTCACACCGTGGACCAGGTTCGTGACGCGCTCGGGCCTGTCCAGCGGGTGTTCGCCACGATCGACCGCCGGCCGGGTGACGAGTACGAGTACGCCTTCGACCTGCTCCTCGAGCACCAGGATGGTATCCGGTCGATCGTCGCTTCCGACGTCCTGCAACCCGACGGGCGCCCACGCCTGCGGGTGACCGGAAGCACCGGTACCGTCACCGTACGCGGGCTCGACATCCAGACGGATCAGATGCTCGCCGGTCTGAGACCGGCCGGTCATGGCTGGGGTGTCGAGCCGCACGAACGATGGGGCACGCTGACGACGACGGCCGGTGAGCAGCGACCATATCCGCGCGCGGACGGTCGCTGGCAGGATTTCTACGCCGGAGTGCGTGAGGCGATCGACACCGGGTCAGGCGTCCTCCCCGTCGCCGTCGAGGGCTCCCTCGCCACATTCGCGATCCTCGAGGCTGCTCGCCGGAGCGCTGAGCTCGGAACCTGGGTGCACGTCTCGTCCGTCTGACATTCCTCGGTGCGTGTTCCCGGCACAGCAGAACGGCCCGTCCTCTCGATGAGGGCGGGCCGCTCTGCGCTGTGGTGCGGACCAGGATCAGAAGGTCTTGTACTGCTCTTTGAAGTGGTCCTCGAGCGACTCGAGGCTCTTGCCCTTCGTCTCCGGGACGCTCGTCGCGACGAAAAGGATGGCGAGGAGACCGACCGCTGCGAAGAGCAGGAACGTTCCGAATCCGAGGGACTCGACGAGCGAGGGGAACGCCAGCGAGATGATCGCGTTCGTGGACCAGAGCACCAGGACGGTGATGCCGATCATGACGCCGCGCATCTTCAGTGGGAAGATCTCGGCGATCATGAGCCACGCGAGGGGGCCGATGGTGCCCTGCATGATCCCGATGAAGAGCAGGATCGCGATGAGGAGCAGCCACGGGCGGACGGGGTTGTCCTCTGGGAGCCCCAGGCCGATGGCGCCGACGAGCAGGTGCATCGTCGTGGTCCCGATGAAGCCGAACAGCATCAGCGAGCGACGGTTGAAGCGGTTGATGATGGAGAGCGCCACGAGCATCGCCGTGACGGACATCACACCGTTCAGTACGTTGAAGCTCAGTGCGGCGTTCCGTGTGAAGCCGGCGGCCTCGAGCACCTGGGTGCCGTAGTACATCATCGAGTTGATGCCGGTGAGCTGCTGGTAGGCGGCGATGCCGATGCCGATGAAGAGGAGGCGTCGGATCCACGGGGTCCGTACGATGTCCATGAAGGTGCCGGACTGCTCGTCCTTCTCGATCACGGAGAGCTGCCGGACCTCTTCCATTTCGGCGACGGCCCGCTCCTCGGAGCGCACCTGGCGGAGCACCGCGAGGGCCTCGTCGTCGCGACCGCGAGCGAGGAGCCAGCGCGGGCTCTCGGGCATCCGGAGCATGCCGAAGAACAGGACGAACGCCGGGATCACGGCGATGGCGAGCATATAGCGCCAGACGTGGTCGTTGGAGCCCCAGACATTGCCGATGATGGCGTTGATGGCGAAGGCGAGGAACTGCCCGCCGACGATCATCAGTTCATTGCGCGAGACGAGGCTTCCGCGCTTCTCGAATGGGGCGACCTCCGCAAGGTAGACCGGGACCGTGACCGAGGCACCACCCACGGCGAGACCGAGGATGAAGCGGAAGACGAGGAGGATCTCGTAGCTCGGAGCGATGACGCAGCCGCCGGCGCCGATGAAGAACAGGACGGCGATGATGAGGATGTTGCGCTTCCGACCGAGTCGGTCCGACAGCCGCCCGCCGAAGAAGGCGCCGACAGCAGCACCGATCAGCAGGGTGAAGGTGATGAGGCCCTCCTGGAAGGAGTTGAGCCCGAAGTACTCCATCATGAACGACAGGGCGCCGTTGAGCACCCCGGTGTCGTAGCCGAAGAGGAGCCCACCGAATGTCGCGATGACGGCGACGAGGCCGAGACGCTTGTTGTAGGGGCCATTGCCGAGGGGCGGCAAGGCCACCTTCACGGCATTGGTGATCGTTCCACCATGAGACACGTTGTTCGCTCCTTTGCGTGTTCCCGCCTCCGACCCCGATGGGCCGGTTGTCGACGCTGAACCGGGTGAGAATGTGTCCTAATGTTAGGACATTCTGCCACGAAGCGCCAGCGAATCGCATGACTGGATCAAAACAGCAGGCCCTACCGTCGACATGTGGTCGACGGCAGGGCCTGAGAAGGAGCGGGTGGTCAGAAGCGCCCCGCCCGGAAGCGTTCAACACCGACGGCGCCCTCGACGACCGCGGCGGTGAGCTCTTCCACGCTCGTGTCCTCGCGACGGACGTCGAGGATCTTCCGTCCGTGGTTCATCACGATGTGCCGGTCGCACACCTGGTAGGCGTGGTGCAGATTGTGGGTGACGAGCACCGAGCTGACGCCCTCCGACTTCAGCTGCCGGAGGTAGTTCAGCAGTGCCTCGGTCGCCCGCACGGCGAGGGCCGAGGTGGGTTCGTCGAGAATGAGGAGGCTGCGCTTGAAGTGGACGGCGCGCGCGATGGCGACCGCTTGTGCCTGGCCGCCCGACAGGGATGCGACGAGCTGCTTCGAGGACTTGATGCCCTCGATCGTCACGACGGTGTCCAGGATCTCGGAGGTGATCGCGTCCATCTGCTTCATCTTCATGAGTCCGAGGCGGTTTGTGATCTCGCGACCCATGAACAGGTTCCGGGTGATCGACATCTGCGGGACGAGAGCCGAGTCCTGGAAGATCGTCTCGACGCCGAGCTGCTCGGTGAGCGCTCGGTTGACCGTGTCGTGGTGCTGTCCCTCCCAGGTGTAGGAACCGGATGTCATCTGGACGACTCCGGACAGGATCTTGACGAGGGTGGACTTGCCCGCTCCGTTGTCGCCAAGCAGTCCGACCACCTCGCTGTGGCCGATGTCGAAGGACACGTCGTTGAGGACGGTGTTCGCCCCATAGCGCTTGGTGACGCCCTCGATCCGTAGGAGCGGCGTCGCGGTATCGATGGTGGCGTCGACGGTCACGATGCCTTTCCTTCCATGAGCTTGTTGAAGATGGCGGCGATGACGATGATGAGCCCGACGAAGAGTTGGATGTAGAAGCCGGGGGCCTTGGCCAGGATGAGGCCGTTCTCGATGATCCGGATCAGCGCGGCGCCGATGATCATGCCGACGATGCTTCCTCGGCCACCGAGCAGGGAGGTTCCGCCGACGACGGCGGCTGCGATGGCCATCAGCGTGTAGTCGTCGGTGCTACCCGGCTGCATCGACGACGTGCGGACGGCGATCAGGATCGCGGCGAAGCCGACGAGTCCGCCGAAGATGCCGAAGGCCATGAGTCGGACCGCCGAAGGGTTGATCGAGATCGCCTTCGCCGCTGCAGCGTTGCCGCCGACGGCGTAGACGTGGTTGCCGCGCTTGTGCCGGTGCAGGAAGAGCCAGGCGATCACGCCGATGACGAGCAGCCAGACCAACTGTGAGCGGAAGAGCCCGAAGTCGCCGGCGAAGAGCGTCACCAGGGTGTCGTCCTTCGCGCTGGACAGGATCGCCGGTGACGTCCCGTTCACGAAGAGACTCGCCCCGGTCCAGAAGAAGCCCATGCCGAGCGTTGCGATGAAGGACGGGATCTTGGTGACGACCACGATGAGGCCGTTGATGAGCGCGATGCCCGTGCCGCAGGCGATCGCGGCGAGAGCACCCCATCCCCAGCCCACCGCCTCTGAGACGCGGATGAAGATGATCGCGGAGAAGCCGATGTTCGCGCCGAGGGACAGGTCGAACTCGCCCGCGATCATGAGGATCCCGGCACCGATACCGAGGATCGCGAGCACTGGTATGGACTGGGAGATCACTCCGGAGAGGTTGCTCGGTGAGAGGAACGGGAACGCGTCGGGGGCGACGATGCCGGCGATGACGAAGCCGAGGAGCACGATCGCGAAGATGATGCCGATCTCCAGCGCGCCGCGTCCACGGGTGTAGGTGATCGTGTCACGGAGGCGGTCGGCGAAGCCCTGCGGCTGGTTGTCCGACAGTCTGCGAGGCTGCGAGATGCTCTCCGTGGAGAGCGGAGCGGTCAGGATGGGCGCGGGTTCGCGCGGAGGTGGTTGAGACATGGGGGTCCTTCGGTGCGCGACGGATCGCGGTCGGTTCGGGGAGGGGTGCCGTGTGCCGAGGCTCATGGAGCGATCCCCGGCACACGACGGTCGAGTGTCAGTAGCGGATGCCCTGCAGGTCCTTCTCCTCGAGGAAGGAGACGTTGGACTTGTCGATCAGTCCGAGGCCGCCGGAGTTGATGTTGGCCGGGGAGAGGCCGAAGTCGATCGACAGGATGCCCTGCATCACCGACTGGTACCCCTGCACGTACCCCTGCTGGTCCGCAGTGGCGAGGATCTTGCCGTCCTTGATCCCCTGGATCACCTGCGGGGAGGTGTCGAACCCGACGACCGGGACCGAGACCCCGGCGGCTTCCATGGCCGCGACGACGTTGCGGTGCGGGGTTCCGCCGAGCGGGACGATCGCCTTGACGTCGGGGTTCGCCGTCAGCCATGAGGTCATGGAGTTGAGCGCCTCCTCGTCAGCACCGGAGGTACGGAGATACTCGCCCTTCGCACCGACCGAATCCAGGGCGTCCTGAACGCCGCCGCCGCGCTTGATCGCGTAGTCCTGCTCGGGTTCCTCGGCCGGGAACATGACCTTGTCGCCCTCCTTGAGGTCGACTTCCTTCAACAGGCGCTCACCGACGAGCTTGCCGACCTCGGTGAAGTCCTGGCCGACGAAGCCCGAGACGCAGTCCTTGGCGCTGTCCGGAGCGGGGACGTTGTACGCGATGACCGTGATGCCGGCGTCGTGGGCGTCGCAGGCGACCTTCGACCACTTCTCGCCCTCGTTGAACGGCATGAAGATCAGGGACGGCTTCGTCGCGATCGCGGTGCCGACGAGGTCGACCATCTTGTCCGGGTCGCCCTCGGCCGTCTGGTGCGTCAGATTCAGGTGGCCGAGCTCGGCAGCGTCCTCGCCACCCTTCAGGATCTGCGCCCAGAACGGGTCGCTCGCCGGGTTGTAATAGGTGAAGAAGTAGGCGTCGCGGTTGTCCGCGCGCGATCCGAAGCCGGACGCGAGACCGGCGTCCGAGGTGCTGCTCGCGCCCGCGGTGGCGGTGCAGCCGCTGAGGGCGAGTGCGGCGGCGCCGACGAGGGCGATCGTGCCGAGGAGCGAGCGTCGTGCTGAGGTTTTCACTTCGTTGTGTCCTTTCGAGGGTCGGGCCTCGGGCGGCCCGTGCATCATTGCAGGGCTCAAGCTAGTGAAGAACAGACAAGAGGGCAATAGTAAGTCAGGACATATTTACTTATTGGTGACAAATGGGGTTGAGGGAGGTAACGTTCTTATGTCCTAACAAACTTGAACCGATCAGGAGACTTTCATGCCGCTCGTCAGGATCGACCTCGCCACAGGCCGCGACGCCGCAGGCATCCAGCAGATCGCAGACGCCATCCATGAGGCGATCGTCTCCGTCTACGGGATTCCGCCTCGTGACCGCTTCCAGATCGTCACCGAACACTCGTCTGGCCAGATCATCGCCGAGGATGCGGGGCTCGGTTTCGCTCGCTCCGAAGGCGTCGTCATGATCCAGATCTTCACGCAGCGCGGTCGAAGCGATGAGACGAAGCAGGCGCTCTATGCGGCAGTGGCCGACCGTCTCTCCGAGGCCGGCGTCGACGGTTCGGACGTCTTCATCGGTTATGTCGAGAACGGTCCGCAGGACTGGTCCTTCGGCTTCGGTCGCGCGCAGTACCTCACCGGGGAGCTCGCCGTTCCGGCGCGTTGAGGTCGCGCGATCGGCTCGCTACCGGTCGACGAGGGTGACTTCGAAGGAGTACAGGTCGGGCCGGTAGACGTGCTGGCCGAACTCCACCGCCCGACCGGAGTTGTCGAAGGCGGTTCGCGACATGGTCAGGAGTGCGCTGCCCTTCCGGACGTCGAGCATCTCGCTCTCAGGGCCTGACGCCTCCCGTGCGCCGATGCGTTGCTTGGCGACACGCATCGTGACGCCGCGTGCCCGGAGGAGTTGGTAGAGGCCGTGGTGCTCGAGGGCTCCGAGGTCGAGGTCCGTGAGGTCTTCGGGGAGGAAGTTCTCGAGGATCGCGAGTGGGACACCGTCCGCCCGGCGCAGCCGCCTGATGTGGACGATCGGGCTCCCGGTCGCCACGCCGAGGGCGTCCGCGACCTTCTCGTCCGCCGTTGTGACCTCGGCGGAGAGGATGTCCGTCTCCGGCTTCTGCCCCGTACGCTCCAGGTCCTCGAACAGGCTGGTGAGCTCGACGTTGCGCGTCACCTTGCCGTGGACGACCTGGGTGCCGATACCTCGGCGACGGACGAGAAGGCCCTTGTCCACGAGTTCCTGGATGGCCCGACGGATCGTGGGGCGGGAGAGTCCGAGGCGGGTGCCCAGCGCTACCTCGTTCTCCAGACGTGATCCCGCTGGGAGTGTCTCATCATGGATGGCCTGCTCGAGCCTGGTTGCGATCTGGTAGTACAGCGGCACCGGTCCGGATCGATCGAGGTCGAGGAAGAGTTCGACGGGGAGCGTTTGCTCGGGCTGTGCCATGCGGCTCCTTCGATTGGGAGAGAGAACTTGTCCTGACAATATCAGGGCTTTCCAAAATGGGAGTATGTCAGGTCACGCCGAGTTGCGCGCATATTGTTAGGACATGCTGTCAAAGTTCAGGTATGGTGATCGGACTGCGTCGCCGCAGCTCCGGCGATCGCCAACTCGACTCCCGGAGGCAATTCGATGACCGTCACCCTCACCCCAGCCGACACGCTTCCGCTCGCAGCCGCGGCGGCCTCGACGCCCACGAGCCTGTGGAACGATTCCGCCGACCCCGACGAACTCGCCAGGTCGATCGCGTTCGGTGCGGTCGGCGCGACCTGCAACCCGGTCATCGCCCTCGCGGTCATCTCCCAGAACCTCGACGTCTGGGCGCCGCGGATCACCGAACTCGCTGCCGAGTTCTCGACAGCGGGGGAGGCCGAGCTTGGCTGGAAGGTGGTCGAGGAGCTGTCGATCCAGGCGGCCGTGCTCCTCGAGCCGGCGTTCCGGGAGAGCAACGGCCGGAACGGTCGTCTGTCGATCCAGACCGATCCACGCCTGCACCGGGACGCTGAGGCGCTCGTCGAGCAGGCCGTTCGGTTCTCGGCACTGGCAGAGAACATCATCGTGAAGATCCCTGCAACCGCTGTCGGTATCCGCGCGATCGAGGAGGCGACCTATCGCGGGGTCAGCATCAATGCGACCGTGTCATTCACGGTGGCCCAGGCCGTCGCGGTCGGCGAGGCGATCGAGCGCGGTCTCGAGCGACGGGCCGCCGAGGGGCTCCCGGACTGGGAGTTCGGCTCTGTCGTCACCATCATGGGCGGGCGCCTGGACGACTGGTTGAAGGCGTCCGTTGCCAAAGACCGTATCCTCATCGATCCCGGCTACCTCGAGTGGGCGGGTGTGGCAGCGTTGAAGGAGGCGCACCGCATCTTCACCCGACGCGGGTTCCGATCGAGGATACTCTCCGCCGCATTCCGCAACCACCTGCAGTGGTCCGAGCTGGTCGGCGGCGACCTCGTCGTCTCCCCGCCGTTCGACTGGCAGCTGCGCATCAACGAGAACCGGATCCCCGTGGACCCGCACCGCATCGACGTGCCGGTCGCCCAGCACATCATCGACACGCTCCTCGAACGCGTCCCGGAATTCCGCAAGGCGTATCTCGTCGACGGGATGGCGGTCGCCGAGTTCGACGATTTCGGCGCGACGAGGCGGACACTGCGACAATTCCTCGAGGCCGATGCCAAGCTCGACGCGCTGGTGCGGGACATCATCCTGCCGGTCATCTGAGGTCGAATCGTGAGCAGAGCGATCGGTGGGTCGGACTCGGGTCCGGACCGTGGTGAGCAGGGGATCACCTTCCGCTCGCGCCGATGGGTGCGACCTGAGGATCTCAATGCCCACGGGAGCCTCTTCGGCGGCAGCCTCTTGCGCTGGATCGACGAGGAAGCCGCGATCTACGCAATCCTCCAGCTCGGCAACCCCCGCGCGGTGACCAAGTACATCTCGGAGATCGATTTCGTCTCGTCCGCGCTCCAGGGGGATCTGATCGAGATGGGGTTGCGCGCGACGGCGTTCGGACGGACCTCGCTCACGATGCGGGCGGAGGTGCGCAACATGGTGAGTCGCCGCAGTATCCTCACGATCGAGAGGATCGTGTTCGTCAGCCTCGACGAGGATGGGGTGCCCCTCCCGCACGGTTTCGACGACATCACCTATGACCGCGACCGACTCCCGCAATCAGGAGAAAACCGGGGTGGATCGACAGACGCAGGCGACGTCCGGGGTGCGTCGGGCGCCGACTGAGATCCCGGGGTCGACGACAGGCGTGGTTATGCTGGCGACGTGGAACAGCATGAGGGTGGAGCCGATGGAGGCTCGTAAGCCGACCGTGTACGACGTCGCCCAGCTCGCAGGCGTCTCGATCGCGACGGTGTCGTTCGCATTCACGAAGCCGGACCGGGTGAAGCCGCAGACGATGGAGCAGGTCCTCGCGGCGGCCGACGAACTCGGGTACGTTCCCAGCGCGAGCGCCCGAGGGCTCGCTCGTGGTCAGACGGGCGCGATCGGCTTGTACGCTTTCGACTACTTGCTCGACGCCGACGACCTCGACGTGGTCCCCGGATCGGAGAGTGATGGTCGACTCTTCCCGCTCTACGCTGACGAGGTCCAACGGGGCGTGCAGCTCGAGTGTCGACGTCGCGGGTTCGCCCTGATGCTCGGCGGTAACCGAACCGCCGCCCATCTCCCGAACGTCATCGATGTCGCGGGCCGGGTGGACGGGCTCATCGCGTTCGCCGGTGCGATGCCTGAGAGGACGTTGAAGCAGGTGGCGGCGCGAATCCCCTTCATCGAGCTCGGAGGGGCTGTGCGCCACGAGGGCGTGCACACGATCCTCGTGGACAACCGGAACGGGATGGTTCGCTTGACGGAGCATCTGCTGGACGTTCACCGCTACAGGCGTATTGCCTACCTCGGCGAGCTGGGCACACCCGAGTTCCGTCAGCGCTACGACGGGTTCTCTGCGGCGATGACCGGTGCAGGACTACCGGTTCCCGAGGTGTTGCCCGGACATGCCGGCGACGACGCGTCCACCATTGCCACGGTACGTCGGCTGCTCGAGCGATCCGAGCTACCCGACGTGCTCGTCTGCGACACCGATCAGACCGCGCTGGCGGCGATCGACGCGCTTCGCGCTGCCGGACGATCCGTGCCCGGTGACATCGCGGTCACCGGCTTCGACGGCATTCTCGCGGGGAGGGTGGCGACGCCGGTGTTGACGACGGTGCGGCAGCCCATGGAACAAATCGGACGCTCGGCCGTGCGGATCCTCGCTGACACGCTCGCCGGCGACAGTGATGCGGACCAGCATGAGTTCCTGGAATCGACGTTCGTGCTCGGCGCGAGTTGCGGGTGTCACTGACGCTCCAACGCGTTCGGACAGATCTGAGACTGCTACTTGCGCTTCGCAATCTATGCGCTTAGATTATTGCCACGCGGTGCTGCGCAGAGTTGCGAGACCGCCCCACCCGCACCAGCCCGCGCTCGTCCAGCAGGGCCACAGATAGGAACGATGATGATCCGAAACAGAAGCATGATCGCCGTAGCCGCGATCTCCGCCGCCGCTGCCCTCGCGCTCACCGGCTGCGGCCGCAGCGCGGACACCGGCGCGAGCGACGGTGCGGCACTGGAACTCGACGACTCGCCCGCCAAGGGCACGGTGACGATCTGGGCGCAGGGCTCGGAAGGGGAGGCCCTCAAGGACTTCATCAAACCCTTCGAGAAGGCGAACCCGGATGTCACGGTGAAGGTCACAGCCGTGCCGTGGGATTCCGCACAGAACAAGTACCAGACAGCCGTCGCCGGCGGCACGACACCCGACATCGGCATGCTCGGCAGCGACTGGATGCCCGGCTTCCAGAACGCGCTTTCACCGAAGCCCGACGCGATCGACACCTCCGACATGTTCGACTTCGCGACGCAGTCGACGACGTTCGACGACACCCAGTACGGCGTGCCGTGGTACGTCGAGACGCGGGTGCTCTTCTACCGAACCGACCTTGCCGAGCAAGCGGGCTTCGGAACCTTTCCCACGGACTGGGACGGCTTCAAATCCCTGGCCAAGGCCTACCAGACGCAGACCGGTGCCAAGTACGGCGTCGTCCTGCCTTCCGGAGGCTGGAACGGCTTCCTGGGCAGCCTGCCCTTCGCCTGGTCGAATGGTGCGGAGATCACGAACGCCGACCAAACCGAGTGGACGATCGACACCCCGCAGGTGACCGGTGCGGTCGACTACTTGGACACCTTCTTCACTGAGGGGATCGCAAACCCGAACCCGGACGGTGAAGCCGGCTCCACCGCGTCGAACTTCGTGGACGGTTCCGTGCCCATGTTCATCAGCGGCCCCTGGGACATCCCAGGTCTGAAAACCGCGGGCGGTCCTGGCTTCGAGGACAAGTTCGCTGTCGCGCAGATCCCCGCTTCGACAGATGGCACGTCGACGTCGTTCGCGGCGGGAGCCAACCTGACGGTGTTCAAGGCGGCGAAGAACCCCGACGCAGCCTGGAAGCTCATCAAGTGGCTGAGCGACCCCAAGGTCCAGGTCGACTGGTTCTCAACGGTCAACGACCTCCCTGCCCAGCAGTCGGCCTGGAAGGACTCGAAGCTGACCGAAGACCCGAAGGTCGCGGTGTTCGGCGACCAGCTGAGAAGCGTCAAGATCGCTCCGACGCTCTCGACCTGGGCTCAGGTGTCGGCAGCGGCGGACACCACGCTGGAACAGATCCTGCGCGGAGGCAAAGACCCGGCCGAAGCGCTCAAGGACCTCCAGCAGCAGGCCGAAGCCCTCGGGACCGGCAAGTGACCACGCTCCTCCGACCCGCCACTGTCGGAGCGCGACGTCGCTCCGGCAGTGGCGGGCCCGCCGGGCGGCGACGGCGGACCACGATCGTCGCGTACGCGTTCGCACTGCCGTTCCTCCTCAGCTTCGCCCTCTTCATGGTCTTCCCTCTGTTCAGCTCGTTCGTCATGTCGTTCACGGACTTCCGTTCGACGGACATCCCGAATCCACTGGCCGTCGGTTTCGTCGGCTTGGAGCAGTACGTCCAGTTGTTCCAGAACGAACAGTTCGTCCGTTCGTTGCTCAACACCGTGTACTTCGTCGTCGTCGGCATTCCGCTGACGATGATGTGTGCGCTCGCCCTGGCGCTCGCGCTCAACAACGGCATCACCCGCTTCCGTACCGCGTTCCGGGTCGGGTTCTACGCACCGGTCGTGACGAGCATCGTCGCCGTCGCGGTTGTCTGGCGGTTCATCCTGCAGCCCGAGGGTCTCCTCAACGTCGTCCTCAGTGGCGTGGGGATCCAGGGGCCAGACTGGTTGAACGACCCGAACTGGTCCATGCCCGCGATGATCATGCTCGCCGTGTGGCGCAACATGGGGACGCTGATGATCATCTTCCTCGCCGGTCTTCAGGGCATCCCGGGCGACGTGCTCGAAGCCGCCCAAGTCGACGGTGCCGGTGCCTGGCAGCGCTTCTTCCGCGTGACGCTGCCGCTGCTGCGCCCCACCCTCCTGCTGGGGGCCGTCCTGCTGTCCGTCGGCTTCCTGCAGTTCTTCGAGGAGCCCTTCGTCATGACCAAGGGCGGCCCGCTGGATTCGACGCTGTCGATCAGTTATTTCACGTTCAACCAGTTCGGCTTCGGCAACTACGGCACCGCCTCGGCAGCGAGCTACGTGCTGTTCGTCGCGATCGCGTTGCTCAGCCTGGTGCAGTTCCGAGCATTCCGAGAGAAGGACTGAGCGCATGACCACCCTGACCGACCCGGTCGCCCTCGCCGTCGGTAAGACCGCGACCACCACGCCCGCTCGGAGACCTCGGGTCCGTCGGAGACGATCCTCCCTCGGACGTGCGCTGGTCTACCTCGTGCTGATCGTCGCCGTCGCCACGACCCTCGTGCCCTTCGTCTGGATGTACCTCGGCTCTGTGAAGACCCAGCAGGAGCTCCTGCAGCGCCCACCGACCTGGTGGCCGGAGACGTTCACCTGGGAGAACTTCGGAGCCTGGTTCGGACGCCTGCAGATCGGCACGTTCTTCACGAACAGCGTCGTCGTCGCGCTCTTCACCGTGCTCGGCACCCTGCTGTTCTGCTCGATGGTCGGCTATGCCCTCGCCAAGCTCGACTTCGCCGGCAAGAAGGTCCTCTTCGTGCTCGTGCTCCTCACGCTCATGGTCCCGGGTGTCGTCACCTTCGTGCCGTTGTTCGTCGTCGTCAGCAAGCTGGGTCTCGTCAGCACCTATGCCGCGTTGATCCTGCCGTTCCTCGCCGGACCGCTCGGCGTATTCCTCATGCGCCAGTTCATCCAGGAGATCCCCGACGCCCTGATCGAGGCCGCACGCATCGACGGCGCGAGCGAGGTGCGTATCTTCCTCCGGATCGTCCTACCGCTGTGCGGTCCTGCGCTCGCCACCCTCGCGATCCTGACCTTCCTCGGGTCGTGGAACAACTTCCTCTGGCCGCTCGTCGTCGCGCAGTCCGAGGACATGTACACCCTTCCCGTGGCGCTGTCGCTCTACTCGGTCGGACAGAACTCGACGAACTACGGCGTGCTGCTCGCCGGATCCGTCCTCGTGATCACGCCGGTGTTGCTGCTCTTCATCGCCCTGCAGCGCTACTTCACCCAAGGCATCGCCGTGACAGGAATCAAGTGACGAACACCCTCGAACAGGCACCGGCGGACACCGCCGAGTCGACCAGCGTGCAGCCGATCGTCCCCGGTTTCCACCCCGACCCGACGATCTGCCGAGTCGGTTCGGACTACTATCTCGCCAACTCGTCGTTCGAGTACTCACCGGGCGTGCCTTTGTGGCACAGCACCGACCTGCTCCGTTGGGAACTCGTCGGCAACGTCCTCGAGCGGCCAGATCAGTTCAGTGCCGGGTCCGCAGGTGCGAGCAAGGGGGTGTTCGCTCCGACGCTCAGACACCACGACGGGCGGTTCTGGCTGATCACGACAGATGTCTCCGGCGGCGGCGGGCAACTGGTGGTCTCAGCCGAAGACCCTGCCGGACCGTGGTCATCGGCGACGCGGATCCCCACGCTCATCGGCATCGATCCCGACCTCGCCTGGACGCCGGACGGGGAGTGCTACGTCACATACTGCGCGACCGCGCCGGAGCTTCGCGGGATCGCCCAGGCGAGGGTCGACCTCGACAGTGGCCGGGCGATGGAGCCGCCGCGGTCGCTGTGGCAGGGGACCGGTCTCGCGTTTCCGGAAGCTCCGCACCTCTACCAGCACGACGGATGGTGGTACCTCGTGATCGCCGAAGGCGGAACGGAGCGAGGGCACAGCGTGTCCGTCGCACGCTCCGTGTCGCCAGAAGGGCCCTTCGAGTCGGCTCCGAGCAATCCGCTCCTGTCACACCGGAGTACCACGCACCCGGTGCAGAACACCGGCCACGCCGACCTCGTCCAGTGCGCAGACGGAGGCTGGGCGGCCGTCTACCTCGGCGTCCGCCCGGCAGGAATGACACCGATGTTCCATGTGAACGGACGCGAGACGTTCCTCGCGGGTGTCGATTGGGTTGACGGCTGGCCCGTCATCGACGAGTCGCGGTTCTCTGCACCCGTCGTCGACCGCTCCTTCGAGGACGACTTCGCCGCACCCCGTTTGCATCCCCGATGGGTGTCTCCAAGCGTCGCCGTCGACGCGGTCGCGACGAGACGCGCTGGTGGCGGTGTACTGCTCCAGCCAGCACGGTCGGCCGGCGGCACCGATGCGATGATGGGCGTCCGCACGCTGGCGCCGCGCTGGAGGTTCGAAGCGGAGGTGCACTCGTCGCAGGCCGGAGCCGCCGTCCGGCTCCGCCTCGACGACCGACACTGGTGCGAGGTCCGTCTCGAGAGTGGCATGGCGCGAGCGTTCATGCGTATCGGTCCGCTCGAAGCGCCCGTGTCGGCGCCGGAACCGGCGCCGGGGAGGATCGTGACCCTCGCGATCGAGGCGGCCGCGCCGCTCGGCGATGGACCGGACGAGGTTCGTCTCCTCCTCGTCGGTGGTGCGGACGGTGACGTCGAGCTGGCTCGTGTCGACGGGCGATACCTGTCCACCGAGGTGGCCGGCGGATTCACCGGTCGAGTGGTAGGGGTTCGAGCGCCCGTCGAACCGGCGATCCTCCGGACGGCGAGGTATCGGGAGTGATGGGACGGCGTGCTCAGCGACGCACCATGCGCCAGCCGTAGGGCTCCAGGACGGCAGTGCCGATCCGCTTGCCGGTGAGGAGGTCGACACGGTCGATCTCGACCGGTTGCGGCTCGGAGCCATGGTTGATGATGGTGAGGACCTCGCCACGGCGGGCGACTTCGACGACGGGCGGCAGCTCGTGCAGTTCGGGCTCGACACCGGAGGACTCGAGGAGCCACGCGAGGACCACGCGCATCCCGTCGTCGTCGGGGACGGTCGCGAGGTAATAGGCAGCCCCCGCACCGTGGTCCTTGCGGGTCAGCGCGGGCCGGCCGTCGAGCCGTCCGTCGTCGAAAATGCCGACGACCTCGGCGTCCAAGATGCGCAGCTCCTCGGCGAAAAACTCACCGCGGACCCGTCCGAACGGCGCGCCCACGGTGCTGTGCGCTTGGCCGGGGTCGTCCGCTCCCGGCGGCACGAGGGCCCCGAACTCCTCGACCGTGACACCGAGCAGCTCGCGGAGTCCCACCAGGAAACCGCCCGGGCGAAACGCATCGTCCTCATCGACGACGTCGGTGAACGCCGAGACGAACACGGTGCCGCCGTTCGAACCGTAGCGCGTGACGTTGCGCGCACCCTCATCGTTGAGCAGGTACAGCTGTGGCACGACGAGGAGCGCGTACGACGACAGCTCGCTCGTGGGGTGCACGATGTCGATCGAGACGTGCAGGCTGTGGAGGGCCGCGTACCAGCGTTGGACGATCTCGGCGTAGTCCACGACCACGGGATGGTCGGTGTGCGACAGCGCCCACCAGTTCTCCCAGTCGAAGACGATGGCGACGCGCGCCCCGCTCTCCGGGGCCATCGGGGGGAGTCCACCGACGGTCGCTCCGAGAGCACGGACCTCTCGCCAGACACGGGACTCCGTGCCGCTCTGCGGGACCATCGCCGAATGGAACTTCTCGCTGCCGCGACGTGACTGACGCCACTGGAAGAACATGACGGCATCCGCGCCGTGTCCGATCGCCTGGATCGATGTCGCCGCCATCTGCCCCGGATGTTTCGGCGCGTTCGTCGGACGCCAGTTGAGTGCCCCGGTGGATTGCTCCATGAGTAACCAGGGCGTTCCGGGCTTCAAGGAGCGCATGAGGTCACGCGCGAATGCCGAGCGCCGGAACGATTCCGGATCGTTCGGATCCGGATAGTTGTCATCCGAGATGACGTCGACCTCTTGCGCCCAGCGCCAGTAGTCGGCAGGCGCGAAGGCACCCATGAAGTTCGTGGTGATGGGCTGTGTCGCGCCCGCGGCGCGGATGATGTCGCGCTCGAGGATGAACAGTTCGAGCATGCTATCCGAGGTGAAGCGCTTGAAATCGAGCGCAAGACCGGGGTTGATGCTGTATGGGGCCAGCCGAGGTGGAAGGACCTGGTCGAAGTCCGTGTAGATCTGCGACCAGAACGCCGTACCCCAGGCTGCGTTCAGGGTGGCGAGATCGCCGTACTTGCGTTCGACCCAGACACGGAAGGCTGCGGTGGCGTTGTCCGAATAGTCCGCGTGCAGATGGCAGCCCAGTTCGTTGTTCACGTGCCACATGACCACGGCCGGGTGGTCGTGATACCGCTCGGCGAGCGCGGCGACCAGTTCCGCGGCGAGCCGCCGGTACACCGGTGACGAAGGCGCGTAATGCTGACGGCTTCCCGGGCCGAGCACCGTGCCGTCCGCGGTGCGGGGCAGGATCTCGGGGTAGCGCTGCACGACCCAGTGCGGGGGAGAGGCAGTGGCGGTCGCGAGGTCCACCTGGATGCCGCCGGCGTGGAGGAGTGCGAGGATCCGGTCGAGCCACGTCCAGTCGAACTCGCCCTCCGCCGGCTGGATCCGTGACCAGGCGAAGATGCCGATGCTCACGAGGTTCACGTGCGCCTCTTGCATCAGACGGACGTCCTCCGGCCAGATGTCCTCCGGCCACTGCTCCGGGTTGTAGTCGCCGCCGTAGTACACGGTGCGTCTCCTCTCTCGTCGTCGATGAGGCGGCTACGCGCGTCGTCGTGTTACCCGGAATCGTTCGTGCTCGGGCACCAGGACCTCCACGCCGGGTGGGGCCACGATGTCCAGGGTGGCTCGGCCTCCATCCTGGTCCCGACACCACGCGACCTCGAATCGACCGGCCGGTGAGTCAAAGACCGTTCGCGCATCGTCGACGCCGTCGAGCGTCCGCGGGCGCACCGTGATGGAGCGCCAGCCCACCGCACCCGGAGTCTGCCGGAGCCCGGCGACGTCGCCGACGATCCAGTCGTCGATGGCGCTCAGCATGAAGTGGTTCTGCGACGCGACACCGGTGCGGGCGGAGGGCCCCTCCCATGACTCAGTCAGGGCGGTCGCCCCCGTGGCGAGCTGATGTCCGTAGCCCGGCGCGTCGGTTCGTCGGAGCATCCGGTGCAGGAGCTCGGAGTGGCCCGAGTCCGTGAGAGCGCGGATGAACCAGCTGAGAGCGATCTCGCCGACCGTGAGCGCATCATCATCGGCGTGGATACGGGCGACGAGGCGATCGATGATGCGGGCGCGTTCTGGATCGTCGAGTCCGGGGGTGGACCAGGCGATCGCCCAGCTTCCCTGACTGCCCGAACCCCAGACACCGCTCACGGGGTCTCTGAACTGCGCGGTGAACGCCAACCAGACATCTGCCGCTCGGGCAGCCCAGAGACCGGCGGTGGATTCCTCGCCGACGACCCGCGCCGCAGCGGCCGCGTGGTCGAGTGTCGAAGCCCACGCGTGGGTGGCGACCATCGCTCGTGGGGTGGTGTCGTCGATCTCGATCCAGTCGCCGAGACCGAAGTCGAGGAGGTCTCCATCGGCTCTCGATTCGAGATGAGCGAGGTACCGTTGCATCGCCGGGAACGCGGTGCGGATGAGGTCGGCACCTCCGGTGTGCGTGTACAGCCGCCAGGGGACCTCGACGATCGAGCGACCCCAGTTCGGATCGTCCCGGAATGCGTCGCGGTCGTCCTTCCACGGGAAGGTGTCGAACACGACCAACTCGGGAACCGTGCTCGGGATGAGCCCGGTCTCCGTCTGGGCGTCCATCATGTGTTTGACGGCATCGGTGAGTTGTGCCTCGACGTCGTAGCCGCGGGTCAACGTGTCAAAGCACAGGTGCAGTTGTTCGAGCCATCCGAGCTTCTCCCGGTGTGGGCAGTCCGTGAGCACGCTGTACATGTTGCTCTGCACCGCGCGGTCGATGATGCGGTGGAGATCATCGAGGAAGACGTCACTCGACGAGAACGACCCGACGGCCTCATTGTCCGCGCGCATTGTCTGGAACGCGATCGTGTCGGCGGGCGCATCGGCCGGAAGTCCCTCGACCTCGAGGAAACGGCCGCCATGGTAAACGAAGGACGGAACCCAATCCGGGGAGAAGAGATGCTCCTCACGCCGGCCGAGGTGCACGGTGTCGAAGATGGGGGAGCCGGTCGACGCCTGGTCGATCCTCCCGCCAGGGCCGACCAGTTCGGCGGGAGCGAGCCTGAGCCGCGCACCCGCGGGCAGTCGATCCGTTCGAACCAGCGGGCGCCCGGCGGTGTTCAGGCCGAAGTCCAGCGTCCGGACGCCGGCGTCTTCCCTCCAGCTCCAGACCTCGAGGACGTCCTGCACCACCACGGGAGGCGTGGCGCGCCACCACGACGGGACCGCGTCCGGGACGACCGCGGCCGGTTCCCATTCACCGACGGCCGACAGGACTTCGTCCTCGCCGCCGTACCAGTGGGCGACGGTGGTCGAACCGAGTCGGGTCAGCCAGTCGGTGCCCGTCGCGAGGACGGTCGCTGCCCCAGACCGGTCGAAGACCTCCAAGCGCAGCCGCACCCAGGGGGTGCCGGATGGATCGCTGAACTTCGTGTAGCGATCGGTGAGGCCCGGGACGTCGGCGATGCCGCCGCCGAGGCGGACATCGAGCACGTTCGCGCCGGTTCTGAGGAGGTCCGTGACGTCCCAGGCGGACGCCGGGACGCCGATGGAGAGCGTCGAGTAGCCGGGTTCGAGCTGACCCCGGATCGCCGCGCGTCCGTTCAGCGACGGGACGACGACGCCTGCGCCGCTCAGATACAGGCGGGCTTCGACGATCGGGCCCTCGACGGTGAACTCCCGTCGGAGTTCGGGGAACGCCTCCGGTCTCGCGGCGTCCGATACGCGGAGCCAATCCGGGTGGGTGATGGCGTCTGCGTCCCAGTCGGCGTCAGCCCAGAGCGCGGCCTCGATCCGTGCCGGGTCGCTCCAAGCCATGCCGCCGGTGCTGCTCACGCCGACACGCCACCAGACCCGCTCGCGACTGAGGAGATCCGCCGCCGGCCAGGACAGGCGGTTCGACGACGCCACTTCCACACGGAACCGGTCCGCCCGGCCCGCGAGGAGCGCGTCCCGATCGGATGCACCTTCGACCACTGCGCCGAGCGGCGCGATCTCGCCGCGGAGTCGCCAGGACAGCCCTGGTCTGGGTGTCGGCACGCCGAGTGGGTCGGCCAGCCCGGCCGCACGGAGGGCATACGCCTCGGGCACGGTCCTGCCCGTCATGCGCCGGCCTCAGTCCACCGGTACCACTCGACCAAGTCGACGCGCCCGACGTCGTGCAGCGGTCCGTCGACCGCAGCCCGCTTGGCAGCTGCATCAGCGGGAAGGCCGACGAGTGCTTCGGGGTGCAGTGCCAGCACTTCGAGGACCAGTTCGGACCCGGACCTGAGCCCGATGTCGTCGAGGTCGACGATCCACGGCGACCCGTCCCAGAACCGGTCAGCTCGGACGATCCCATCGACCACGAGCCGAGCGACGTCGCCCGCCCAGACGATTTCGAGTTCCCTGCGACGGGCGCCGCGACCGTCCAGCGGGGGTAGCTGCAGTCGAGTCCTCGACGCTGAGCGAGCGAAAGCGCCGTTCCGAGGCGCGGACGCCCGCGATTCGAACTCGCCGTAGGAGGGGGGTGGCGCACCGGCACCGCGCATCAGGGTGAGTTGGACGTTCGCGGTCTCGTCGTTCGGACTCGCTGGTGTACCGCCGACCCAATCAATTCCAATCGGCACGAAGGCTGCAGCCTCCGGTCGGTATTCCTGAGGTCGTACGTCGCGTTCGCGCAGGTCGCCCATGATCGACCCGTCGGCCCCCGACCACACCGGGTCGTCGGAGAGTAGGAGCCGCACTCCGAGCGGCGCGTCGAGCGCCCAGACTCGGTCAGCCATCCGCGGGGGGACCACGAGGACGTCGAGTTCGCCGGCTTCCGACCGGGCCGTGACGACGACGGGTGTGTCTGCCTCGATCGTGATCGAGCGTCCGTCGATGACGGACCCGGTCCGACTCTCGAGCGCGGTGTGCTCCGCGAACCGGAGCGTCGCCGGGATGCCGGTCTCCGCGACCAGCACGAGCGTGCGCCGTCGACCGTCGAGCACGGTGAGTGGTGTGGCCGTGGCCCAGTCCAGAGAGACACCGTCGAGATCGAGACCGATGGGCCAGGACGCGATCGTCCCGGTCGGGATGGAGACGGGCTGTTCGGGGAAGCGGAGGACGCCGTCGTCGAGCGCGATGTCGAACGCCACCGGGTCGTGGTCGTCGAGTGCCTCGACCGCCTGATGCCAGGTGATGAAGACGAACCCGCTCCGACCGTCACTCCGCAGGGCCCAGCGCAGCGTGTCGCGGTCACCGACACCGTCGGGGAGCCGGTCCGGCAGGGTCGAGGGCATCGCTGCGAGGCGGTCGCCGAACGCCGCGAGGAAGGCGTGCTGGCGACGCAATGCGGCGAACGCCGGGGTCGTCCGTCCCGTCGCTCCGATCGGGGCATGGAAGTCGTAGTCGAACACGGGCAGATCGTTGGGGTAGCCCGTATCGTGCGATTCCTGCAGGCCCGAGCGCGTCCCGACCGGGTTCCGACCTCCGACGAACATGTAGTACCCCTGCCAAGCGGAACCGTTGCCGATCTTGTTGTGCGCGACGGCCGCGACGTCGAGCCCGCCGAGCAGGGGACGGCGCTGATAGGCGGTCGCCATCCCGCCGCCGAGCTCACAGGTCGCGGCCGGATAGCCGGGTGAGGGCGTCCGAGGCTCCCGGAGGTCTTTCGTGGTGCGCAGGTCGGCGCCGATGCCAGGGTCGTCCCACACATGGCTGAAGTAGAAGTGCTCCCGGAACGTGTGGTCCCATGGTGCGTCGTAGGCCACCCAGAACCCGTCGCCGTACCCGCCGAACAAGGGGAGCACCTCTTCCTCGGGAAGCTCGGCGCCGCCCCAGCCGGTGGAGGTCCAGATCGGCGCGGCCAGCCCCGCATCGCGTGCGAGTTGCTTGAGCGTGCGGATGTGCCCGGGCTGGTCGTAGAGTTCGTTCTCGATCTGGATGGCGATGACGTGGGACGACGGGCCGCAGCGACCGGCCAGTTCGCGTCCCAGCCTCGCGAACCACGTCTCGACGAGCGCGAGGTATCGCGGATCATCCGTCCGGTGGTCGACATCAGCCTGCTGCACCCAGTCGGGGAACCCGCCGTTCCGCACCTCGCCGTGCACCCAGGGCCCGATGCGGAGGACGACGTCGAGTCCGATCTCAGCGCACAGGTCGACGAAGGCTGCGACATCCCGGTCGCCGTCGAACCGGTACCGTCCGCGCTCCTCCTCGTGGTGGATCCAGATGATGTAGAAGGCGACGACCGTGATCCCGCCGGCGCGCATGACGCGCAAGCGTTCCTCCCAGCGTTCCCTCGGAACCCGCGTGTGGTGGAACTCGCCTGAGACCGGGATGACGCGCTTGCCGTCCACGAGGAGCGATCTGCTCGTCAGGCGGACGCGCGCGTGTCGGTCCTGAGCGTTGCTCATCGCGGGATCGCTGTCCGATTCCGCCCAGGGCTCGTGCCGCACGGTCAGGGCTGTCGCGGTGGCGGTGGGCACTGCTTCCATCGGTGATGCTCCTTCGAATCAGACGCGGGCGTCGACGCGGTTGCACGCGTGAACGGTGTCAGCATAGCTGTAATCGCTCCCAGTCTCCACAGACGGAACATCTGCGTGAGAGCCGTATATGAAAGGATTCAACCGGCGGTTGCCCGGAAAGAATCGCCGTGCAATACTGTGAACGTTTCCAGTAACCCTCAACGAAGATGGACCCCGATGACGTATACGCCACCACTCGACGCGGCCCGCGTCACGGAGCTCGGCTCGTGACCGCCGCCCCGAGTGTCCCGATCATTTCCGCGGACGTGGAGCCACTCGGCCCTGGTCGTCGCCGTGGGAGGAAGCGTGCGGTGGGCGCCCGGACCCCGGCCTGGTTCGTGGTGCCGGCGCTCGCGATGTACGCCGTCATCGTGCTCTGGCCGAACCTGCAAGGGTTCTTCTACTCGTTCACAGACTGGGACGGACTCGGTTCGACCTGGAGCTTCCAGGGTGTCCAGAACTTCATCGGCGCGCTGCAGGATCCTGGCACGCTCCGAGCCATCGGCAACACCTTCCTGATCACGGTGATCGTGACCGTGCTGCAGAACGTGGTCGGCCTGCTCCTCGCCCTCGGACTCAACACCCAGGTCAAGAGCCGCTACGTGCTCCGCCTCGTCTTCTTCCTGCCCGTCGTCCTCACTCCCATCGTCGCCGGCTTCCTCTGGAAGTACCTGTTGAGCCCCACTGGCACGGTCAACGGCGCACTCGACGCGATCGGACTCGGCGCCCTCAAACAGGACTGGCTCGGGGACCCGTCGATCGCCATCTTCTCGATCTGCGCGGCCATCATCTGGCAGGGTGCGGGCTACTCGATGGTCATCTACCTCGCCGGTCTGCAGGGCGTCCCCGAGGAGACCCTCGAAGCAGCCGCCATCGACGGCGCAGGATCCTTCCGTCGAACCACGAGTATCGTCATCCCGCTCATCAACGGGGCGATCGTCGTCAACGTCCTGCTGACGCTCATTTCGACGCTCAAACAGTTCGACACCGTCTTCGCGATGACGAAGGGCGGACCGGCGGGCTCCACCGAGACCATGGCCACCATCGTCTACAAGACCGCGTTCACCTATCTGCAGTACCCGACCGCGCTCGCCCAGGGAGTGATCCTCACGATCGTCGTCGGCGTGATCGCCTTCGCACAGTTCCGCATCACCCAGCGGAAGGGGGACCTGTCGTGAACCGGTACACCGCCAAGACCGCCGTCCTCGAGGTCGTCCTGATCCTGACGGCGATCGTGTTCTTCATCCCGTTCATCGTGATGCTGTCCGTCGCACTCCGCGACCCCAACGGAACACCCGGCTTCCTCGGGTTCACCTGGCCGCTGAACTTCGGCAACTTCGCCACCGCCTGGACGGAGTCGGCGATGGGTGCGAGCCTCGTGAACAGCGCCGTCATCACCGTGGTCTCGGTCGCCGTCATCATCGTGATCTCCTCGATGGCCGCCTACACCGTCACGCGTTCGACCAGACGCTGGTCGCGCGGCGCGTTCTACCTGTTCCTGTTGGGCTTCCTGTTCCCGGGCCAGCTGGCGATGCTCCCGTTGTACCTCTGGTTCGCGAGCATCGGCCTCGTCGGTTCGCCGGTCGCCGTCATCCTCATCAACATCGGCGGCTTCCTCCCGTTCTCGATCTTCCTGTACGCGGCGTTCCTCAGGGACCTGCCCCGGGACTACGAGGAGGCGGCGACGATCGACGGCGCTCGGCCGAGTCGTGCGTTCCTCTCCATCGTGTTCCCACTGCTCCGGCCGGTGACCGGCACGATCGCCATCCTGTGTGGCCTGTCGATCTGGAACGACTTCTTCACCCCGCTCCTCTATCTCTCGGGTAGCGGCAATTCCACCGCCCCACTCTCCGTGTACAGCTTCGTCAGCCTCTACAGCGCGAACTGGCCACTGGTCTTCTGTGCGCTGCTGATCTCCGTGCTTCCGATCCTCGTCGCGTACTTCCTCATGCAGCGCTTCATCATGAAGGGTTTCGCATCCGGCCTGAAGGGGTGACTCCCGCGACCGGGCACCCCGTACCACCCCCAGCACCACTCGAACCCCTGTCCACCAGGGATCCTGAAAGGAATCACATGTCAGCGACGACATCCCGGCGACGCCTCGCGGCGACCGCCTCCATCGCCATCGTGGGCCTCGCGCTCGCCGGCTGTTCGACGAGCGCCGGAGGGTCCGCCGACGCGGACACGCTCACGGTCGGCGTCAACGGCGGTGCGGCGATGAAGACCGTCATCAAGCAGTTCGAAGCCGACAACCCGGGCGTGACCGTGAAGCTCCAGGACTCACCGGACAGCTACCAGCAGGTCACCGCCACGCAGCTCACCGGCGGGACCGCCCCGGACGTCGTCCAGGTGTTCCCGGGGACGGGCAACAACGTCAGCGTCAAGATCGCCGGCGACAAGGGCTTCTTCGCGGACGTCTCGGACGAGGCCTGGACGAAGGACCTCCCCAAGGCCGCCGTCAACCTCCTGTCGACCTCCGACGGTGCGATCGTCGGTGTCCCGATGACGTTCTCGTCCATCGGGGCCATCTACAACACAGCCGCTCTCGACGAGGTGGGGCTCGTCGAACCCACCACCTGGAGCGAGGTGTTGCAGTTCTGTTCCGATGCGTCGGCAGCAGGCAAGGTCGCCTTCGGGCTTGGGCTCTCCGACGCATGGACCACCCAGCTCATCCCGTACGCGCTCACGGCGACGCTCGTCTACGCCAACGATCCTGACTTCGTGGAGCAGCAGGAGTCCGGGGACGCATCCTTCGCGGACTCCGCCTGGAAGCAGGCGCTCGAGCAATACCAGGAGATGGACACCGCCGGGTGCTTCAACCCATCGCCCAACGGAACCGCGTACTCCCAGGTGCAGGAGGCCATCACGAAGGGCACGACCCTCGCGACCGTCTCCGTCGCCGCAGAGACCTCGGCGATCGCCTCCCTCGGGTCCGACGGCCTCAAGCTCGACTACCAGGCGTTCCCAGCGACGGACGACGCCTCGGAGACCTTCCTCTCCGCGACCGTGGGTCCATCCTTCGCGGTCAATGCGAAGAGCTCGAAGCAGGACCTCGCGAAGAAGTTCCTGGCCTACCTCGCCACACCGGAGACGCAGATCGCCTACGCCACCGCCTATGGTGACACCGCGGCGATGCCGGGCGATCTGCAACAGGACTCGCAGGTGGCGAAGCTTGCCTCCGGCTTCATCTCCGAGAACCGCATCTCCACTTGGCCGGATCAGCTGTGGCCGAGCACGACGATCCAGCCCGCGCTCTTCGACGGGGTGCAGGCGATCTTCACCGGTCAGTCGACGATCGATCAGGTGCTGAAGTCGATGGACGACGCCTTCGCCGCTCAGGCGAAGTGATCAGCTGACGAGACGGTGATGCCGGTGTCCGCCATTGCGGACACCGGCATCACCGTCGGACACGACCGGAAGTCCCTAAGCTATGACCACCATGAGCACCCCGACGACCGGCCCCGCCCGACGCCCGACGATCGACGATGTGGCCGCCGCTGCCGGTGTGTCGCGCGGGACCGTCTCGCGGGCCATGAACGGGCACCGCTGGGTCAGTGAGGAAGCGCGGCGAGCGGTCGAGGCGGCGGTCCGCTCCACGGGGTATCGAGCGAACGCCCATGCCCGAGGATTGAAGCTCCGCCGTTCAGGCTCCGTCGCGTTCCTGCTCGGCGAGGACGTCGACCACCTGTTCAGCGATCCGAACTTCGCCGTGTTGATGAAAGAGGTGTCAACGGCTCTGGCGGAGCGGAACATCGCCATGGTGCTGCTGCTGGCGAGTTCACTCGAGGAGCAGCGACGAGCTCTCGACTTCATCGGCACCGGGCAGATCGACGGTGTCATGTTCGTCTCCTGGAACCGCGAGCTCGGCGTCCTCGACCAGCTCACCTCGCAGGGGGTGCCGACCATCTACTGCGGCACGCCGGTGGATCAGCGGTCGACGACCAGTTACGTCGCCGCCGACGACCGGGACGGGGCCAGGACGATGACTGAGCACCTGCTCGGGCTCGGCAGGAGCCGGGTCGTGATGATCGCCGGGCCTCCGCTCGGTGTCGGCGGACTGCTGCGCGTGGACGGCTATCGGGACGCGCTCGGATCAGACGGAACGGTCGTCCACGGTGACTGGTCCCGTCAGAGCGGTGCGGACGCGATGGAGCGCCTCCTCGCCGACGACCCGACGATCGATGCGGTCTTCGCTGCCAACGACCTGATGGCTTCGGGTGCCATCCAGGTGCTCATGGCCCACGGACGCCGCGTGCCAGATGATGTCGCGGTCGGCGGGTTCGACGACAGTGCTGCGGCGGTCGCTTCCAGCCCGACGATCACAACGATGCGCCAGCCCTTCCCACGGATCGCCCGGGAGATGACCCGTCTGCTCCTGGAGCAGATCGAGGGGCAGCAGCCGGCCCACGTCGTCCTCCGCACCGAGTTCGTGCCGCGCGAGTCCGCCTGACCTGCGAGCTCCGTCCTGCGGCGCAGTGTCAGAATCGGAGGATGGTGCGGATCGCCGCCACCGCGCCCGCGCGCGCCCACTCGGTGAACTCGAACGGGAGGACGTCGAACCGGGCCGAATCGTCGTACGGAAGGCGCACAGCTTCGAGTGATCGCCGCACCTCGCCGCCCGCGATCTCCAGGACGGCGAGACCATCGCCGGTGAGGACGACCCGTTCCGGGTCGAGTCCGTTCATGACGGTGCCGATGATGACGCCCAGGGCTCGGCCGGCCGATTCGAACGCCTGAAGCGCGATCGCGTCACCCGCGCGGGCGAGGGCGACGGCCCCTGCGTAATCCACGCCGTCGCGGCCGATAGCCCTCACGATCGATTCGCTCGTGAGGTAGACGCTGGCGCAACCGTGGTGGCCGAGCCCGCAGGTCGGGCCGGTGGAATCCACGATCAGGTGATCGAAGCGTCCGGCGCGTCCGCGGTGGCCGGCGACCACGCGGCCGTCGACGATCAGTCCGAAGCCGATTCCAGCACCGATCGTGATGAGGGCGAGCGAGTCCGATCCTGCTCCCGCACCGAACCAGTGCTGGGAGGCGGTCAGCGCATGGACGTCGTTGTCAGCGGTCACCGGAATGCCCAACCGCTCGCCGAGCAGCTCGGCGAGCGGCACCTCGCGCCACTTGAGGAAGTACGAGGCGAGGACGATCTGACGGCCGTCGATCCGGGCGAGGTCTCCGGCGAGGGAGATTCCGGCGGCTCGGATGTCGTCGAACTCCACTGCGAACCGGTCGTACAGTCGACCGATCTGTTCCACGGTGTCGGAGACCGACGTGGACACGAGCGGTTCCCCCGCGCTTGCGACGATCCGAGCACCGAGATCCGTCACGACGGCGAACACCGCGTCTCCCGTGAGCTTCACACCCAGGAAATGGTGAGCGTCGCCGCGGACGACGAGCATCTCGCTTGGCCGACCCATCGCACCGCGGAGTGCCGTCTCGCCTTCCGTGATCATCGCCTGCTCCATGAGCACCCGCGTAGCGCGGGTCAGGCTCGCGCGGGACACATCGAGGCGTCTGGCGATCTCGGCGCGGGGGAGCGGGCCATGGATCAGGAGTTCGCGAAGCGCGCCGCGTTCGGCGTCGGCGAGGTGCGGCCACCGGTGTGGAGCGTTCGTGGATTGACGGGTGTCCGTCACGCGCAGGCTCCTTTCGTGGTGGACCGGGTCGTGCCGACATCGGCATCGGGAGCTTATCGCTCACGGGCCCTCGACCGACTTTGTCACGTTAGGTAATAAAGTAGCAGACGACACCCGCAGCAGGCCCGACATGCAAGGACGCACATGGCTTACCTCCCGCTCCATTCCGACTGGACGCTCACCGCTCTCGCAGGCCCGGTGCCGAAACCGGTCCGTGACCTGACCGTCGCCGCGTCGGTCCCCGGTTGCGTGCACCTCGATCTCCACGCCCGAGGACTCATCGCCGATCCGTTCGACGGGGACAATGAGACGGCGCAGCAGTGGATCGGGAGTACTGCCTGGCGGTACGAGACGGTCTTCCACTGGCATGCCGACGAGGCCGACCGGCACGAGCTGGTTGCGCTGGGCCTCGACACGGTCGCGTCGATCGAGCTGAACGGCGCACAGGTCGGTGAGACCGAGAACCAGCACCGGAGCTACCGCTTCGACGTCGGTCCGTACCTCCGAGCGGGCGAGAATCGCCTGACGATCACCTTCGCGGCTCCTGTCGAGGAAGCGGAAGCCAGATCTGCAGCGCATGGAGCCCGACCGCACGTGAACCACCATCCGTACAACGCGCTGCGGAAGGCGGCGTCGAACTTCGGTTGGGACTGGGGGATCGATGTCGCGACCAGCGGTATCTGGCGACCGATCGGCATCGAGAGCTGGTCGGGCGTCCGGATCGACTCCGTCCGTCCGCTCGTCGACCTCGCGGACCATGAGGACGGCGTGGTCGGGTTGCTCGACGCTCGCATCAGGTTGGACTGGACGGCGCCATCCCACGACACGAGTGAAGAGCGTGTGCGACTCCGGGTCGCCGTCGGCGGGGTCGAGGACACCGTCTCCGTCACGCCGGGCGTCGAGGAGGTCCGGGTCACCCTCACCATCCCGAAGGTGGACGTCTGGTGGCCGAGGGGGCACGGTGGACAGCCGCTCTACGACGTCCGGGTCGACGTTCTCGGTGATGAGTGGACGGACGCATCGACGGCGCACTGGCACTCACGCATCGGCTTCCGAACGGTGAGGATCGACACGATGCCCGACGACCACGGTGCGCCGTTCGACATCGTGGTCAACGGCGAGCTCATCCAGATCCGCGGTGCCAACTGGATACCGGACCACGCCTTCGTCACGGAGATCGACCGGGACCGGTACCGCCGACGTGTCACTGACGCAGCGGAGGCGAACATGAACCTGCTGCGCGTGTGGGGCGGCGGGATCTACGAGTCCGATGACTTCTACGACGCCTGCGACGAGGCGGGCATCCTCGTCTGGCAGGACTTCCTGTTCGCCTGCGCCGCCTATGCGGAAGAGGAGTGGCTGGCGGTCGAGGTCGAGGCGGAGGCGCGCGAAGCGATCACCAGGCTCAGCCCCCACCCATCCCTCGTGGTCTGGAACGGCAACAACGAGAACATCTGGGGATACGTCGAGTGGGGCTGGCGCCAGGAACTCAAGGGGCGGACCTGGGGGAACGGCTACTATCGCGAACTCCTCCCCGCCCTCATCGCCGAACTCGACCCGACTCGTCCCTATTCGCCTGCGAGCCCGTACTCCTTCGACGAGTACCTGCACCCGAACGACGCCGCGAACGGCACCATGCACATCTGGGACGTGTGGAACCGACTCGACTACTCGGAGTTCCGTCAGCACCACCCCCGGTTCGCATCGGAGTTTGGGTTCCAAGGGCCACCCGCGTGGTCGACGCTGGTCGATGTCGTCCACGACGAACCGCTCGACCCGTATGGGCCTCAGATGCTGGTGCACCAGAAAGCAGAGGACGGCAACCTGAAACTCGAGCGCGGCCTGCGGGGACACCTGCCTGAGCCGCGCACGATCGAGGAGTGGCACTGGGCCACCCAGCTCAACCAGGCGGCGGCGATCCGATTCGGAATCGAGCACTTCCGTTCGCTCGCACCACTGAACACCGGCGTCATCGTCTGGCAGCTGAACGACAACTGGCCGGTCGTCTCCTGGGCCGCCGTCGACTTCGCCGAACATCGCAAGCCGCTCTGGTTCGCCCTCAGGGCGGTCTACGAGCCGCGTCTTGCCACGTTCCAGCCCGCCGAGGGAGGTCTGGAACTGGTGGTGCTGAACGACACCGCCGACGGGTGGACGGGGGAAGTGCTCCTGCATCGGAGGACCTTCGACGGTGCCGTCCTGGCCACCGCGGCCGTGCAGACGTCGGTCCCTGCGCGTGGGTCGGCGCGGGTGGTCGTCCCGGCCGGCGTGGAGGCGGTCGTCGACAGGAACACTGAGGTCATCACCGCGTCCCTCACGGGATTCGCGACCGCGATCCACAATCCTTCGGAGGTCGCCGATCAGACACTCGACCCCCACCCGGTGTCGACCGAGGCGAGGGCGGACGTCGACGATCCGGCTCGCTATCTCGTCACGGTGACGGCGACGAGCTACGTGAGGGACATCGCGCTGCTGGTCGACCGCGTCGATGCTTCGGCCCGGGTCGACCAGGGACTCGTGACGCTGTTCCCCGGTCAGCAGGTGATCTTCGGGGTGACGGCGAAGGCGGGTCTTGAGCCGTCGGCGTTCGTCGCCGAGGGGGTCCTCCGCCACGCGAACGGCCTGCACGCCGGGCGCTGAGCCCACCTCGGGCGCCACGTCGGGACCCGTCCTGCCAGACGAACGGGTCCCGACGTCGGGTTCAGGCGCGAGTGACGTGCAGGACGAGCGCCTGCGCCGGCCACAGGGGTGGGATCTGCAGGCCGATCCCGTCGAGGACCGAGCCGGGCAGGGTCACCTCTCCGGAGGTGATCCACTCGGGGGTGGCGAATCCGTGACTGGTCCGTCCGATCTCATCGCGGACGCGGATCCGGTAGTCGGCCGTCGCGTCCAGTCCGTGGAGCCTGATCCGTTCAGGCAGGGAATCCTCCAGGGTGGCGACACTGGCGATGGTGTAGACGGCTTCGGAGCGATCCTCGGACACGGTACCGACGACGCGGAGTGCCGGATCGCGCACATCCGCATGGACGGCGGTGCCGGTGTGGATCACGTGCCGCAGTTCCTTGTACAGCGCAGCCCAGCGGGTGATCACGGCCCGTTCTTCGGGGGTGCACGCGGCGATGTTCCACTCGAACCCCGCCGACCCCATCAGACTGGTCGCGAGCCTGAACGACAGGGCCGTGGTCCTTCCGGACGAGTGCGCCGTGGTGGGACCGACGTGGCCTCCGACGAGTTCCGGTGCCAGGAGCAGCTGCGTCCACCGCTGGATGTCCTGCCGTTCGACCGGATCGTTCGAATCGCTGGCCCAGACGCGGTCCGCGACCTCCAGGATTCCGAGGTCGCTGCGCGCGCCCCCGGAGGAGCAGGACTCGATCTCGAGACCGGGGTGCAGCGCTTTCAGCTCGGCCATCAGGCGGTAGAGGGCCCGTGTCTGCAGATGCGTACCCGGGCGTCCGTCGTGCATGGCCTCGACGAGATCGCGGTTGTGGTCCCACTTGATGAAGTCGACGCCCAGCTCACCCACGAGTCTGTGCAGGCGGTCGAGGATGTACGCGTAGGCGTCCTCGCGGGCGATGTCGAGGACGAACTGGCTTCGCCACGAGATGCCTTCGGGGGTCGGGAAGTGATCCGACGCGTGGAGCAGCCACTCCGGGTGGGCTCGCGCCAGCTCGGAGTCGAGATTGATCATCTCGGGTTCGAACCACAGCCCGAACTCCATCCCGAGCTCGTGCACCCGAGCGGCGAGCGGGCCGAGACCGTCCGGCCAGACGTCGCGGTCGACGATCCAGTCGCCGAGGCCGCGGGTGTCGTCCCGGCGGCCGAGGAACCAGCCGTCGTCGAGGACGAAGCGTTCCACGCCCACCTCCGCCGCGATTTCCGCGAGCTCGAGGAGGAAGGTCGGATCGTGGTGGAAGTAGACCGCCTCCCAGGTGTTCAGGACGAGCGGCCGGGGAGAGCGCGGGTGCCCCGGACGTGCCCGCTCGAACCGATGGAAGCGCTGCGAGAGCCCGTCCAGTCCGGCATCGGACCAGGCGAAGTAGGCGGTCGGCGTCGTGTAGCTCGCGCCTGGGGCGAGTTCGATCTCACCGGCACGGAGCAACTCACCCGCGCCGATGAGGTCGACTGCTTCGGCCAGGCGGTCGTTGCGGTAGGTGCAGTCGGCGCTCCAACCGAGGTGGACCGCCCACAGCTCGCCGAGGCGGTCTCGGGGAGCGTCGACCGAGACGATGGAGAGGGTCGGTGCGTCGTGGCCGCCACGACCACGTCGTGTCTGCCGCACGGCGGAGCCACGGGGCATCCGGCTGGTGCTCGGCACCTTCTCCCTGGTCCAACGCCCCGCGAAGGTGGTCAGATGGTCGACGGACTTCGGGACCGGCAGGGTGGCCTCCAGCCAGTCCACGGTCAGGGTGCTGGACGCTCGGGTGTCTGTCGGCGCCCGTTCGACGGAGTGGGTGAGGGAGACCACGCCTCCTGCCTCGATGGTGATGGTGGAGGTCAACCGCAGCGCGTTCGACCGGTCGTGCGCGACCGTCGTGAGCGTGGTTCCATCGGCGGAGGTGACGGGTTCGACCGTCGACCAGCGGGGATAGAGCGGCACGCCGTCACGCCTGATCTGCGCGCCTGGCCGCCCGGCCCAGCCATCGCCTTCCGCCGGCAGGATCGAAGCCTGTGACGCGGCATCCACCGTGCCTGCGCTCGATCGTCGGCTGAGGGCTGCGGAGAGGTCGTGCACCGCGGTGGGGGAGAGATCGCCGAGGTCCCCTCCCCAGTGCAGGACGGTCGGCAAGGTCGCGCGGCCGAGCGCGCCTGCATCCCTGTCGCCGGTGTCGATGACGAGGGAGACGCCATCCCGCCGGAGGACGACGAGGTGCGTGGAGCTTGGTCGAGCTTCGGCGTCATCGCCGTGAAGCTGCGTGTCCAGGAGGTCTGTCATGAGGCCCTTTCGGTACGGCGTCGGATCGGGACGAGTTCGCCCGAAGTGCTTGACGCACATAATTTACCTAAGTAACAATGGACGCGTCGGGTGGAAATATCCACCCCGATCACGAAGTCGGCGTCGACTGCATCCCGCGGTCAACGCCCTGGGAAAGGATCAACGATGTTCCTCAGTACCACGGGCTCCCGGCCCCGTCGCCGCACCTGGGTCGTGGGTGCCGTCGCGGCCGCCGCGGCCGCGCTCCTCCTCTCCGGTTGCTCGCCGTCGAGCGGATCAAGCGGTTCGGCCTCCGCGTCCGACACGCTCGTCGCCTACACCGGCCAGTCGGGCGACTACCAGATCAACTTCAACCCGTATTCCCCGTCGCAGATCGGCGGCATCGGAACCATCTACGAGTCGCTCTTCTTCGTGACCAACGTCAACACCGATCCCTACAAGCCGCTCCTCGGCACCGAGTACACCTGGAACGACGACGGCACACAGCTCTCGGTCACCGTGCGCGACGGTGTGACCTGGTCCGACGGCAAGCCGTTCACCGCCAAGGACGTCGCCTTCACCTTCGAGCTCCTGCTGAAGACCCCGTCGATCAACACCGGTGGCTTCGACGGGACCGTCGAGGCGACCGATGACACGCACGTCGTGTTCACCTGGGACCACCCGGCCTTCGTCAGCGGCCCGACGCTCCTCGGGCGCACCCCGATCGTTCCGGAGCACATCTGGAAGGACACCGATCCGACGACCGACGTCATGGAGAAGCCGGTCGGAACCGGTCCTTACACCCTCGGGAACTTCAAAGCTCAGGCGTTCACCCTCGTCGCGAACCCGAAGTACTGGGACGGTGAGCCGGCAGTGAAGGCGGTCCGCTACCTGTCGCTGTCGGGCAACACTGCGGGAGCCGACGCGCTCGCGGCAGGGTCCATCGACTGGCAGACCGGCCCGGTGCCGGACATCGAGAACGTGTCGACCACGTACCCCGGGTACGAGGCGATCACGATCCCGCAGAACCAGATGGCACTGCTCACCTGCTCGAGCACCGCGCTCGGCTGCGTCGGTCCGCAGACCGATCCGGCTGTCAGGCAGGCGATCTACGCGGCGCTGAACCGCGACCAGATGAACTCGCTCGCCTTCCAGAACACCGCGAGCGACATCTCGCCGACCTTCGCGCTGACCACCACGCAGCAGGACCTGATCTCCCCGGCGATCGCAGAGCCCGTCGCTCCGAACACCCCGGACACGGCGAAGTCCGCCAGTCTCCTGGAGGGCGCCGGCTGGGCGAAGGGTTCCGACGGGATCTACGCCAAGGACGGCGCGAAGCTGTCGCTGACCGTCGAGGTCGTCACCGGCTGGACCGACTACATCACCGCCATCGACACCATGTCGCAGCAGCTCAAGGCGGCCGGCATCGAGCTCAAGGTGGCGCAGTCCTCGTGGAACGAGTGGACGGACAAGAAGGGGAAGGGCAACTACCAGCTCGCGATCGACTCCCTCGGCCAGGGCGCCGCTTCCGACCCGTACTACCTGTACGACAAGTACTTCAACTCCGCGTTCACGGCACCGGTCGGTGAGATCGCGCCGCAGAACATCGCCCGGTTCAGCGACCCCGAGGTCGACGCCGCGCTGGCCGTCCTGAAAGCGACCAACCCGACCGACACCGCGGCGCGTCAGGCGCAGTTCGACATCCTCCAGGCGAAGATCGTCGCGGACATGCCGTACATCCCGATCATGACCGGTGGCACGACCAGCGAGTTCCACAGTGAGAAGTTCACCGGCTGGCCCACGCTCGACAACCTCTACGCGTTCCCCGCGATCTGGGCCTCTCCGGACAATGCGGAGATCTTCAAGTCGCTGAAGCCGACGGGGAAGTGACGATGATCGCCGCTGAGAAGGAGCGCGCAACGGCGCATACGGGAGGGACGTCGTGAACTACTTCGTCCGCAAACTGGGGTTCTACCTCGTCGCCCTCTGGGCGGCACTGACCCTCAACTTCCTGATCCCGAGGCTGTTGCCCGGCAACCCGGTCGACATCCTGCTCGCCAAGCTGCAGCAACGGGGCGGCATCGTCACCCCCGACACACGCAAGGCATACGAGCTCCTTCTCGGCGGCGATTCCTCCGACCCGCTGCCCCTCCAGTACTGGAACTACCTCGTCAACGTCTTCCGAGGCGACCTCGGTGTCTCGGTCAGTTACTTCCCGACGCCGGTCACCGAGGTGATCAGCACCTCGCTCCCGTGGACCATCGTGCTGGTCGGCATCTCGACCGTGCTCGCGACGATCATCGGCGTCTCCCTCGGCGCGATCGTGGGTTGGAAGCCGGGTACCTGGCTCGACTCGCTCGTACCGGCGACCACGCTGCTGGCAGCGGTGCCGTACTTCTGGCTGGCGCTCATCCTCGTCTACGTGTTCGCGACGACGCTCAAACTCTTCCCTTCCCAGGGGGGCTACGACGTGGTCCTCGATCCCGGCTTCTCGTGGGAGTTCATCGCCTCGGCCGTCCAGTACGGATTCCTTCCGGCGCTGACCATCGTCATCGCATCACTCGGGGGCTGGCTGCTCGGGATGCGCAACATGATGGTCTCGACGCTCTCCGAGGACTACATCCTCACCGCTCAGGCGAAGGGGCTCAGCCAGGGTCGGATCCTCCGCAACTACGCGGCGCGCAACGCGGTCCTGCCGTCGGTCGCCGGTTTCGCGATCTCACTCGGGTTCGTCGTGTCGGGGTCGATCGTGACCGAGCAGGTGTTCTCGTATCCGGGTATCGGGTCGAAGCTCCTCTCGGCGGTCACGAACAACGACTACGCGCTCATGCAGGGCATCTTCCTCTACATCACCCTCGCGGTCCTCGGGGCGAATCTCATCGTCGACCTCTTCTACGGCCTCATCGATCCACGCACCCGGGTGAGCGTCTGATGCCCGGGCGCACGATCCGCGTCTCACCGTCGGCGAAGCCGATCGTTCTGGAAGGACTCAGCCGATGACGAATCTCGCTCCTCGGACCGAACCCAACGTGCCCGACGCGACGAGGGCGCTCGCGACCGCAGCCGCCGAGCGGGGAAGGAGACCCCGGTCGGCCTGGCGGATGATGCTTCCGACCATGACGCCGTGGCTCGCCGTCGGACTCGTGCTCGTCGGAGGCATCGCACTCTTCGGGCTCATCGGGCCCCTCCTGGTCGGTGACCCGACGACCATCCGCGACGACGGGCTGCAGCCGCCGAGCGCCGAACACCTCCTGGGCACGACCCAGACCGGCCAGGACGTGTTCGCGCAGCTGGCGTATGCGACAGCCGGCTCGCTGCAGATCGGACTCATCGTCGGCGTGCTCGCGACGATCCTCTCGGCCTTCTTCGGTATCCTCGGCGCCTACATCGGCGGCTTCACCGATGAGGCGTTCTCGCTCTTCTCGAACGTGTTCCTCGTGATCCCGGGTCTGCCGCTCGTCATCGTGATCTCCGGCTTCGTCCCACCGGAGCAGCGTGGCCTCTGGACCATCGCAGTGGTCCTCGCGATCACCGGCTGGGCAGCGTCCAGTCGCGTGCTGCGGGCGCAGACCCTCTCCATCCGGAGTCGCGACTACGTCGCGGCCTCCCGAGTCGCCGGAGAACGTGCCGGTCGCGTCATCGCGGTCGAGATCTTGCCGAACCTGCTGCCGGTGCTCGCGTCCCAGTTCGTGTTCGCTGTCATCGCCGCGATCCTCGGAGAGGCCGGGCTGTCGTTCCTCGGCCTCGGCGCGTCGAACTCCTCCACCCTCGGCACGATGCTGTTCTACGCGCAGAACGGGTTCGCCCTCCCGCTCGGTGCATGGTGGTGGTTCGGTCCGCCCGGTCTCATCATCGCCCTGTTCGGCATGGGACTCTCGCTCATCAACTTCTCCATCGACGAGATCATCAACCCCAAGCTCAAGAACGTCCGGTTGCACCGGAAGCGCGCCAAGGTGGCCGCGCGGCTGGAGCGCGCGACGGCGAGGCACGACGCCGCCGACTCGGGATCCGACAGGAAGGCACGCGCATGACGCTCCTCGACGCCCCATCCAAGCGGTCGACCAGACCGGCTGTCGTGACCATCGACGACCTCTCGGTCGTGTACGAGGTCGAACGCCCGGTGACGGCGGTCAAGCACGCGACCCTGTCCCTCGCCCCCGGTGAGATCCTCGGACTCGCGGGTGAGTCCGGCTGCGGGAAGACCACGCTCGCCTATGCCATCAACCGCCTGCATAAGCCGCCGGCTCGGATCTCCTCCGGCAGCATCACCTTCCACGACCGCGACGGCAGTGATGTCGACCTCCTCGCCCTCGAGGACGAGGAGCTGCGGAGTTTCCGCTGGACGAAGCTGTCGATGGTTTTCCAGGGGGCGATGAACGCCCTCAACCCCGTCACGAACGTGCGTGCGCAACTGTGCGATGTGTTGATCACGCACCGGCCCGAGTTGTCTCGGAAGGAGCGCGTCCAACGGGCGGGCGACGTCCTCGAGCGGGTCGGCGTCGACCGGGCTCGACTGAGTTCGTACCCGCACGAGCTCTCGGGCGGTATGCGCCAGCGCGTCATGATCGCCATGGCGATGCTCCTCGAACCGCAGGTCATGATCATGGACGAGCCGACGACCGCGCTCGACGTGGTCGTGCAGCGCGACATCCTGCGTGAGATCGTGCGGTTGCGCGACGAACTCGACTTCGCGGTCATCTTCATCACGCACGACCTTCCGCTGCTCCTCGAGATCAGCGACCGTATCGCGATCATGCTCGAGGGCGAGATCGTCGAGCTGGGCACCGCGGATCAGATCTATCGCGAACCGGATCACCCGTACACCCAGCGGCTGTTGCAATCCTTCCCGAGCCTCAGTGGCTCGCGCGGCGCCTTCATCCGGACCGGTGTCGACGAAGAACAGGAGGACGCGTCATGACGACGATCCACGTCTCGGACCTCACGAAGGACTTCACCATCAAGAAGGGGCTGAAGCGAACGGCGTTCCGAGCGGTCGACCGGGTGTCATTCGACCTCGTGCCCGGTCGGACCGTCGCCCTGGTGGGGGAGTCGGGTTCGGGGAAGTCGACCATCGCTCGCATGCTCGCGCGTCTGGAACGCCCGACATCGGGGAAGATCGAGGTGACGCTCGACGACGGCGCGACGGTGCCCCGTTCGCTCTACCGACGTCACGTGCAGATGGTGTTCCAGGACCCGTTCGCCTCGCTCAACCCCTTCCACACGATCGAGCACCACATCGCACGGCCCATCCGGATCCATCGCCGGGCCTCCGGGGCGGGAGCGGTGCATGAGCAGGTGCTGACGATGCTGGAACGGGTGAACCTGACTCCGGCCGAGGACATGGCGGCACGCCGCCCGCACGAGCTCTCGGGTGGACAGCGGCAGCGCGTGGCCATCGCCCGTGCGCTCGCTCCAGGCGCACAGGTGCTCATCGCCGACGAGCCGGTCTCGATGCTCGACGTGTCGATCCGCCTCGGGGTGCTGAACCTGATGGGTCGACTCCAGCGCGAGGACGACCTCGCGGTCCTCTACATCACGCACGACCTCGCGACCGCACGGCACTTCTCGGACGAGATCCTGGTGCTGTACCACGGACGGGTCGTCGAGCGCGGTCCTGCGGACGACGTCATCCTCAACCCCCAGCACGACTACACGAAGCTGCTCGCGCTCGCAGCGCCCGACCCGGAGAAGGTCGGCAAGGTCGTGTCGAGCGAGGCGGCACCGGACCGGGCGTTGCTCGACAACTCCGTCTGCTACAACCACCACACCGCTTCCTGGGAGTCCGCGGACCGGACGCCGGCGCGTGTCTGAGCGGCACGACGCGGATGAGGAGCACCTGCTCCGGTGGGGGAACGAAGCGCTGGAACTGGCGTTCGCGTCGGGTCCTGACGAGCCGGTCGCTCTCGTCGGCATCGGGTCGCGCGGCGCCGCCGACCGTGCCGTCCCGATCCTCGCGAACGCGCTTCGGCAGCCGCTCGTGGAGGTGTCCGGTTTCGGCCACGGGCGGTTCCCCGGCAGTTTCCGACACGTCGACACCGTCATCGGGGCAGGCCTGCGATATCGGTCGCACCGGCTCGAGGACGACCACACACTGCGGATCGAGCAGCGGGACGTGGACACGGGACTCAGCGTCACGAGTGTCTTCGAGCTGTCGCCGGGAGTCAGCGCCTTCCGCACGTGGACGGAGGTCACCGCCGGAGAGCCGGTCGTCCTCGATTTCGTCTCCACGTTCGTCACCGGGGCCTTCCTCACCGCGGCCCCCGAGGTCGACGGTTTCGTCCTCGCCTCCGCGGCGAACGACTGGGTCGCTGAGAGCCGCTGGACGACGAAGCCCTTGCGGGACATGGGACTCGCCCGCATCGAGCGTGATGTGCAGCACCAGCCGCCCCGCAGCCGCGTCCACGTCGCGAACCGCGGGTCGTGGTCGACTGGCGAGCAGGCGCCGACCGCGGTGCTTCTCGCGGCTGCCGGCGAGTATGCACTCGCCTGGCAGGTCGAGCACAACGGGCCGTGGGGATACGAGATCGGCGAGACACGTCACGGTGCCTATCTGCTGTTGACCGGCCCGACGGATCAGGACAACCAGTGGAGTGTCCGACTCGCGTCGGGGGAGCAGTTCACCTCCGTGCCGGCCTCGGTCGCCTTCGCCGACGGAGGCGTCGACGAGGTGCTCGGCGCGCTGACCTGGCAACGACGCGCGACGCGCCACCTGCGTGAAGCGGACCACGCACTCCCCATCGTCTTCAACGACTACATGAACACGCTCATGGGCGATCCGACCACCGACAAGCTCCTGCCCCTCATCGACGCAGCGGCGGATGCCGGAGCAGACCTGTTCTGCATCGACGCCGGCTGGTACGCCGAGGGTCACTGGTGGGACACGGTCGGGGAGTGGCTGCCGGCCCCGAGCCGGTTCCCCGGCGGCATCGAGGAAGTCATCGATCACATCCGCTCATGCGGCATGGTCGCAGGACTCTGGTTGGAGCCCGAGGTGATCGGCGTCCGCTCGCCGCTCGCGCTCGCGCCCTCGGGACGCGCACTCCCGGAGTCGGCCTTCTTCTCCCGTGGGGGCATCCGCATCGCCGAGCACGGCCGACACCTGCTCGACCTGCGTGACCCGGCCGCCCGCGCGCACGTGGACGGTGTCATCGACCGCCTCGTCGCCGACTACGGCATCGGCTTCATCAAGATGGACTCCAACACCATGACCGGTCCCGGCACCGACGCTGGAGGACTGGCTCCCGGCGCAGGGCTCCTGGAGCACAACCGGGCGCTGCTCGGTCTGCTCGACGACGTGCAGGAGCGTCACCCGTCCCTGCTCATCGAGAGCTGTGCCTCCGGTGCGATGCGGATGGACTCGGCGATGCTCTCCCGGCTGCACCTCCAGTCGACCTCCGATCAGCAGGATCCCGTCATGTACGCGACGATCGCAGCTGCCGCGCCCGCGTCGATGCTCCCCGAGCAAGCGGGGAACTGGGCCTATCCACTCACCGGCTCCGGCCGGGAGGCGATGGTGTTCGCCCTGGTCAACGGGATCCTCGGCCGCATGTACCTCTCCGGATACCTCAACCGGATGGGGCCGGCGGAGGTCGCGCTCGTGCGCGAGGCCGTCGAAGCTCACAAAGAGGTACTCGTCGACATCGAGCAATCGACGCCGTTCTGGCCGCTCGGGCTGCCCGGCTGGGAGGACCCGTGGGTGTCGCTGGGCCTTCTGAACGACGAGCGCGCACGCCTCAGCCTCTGGCGTCGCCCCGGCGCCCCCGAGACCGTGGTGATCCCCGTGCCGCATTACCGCGGACGCGAGGTCGTCGCGGCACCGTTCTTCCCCGATGAGACCGACGGCTGGGCCTGGCGCTGGGATGCACCGTCCGGCGAGCTGACCGTCTCCGTCTCGGCGGCGGCGCCCACCGCCCGAGTCCTCACCCTCACCCCTGAACCCGAATCACCGACCACCACGAAGGATGTCCCGGCATGACCAGCAGCACCGAGACGACCGAGCCCAGCCGACCGATGACCGCGGCCTGGCCCACCGAGACGCTCTCGTTCGGTGGCGACTACAGTCCCGAGCAATGGCCGTGGGAGACCGTCCTGGAGGACATGGAGTTGATGCGGGAGGCCGGCGTCAACCTCGTGACGCTCGGGGTGTTCTCCTGGGTCGTCCACGAGCCGCGGGAGGGTGTGTTCGACTTCACCTGGATCGATCGGATGCTCGACCTGCTGCACGAGAACGGAATCGCGGTGGACCTCGCGACGCCGACCGCCGCGGTGCCGATGTGGCTGCACCGCCTCCACCCGGAGATCCTGCCGCAGGACGAACACGGGCACCCGCTCGCGCCCGGCGGCCGCCTCGGCTTCTGCCCGTCGTCACAGGTCTTCCGGCGGTTCGCCCTGCGTGTCGTCGAGCGACTCGCCGCGCACGTCGCCGGTCACCCGGCGGTCCGGATGTGGCACGTCAGCAACGAGCTCGGCGGTGGGAACGCGCGTTGTCATTGCCCGGTGTCGAACAACCGTTTCCGCGAGTGGGTGGAGACGAAGTACACGACCGTCGAAGCGCTCAACGACGCCTGGGGCATGGCGTTCTGGGGGAACAGCTACTCTTCGTTCGAAGAAGTCACGACCCCGAGCGGGGCCACGGCGCACAATCCGGGCCAGCTGCTCGACTACGAGCGGTTCTCCTCGGACGAGCTCCTGGAGCAGTATCGCGCCGAGCGGGTGGTCCTGCTCCGACACACCCCCGAGCTACCCGTCACCACGAACTTCATGGTCGGGCTGGGTCCGGACGTCGTCGACTACACGCGCTGGGCGGTGGAGATGGACGTCATCGCGAACGACCATTACACCTACGGCCCCGACCCGCTCCGGCACCAGGACCTCGCGTTCAGCGGCGACCGGATGCGGGGCATGTCCGGCGGCGGACCGTGGATGCTCATGGAGCACGCGACCGGAGGGTCGAGTTGGCACTCGATCAACCAGCCCAAGGAACCAGGAGAACTCGCGCGCCACGCCCTGGCTCACGTGGCGCGTGGCTCGGACAGCGTCATGTTCTTCCAGTGGCGCGCCTCCAAATCGGGGACGGAACAATTCCACTCCGCCATGCTGCCCCATGCCGGCCCCGACAGCCGGGCGTTCAGACGGGTGGTCTCGCTCGGCCAGGACGTCGCGGCGCTCGCCGAGGTGCGCGGAACCGTCGTCACCCGGGCAGACGTCGCGATCCTGCACGACAACGAAGCCGGCTGGGCGGTGCGGAGCGGACTCAAGCCCATCAATCGGATGGGTGCTTCCGAGACCGCTCGTGCCATGCACAACGCCTTCTTCGAACGGGCCATCACCACGGATGTGGTCGCCCCTTGGACGGACCTCTCCTCCTACCGGGTCGTGGTCGTCCCCGGGCTGTTCCTCGTCTCCGATGACAACGCGCGCGCCGTCGAGGCCTTCGTCGAGGACGGAGGGACCGTCCTCGTCACCTGGTTCTCCGGGGTCGTGGATGAGGTGAACACCGTGCGCCCGGGAGGGTTCACCGGCGCGTTCCGGTCCCTGCTCGGTGTGGTGGTGGAGGAGTTCGCTCCGCTCGCGGAAGGGCAGACCGTCGCGCTCGACAACGGGTGGACGGCGAACCGGTGGACGGAGGTGCTGCAGACCCCGGCCGCCGAGGCGGGGGTCGAGGTCGTCGCCAGCTACTCCGACGGCGCGGTCGCTGGACTTCCTGCTATTACACGTCGACGGGTGGGGCGCGGAACGGCATGGTACCTTTCCGCCGACCTCGATGTGCCGAGCCTGGGGGCACTGATCGACCAGCTCCTGGAGGAGACTCCGATCGCTCCCGTCGCCGAGGTGTCAAGCGGTGTCGAGGCGGTGCGCCGGTCATCGCCCGACGGGTCCTACCTCTTCCTCATCAATCACCGCGATGAGGAGGGGTGGGCGAATACGTCCGGCTTCGATCTGCTGAGCGGTATCACGCACACCGGTCGCGTCGTCCTCGCGCCAGGCTCCGTCGTCGTCTTGCGGGAGGGTGTCTGATCGAGTGGGTCAACGACTGCGCCCGGGGGACAGGGCACGGTTGATCGACATGACGGCTGCCGCCCTGGCCCACTCAGTACCGAACGCCTGGACCTCGCGCTGCTGGAAGTACGGGTGGACCTCGATCTGGTTGACCGCGGGCACGACGCTCGTCGCGTCGAGGAGTCGGGTCAGGTGATCGACCATGAAGTTGCTCACGCCGATCGCCCGGACCTTGCCGTCGGCGAGGAGCTGTTCGAGGGCCCGGTGCGCACCGATGGTCTGCTCGAACTCGCTCGGGAGAGCCTGGTGGAGGATGAGCAGGTCGATCTGGAAGACACCGAGCCCGAGAGCGGGGATGACGACGCCGTTGTTCAGTGTCCATACGTCGACGCTACGAGCACGGCCCGGCGGGGTGGGAGTTAAGGACGGTACCTCCCACGAGCGATCGCGGCATGACAGCCCCCGCCGTCATCAGGAACGGGCTCGGTGACATCGAGCTCACCTTCGAAGCCATGGACCTCACCGCCGACGACGGGCTCTCCCTCATCGCCGACGGCACCGAACCGGACTCATCCTCGGAGCAGGCGCTCGCACTGCTCGCCAGCTGGGCGGCCACCCAAGCGAACTCCAGACGTGCTGATGCAAGGGCAACCTGACGAGACGTGTGGACGGTTCCGGGTCGCTGGCACTGACCGGGCCCGGCCGGGCTCAGGCCACGCTGATGAAGATCGGATTCGTGTACAGCCAGGTGTCGGCCCATGGGTCCGCAGGGGAGACCGGGTACGGCTGAGGTGCCCGCGGGTCGACCTCGGCTCCGAGCGGACCGACCCCGTGCACCTGGCCATCGCTGCCGCGAAGGCGGACGTAGCCGTCCTCAGTGGCCGGCGCGAGCGGCACCACGACACGGAACGGGGAGTCGCTGCGATCGGCGACGTCGAGCATCTCGACGACTCGGGTGCCTGGTGCGCGCTGTTCGTCACGGTCGGCGACGAGCCCGGTGACGCGCCCGCGGATCAGGTCGAGGTGCGCGAGTCTCGGCGTCGTGCCCCGCGAGGTCGGCGTCGTCGTGGGCGTGACATCGACCACGAGCTCGAGGGCTGTGCCGCTTTCGACGGTGAGGGTCCCACCCAAGGTGACGCCGGTCTCCGGGTGGTCGGTGGCACGGAGCACGACGGAGAGCCCGGCGACGAGGTGCCCGTGGTCGACCCAGACACGGCCGGCGCGGATCGCGTCGAGCAGGGAGACGGACGACCGGTCGACGGCCCCGACGTGCGTCCGACTGAACTCGCCCGGCCAGAAGTCGGCGCCGTTCTGGGGCGTGGCCGTGGCGATCGGGTCCGGCCGACGGCCGGCGCGGTTGAAGTTCGCGAGCGTCGCCCCGGACTCCCAGCCCGGCCCCGTCGGGAAGTCGCCCACGCGTGTCGCGTCGGACTCCTTGAGGTGCAGATCGCTGTTCGTGGTGACCCACCAGCGCCTTCCCTCGCTCAGGAGCGAGTCCCATACGCCGCCGACGACGGCCGTGGTCCAGTCGAAGCCGCCGTGCGTCAGATAAGCCTCCGCGGGGTAGCCGGGGAAGGAGAACTCGCTGGGGGTGTTCTCGTACTCGCCACGCCGTGAACGTTCGGTCGCGTTCGCTGCGATCGCTCCGGCCTGGGCGCCGGGAGCGCCTTCCATGCCGACGAACACCTCGGGGTCGGCGTCCTGCCAGGCACGGAGCTCGCCGGGCGAGTCGATGCCGAGACGGCTCGGGTGGTTCGCCAGGATGATCACGTCGTCGATGACGCCTGCACGCTTCTGGGCGCCGAGCCAGGCGATCCCGTCGGTAGCGTGCACGAGCCACTCGGCGGCGTCTTCGGTGCCGGGGCGCGGTTTCTCCCATCCGTTGAGCTTGCCGTCGTGGTCGAGCTCGAAGCGGCGCAACACGAGGGTTGTCTGGGGCCCGGGCGCGATCAGCACGGTCGCGTGCTCGGCTCCCGGGATGTACCACTCGAGCCCCTGGAGCACGAGCATGTCGGGGCGAGCCGCCCGCGCGGTGTCGATCTCGCGTGCCGCGTTGAACACCCCGCCGACGTTGGCATGTCCCTTGTTGCTGTGCTCGGTGAAGGCGATCGCGTCGACCGCGAAGCGCTGCGCCTGGTCGAGGATCGTCGTCATCGGGTACTTGGCGTCGTGCGAGTAGACCGAGTGCACGTGGTGGTCGAACACCAGCCAGGAGAGCGCGTCCGGGTCGACGCCTGCCGACGCGGACGGCAGCGGCGCGGCCTGGGCAGAAGCCGAGCTCCCGAGCCCCTGGGCGGTCGCTCCCACTGCGACCGTCGCAGCGACGGAAGCCCCCAGGAAGGACCGGCGGGAGAGGCCGGGCCGGGCCGATGCGCCCCGCTCCTCCTCGGGCACGGAGGATGAGCCACCGGTTGGCGCGGGCTGCTCGGGGCGGGGATCGAAGGGCATGGCATCACTTTCATCGGACGGACGCGCCGATCGTAGGCAGCGGAGGTGAACCTCGGCCCAACGGCCGGTGCCCTGAGTGACGCCCCGCGTTTACGACCCATTCACCTGCGTGGGCGATAGTCCTGGCGTCACCGGGTATCCCCGTCCCGGAGGCCCACCGCACCCACCAAAGGTCCCGATGTCTTCCACCGTTCGCGTCATCCACCGTTCTCCGCTCCGTGCCGCAGGGCGCACCCTGCTCGTCACGGCAGCGCTCAGCGCCAGCGCGGTGCTCTGCCTCGCCGGCGCTGGTGCTGCCGGCGCCGCCTCGGCGCCGGCACCGCTCACGCTGCGCGACACCGCCGGCGCCGCGGTCACGTCAGGTGACGCGCGCGCCGTCCCGTCGTTCGGCTCCGCGGTGCTCGCCGCGGGCTGCCCAGCCGATGCGGACGACGCCGCCCGACTCTCCGTGACGGCGGGAGGGGTCACCGTCGTCACGTCTCCGACCGTCACGGTGGCCGCCGGGCAGCCGGTCGAGGTGCCGATGGCCATCTCGTTCCAGGAGGTCGTGGACGGCGGCGTCGAACAGGGAGATGCGACCCTCGCGCTCGAGTGCCTCGTTCTCGAGTCAGGCATCCCGTCATCGGTGGTCACGGCGGCGACCCTGCCCGTCACGTTCGCCGCGGGAACCTGGTCCGTTCCCGGCGCTCAAGTCGAGCCGGTCCCTCCGACGGCCACTCCGACCGCTGGCCCGCCCTCGGGAGGTCCTGGAGCAGAGGCGATCGCGTCGCCGAGCCCGTCGGCCGCAGCACGACCCTCCGCTGACGGAGACCTGGCGCTGACGGGCTGGCAGCTCGGCGGGGCCGGCGTCGTCGCCGCCGGCCTGCTCGCGGGCGGAGCCGCCCTGCTCTTGCGCAGGCGTCTCCGGTAACCCATCGGCCCGGAGGCTGCGAGGGGGCGACCGCGGTCAGGTCCCGCTCGGTGTCTCCTCATCCGCTGCCAGGTTCTTCTGGACGGCGAACTGCGTCCGGTGCAACTCTTCGTACCGCCCGCCGGAAGCCAGCAGCTCGTCGTGCGTGCCCCGCTCCACGATCGAGCCGTCCTCGACCACGAGGATCAGATCCGCGCTGCGGATGGTTGAGAGCCGGTGCGCGATGACCATCGCCGTCCGGCCTTCGAGGGCCTCGCTGAGCGCCGCCTGCACCGCCGCCTCCGAGGTCGAGTCCAGTGCCGCTGTCGCCTCATCGAGGATGACGACGCGCGGCTGGGCGAGGAGCAGCCGCGCGATGGTCATCCGTTGGCGCTCACCACCGGAGAGTCGGTAGCCACGCTCGCCCACCATGGTGTCCAGCTGGTCCGGCAGGGACCGGATGAGCGGTTCGAGCCGCGCGCGGCGGACGGCGTCCCACACCTCGTCCTCGGACGCCTCCGGACGTGCGAGACGCAGATTGGAGCGGATGGTCTCATGGAACAGGTGACCGTCCTGCGTCACCATGCCCAGGGTGTGCCGCATGGAGGCGAAGGCGACATCGCGGACGTCCGTCCCCGCGAGACGCACGGCGCCCTCGTCGACGTCATACAGCCGCGACAGCAGCTGCGCGATCGTGGACTTACCCGCTCCTGACGAGCCGACGAGGGCGACGGTCTGCCCCGGTTCGATCCGGAAGGAGACGCCGTGCAGCACCTCCTCGCCGCCTCGGGTGTCCAGCGTCGAGACCTCTTCCAGCGAGGCGAGGGACACCTTGTCCGCCGACGGGTAGGCGAAGTGGACGTCGTCGAACTCGACGGACACCGGACCCTCGGGGATGGTGACGGCGTCGGGCTTCTCCCGGATGAGCGGTTCGAGGTCGAGCACCTCGAACACGCGCTCGAAGCTGACCACCGCGCTCATGATCTCCACCCGGGCGTTCGCGAGGCCGGTCAGCGGCGCGTAGAGGCGGGTGAGCAGGAGCGCCAGGGTGACCACCTCACCGGTGTCCAGTTGCCCGGCGAGTGCGAGGAAGCCGCCGAGGCCGTAGACGAGGGCGAGCGCGAGGGCGGAGACGAGCATCAGCGCGGTGAAGAAGACGAACTGCAGCATCGCCGTCCGGACGCCGATGTCGCGGACGCGGGCGGCACGGACGCGGAACTCCTCAGCCTCCTGATCCGGTCGACCGAACAGCTTGACGAGCGTGGCACCGGGCGCTGAGAACCGTTCGGTCATCTGCGTGCTCATGGCCGAGTTGTGGTCGGCGGCTTCGCGACGCAGCGCGGCGAGACGGCTACCCATGCGGCGCGCGGGTACCAGGAAGATGGGGAGCATCACCACGGCGAGGACCGTCACGAGCCAGGACGTGCTGAGCATGACGATCAGTGTGAGGATCAGGGCCACGAGGTTCGTGATCACGCCGGACAGCGTGCCGCTGAAGGCCTGCTGCGCGCCGATCACGTCGTTGTTGAGGCGGCTCACGAGCGCGCCCGTCCTGGTGCGGGTGAAGAACGCGATCGGCATCTGCTGCACATGGTTGAAGACGGCCGTGCGGAGGTCCAGGATCACGCCTTCGCCGATTCGCGCCGAATACCATCGCGTCACGAGCGACACGGCGGCGTCCGCCACGGCCACGAGGGCGATGACGACGGCGAGCCGGACGATCGTGGCCACCTCGCCCCGGGCGACGATGACGTCGACCACCTGGCCGGCGAGCACCGGCGTCGCGACTGCGAGGAACGCTCCCGCGACGGAGAGGGCGATGAAGACCAGCAACTTGGACCGGTAGGGCACCGCGAACGTCATGATCCGACGCACGGACGCGCGGGAGATCCCGTGCTTGCCGTCCTTGGCGCTCGAGATCTTGTACAGCGAGCTCCAAGCCGCGCTTTCCATGCTCATTGCGATTCCTCACGCCCCGCTGCGCGCGTGACGACGCCTCGGGAGCCCGGTCACGATCCGGGTGGCGACGCGAACGCAGACCTGCGAGAGCGTATCAGCCTCCCCGTTCCCGACCTGAACGCCCTGGCGTCGTCAGCGTTCGGCGCGCAGGGCCGTCCACATCACGACGAAGGCGGCGGCGATGCCGAGCACGCTTCCGGCGAGCCCGACGATCATGGCGGGATGGCCGGTGTCGGCGAGGCCGATCGAGCAGGCGACCACACCGACGCCGGACGCCATCAGCGCGACGAAGCTGAAGGCGGCGAGGATGAAGCGCTTCGTGGTTCGAGTGGGATCGGGGGCGGGAGGGAGCGACATCGTGCCTCGTTTCCGCCGTCGCGTGGGCTGCGTCGGCTCTTCGGCATCAGGCTAGAGGGCCGCCGATCGATGCGGTGAGGGGGTATCCCCGGTCCTCACGACAGAACGGTCACGAGCGCCTGCGGATCTCGTGGACGAGGAGCCAGACGAGGTAGCCGCCTCCCACGATCACAGTGACGACCCCCACCGGCAGTGACGTCGGCAGCAGGTGCTGCGCGACGATGTCGGATGCCAGCAGCACGAGCGCCCCGAGCAGAGCCGACGGCACCAGTGCGATGCCGGCGGTGCGGGTGATCCGCTGCGCGATCTGCGGGGCCGCGAGGGCGACGAACGCGATGGGTCCGGCCGCGCCCGTGACGACAGCCGTGAGCGCGACGGCGCACGCCACGAGACCGAGCCGCGAACGTTCGACCCGCGATCCGAGGGCCTTCGCCGCGTCGTCGCCGAGCTCGAGCTGTCGGAGTGATCCGCCGAGCGGACCGAGGGCGATGGCGATGGCGATGATCACGACAGCGGCGGGGACGAGCTGCGCCCAACCGACGCTGTTCAGCGAGCCAGCACCCCACACGGTGGCGAGCATCGCGACTTCGAGCTTCGCCCGCAGTACGAGGTAGGAGCTGAGCGCTTCGAGCATGGCCGAGACACCGATGCCCACGACGATGAGACGGAAGCCCTGGACGCCTCGACGGTAGCTGAGGAGGTAGACCAGCGCTGTGGCGATCAGCCCGCCACCGATGGCGCCGCCCGCGACGGCTGCCGACCCGGCGCCCGCGCCGATCACGATGATCACGATGAGACCGCCCGCGTACGACCCAGCGGTCAACCCGATGATGTCGGGGCTCGCGAGCGGGTTCCGGGTGAGGGACTGGAAGATCGCACCGGAGAGCCCGAGGGCCCCGCCGAAGAGCAGCGCGGCGAGGACCCGTGGGAGGCGCCACTCGAGCACCACCGTCTGCACCAGGGTGCTCGGTCCGCCGAGGAACGCCGACGCCACCTCGTCGACCGACAGCGGCAGATCGCCGAGACACAGCGCGAGCAACGCCAGGGCCAAGAGGACCACGCAGAACACCCCGCACACGACGATCGTGCGCAGCCGGACACGGAGGGAGAGCGAGCGCCGCCGCCACACGACCGCGCGCGGTCCCGTCTCGACCCCGGTCACAGTGCGCTCGCCTTCGCGCGCCGCACGAGGTGGATCAGCACGGGCGCACCGATGAACGCGGTGACGATCCCGACCGGGACGTCACTCGGCCAGAGGATCACGCGACCGATCACGTCGGAGGTGAGCAGCACGGCCGGCGCGATCAGTATCGAGTACGCCACGATCCACCGCTGGTCGGGGCCGACGATCCAGCGCGCGATGTGGGGCACCATGAGGCCCACGAAGCCGACCGGTCCGGCGATCGCGGTCGCCGCACCCGCCAGCAGGGTGATCGCCACGACGGCGAGCACGCGCGTGCGCACGAGGCGCGTGCCGAGTGAGGAGGCGAGAACCTCGCCCAGCGCCAGGGCGTTCAGCGACCTCGCACTGAGCAGCGCGATGACGACGCCCGCGAGGACGAAGGGGAGTGCGGGCAGGATGACGTCGAAGCCGCGTTCAACGAAGGACCCGGCGTTCCAGCCGCGGAGCTGCCTGAACGTGACCGGATCGAGGAGCATCATCGCGGTGGTGACGCCGCTGAGCACAGCGGCAAGGGCGACGCCGGCGAGGGTCAGCCGGACAGGATCCGCGCCACCACGTCCCGCCGAGCCGATCAGGTAGACCAGGGCGGTCACGATCAGGGCTCCCAGGAACGCGAACGGGAGGTACTGCACAGGTGCGCGAGCGCCGAGCAGGACACCGATCGCGACGAAGAGCGCCGCGCCCGCGTCGACGCCGAGGATGCCCGGATCGCCGAGGGGATTGCGGGTGAGGCCCTGGATGAGAGCGCCCGAGACGCCGAGCCCCACACCGACGACGAGTCCGGCCACGGTGCGGGGGATCCGCAGATCGAGGACGACCAGATCGGTGACGGAGTCATCGGGCCTCGTGAGTGCCTGCCAGACGTCCGTCGGGCCCACGGGGTGAGATCCCACGAGGACGCTGAGCAGGATCGCGGTCGCGAGTGCCGCGACCGCGATCCCGAGCCCCAGCGAACGGCGCCCGCGAGGGGTGCGCGAGGTCACCGACGGGTCAGCCGTCGACGCTCTGCGGAGCTGTGCCGGCGACGGCGTCCACCAGGCGCGGCACCAGCTGCTCGAGGACGTACTTCTGGCTGAGTGGGGTGAGGAAGTAGATCGCACCGGCGAGCTCGCCGTCGGTGAAGACCGCTCGCCCGCCGGTCACGGCGTCGAGGCTGGAGGTGGTGCCGAAGCCCAGCACCTCCTGGACGGCATCCGCGGACTCCGTGGCGAAGACGATCACGTCCGCGTCGATGACGCCGATGTTCTCCGCGGCGATCTGCGCCTGTCCGCCCTCGCTCGGGACGTACTGCTGCAACCCGGGCGTGATCGTGAACCCGAGATCCGTCAGGAAGTCGGTGTTGAGGCCGTCGGGGTAGACCCACAGGTTGCCGTCCCACGGCCCACCCTGCGAGAAGGTCGCCGTGAGGCCCGCGAACTCCGGGTGCGCTGCTGCGGCCGCCGCGTAGGCCTCGTCGACGCCGGTGATGAGCGCCTCGCCTTCCGCCGACCGACCCACGGCCTGGGCGACCATCCTGGTCTGGTCCCGCCAGTCTGCGAAGTAGAGCCCCGCGCCCTCCTCATTGGTCACGGTCGGGGCGATCTCCGCGAGCTTCCCGTAGTTCTCCTCGGTCATGCCGGCGTTTGTCCCGATGATCAGGTCCGGCCGCAGTGACGCGATCTTCTCGTACTCGAACCCGTCGGTCGTGGTGAGGACGGTCGGCTCGGCATCGCCCAGGAGGTCCGTCGCCCACGGCCACACCGCATACGGCTGCTCGCCGTACCATTCCGTCGTCGCGATCGGTGTGACACCCAGTTCGAGGAGGATGTCCTGCTCGGTCAGGCCGACCACGACGATCCGCTGCGGTTCCGACGGGATGATCGTCTCGCCGTACTCGTGCTCGATCGTCACCGGGAACGAGTCACTCGGCTCGGTCGTGTAGTTCGGGTTCTCGGTGGTCGTCGAGGCGGCGCTCGAGCAGGCGGAGAGTGCGACTCCGACGAGGGCGAGCGCGCTCATCGCGGCAAGGAGGCGAGCGGCCCGCGCGCTCGGGGCGCGGTGGAGCTTCGGAACGATCATGGGGTCCTTCATCGGTTCGGCTGGCGGGATGACGACAGTCAGGTTAGCCTTGCCTAATCGCTTCGCGCTATCGCGCTGAGTGGACAGGAATTGTCGAATGGAGACAGCTGGATGTCTGGTCGCGATCACTCGGACGGGGGAATCAAGCTCCTCGGCCCGCTGGATGACGCCGAAGGGACATCGGGGGAGTTCCGGGTTTCCCGCTCGCGGGTCGACGCGACGACACGGTTCGACGAGCACTCGCACCGCGAAGACCAAATCGCGTGGATGAGCTCCGGCGCAATGGAGGTGTCGGTCCTCGGCGATCGCCGGCGACTGCGGCGAGAGCATCTCGCCTGGATCCCCGCGGGGATGGTGCACGAGATGAGCTTCAGCGAGCCAGGAGAGCTCATCAGCGTCTATGCCGACCCGATGCTGCGCCCCCAGGGTGGACGATGGAACGGCGCACGGACCGTCCGGGTCGACGAGCTGTCGGGAGCCCTGCTGGTGCACCTGCTCGACGCGGACCCGACCGGGCGCCGGCGATGGCGGTGCTGGTCGCTGCTGATCGACCTGCTCTCGGCTGCGGCCCGCGACGATGAGGCGTTGGCCATGCCCCGTGAGCCGCGTGCGCGTGCCATCGCGTCGGCTCTGATGGCCGACCCCGCCGACCCGCGTGGGCTCGACGATTGGGCCTCGGCGGCGGGCGTCAGCTCGAAGACGATCGGCCGGGCGTTCGTGGACGGCACAGGGTGCACCTTCCGCGAGTGGCGGGTGCGCGTGCGCCTGCACGCTGCCGCGGGCATGCTCGGGCGGGGTGCCGCCGTACAGGACGTCGCACCCGCGGTCGGCTACGAGTCGGTGAGCAGCTTCATCGGGGCGTTCCGGACCCGGTTCTCCGTGACCCCCGCCGTCTACGCCGCGAGGAGCCGGTCGGCGGAGGTCGTCTGATCCGAAGCCGGGTGCGGCTTCAGGCGCTCTGAGCAGACCGACCGCTCCCGTCGGTCTGGCCGACGCCTCGGCTTCCGCTCTAGGGTGGCCGTATGGCCCACCCGCACGCACGGCGGGCGACCACCCGGACACGTCTCGTCCTCCGGGTGATCGCTGGAGTCGTCGCGGCCTCGGCCGCCACCGTGTTCCTGCTGGCGATCTGGATGGTGGTGTCGAGCCGGTTCGGCTGGGACGATCGCGACGTCCACGGCTACCGCCTGCTCTTCGGAACCCCGATGGCACTCTTCGCCGGGCTGGTCATGGCGGTCTCGCTGCCGCTGGCTGTGCCGCCGGAGCACCGGAGCCGTACGCGGGCCGTGACCCTGGGAGTGCTTGCGGCGACCGTCGTGCTGCTCGTCATCGCGGTCGTCACCGCCTGAATCCGCCCAGCGCGACCCCTCTCGACGGCGTCTCAGCGATCAACCGGCTCCGGGGGTGGGCCGTCGGCGTCGCGTTGGGTCGGTGCGTGTGTGGTCACGGGTGGTCCTTTCGAGAGGCATGGTCGTGGTCGTTGATGCGTGCGAGGCGGGCGTTGTAGTCGGTGAGTTCTGCGTCCCCGTCGCGTTCTGCTCGGCGGTCGTAGCGTTTCGCGGCACGTTCGTCACTCCGCACCCACTGGGAGACGACGATGAGGGCGACGAGGACGGCGGGGATCTCGCCGACGCTCCACGCGATACCGCCACCGACCGCTTGATCGGCGAGGAGCGCTGCGGTGTCCGTGTAGCCGAGCGCGGTCCACCACCCTTCCGCGAGCACGGTGGCGCTGGACATGATCGCGAGTCCGAAGAAGGCGTGGAAGGCGAGGGTCGCGAGCAGCAGGATGATCCGGAACGGGTAGGCCGGGCGGTTCGGGCCCGGGTCGATGCCGATGAGGACCCAGAAGAACAGGTACCCGGTGGCGAGGAAGTGCACCGTCATCAGGATGTGACCCTGGTGGGCGAGCATCGCCCATTCGAACCAACCGGTGTAGTAGAACACCACCAGACTCCCGGCGAAGAGCACTCCTGCGACGGCCGGTTTCGACAGCAGGCGCAGGTACCGCGAGTGCACGACGGCGAGGATCCACTCCCGGAGGCCTCGGCCTCCGTCGGTGCGACTGGGCAGGGTTCGCAGGGCGAGGAGGATCGGGCCGCCCAGGACGAGCAGCGGCGGCACGATCATCATGAGCGCCATGTGCTGCAGCATGTGCGTGCTGAAGTGGATCTGCCCGTACACGGCGAGGCCACCGCTGGTCGCGTACAACAGCGCCGCGCAGCCGCCCAGCCAGGCGATCAGGCGAACCACGGGCCAGGCGTCGCCGCGGCGCCGGAGCGTGCGGAACGCCCACAGGTACCAGGCCGCACCGACCACGGCGAGGCCCGCCCACATCCAGTCGACGTGCCACTCGGTGAACATCCGCAGTGGCGTCACCTCCGGCGGGTAGGCGAACCCGAGGAGCCGACGGCGGACGTCGTCGGCGACCGGCTCCTGCGACACCGGCGGTTGGCTGCGCGACAACGCGACCGAGACGCCCATCGTGACCGCCATGACGACGACCTCGACGACGGCGAGCCGGATGAACGTCGACCGCTTCCCGGGTTCGGCCTGCAGCCGGGGGATGAGCCGGAGCCGATGCCACACGCCGGCGAGTCCGAGCAGCACGAGCGCGACGGTCTTCGCGACCAGGAGCAGCCCATACGGGGTGAGGAGGTCCATCGGGCCCGCGAGTCGCAGCGAGGCGTTCACGACGCCCGAGAACGCCACCGCACCGAACGCCCAACCGGCGAGCACCGAGTAGCGTGCGACGACCGCGCCGATCTGATCGCCGACCTTCCGACGGAGCAGGATCACGGCCACGAGACCGCCGACCCAGGCGGTGACACCGATGAGGTGGATCGCGAGCGAGTTGACCGCGTTGCCGTGCTCGTCGGAGCCTGCCGCATGACCCGACAGGGACAGCGGAAGCAGCGCGAAGACGGCGATCGCGTTCGCGGCCGCGATCCACGCCAGACGTCGGGCGAGGAGCACGATGCAGAACACCACCAGCACGCACGCGAGCGAGAACACCAGGGTCTGCCCGAGCTCCAACTCCGTCGCGTAGAACAGGAAGGTCTTCGCGAACGTCGGTGAGGACACCGGCACGCCGATGGAGTTCGCCGCGGTGAACACCAGCACCGCGATTCCCGCCGCGAGCCAGACGGAGCCTGCCCAGGCCGCCCAGCGGATCGCCTTCGACTGCGAGAACGAGACGACACCCGGGAGGATCCGCTGCCCCGGCAGCAGGAAGGTCGCAGCGATGAGCAGGCCGATCGTGACCGACGCGGCGGCATCGTGGACGACCCTCGCGACCGGCAGACCGCGAGTGACGATCACCCCCGGATCCGACAGCAGCGTGCCGGTCGTGAACGCACCGGTGAACTGCAGCGCGGAGAGCGCCACGACGACCGCCACCGGCAACGCAGCCAGCATGACGGCTTCAGGTGCACGGATCGGCACGAGGACGGGCGACGGGCCTCGCTGACCGCTCGGATCGGCTTCGGGCGCATTCGACGGAATGGTTGTTTCTGCCACAGGAGGTGGCTCCTTCCCCGCGGGCTCGAGTGGACGAACCCAGCGGCACAGCTCACCCGGTGAGCCCGCGACCGCACCCGAACGGGCGCCGGGGCAGGACCGAGCGGCGGAAATGGTGGCACTCCGCCGGTGCGCGGCGCATCGGGACGACCAGGGTTGGAGCGTCGTCGTCGAGGAAGCGTCCTACGCGCACGCAGCGGTGACCGTCGACCGAGCGTGCAGCTCGGCGAGGTCGTGCCGTGATCTCAGAGGAAGGACAGCGCCGGAGGCCCGCGCAAGGCGGTCGTCTCCGGATACACGCCGAGTGGGCGCAGGATCGGCACGTCACGCTGCGGCAGCACCCGGGCGGGCAGCACCGGCGAGGCCAGGGCTGCGAGGACCGCGGGCACCAGTCGTGCGAGGATGAACTCCGTGATGGCTCCGGCCGTCGACAGCAGCGTCTCGGCTCGGTGGAGCGCGGCGATGGTCACGAGGCCGGCGACGAAGTGGGCGAACCACATGGCGGCACCGGCGTGGCCGTCGTGCGTCATCGGCATCGACGACGTGTCGAGGATCACCGGTGATCCGTGGGAGAGGTGTCCGATCGGCGTCGCCGTCGAGGTGGTGCCCTGGGCGGTGCCGAGGACGAAGAGCGTGTGGAACAGGACCTGACTCACCGCGACGGAGACGGACAGACGGACGATCGACAGCCGCCTGCCCGCGAGCAGGACGCAGACGAGGGTCGAGAACACGAGTGGCACGACGAGGCCGAGGGCGCCGGGCATGGACCCGCCGCCGGCGACGTGCGACAGGAGCGCGACGAAGATCGAGAACGCCGCTGCGACCACACCACGAAGGGCGCGGGTCGAGCGGGCGGACGACATGTGCCCATTCTTGCAGACCGTCATCACCGTCATGAGGCCGCGCCGTGCCGCCAGGCGAGCAGCGCCGCCCCGATGGAGCGCGGTGATGACGCGCATGCCCGGCGCTGATGGCAGACCGCCGCTTCCCGGCGCAACCCCGATGCGGCAGGACCATGCCAGGTTCGGCGACGGTATACCGTCGAGGCATGAGCCACACCCTGGAACCGGGCACGACCGCTGCGCCCGCCGGGTCGCCGGTGGAGGCACGCCGCAGGCACTACGCGGAGTTCTACGGCCTCGCGCCGTTGCCGACGGAGTTCGGGGTGGTGCTCGGCAACTGCCAGGCTGAATCCCTGCGCACCGTCATGGATGCACCGGACCGCCGGTTCGTGCGCGTGCCTGCCGTGCACGAGATGACCCCCGAGGACGCGGAGCGGCTGCACGAAGTGGTGCGCGTCGCGCACACCGTGGTGTCGCAACCCGTTCGGGACGATTACCACGATCTGCCGCTCGGCACGCGTCAGGTGGCAGCCTCCACGCGCGGCCGCGTGCTCACGGTGACGCCGGTGCGCTTCGGGGGCTTGCATCCGTTCCAGGCCGCCGTCCGGGTCCCCGGCGTCGACGAGAACCCGCCGATCGTGGCGTACCACGACGTCCGGACGCTCGCGGCCGCCGCAGCCATCCCCGTCGTGTCTGCGCTCCAGCCGGACGCCGTGCGCGCGATCGGCCGAGCCTCCGTCGAGGAACTGCGGAGACGCGAGGCCGCGACCGACGTGCCGGTGTCCGACCTCTTCGACTCGGTCACCGCCGACCACGCGCGCACCGTCAACCACCCGGGGAATGCGATCTGGTTGCCGCTCGGCGCCCGCGTCCTCGACGTCCTGGGGGCCCCTGGCGGCGTCACCGACCCCGGACGCCCTTTGCTCAACGCGGTGCGCGCGCCCATCGCACCCGAGGTCGTCGACGCCTGGTCTCTGACGGACGAGCCCCGCGACCACTGGATCCTGGAGGGCGTCGAGGTCGACGACGCCGAGGTGCGCGCCGCCCACACCGATTGGTATGCGTCCCACCCCGAGTTCGTCGCCGCTGCCGTCGACCGACTCGCGGCCCTGCTCTCCGTGTGGCGCAACGCGTGACCGGGGGTGCGCAGCCGTGGGTCGTCGGCAACCGGTGGGACACGCTCGACGACGTCCATCCTGATCCGCTGCCACGCGTCTCGGTGATCGTCGCGCACTACGACCAGCCCGGTGAGCTGCTCCGGACCCTGCACGCCCTCGCCGCGCAGGACTACCCGCGTCACCTCCTGGAGGTGATCGTCGCCGACGACGGATCCCCGGGTGACGTGTCGGTACCGGACGACGTGATCCTCGTCCGGCAGGAGGACCAGGGGTTCCGGCTTGCCGCCGTCCGCAACCTGGGTGTGCGGGCGAGCAGTGGCGAGGTGTTGTGCTTCCTCGATGCCGACACGGCCCCCGAGCCGGGGTACGTGCGCGCGCTCACGCGGCTGCCCGCCCTGCTGCCCGAGGCGGTCACGGTGGGGCGGCGTCGCCACGCCGACTTCAGCGGGATCGCCCCGGAGACACCGGTCGTCGAGGCGGCCGCCGGCCGTGAGCTCGCCGAACCGGCGTGGCTCGCCGAGGAGTACGCGCGCAGTCGGGATCTGCGCGACGCGGACGACCGTTCCTATCGATTCATGATCGGCGCGGTCATCGCATGCTCCCGGAGCCTGTTCGACGAGGTCGGCGGATTCGACGAGTCCTTCACCTCCTACGGCGGTGAGGACTGGGAGTGGGCGCACCGCATGTGGCAGGCGGGAGCGGTCTTCGCCCATGTCCCGAACGCGGTGGCCTGGCACGACGGCCCCGAATGGGCTGAGCGCGACGGCTCAGGCCTGGACCGCGCGAACGCCCAGACCATGCGGCTCCTCTCGTCGATCCCCGTGTCGGGGTCCGCGCCGCGGGCGCTGTGGTCGGACGCGGTCGATCTCGTCGTGCGGCTGCGGGGCGCCCATACGGCGGCCGCTCGGTTCGTCGCGGCGGACTCGCTGTTCACCGCCTTCCCGCAGGCTCGGTTCGTCCTCGACGGCGGGGGAGCTGAGGAGCTCGGGGGAGACCCGCGCGTCCTCGACGAAGCAGCCGGAGTCGACGCCCGAGTGACGTGGGAGCTCGACCGTCCGATCGTCATCCTCGACCCGACGTGGATCGTCGATCTGGTCGACCGCCTCGGTACCGGAGACGTGGGCACCGTCGAGCTCGTCGACCCGGACGGCGCGTCGCTCGGCCGCGTGCGATCCCGGCGGGCCGCGCGGCGTGAGGAACGCTGGGGCAGTCCCGATGCCTTCGAGACGCAGCAGCTCGTCGCCGACGGCGTCCACCAGCTCCGGCCTGATCCCCGGGTGGCGGCCTGGGTCGGCGGCTGGGGCGGACCCTCATCGTTCTGTTGACCCGATCGGCGACGACGCGCTCCACGCATGGATCACGCGGCCCGAACGCCGGCCTCCGTCGGACGTCTGCACCACCGGACGCGCTGAGTGCAACCCCACCGGTTGCGGCCTGCGTCTCGTTTAGCGTGGTCGTCATGTCTCCGCGCGACCAGTACGACCTGACCAACCCCGTGACCCAGTACGACCGGGTCGAGCCCCCGCTGCAGCATCAGCCGGAGCCCGGCGTGCAGGCCAGGATGACCCCCGTTCCCGACCTCGGCGAAGCGAGCTACCGGGGCAGCGGACGCCTGAACGGTCGGAAGGCGCTCATCACGGGTGGCGACTCCGGGATCGGTGCGGCAACAGCGATCGCGTTCGCTCGCGAAGGCGCGGACGTCGTCATCGCTCACCTCCCGGGTGAGGAGGAGGACGCCGAGCACGTGCTGTCGCTCATCGCCGACGCAGGGCGCCGAGGCAAGGCGATCGTCGCCGACATCTCGCACGCCGACCAGTGCCGTCGGCTCGTCGCGGAGGCCGCGGACTTCCTCGGAGGCCTGGACGTCCTCGTCAACAACGCGGGCAAGCAGATCGCGGTCGACCGGGTGGAAGATCTCAGCGATGAGCAGTTCGAGGAGACTTTCCGGACGAACGTGTTCGCGAACTTCTGGATCACCAAGGCGGCGCTCGCGCACCTGGGCGAGGGCGCGAGCATCGTGAACACGGCGTCGCTCGAGGCGTACAAGCCGTCACCCGACCGGCTCGACTACGCGGCGACGAAGGCCGCGATCAACAACCTCTCGAAGGGGCTCGCGCTGCAGCTCGCCTCGCGCGGGATCCGCGTGAACGTGGTCGCTCCCGGCCCCGTGTGGACCGCATTGCAGGTCTCCGACGGCGTCTCCGACGAGCAGATGCAGTCCTTCGACGACGAGAACACGTACCAACGTGCCGGACAGCCGGCTGAGCTCGCGCCGGCGTACGTCTACCTCGCCTCGGCGGAGTCCGGCTACGTCTCCGGGGCCACGTTGAACGTCAACGGCGGCATGGTCACCCCGTGACCGCGGCTGTGTGCACGGTCTTCTTCCTCCCCGGGCTGGGCCTCGACGCCGCCGCGGTCGCGCCGGTGGCTCGCGAGCTAGACGCTCGGTTCCGGGTGATCGCCGTCGAGCTGCCCGGCCAGGGCGACACGGCCGACGCGCCGGACGGCTCGGTCGAGTCGCAGGTCGACGCTGCCCTCGCCGTGATCGCGGAGCAGGCCGACGGCGGACCCTGGATGCTGTGCGCCCACAGCATGGGCGGCAAGGTCGCCGCCGGGATCGCCGCCCGGGTCCGCGACGGCGACGTCCCCGTCTTCGGCCTCCTCGGTGTCGTGCTCCTCGCGCCGTCACCGCCCACGCCCGAGCCGATGCCGGACGCCAAGCGCCACCAGATGGTCACCTGGGTCGAGGACGGGCCCATCGCCGAGGCGGACGCACAGACCTTCGTCGACGACAACGTGGGTGCGCCCCTGCCGGCCGAGCTGCAGGCCGCCGCCGTGGCGTCCGTCCAGGCCATGTCGCCCGTCGCGTGGCGCCGCTGGCTGGAGCAGGGGAGCGTGCAGAACATCGCGTCCTCCGTCGGAACCCTCGACCTCCCGTGCACCGTGCTCGCCGGAGACCAGGACGATGCACTCGGAGCCGCGGTGCAACCGGAGCTGCTCTCGGACGTCTATCCCCGCGCTCGATTCGTGTCGCTCGCCGGAGCCGGACATCTGCTCTCCTCCGAACGTCCGGTCGAGGTGGCGCGCGCGATCGCCGAGCTGTGGGACGAGATCGTCGCACACAGTGCGATCGTCCCCGCGGAGTGGGGGCTCATCATCGCGTCCCCGCGGACCACGCCGCGGGTGCGGAGTGCGCTGGCACGACGCGCCTTGCCGGACGACCCCCGGTATCGGCCCCGCGCGCTGAGCATGGAACAGCTTGACCTGCTCCGCGCCGTCGCCGCTCGCCTGGTTCCGCAGCCGCCGGACGGACGGATCGATCTCGCCGCGCGGGTCGACGCCGACCTCGCAGCCGGCGGTGGCGACGGATGGCGGCCGGTCGGAGGACTCACCGACGACGAGGCCTACCGCGCCGGGTTGGATGACCTCAGAATCGCTTGGCCGGACTCGATCGAGGACCAGGATGCCTTGATCCGCGCCGTGATCGACGGCCAGGGCGTTCCAGGGGGCACCATCGACGGAGACGATCTCCGGCGCTGGTTCGAGGACCTGCGTGTCGACGTCACGCGGGAGTGGCTCATCCACCCCGCGTCGTTGGCCCGCGTCGGCTACGACGGGTTCGCGACCGGCGCTGAGGACGTCGACTTCGCCGGCTACCGCGAGTTGGGTGCCGACACCAGAGACGATTGGGAGCCCTCCGACCTCGGTGCCGCACCCGCCCACACGCCCGAACAGCAGCAGGAGGACGCAGCGTGAACCTGGACGCGATGAAGACCTATGACCACGATGACAGCGTCGACGTCGTGGTGGTCGGTACCGGCGCGGGTGGCGCACCACTGCTCGCGCGACTCGCTGAGGCGGGGCTGCGCGTCGTCGCGCTCGAGGCCGGGCCGAATCACGACCCCGCGGAGTCCACGCCGGACGAGGTCGACGCGACGACGATCAACTGGATGTCCAGCCGGTTCAGCGGCGGGGACGCTCCGACGGCGTTCGGTCCGAACAACAGCGGGTTCGGCGTCGGCGGTGGCACCGTCCACTGGGGCGCGTTCACGCCCCGTCCGGACGCCCGTGACCTGCGTCTGCGCAGCGAGACCGGCCTCGGCCGTGACTGGCCCGTCGATCATGCGGAGTTCACCCGCTACGTCGAAGAGGTCGAGGCGACCATCGGTGTCTCCGGGCCGACGCCGTATCCGTGGGACCCGGCGCGCACGTACCTGTACGCGCCGCCGAAGCGCAACGCCCCGGCGGACCTCATGGCGAAGGGCGCTGAGTCGCTCGGCATCCGGGCGACCGACGCACCCGCCGCGATCATCACCCGCGACCGCGATCAGCCGCACCACGGCCTGCGACGCGCCACGACGAACGTCGGCTCGATCCACCAGGGCGAGCGCCACGGTGCGAAGGCGACGACCGCCATCACCTACCTGCCGGCGGCGGTCGCGGCGGGAGCGGAGATCCGTCCGGACGCCGTCGTGCACACCATCGAGCGGGATGCCCGCGGTCGGGTGACGGGCGTCGTCTATCGCCAGGACGGCGTTGACAAGCGGCAGCGCTGCGAGGTGCTCGTGTTGGCCGGCGGCGGAGTGGAGACCCCTCGGCTCCTGCTGCACAACGACCTCGCGAACGCCAGCGGTCAGGTCGGCCGGAACTTCCTCGCCCATGGTGCGGTGCAGGTGTGGGGACGGTTCGACGAGCAGATCCGCGGCTACCGCGGCTACCCGTCGGCGCTCATCACCGAGGACTTCGTCCGCCCTGACGGTGCTGACTTCGCCGGAGGGTATCTGCTCCAGAGCCTCGGCGTGATGCCGTTCAACTATGCGACCACCCTCGTGCGCGGCGGCGGTCTCTGGGGCACTGAGCTCGTCGACGAGCTCGACGCGTCACGGTACAACGCCGGCATCGGGATGAACGCCGAGTGTCTGCCCGCCGACGGCAATCGGCTCGAGCTCTCGTCGGAGGAGGACGAGTGGGGTCTGCCGCGTGCGACCATCTCGTTCTCGCCCGGCGACAACGAGCGGGCCATCGACCGCCACGCTATCCGCACGATGACGGACATCCTCACGGCGGCCGGTGCGCGGAGTACCAGGGTGCTGGCGCGCACGGCACACACGCTCGGCACGTGCCGGATGAGCGACGATCCGAGTGACGGCGTGGTCGACGGGGATGGTCGATCGCATGACATCGACAACCTGTGGATCTGCGACAACTCCTCCTTCCCGAGCGCGCTCTCCGCGAACCCGGGCCTGGCGCAGATGGCGCTGTCGCTGCGCACGGCCGATCGGATGCTCGCGGCCTGGTGACGGCGGCGCCGCCGGCCGTCGAGCAAGGATGGGTCAGGAGTCAGCCGTTCGCCTTCACGACGACGATGGCTGAGCCGCTCGGTCTCACCTCCAGCACGGTGTAACCGGCAGCCCTCGCATCGGCGGCGCTCGGGAACGACAACCGGGCCTGATAGATCGGATCGGGGAACCCGTAGCGACGCAGCTTCTCGACGCGGACGTCCTCGGCGAGCGGAATGTGCATCGTGGTGCGCACCTGCTCCCGCAGCTCCTGCTGGCAGACCGAATCCACGCCTGCGTAGCCGCAGACGGACACGTCACCTTCGAGGAACGAGCTGTAGCTGCCTTGAAACGACCCCAGTAGCGCGACGACGAGGACGACGAAGCCGGCCATACAGCCGATGGCTACCCCGAGCGTTCCCAGCACCTGACGCACGGTCCGTGGTTTACGAGACCATCCGTCGTCTGATTCCGCGAGAAGATCGTCGATCGTCATGCGCCCACACCCCTCCGTTGCATGACGTAAGGCTAGCGGTGGCCGCTCCCGGCCTGGCTGCGCACGAACGCCTCCTAGGCTGGACTGATGGTCTCGACACGGAAGCAGCTGATCGTCGACGACGGGGTCACGATCTCGTACACCGTGTTCGAGGGTTCCGAGCCGGCGGCGGTCATCCTCCACGGACTCGCCGGAAGCAGTCGGGAATTCCTTCCAACGGCTCGAGCGCTCGCCGGACGATCGGTCGTCCTCATCGACCAGCGCGGCCACGGGGAGAGTACGAGGCGGCCGACGGACACCTCTCGGGCGACGTACGTCTCGGATGTCGCACGGGTGATCGAAGCCGAGACATCAGAACCGGTGATCGTCATCGGGCAGTCGATGGGCGCGCACACCGCGATGCTCCTGGCTGCCGACAGGCCAGACCTCGTTCGCGCGCTGGTCATGCTCGAAGGGGACCAGGGGAGCGGCACGGTGGAGGAACACCGAGCCATCGGCGACTTCTTCCGGTCGTGGGACGTCCCGTTCGCAAACCGATCGGAAGCGGCGGCGGAGCTCGGTGACGGGCCGCTCGAACGTGCCTGGGTCGAGGATCTGGAGGAGACAGTCGACGGTTTGGTCCCACGTTTCGACGCGGACGTCATGCAGACGACGATCGAGGCGGTCCGGGAGCCTCGCTGGCGCGAGTGGGAGAGCATCGAGGTGCCCACCCTCATGGTCTACGCAGACGGAGGAATGTTCACCGAGGAACAGAAGTCGGCATTCGTAGGCCGAGGCAGGCGCGTCCGGCGCGTCGATCTCAGCGGCGCATCGCACGATGCGCATCTCGATGCGCATGAGCAGTGGGTCGAGGCGCTCCGTACCTTCATCGATGCCCAATGAGATGACACGCACCGCATCAGGTCGGGCTCATCTCTCCGAACGTGCCGGCTCGACGAGGCGGGCACCGGGCTCGCCTCGCGTCAGGCTCCGACGTCGATGGGTACGCCAGCGAGCTCTTCGACCTGCCGCCAGAGGGACGACGCCGCGTCGCCCGCCGGCGTGGCAGTCCTGGCCGGCGGAACGATGGCGACGGGAGCGCCCCGAAGTCGGCCGACCGGCGAGAAGTACTCGCCGCCCCGGACTTCGGGATCCGTGAGCGCCCTGACCGCGGACCAAGCGGCGGTGTCCTTCCCTTGTGCCCAAGGCGTGTAGGGATTCCGCTGATATGGAGTCGTGTCGTCGCGGACGCCAGGTCGCTCCGGAGTCTTCGCGTCGACGCCGACACCGGGCCGGGTAACGATGGATGCGGCGGGCAGTCCGGCCGCTCGGAGCCTGCGGTCAAGCTCGAAGGCGAACACCTCCGTCGCGGTCTTGGCCTTGGTGTAGGCCACGACCCCGATCGCGGGCACCTGGCGGAGGTCGTCAACGCCGACACGCAGCAGTTGGACGAACCCGGTCGAGGTGTGGACGACTCGCGCCACCGTGCCATGACCCACGGCCGTGGCGACCAATGTCGGGAGCAACCTGGCCAGCAGTCGGGCATTGGCGGCCACATGGGTGCCGAGCAGGAGGGGCAATCCATCCGCAGTCAGCTCGCGTCGGTTCATGCTCATCGCACCGCCGTTGAGCAGGACGGCGTCGAGACGGGGAAGCAGGGCGAGTTCGGCAGCTGCCTCGTCGACGGCGGTGAGCGAGCCGAGCTCGAGTGCCACGTGGCGGACCCGGGCCTGCGGGACTCGGCTTCGAATGGAGGTGGCGGCCCGCCGCAGCTTGTCATGCGATCGGGAGGCGAGCACGACGTCCGCGCCAGCGGCAGCGAGCTGCTCTGCGGCGAAGTACCCAATTCCGGCGGTGGAACCGGTCACGACGATGGTTCGTCCGGTCTGGTCGGGCAAGCGGGTGGGGTCCCAGGTCATATTTTCCTCACTTCTTAAGCGGATGATCTATCCGTTTGGACCATAGCACAAGCGGATAGGCCATCCGTTTGGCGTACAGTGGTCCTATGGCCACTCTCCGTTCCGACGCAGCACGTAGCCGGGCGAACATCCTCGATGTCGCCCGGACCCACGACCGCGCGACGCTTCGACTCAACGACGTCGCCCGCGAGGCCGGGGTCGGGGTCGGAACCGTCTACCGGCACTTCCCGACGGTCCACGCACTCATCGAAGCGCTGTCAGCCGACGCGCTCGACGCGATGCTCGAGACCTCTCGGCGTGCCGCAGCCGAGCCGGATCCGGGCGATGGGCTGGCGCTCTACCTCGGTTCGGCACTCAGGCTGCAGCTCGAGGACGGCGGTCTGCAGACGGTGCTCCTCTCGCCGGAGGACGAGGCCGACTCCGTGCGGAACGTCAAACGCGAGATCTTCGAATCCTTCACGACCGTCCTCGAGGCGGCACGCGCCGCGGGTGCCGTCCGCGCCGATCTCACGGTCGATCGCCTGTCGCACCTCGTGTGCGGAATCGAGCACGCGGTGCGGCTCGGTACTCCCGAAGACCTGCCCCTCCTCCTGCAGGTGATGCTCGACGGGCTGAAGCCTCGACCGTGATCACCGGCTCAGCTTCGATGGACCCGACTTCGGCGAACTCGGCCGCGCCGTTCGGACGGTTCTGGGTGGCCCTGTCGCCTTCCCCCGGCACGCGGTCGGCGTAAGGTCGGCACATGCACCCCGAGCGAACCCGCCAGCCGGCCCTGCGGCGAGCACCATCGAGGCCGCCGGCCGCGTCATCCACGGCGGCAGCCTGGAACGCCTTCCTGCTCCGACCTGAGGCGAGAGCGTGGATCAGTGCCACCGAGCTTGGACAGCGACAGCCTGAGGTCGGCGACGTCGCTCTGGAGGTCCTGCTCCTGGAGTACCGTCGCCCGGCCCGCCTGGCGCTCGGGCTCGTCTCGTCCGTGGCACTCGTCGTGGCCGCCACCCTCTCCGTCGCGACCGTGACCGTCCTCGGTCCGTTCTGGGTGGGGGAGAGCGGGGCGCTCTTCGGCTTCGTGGTCCTCATCGGGCTCGCGGTCGCGTTGACGACCGTCGTCATCCTGCTCCGGCTGCAGGTCTCCGAGAACCGCATCATCCGCGCCATCTCCGTGTGGACCGACGTGACACCGCTGGCCACCGACCCGCTGAAGGGTCGGACCGGAGCGACGGACACCGTCGACCGTCGGGAAGCGGTGGCGTTGCGCGCCCTCTTCCTGACGGTCTCGGCGGTCGGGATCGCCTGCACGGTCGGTGAAGCCTTCTGGCTGTCCTCCGCCGAAGGCGGATCGTTCGTGCTGCCACTCGTCGTCGCTGCGGTCTTGCAGCTGATCATCTGGCTCGCGGTCTGCTTCGGGGTCGTCCGCGTGCTGCGGTCGTCGCGGGTCTGACACGCGCGGCGGTCGACCGTGTCGCAGTGCTCGGCTGACACGGTCGGAACCGAGCCCGGGGCGAACCTACTGCTCGTGCACGATCCGAACGCGCGTGACCGAGAAGCCGGCTCGTTCGAACGCGCCACGCATCGGCGTGTTCGCGGCATCCGTGGTGCCGACGATCCGGTCCTGTCCCGACCCGTGGTGCACGTGGACCATCTCCGCCAAGAGGTCGTGCACGTAACCGTGTCCGCGATGCTCGGGGAGCACGCCCAGGTAACTGATGCTCGCGTCGTACGCCGTCCTCGTCGGGATGATGAACCCGGCGGTCGTCCCGTCGAGGAGCTCAGCGACCCGCCACGCGTCCCGCTCGCCGGGGAGCGAGCGGTAGAACGCCAGGTCGTCGTCCGCGAGCGCCTCGAGTCCTTCGCGCGCGACCATGTCCTGCGTGTGCGCATCGAGCGTGCCGGTCGCGACCAGTGCGAACAGCTCGTGGAACGTGTCGTCCGGGGCGGCGACGAAACGGAGGCGCTGCGATCGTCCCGGCACGGGATCGGAGCTGGACCTCGCGAAACTGACCCGCTCGGTCGTGCGCGAGAACCCGCCCGCGCGTGCAGCCTCATGGCGCCACCGCACCGCGTCCACACTCGCAGCGTCATCTGCCCAGGCAGGGGAGACGTCGACGTTGAACTCCAGTGCGGGTCCCGCACCGAACGTGTCCAGCCCGGCACGGATGAGCGCGGCACCGACACGTTCGGGCTCCGCGACTTCGACCGTGCTGGTGAGGCAGTCGAGCGTGGCGGGCCGGTTGGCATCCGCCTTGCCCCACCAGAGTGCTCGAGCCACCGGGCGACCGTCCTGCTCGGCGATCCACGACCACTCCGGCCGATAGTTCCCACGTGCGAGTTCGGCGGTCAGCCGCTCCGGATCGACCCAGGCGACCGGTTCGTCGCAGCTCCACTCCTGGAGGAGGAGGACGTCGTCCGGGGTGGCTCGGCGGATGGTGAAGTCGTCGCGGGTGTCGGTCATCGGTTCCAGCTTGGACAGGCGCGACTCGTTTGTCCAGGCCGGGCAGGAACACCTGGGCTACGCCGCCGAGACGGGAGGCGGACGCGCGGTGTTCGAGTGGGCGTTCACCCGAGCTGCGCGGCCGCATCACGGAGACACGCGATGAACGCGTCGTGGACCGGGCTTTCGTCCGTCCGTTCCTGACGAGCGGCCAGCAGGCGTGTCGTCGGCGACCCGGCGAGCGGCACGACGACGATCGACGGCGGCACTAGCTGCCGCACCGACTCGGGCAGGATCGTCGTACCGACGCCGGCCGCGACGAACCCGAGGGCGGTCTCCTGATGGACGACCTCCTCGACCACCTGCTCCCGACTCGACGTGCCGAGGACCTCCGCGACGCGGTCCACGAACCCCGGCATGAGCGCCCGCGGGTAGGAGATCATCGGGACGTCCATGAGTTCCTCCGCGGTGACCTCTGGTCGCCCTGCCAACGGGTGACCGACCGGGAGGCACGCCACGAGACGCTCCTCGAAGACGACCTCGGTCGTGAGCGCGGGGGAGCTGTCGGATGGCTTCTGCGGGACCTCGTCACGGACGATCCCGACGTCGAGCGTGCCGTCGCGGAGCCGGTCGAACTGCTCTCCTGAGGTCAACGGCACCAGGCGCAGCGTCACCCCGGGGCGGCTCGCCCGGAACAGCTGCACGACGCCGGGGAGGACCGTGTAGTTGGCCGAACTCACGAACCCCGCGGTGAGCTCCCCGGCGAGACCGTCGACGAAGTCGCGCATCTCACCCCGAACCGTGTCGAGCTCCTCGACGATGTGTCGCGCCCGCGCCTGGAGATGTCGTCCAGCGGGGGTCAGCGCCACCCGCCTCGTCGAACGGTCGAACAACGCGGTGCCGACCTCCTGCTCGAGTCGTGCGACCTGGACGCTCAGCGGTGGCTGCGACATGTGCAGCCGTCGGGCGGCGCGACCGAAATGGAGCTCCTCGGCGACGGCGAGGAAGTAGCGCAGCTGGCGGAGCTCCATCCCATCGACGATACGACTCTCGTATTACCGCGCTGTTTCGTCCAGATTGCGAGCGGAACGCTCTCAATCGAGGTTCGAATCGGTATTTGACCAGGAGGATCGCGACCGTGTTCGCTGAGGACCACACACCCCGACCTGGAGGACCACCCGTGACCGCAGACGCTTCCCCGAACACCCGGATCGACATGCTCTACCTGAGCGAACCGGAAGTCATCGCCGCCGGCATGAAGGACATGGCCCACTGCATGGAGGTCATGGAGGAGGTGTTGGTGCTCGTCGCGAAGGGTGACTACCGGATGGCCGGCCCGACCGCCAACTCGCACGGAGCACCGATCGGGTTCCCCGCCACCTCACCGTTCCCCGGCATGCCGCTGGACGCCGCCGACCGTCGGTTCATGGCGATGCCCGCCTACCTCGGCGGGCGCTTCGACACCGCCGGTGTCAAGTGGTACGGGTCGAACGTCGACAACCGCGAGCGAGGCCTCCCGCGCTCCATCCACCTCATCGTGCTCAACGACAAGGACACCGGCGCGCCCTACGCGATCATGTCCGGCAACCTCGAGAGCGCCTACCGCACCGCTGCCGTGCCGGGAGCCGCCGCGAAGCTCCTGGCACCGGTGGACGCGAAGTCGCTCGGCATCATCGGGCCCGGCGCCATGAACAAGAGCGCCCTGCACGCCATGACCACCGCCCGCCCCTCGCTCGACACCATCCGCATCCACGGGCGCCGACGGTCGACGTCCGAGGCGTTCGCCGACTACGTCCGCGAGCACTACCCGCAGTTCACGACGATCGACATCGCCGAGACGGTCGAGGCCGCCGTGCGTGACTCGGACATCGTCTCCGAGGCCGTCACCGGGCTGGTCGGCTCGGAGAACTACCCGTTCATCGACGGTGACTGGATCAAGCCGGGCGCCTTCCTGAGCCTGCCCGCGAACCTGCGCATGGACAAGGAGTACACCCTCTCCGGGAAGGCGCGCCTCATCGCGGACGCGAAGAAGATCTACGAGGCGTGGGCCGAGGAGTACCCTGCGCCGTCGCACGAGACCGCGTTCGGGATGATCGGCCTCTACTGGCAGGACCTCATCGGGACCGGCGAGCTCGACGAGTCCCGCGTGGTCAACATCGGAGACGTCTTCGACGGGAACGCCGTCGGGCGCGAGTTCCCCGAGCAGCCGGTGCTCTTCAGCGTCGGAGGGATGGGCGTCGAGGACGTCGCGTGGGCGAAGACGATCTACGAGAACGCCGTCGAGCAGGGGATCGGCACGAAGCTCAACCTCTGGGAAGCCCCAGACCTGGCCTGAGCGCCGACCGGTACCGAGCACCGACACCTGTTCCACCCGAACCCGACGCCGTGGCCGCCCGGCCGCTGTGCACCTCGAACGATGGAGTGATTTGTGGACGCTGGAAACGTCGCCTGGATCCTGACGAGCTCGGCGCTCGTCGCCCTCATGATCCCGGCCCTGGCTCTGTTCTACGGCGGGATGGTCTCGTCCCGCCGCATCCTCAACATGATGATCATGTGCTTCGGCGGGGCCAGCCTCGTCGCGTTGCTCTGGGTGGCCTTCGGGTACTCGCTCGTCTTCGGTGACTCCGTCGGCGGGCTCGGACTCATCGGGAACCCGTTCGAGTTCGCGGGGCTCGACCAGGCACTCGTCGACCACCCCGATGCCGGCATCCCGCTCGCACTCTTCGCGGCGTTCCAACTGCTGTTCGCCGGGGTGACGACGGCGCTCGTCGCCGGTGCCGCCGCCGGTCGCATGAAGTACGGCGCGTGGTTGTTGTTCGCCGGGCTCTGGGCGACGCTCGTGTACTTCCCGGTCGCGCACTGGGTGTTCGCCTTCTCCAACGACACGGCGACCGGTGGATGGATCGCGAACACCCTCGGTGCCGTCGACTTCGCCGGCGGGACGGCCGTGCACATGAACGCCGGCGTCGCGGCGCTCGCACTGGCCCTGGTGCTCGGTAAGAGCAAGGACTGGGGTGGCAAGCTCCGTCCGCACAACCGCCCGCTCGTCCTCGTCGGCGCCGGGTTGCTCTGGATCGGTTGGTACGGCTTCAACGCCGGCTCGGCGCTCGCAGCCGGTACTGCGGCGAGCGTCGTGTTCCTCAACACCACCGTCGCCGCCTGTGCCGGGCTCATCGGCTGGTCCATCGTCGACCGGCTCCGCCACGGAGCGGTCACGAGCCTCGGCAGCGCATCAGGGATCATCGCCGCCCTCGTGGCGATCACCCCCGCCTGCGGTGCCGTCTCGCCCATCGGTGCCATCATCATCGGGGCCATCGCGGGCGTCGTCTGCTGCCTCGCCATCGAGTGGAAGTTCCGGCTCGGGTTCGACGACTCCCTCGACGTCGTCGGGGTCCACCTCGTCGGCGGCATCATCGGGACGCTCCTCATCGGGGTGTTCGCGACGGATGCGGCACCGAACGGGCGCTCCGGCCTGCTCTACGGCGGCGGATTCGAACTGCTCGGCGTGCAGACGATCGCGACCGTCGCGGTCCTCGCCTACTCGTTCATCGTCACCTGGGTGATCGCGAAGGTGATCCAGATGACCATCGGTCTGCGGATCCCCGAGGAGCACGAGGTCGCCGGGATCGACGAGCACGCCCACGCCGAGCGCGCCTATGAGGACGAAGACCTGGAAGCACACGCATGACGAGTGTCATCGTCATCGGAGCCGGGCTCGCAGGTGCTGCGGCGGCCTGGCGCCTCGCCCAGGCCGGGCACGACGTCACCGTCCTCGAGCGGAGTCGCCCGGCCAACGAGTGGGGATCGTCCCACGGATCGGCCCGGATCTTCCGCTACGCCTACCCGGAGGCGTCCTACACACGTCTCGTCCTCGCGGCGGCATCAGGGTGGGACGAGCTCGGCCTGGAACACGGGCGTCCACTGATCACGCAGACGGGGGCGCTCGACTTCGGGACGACCCGTCGGCCGGAGCACCTCGCGTCAATGCTGGCCGAGCACGGCATCGATCACGAGCTGCTGTCGCGAGACGAAGCCAGAGCCCGTTGGGACATCGGCTTCGACACGCCCACCCTGTGGCATCCGGGAGCCGGCGTGATCGACGCGGAACAGGCGGTGATGGCGATGCTCGAATCCGCCGTCCGCGCCGGGGCCACGGTCCTGAACGATCAGCCGGTCGAGCGGGTCGAATGGACTGCCACCGGGTACCGGGTGCTCGGGTATGGGGGGAGCGCGTTCGATGCGGAGCAGGTGGTGGTCGCAGCCGGGGGCTGGCTTCCGGACCTGCTCGGCGACCTCGCGCTGCCGGGCGGGTTCCTCGACGCGTTCCCGGCCCTTGAGGTCCGACAGGAGCAGGCATACCACTTCCCGTATCGGGACCGACTCGGCGTCGCTGCGGAAGACCCGGCGCGACCTGGATCCGTGTGGCCCACCTTCATCCACAAGTCCGAGCGGATGCAGGTCTACGGGCTCCCCGGTGGGCGCGACGCCGAGTGGCGTGGTCAGAAGGTCGCCGAGTACAACGGTGGCAGGCGCATCCCCTCGGCCGCCGGTCATGACGGCGTCGTCGACGACGCGAACCGCCGACGGGTCGTCGCCTACGTCCGCGAGTTCCTCCCGAGCCTCGTCCCGGAACCGTACGCCGAGACGACCTGCCTGTTCACGAACACCCCGACGGAGGACTTCGTCATCGACCGGGTCGACGGGATCACGGTCCTGGCGCCCTGCTCCGGCCACGGTGCCAAGTTCGCCCCGCTCATCGGCGAATACGCCCTCGCGCTGATCGAGGGCCGAGACGTTGTGCCAGCGATGTTCCGGCCGAGCCTGGCAGCGGTCCGGTGACCCGCGACACCGTGGTCTCGCTCCTAGACGAGATCGCGGGGATCGGTCGGGATCAGCGTCGGGGAGGCTACTCGAGGCCTGTCTATTCCGCGGCTGAACTCGAGCTGCGGGAGTGGTTCGTCGGTCAGGCCGAGCGCCGTGGCCTTGACGTGGACATCGACGGGAACGGGGTCATCCGTGCCTGGTGGCATGCGCCATCACGTTCGACGGCGGGTGCGGTGGTCACCGGGAGCCATCTCGACTCGGTGCCGGGCGGTGGCGCCTACGACGGACCTCTCGGGATCGCATCGGCGCTGGTCGCTATCGATCACCTGCGCTCGCGTGGCGTCGAGCCGACCAAGCCGATCGTCGTCGCCGTCTTCCCCGAGGAGGAAGGCTCGCGCTTCGGCGTCGCATGCCTCGGCTCGCGGCTCCTCACCGGTGCGATCAGTCCGGAGCGGGCGCTGGCCCTGCGCGACGTGGAGGGCGACACGTTCGCCGAGGTCCTCGCACGCAATGGTGTCGATCCGCGGGGTGTGGGGCCCGATCCGGCGGGGCTCGGAGCGATCGGCGCGTTCGTCGAGCTCCACGTCGAGCAGGGTCGGGCACTGGTCGACCTCGATCGCCCGGTCGCGATCGGCTCGAGCATCCTCGGGCATGGACGGTGGCGGGTGTCGATCCGCGGTGAGGGGAACCATGCGGGGACGACCCTCATGCAGGATCGACGGGACCCGCTCGTCGCGGCTGCGCGGATGATCACCGAGATCCGCACGATCGGACGGGCCACGCCGGACGCTCGGGCGACCGTCGGCCGGGTGCTTCCGTTGCCGGGAGGCACGAACGTGATCGCGTCGAGCGTGGACTTCTGGATCGACGTCCGTCATCCTGACGACGTCGTGACCGCCGCGATCGTGGCGGGGATCACCGAACGCTTGTCGCTCGTCGCAGCGGAGGAGGGATGCGAGGCCGCGATCACCGAGGAGTCGTTCAGCGCCACGACCGACTTCGACCCGTTCCTCCGCGGGCGCCTCGAAACGATGATGCCGGACGCGCCCGTGCTCGGTACCGGCGCGGGGCACGATGCCGGAGTGCTCGCGTCGCACGTGCCGACCGCGATGCTCTTCGTCCGGAACCCGACCGGCGTCTCCCATTCACCGGAGGAGTACGCCGAGGACGCCGATGCGGAGGCCGGTGCCGTGGCACTCGCGGATGTTCTGCAGGGACTGGCGGTCGGCGTCGGGACCACCTGAGCAGGAGCCACCGGCCTCGTCGGATCCGACCGCTGTCGGCCGATCGTGTGAGACTCGACCTCGTGCGCGAGAACGGATCCACGAGCATCGACGCGGTGTGCTGGGACTGGAATGGCACGCTCCTCGACGACGTCGAAGTGGCGCTCGCCGCGATGAACACTGTCCTCCGGCAGCGCGGTCTTGCCGAGATGTCCGACCAGGAGGCGTATCGGGCGGTGTTCGGCTTCCCCATCCGGGCCTTCTACGCCCGGCTCGGTGTCGATGCAGCCGACTTCCCGGAGGCGGCCGACGAATACCTCGCGCTGTTCGCGGCCGGTGTGGGATCGGCGTCGCTCCAACCGCAGGCCCGCGCGACCCTTGCGGCGATCGACGTGCTCGGCATCGAGCAGGTCCTCATCTCGGCGACCCCGGAGGCCACCCTCGAGCGTCAGCTGGCTCCCCACTCGCTGCATGGTCATTTCGCTCAGGTCCACGGCATCACCGATGTCTATGCGGCGTCGAAGGAGCATGTCGTGACCGCGTGGCTGGAGGACTCGGGCCATGATCCCCGGCGCGTGTTGATGGTCGGCGACACCAATCACGACGAGGAGATCGCCGAAGCACTCCACGTGCGGTTCCTGCGATTCGACGGTGGTCACCAGGACGCGCCCTCGCATAGACGTCACCCGGTCATCAGCAGCCTCGGTCAGGTCGTCGGCAGTCTCACCCCCTCGCCGGAGACACCGCGCGACCTCCGCCGACGATGATGCAGGCGGGCCGCCGCTGCGGACAGCGCGGCTGACGATCACCGGCTGATCGGGCACGCGCTTACTCGTTCTCGACGGAGGCGGTGTGATGTGGTGTCCCGACGGGTTTCGACTCGGACGATCCTCGCTGGCGCAGGTAGATCGAGAAGGCGACCATGCAGCCCACCGCGAGGAACTCCGACTGCCAGTTCTGCAGCGTCCGGTTCCAGAAATCGGCCGACAACACGTATCCGATGACGGCCACTGCCGGCTGACCGTGCTCAGCCTGTTCGGCGTTGTAGACGACGGTGCCGGCGACGGCCTGCGCTGACCAGGACAACACGAAGATGACACCCATCACGAGGAGGAGTGAGTTCGAGTACAGCCACAGACGCACGCCGCGCGCTCTCGCCCAGCGAGGTGAATCGGGGCGCGCATGTTCTCCGACGAGTTGGTCCTCGTCGCTCCCGAGACCCTCGTCGCCGAGCTTCTTGGACTCCGGAGACCCCTGTTGCACGAACCAGACCGTCGCGAGGATGAAGAGGAAGAACTGGAGGAACTCCGACTGCCAGTTCTCGGCCACGTCGACGACGAACGCCGACGAGGTGATGAAGTGCAGGTAGTCCACGGTCGCCTGACCGTGCGCGAGCTGGTCTTCGTTGTACGCGACGAGACCGGCGATCGACTGCCCGAACAGGGCGAGGATGAAGATCAGCCCGAAGAACAGGCTCAGACTGTGACGGCGGACGGCTGACATCACGTCACCTCCCCATGAGCGGGATCAGGAACATGTACAGCAGGCCAGCCACGATCACGACCAGCCACGAGATGAAGACGACTCGCATGGCAACGATCGTACTGCGCCCTCCGATCACGACGACTCGGCCCGGCTGTCCGGCTTCCCGGACTGGTTCAGCGGTGGAGTCCGTGGACGACGGCGTGCCCCTTGCCGCGGCCGATCAGCCAACGGTTGACCGGTGTGGTGACGATGAAGGCCAGGGCGAGAGCGGCGACGAGGGAGCCCCAGAAGAGGCCGCTGGTGAGGCCGGCTTCCATCGCTCCGGGGATGGCGAGCATCGCGGTGTTGTCGATGATCTCCATGACCGCGATCGACACGGTGTCCGCGGCCAGCGCGACACCGATGGCGGCGCGCCAGGACAGGCCCGCGCGGAGCACGCCGCGCATCGTGAGCGCGTAGCCGAAGACGAAGGCCAGTGCGATCGAGAGCACCACGGTCCCGAGATTGTGCAGTCCGAGGCCGGTGCCGATCACCATGCCCAGCACTTCGCCGATGGCACATCCGGTGAGGCAGTGGAGGGTGGCGGTGGCGGCCATCCGCCAGGAGGTCGCATTGTCGGCTGCTGGGCCGTGGTGGTGGTGGTGGTGGGTCTGGTCGCTCATGAGCACTCCTCCGGTTCGTCCAAGAGGTCGAACGATACCCCTCGGGGGTATATTCCGGAGTGCTGGTCCGCTCACACGGGCATCGACGCCGACTCAGGACGTGAGCGCCTCGTCGACCACGGCGAAGACCTCGGGATCCCAGGTGAGCGCGCGCTCCCACGGGAGGTCGAAGGCGTCGGCGAAGAAGATGCTGTGGACGTCGTCCTCGAAGGAACGGCGGACCACGCGGGGGAGCACGTCGACCGGGACGTCAGCGGCTCGGGCGCTTCGCAGGGCCACCAGGCCGTCGTGTGGCCACAGCTGTCGCGGCTCGGCTGCCGTGTGGAAGTGACCCGCCCCGACTGCGGTGACGGCGACGCGATCGAGGAAGCCGGCCTGTGTCGTGTTCCACTCGCGCAGGAACCGGCGTGAGACCTCGTCGGCAGCGCCCTGAGAGTTCTCGGCGGCATAGCCGCTCGACCGCTCGAGGATCGTCGCGGTCCCCTCATCGCCGTGGGCGTCGTGGACCGAGACCTCGCCGGTGAGCACGTCGCCGAGGAGCGATCCCTCCCATGGGGTGCCGAGGGTGACGAGCCGGCCGATCGATGGGCCGGAGCCGCGCAGTTCGCGGATCGCGGCACGAGAGAAGAGACCGCCCATGGAGTGTGCGACGAGGTCGACGCTCGCGAAGCCGTGTTCGTCGGACAACCACCGCAGGAACGCGGCCAGGCTCGTCCCGCCTGCGTCGATCCCACCGACGGCGTTGACGGTCACCTCGGCGGGCAGCACGATCGGGACGTCGGCGAACCCCTGCCAACCCGTGTCCTCGTGCACATCCCCGGCACCGATGCGTGCCGGTGCGGTGAAGACCGGGATATCCCGCCCGAGCAGGTGCGCTCTCAGTGCGGTGAGGGTGTTTCCGGCGGCCAGACCGGAGCCTGCGGCATGGTCCGGACCCGTGAACGGGGTCACGGCGGCACCCCCTGACACGAGGACGATCGCATCGGCCATGGTGCTCCTTCCGGCTGGCTACGACGTCAGCGTACTGGTCGGGCGAGGTCGATCCGCAGTGCGTTGCGACGCACGTCGTCGATCGCGGTCGCGACCGCGCCCTGCGCCACCATGTCGGCACCGAGTTCCGACGCGACGAGCAAGGGAGGTTCCGCGCTCATGTAGCCGGGGATGCGCTCCGACGCGACCTCGAGCAGCTGCGACATCGACGGAGCGATCCCGCCGGCGAACACGATGCGCTCGACGTCGAGCAACCCGCCCAGGATGGCGCTCATCCGCGCGATGCGATCACCCATCCGGCGCACCAGGTCGAGCGCGACCGTGTCGCCCTGGTCCGCCGCAGCGAGGACCGACTGCGCATCCACCTGCGCGACCGGTATGCGGCTGAGCGGGCTGCTCTCCGGGAGCCCGCCGCTCTCGCGGTACTCGCGACCCCAGTCGCGCAGGAGCGCGGCGATGCCTCGCGACGAACCGACGCCGTCGACGAGGTCGAGGAGGTGCAGCTCGCCCGCCCGGCCGCGACCGCGGACGAGACGACCGTCGACGACGTATCCGGCGCCCAGCCGCTCACCGGTGACGACCGTGATGTAGGAGTCCACACCGACACCGGCGCCGATCGCTCCCTCGGCGACGGCGGCGAGGTTGGCGTCGTTGTCGGTGACGACCGCGCAGCCGTGGTCGCGGATGCGCTCACCGAGCCGAGGGTTCATGCGGTCCCAGAAGACGTTGCCCTCGGGTGACCGTCCGAGTGCGTCGATGGGGGCCGGGACGCCGAGCACGATGCAGAGCGGCGGCCTCGGTCCGCACTGCCGCACAACCTCGTCGATCGCCGCGTCGACGGCTTCGACCCGTGCCTCAGCGGTGGCCGCCGGATCGACGGTGCGGTGCGACCTCGCGAGTTCCCGACCGCGCAGGTCTGCAGCGATGGCGGTGATGGAGTGGGCTCCGGCGTCGACACCGACGACGATCCCGGCGTCGATGCGCAGCTCGTAGCGACGGGCGGGGCGACCTTTCCGATAGGCGGCACCGGCCTGACGTGCGTCGTCGAGCTCCGTCAGCCAACCCAGTCCGATGAGTTCGTCGGAGAGCGTGATCGCCGTCGATCGTGACAACCCGGTGGCGGTGATGACGTCGGCCGCGGTGAACGCGGACGTCGCCCAGGCGTGATCGAGGACGGCGGTGATGCTGGAGGAGCGCGGCTCCGGTGCCCGCTCCGTCGTCGTCGCTTCCATAACCGACAACGATATCCACGATCCGCAGGCCGCGCGCGGATGCCGAGCCGGGGAGGCACTGCACCGCGCGCTGAACCGTGAACGATCACGGTGTCCGACCCATGGATGTCGTGATGGAACCGGTGCTTGACCAGACGTCGAACGGATGGCAGAGTTTCCGTCATCAGTTGATTTACTCTCTGTATTTAGTCAGCGGATCCATCGATGGAGCCGCGGAAGGACAATGATGTCGAACCCACTGAAACGCGCGATACGCGCCACGGCCGGAGTGGCGGGGGTGGCGCTCCTGGCCAGCGTCCTCGTCGGTTGCTCGAGTGATGGCCGCGAGACCATCCACTTCACGTTCAGCAAGCGTGAAGCGTTCACCTTCATGAACCAGGCCGTCGCGGACTACAACGCCTCGCAGCAGCAGTACGAGGTCGTCATGGACACCTCGGGGCCCGACCCGCTCGCGGCCAGCTTCGTCCGAGGCAACCCGCCGGACCTCATGCTCTCGAACTACAACCATGAGGTGTCGCGCTTCGTCGAACGGTGCGCGCTCTCCGACCTGTCCGACACGACAGCGGCGGCGTCCATCCGCGACGACCTCCAGCCGCTGCTCGACCAGTACGGCGTCTGCGAGGGACGCACGAGCGCGCTGCCCTACTCGGTGATGGCCGCGTCCGTCATCTACAACAAGACGATCTTCGCCGAGTACGGCCTCGAGGTGCCGACGACCTGGAGTGAACTCATCGCCGTCTCCGACACGCTGAAAGCGGCCGGCGTGGCGCCGTTCTACGCGACCTTCGCCGATGCCTGGACCGCCAACCAGGGCTGGTTCGACTACTCGGTCGGTGGCGCCGTCGACATCCCGGACTTCTACGACCGGCTCGCGGAGGAAGGCACCGAGGTGGGACCGGATGCTCCGGTCTCCTTCGAGAAGGACTTCCTGGAGCCCATCGAGAAGATGCAGCTGCTCGCCAAGGAGTACACGCAGGCTGATGCGCCGAGTCGCACCTACGACGCCGGCAACGTCGCCTTCGCCGAGGGCAAGGGCGCCATGTACCTGCAGGGCCCGTGGGCGTTCAGCCAGATCGCACTCACCGCACCGGACCTCGACCTCGGGACCTTCCCGCTGCCGATGACCGAAGACCCGAAGGACCTCAAGGTCCGGGTGAACCTCGACCTCGTCACCATCATCCCCGAGGAGGCGAAGAACCCCGAGGGTGCCCGCGACTTCCTCGAGTACCTCTTCCAGCCGGAGGTCATCCAGGCCTACAACGAGTCCCAGCTCGGATTCGTCCCGACGGACGACGGCAAGGCTCCCGACGACCCGCGCGTCGCGGGCATGATCCCGTACTACGACGCCGGCGCGTTCTACCAGGGGCCGGGCGTGCTCAACCCCCGCGCCATCCCGACCGAGAACTACGCGCAGTCGCTGGTCCTCGGCACCAACGCGGCGTCGATGCTCCGCACCATGGACGCGGACTGGGCACGACTCGCGTTCCGACAGCCGCCCGTCACGAGCAAGGAGGGTTCCGAATGAGCGCCACCACATCGATCGTGACCGGGGGCAACCCGAAGGTCCGACGCAGCACCAAACGGGTCGAACCGATCTACTACTTCTTCCTGTTCCCAGCCGTCATCCTGTTCACACTCGCGATCACGCTCCCCGGCGTCGTCGGCATCTTCTTCAGCTTCACCGACTCCATCGGGATCGGCGACTGGGAGTTCATCGGCTTCACGAACTACATCGCCGCGTTCAGCGACCCGGCCATCCTCACGAGCTTCCTCTTCACCTTCGGGTTCTCGCTCGTGACGGTCATCGCGGTGAACGTCATCGCGTTCCTGCTCGCGGTCGGCCTGACCGCGAAGATCCGCTTCAAGATGGGACTTCGCGGGATCTTCGTCATCCCGATGGTCATCTCGGGCATCATCATCGCCTACGTGTTCCAGTTCCTCTTCATGAACTCGGTGCCGGCCGCCGGCTCGGCGCTCGGGATCCCGTTCCTCGAGACGAGCATCCTCTCCAACCCGGACCTCGCCTGGCTCGGCATCGTGATCGTGACGGCCTGGCAGTCGATCCCGGGCACGCTGCTCATCTACATCGCAGGCCTCCTCGCGGTCCCCGGTGACGTCTACGAGGCGGCGTCGCTCGACGGCGCGAACAAGCGCCAGCAGCTGCTGCGGATCACCCTGCCGCTGGTCATGGGATACGTCGTGATCAACGTGATCCTCGGCTTCAAGAACTACCTGAACGCCTACGACATCATCGTCGGCCTGACCAACGGTGGCCCGGGCACCTCCACGCGGAGCATCTCGATGACGATCATCCGCGGGTTCCAGACGGGTGACTACGCCTACCAGATGGCCACGGCCACCCTGTTCTTCATCATCACGATCATCATCGCCCTCGTGCAACTCTCGGCGACGCGCGGAAGGAACGCACTCTGATGGCCACGCCAACCGTGCTCAGCACCCAGTCCATCACCACGGCGAACGCCACCCCGAAGCAGCGGACCAGAGGAGAGCGGGTGAGCTGGTCGACGACGATCATCCTGCTGCTCTGCGCCGTGACCGTCCTGCTGCCGCTCTACGTGACGATCTCGATGGCGTTCAAGACCGACACCCAGTCGGTCGACGGCAACGCCTTCTCGCTCCCGGCGCCGTTCAGTATCGACGGCTTCGTCCAGGCCTGGACGCTCACGAAGTTCCCGGTCGGCTTCGCGATGTCGCTCCTCGTCACCGCAGGGACCGTGGTCGCGACCATCATCCTCGCCTCCTTCGCTGCGTACGCCATCGTGCGCAACTGGGATCGCCGACTGTTCCGCTTCTCGTTCTTCTACCTGCTCGCCGCGATGTTCATCCCGTTCCCGGTCGTCGCCCTGCCGCAGATCCAGCTGACCGGTCGTGTCGGACTCGACAACCCGTTCGGCGTGATCATCCTCGCCACGATGTTCCAGCTGAGCTTCAGCGTGCTGCTGTTCACGGCGTTCCTGCGATCGATCCCGATCGAACTCGAGGAGAGTGCGCGCATCGACGGTGCGAGCACCTGGCAGACGTTCTGGAGATTGATCTTCCCGCTCCTGGCTCCCATGAGCGCCACGGTCGGCATCTTCGCGTTCCTCTACGCCTGGAACGACTTCATGATGCCGTCGCTGATCATCTCGGACGCGGGACTCCAGACCCTCCCGGTGCGGCAGAACCTCTTCCAGACCCAGTTCAGCAGCAACTACAACGTCGCCTTCGCCTCGTACCTGATGGCGATGGCCCCCGCGATCATCGCCTACCTCTTCGCGCAGCGTTGGGTGATGTCGGGCGTCACCCAGGGTGCCGTCAAGGGGTGACCCGTCCGACCGACCGACACCGGATCCATCCACCACCAGAGAGACCGAGGACCACGCCGTCATGACCGACGCACTACTCGTCGACACCGACACCGACACCGACACCGAGTCCGCCGACGCCCGGCGGACGGCCGCCGCCACCTGGTGGCGTCAGGCCGCCGTGTACCAGATCTACCCGCGGAGCTTCGCCGACGCGGACGGGGACGGTCTCGGCGACCTGCCGGGCATCCGCTCCCGGGTCGACTATCTCGCCGGCCTCGGGATCGACGCGATCTGGCTCAGTCCGTTCTATCCCTCGGCGCTGGCCGACGGCGGGTACGACGTCGCGGACTACCGCGACGTCGACCCGCGGCTCGGCACGCTGGAGGACTTCGACGAGCTGATCGCCGCACTGCACGAGCGCGGTATCCGGGTCATCGTCGACATCGTGCCGAACCACACCTCGGATCTGCACGAGTGGTTCAAGGAGGCGCTCGCCGCCGGCCGAGGGTCGACGGCTCGCGACCGGTACGTCTTCCGCGAGGGGAAGGGGGCATCGGGGGAGGAACCGCCCACCGACTGGGAGTCGGTCTTCGGTGGCCCCGCCTGGGAGCGGGTCGCGGACGGCCAGTGGTATTTCCACAACTTCGCCACCGAACAGCCGGACCTCAACTGGGACCACCCAGAGGTCCGCGCCGACTTCCTGAAGACCCTGCGGTTCTGGTCGGATCGGGGCGTGGACGGCTTCCGGATCGACGTCGCGCACATGCTCACGAAGGACCTCACCGAGCCGCTGCCGAGTCGTGCTGAACTGGAGCAGATGCCGCAGGACGGCACCCACCCGCTGCTCGACCGCGACGACGTGCACGAGGTGTACGCCGAGTGGAGGCGGGTGTTCGAGGAGTACGACCCGCCGCGCACCGCCGTCGCCGAAGCGTGGGTGAGTTCGCCCGAGCGTCGGGCGAAGTACGCATCGGCGGAGGGGCTCGGCCAGGCCTTCAACTTCGACCTACTCGAGGCGGACTTCGACGCCGCCGAGTTCCGCACGGTCATCACCGACAACCTGGCACAGGCGGCGGAGACGGGGTCGTCGACGACGTGGGTGCTGTCCAACCACGATGTGACCCGTCACGCCACGCGGTACGGACTCCCACCTCTGGCCGGGCGACCGGTGAAGCAGGGCACCGAGTGGGTCGCGGCGGGTGGTCCCGAGGCCGACATCGATCGCGACCAGGGGCTCAGACGCGCCAGAGCGGCGACGCTCCTGCTCCTCGGGCTTCCCGGCAGCACCTACCTCTACCAGGGCGAGGAGCTCGGCCTGCAGGAGGTCGCCGCGATCACGGCGGAGCAGCGCCAGGACCCCGCGTTCTTCCGGGGCGGCGAGTACGACGGGCTGGGTCGCGACGGCTGCCGCGTGCCGCTGCCGTGGTCTGCGGACCAACCGGCCTTCGGCTTCGGAGGTGCGGTCGCGCACCTGCCGCAACCGGCCTGGTTCGCCGAGTACGCGGTCGACGTGGAGGCTTCGGATCCGACCTCGACGCTCTCGCTCTACCGCGAGGCGCTCCGACTGCGGAGGCTGCTCCAGACGGCGGAGCACCTCGAGTGGGTCGAGACGGGGCGGACGGACGTCATCCGATTCGTGCGGCCGAACGGTTGGCAGGTCCTGACCAACTTCGGCACTGAGCCGTTCCCGCTCGAGGCGGAGCACGATGCCGTCGTCCTGGGCGCCCTTCAAGCCGGCGCGGTTCCGGGGGAGTCCACCGTGTGGATCGCACCGGTCGGCCTCCTGGGGTGATGGCGCGCGTGGGCACTCACCCCACCGCGGTCAGAGGCCGAGGCGGTCGAGCTGCTCCTCGAACCGGATCTGCACATCCTCCGGCTCAGCGTCCTCCTCGGTCGTCCAGATCGCGTCGAGCTCCTGTTGGACGGACGCCGGGAGGGCGGCGAACTTCTCGTCCCACGCGGTGATCGGCGTCCAGTACCCGACGACCTTGAAGCGGGTTGCGGGTAGCCCGAGCTCCTTGCGCAGATACTTGCGCACGTCGCGGAGGGCCACCGTCTCACCCGCCACCCAGATGTAGCCCTGATCGAGCGGGAGGCGCTCGTCCACGACACTCCGGACGAGTCGGCCCAGCGCACTCGGGCCGTGTCCGTTGCCGCCCACCACCCAGGTGACCGTCACGTCGTCGTTCGTTTCGACCGCGATCCGATCCTGCTCGCTCGGCACCTCGAGCACCACGCGGGTCCGCAGTCCGGGCGGACTCTGTGCGACGATGCGCGTGACTGCGGGAAGACCGGTGAGGTCAGCGACGAGGACCTGCCAACCGAGGTCGGCGGGCGGCGCGTACAGGCCGGTGGGCGAGTTCAGGCCGAGCACGTGCCCGGGCTCGGCGCGGGCCGCCCACGGCCCCGCGACCCCGGCCTCGTGCACGACGAAGTCGATGTCGATCTCGACGGGGTCCTGCCGCACGGCGCTGATCGTGTAGGTCCGCATCGGTGCCTGTGGTGAGCCCTCCGGCGTCTCCCACCAGTCACCTGACGGTACCGGGAGCGAGACGTACGTCGGGTCGGCACCGTGGGGGAAGAAGACGCGGACGTACTCATCACCGGTGCCGGTGCTGACGAAGTCCTCGACGCCCGGACCGCCGAGGGTGATGCGGATCAGGTTCGGACTCAGGGGTGTCGCTGCGGTCACGATGCCGCGGTGGATCTTCATGGCGTCTCGGCCTCTCGGGTCGGTTCGGTGTGCTGGGTCGGATGCGGGCTGTGCGCGAGCCAGGACTCGCGGTAGGGGCCGGCGGAGGCGAAGAGGTCCGCGTGCGTGCCGTGCTGGACGATCCGACCGTCCGCGAAGACCGCGATCCGGTCGGCGGTGGCGGCCTGCTCCAACCGGTGCGCGATGAGCAGCGCGGTGCGGTCCGTCCGGAGGACGGCGATCGCCGCTTCGACGGCGTCGCGATGGTGCAGCCCGACGTCGGCTGTCGCCTCGTCGAGGATCACGATCGCCGGGTCCGCGAGGAACGCCCGAGCGACCGCGAGTTGCTGGATCCGCCCCTCGTCGAGCGGCACGGGCGACGGCCTCGACCCGGTCGGGTCCGCCGCCGGGTCGTCCTGCAACGCGGTGACTGCCCACTCGGCCCCGACGGCACGGAGCGCCGAGACCATCTCGTCCCGGCTGGCGTCCGGCGCGCCGAGCCTGAGGTTGTCGGCGATCGAGCCACGGAAGTGGTGGAGCTCCTGCGACAGGTAGAACGGGGTGTGGCCGACGAGCACCCGCCCCGACGTCGGGGGATGGTGCCCGGCGACGACCCGCGCCAGGGTGCTCTTGCCCGAGCCGGACGTGCCGACGAGCGCCGTGGTCGTTCCGGGCGGTACGTCGATGGTGACCTCGGTGATCCCGCGGTCCGTGGTCGGATAGCGGAAGGTCAGATCGTGCACTCGGATCGCCGGCGGTGCGGCGACACCGTCTGCGGCATCGTCGACGGGCGAGCGTGAATCCGTCATTGTGGACGACGAAGCCGCCGCGAGGTCGATGACCCCGACGAGCCGAGCCAGCCCGACCGTGGCCCGCTGGATGTCGTCGAGCCCGAAGATGAGCCGGCCGACCGGATCGAACAGCCGGTGGAACAGGAGCGCGGCGGTGGTCACGAACCCGACGGTGATCGTGCCCTGCAGGTTGAGGAGGAAGCCGGTCGCCAGGATCGCCGACAGCCCGACGAGCTCACCCGAGTTGATCCATCGGAACAAACGGTTCGCGACGCGCACACCCTTGATCTGCGCGTCGATGGAGGCGGCCGCGCGTTCCCGGACGCGTTCAAGCGCGTGGTCCGTCCCGGTGAACGCGGCGAGCGTCTCCGCGCCGTCGACCGCGTCCAGCACGGCCTGACTGCGTGATGCCTCGCGGATCCGGACCGTGCGGAACACCACGCGGGATCGCCGGAGGAACGCACGGGTCCCGAGGACGTAGCACGGCGCCGAGGCGAGACCGGCGAGCGCGAGCCACGGGTCGACGGCTGCCAGGGCGACGGCCGACACCCCGATCGCGAACCCGGCGGAGAGCAGTGTCGGGGCGACGTTCCCGCCGGCCTCCGCGACCGCGTCGACGTCGCCGGTGACCCGGGACAGGAGATCGGCACGCTCGCCGTCGTCGACGGTGCTCACCGGGAGCCGCATGGCCGAGGCGAACACGTCCTCGCGCAGTTCGGCGAGCAGGTCCTGCACCAGCCCCGTGAGCACGCGAGTCGCCCACAGCGTCAACGCGACGGCCCCGACAGCGCCGACGGCGGCTGCGGCCACCCAGCCTGAGACGACGCTCAGCCCGGCATCGGAAGCGACGGCGTCCACGATCCGCCCGAGACACGCGGGCATCACGACACCCAGTGCGGCGGCTGCGAGGAAGAGGACCACCACGGCGGCGGTCCGTCCGCGGTGTCGTCGGAGGAGGGCACCGACGACGGTTCGGACGCGGGAGCCGTCGGCGACGGGGAGCATCTCGGCGGTGGTGGGCTCCGTGGCGGGATCAGTCATGGCGGGTCTCCGAACCGGGAGTGAGCTCGACGACCTTGTCGCAAGCGTTCAACAGGACCGGCGAGGTGGTGATGACGACGACGGTGCCGTCGTGCGCCGCGAGTGCTCGCGCGATGCGGGTCTCCGTGAGGACGTCGACGGCCGACGTCGGTTCGTCGAGGACGAGCACGTCCGCACCGGCATGGAGCGCCCTGGCGATGCCGACGCGCTGGCGCTGCCCGCCGGAGAGCCGTCTGCCCGCCTCACCGACCGGTGACGACCAGCCGCCGAGCTGCACGACCGCGTCGTCGAGCGCCGCCATGCCGACGAACACCGCATCCGGGTCGCCGGTCACGTCATGACCGCGGACCGCCTCCGCCAGGGTGCCGCTCATGATGCGCTGGCCGTGCGGTGGCGCGACCACACGACGGCGGTACGCCACCGGGTCGAGGTCCAGCTGGTCGACGAGTCTGCCGTCGACGGCGAGCGAGACGCTGCCGCGCTCGGCGGGGGTCCGCATGCCGAGCAGACGGGAGAGGGCGCGCGCCGTGTCGCTGTCGGGCGGCCGAACGCCGAGCAGTTCACCAGCACGGACGTCCACCGGTCGGTCCTGGTGTTCGGGGCGGAAGGACAGCACGACGTCGGTCGCAGGGCCGGAGTCGGACAGCTCGTCCGGCCGACCGCCCACTTGGAGCAGGTCGTCGGCGTCGACGACCGCGGCCAAGCGCTTGGCGGAGGCGAGCTTGTGGATCCAGTTGGACGGGAATGATCCCGCCTGTGCGAGGTATCCGCTGATGAACTGCGCGAGGCCGAGCACCGTCACGAGCTCGCCGATGCTGATCCGCCCCTCCGCGGCGAACCAGGCGGACAGGCCGACGAGTGCGGCCATGACGAATGCCGCCAGCGTGCCGCTCACGGCGTCGAAGAGGGCGAGGGACCGCCCGGCGGCCGTCGCTGCGCGTCGTGAGACGTCACTGGCGGCGTCATATCGCCGGACGGCTTCCGCACGCCCACCGATGCCCACGAGCACTCGGAACCCGCTCATGAAGTCGGCGGCCACCGCTCCGGCCTCGGTCGCCGCCCGTTGCTCGGCGAGGCCGCGGCGTTCCAACGGGCGTGACACGACGCGCATGACGAGCATCATCCCGATGGTCGACACGAACACCACGATCGTCGCCACCGGCGAGATCACCGACATCGCCAGCGCGGCTCCGATGATGGCCGCGATGGTCGCCGACTGCTGCGCGACCGACCAGGCGACGCCGGCCACCCGGTAGGTGTCGGACGTGACGACCGTCAGAGCCTCACCCGCCGAAAGGTTCTGTCGTGAGAGCTGCGGCCGAAGCATCCGGGAGAGTGTGAGGTGCCGGAGCGCCTGTTCGCCGTGCCCGTAGATCGACACCATGAGGCGCGACGCCGACTGATAGCTCACCGTCAGGACGAGGAAGGTCCCGACCAGGAGCCCGATCCAGACCCCGAGGGCGACCGGATCGGACGGCACCACCGCGCGGTCGATGGTCTCCCCGATGATCACGGGGATCGCCGCCTCCGAGAGGGCGTGCACGATGAGGAGGCCGGTCGCGGCGACGAGCATGGCGCCGCGACCGTCCGCTCCCAGCGCGATGCCGAAGAGGCGCCGCGGCGTGCTCGTCGTCGTCCCGCTCACCGGCTCCGCCGTCCGAGCGGGAGCACCAGCGGGGTACCGGAGACGGGGTCGGTGATGACCTGGCACGGCAGGTCGTACACGGCCTCCACGAGGTCGGCGGTGATGATCTCCTGCGGATCGCCCTGGGCGACGATCGCGCCGTCGCGCATCGCGACGAGATGGGTCGCGTAGCGGGCGGCGTGGTTGAGGTCGTGGAGGACCGCGACGAGGGTCGTGCCGCTGCGGTGCAGATCCGTGAACAGCTCCATCAGCTCGATCTGGTGCGCGATGTCGAGGAAGGTCGTCGGCTCGTCGAGCAGCAGGTGCTTCGTCTGCTGGGCGAGTGCCATCGCGACCCAGACGCGTTGCCGTTGACCGCCCGAGAGCTCGTCGACCAGCCGGCGGGACAGCTCCGTGACCCCGGTCGCGGCCATCGCCTCCGAGACAGCCGCTTCGTCGGCGCTGCTCCACGTCCGCATCGCGCTCTGGTGCGGGAACCTCCCACGCCCGACGAGGTCGGCGACGGTGATCCCGTCGGGGGCGATGGCGGATTGGGGAAGGAGTCCGAGTCGGCGAGCGGTGTCCTTCGGCTTCGACGCGCGGATGTCCGCCCCGTCGAGGAGGACGGCACCGGCGGTCGGGCGCAGCAGCCGTGCGAGTCCGCGGAGCAGGGTCGACTTGCCGCAGGCGTTCGGTCCGATGATGATGGTGAACGAGTCGTCCGGTACCTCGAGCGACAGCTCGGAGACGATCGGAGCATCGCCGTAGCCCAAGGTGAGGTCGCGGGCGAGGAGCGACGTGGTCATGGGAGTTCCTTTCACGTGCGGCGCACGAACTGGGCGGCCAGCAGGCAGGTCAGGTAGATGCCACCGACCGAGAGCGTCACCACACCGACCGGGACCGCGAGCAGCTGCGCGACGGCGTCGGAGACGACGACCAGGGCGGCTCCGGTGAGCATCACCGGCGCGAGGCCCATCGGGGTGTTCGAGCGGGTGAGCCGTTGAGCGATCTGCGGGGCGGCCAAGGCGATGAACGAGATCGGGCCGGCGGCGGCGGTGACGAGCGCCACGAGGGCCACGCCGACCACCATGGCGATCAGCCGGGTTCGCCCAGGACGCACCCCGAGGGCCATGGCGGCGTCGTCGCCCATTTCGAGCACGGGGAGCGATCGTCGGAGTGGCCGTGCCAGCAGGGCGAACACGACGAAGGCCGTGGCGGCGGGGAGCAGCTGGTCGAAGCCGAGCGAGGCGAGGGATCCGGCACCCCAGGTGGCCGCCATCATCGCCTGCTCGACGCTGACGGAGATGAGGATCCAGGAGGTGAGTGAACCGAAGCCGGCCGAGACGCCGATGCCGACGATGATCAGCCGGAAGGACGACATGGTGTGGCGGTTCGCGAGGACGGCGACGAGCAGGGCGGTCAGCAGACCGCCGACGAGTGCCCCGGCGGCTTTGAACAGGTAGGTGTTGAGCCCGAGGACGAGCATCGTCAGCGTGACACCGAACTGCGCGCCGACACCGAACCCGATGATGTCCGGTGAGCCGAGCGGGTTGCGGGTGAGCGACTGGAAGATGCCCCCGGCGAGCGCGAGCGCCGCTCCGCAGAGCACCGCGAACAGCACCCGCGGCAGTCGCCACTCGGTCACGACCTGGCGGACGTCCGGGTCGGACGCGGGGTCGACGATCGCCCGGATGACCGCGTCGAAGCCGATCTCGTACGCACCGATCGTCATCGCGAACAGCCCTGCTCCGATGATCACCACGACGAGTCCGAGGCACACGAGGACGGACCGCACGGGTACGAGCGTCGCGATGTGCGCGGTCTCCACGCGGATCAGCCGTCGTCCATGGTCGATGACGCTCACAGTCCGCTCACCCGCTTCCGACGCACCAGCATGATCAGGATGGGAGCGCCGAGGAGCGCCGTGACGATCCCCACCCGGAGCTCTCCGGACGGCAACACGATCCGGCCGAGGACGTCTGCGAGCAGCAGGAACGCGGGGCCGATCACCATCGAGTACGTCAGCACCCAGCGCTGGTCGGGGCCCGTGAACCACCGCACGACATGGGGGATCATGAGTCCCACGAAGGCGATGGGACCGGCGGCTGCGACGCCCGTGCCGGCCAGGAGGGTGACGGCGACGACGACCCACACCCGGGTGCTGCGCACTCGCGCACCGAGCGCCTGGGCCAGCTCGTCTCCCAGGGTCAGGGCATTCAGCGACCGGGCGCAGAGCAGACCGATCACGAGGCCCGCGACGATCAGCGGAGCAGCCCACGTGAGCTGGTCGAGGGTGCGGCCTCCGATGGATCCCACGCTCCAGAAGCGCATGACCTGGAGGGTGCCTTCGTCCCGCAGCACGATTGCAGTGGTGAAACCGGTGCAGGCGGCACCGAGGGCGACCCCCGCGAGGGTCAGTTTCATCGGGGTCGCGCCCGAGGCCCCGACGGATCCGAGCGTGTAGACGATCACCGTGAGGATGAACGCACCCGCCAGGGCGAACGGGACGTAGGTGCCGGGAGTCGTCAGCCCCAGGACACCGACCGCGAAGGTCACGGCGAACGACGCGCCGGCGTTCACCCCGAGGATGGCCGGGTCGGCGAGCGGGTTGCGGGTGAAGGCCTGGATGAGCCCGCCGCAGACGGCGAGCGCCGCACCGACCAGGATGCCGAGCAGCGTCCGTGGGACGCGCAGCTCCATGACCATGAGGTGCAGGGGGTTCGCGTCGTCGTAGGCGGCGAGCGCACGGACGACGGTCAGGGGATCGATGGCCCGATTGCCGATGGCGAGTGAGGCGACGGCTGCGGCGATCAGCACCACCGTGGCGACGAGGAGCCCGACGGCGAGGGTCCCGGTGCGGTGGGGCGAGACGTCTGCGCGTCCGGCCCCACCGGGCATCGGGACGTCCGCCGCCCCGCCCGCAGCAGGCGCTGCTGACGGGGCGGCGGTCCGGGAGATCTCCGACGTCACTTGCCGTCGATGGTCGGCTCGCCCTGCAGCGCCGCTGCGAGGTCGTCGACGTAGCCGGGCAGGACGTACTGCAGGGACAGGACGGTCGGCGCGCTGATCGCCGAGGCCTTGGCGGCGTCGGCGTAGATCACGTAGGACCCGGCGGCGATCGGCGACCAGCGCGACACCACGGCGTTCTCGACCGTGTACGTCCCTTCCGCGGCACTTCCACCCCACGCGGCGAACAGGTCGGCGTCCACGTCGTAGAGCTGCTCGAGGCTGACTCCGGTGTACCAGTTGTCGCCCTCGGCGCTCGCGAGGAAGCTGTCCATCGCCGACGTCGAGGTGAAGCCGAGCGCTTCGGTGATGCGGACCCGCGGGTCGTACTCGAGGTAGACGCCGAGGTCCGTCCCGCCCTCGTTCAGGGTGAGGCCCCAGACGAAGCTCTTGTCGTCGAACTCGGGGTGTGCGTCGGCGAGGGAGCTGATGAGGTCCTCGGTCTCGCCGATGAGCTCCTCGGCCTTGGCCTCCTCCGACATCGCCTTCCCGACGGTGCGGGTCATGCCCTCCCAGGTGCCCGGGTTCCAGGGTCCCTCGATGTACGGGACGGTCGGGGCGATCTCGGTGAGCCGCTCGTATTCGATGTCGGTGACACCGGAGTAGAGGCTGAGGATCAGGTCGGGCTTCAACGACTTGATCGCCTCGTAGTTCGGGCCGTCGTCCGTGAAGGGGATGATCTCGGGCATCTCGCCGTACGCCTCGGAGACGTAGTCCTCGAACCAGGGCTGGTAGCCGCTCTCACCGGCTCCCCAGACCTCTTCGATGCCGACGGGGTTGGTGCCGAGGGCGGCGACGATGTCGGGCGTCATCCACCCGAGAGCCACGATCCGTTCCGGCTTCTCCGGGATGACGGTCTCACCGTGGGCGTGTTCGATGACGACGCCGTCGGTCGATGCCGTCGTCGATCCGGTGTCGCCGGTGGCGGCGGAACATCCGGCGAGGGCGAGAGCGGTGGCGATGACGGCGGCGAGGAGGGTGGATCCTCGGCGGGCGTTCGGGCGCGCGAAAGCGTGCGGCATGGGGCTCCTTTGAAGAGGGGGGAGTGGGATCACCGCTGGCGATCCAGAAGTTAGGTAAGCATGCCCTAACAGAACGATCGTAGGGCGCTTCCGCGCGCGACAGTGTCGAGTATCCGACGAGTTCTGTCGCCGATCCGACACGACGATGCGTGCCTGGGTGGATCAGCGCCAGTAGAGCTGATGGGCGGGGTCCGCCTGCACCCGTTCCACGTACTCCCGCGGGGTCATACCGAACCGCGCTCGGAAGCTCGCGGAGAAGGCACTCGAGGACGCGTACCCGCACCGGTGCGCCGCCGCCCCGATCGGCATGCCGTCGATGATCAGCCGCGCCGCGAGCGTCATCCGGACACCCGTCCGCCACCGGGCGAAGCTCATCCCGGTGTCGTGCTGGAAGATCCGTAGCACGGTGCGCTCGTGGAGGCCATGCACGTCGAACAGCTCGCGCGCGCCCCGGAGGTCACCCGGGTCGGCGAGGATCGCACGGACGAGCGGACGGACACGATCGTCGGACGGCATCGGGATCTCGCCCCAGCCGTCCGCCGTCTCCGGCGCGGGCTGCTGCAGCATCTCGATGAGGACCGCCTGCGCACGGACCCGGAGGTCGGTCGGCATGTCGTTGATCCCGAGGTGGAGCAACATCTCCTGCACCGCACGCGGGACCAGGACCTGGGTGACGGTCTCGACGGGCGCGATCAGCGAGCTGGCGGGGAGGTAGGTGTAGCACCCGGTGGAGTCGCGCTCGTGGTGCGCGGTGTGCGGCGTGTGTGCTGGGATCCAGACGCCCTGACCCGGTGCGAGGCGCCACATCGCGTTCGGGAGATGCACCCACACGGTGCCGCGGTAGCACCAGGCGAGCATGGCGTCCGGATGACGGTGCGGTGGCGAGAGCGGTCGACTCCCGGTGTCCTCGTCGGTGACGACGCCGGTGCCCATCAGATACGGTTCGGCGACGGACGACGGATGCTCGGGGCTCGCGTCCCAGTCGACCTGGCTGTACGGGCTCAACGAGCGCTCGTGCCCGCGTCGCCGATCAGCGGGAGGCCGTCGTCGTCGAAGCGGACGCCTTTCGCGGCCAGCCGGCGTTCCGCCTCGTGGTGGACGACGCCGCGCTTGCGCGGATCGGCTTCGAGGAGACGGAGCAGGAGCTCGTCGGTCGCGTTCGGGTGCAGCGCGATCTCGATGCGTGCACCCCAGAAGCGGTCCTTGAGGAAGAGCTCCAACGCCGCTGGGTCGGCTGCCGGGTTGTGCGCCGCAGCGGCGCGGATCGCCTGATTGGGGTCGTTCGCGAGGACGGAGAACTCCTCGAACGTGCTCGCCGATCGCGCAAGCTCGTAGCGACGTTCCTCGTCGGCGATCTGCTCCGGCGTCTTGCGTCTGGCCACGGTGGTCCCTTCGTCGCGTCGCCGTCAACCTACCTGGCTCGCACGATGTTCGACAACGGCGGCTTGCCGCGATGACTCGCAGACGGGACACTGGGGGCGCTGCATGGGCGTCATGAGCGTGATCTTCGGGGGAAGGAGCAGCGATGACCGCTGCACCGGGATGGTACGAGGCGGGGACGCCGGGCAAGCTGCGCTGGTGGGATGGAACGCAGTGGACTGCTCAGGAGGCCGACGCCGCGCCACGGGTGAAGCAGCAGGCGCCGACTCCCATGGTGTCGCCGTCGCAGCTGCCGTCCGGACCGCAGCTGGGCTGGTATCCGACGGGGTCGGATCAGCTCCGATGGTGGGACGGCTCGCACTGGACGGGGCTCAGGGTCAAGAACGGGAAGCCCGGGACCGATTGGGCGACCACCGAGCAGCCGAGCTTGGCCTGGGTGTTCGGCTCGGTCTTCCTCGTGTTGGCGATCGCGCAGTTCAGCCTCGGCGCGCTGTCCAGCCACCTGTCGTTCAACGGATTCCCGATGCTGCTCCTGACGCTGCTCTGGTTCGGTATCGCCGCCCAGACGACGGCCGTGCGGCGGATCCCGCAGCCGGTCGGCGCCCCGGTGGTCGTCGACGTGGTCCGTCCATTGCCGGGTGAGCAGGACGGTCCCGGTGCCGGTTGGTACTCCGTGTCGCCGCGGGCGACGAGGTGGTGGACCGGCTCACGCTGGGCCCAGTACGTCGGAACCCAGTACGGCATCCGGCCGACGTTCCATGGAGCGCGCGCGTTCCGCACCTATCTCGTCATGTCCTGGGTCGTCCTCGGGATCGGTGTGCTCGCCTTGGCCGTCGGCGTGGTCATCCTCGTCAACAGCAGCGGCGACGGCTACGGCTTCCTCGGAGGGGTCATCGGCGGCATCGTCGTCGGTGGCGGCGTCCTGTTCGCGGTCCTCGGCGGGGTGCTCCTGATCATGTCGCGGATACAGCGCCGGCTCCTGCTCCTCCCGGAGCAGCCGCCCGGGCACTGACCGCGGCGCGGCACAAGGGGAGGACGGCCCGTCGTCCGCGGGTAGGCTCGTCAGTCGGATGCGAAGCGTCCGACCACCGATCCGAAGGGCACACGATGACCACGCAGGAACTGACCATCTCGAACTTCGAGGACACCGTGTCGGCCGAAGGCATCGTCCTGGTCGACTTCTGGGCCGAGTGGTGCGGCCCGTGCAAGGCTTTCGGCCCCGTCTTCGAGCAGTCGAGCGAGCAGCACCAGGACGTCGTGTTCACCAAGGTCGACACTGAGGCGAACCAGGAACTCGCGAGCGGGATGCAGATCACGTCGATCCCCACGCTCATGGCGTTCCGCGACGGCGTGCTCGTCTTCTCGCAGGCCGGCGCCCTCCCCGCGCCGGCACTCGAGGACCTCATCTCGCAGGTGCGCGGTCTCGACATGTCCGAGGTGCACGCCGCCATCGCAGCGGCGAAGGCCGAGGCACAGGCCGAGTAGCCGACGTCCGGAGGAGGCGGTCAGTCCTCCGGATCGCCGGGCGGACGCGCGAACTCAAGCCGGTGGACACCGGGGTCGTCGAGCCTGATCCGCCGCCGCCCGGCTGGCGCGCCGTCCTCCAACCGGGTCGGCAGTGCGCCGCCAGGGCCCGCGATGGCGATCATCGAGCCGTCATCCGGCAGCTCGACGAGCAGGCCGCCGGCCGTGAGACGCAGGGTCGCCGCGACGGGGCGATGACGGCTCCACTCGACATCCACGATGTGTCCACCCCGGACCCGGAACCCCCGGAAGCTGCCGGCCGACCACTCGGCCGGGAGGGTCGGCAGCAGCGACAGGACACCGCCGTGCCCCTGGACGAGCAGCTCGACGACACCGGCCGTCCCACCCAGGTTGCCGTCGACCTGGAACACGTCGTCGAGGTCGCCCATCGGGTGCAGGTCGAGCAGCGAGGCCGATGACAGCGGACCGAGCAGCGTGTCGAGCGCCTCGGACGCGAGCCCCGGATCACGGAGTCGTGCGGCCAGGCAGAGGACCCAGGCCATGCTCCACCCGGTTCCGCCACCGCCGTTCGCGAGTCTCCGTCGCAGTGCGCGTCGGGCTGCTTCGAATTGCTCGGGCGTGCCCGATTCGGTGATCCGCGTCCCCGGATACAGGCCGTACAGGTGGGAGAGGTGCCGGTGGCCGGGCTCGGTCGGCTCCCGCTCCTCGGCCCACTCCAGGAGTGTTCCGTCGCGGCCGACCTGCGGCAGTCGGAGGGTGGCCACGGTGTCGCGTGCTCGAGCCAGGAGCCCGACGTCCGCGATGCCGTCGCCGACCAGCTCCGCGAGGGCGAGGTACTCGCGGAGGCACTCGTGCGCCAGCTCCTGGTCCATCGCCGCGCCGGCCGTCACCGCCGCCGTGTGCTCCGCGTCGACCACGAACCGGTTCTCCGGTGAGGTCGACGGACTCACGACCAGCGATCCGGCGGCATCCGTGACGACCATTCGCAGGACGAACGAGACCACCGGCTCGACGGTCTGCAGGACGGCGACGTGCTCGGCGTGATCAGCGCCACCGTCGTCCAGACGGCGGTGGAGGTGCGCGACGAGCCAGGGGAGCGCGCTCGGCCAGTTCGCCCAGTGCGCGTCGAGCGGTACAGCGTCCGTGTGCCTCCAGAGGTCGCTGTTGTGGTGGGCAGCCGCCCCGTCGAGGCCGTAGGACTCGACGGCGGTGCGCTGCCCGGCGTCCACCAGTTCGCCGGTGAACCGTATGAGTGGCTCGACCAGGTCACCCAGGCCGGTGCTCTCCGCCGGCCAGTAGTTCATCTGGAGGTTGATGTTGGTGGTGAAGTTCGCGCTCCAGGGTGGCCTGACCTGATCGTTCCAGACCCCCTGGAGGTTCGCCGGTTCGGTCCCCGGTCGGGAGCTGCCGATGAGGAGCGCCCGTCCGAGGTCGAAGTACCGCTCCGCGAGGTCGGCCGACGCGGACGCCGATGCCGAGAGGTCCAGATCGACGCGGTCGAAGAGCGACCGATGGTCGGCGACGTGCCGATGGAGCAACGCTTCGCCGGATCGCTGCAACGCACGCGAGACCGTCGCCTGGGCGTGCTCCAGCAGCGTCGACGGGTCACCCAGCGGCCGATCTAGCCACCCGCGGTGTCCGGATCGTGCACCGGCGACGACGCGGAACCCGCCCGCGATCGCCTGCACCGCGATCGTCAGCGCCCAGGCCATGCCTGCGTCGACGAGACCGTCGGCATCCGGGACGTCGGTCGGGTACCGGATGGCCTCGTCATCGTCACCGCCGAGATACGAGGGTCGCACGCTCGCCGGCGCACGGCCGGTCGCCGACCACCACCGGGTGTCGCCGACCGTGTGCTCCTCCGTCGTCGACGGGTGCGGCGTCGCGAACCCGACCCTCGGTTCACGGACACCGTCACCCAGCAGCTCGACGACCAGCACGTCGTCCACCGCCGACACGAACGCGTGGAGTGCGACCGCCTCGCCACCGCTCGTGGACGTCGTCTCGACGACGCCGCGCGCGAGATCGGAGGTCCGTGTCGATCGCGAACCGATGTCGGGCGACGCGTAGTCGATCGTGAGGCGGCCGAGCGGCTGGAAGGACTCGGTGAACGTGCTCCCGCGGAGTGCAGCCGCGCGGGAATCGGCCGCCACGGAATCGCCGTCGGCGATCGCCCGGCGAACGGACGCCAACGTGCCGGGACGCGGGCGGAGTGCCAGCCCACCGCCGGGGCGTCGCGGACCTCCCGACCACAACGTGTCCAGGGAGAGGTCCATGCCCTCCCGTCCGGGCACGCCGTCGAGCGCCGCGCCCAACGTCCCGTTGCCGATGAGGAACCGATCGACGAACCGGGTGGCCGGTCCGTCGAGCTCGATTCGATGACGCTCGACGCGCTGCTGTCGGTCATCCATCAGCGGTCGAGCCGGAGCAGCACGGCACCGTGCGCGGGCAGGGACGTGTCGACGGCGCCGTCGACGACCGGCAACGGCCGACCACTCCACAGCTCGGTGACGGACGATCGATCGGCGCAACCGAGATCGGCCAGGTGCACCCGCAGCCCGGTGTCCGCATCACCGAGCCAGAACACCGCGCGCCACCGGATCTCGCCGAGCTCAGCCGCCCAGACGACGAGGTCGCCGTCGCGGATGATCTCCCGGCTCCCGTCGCTGCCGAGCAGTGCGAGCACGTCCGGGTTGGTCAGGAGCGCGAGCGTGTGCGCCGGGGTGTCCGGGAGGTGGCCGCCGAAGAAGAGCGGCGACCGGCCGATGCACCAGAGGGTCATGAGCGTCCGTTGTTCGTCCAGGGTGAGGCGACTCAGCCGGTCCGAACCGACGTGGGCCCGGATGCCGATCCGCCCGAGCGGGAGCATGTCGGCATCGGCCCACGCCCCCGGACGCTGGAGGGGCGCCCAGCGGGCCAGGCGCTGGAACTGTTCGAGCACCGCCGACCAGTCGTCCCAGAGGTCGTCGGAGATCCGCCACAGCTGCGCCGTCGATCGAAGGGTGTCGAGGTGCTCGGTCGAGAGTTGCTTCCCCGGGGACAGGCTGAGCACCATCGGTCGACCGGTCGCGTCGATCGCCCGCGAGATGGCCTCGATCTCGGCGGTCTGGATCGGTGGGTAGAGCACGTCGTCGAGCTTGATGAAGTCGACACCCCAGTCCGCGAGCTGTGCCATGACCGAGTCGTAGTAGGCCTGGGCGCCCGGGGCGGTCAGGTCGACGCCGACGTTGTCGGGGTTCCACGGGCAGACGTTGGACGGATCGGCGATCTCCCCACAGCGGGCGGTCGAACCGAGGATCGGCAGCTCGAGATCGACGGCCAGACGCGGCACGCCGCGCATGAGGTGCACCCCGAAGCGGAGCCCGAGCGCGTGCACGCGGTCGGCGAGCGCGTGGAAGCCGCCCGACGCCGCAGACGGGAACCGGTTCGGCGCGGGTTGCGGTCGGCCCCAGTCGTCGAGCGTCGGCTGGGAGACGCGCTCGTAGTCGCCGACGCCGGGCGCCGGTTCGTACCACTGGATGTCGACGACCACCGTGTCCCAGCCGACGGGCAGCAGGTGCTCGGCCAGGAACGCGGCGTTGGCAAGTACCTCGGCCTCCGTGACGGACCCTCCGAAGCAGTCCCAGCTGTTCCAGCCCATCGGCGGGCGGTCCGCCCGCGCCCGACGTGCTGCACGCACCTCGGTGACCGCGATCTCCACCTCGCTCATGGCGCGCCGACCTGAGCCGTGATCGTTGCGAACGAGTGCGGTGGGAGCGTGACGCGAAGACCCGTCGGTGTGACGTCGAGACCCGTGAGCGGTCGCGGTGACACGGCGTCGGTCTCACCGGGACGGTTGTGGGCGTCGGGCCGCGCAGCGGTGAGCAGCCGGCCGTGCGGCTCGACCACGGACCCGCCACGGACGTCGACCTCGATGACGAGTGGCGCGTCGAGGTCGACGTTCGTCAGCGAGCAATGGAGGACGCCGTCCTTGACGCTCGCCGAGGCGGAGACGGTCGGGATGCCACCCGAGTGTGCGGCGTCGGCGTCGCGGACCGGCCCGACCACGTGCGTCGGGAGGGACGTGGCGTCCTGGTGCGGGCTGTTCATCTCGAAGACGTGGAAGGTGGGCGTCCGGACCATCTCGCCGCCGTCGGGATCGGTCAGGAGCATCGCCTGCAGGACGTTGACCGTCTGCGCGATGTTGGCCATGCGCAGCCGGCCCGCGAAGCGGTGGAACACGTCGAAGTGCCAGGCGGCCACCATGGCGTCGCGGATGGTGTTCTGCTGGAACAGATGCCCGGGGTGCGTGCCCGGCTCGACGTCCCACCAGGTGCCCCACTCGTCGAGCACCATGCCGAACCGTTCCTCCGGGTCGTACACGTCCATGACGGCGGCGTGCGACGACAGCAGCTGCTCGACGCCCTGTGCTGCGGTGATCGTGCTCCAGTACTCCGCGGCGTCGAACCCGGTCGCGCTGCCCTTCGCCTTCCAGCTGCCGCCGATCGTGTAGTAGTGCACCGAGACGGCTTCCCAGGGGGTCGCCGAGAACGGGTGGGTGGCCACGTCGGCGACGACCTCCATCAGCGTCTTGGTCCAGGCCACGTCGAACCCGTCGGCGCCGGCGGCGACCCGGTAGAGCGGGACCTTCCCGCCGCTCTCGCAGAAGGTACCGAACTGGCGTGCCAGGTCCGCGTACGCGCCGGCGCGCAGGTTGCCACCGCACCCCCAGGGCTCGTTTCCCAAGCCCCAGAACGGGACGTCCCAGGGCTCCTCCCTGCCGTTCGCCCGACGCAACTCGGCCATCGGGGTCTCCCCGGCACCGGTCAGGTACTCGATCCAGTCGGCCATCTCCTGCACCGTGCCCGAACCGAGGTTGCCCGAGACGTAGGCGTCGGCACCGAGGAGCTCGCACAGTTCCATGAACTCGTGGGTGCCGAACGCGTTGGTCTCGCTCGTCCCGCCCCATTGCGTGTTGACGAGCTTCGGGCGGTCCTCACGAGGTCCGATGCCGCTCGTCCAGTGATAGCGGTCCGCGAAGCAGCCGCCCGGCCAGCGGAGGTTCGGGATGCGCAGTTCGCGGAGCGCCTCCACGACGTCGAGCCGGATGCCGCCGACGTTCGGCACGGGCGAGTCCTCGCCCACCCAGAAGCCGTCGTAGATCCCGCGCCCGAGGTGTTCCGCGAAGTGGCCGTAGACGTGTCGGCTGATCGTGGGTCCTGGCCGGTCGAGGTCGACGGTGACGGTCGCAGTGGAGTCCATGGGTGATGTGGTCCTGTTCTGTGCAGCGGGTCGTGGGTCAGACGGCGGTCACGAGGATCGTGATCGCGCGGTCGGGCTGGAAGGTGGGGAGGTCGAGGCCGATCACGGCCAGCTGGCCACCGCTCAGCACGGGCGCCGCCGCGAGCGTGGCCGGGTCGGCGTCGAGTGGCGCCGCATCCCGGAGCCCCTGGGGGATCACCCAGCGCGGGCCGAGGGAGTCGTCCTGCGCGACGGCGAGGCGGTAGTGACCGTCCGGGCGGAGTCCGGGAAAGCGGACCCGACGACGGGAGTCGGCCGACCGCGGCGGAGTCACCAGGGTGTACAGCGCGGTGGTACCGTCCTCCGCGACGACCCCGCGCAGGGTCGGAGCGTCGTCGTCCCACTCGCCGTCGCCGACGACGCGGCCGGTGGCGATGAGTCCGCGATGACGCGTGAACACGGTGATCCATCTGGCGAGGGTCGTCCGACCCGCATCGTCGAGCTCGCGCAGATCCCACTCCACGCCGAAATGCCCGAGGAGGGCGACCGCGCACCGGGTGTGGAGCGTGTGCGTGCGTCCGGTCGTGGCCGATCTGGCCGAGGCCACGTGCGACCCGAGCATCTCGGGCGGGACGAGGAGCCCCGTCCACCGGAGCATCCGGGCCCGCTCGATCGGGTCGTGGTTGTCGGAGGTGTGGACGCGATCGGACCGCTCGAGGACACCGAGGTCGACGCGGCCTCCGCCAGACGCGCAGCTCTCGATCTCGAGGTGCGGGTGCCGCGATCGGAGCTCGTCGAGCAGCCGGTAGAGGGCTTCGGTCTGGTCGTGCACGGCTGCCCGCCCGGTCGACGGATGCCCGGCATCGACGAGGTCGCGGTTGTGGTCCCATTTCAGGTACGCGATCCCGAGCTCGCCGACCAGTGTGTCGATGGCCTGCAGGATGTGGTCGAAGGCCGCCGGATTGCCGAGATCGAGCACCTGCTGGTGCCGGACGGGCGACGGGAGCTCGTCCCTCGCCCGCAGGATCCAGTCCGGGTGCTCGCGTGCGAGGTCGGAGTCCTCGTTGATCATCTCGGGTTCGAACCACAGCCCGAACTCCATGCCGAGCGATCGCACCCGGTCGGCGAGCGGCGCGAGACCGTCCGGCCAACGCTCGGGGTCCGGTGTCCAGTCGCCGAGGCCGCGGGTGTCGTCGTGACGTCCGCGGAACCATCCGTCGTCGAGCACGTAGCGCTCGACGCCGATGGCCGCGGCCCGGGTCGCCAACTCGGAGAGGACGTCGAGGTCGTGATCGAACAGGACCGCCTCCCAGACGTTCAGGGTGACGGGGCGCGGACGCCGAGCCGCCCGCGAGGTCGAGCGCAGCCAACGGTGGTACCGCGACGAGGCGACATCGAGGCCGACGCCGTAGGCCCCGTACACCCATGGAGTCCGGTGGTCCTCGCCAGGGCCGAGTCGGACCTCGCCGGGCAGGAGCAGCTCGCCGCCACGGAACGCGAGGTGTCCGTCGGTGCGTTCGACGCCGATCGTGTGGTTGCCGCTCCAACCGACGTGGCACAGCCAGACGTCACCGGTCCGGCTGTCGAACCCCGGTGTTCCGATCGCGGTGACCCCGGTGGCGTCGAGACCGGGGCGACCGTGCCGCGACTCGCGGAGGTGTGTCCCGGTCGTGACCGGAAGCCGCTGCGGCAGCTTCTCGTTGCCCCACCGACCGGCGAAGTCGAGGATCTCCCGAGCCGAGGTCGGGATCGGGAGGGCCGGCACGACACCCTCGATCTCCAGGAGGTCGTCGCCCCGGTTCGTGACCGTCACGCGCGTGCGCAGCAGGCCACTCGGTGTCAGTTCGATCGCCACGAGGAGAGCGATGCCGGTCTGGTCGTCGACCGCGGTCACCTCGACCAGCGCGGCGCCGCACTGCCGCACCTCGCCGGCCGGGAGGGCCGCTCTGTCGACCTCGACCGAGGCCACGTCGAAGCGCGAGGACCAGGCCGTCCCGGCGCGATGCGCCCGGAGGCCGGGGAGACCCGACCAGCCCGACGCCTGCTCGGGCAACAGGCTCGGCTCGTACGGCGCGTCCGATCCGTCGACGAGGTCGCCGCGCACGGTGGCTGTGGCCGCGGCAAGCCACTCGAGGTCGTCGGCATCGACGGCGGCACCCCAGTGCGCGATCGTCGGGAGGCGGGTCCCGTGCTGGACGAGGACGACGGAGACGCCGTCGCACTGCAGATGGACGACGCGGTGTTCGAGCGTCGCTGAGAGGTCGGACATGATTCCTCCGAAGCGGTCGGTGAGGCGGGTATGACGGCCGGTGGGCCGAAGGTCAGGCTGAGTCCCGGACGACGAGCGTGGTGTCGAGCCAGCGCGGAGCGGTCGTCCGGCCGGCGATGAGCTCCATGACGAGTTCCGCGGCGACCCTGCCCATCTGTTCCAACGGCTGACGGACCGAGGTCAGCGGTGGCTCCGCGGTTGCCGCGACGACCGTGTCGTCGAATCCGACGAGCGCGATGTCGTCCGGGACCGTCCGGCCACTGGCCTCGAGGACGCGCATCGCGCCGACCGCCATGAGGTCGGAGCCCGCGAAGACGGCGTCGAGGTCCGGGTACCGGGAGAGCAACCGTGCCATGGCCGACGACCCGCTCGGCATGGTGAAGTCGCCTCGGGCGACCGCACGGGTGTCGAGGCCGCGTTCGGTGAGGACGTCCCGCCAGCCTCGGACACGGTCGCTGGACGCGGCCATGTCGGCGGGGCCCGAGATGACGCCGATCCGCGTGCGGCCGAGCGCGATCAGGTGTTCCGCCGCGAGACGACCGCCGGCGTAGTTGTCGGAGTCGACGAAGGTGACGTCCTCCGTGTGCTCACCCATCGGGCGGCCGACGAAGACGATCGGGAGGTCCACCGAGGCGAGCGCCTGGGTGATGGTGCTGATCTCGTGCTGCAGGATCACCACCGCCCCGTCCACGTAGTGCGCCGCCAGGTAGGCGACGAGCGCGTCGAGTTGGCGCGGGTCGGCGAGGAAGAGCGCGGGCTGCTGGGCTGCCGACAGGAGCGCGGCGGTGGCGCCCTTGAGCGGTGCCGCGACGAACGATCCGGAGAACGGTTCGAGCTCGCCCGCCGCGATGACGATCGCGACCGCGCCCGTCCTGCCTCCGGCGAGCGACCGGGCTGCGACATTCGTGCGGTAGGCCAGTCTCACGGCCGCTTCGCGCACCGCGACGACCATCGAGGCGTCGACCGTCGAGGCACCGGCGAGGACCCGCGACGCGGTCGCTCGGGAGACGCCGGCCTCTCGGGCGACGTCGACCAGGGTCGGTTTGCGCATCCTCGCTCCTTTGCGATCGTCCACCTGCCGGTGGTCTGGCAACGAGCATCGCAGAATCCGAGAGAGCGGTCTCCGAGTTGCGCAATATTGCCCTGGTGCCCCGGAACCCCGCTGCCTATGGTGATCACCACGCCCGAACGGTCCGGATGCTCCCCGATCCAGTCGACATCGGCGCGAGCCGGAGAGCGATCTCCGGCCGGTGACCGCAACGTAGCGCGACACCGCGGAACACGATCCCGCATAGGAGGGGGATTTCCAGTGAAATTCCGTCTTGCAGCAGCAGCAACCGTCGCCGTCATGGTCGGCGCCCTGGTCACCGGTTGTTCCGGGTCCGGTGGCGGCGATGACAAGACCTTCCAGTTCTGGTCCTTCACGGGCATCAACCAGAAGGCCGATGTCGAGAAGTACAAGGAAGCGCACCCCGACATCACCGTCAAGCTCACCGAGGTCGGCAGCACGCAGGAGACCGCCCAGGCGCTCACCGCAGCGCTGGCCGGCGGTAAGGTCCCCGACCTGGTGCTCATCCAGGGGGACGACATGCCCAACTTCGTCGCGAACCCCGACAACTTCGTCGACCTGAGCACGATGGGCGCCGACGACATCTCCGGGGACTACCTGCCGTGGGTCTGGGACCAGGCGGTGGCTCAGAACGACGCCGTCATCGGGGTGCCGACCGACGTGGGCGGGATGTCGATGGCGTACCGCGCCGACCTCTTCGAGGCCGCCGGCCTGCCGTCGGAACCGGACGCGGTCGCCGCGCTCTGGCCCACCTGGGACGACTTCATCTCCGTCGGCCAGCAGTACGTCGCCGCCACCGGGAAGCCGTTCCTCGACAACGCCGGCACCTCGGTCTTCTTCCAGACCGTGAACCAGGTCGACGAGAAGTACTACACGCCCGAGGGTGAGCTCGTGTACGACACGAATCCGCAGGTGAAGGAGGCGTTCGACATCTCGATCAAGGCGATCGAGGCCGGTATCACCGCGAACGTCCCCGCCTTCTCCACCGGCTGGAGCACGGGCAAGACCAACGGCGCCTTCGCCGCGATGGCAGCTCCCTCCTGGATGCTGAAGAGCATCAAGACGGACGCTCCCGACACCTCGGGCCAGTGGCGCGTGACGACGGTCCCCAAGGTCGCCGGCAACTGGGGTGGCAGCTACCTCGCCATCCCGAAGCGCGCGGCGAACCCGGAGGCGGCGTGGGCCTACATCAAGGAGATGCAGTCGCCCGAGTCGCAGCTGCAGAACTTCACCGACACCGGCGCCCTGCCCAGCACGGTCTCCGCGTACGAGTCCACGGCGATCGCCGACTACACCGACCCGTTCTTCGGCGACTCGAAGATCGGTGCCGTGCTCGGCAAGTCCCTGCAGGAGTTCAAGCCGTTCTTCAACGGTCCGGAGACGGCGACGATCGGTTCGGCGATGATCAACACCGTGACGGACGTCGAAGCCGGCAACACCCCACCGGACAAGGCCTGGGACGTCGCGATGAAGGCCGTGAAGGACGCCCTCGGCGGCTGACCCGACGACCCCGTCCACCCGTCCGCTCCGACCCGGGGCGTTCCGGCCGAGCAGCACGCCGGAACGCCCCTGAAGGATCATCGTGACCACGCACATCGCCCCACCTCGGCTGCTGCCGAAACAGTCGCCACCCGGTATCGGGACGCGGATCCGCAACACCCTGCCGGAACGCTTCGCCCCCTACGTCTACATCGCCCCGTTCTTCCTGATCTTCGCCGTCTTCGGCCTGATCCCGCTCCTGTTCACCTTCGTGGTGTCCCTCTTCGACTGGAACCCGATCGGTCAGCAGACCTTCATCGGCTTCGACAACTTCACCAGGCTCGCGGCCGACCCACGGTTCTGGAACGCGATGCTCAACACCTTCGCGATCTTCATCATCTCCACGGTGCCGCAGCTGGTCATCGCCCTGGGCCTCGCCCATCTGCTGAACCACGTCCGCCTGCGCTTCGCCACCGGGTTCCGGATGGCGATGCTCGTGCCGTACATCACCTCGGTCGCCGCGACCACGATCGTGTTCGCCCAGCTGTTCGACCGTGACTACGGGCTCTTCAACTACCTCATCAGCTTCTTCGGCGGTGACCACGTCGACTTCCTCAACGACAAGGTCGGCTCGTGGTTCCTCGTCGCGCTCATGGTCGTCTGGCGGTGGACGGGCTACACGACGCTGCTCTACCTGGCGGCATTGCAGGCGATCCCTCGCGACGTGTACGAGGCGGCCGCCGTCGACGGCGCCGGCGGCTGGAAGCAGTTCGTCTACATCACCATCCCGTCGTTGCGTCCCATCATCGTGTTCACCATCGTCACCTCGACGATCGGTGGGCTCCAGGTGTTCACCGAACCACTGCTGGTGAACCCGGCCACCGGCCTCACCTGCGGTGCGGCACGACAGTGCCAGACGCTCACGCTGTTCCTCTACGAGCAGGGCTTCGGCCAGTTCGAGTTCGGATACGGCTCGGCGATCGGCGTCGCGCTGTTCGTGATCGTCGTCCTCGTCGCCCTGCTGAACTTCTTCCTGTCCACCCGCACCCGAGGAGGACGCTGATGTCCGAGACGCTCAACTCCACCCAGCTGATGGCGAGCGCGACCTCCGCCGGCCGGAAACGGAACGGCGGCCGGATCGGCCGCATCCCCTGGTACACCTACGTCCTCCTCGTGTGCGCCGTCATCGTGAGCATGTTCCCGCTGTACTTCATGTTCGTCGTCGCGACCACGGACTCGGCGACGGCGACCACCCTGCCACCGCGGCTGTACCCGGGCGACAACCTGTTCCACCTCGTGGGGCTCGTGCTCGAGACCGTGCCGTTCATCCAATCGATGATCAACAGCCTCATCGTCGCGCTGTCGATCGGCGTCGGATCGGCCCTGCTCTGCGCCCTGGCCGGATTCGCCTTCGCGAAACTGGAGTTCCGCGGCCGCAACGCGCTGTTCATCCTCGTGGTCCTCACCATGACCGTGCCGACGCAGCTGAGCGTGATCCCGCAGTACTTGATCATCTCCGCGCTCGACTGGGTGGACACTTTGCAGGCACTCATCGTCCCCGGCCTCGCGAGCGCGTTCGGCATCTTCTGGATGCGTCAGCACATCTCGAGTTCCGTGAGCGACGAGCTGCTCCAGGCGGCGAGGCTCGACGGTGCCAACACCTGGCAGATCTTCTGGCGGATCGTCTTCCCGGTCATCCGACCGGCGGCGTTCGTCCTGGGACTGCTCGGCTTCGTCGGATCCTGGAACGACTTCCTCTGGCCGTTCATCGTCCTGAAGTCGCCCGAGATGTACACGGTCCAGATCGCGATCAAGGCCCTGCAGTCGCAGCGGTCGATCGACCTCGGCCTGGCGATGGCCGGGTCCTTCCTGGCCACCATCCCGCTGCTCATCGCGTTCATCTTCGTCGGCAAGCGCATGGTGACCGGGATCATGGACGGAGCGTTCAAGGGATGACCCTGCAACACGACGGCGTCACGCCGACCACGTCGGGCAGCGTCTGCGGCGTCTGGAACGACCGACGGGCGTCACCCGACGAGCGGGCGCGAGCACTCCTCGGTGAGATGACTCTCGAGGAGAAGGTCGGGCAGCTCGGTTCGGTCTGGTTCACCGACGCGGCGGGCGACTTCGCGCCGAGCGTGGACGGCTCCGACGACCCGGCTGCGCCGGCATCGGCGTCCACCGGCGACTTCACCGGTGGCCTCGGGCAGTTGACGCGCATCTTCGGGACCGAACCGGTGACGGTGGCCGAGGGCGTCGATCGCCTGCGGGAACGGCAACGACAGGTCGTGGCCGGCAACCGGTTCGGTATCCCCGCGATCGCGCACGAGGAGTGTCTGACGGGGTTCGCCGCGTACGGTGCGACCGCCTTCCCGACGCCGCTCGCCTGGGCCGCCTCGTTCGACGAGGAGCTCGTGGAGCGGATGGCGGAGGCGATCGGAGACGACCTCCGCTCGGTCGGGGTCCATCAGGGACTCGCGCCGGTCCTCGACGTCGTGCGCGACTACCGCTGGGGTCGGGTCGAGGAGACGCTGGGGGAGGACCCCTACCTCGTGGGTCAGCTCGGCGCCGCGTACGTGCGTGGTCTCGAGCGGTCCGGGGTGGTGGCGACGCTCAAGCACTTCGCCGGCTATGCCGCGTCCCGAGGCGCGAAGAACCACGCCCCGGTGAGCATGGGGCGCCGCGAGCTCGCCGATATCGTGCTTCCGCCGTTCGAGACGGCGATCCGGCTCGGGGGAGCGCGAAGCGTGATGAACGCCTACACCGATCTCGACGGCGTCCCCGCGGGCGCCAGTGTCGAGTTGCTCACCGGTATCCTGCGCGACGACTGGGGTTTCGACGGCACCGTCGTCGCCGACTACTGGGCGATCCCGTTCCTCGCGACGATGCACCACGTCGCGAGCGAGGCGACGGAAGCCGGCGCGCTCGCCCTCACCGCCGGGATCGACGTCGAGCTCCCGGAGACCGCCGGCTACGGCGCCGGTCTCGTCGGGCTGGTCCAGGACGGGGCGCTCGACGAGCGGCTCGTCGACCGGGCCGTGCTCCGGCACCTGCGGCAGAAGATCGAGCTCGGCCTGCTCGACGGGGGTCCGCTCGTGCCGGAGCACGCCTCATCGACCGATCTCGACGGCCCCCGAAACCGCGCCATCGCGACGCGTCTGGCCGAGGAGTCGGTCGTCCTCCTCCGGAACCGCGCCGTCCTCCCGCTCCAGACCACCGCGCGCGTCGCCGTGATCGGGCCGGCGGCCGACCAGTTCCGCAGTCTCGTGGGCTGCTACGCGTTCCCCAACCACGTGCTGTCGAAGCACCCCGGGCACGATCTCGGCATCACCATCCCGACGATCCTGGACGCGGTGCGTACCGAGTTCCCGGCGGCGGACATCGTCGTCGAACCGGGATGCAGCATCACCGAGACCGGTCGGGAGGACGTTCCGGCCGCCGTCGAGGCCGCCCGTTCAGCCGACGTCGTCGTGCTGGCCGTGGGCGACATCGCGGGCCTGTTCGGCGATGGTACTTCGGGAGAAGGCTGTGACGCCGAGGACCTGCGCCTCCCCGGGGGCCAGCACGACCTCGTGCTCGCCGTCCTCGCGACCGGGACGCCCGTCGTCCTGACCGTGCTGTCCGGGCGACCCTATGCGCTGGGGGACTACGACCGGGCCGACGCACTGGTCCAGGCGTTCTTCCCCGGGCAGGAGGGCGCGGCGGCCGTCGCGGGGCTGCTGTCCGGCCGCGTGCAGCCGAGCGGACGGCTCCCGGTGCAGATCCCTCGTTCACCGGCCATGCCGGGCACCTACCTGCAGCCGCCGCTCGGTCTGGCGTCCCGCGGGATCAGCGTGCTCGACCCCACGCCGCTCTTCCCGTTCGGTCACGGCCTCACCGCCGGGGACGTCCGCTACCGATCGCTCACGAGTACAGCGGAGCTCGCCGTCGACGGTGAGGTCCTCGTCGACGTCACCGTCGAGAACATGGGCGTCGAGGACGCCGTCGAGGTGATCCAGCTCTACGGTACGGATCCGGTCGCCTCCGTCGTGCGTCCCTCGGTCGAACTGCTCGCATTCGCACGCCTCACGGTCGCTGCCGGGACGTCGGCCACGGTGCGGTTCTCGGTGTCGGCCGACCGCTTGTCCTTCACCGGAGTCGACGGCCGTCGGGTGGTCGAACCGGGGACGTACGTCCTGTCCGCCGGTCCGTCGGCACTCGAGCGTCCGCTCACCCACACGATCGAGGTGACCGGTAGCAGGCGGGAGCTGGTCGGGCCGCGCGAGCTCCGCGTGGACTGGCGGCGTGTCGACGCGGTCGCGAGGAAGGCCTGACCATGCCGTTCGTCCCGATCTCCCAGGTCGCGCTCACCGGTGGGCCCCTGTTCCAGGCCCAGGAGGCCGACCGCGCCTACCTGCGAGCCCTCGAGCCCGATCGCCTGCTCGCCCCGTTCCTCCGTGAGGCGGGCCTGGAACCCCGGGCGGCGTCCTACGACGACTGGGAGGTGCGCGGACTCGACGGCCACACCGCCGGGCACTACCTCTCGGCCTGCTCCCTGATGGTCGCCTCCACGGGAGACGACGTCCTGCGCTCCCGACTGGAGTACACGGTCGCCGAACTGGCCCGCGCACAGGATCATCTGGGGACCGGATACGTCGGTGGTGTCCCTCGGAGTGCCGAACTCTGGGCCGAGGTCGCAGCGGGGATCACCGAGTCGACCTTCCGCGCCGGCCGCTGGGTGCCCTGGTACAACCTGCACAAGCTGTACGCCGGTCTCATCGATGCTGCCCGCCTGACCGGGAGTCAGGTGGCGCGCGATGTCGTCCTGCGCCTCGCCACGTGGTGGGAGGAGCTCGCCGCAGGGATCGACGACGAGCACTTCCAGCTCATGCTCGAGACCGAGATCGGCGGAATGAACGAGGCGTACGTCGACCTCTTCGACCTCACGGGCGACCCCCGCCATCTCGCGATGGCCGCCCGCTTCACGTCGACCGCCCTCAGCGAACCGCTGTCGCGCCGGTCAGATGAACTGACCGGCCTGCACGCCAACACCCGCATCCCGCAGTTCGTCGGCTTCGCCGCGCTCGCCGCGCGGAATGGTGATGCAGCCCTCTCCGGTGCGGCGCGGTTCGCCTGGGAGACGATCCTGACGCGGCGCACGGTCGCGATCGGAGGCAACAGTGTCCGGGAGCACTTCCACGCCGTCGACGACTTCACCCCGATGACCGAGGACCGGGAGGGGCCGGAGACCTGCAACAGCTACAACCTGATCAAACTCGGCCGACGGCTCAGCGCCGACGGGTCCGATCCGGCGATCGCCGACGCGCTCGAACGGATCCTCTTCAACCACCTCCTGTCATCGCAGCACCCCGAGCACGGCGGCCTCGTCTACTTCACCTCGATGCGACCCGACCACTACCGCGTCTACTCCTCGCCGGAGCACAGCTTCTGGTGCTGCGTCGGGACCGGCCTGGAGAGCCACGCGAAACACGGTGAGTCGCTGTACCGGTTCGACGACGACACGCTCTCGGTCGAGCTCTTCGCGCCCTCCGTCGTGCGGATCCCGGAACTCGGTCTCGAGCTGGAGCAACGCACGGCCTTCCCCGCCGACGGCGTGGTCGGACTCACCCTCGGGCTCACCGGCCCGCGGCGGTTCCGGCTCCGCGTCCGAGTCCCCGGGTGGAGTGTTCCGACACCCGAGGTGTTCGTCAACGGCGCTCCGGTGACCGCCGAAGTCGAACGCGGCCACCTCGTCGTGGATCGCGAGTGGAGCGACGGCGACACCGTGTCGTTCGAGCTCCCCATGGGCGGTCGTGCGGAACCATACCCGGACGGCTCGGACTGGACCTCGCTCCTCTGGGGTCCGTCCGTCCTGGCCGCCCGTGGCGAGTCGCTGCCGACCGACGTGGTGCTGGCCGGCCGCGCCCACGCCCCGCATACCGCCGTCGGCCCGCTCACCCCGCTCGCCTCGGCACCGATCGTCCCGCGGTCGGCTGTGCCCTACCGGGACGCCGACGGGCGACTCCGGATCGACTCCGACCGAGGACCGATCCCGTTGGAACCGTTCGCAGGTCTGCACGACGCGCGGTACACCGTCACGTTCCCCGTGGCGTCGACGGCGGGCGAGGACGCCGTCGCTCGGCGCCGCACCGCCTTGGCCGAACGGGACCGACGCGCCGCGAGCATCGATGGACGGACGGTCGACCGGGTCGCTCTGGGTGAGCAGCAGCCGGAGGCGGATCACGGGTTCGAGGGGGTGGCCAGCGCCAGCGGCGCGGTGGATGGTGTCCGCTGGCGGAGCACGGCCGTGCGTCTGTCCGTGACGCTCGTCGACCCGCATCTCCTCGGCCGGGTCGTCAGAGTGACCTGGCTGCACGACCCGGCGGGCCATGGTTTCACCCTGGAGATCGACGGCACGCCGGTCGCTCCGCAGGAGGGCGGACGAGACGACGACCTGGAGTGGGCGGAGTACCCGCTGACGCCCACCAGCGCCGGGTGGGGTGTCCGGCGGTTCGCGCTCGTCGCGCAGCCGGATCGCGAGACCCCGCGATGCACCGAGCTCCGAGTGCTGACCGCTGAGGGCGCCTGACCACCGGGGCGGGCACGCGCAGCACCCCGGGATGCGGGACGATGGAGTCATGACGACGACGCCGGAGCGGGACGATCTCAGCGTGACGCTCGCGGACGTCGCCGCGAAGTCGGGGTGCTCGGTCTCGCTCGTCTCCCGGGTGCTCGCCGGGAAGCGCCATGCGTCCCCGGACACCCGGGACCGCATCCTCGCTGCAGCGCACGACCTCGGCTACGACCGGGCCGCGCAACGTCGCGGTCGACCTCGCTCGGTCCCACGCCTGCTCGATCTGGCGATGAGTCAGTGGGACGACCCCTGGGCGAACACGGTCGTGACGAGCGTGCGGCGTGCGGCCGCTGCGGCGAACTACGACCTGGTGCTCACGCCGGAGAGCGAGTCGATGGTCGACGACTGGCCCAGTCGGGCACGTGCGCGGGGATCTGCCGGTGTCGTCGTGTGCCTCATCCGTCCCAACGTCTCCCAGCTCGACATCCTCGCCTCGGCCAACATCCCCGTCGCGCTCCTCGATCCGCGTGCGGAGCCGGCGCGGAGTCTGCCGAGCGTCGGGTCCACCGACTGGCAGGGCGGCTTCGACGCGGGTCGGCATCTCGCCCGGCGGGGGACGCGTCGGTTCCTCATCATCACCGGCCGACCGAAGTACCGGTTCGGCCGTGCGAGGGAGGCCGGTTTCCGAGCGGCGGTCGAACGGCACGCCGACGGGGCGACGGTCGAGGAGATCTCGTCGCCCTGGTCCTCGGAGAGTGCGTTCGTCTCCGTGCGCAAGCTGCTCAGGCAGGGCGGGCTCCCGATCGGCGTCTTCAGCTGCAACGACGAGATGGCCTACGGCGTCTACCGCGCCGCTGAAGAGCTCCAGCTCCGCATCCCCGACGACATCCGGGTCGTCGGCTTCGACGATCTCCCGCAGTCCAGGTTGATGCCGCCGCCGATGACGACCGTGCGACAGCCGATGCGCGCGATGGCCGCGCGTGCGGTCCAGCTCGTCCTCGAGGCGGAGCCCGGGACGGACCCGGGGGACCGCGCGGAGTTCCCGACCGAACTCATCGTCCGCGCCTCGAGCTGACGCGGACGCGGACGCGGGAGAATGGTCGCCATGACGGGATCAGCGGACACCGACGAGGTGTCGACGGAGCACTCGAGCGTGTCGACGTGGATGCAGGCGCTCGGCACGGCGACCGGGAACCCCGGCGGCGGGGCCGCATCCGGACTCATGCTGGCGATCGCCGCCGGCCTCACCGCGATGGTCGCCGGCTACACCCGAGCCACGCATGCCACCGAGGACGCGAGCGGGCGGGACTCGGCCGAGGCGACGATCGCCGCACTCCGCGCTCGCGCTGAGGCACGCTCCGAGCTGGCGCTGCGTCTGGCCGACGAGGACGCCCACGCCTCGCGAGCGTTCGGCAGTGCCTTCCGTCTACCGGCCGGCGTCGGACGCGACGAGGCGATCCGTGCTGCGTCCATCGAAGCGGCCGCGGCCTCGGCACGCCTGGGCGAGCATGCCGTCGACGCGATCGACGATCTCGCCTGGCTCACCGAGCACGGCAACCCGGCGTTGATCGCCGACGTGGCGGTGGCGATTGGCGCACTCCGCGCCGCGATCACGGGAGCTCGGACCAACGTCAGCTTCGATCTCGGTTCCGTCCGCAGCGCACACGGCTCCCTCGAGGAGGTCCGCGCCGATGAGCCGCGCCTGTGGGAACTGGTCCCCGTGTTCGACCGAGCTCTCGAGCGGATCGACCGGCTCGCGGCGTCGATCGACCACGAGGCCGCTCCCACCGACGCGGCGCCGTAGCCGGTGGTCAGCGCCCGCCGGGGCGCGCAGCCGGGCCGCTCGGAACCCGGACGATCAGGGCGTGGTGCAGGTTCCTCAGCGAGACCGAGATCACCGAACCGTGCGAGTCGCCGTCCAGTTGGATCTCCTGCGGCTCCTCGAGTCGGAGGTGCATCGTCCGCGCCTGTGCGTAGCTGATCGCGCGTGCCTTCGGCGAGAATCGACCGACCAGCCGGCCGAACCGCGTGCGGTGCAGCATCCGGTTGAACGTCAGGCGGTAGCCGATGTTCCCCCAACCCGGACCCTTGCCAGGGCGCAGCATGACGGCATCGAGCAGGCCGTCGTCCACGACGGCCTCGGGGAGCAGCAGGACACCACCGGTGAGCGTGCCGGAGTTGCCGACGATGATCGTGTGCGCTCGGGCGGCCGCCTCCGGGCGGTCGTCGAGTCGATAGTGCAGGTCGAACTGCCGGTTGCCGATGATGCTCCGCGCGATCGGATCGGAGTAGGCGAGCCAGCCGATCCGTCGTTTCAGTCGTTCGTTGGTGTGGCCGGCCATGTGCGCATCGAGGCCGATGCCGGCCATGACGAGGAAGACCTCGTCCCGGTTCGTGCCGTCGCTGCGCCCGAGACTGACCTGACCGACGTCGACCACCTGGTCACGCCCTGAGCAGGCGATGTCGACCGACCGTTTGAAGTCGCCCAACGGCAGGCCGAGCGCCCGGGCGAAGAGGTTCCCCGTTCCGGCCGGGACCAGCCCGAGGGGGATGCCGGTGGAGGCGATCGCCTCGGCGGCGACCCGCAGCGTCCCGTCGCCTCCCGCGACCAGGATGACCGAGGGTGCCGAGGCGATCGCGGCCGCGGACGCACCCCGGCCGTCGTCCTTGGCGCTCGTCTCGTGCCAGGTGGACGGTGCCAGTCCGTGCGTCGATTCAGCGGCTGCGACGACCGAGCGGAGGACCTTGATGTCGACCTTGGAGGGATTGACGACGACGGCTGCGCGTCGACGTCCGCGTTCGGCTGGTGCATCGTTCACAGCGTCAAGGATAGGAGGCACCGGCTCGGAACCAGCGGTGGACGCGAGCCGTGCCGCGGGTTCGTGAGACGCTTGCCCCATGGACCTCGAGGTGTCGCCCGGACTGACGATCCCAGCAGCCGAGCTGCAGTGGCGTTTCTCCCGGTCGTCCGGCCCGGGCGGACAGCACGTCAACACCTCCGACAGCCGTGTCCAATTGACGTGGAGTGTGGCCGAGTCGGCCGTCCTCACCGACGAGCAGCGCGATCGACTGCTCGAGCGGCTCGGCGCTCGACTGGTCGGCGGCGCCATCACCGTGACCGTCTCCCGCGAGCGATCGCAGCTCCGGAACCGCGAACTCGCACTCGAAGCGCTCGCGACACGCATCAGGTCGGCACTCGCGCCACCGGCGCCGACGCGCCGACCCACGCGTCCGACCCGCGGATCGGCGCGACGCCACCTCGCAGCGAAACAGCAGCGGAGCGCCACCAAACAGCAACGGCGACGTCCCTCCGACGACTAGCGGGTCACACCGTCGCCTCCCGCAAGGGCGTGCGTCGGACGGTCCGGTCCATTAGCGTTCCCGGGGAGCGCACCCGTCGACGCCGTCGTCGTGCGCGAACGGAGGAGCACCATGCGCATCGTCGTCATCGGCGGGACCGGCCACATCGGCACCTTCCTCGTCCCGCGACTCGTCCGGGCCGGCCACGAGGTCGTGAGTGTGAGCCGCGGCGATCGTTCGCCGTACACGGACGCGCCCGAGTGGGACCGGGTCGAGCGGATCCGAGCCGATCGGGAAGCCGAGGACCGGGACGGTGTCTTCGCGCGACGCATCGCGGACCTCGGCCCGGACGTCGTCATCGATCTGGTCTGCTTCACGGTCGCCTCGGCGACGGCGCTCGTCGAGGGACTGCGCGGCAACACGGGTCAGCTGCTCCACTGCGGATCGATCTGGCGCTACGGTCCCAGCGCGTCCGTCCCCATCGTCGAGGGCTCCGGGACGGCGCCGTTCGGCGACTACGGCGTCCAGAAGGACCAGATCGCCCGGCTGCTCCAGCAGGAGACCGCCGACGGAGGACTGGTGACGACCTCCCTGCATCCCGGACACATCGTCGGACCGGGGTGGGCGCCCATCAACCCGCTGGGCAACCTCGACCTCGGGGTCTGGCGGACCCTCGCACTCGGTTCACCGCTGCGCATCCCCGGGCTCGGTGCCGAGCTGCTGCACCACGTGCACGCCGACGACGTCGCGCAGGGGTTCGAGCTCGCCGTCGCGAACCGGGATCGTGTCGCCGGCGAGGACCTCAACGTGACGTCAGCCGCCGCGGTGACCGTCCGTGGCTACGCCGACGTCGTCGCCGGCTGGTTCGGACGCTCGGCCGAGCTCGAGTCGGTGACCTGGGAGCAGTTCCGAGCCGAGACACCGACGGAGCACGCCGACACCACCTGGGAGCACCTGGTGCGGAGCCACTGCGCGTCGATCGACAAGGCACGGTCGCTGCTCGGATACGAGCCCGCCTACACCTCGACGGAGGCGGTCCTCGAGTCCGTCCGTTCGCTCGTCGCCCGCGGGGAGTTGGACCTGCCCGAACCACGAGCAGCCCTGAACACGAGCCGCTGACGACGCGATCCTTCAGGGGGCCTGCAACGAGCTCCGGAGTCCGTGCGGTGCGTCGACCTTCGGACGCTGAAGGATCCCGCGGCGTCGGAGGATCGGCACGAGTTCGTCGAGCATGCGGTGCACCGTCACCGGGTGGAGGTCGCCGGAGAAGATGAACCCGTCGTTGTCCGCCTCACTGCCGGCGCGTTCGATGTGGTCGGCCACCTCAGCCGCCGTGCCGACGACACCGCTGCCGTCGGTGATCCGCCCGAGACGTGCCTTGGGCACGAGCAGCTCCCGGAGCGTCGCCGCCGCGAAGGACTCGTGCTGGCCGCGCAACGCGTCGAGGCTGCCGCGCGACACGTGGTCGCCGAAGACGGCCGGGTCCACCGGTCGGTCGAGGTCGAGCGCGGTGAGGTCCGTCTCCAAGTCGCTCGACCACGCGAGTGCGACAGAGCGCAGCGTCTCATCGTCCGGCTGTTCCGAGGCCGCGACGAGTCGATCGGCCTCGGCGCTGCTCGACACGATGACGGGCTTGAACACGAACAGGATCGCGGGAGGGGTGTCCCGACCGACGGCAGCCGACGCGTCGAGGACCCGCCTCCGGTACGCACGGAGGCTCGCGATGTCGAGCGGTGCGAGGGCGAGCTGGACGTCCGACTGTCGTCCGGTGAAGGCGAGCCCTCGCGGCGAGGAGCCCGGCGACGCGATGACGGGCTCCCCACCGGAGTCCTCGTCGAAGGGGAGGGCGTTGAGCGGCCCGTCGAAGTCGTAGTGTGCGCCGCGATGCTCGACGCTGTCGAGGTAGCGGCCGTCGGCGAAGCGTCCGGAGGCGGTGTCGCCCACGTACGCGCCGGGTCGCCAGCTCCGCCAGAGCGCGCGCACGCCGTCCAGCCACTCCTCCGCCCGCTCGTAGGCGACGTCGTGCGGCACGACCGGCTCGCCGAAGTGACGGCTGCTGCCGACGTCGGTCACCACGTTCACCCCGAACCGTCCGCGGCTGAGGTGCTGCAGGGTCGCGAACTGCCGTGCCGCCTGGTACGGCGGCAGTTGCAACGGGTTCACGGTCGGGATGATGCCGATGCGCTCCGTCACCGCGAAGAGGAACGGGGCGAGGCTCAGTGGGTCGTGCTTCGGTCCGCCGTAGGCGCCGCGGATGCGGAGGTCGAGCGTCTCGGGATTCCCCAGCGAGAGGGCGTCCTCGATGATCAGGAGGTCCAGACCCGCCTGCTCGAGCTCGCGCACGGCCTGCTGGTAGAGCGCGGGCTCCTGCCAGCGGTAGTCCCAGTCGAGGTACGGATGCCCCCAACCGTGCGGACCGAACCCACGTGACAGGAACCAGCCGAAGCGTTGCCGGGCGCTCACGCGGCGACCGCCTCGTCCGACGTGACGCTCGCGCCGGTGCTCGTCAACGGTTCCCGGACCGGGAGCGCGTCGAACGCCGAGGCGAGATCCGCGATGAGGTCGGCGACGTCTTCGATGCCGACGGAGATCCGCACGAGTCCTTGGCCGATGCCGCTCGCCGCGAGCTGCTCGGCCGAACGCTGGGCGTGCGTGGTCGAGGCCGGGTGGAGGATCAGCGACCGGACGTCGCCGAGGTTCGTCATCCGCGTGAACAGGCCGACGTGGTCGATGACCGTCCGCGCTGCGTCCCGTCCGCCGTCCAGGGTGAACGAGAACACCGATCCCTGTCCATCCGGCAGATACCGGTCCGCCAGGCCCCGGAACGGACTGTCGCTGAGCCCTGAATAGTCGACCGAGGCCACTTCCGTCCGTCCCGCCAGCCACGTCGCGAGGGCGAGGGCGTTCTCGCTCTGCCGTTGGACGCGGAGTGACAGCGTCTCGATGCCCTGCGCGATGAGGAACGCGTTGAACGGCGACGGCGTCGGGCCGAGACGCAGCGCGACCGATGCCCGTGCGTAGGCGGCGAGAGCGGCACGCCCGTCCGCCTCGACGTGGCTGAGCCCGCCGAGCGCGGCGAGCGGCGAGGTGAGGTGTCGGTAGCGGTCTGCGCGAGCGGCCCAGTCGAACGTGCCGCCGTCGACGACGACCCCGCCCAGCACGGTGCCGTGGCCCGCCAGGAACTTGCTGGCCGAATGGACGACGATGTCGGCGCCGTGCTCGATGGGACGCAGGAGGTAGGGCGTGGCGAAGGTGTTGTCGACGACGAGCGGGACCCCGTGCGCATGGGCCACGTCGGCGACGAGACGGAGATCCGTGAGGTCGTTGCGGGGGTTCGGAATGGACTCGACGAAGATCGCGCGTGTCTCGGGTCGGATGGCACGCGCCCAGGCGTCGGCGTCGAGCGGATCGGCGACCTCGCTCGTGGTGATCCCCAGCCGGCCGAAGTTCTCCGTGAAGAGGCTGCGCGAGCCCTCGTACAGGCTCGGCGCGGTGAGCAGGTGGTCGCCGGCCTCGAGCAGGGAGAGCAGGGCGACGCCGACGGCCGCCTGTCCGGAGCCGAGGAGCAGCGCGTCCACACCACCCTCCAGTGCGGCGAGACGGCGCTCGACGGCGTCGATCGTCGGATTGCCGACTCGGCTGTAGCTGTATCCACCAGGGTCCGGTCCGAACCGCCGCTCCGCCTCGTCGAAGTCCGTGAACACGAACCCGGCACTCGCGTAGATCGGCAGCGCCCGGGGTTGGAGCGGCGCGTCGGGTGCACCACCGGCGTGCAGCTGTCGGGTGCTGAAGCCCCCTCGGTTCCGCTCGTGCATCGCCTCGTCCTCTCCGTCAGCTCGGCCGTCGTCGACGCCCCGGCGTCGGTGACAGGCACTCTACGGTCGGGACCGGGGCGGGCGCAGGTGACGACGACATGCGCGGACACAATCGACCGGCGACCCCGCCGTCGGGGGAGGCCCCGTACCCTGGAGATGCGTCGGCCGCGGACACAATCGACCGGCGCCGACGGATCGGACGAGGGGGAACCGTGAAAGCACTCATCGCATCGGGGAGCGGTCGGTACGCGGATCCGTGGCACCCGTACGCGCAGACGAGCCCGCTCATCGCGGAGGTCCTGGAGACGGCCGGCTTCGCGGTCGAGATCGACGAGGACGTCGACCGTGCGATGACGCGACTCGAGGGCGTGGAGCTCGTGGTGGTCAACGCCGGCGACCCGTGGCGGTCCGAGGACCAGGGCCGAGCGCCCGCGGCCGCGATCGACGGCTTCGCGGAGGCACTCGGTCGAGGTGTCGGTGTGCTCGCGATGCACGCCGCGCTCGCCTCGCTCCGCGACTACCCGGACTGGGCGCCGACGGTTGGGGCGCTCTGGCTGCCCGGTGTGTCCTGGCATCCGCCGATGGGCCCGACCGTCGTCCGCGGCCTGGCGTCCCCAGCAGGCGGACCGCTCGGCGACATCCCGGTGGACGACGAACAGTACCTGCGGCTGCAACCGGTCGGGCGGAGCACCACCGTCGCCGAGCACGACGTCGACGGCGAGCGGTTCCCTGCGGTCTGGGTGCGCGAGGTGGGGACCTCCCGCGTCGCCGTCGACGCCCTCGGACACGACGAGCGGTCCTACGCCTCGGCGGAGCACCGTGCCCTGCTCACGACGCTGGCACGGTGGGCGGCCCGGGCACCGTCCGCGTGATCCGTCACGGATCCTCGACCGGCTTCGTCTGTGTCGCGACCCTCGTCGGCGCAAGCCCCCGTCGAACGGGAGTCGCGCCTCGCGACCGGGTCTATGCTCCTGTTCGGGGCTGCGAGCGACCATGACGGCCGGATGCGGCCCGCGTCAGGAATCGGAACCTCGAGAAAGCCGCACCACGTGTCACAGGACCTCATGTCACCCGAGAACAACGTCCAGCGCATCATGCGCACCGGAACCGTCTGGTTCGGCGTCGCGGTCGGGAGCACCGCGATCGTCCTCGGGCTCCTCCTCAGCTCAGGTTGGCGACCGGCGGTCCTCGCCGAGGGACTCCGCGTGGTCTGGTGGTGCTGCTCGGTCATCGTGGGTTTGAGCATCGGTCTGCTGGGTTGGTCCGGCTGTCCGATCCTGGAGGTGGACGTCCCGACGGCGTCCCGGAACAAGTCGCTGACCATGCAACTCGGAACGATGCTCTTCATCCTCGGAAGCATCGGCGCCATGTTCACCGTGCTGGCCGGCTCGCCGAGCTGACACCCGCGGCGCGGGCACGTCCAGCTCCTGCGGCGTCGTCGCGTCGGAACGGCGTCGTAGAGTCGATGCATGGCCAGATCCTCAGCACCGCTCCGCAGACTCGGGTTCCTCACGATGGGCCTGTTCGACCCCGAGGAGCCGGCGGCCGGGCACGAGGCGACCCTGCAGCTCATCGAGCTCGGTGAACGCCTGGGGTTCGACAGCGCCTGGCTGCGGCACCGGCACCTGCAGTTCGGCATCTCCTCGCCGGTCGCCGTCCTCGCGGCGGCGACGCAGCGCACGAAGCGCATCGCGCTCGGTACCGCGGTCACACCGCTCGGCGCGGAGAACCCCTTCCGGCTCGCGGAGGACCTGGGCACGGTCGACGTCCTCTCGGGCGGCAGGCTGCTTCCCGGCTTCAGCACCGGGGAGCCGATGCGCTTCGACGCGTTCAAGCACGCGATCTATCCGTCGACGCTCGACCAGGAGGACCTCGGCTACGACCGCGTCCTGCGCCTCCGCTCCTTCATCCGCGGTGACGTCGTCAGCGACAGCGCCGGTCGTGAGGGCCAGGAGGACTACTCCTCACGGGTCGAGCCGCATGCCGACGGTCTGGCGGAGCGGCTCTGGTACGGAGCCGGCAGCCTGCGGTCGGCGGGTTGGGCCGGTGAGCAGTCCTTCAACCTGCTCACGAGCAGCGTCATCGCCGCCGAGGACGGGGCACGACGGACTTCGCCGCGAACCAGGCCGCCCAGGTGCGTCGGTTCCGAGAACTCCACCCGGCGGGTGAACGGGCCCGCGTGTCACAGGGGCTCGTGGTCATCCCGACGGACTCCGCGACCGCGACCCAACGCGCCCGGTACCACGAGTACGTCGACTCGAGACGGCACCGCGTCGGCGTCGCCCATGGGCCGCGGCGGATGCTCTTCGCGGAGGACCTCGTCGGCAGCAGTGCGGAGATCGCGGAGCGGCTGCACGAGCACGCCGGATTCCAGGAGGTCGACGAGGTCGCCTTCGCCCTCCCGTTCACGCTCGAACCGGACGACTACACGCAACTGCTCACCGACATCGCCGGCGCGCTCGGGCCCGCCCTCGGTTGGCGACCGGCCGCGGACGGGGAGTCCCGTCCGGCCTGAGCGGACCGGTCGGAGACGGCTTCCGGTCGCGCGTACAGTGCAGGTATGACGCAACACGGGTTCAGACGGTACGTGGCCATCGGCGACAGCTTCAGTGAGGGCTACGGGGATCTCCGGGAGGACGGCACCCTTCGCGGGTGGGCCGACTTCGTGGCCCTCGGCCTCGCCCGGGCGTCCACGGAGACCGTCAGCTACGCGAACCTCGCCATCCGCGGGCGGAAGCTCCTGCCGATCCTCGACGAACAACTCGACCGAGCGATCGCGATGGGTCCGGACCTCGTCAGCTTCAACGGCGGCGGCAACGACATCATGCGCCCGCGGGTGTCGATCGACGGCGTCGCCGACCGCTTGGACGGTGCGGTCGATCGTCTACGTGCCGGGGGAGCCCACGTGCTGCTGTTGAGCGGGGCGAACCCTTCCGCTCACATCCCGATGGGATCGCTCCTCGCCCGCCGCGGCGAGCAGCTGGCCCAGGCCGTGCGGGTGCGGTATCCGCGTGACGGGGTGACCTTCGTCGACAACTGGGCCGATCGGACGCTCGCCGACCTCCGGTACTGGTCGGTGGACCGCCTGCACCTCAACGCCCTCGGCCATGCCCGGGTGGCGAGCAACGTGCTGACGGCGCTCGACGTGCCGGTCCCGGAGGAGTGGGGGATCGACGACGTCGCTGCGGCGCCGCCCGGTCCGCGTCAACGTCGCACCGCGGCCTACTACCGCGAGCACGTGCTGCCCTGGATCGGGCGCCGCCTGACCGGACGTTCCTCCGGTGACGGCCGCGAACCGAAGATCGCCCAGCTGCAGCCGGTCGACACCCAGGGCTGACCGGCACCGGTCAGCCGCGGGTCGGTCAGCCGACGCGGACGAGCGTCCGCTGCCAGCCGGAGGATCCGTTGGGAGCGATCGGCGCCTGCTTCTCGATCTGGAGGTTCCCGGCCTTGTCGGTCGCGCGGACGGCGACGTAGTGCGTGCCGGCGGTCGCCTCCCAGTCCACCCACCACTGCACCCAGGTGTCGTCGTTGATGGCGGTCGTGAGGTTGACGCTCTGCCAGTCGCCGTTGTCGATGCTGACCTCGACCTTGGCGATCCCGACGGTCTGCGCCCAGGCGACGCCCGCGATCTTGGCAGGACCCGCCGGCACCTGCTTGTCGATCCGGGGCGTGTCGATCCGCGAGGAGAGTTTGATGGGCGCCTTCGCGTCGTAGCCGCGCGGGGTCCAGTAGGCCTCGTCCTTCTCGAAGGTCGTGACCGTCAGCTTCGTCAGCCACTTCGTCGCCGACACGTAGCCGTAGAGGCCAGGGACGACCATGCGAACGGGGAAACCGTGCTCGAGCGGCAGCGGCTCGCCGTTCATCGCCACGGCGAGGATCGCGTCGAGGTTCGGGTCGGTGAGCGACTCGATCGGCGTGCTCGCCGTGAAGCCGTCGACGCTCGTGGACAGGACCATGTCGGCCTTCGAGTCGGGCATCGCCCGCTTGAGGACGTCACGCACGGGGATACCGAGCCACTTTGCGTTGCCCAGGAGGTTGCCGCCCACCTCGTTCGAGACGCAGGTCATCGTGATGACGTATTCGTCGAGACCCATGGCGAGGAGCTCCTCGAAGGTGATCTGCACCTGCTCGCCGACCATGCCGTCGATCGTGAGCGTCCACGTCGCCGGGTCGACCGTCGGCACGGTCAGCGCGGTGTCGACGCGGTAGAACTTGTCGTTCGGCGTGAAGAGCGGGCTGAGGCCGTCGACGTCCGCCTCGGCTCCGTCGGGGATCGTGACGGTCGACTTCGGTGCCGGGAGCTTGAGGGCGTCGCGGACGGCCGTGATCGACGAAGTGGTGACGTTCACGAGGCGTGCGCCCACGCCGACGACGACGGCACCGGCCGCCGCGATGCCGGCCACGCGGAAGAAGCCTCGGCGGTCGAACGCCGCGCGCTCGTCGTCCGAGCCGTTCGCGGCCCGCTTCGGCAGGCGACGACTCAGGAGGATGAGGATCACGACACCGGCCGCCAGACCGAGGATCACGGGGACGACGGCGAGCGGGGTGGCACCGGCACGGGTGACGGTCGTCGCGCCGGCGAAGACGCCGGCCGCGATGAGGACCACGACACCGAGCGGTGGACGGATCTGCTGCAGGACCCCGGCGATCGCCGCGGCGATCACGACGGCGACCCCGAGGCTCACGAGGAGGAAGATCTTGTCGTTGCCACCGAAGGTCTCGATCGCGAACTCCTTCGCCCACCGCGGGACGATGTCGATGACGAACGATCCGACGGTGAGGAGGGGACTGCTGCCTCGGGCGAACAACAGCGCCGCCAGCTCGGCGATCGCGAGGAACACCGCTGCTGCGACGATGCCGGACAGTGCTGCCGCGAACCAGACGAGGCGTCGTCCGCTCCGTGTGGTGCCGGTCTGGTGCTTCGATGGCATGTGCTTCTCCCTGATCGTGGCTCGACAGGAGTTCGGAGCACTGCCCGGATCAGACGGGTCGGATCCGTCGTCCGCCCGTCGTCTCGGCGTTCAGGCCGTCGAGACGGCCAGCCGCAGTCCCGTCTCGGACGCCAGCCGGAGGGCCTCGGCGAACTCCTGCTCGCTCCGTTCGAGCTGCGCTGCGAGCGCCGGATCACGGTCGGCGAGGGTCAGACTCGTCGTGATGACGTGGACGTCCATGCCGAGCGCTCCGCCGAACAGCGTCCGCAGCGCCGGCACCTCGTGATCCCAGCCCTCGGTGGGGCTGCCCGCGTCGTAGGCGATCCCGCGGCTGGTGGCGATGACGACCGGCCGGCCGGTGAGCGCTCCCGTGTCCGCGGACGTGACACCAGGCACGTGGATGTGGTCGATCCATGCTTTGAGCGACGACGGGATCGAGAAGTTGTACAGCGGCGCGCCGATCACGACGATGTCGGCGCCGAGCAGCTCGTCGAGCAGGACGCGCTGGAGCGTCTCGGCCTCGGCGGGCGGGTTCGCGCCCGGGCGGCGGTCGGCCGGCGCCCAGTGGAGACTCGCGTCGGCGAGGTGGGGGACCGGATCCAGGTGCAGGTCGCGACGGACGACGACGCCCGTGGGGTCGGCGGTCGACCAGGCGTCCGCGACGGCCTGCGAGAGCCGGCGGGACCGGGAGGTGTCGAGATCGGCGGAGGAGTCGAGGTGCAGGAGGGTGGGCATGCGGCAACGCTAGCAAGCCGGGTCCCGTCCGCTTCCTTGCGGCGCGCACCGGTGGCGGTTACCGTCGCAGGATGGTCGACGCCCCAGCCCCCACCACGTCCGCCCGCCAGGACGCACGCGTCCTCGACGAGGCCGACCCGCTCGCGGAACACCGCTCGGCGTTCGTCCCGGCCGAGGGCGTCGTCGCCTACCTCGACGGGAACTCCCTGGGGCGGCCGTTGCGGGCCACGGCGGAGCGGCTGCAATCGTTCATCGCGGACGAATGGGGGACGAGGCTCATCCGGTCGTGGGACGACCGCTGGTTCGAGCTCCCGCTGACGCTCGGCGACCGCCTGGGATCGGTCGTGCTCGGTGCCGCACCAGGCCAGACGGTCGTCGCCGATTCGACGACCGTGCTGCTCTACAAGCTGATCCGCGCGGCGGTCGACGCGACGTCGTCCGCCGGAGGAGCCGCTGGGCGCGACGAGCTCGTGATCGATGCGGGGAACTTCCCGACGGACCGCTTCGTGATCGAGGGGATCGCCGCTGAACGCGGTCTGCGCGTCCGATGGATCGACGCAGACCCGGTCCACGGTGTCGCCGCCCACCAGCTGCGCGAGGTGGTCCACGAGCAGACCGCGCTCGTCGTGCTCAGCCAGGTCGACTACCGGTCCGGAGCGCTGCTCGACGTGGAGGAGCTGACCGCGATCGCGCATCAGGCGGGAGCACTCGTCCTCTGGGACCTATGCCACTCCGCCGGTGCGGTCCCGATCGAGCTCGACGAGTGGGGCGTGGACCTCGCGGTGGGGTGCTCCTACAAGTACCTGGGCGGCGGGCCCGGTGCTCCGGCGTTCGCCTACGTCGCGGCGCGCCATCAGGACCGGCTCCTCCAGCCCATCCAGGGGTGGATGGGCGCCGCCGACGTCTTCGCCATGGCCGACGCCTATCAGCCGGCCGTCGGGATGCGCCGGTTCCTCAGCGGGACACCACCGATCGTCGGCATGCTGCCGCTCGAGGACTCGCTGACGCTCATCGAGTCCGCCGGTGTCGCCGCCATCCGGGCGAAGTCCGTGGCGCTCACCACGTTCGCGATCTCCTGGGCCGATGAGCACCTCGCGGGCTCCGGCGTCAGGGTGATGACCCCTCGTGACGCGGCGCGTCGCGGTGGTCATGTGACGCTCGGTCACCCGTCGTTCCGCGAGATCACCCCGCTGCTCTGGAATGCGGGCGTGATCCCCGACTTCCGGCACCCGGACGGTCTCCGCATCGGGGTCGCACCCTTGAGCTCCGGCTTCGCCGAGCTCGAACTCGGGCTGATCCGGATCGCCGAGGCCGTCCACCGGTGGACGGCGTCACACGGCTCCACCCCGCCTGGCGGACGTCCGTCGTAGGCTTGGCGGCATGCCCGCTGCCTCTGGAACCCAGTACCGTCTCCACCACGCCGGTCCGCAGGGCGAGGTCCGAGCGACGGTCACCGAACTCGCCGCCGGACTGCGCGAACTGACGGTCGGCGGACGCACCCTCGTGCAGTCCTTCGGTGAAGACGTCGTCGCCCCGATGGGGTGCGGGATGGTGCTCGTGCCGTGGCCCAACCGCGTCCGGGATGCCCGGTGGACGCTCGACGGTGAACCGCAGCAGCTCGACGTCACCGAGGCGGCGACCGGGAACGCCTCCCATGGTCTCCTGCGCAACACGGGGTACCGGGCGGAGGATCACACCGATCACGCGGTGACCCTGCTCGCCTCGGTGTTCCCGCAGCACGGCTACCCGTTCCGCCTCGACACCTCGGTCGCCTACACGTTGGACGATGACGGCCTGCGGGTGACCCACACCATCGTGAACCGGTCGAGTCGCCCCGCGCCGGTCGCCGTCGGCGCTCACCCCTACCTGGCGCTCGGCGACGTGCCGACCGCCGACCTCACCGTGACGGTGGCCGCCGACACCTGGTTCGAGACGGACGAGCAGCGCATCCCGGTCGTCTCCCGTCCCGTCGACGGGACCCCGTACGACCTGCGCACGGGTGCTCGCGTGGGCGACCTCTCGATCGACGTCGGCCTGGGTTCGGTCCAGCAGGTCGACGGTGGCGTCCGACACCGGCTCACCGCACCGGACGGCGACACCGTCGAACTCTGGGCGGACGACGACTTCCGATTCGTCCAGGTCTACACGCCGAAGAACTTCCCAGCGGCAGACGGACCGACGCAGGCCATCGCTATCGAGCCCATGACGGCCCCCGCCGATGCGCTGAACAGCGGGACCGGACTCCGGTGGTTGGAGCCCGACGAGCGGTGGTCGCTGTCCTGGGGGATCCGACTCACGCAGGTGTGACCGGCACGCCGTTCGGCGGACGGTCGACCGTCCCACGGGCGGAGGAGGATCAGCTCAGAGGATGACGCCACGGGGGCGATGATCGCCCCGGCGTCCGATGTGCCGCCCCCGGGTGTCGACGGACACTGGTGGCATGACCACGCACCTGGACACCAGCCCGAATCTCTTCACCCTGTCCACGCCCCGAGTCGCGCAGACCGAGCGGCTTCAGGTGGCGCGGTCGACGGCTCGACCCCGCGGACGGTTCGGGGCTTTCGTGGGCGTCCTCCTGGGGAACATCGTCCTCTGGAGCACGCTCTTCATCACGATCGGCATCGTGCTCGCGCTGCAACTCGGCATCGTCGGCGTCATCGCCGCGTCGATGTTGCGCTGAGCGCGATCTCCGCGTCAGGTCCCTGAGCCGGCGAGACCCGTACCGGATTCGTCTGCTGCGTCCTCGGCTGGCGCGTCGTCATCCAGCTCCTCGTCCTCGACCACGGCGTCCGGGAGCCCCGGCAGCATGGCTGCCGCGCCCTCGTCACGGATGCCTTCGACCGCCCCGAAATCAGACATGATGCTTCCTCTCGATCGTCGTGCCCGCCAGCGTAACCGGCGGACACGACGATCGACAGCCCTTGCGGGCGGGAGCTTCGTCAGTCGACGATCGACACCGTCACGTCGATGTTGCCGCGTGTGGCGTTCGAGTAGGGGCACACCTGGTGCGCCTGGTCGGCCAGCTGCTGGGCTTCATCGTGCGTCACGTTCGGCACGTAGACGTCGAGCTCGACGGCCAGGCCGAAACCGCCCTCACCGTTCGATCCGATGCCGACGCTCGCCGACACCTCGGCGTCCTTCGTGTCGAGCTTCGCGGTGCGCCCGACGGCGTGGAGGGCGCTGAGGAAGCACGCGGCGAAGCCGGCGGCGAACAACTGCTCGGGGTTGGTGCCCTCGCCGCTGCCGCCGAGTTCCTTCGGGGGACGGGTGTCGAAGTCGAGGAGGTCGTCCTCACTGCGGACGTGTCCGTCTCGTCCGCCTCCGGTGGCATGGGCAACTGCTGTGTACGCGATATCCATTGCTCCATCCTTGCACCGTCGTGCGTGCCCGGTGCACCTTCTCCGGGACCTCTCGGCAGTCGTTCAGTGCAGCGTGGATCGGGCCGCGTCGACCACCGCCGTCGTGACGAGCTCGAGCAGCCGGGAGTGGAGTCGCCACTGCTGCCAGAACAGCGGGACGTCGACGCCGCCCGTGTCGTCGAGCACGACGAGCTCGCCCCGGCGCAGCGGCGCGTCGGACTGCGCGTCCGGGAGCATGCCCCAGCCGAGACCGAGGCCGACGGCGGTCGCGAAGTCCGCCGAGGCCGGAACATGGTGTCGCGGCGGGTCGGCGGGGTCGACACCACGTCGTCGGAGGTAGGCGTCCTGGAGATCGTCCTTCCGGTCGAACACGACGACGGGCGCTGCGGTGAGCGCCTGAGCGGTCGCCCCGTCCTCGAACCAGCGCGTCGCGAACGCGGGTGCCGCCATCGGTCGGTAACGCATCCGGCCGAGAGGCCGCACCGTACAGCCCTGGACCGGCTCGGCGTTCGACGTGACCGCGGCCATGACGCTGCCCGCACGGAGGAGGTCGGTCGAATGGTCCTGGTCCTCGCGAGCGAGGTCGAAGACGATCGACTCCCGTGCGGCGACGTCCGCCAGCACGGGCAGCAGCCAGGTGGCGAGGGAGTCGGCGTTCACGACGATCGGGATCACCGCCGGGGTGGCCGGCGTGAGCGGGTCGTCGGCGTGCAACTCGAGCGCCGCGTCGTGACCGAGCAGGTGCACCGCGCGGCCGAGGCGGAGCACGATCTCACCTGACGCCGTGATGGTGATCGGTTTGGTCCGGAGCAGGAGGACCCGTCCGACGCTCTGCTCGAGGGCCTTGATGCGTTGACTGATCGCCGACGGCGTGACCATCAGCTCCCGGGCGGCCGACTCGAAGGTGCCGTGATCGACGGCGGCGACGAAGGCCCGCAGTTGCTCGAAGTGGAAATCCATCATAAGAGGATCTTACGATTCATCAGAATATTGAACTGGATTCATCATGCTGCGCCTCCTACGGTCGGAGGATGACCTCCGCACTGCAGGCCGCGATCGCGGGCCTCGGCCTCGGCCTCTCACTCATCGTGGCCATCGGCGCCCAGAACGCCTTCGTCCTCCGGCAGGGCATCCGGCGCGAGAACGTCCTGCCGGTCGTCCTCGTGTGCGCACTTTCGGACGCGGTGCTCATCATCGCCGGGGTCAGCGGCATCGGCTTCGTCGTGGAGCGGTTCCCCGTGGTCCTCGTCGTCCTCCGTTGGGCCGGCGCGGCCTTCCTGCTCGGCTACGGTCTGCTGGCCGCACGCCGTGCGCTCGCCCCGTCCGGTCTCGCCGCCGACCGCGGTGGCAACGGCCTCTCACTCAGGGCGGCGGTGCTCACCGTCATCGGCCTCACCTGGCTGAACCCCCACGTGTACCTCGACACCGTGCTCCTCCTCGGCTCGATCGCGAACACGCACGGCGAGGCCGGACGCTGGTGGTTCGCCGCAGGCGCTGTGCTCGGGAGCATCCTGTGGTTCACCGCTCTGGGGTACGGCGCTCGGTTGCTCCGCGGCGTCTTCGCGAAGCCCGTGGCCTGGCGCATCCTCGACGTCGCGATCGCGGTCGTCATGATCGCCCTCGCGATCATGCTCGTCCTGCGCCCCTGAGCGTGCTCGCGGGTGCCTGGTTAGGATTGCCGGGTGATGAGAACCCTGCGTCAGGTCAACACGGTCGTCGAGCGCCTCTGGCCACTGTCCGGAGCCGAGGACTGGGACGCCCCGGGGCTCCTCGTCGGCGACCCGGACCAGCCGGTCGGGCATGTGCTCCTGGCGGTCGACGCGGTCGGCGTGACCGTCGACGAGGTGCTCGAGCGCCCCGACGGTCTGCTGCTGGTCCACCACCCGCTGCTGATGCGTGGTGTCACGACCGTGGCGGGTGACCGGTACAAGGGGTCGCTCATCACGCGCCTGATCCGTGGCGGCGCCGGACTCATCGCCGCACACACCAACGCCGACGTCGTCGTCGACGGGACCTCGGACGTCCTCGCGCAGCGGCTCGGCCTGCACGACCCGGCTCCGATCGTCCCTGCCGCCGACGGCCTGACCGGGCTGGGTCGGGTCGGCGACCTCCCGGAGGAGACGACGCTCGGCGCGATCGCGCGTGCCCTCGCCGAGATCCTGCCGGCGACCGCCACCGGGGTCCGTGCCTCCGGCGACTACGACCAGGCCGTCCGGAGGATCGCGCTCTGCGGGGGAGCGGGTGACTCGCTCCTGTCCCACCCCGCGGTCCGCGCGGCCGACGTGTACATCACGGCCGACCTCCGCCATCACCCGGCGTCCGAGGCCCGGGAACAGGCACTCCTCGGCGGCGGGCCGGCCCTCGTCGACCTCTCCCACTGGGCGAGCGAGTGGCTGTGGCTGGAGGGGGCCGCCGACGCGCTCCGACGAGAGCTCCCTGGACTCGACGTCCGGGTCAGCGAGCTGCGTACCGACCCGTGGGACTTCGTCGTCACCCAGTAGTCGGCGCGGCCGGTAGGGTGATGAGTCGAGAGTTTGGAACAGACGTGAAAGCCAGCCCAGCAGACCAGAAGACGTTGCTCACCCTGCAGAGCATCGACACCGGCGTGCAGCGCACCGCCCACCGCGCGGCGAACCTCCCCGAGGCCGCGCGCATCGCGCAGCTCCAGGCCGAGATCGAGACCGTCCGCCTCCGTCGCCTGGAGCGGGTCGGCGTCCGCGACGACGCACAGACCGAGCTCGGGCGCATCGAGTCGGACGTCGCCGTCGTCGCGGCCCGCATGAAGCGCGACGCCGACCGTCTGCAGTCGTCGACCTCCGTCAAGGACGTCGAAGCGCTGCAGAGCGAGATCGCCTCGTTGCAGAACCGGCAGAACAACCTCGAGGAGATCCAGCTGAACGTCATGGAGCGGGTGGAGGCCGCGGAGGACGCCGTCGCCCAGGTCGACGCCGAGCGCGCCGGACTCCAGGAACTCCTCGACGAGGTCGTCGCCAAGCGCGACGCCGCACTCGTCGAACTCGAGGCCGAACGGGCACGACTCACCGCCGACCGCGAGTCACTCGCACCCGGCATCCCCGCCGACCTCCTGGCCCTCTACGACCAGCGCCGCGCCCGCGGCGGTATCGGTGCAGCACTGTTCCGCGCCGGCACCTGCGGAGCATGCAAGATGTCGCTCACCGGCAACGACCTCCAGGCCGTCCGCGCCGCACCGTCCGAAGAGGTCGTGCAGTGCCCGGAGTGCGCCGCGATCGTCGTCCGGACGGACGAGTCCGGCCTCATCTGAGCCGGACGCCGGCTGCACGACACCGGCGGTCCGCGGCCGCTGTCACGGGCCGGTAGACTCGTCTCCGTGAACGGGCCGGCTAGACGGTCGCGTCACCGAGACCTCCGGGTGTCGGTGCCGAGGAACGTCCGGGCTCCACAGAGCAGGGCGGTGGGTAACACCCACCCGGGGTGACCCGCGAGACAGTGCCACAGAGAACAGACCGCCGTGGGCGACCACGGTCAGGGTGAAACGGTGGGGTAAGAGCCCACCAGCGACCGGGGTGACCCGATCGGCTCGGTAAACCTCGTCCGGAGCAAGGTCAACAGGGAACGCTGAGGCTGCTCGCCAAGTTCCCGGGTAGACCGCTAGAGGGCGGCGGCAACGTCGTCCCGAGAGAGATGGCCGTCCAAACGCGAGAGCGTGGGACAGAACCCGGCGTACCGGTCGACCCGTTCACACCTCAGCACGGCACCGCCGCAGCGCGCCCCGCAGTGCTCAGGCGATGCGTTCGGCGGGGCCGGCGGCGAGCGCGGCTGCGCCGAGGATGCCCGCGTTGTTACGGTGCACGGCGGGGATGATCGGGGTGTCGAGCTTCAGGAGCGGCAGGAAGTGGTCCGCGTGCTTGGACACGCCGCCGCCCACCACGAACTGATCGGGCGAGAAGAGGAACTCGAGGCGCTCGTAGTACTTCTGGAGGCGCTTGGCCCACTTCTCCCAGCTCAGGTCCTCGCGCTCCTTGACCGCGTAGGACGCCCGCGTCTCGGCGTCCTTGCCGTCGATCTCCAGGTGCCCGAGTTCAGCGTTCGGGATCAACGTGCGGTTGTAGATGAGCGCAGTGCCGATGCCGGTACCGAGGGTCGTCAGGATCGTGAGACCGCTGGCGCCCTTGGCCGCGCCGAACTCGGTCTCGGCGTAACCGGCCGCGTCGGCGTCGTTCACGAAGGTGATCTCACGCCCGAGGCCCTGCTCGAACAGCTGCTCGGCCTCGAGGCCGATCCAGGCGTCGGAGACGTTCGCCGCGGACATCGTCCGGCCGTTGCGGACGATCGCGGGGAAGCAGACGCCGAGCGGGAGTCCGTCGGAGGCCGGAGACAGCTGCTCGAGCACCTCCCGCACCGTCACGACGATGTCCTTCGGCTCGCCACCCTTCGGCGTGGGGATCTTCACCCGATCGGTGAGGAGGGCACCCGTCGTGAGATCGACGACCGCACCTTTGATGCCGGTCCCTCCGATATCGATGCCGACGGCGGACCGGGGAGCTGCGTTCGTCATGCGTCCAGCCTAGAGCGCCGCGGGCGCTGCGGCGGTGTCGATCGTGCTCGGAAGGGTCAAGACCTCGGCCCCGCGTTCGGTGACGACGAGCGTGTGCTCGAACTGCGCGGTCAACGACCGGTCGCGGGTCGTGACCGTCCAGTCGTCGTCCCACTGCTCCCAGTCCTGGGAGCCGATCGTGAGCATCGGCTCGATCGTGAACACCATGCCCGGCTCCATCACCGTGTCGTACAGCGGCGCGGCGTCGTAGTGGGGGACGATCAGCCCCGAGTGGAAGGACCGGCCGACACCGTGGCCCGTGAAGTCGCGGACGACCCCGTACCCGAACCGCTTCGCGTAGGACTCGATCGCACGACCGATGACGTTGATCTGCCGGCCGGGGGCGACGGCCTTGATACCTCGGTTGAGGGCTTCCCGGGTGCGCTCGACGAGGAGACGGGTGTCGTCGGCGACGTCGCCGACGAGGAAGGTCACGTTGCTGTCGCCGTGCACGCCGTCGAGGTAGGCGGTGATGTCGATGTTCACGAGGTCACCCTCGCGCAAGGCGGTGTCGTCGGGGATGCCGTGGCAGACGACCTCGTTGACCGAACTGCAGATCGACTTGGGGTAGCCGCGGTACCCGAGCGTCGACGGATAGGCGCCCTCACCGATGACGAACGCGTGTCCGACGGCGTCCAGTTCATCGGTGGTCACCCCGGGGCGGACCGCCGCGCCGACGGCCTGGATCGCATCGGCGGCGATGGTCCCGGCGATCCGGATGCGTTCGATCTCCTCAGCCGAATACAGGTCGCCCCGGGTGTCGGTGGCCGGTGCGGCGCGGCCGACGTACTCGGGGCGGACGATCGTCTCCGGCACCGATCGGGGGCGGCCGACGCGACCGGGGATCAGGTGACCTGCGGTGTCGAAAGGCATAGGATCAAGCCTAACCGAGCAGGGGAGACGCGCCGTGGCGAAGGAACCATCCGAGCAGTACTGGTACAACACGAAGACCGGTCAGGTCGAGTTCGGCTTCGAGTCGAGTGTCGTCGACCGCGTCGGTCCCTTCGAGACGGCTGCGGAGGCCTCGCACGCACTCGAGCGACTGCGTGCCAACAGCGCGAAGTGGGACGCCGACGAGGCTGCCGAGGACTGAGCCACCCGGGTCGCAACGCGAGCGGATTGCGGGTCAGCCCTCTTCCGCAGGCGTGGTGTGATCCGCCAGGATGGGCCGAGCGATGAAGCTCGAGCGGGGGGAACATGCACAGGATCGACCGTCCGCGGAGGCGACCGATCGCCGTCGGACGAGGTGCCGTCGCGGCCCTCACCCTCGGACTCCTCCTCATGCCGACGTCGCCAGCCGGTGCAGCGCCGACGGTCGCCGCCGAGGTCACTACCGCCGAGTGCGTCACCGCGGTGCCCGGTGGTTCCCGCTGCGGCGTGTTGACGGTGCCCCTGTCGCGCGCGGTGCCGGACTCGGCGGAGGCGACCCTGCCGTACGTGCTCGTACCGGCCGCCCTCGAGACCGGGCGATCGCCGCTCGTCTACCTCGCCGGCGGGTCGGCGCTCTCGACGCTCGACATCCAGCAGCTCGCGGTCGAGGGCGGGCTTGCCGCCGACCGCGACGTGGTGTTCGTCGAACGCCGGGGCGGTCGCGACGCCACGCCGTCGCTCGACTGTGCGTCGGCGACCGCCGCCATCCGCGCGTCGCTCGGCGCTGACGGGGACCGCGCAGCGCGCGTCACCGCGATCGGCACGGCCTTCGCCTCCTGCGCCGCGGCCTGGCAGGAGGACGGCATCGTGCCGAGCGACTTCGGCGTCGCGCCTGCGGCGGCGGACCTCCGCGACCTCCGGCAGCAGCTGGGCTACGCGCGATGGACCATCCTGGCCGTGGGCTCGTCGGCCGGCGTGGCCCTCGCAGCCCCCGACGTCGATCCGGGTGGCGTCGACGGCGTCGTCCTCGACGGCCCCGACCTGGGTGCACCCGGGATCGTCTCCGCGGGCGGTGTGGCGGCCGCCCTGGCCGTCGTCCGTGCGCGCGGCGTCGAGCCGCAGGGTCCCGTTCCGTCCCCGCCGGCGGCACCACAGGCCGCCGCCGCCGAGGAAGCGGAGTCCGCGACCCCGGACACCGCGCCGACCGAGGTCTCACGTTCGGTGGGGATCCTCACCGCCGCCACCGACGCGCTCGTCGCCGAACCGCACCGCACCTCCGGACCGCGGCCGATCACCCTCGGTGGCGACGCGCTCCTGGCGATCGCCTCACACGCCTTGTCCGATCCCACCGCCCAGGCGGCACTCCCGGTGCTCCTGAGCTCGGTCGCGGACGGCGACAGCACGGTGCTGGATCCTGTGGCGAACGATGCGATCGCCCAGCTGACCGACCCCGAAGGCATCCTCGACCGCGTGCTCGGGTGTTCGACGACCGGCTGGCCTGGGGCGATCGAACGCCCGGACGCGGAGGTCACCACGCCGACGTTGCTGGAGGACGTCGCGGCCGCCGCCTGCTCCTCGTTCGCCGTGGGTGCGACGCCGCCGCCGGGAGCGATCGGGGCGTCGGTCCTCGTGCTCAGCGCACCGGAACAGGCCGCCGCCCTCGTCGTCCCCGTCGCCGACAGCACGGCGGACGCCCTCGTGGCGGTCTTCCCCGGGTCGGGAGCCGTCCCATCGGTCAGCAGTGCGTGCGCGCGGGTCGCGGTGCGCGCGTGGCTCAGCGATCCGGCGAGCTATCGGGCGGCGCTCTGCGACGCCGACGACGCGGCCGTCGCCGTCGTCGATCGAGCCGATGTCGCGGCGAGCCCGCGATGGGCCGAGCAGACCTCGTCGGACACCGGTGGCGGGTGGCTGCTACTGGTGCTGCCCATCCTGTTCGGGCTCGTGGCCATCGGATGGTCCGTGGCGTGGGGCTACCGGTTGATCACCCAGGCGCTTCGGCGCCAGCCGGTCCAGGACGGGCTCCTGCTGGGGATCGCTCCGGTGTTCGGAGCGACGTGGGCGATCGGAGGAGCCGTCGTGCTCGTCCGCGCGGCTGCGTCGAGTCCGGCGATCGCTCTCGTCGGGGTGCCCGCCGCCTTGCCGTGGCTCTCCATCGCCCTCCTCGTGAGTTGCCTCGGGCTGGTGCCCGTCTGGCAAGGGGCCCACCGTGGATCGCGGCTGCGGATCGCCGCCCTCTCATTACTGTGGGCGGCGACGGCCGGCTGGACCGCACTCTTCGTCCTGGCCTGGTGGTGAGCCGTGGATCGCCCACGCCCGGCGCGCGCTGATGAGCGGGAACGGGGACGGAGCCAGTAGCCTAGACACGGGCCGCCGGCCGAAGGAAGAGGGGCAGATGGATAAGCAGCGCGACTTCGTTCTCCGCACGATCGAGGAGCGGGGCGTCAAGTTCGTCCGGCTGTGGTTCACCGATGTCGTCGGGACGCTCAAGTCCGTCGCGATCGCCCCGGCCGAAGTGGAAGGCGCGTTCTCCGAGGGCCTCGGCTTCGACGGATCGGCGATCGAGGGGCTCAGCCGCTCCTACGAGTCGGACCTCCTGGCCCACCCCGATCCGACGACCTTCCAGATCCTGCCGTGGCGCGGCGAGATCGACCCGACGGCGCGCATGTTCTGCGACATCACGACGCCTGACGGCCAGCCCGCCGTCGCCGACCCGCGGAACGTCTTGAAGCGCACCCTGGCGAAGGCCGCCGATATGGGGTTCACGTTCTACACGCACCCCGAGATCGAGTTCTACCTGCTGAAGTCCTCGCAGTACGGCGTCGACGGACCGGAGCCGGTCGACTCCGCGGGCTACTTCGACAACGTGCCCGGTGGCACCGCGCACGACTTCCGTCGACGTTCCGTCCGGATGCTCGAGGACCTCGGGATCTCCGTCGAGTTCAGCCACCATGAGGCGGGCCCCGGCCAGAACGAGATCGACCTGCGATACGCCGACGCCCTGACGACGGCCGACAACATCATGACCTTCCGCACCGTCGTGAAGGAGGTGGCGATCGAGCAGGGCGTCTACGCGACGTTCATGCCGAAGCCGCTCGTCCACCAGCCCGGCAGCGGCATGCACACGCACATGTCGTTGTTCGAGGGCGACTCGAACGCCTTCTACGAGGCGGGTGCGCAGTACCAGCTCTCGAAGACGGGCCGGCAGTTCATCGCCGGACTCCTGACGCACGCTCCGGAGATCACCGCGGTGACGAACCAGTTCGTGAACTCCTACAAGCGACTCTGGGGTGGCGTCGGTCCGAACAAGCTGTCCGAGGCCCCGAGCTTCGTCTGCTGGGGCCACAACAACCGCTCCGCACTCGTGCGCGTGCCGCTGTACAAGCCCAACAAGGGCCAGAGCGCTCGGGTCGAGTACCGCGCCATCGACTCCGCCGCCAACCCGTACCTCGCCTTCTCGCTCATGCTCGCCGCTGGGCTGAAGGGCATCGAGGAGGGCTACGAGCTCCCGCCGGAGGCTGAGGACAACGTCTGGACCCTCTCCGACACCGAGCGTCGGGCACTGGGATACAACGCCCTGCCCGCCAGCCTCGATCGCGCGGTCAGCCTGATGGAGGGTTCCGAACTCGTGGCGGAGACGCTCGGCGAGCAGGTGTTCAACTACGTCCTGCTGAACAAGCGACAGGAATGGCACGAGTACCGGGCCCAGGTGACCCCCTTCGAGTTGGCCAGCAACCTGGAGATGCTCTAGACGAGGGGACCGGTCGGTCGCATGGTCCGCGAGAACATCTCTCTGAGCACGCTCGCCCGACTCGGGTTCACCGGTCTGGGTGAGGCCCGGGACCGGCTGGACGAGCTCGCCGAGCTCGTCCAGCTCGACCCGGCGTCGCTGTCGCCCTCCTTCGCCGTCGCGGCCGACCCCGACGCCGCGCTGGTCGGTGTGCTGATGGTCGGTCGGAAGTCACCCGACGAGCTGTCGGCGCTCCTGGCGGACCAGGCCTCGGCCGAGCGACTGTTCCGACTGTTCGGCGCCTCGCAGGGGTTCATCGACTTCTTCCTCCGCCACCCCGACCAGCTGTCGGTGTTCGAGTTGCCGGTCACCCGCGTCCCGACGCTGCAGGAGGCGCGCGACGAACTGCTCGCGAGCGTCGGTGCCGAGGACGGCTTCGCCGCGATCGTCGAGGAGCCTGCCTGGGACGCGATCCGCGTGGTCTACCGCCGACTGCTCGCAGAGGTCGCCCTCTTCGACCTCTGCGCCCCGGACCCGATCGTCGTGCTCGACCGGGTCGCCAGTGCCCTCTCCGACCTCGCAGCGGGTGCGTTGGAGGCCTCCATCGCCGTCGCACGCACGCAGACGAGCGGCCCGAGGGGGCCCGGCGTGTACCCGCGCGAGGAGGTCGCGGCCACCCGCTTCGCCATCATCGGCATGGGCAAGGCGGGCGCACGAGAACTGAACTACGTCTCCGACGTCGACGTCATCTTCGTCGGTGAGGGTTCGGGCGACGACGAGGACGGGCTCGACAACGGGCGTGCCGTCGAGATCGCCACCCGGCTCGCGGTCCTCACCATGCGCGGTCTCGGACAGGCTGGTCTCGAGCCGAGCCTGTGGGAGGTCGATCCGAACCTCCGTCCGGAGGGGAAGGCCGGCGCCCTCGTCCGCACGCTCGAGTCGCATCTCGTCTACTACGACCGCTGGGCGAAGAGCTGGGAGTTCCAGGCCCTCCTCAAGGCACGGGCCCTCGCCGGCGATCCCGAGCTCGGTGCCCGCTACATCGAGGCGGTGCAGCCGAAGGTGTGGGGGAGTGCGTCCCGCGAGGGCTTCGTCGAATCCGTGCAGCGCATGCGCGAACGGGTCACCGAACACATTCCGGCGGAGGACGTCCACTACCAACTGAAACTCGGCCCGGGCGGGCTCCGCGACATCGAGTTCACGGTCCAACTGCTGCAGCTCGTCCACGGACAGCTCGACGACTCCGTGCATCAACGCGGAACCCTCGCCGCCCTCGACGGCCTCGCGACCGCCGGATACATCGGTCGAGCCGAGGCGCAGGAGTTCGCGCACGACTACCGCCTGCTCCGTGTGCTCGAACACCGCCTGCAGCTGACGCGCCTGCAGCGCACGCACATGATGCCGCGCGACGAGCCGTCGCTCCGCTCCCTGGCCCGGTCGAGCACGCTCGCGACGACCGCACAGGCCCTCGTCACGCGCTGGGAGGCCACGAAGCACGGTGTCCGGCAGCTGCACGAGCGGTTGTTCTACCGTCCGCTGCTCTCGGCGGTCGCGGCCCTGCCCGAGAGCGGTCTGAGTCTGACGAGCGGTCAGGCGGAGGCGCGACTCGCGGCGATCGGCTTCGTCGACCCCCGCGGCGCGCTCGCCCACATCGGGGCGCTCACCGCCGGTGTGTCTCGACGCGCCAACATCCAGCGGCATCTGCTCCCCGTGATGCTCGGCTGGTTCGCGGACGGCGCCGACCCCGACTACGGATTGCTCGCGTTCCGGCGGCTCAGCGAGTCCCTCGGCGAGTCACACTGGTTCCTGCGGATGCTCCGCGACTCCTCAGGCGCGGCCGAGCGGCTCACGCGGGTCCTCTCGGGGTCCCGGTTCATCGGCGAGCTCATGGACCGCATCCCCGAGTCGGCCGCTTGGCTCGCGGGGGACGAGGACCTCCTCCCACGATCGTCGTCCGCGCTCGGCGAGGAGATCGCCGCCATCCTCAGACGACACGACTCACCGGACACCGCAGCCGCCGCCATCCGCGCGGTGCGGCGACGCGAAGTCCTCCGGCTGGCGATGTCGTCGACCGTCGGGATGCTGGACGTGCAGGGCCTCGCAGCCGGACTGACGGACGTGTCGACGGCCACGCTCGCAGGGCTCCTCGGCGCCGTCAGACGCATCGGCGGCCTCGGCGCGGACATCGAGTTCGCCATCATCGCCATGGGCCGCTACGGCGGCGCAGAGCTCGGCCTCGGCTCGGACCTCGACGTCCTCTACGTGTTCCGGCCGAAGGACGGGGTCGACACCCAGGACGCACAGCGGCAGGCCGGAGCGATCGCCGCAGAACTCAAGCGTCTGAGCGAGGACGCCCGGCTCCCGCTCGACCTCGACCTCGACCTCCGTCCCGAGGGGAAGAACGGTCCGCTCGTGCGCTCCCTCGACTCCTACCGGAACTACTACGCGCGCTGGTCCCTCACCTGGGAGGCGCAGGCGCTGCTCCGCGCCGCCGGAGTCGTGGGCGACACCGAGCTCATCGAAGCGTTCACCGAGGTGGCGGACACGGTCCGCTATCCAGCCGCGATCAGTGAGCAGTCCGTCCGCGAGGTCAAGCGGATCAAGGCACGTGTCGAGAACGAGCGGCTGCCGCAGGGCGCCGACCCGACGAGACACCTGAAGCTCGGGCGCGGCTCGCTCAGCGACGTCGAGTGGTTCGTGCAGCTCCTCCAACTCGAGCACGGCGCGGCGGTGACGTCGTTGCGAACCACCTCGACGCTCCGAGCGCTCGACGCGGCGGTGGAGGCGGATCTCGTCGACCGGGAGTCCGCCGAACGACTCCGTGAGGCCTGGATCCTGGCGTCGCGGATCCGCTCGGCCATGACGCTGTGGTTGAACAAGACGCAGGACGTGCTGCCGAGCGACCGACAACAGCTCGAAGGCGTGGCGCGACTCCTGGAGTACCCGACCGGATCGGCGAGTCTCCTGGAACAGGACTACCTCGCGGCCACCCGGCGCGCCCGGACGGTCTTCGAGCACGGCTTCTACGGCATCTGAGCCGATCGCCTCGACCACACGGAACCGCCCGCCATCCGAGAGGATGACGGGCGGTTCGCGGTGCAGCAGGTGTCGTCAGACGCCGTAGTACAGCTCGAACTCGAACGGGTGCGGGCGCTGGGCCAGCGGCTTGATCTCGTTCTCGCGCTTGTACTGGATCCAGGTCTCGATCAGCTCCGGCGTGAAGACGTTGCCGGCGAGGAGGAACTCGTGGTCCGCCTCGAGTGCCTCGAGGGCAGCGCCGAGCGATGCGGGCACCTGCGGGATGTTCTTGGCCTCCTCGGGGGGAAGCTCGTAGAGGTCCTTGTCGACGGGCTCGTGCGGCTCGATGCGGTTCTTGATGCCGTCGAGGCCGGCCATCAGCTGAGCGGCGAACGCGAGGTACGGGTTGCCGGACGCGTCGGGCGCGCGGAACTCGATGCGCTTGGCCTTCGGGTTCGTGCCCGTGATCGGGATACGGATCGACGCCGAGCGGTTACCGGCCGAGTAGACCAGGTTGACGGGAGCCTCGAAGCCGGGGACCAGGCGGTGGTACGAGTTCACCGTCGGGTTCGTGAACGCCAGGACGGCGGGGGCGTGCTTCAGCAGGCCACCGATGTACCAGCGGGCGAGGTCGGACAGGCCGCCGTAGCCGTTCTCGTCGTAGAAGAGCGGCTTGCCGTCGCTCCACAGCGACTGGTGCGTGTGCATGCCCGAGCCGTTGTCGCCGAAGAGCGGCTTCGGCATGAAGGTCGCGGTCTTGCCCCACAGCTCGGCCGTGTTCTTCACGATGTACTTGAACTTGAGGATGTCGTCCGCCGCGGCGACCATGGTGTCGAAGCGGTAGTTGATCTCGGCCTGGCCGCCGGTGCCCACCTCGTGGTGCGCGCGCTCGAGGATGAGGCCGGCGTCGATCAGCTTGAGGCTGATGTCGTCGCGGAGGTCGGCCTGCTTGTCGACGGGGCTGACGGGGAAGTAGCCACCCTTGTACGGCGTCTTGTTGCCGAGGTTGCCGCCCTCTTCGGCGCGGCCGGTGTTCCAGGCTCCCTCTTCGGAGTCCACCGAGTAGAAGCTCGAGTGCTGGTTCACCTCGTACCGGACGTCGTCGAAGATGTAGAACTCGGCCTCGGGGGCGAAGAACGCGGTGTCGGCGATGCCGGTCGAGGCGAGGTACTTCTCAGCCTTCTTGGCGACCTGACGCGGGTCCTTGGAGTAGATCTCGCCGTTGCGGGGGTTGTAGATGTCGAACACCATGATGAGCGTGCGCTCGGCACGGAAGGCGTCGATGTAAGCGGTGGAGACATCCGGGATGAGCTGCATGTCCGACTCGTGGATGTTGGCGAAGCCACGGATGGACGAACCATCGAAGAGCTGGCCGACGGTGAAGAACTCCTCGTCGACGGTGCTGGCCGGGATGTTGAAGTGCTGCTGCACGCCGGGAAGGTCCGTGAAGCGGATGTCGAGGAACTTGACATCGGTGTCCTTGATGAACTTGAGCACTTCGGAAGAATCACTGAACATGTGAATGGCTCCAAATGGGGTTGGTACAGGGAGGCTGCACAGCGCAGCCATCTGTGAGACTACGGGGAGGGGGTTACCCCGCCATGACACCCATGTTTCGTGGATGTTACGAGAATCCCCGCCCGAATAGAATGGCACAGTGCCCCACACCCCGCAGAATCCACGGACCTTCGGAGAGCTTCCTCCCAGCGCCTTCCCCGGTGAACGCCTCGGACTCCCGGAGAGCGGCGTCCGATCGGTCGCGCGGGTCGGTCGGCGGATCACCGCGCTCGTCATCGACTGGGCCCTGGCCGTCGTCCTCTCCGTCGCGTTCTTCGCCTACGACGCAACCGCGACGCTCGTGATCTTCGCCATCATGCAGTTCGTGTTCATCCCGACCATCGGCGGCAGTCTCGGTCATCGCCTGTGCGGCATGCGCCTCATGCCGCTGACCGGCGGTTGGGTCGGACTCTGGCGGCCGGCCGTGCGTACCGTGCTCCTCTGCGTGCTCGTCCCGGCGCTCGTCTGGGATTCGGACCAGCGCGGCTTCCACGACAAGGTCGCCGGCACGGTGCTCCTGCGGGTGCGCTGAACGCAGCCGGAAACGCGAACGGCCGCCCTCCATCAGGAGGGCGGCCGTTCTTTCCGTACCGCGAGGTGTTCCGAGCGGTGTGGGTGGGTCAGCGCGCGCGCTGCGGGCGGACCCGCATCGGGTCGACGCCCTTCGGGATGGGGAGCTGCGTACCGAACGAGGACAGACGGTTGCTGACAGCGAGCACCTCGGGGTTGGTCAAGGACTTCTTGACCTTCCGGAGGGCGCCGGAGAGCTGACGGAGCTGCACCGAGTCGGCGTCGGGGCCGACGTGGAAGACCGTGATCGGCACGTTCGGGAGGATGCGGGTGACCTTGCGCTTCTCGTCCTCGAGCAGACGCGAGGTCCGCGATCGGGGTCCTTCGGCGATCAGTGCGACGCCACCACGGCCCACGGCCCGGTAGATCGCGTCCTGGGTCTTCGGGTTCACGGCGACGGGCATCTCGCTGGTCTGCCACGAGCGCGGAGCAGCACGGAGCACCTGGCCCACCGCGCCCGGCCGACCCTCGATCTGCGTGTAGACGACCTTGTCCGCGCGCCGGGTGAGGATGAACAGGGCCGCGAGGATACCGGCGAGCACACCCGCGATGATCCACATGACGAGCGCGAAGATGTTGCCCGCCGAGAACAGCAGCGCGACCGCGACACCGATGAGCACCGGCAGGATGAAGCCGCCGAGCATCAACCACTGCGCCGCCTTGTCGTGGCGACGGGTGAGCTGGAACACCTGCCAGAGCTGCTTGATCCGCCCTGGTTCCTTCTGCGCCGCCGGGGGCGCGTCCTTCTGAGCCATGCTCCCAGGATAGCCGGTGACGGAGGCTCCTGATGCTGCGTTCTGCTCCACAGGCCGCCGCCGCGGGACCTTGTCCACAGCCGCGTGCGCCGACGCCGTCGGACGGCGCTCCGTGTCGGAGGATCGAGCTATGGAAACACTGCCAGACCCGTCCGCCACCACAACCCGGGTTGCCGGCCGTCGTCTCGTCCGGCGCTTGGGTGAGGGCCGGGAGTGGACTGCCTACTCGACGGTGCTCGCCCACGCCGGATCCGCGCGTGGAGGACGTACCGACCAGGCCGCCCCGGCGGGCGACGCTGTGCTGCTCCGAGCGAGGGCGGACGCCGCCGAACGCAACCTCTGGCGTCGCGCGGCCATCCTGTCCCGACTCGACCACCCGCACATCGTGAGACTCGTCGACGTCGCCGAGGATGCCACCGGGCTCCCGTGTCTACTGGTCGAGCGGCTCGCCGGCGGCACGTTGGGAGAACTGCTGCGCCGCCGGGAGTCGATCGCTCCCGGTGAGGCCGTCACGATCCTGGCGCCACTGGTCGACGCCATCCGCGCGGCGCACCTCTCCGGGATCAGCCACGGGTCGATCAGCGCTTCAGCCGTGCGCTTCGCCGACGACGGCCGACCGGTCCTCTCCGGCTGGTCGGGCGCAGCTCCCGTCGACCACCAGACGATCGATGGTGGGCTCGGCCGCACCGCTCCGGCGTTCGCTGCCGATTGGACGGCGTTCGCGGGGCTCATGGACGGTGTCCTGCAGGCGACCGACCCCGACGAGGCCCCCTCGACCGTGGCCTGGGCCGACGTCGTGCCTGAACTCGCCGACCACGAGATCGCCAACCGACTGCAACAGCGGATCCACGCCCTGGCACGACCGCTCCCGGTCCTGCTCGACCGCGTCGACCCGCCGTCCGCATCACCTGCCGATGCCATCCGTGCTTCCGCCGATCGCGCCCAGCGGACCGCTCCGCTCCCGCCGACCCGACGAGCCGCAGTCGAATCGAGGCGTCGGTCACGACATCCCGCGTCGTCGCTGCGTCGTCGTCTGGCCTGGCGACCCGGTCGAGGCACACGGGTCACGGCCGCGGCCCGCTCGACGCCGTCCGTCGAATCCAGCCCGAGACGTCGTCGACTCGTGATCGGAGCGGCGGGCGCGGCAGCGGCACTGGTGTCGGCTGCGATGGTGTTCCTGCCGTCCGAAGACCCGAGCACCGCGATCGCGCCGACGCCGGCCGGTTCGGTCGGCCCGGCGCCCGAACCGGTCACGGGTACTGCGCCGCCGGTGGAGACGCCGACGTCACCGGCGGACGAAGCTGACGCCGTCGACGTGGTCACCGGCGACGATCCGGCGGCCGCGGCCCGCGAGCTCGTCCGCCGACGGGATCAGTGCCGCACGACGGGGGAGGAGGGGTGCGTGTGGGACTCCGTCGAACGCGGGTCCCCGTTCGACGACGACGAGCACCTCGGTGTCGGGATCGGATCGATCGATGCGGCGAGTCTGGACCTCGTCGACCGTCAGGGCGACGCGGCGGTCCTCCGCGGCACGGCCGAGCCGTCCGAGACGGACGAAGCCGCCGCAGGACGACGACAGCCCGTCACGCTCCTCGTGGTGAGGGGCGAGACGGGCTGGCGTCTGCGGGAGGTGTTCACCGCCGGATGAGGCGGTGGACACGGCGCGGCCGGTTCGGGATCAGATCCCGAGCGAGCCGCGGAAGTCGCCTGCTTCGAGGCGGTTCTTCACCTGGACGAGGAAGCGTGCAGCGTCCGCGCCGTCGATGATGCGGTGGTCGTAGCTCAGCGCGAGGTAGACCGTCGAACGGATCGCGATGGCGTCTGCACCGTCGACCGTGACGACGACCGGCTTCTTCGTGACGATACCCGTACCGAGGATCGCCGACTGTGGCAGGAACACGATCGGGGTGTCGAACAGGGCGCCGCGTGAACCGGTGTTGGTCAGCGTGAACGTGCCGCCCGACAGCTCGTCCGGCTGCAGCTTGTTGTCGCGAGTCCGCTGCGCGAGATCGGCGATCTCGGCGCCGAGCTCGGCGATCGACTTGGAGCCCGAGTTGCGGATGACCGGCGTCAGCAGGCCACGCTCGGTGTCCACGGCGATCGCGAGGTTCTCCGTCTCCGGGTACACGATCTGGTCGCCGTCGACGGTGGCGTTGATGATCGGGTAGGTCTGGAGCGCCTCGCTGGCAGCAAGGGCGAAGAACGGCAGGAACGACAGCTTGTTGCCGGTCTTGGCGAGGAACTCGTCCTTGACGGCCGTGCGGAGTGCCGCGACCTTCGTGACATCGACCTCGACGACGCTCGTCAGCTGGGCGGTGCCCTGCATCGAAGCGACGGCGCGCTCGGCGACGACCTTGCGCAGACGCGACATGGCCTTGCTCGTGCCACGCAGCTCGGATACCTGGACCGTCGGAGCAGCGGGCGACTCCGTGGCGCCACCGGCGCTCTGAGCCTGCAGGACGTCTTCCTTGCGGATACGTCCGCCGACACCGGTGCCGGTGACCGTGCTGAGGTCGACGCCGTGCTGGTTGGCGAGACGACGCACCAGCGGGGTGACGTAACCGGAGTTGACGACCCCGCCTGCGGCAGGCGTCGAAGCAGCGGCCGGAGCCGCAGCAGCGGGAGCCGGAGCAGCAGGCGCAGCAGCGGGTGCCGGAGCAGCAGCCGGTGCCGGAGCAGCAGCAGGTGCCGGAGCAGCAGCGGGAGCCGGAGCAGCAGGCGCAGCAGCGGGTGCCGGAGCAGCAGCCGGTGCCGGAGCAGCAGCAGGTGCCGGAGCAGCAGCGGGAGCCGGAGCAGCAGCAGGTGCCGGAGCAGCAGCGGGAGCCGGCGCGGCAGCAGGTGCCGGCTCGGGCTCGGCCGCGGGAGCGGGCTCAGCCGGAGCGGGCTCGGCAGCAGCCGGTTCCGCGGCGGGCGCGGGCTCCTCGGCAGCAGCCGCACCCGAACCATCACCGATGGTCACGAGAGCGGTGCCGACCTCGACGGTCTCGTCCTCCTGGACGAGGATCGCTTCGATGACACCCGCGACGGGCGAAGGGATCTCGGTGTCGACCTTGTCGGTCGACACTTCGAGCAGCGGCTCGTCGACCTCCACGGTGTCGCCGACATTCTTCAGCCAGCGGGTGACCGTACCCTCGGTGACACTCTCGCCGAGTGCCGGGAGGCTGACGGATTCGCTCATGACCTTGTCTCCTTTGAAACCTGTTGTGTGTTCACTAGCTTATTGGGGTGTTCGGAATGCGTCACAGCGCGTGCAGGGGCTTGCCTGCGAGCGCGAGGAATGCTTCGCCGAGCGCCTCGTTCTGCGTGGGGTGCGCGTGGATCAGCGGCGCGATGTCCTCGGGGTAGGCCTCCCAGTTGACGGCGAGCTGACCTTCGGCGATGAGCTCACCGACGCGGGCGCCGATCATGTGCACACCGATGACGGGGCCGTCGTTGACGCGGATGACCTTGACGTTGCCGCTCGTGCCGATGATCTCGCTCTTGCCGTTGCCGGCCAGGTTGAAGTCGTAGCTCGTGATGTTGTCGGCACCGTACTGCTCGGCCGCCTTGGCCTCGCTGAGACCGACGGACGCGATCTCGGGGTCGCTGTAGGTGACCTTCGGGATGTTGACGTCCTCGATGATGACCGGCTTGAGACCGGCGATCTCCTCGGCCACGAAGATGCCCTGCTGGAAGCCGCGGTGCGCGAGCTGCAGGCCGGGGACGATGTCGCCCACGGCGTAGAGGCCGGGGATGTTCGTCTCGAGACGGTCGTTGGTGATGACGAAGCCGCGGTCGATGGTGACACCGACCTCCTCGAAGCCGAGTCCGGCGGTCGACGGGCCACGGCCGACGGCGACGAGCAGCAGCTCGGCGTCGATCGTCTTGCCGTCCTCGAGCGTGATGTGCACGCCCGAGTCGTCCTGGGTGACGCCCTGGAACCGCACGCCGAGCGAGTACTCGATGCCGCGCTTGCGGAACGCGCGCTCGAGCGCCTTGCTGATCGCCTCGTCCTCGTTGGGGACGAGGTGGGGGAGTGCCTCGATGATCGTGACCTCGGTCCCGAACGACTTCCAGACGCTCGCGAACTCGACGCCGATCACGCCGCCGCCGAGGACGGCGACCTTCTTCGGCACGAAGTCGAGCTGCAGCGCCTGCTCGCTCGTGATGACACGGCCACCGATCTCGAGACCGGGGAGCGAGCGGCTGTACGAGCCCGTCGCGAGGATCACGTTCTTGCCGGTGATGAGGTCGTCGCCGACCTGCACGCTCGTCGGGGAGACCAGACGGCCCTCACCCTCGATGGTGGTGATGCCGCGGGCCTTGACGAGGCCCTGGAGTCCCTTGTACTTCTTCGCGACGATGCCCTCGCGGTACTTCGTGACGCCCTCGATGTCGATGCCTTCGAAGGTGGACTTGACGCCGTACTTCTCCGACTCGCGCGATGCGTCCGCGACCTCGGCGGAGTGCAGCAGCGCCTTCGTCGGGATGCAACCGCGGTGGAGGCAGGTGCCGCCGACCTTGTCCTTCTCGATCATGCCGACGGTGAGGCCGAGCTGCGAAGCGCGCAACGCCGCAGCGTATCCGCCGCTTCCGCCTCCCAGGACTACCAGGTCAAAATTCTGCTCGGACACTCCGTTGCTCCTTGTGTGTGCTTCGTGGTCGATCGGAAACCGTCGTGGTGTGTTCGGCGGCGTCGAGGCGGGTCGAACCGCCCCCACCGACCTTACTACGGGTGGCTAATCTCCTCGGCCATTGCGAGGAGGGTGCGGACCGCGACGCCGGTCGGGCCTTTGGCGGTGAAGCCGTAGGGGGCGTCGCCGTTCATCGCGCTCCCGGCGATGTCCAGGTGGGCCCACGGGATGCGGGTGGTGACGCCCTCCTCGTCGGTGCGGTCGGCGATGAACTCCTGCAGGAACGTGCCTGCGACGAGCATGCCGCCCGCGGTGGTCCCGGGCTTCGCGTTGGCGAGGTCGGCGACGTCGGAGTCGAGGACCTTGCGCAGCTCCGCGGGGAACGGCATCGGCCAGAACAGTTCGTCCGCACCGGAACCGGTCGCGATGAGGTCGGTGACGAACGAAGCGTCGCCCATGACGCCCGTGTAGCGGTTGCCGAGCGCGACCACGGCCGCTCCCGTGAGGGTCGCCACGTCGATGATGGCGTCCGGGCCCTCCTCGCCTGCAGCGACGAGTCCGTCGGCGAGGACCAGCCGGCCCTCGGCGTCGGTGTTGGTGACCTCGACGGTGCGTCCACCCCGGATGGTGAGGACGTCGTTCGGCCGGATCGCCGTGCCCGACGGGAGGTTCTCGGCGAGGCAGAGCCAAGCGGTCAGCCTGGTGGGCACCCCGAGACGCGCGGCCGCGGCAAGGACCGCGAGCACGGTCGCCGCGCCGGTCATGTCGTACTTCATGCCGACCATCGAGACCGGCGGCTTCAGGGAGAGACCGCCGCTGTCGAAGGTGATGCCCTTCCCGACGAGGGCCAGATGGCTCCTGGCGGCCTCCGGGTGGTAGCTCAGCTTCACGAGTCGCGGAGGCCGCGAGGAGCCTTGCCCGACGCCGAGGATGCCGCCGAAGCCGTCCTCGGCCAAGCGGGTCTCGTCCCATTCCTCGACCTCGACGTCGAGGCCGTCGACCGCTGCTCGGGCCGCGTCGGCGAAAGTCGCCGGGTAGAGCTCGTTCGGCGGCGTGTTGACCAGGTCCTTCACGAGCGCGATGGCCTCGGCGACCGCGGTGGCGTGCTCCGCGAGCCCGGCATCCGGTGCGTCCACGGTCGACGGGACGACGACGGTGATCTGCTCGAGCGGTGTCGGTGGCTGCGCGGATCCGACACCGCGCGACGCGGTGTAGCGGTAGGCGCCGATGGCCGCCCCCTCGAGGACGGCTTCGGCGGCGGCGGCCGTCTCCTCCGTCAACGCGAACGCGATCGAGGCCTGGCCGTCGATCGTCCGGGTCACTGCACCCGCGGCTCGTCGGAAGGCCGCGTCGTCCGCATCCGGACCGAGGCCGACCAGCACGAGACCGGAGGCCGCGCCGAACCGGTCCGGGAGGCGTCGCACCTGGTCTTCGGACCCCGTGACCCCGGAGGCGCGCAGCTCGTCCGCGAGCGGCGCGTAGACGTCGGGCGCCAGGAGCTCCGGTCCGTCGTCGCCCTTCCTCACCGCGAGGACGAGCAGTTCGGCCTCGACTCCCTCGACGGCGGCGGACAACACGGAGAGCACAGGGATCGTCATGCCTCCATCGTAGGCACGTGCCGTTCCGGTCCGAGGCGGGGCCGCCGGTGTTCGCTCTCGGCGGTACCGCCGACGCTCGGAGGGGAAGGGCGCTGCGACACCCCCGTTTAGAGTTGAACCATGCCTACGCCTGACGACCTCTACGAGGTGCACCCGGAGATCGACATCCCCGCCGGCCTCCACCTCGTCGCGGGGCTCACCGGGTTCTCCGACGCCGGCGGCGCGGTCGGGCAGTTGAACGCCTACCTCGACGACGTCCTCGACACGACGGTCATCGCCGAGTTCGACGCCGACGTCCTGCTCGACTACCGGGCCCGCCGGCCGATCATCTCGTTCGACCAGGACCACCTGACGGAGTACCGCCCACCCCGGCTGACCCTGTCGCTCGCCCACGACGAGCTCGGGTCGCCGTTCCTGCTGCTCACCGGTTTCGAGCCCGACTTCCTCTGGGACCGCTTCGTCGCGGCCGTGCTCGAGCTCGTCGACCGCTTCCGGGTCAGCGACACGACGTGGGTGCACGCCATCCCGATGCCGGTCCCGCACACCAGGCCGATCGGCGTCACCGTCAGCGGCAACCGGTTCGACCTCATCGAGTCGCTCTCGGTCTGGCGCCCCCGCACCCAGGTGCCGTCAAACGTGCTCCACCTCCTCGAGTACCGCCTCTACGAGCGCGGCGACAGCATCGCGGCGTTCGTGCTCCTGGTGCCGCATTACCTCGCCGACACGGAGTTCCCGGCCGCGGCGATCACGGCGATCGAGAGCCTCAGCGCGGCGACCGGGCTCATCTTCCCCACGGACCGCCTCCGCGAGGACAGCCGCGACTTCCTCGTCAAGATCGACGAGCAGGTCGGGACCAACCACGAGCTCGGCCAGCTAGTCACGACGCTCGAGGAGCGGTACGACGCCTACATGGCCGACAACTCGCCGAAATCGCCGCTCACCGACATCGACGGGGCGCTCCCGACGGCCGACGAGATCGCCGCGGAGCTCGAAAAGTTCCTCGCGAGCCGGCGCCACGGCGACGAGGACCGCTCGACCACCTAAGCTGGATCGGTGGGATCTCGACGCGTCTGGTGGGTGTTCGGCGTCGGGGTGTTCGCCTACCTCATCACCGTCATGCAGCGGTCGACGCTCGGCGTGGCAGCGGTGGACGCCACTGAGCGGTTCCAGATCGACGCCGCCGCGCTGTCGACCCTCGCCGTCGCACAGCTCATCGTGTACGCCGCGATGCAGGTGCCGGTCGGGGTGCTCATCGACCGCCTCGGACCTCGCGTCCTGATCATCGCGGGGCTGACGGTCGTCATGGCGGGCCAGGTCTGGCTGGGGCTCACGACCGAACTCGGCGGCGCGATCGTGGGCCGGATGCTGGTCGGCCTCGGCGACGCCGCGGTGTTCACCTCCGTGCTGCGGCTCGTGAACTCCTGGTTCCCCACCCGTCGGGTGCCGATCGTCTCGCAATGGGTCGGCAACATCGGACAGATCGGACAGATCCTCTCGGCGGTGCCGTTCTCCTTCGTCCTGCACACCTTCGGCTGGTCGCCGGCGTTCCTCAGTGCGGCCGGACTCGTCCTCCTGGCGCTCGTCGGGGTGCTGATCGTCGTCCGCGATCGGCCGTCCGGTTCCGACGAGGCGCCGCGCCCCGAGACCTGGGGCCACGTCGTCCGCGAGGTCGTCATCAGTCTGCGTCGGCCAGGGACGCGTCTCGGGTTCTGGTCGCACTTCGTCACCCAGTCCTCCGGTACGGTCCTCACGCTCCTCTGGGGCTTCCCGTTCATGGTCTACGCCCTCGGCTACCCGCAGCCCCTCGCCGCATCGTTGCTCATCGTGATCGTGGTCTCCGGCATGATCGCCGGACCCATCCTCGGAGTGCTCACCGCCCGGTTCCCCTACCGGCGGAGCAACCTCGTGCTCGGGATCGTCACGGTCATGGGCGTCGCCTGGGCCGCACTCCTCCTCTGGCCGGGCGTCCCACCGATGTGGCTCGTGATCGTCCTGTTCATCGTGGTCGGGGTCGGTGGCCCCGGTTCACTCATCGGGTTCGACTTCGCCCGCACCTTCAACCCCATCCGCGCGCTCGGCGGGGCGAACGGCATCGTGAACGTCGGTGGGTTCCTCGCGAGCTTCGTCATGATGTTCCTCATCGGTCTCATCATCGACGCGGTCAGCGGGGGCTCCCGTGCCGACTACTCCATGGACAGCTTCCGGATCGCCTTCTCTGTGCAGTACTTGGTGGTCGGGTTCGGGGTCGCGATGCTGCTCGTCGCCCGGTCCCGCACGCGGAGGCGCTTCGCCGAGGACGAGGGCATCGCCGTCGGACCGCTGTGGATCGCGGTCCGTGCCAGGCTCGGGCGCCGTCGCTGAGCGTTCGCTTCGTCCCCTGATCCCACCCTTGACAAACGGCCTGTGGCTCTGGGGTCTTCCAGCGCGCGCTATAATGGAACACGGACCCGTTCACCTCTCGGAATGTCGGCGGCCCTTTTCGGGTTGCACTGCACCAAGACTTGACATGGGTCCTCGTAATGTCCGAAATCACGGACGATCCGGCGATGACTGTCCATGCCGGGTCCGAACAGGAAGGTGCAGCTATGGCCACCAAGACGGCTCGCGCAGACGAAGCAGCGCCAGCAGACGAGGCCACGGAGGCTCCCGCAGCGAAGGCTCGGACCACCAAGGCCACCACGACCCGAGCGAAGGCTGCTCCCAAGAAGGCCACCCGCGCCAAGGCGGGTACGAAGTCGAGCACGGAGCCCGATGAGGGCACGGACGACGAGGACGTCGTCGTCGAGGTCGTCGCCGACGACGCCGTGATCGACGCGCCCGCAAGCGACGCCACCGAAGCGGTCGAGGAGGAGGACGACAAGTCCGTGCCGGAGATCACCCTCCCCACCGACGCACTCGTGCTCTCCAACAGCGACGACGACGAAATCCCGGTGTACTCGGCCGCGATCACCGGCGCCACCGCCGACCCGGTCAAGGACTACCTGAAGCAGATCGGTAAGGTCGCGCTCCTCAACGCGGCCGAAGAGGTCGAAGTCGCGATGCGCATCGAGGCGGGCCTCTTCGCCGAGGACAAGCTCGCCCAGCTCTCCGACCTCGAGAAGCGCTCGCGCGTCGGTCGTGAGCTCCAGTGGGTCGCGAAGGACGGCGCCCGCGCCAAGAGCCACCTCCTCGGGGCGAACCTCCGACTCGTCGTGAGCCTCGCCAAGCGGTACACGGGCCGCGGCATGCAGTTCCTCGACCTCATCCAGGAGGGCAACCTGGGCCTCATCCGTGCGGTCGAGAAGTTCGACTACACCAAGGGCTTCAAGTTCTCCACCTACGCGACCTGGTGGATCCGTCAGGCCATCACGCGCGCCATGGCCGACCAGGCGCGCACCATCCGCATCCCGGTGCACATGGTCGAGGTCATCAACAAGCTCGCCCGCGTCCAGCGGCAGATGCTGCAGGACCTGGGCCGCGAGCCCACGCCCGAGGAGCTCAGCCGCGAACTCGACATGACGCCTGAGAAGGTCATCGAGGTCCAGAAGTACGGCCGCGAGCCCATCTCGCTGCACACGCCCCTCGGCGAGGACGGCGACAGCGAGTTCGGCGACCTCATCGAGGACACCGAGGCGGTCGTGCCGGCCGACGCCGTCAGCTTCACCATGCTGCAGAAGCAGTTGGAGTCGCTCCTCGACTCGCTCTCCGAGCGGGAAGCGGGTGTCATCCGGATGCGCTTCGGTCTCGGCGACGGCATGCCCAAGACGCTCGACCAGATCGGCGACACCTTCGGGGTCACCCGTGAGCGCATCCGGCAGATCGAGTCGAAGACCATGGCGAAGCTGCGTCACCCGAGCCGATCCCAGTCGCTCCGCGACTACCTCGAGTAGGAGCATGCGCTACGCCCCGGCCATCCTCGCCGGTCGTGCCGTCCGATTCCTCGCCAGGCTGCGCAAGCCGGGCGGGGGATCGGCCGTTCCCGGCCTCGTGGTCAACCGCATCGCGCCCGGGTTCCTCCCCGACACGTTGAACGCCTTCCCGCGTGGTCTCGTGATCGTGAGCGGCTCGAGCGGGAAATCCACGACGACCAAGATGCTCGTCGGCATCCTGCGTGCCCACGGCGTGTCGGTCTTCACGAACCCGTCCACGGCGAACATCTCCCAGGGCCTCACCTCGGCTCTCCTCGAACGAGCCGACCTCCGCGGCCGGATCGACGCCGAGCTCGGGGTGCTCGAGATGGATGAAGGACACGGCGCACTCATCGCGCCGCGACTCGCGCCCGCCCACGTCATCCTGACCAACGTGTCCGTCGACCAGATCGACCGCTTCCACGACGCTGCCATGGTGGCGCGCATGCTCGACGCGATCGCTGCCCGATCGGGCACGTCGCTCGTCCTGAACGGCGATGACGCGCTCGTCGACGCCGTCGCGCCAGGCAGCGACGCGACGCGGTGGCGGTACGGCGTCTCGACGGCCGTGCTCGGCGCCAGCGCACGCGGCCTCGGGTACAGCACGACCTCGTCCGATCGGGTCGATCCCGGTTCCGGAACCGTCGTCGAGGCCCTCGACGGCGACCTGGTGTCCATCAACCACCGCGGCGAGACCGTCCGGTTCCGTCTGCCGGCTCGCGGCGTGCACTACGCCGTGGATGCGGCCGCAGCCCTCTCCGGCGCCGCCGCGATCCTCGGCCCCGAGTTCCAGCTCACCATCGCGGCGGAGTCGTTCCGCGCGCTCACGCCGGTGTTCGGCCGCGGTGAGGTGACGACCGTCCGCGGTGTCGAGGTCGAGTTCGTCCTCGTCCAGAACCCCGCGAGCTATCAGCTCAACGTCGACAGCCTCGCGGCCGACACCGAGCAGATCCTGGTCGCCGTCGGGAGCGACGTCCGCGATCCCTCGTACCTCTGGCCGGTCGACACGTCCAGGCTCGGTCGTGTGGCGATCGTGTCGGGGTCCAAGGCCTGGGAGGCCGCGCTGCAGCTGGGCTACGACGGCGTCGAGATCGACCGGATCGAACCGGACCTCGGCACGGCGTTGGACGCGTTCCTCGCCCTCCCTGCGCCCGCGCACGGTCGGAAGACCGTGATCTTCACCGCCGACTCGATGCGCCGCACCCGCGCGCACCTCGGCCTCGCCTCGAACGATCAGGATGACGCATGACGACCGAGCCGACGATCACCATCGCCGTCCTCCTGCCCTCGAGCTGCAATGTGAACGGCGACGCCGAGAACGGCGCGGTCCTCGCTCGCCGGGCCCGCGCGCGTGGCCTCGCCGTCGAGCTCGTCCCGGTCGAATCGGTCGCCGAGCTCCCGAGCACGGTCCACGCGGTCGTCCTCGGGTCGTGCGACGACCCGTCGGCGCCACAGGTGCTCGAGGCGCTCCGGCCGTTCCGCGACGCGTTCATCGCCTGGGTGGAGGCCGGCGTGCCCGTCCTCGCGGTCGCCAACGGATGGAAGCTCCTCACTCGCCGGCTCGAGCTGGTACCGGGGAGCTGGGTCGAGGGCCTCGCCATCATCGAGGGCGACGCCCCGTTGCGGCGCACGCGGGCGAGTGACGACCTCGTCGTCGTGCCGAGCGGCGGCCTCGAGCTCGACGCCCCGGTACTCGTCGGGTACGAGAACCACGGGCGGGACTTCCGAGCTGGGACGGGCGTCGAGTCGATCGGCACCGTGCAGCACGGACGAGGCAACGGCGACGGCACGGAGGGTGCGCTGGTCGGACCGTTCGTCGGAACCCACCTGCACGGTCCGGTCCTCGCCAAGAACCCGGAACTGGCCGATCGGCTGCTCCGTCTGGCGATCACGGTCGCCGGGGGCACCTCGATGCTCGACGAATCACCGGAACTCCACGCCCTCGACGAGATCGCCGCCAACGCCAGAGCGCAGATCGTCTCGGCGCTCGCCTGAGTCCGCGCGTTCTCGACTCCGCGCTTCCTCGATGACATGACGAAGGGCCCCGGATCTCGGATCCGGGGCCCTTCGTCGTGATGCCGGTGGACTAGGCGCGCTGCTCGTTGAAGAGTCGCGCGGACTCGTCGTGCCAGTCGGTCGCGACCTGCGTCAGCTTCTCCTGGTACTTCTTGCCGTGGTGCGCGCAGAACAGCAGCTCACCGCTGTTCATCTGCACGCGGATGTAGGCCTGTGCTCCGCACAGATCGCAACGATCGGCGGCAGTCAGTTGCTGGGCGTCGAGGTCACTCGGCGTGCTCTCGGTAGCAGTCTGTGACATGTGCTCCTCCTGACTCGGGCGGCTACGAAACTCGTAGTACTCATGAAAGCACGCGATTGTCACAACGGGGTCCCATTCCGTGTTCTTTTCGCTGTGCGCGTAGATGATTCGGATCAACCGTGCAGCCGGATGGGTCGGCGGCCCGCGACAACGCGCCGTCGAGCGGCTCCGGACGATCGCGCGCCGAGTGTCTCCCTCGGCGTGTCGGCGGCGACGACTACGCTGGGAAGCGTGAGCAGCGACTACTCCGCCAGGCATCTCTCCGTCCTCGAAGGCCTCGAGGCGGTGCGCAAGCGACCGGGCATGTACATCGGTTCCACCGACTCGCGCGGCCTCATGCACTGCCTCTGGGAGATCATCGACAACTCCGTCGACGAGGCCCTCGGCGGGTACGGCGATCAGATCGAGATCGTCCTCCACTCCGATCAGAGCGTCGAGGTGCGCGACCACGCGCGTGGCATCCCGGTGGACATCGAGCCGAAGACCGGCCTCTCCGGTGTCGAGGTCGTCTTCACCAAGCTCCACGCCGGCGGGAAGTTCGGCGGCGGTTCGTACGCCGCGTCCGGCGGCCTGCACGGCGTCGGCGCATCCGTCGTCAACGCCCTGTCCGAGCGACTCGACGTCGAGGTGGATCGCGGCGGCAAGACCTACGCCATGTCGTTCCACCGCGGTGAGCCGGGGATCTTCGCCGACACGGGGGAGCCGACCCCGGACGCACCGTTCACGCCGTTCGAGAAGCAGAGCGAGCTCCGCGTCATCGGCAAGACGAAGCGCGGCGTGACCGGCACCCGGATTCGCTACTGGGCCGACCGCCAGATCTTCACGAAGGGCGCCCAGTTCCAGGCCGAGGAGCTCCTCGGCCGCGCGCGCCAGACCGCCTTCCTGATCAAGGGTCTCGGCATCCACATCCGCGACGAGACCGTCGAGGAGCCGACCGAGGCGATGTTCCGCTACGAGGGCGGCATCTCCGAGTTCGTCGACTACCTCGCGGGCGACACCGCACTCACCGACACCTGGCGCCTCACCGGCAGCGGCACGTTCACCGAGACCGTCCCGGTGCTGTCGCCGTCGGGCACCATGGTCGCCACCGAGGTGGAGCGCGAGGCAGAGGTCGACATCGCGCTGCGTTGGGGTACCGGGTACGAGACGGTCATGCGCAGCTTCGTCAACATCATCGCCACGCCGAAGGGCGGCACGCACCAACTCGGATTCGATCAGGGCCTCCTGAAGTTCCTCCGCGCCCAGGTCGAGCAGAACGCCCGTCGACTCAAGGTCGGCACGGACAAGCTCGAGAAGGACGACGTCCTCGCCGGCCTTACCGCGGTGCTGACGGTGCGTCTCGCGGAGCCGCAGTTCGAGGGCCAGACGAAGGAGATCCTCGGCACGCCGGCCGTCCGCGCCATCGTCGCCAACGTCGTCACGAAGGAGCTCAAGGAGCGGTTCGCCTCGACCAAGCGCGACGACAAGGCACAGACCGCGCTCGTGCTCGAGAAGATCGTGTCGGAGATGAAGTCCCGGATCTCCGCGCGGACCCACAAGGAGACGCAACGCCGCAAGAACGCGCTCGAGAACTCGTCGCTCCCGGCCAAGCTGGTCGACTGCCGCTCGGGCAACCTCGAGTCCAGCGAACTCTTCATCGTCGAGGGCGACTCGGCACTGGGCACGGCGAAGCTCGCCCGAGACAGCTCCTACCAGGCGCTGCTCCCGATCCGAGGCAAGATCCTCAACGTGCAGAAGGCCTCCGTCTCCGACATGCTGTCGAACGCGGAGTGCGCGTCCATCATCCAGGTCATCGGCGCGGGCTCCGGACGATCGTTCGATCTCGACGCCGCCCGCTACGGCAAGATCATCCTCATGAGCGACGCCGACGTCGACGGCGCCCACATCCGGACGCTCCTGCTCACCCTCTTCTTCAGGTACATGCGGCCGCTGATCGAAGCGGGTCGCGTGTTCGCCGCGGTACCGCCGCTCCACCGCGTCATCGTCATCAACCCCGGCTCCAAACCGAACGAGACGATCTACACCTACTCGGAAGCCGAACTGCACGCGGTGCTGAGCGACCTCAAGCGCACCGGCAAGAAGCACCAGGAACCGATCCAGCGCTACAAGGGCCTGGGCGAGATGGACGCCGACCAGCTGGCCACGACCACCATGGACCGCCGTCACCGGACGCTGCGCCGTGTCCGGGTCGAGGATGCGGAGTCGGCCGGACGGATCTTCGAACTCCTCATGGGCAACGACGTCGCCCCGCGCAAGGAGTTCATCGTCGACAGCTCCGACCGGCTGTCGCGGGAGAGCATCGACGTCTGATCGTCGGTCGTCCACCGAGGAGCAGGACCGACGACGAAGGCCCGGATCGAGCAGTGCGCTCGATCCGGGCCTTCGTCAGTGTGCAGCTCCGATCAGGACGATTCGTCGTTCGCAGCCGCCTCGTCCGTCGCCGGTGCTGCCGGTGCTGCCGGTGCGGTGATCGCGCCACCGATGAACCCGACGGGGGCGTCGAGCGGCACCCCTGAGGCATCGCGCTTCGCACCGACCTCCGGGAGTGTCCGCGGTGTCCCGTCCGTCCCGACGGCGTGCGCCGGAGCGGCGCCGACCCACGCGACGGCCAGCTGGTCCTCGCCCTTCAGGAAGCGCTGCGACCGGACACCGCCGGTCGCACGACCCTTGGCGGGGAACTCGGAGAACTCCGAGACCTTCGCGCTCCCGGTGTCCGTTCCGGCGAGCGTCAGCGAATTGGTCGCGACGGTCACGACGACGACGTCGTCGGTGGGCAGGACAGCAGTGAACGAGATGACCTTCGCACCGGCCGCCAGGTTGATGCCGGCCATGCCACCCGCTGCCCGCCCCTGCGGACGGACGGACGTCGCGGCGAAACGGAGCAGTTGTGCATCGGAGGCGACGAAGACGAGTTCCGCGTCGTCGCCGACCTGGGTGGCCCCGACGACGTGGTCGCGCGGCTTGAGCGTGATGACCTCGAAGTCCGGCTTGTTCGGCAGGTCGCCGGGGATGACCCGCTTGACGACGCCGGTCTCGGTTCCCAGCACGATCGGCTGCTCCGAGGTCAGCGAGACGATCGCCAGCACGCGCTCGTCACGGTTCGGGAGCGACAGGTATTCGCCCATCCGGACGCCGGCCGCGAGCTGGATGGAGGCCGCCGGCACCGCGGGAAGGTCGAGCGGGGTGAACCGGATGACACGACCGAGGCTCGTGACCGCGCCGAGTTCGGTGCGGCTCGTGGTCTCGACGACACTCAGGATCGCATCGTGCTTGCTCCGCCGACCGGGTCGTGGTGCGGGTGCGTCCTGCTCGAGGTCGACGCGGAGCGCCCGTCCGGTCGCGCTGAGGTAGACGCGGCACGGGGTGTCGGCGAGCTCGAGCACCGGGGCGCTCTTCCCTCGGCCGGTCGTCGCGACGCTCGGCTTGGCATTCGTCAGCATGGTCCGGCGCGGCGTGCCGAACTGCTCGGCCGCAGCGGCGAGCTCTGCGGAGACCGCGGCCCGGATGAGTCGTTGGCTCCCGAGCAACCGCTCGAGTTCGGCGATCTCGGCCAGCAGCTTGTCGCGCTCGGCCTCGAGCTCGATCCGCGAGAACTTGGTGAGTCGTCGGAGACGGAGTTCGAGGATATACTCGGCCTGCAGCTGCGAGAGGTCGAAGACCTCGATGAGCCTCGCGCGGGCCTGTTCGGAGTCGTCGCTCGCGCGGATGACCTGGATGACCTCGTCGATGTCGAGGATGGCGATGAGGAGCCCCTCCACGAGGTGGAGGCGTTCCTTGCGTCTCGCCAACCGGAACCGGCTCCGGCGGGTGACCACGCTGATGCGGTGGTCGACGTACACCTGCAGCAGTTCCCGGAGGCCGAGCGTCTGCGGGCCGCCGTCGACGAGCGCGACGTTGTTGATGCTGAAGGAGTCCTCGAGGGGCGTGTAGCGGTAGAGCTGCTCCAGGACGGCCTCTGGGGAGAAGCCGGTCTTGATCCCGATCACGAGGCGGAGCCCGTGGATGCGGTCCGTCAGGTCGGTGACGTCGGAGATGCCGTTGAGCTTCTTGGAGCTGACACCGTCCTTGATCTTCTCAATGATCTTCTCCGGACCCACCAGGTAGGGCAGTTCGGTGATGACCAGGCCGGTCTTGCGCGCGGTGACCGGCTCGACGGAGACCTTCGCGCGGGTCTTGAATGAGCCACGCCCGGTGGCGTAAGCGTCCTTGATGCCGTCCAGACCGACGATCGTGCCGCCCGAGGGGAGGTCGGGACCCGGTACGAACTCCATCAGGTCTTCGAGCGTGGCCTGAGGATGCGCGATGAGGTGCCGTGCGGCACCGATCACCTCGACGAGGTTGTGCGGCGCCATGTTGGTGGCCATACCGACCGCGATGCCACTGGCGCCGTTCACGAGGAGGTTCGGGAACGCGGCCGGAAGGACCTCGGGCTGCATGAACTGGTTGTCGTAGTTCGGGACGAAGTCGACGACGTCCTCGTCGAGGTCGGCCGTGAGGGCGAGTGCGGCGGCGTCGAGCCGGGCCTCCGTGTACCGCGGCGCGGCGGGTCCGTCGTCGAGCGAGCCGAAGTTCCCGTGCCCGTCGATGAGCGGGACGCGGAGCGTGAAGGGCTGCGCGAGGCGGACGAGTGCGTCGTAGATCGCGGTGTCGCCGTGCGGGTGCAGCTTCCCCATCACTTCACCGACGACGCGGGCCGACTTCACGTGGCCACGATCCGGGCGCAGGCCCATCTCGGTCATCTGGTACAGGATGCGGCGCTGCACCGGCTTCAGGCCGTCGCGCGCGTCGGGGAGGGCACGGGCGTAGATGACCGAATAGGCGTACTCCAGGAAGGAGGTCTGCATCTCCGACGAGACATCGATGTCCTCGATGCGCTCGCCACTGGTCTCCGTCGGCGGGGTCTGCTGTTGGCGGGTCATTCCGTGTCTCTGCTGAGGGGAGTCGAGCCGGTGCTCGGCGAGGATGGCGGGGCGTGGTCGTCAGCGCGGTGTGCGAGACTGAGCCCGATGACCACCATGCTACCGACGGTCGATCCGGAGTCACGCAGCCTTGCCGGTGTCCTCCCGGATTGCCTCGCATCCCTGACGGTGGGCGGTGGATCGCTGCCCGCGGCCGACCATGCCGTCGTCGTCCTCGTCGACGGCCTCGGCGCCGCGAACCTCCGCGGAGCCGCCGCCCACGCTCGGTTCCTCGCGCCGCGCCTCGGCCCGCGCTCCACCACGACGTCGGCGTTCCCGTCGACGACCGCGGCCGGGATCGCGACGCTGACCACCGGGGCCTTGCCGGGCCGGCACGGCCTCGTCAGCTACCGAGCACGGGACGTGGCGGGGGACCGGGTCGTGAACCAACTCAGCGGCTGGGACGCCGGCATGGTGCCCGAGACCTGGCAGCGCCTCCCGACCGTGTTCGAGCGAGCGAGAGGCGAGGGCGTCACCACGACGGTGATCGGTCAGGAGCGGTACCGCAATTCGGGCTTCACCCGAGCCGTGCTCCGAGGGGCGGACTACCGGGCCGGACGCTCGATGGCGGACCGCCTCGACGCGGCCCGAGAGATCGTGTCCACGACCGCCGGACCCACACTCAGCTACGTGTACGTCCCCGAGCTCGATCAGGCGGCGCATGAGTACGGATGGGAGTCGGGACGCTGGACGGCGCTCCTCGAGGAGCTCGACGGCGATCTCAAGCGGTGGTCGTCCCGCCTGCCCGCGTCGACCGGCGCGCTCATCACCGCCGACCACGGGGTGATCGACGTCGCACCCCATCAACATGTACTCTTCGACCAGGTGCCCGAGCTGGTCGCCGGTGTCCGCCATATCGGCGGGGAGCCGCGATGCCTCCACCTCTATCTCGACGCCGATGCAGGCCCAGCGGATCGGGAGCGCCTGGCTGAGGCCTGGCGAGCCGAGGAAGGCGGGCGCGCCTGGATCGCGACACGCAAGCAGGCGATCGACCACGGCTGGTACGGCGAGGTCGACCCCGAGGTGCTGCCACGGATCGGCGACGTCATCGTGGCAGCGCGGAAGCGCATCGCCTACTACGACTCACGTCCCGCCGATCAGAGCGCGAGGGGCATGATCGGACAGCACGGATCGCTCACCGACGACGAACGCCGGATACCACTCCTCGGCCTCGGTCGTTACGAGCCCTGAGGCCCTGACCGATCAGACCGGGTCGTCGTCGGACTTCGCACCGAACACGATCTCGTCCCAGGACGGCATCGACGCCCGGCCGCGGCGCGCCTTGGCTCCGGACGGCGTGCCGCCATCGGAGGACTCGGCATCGCCCGCGCGTCGCTGCTGCGCGGCCTCGAACTCACCGGTGTCGAACACCGCCAGCGGGGTCTGCTGATCCGGGACGGCGTGCGGCGCACTGGGGCGCTCGGCAGGTTCGGGTTCGCTGGGGGCGGACTCCCGCTCGCCACGGCGCTTGCGGAGCGCCTCGAGCAAGTCGGCGGTCTGGTTGTGCTGCTCGGGGCTCGAGGCCTCACGGTTGATCGCTGCCTGCGTCGCAGCCTTCGAGGACGGTGCACGGCCGAAGCCCGTGTCGGCCGCGAACGGCAACGGCTCGATCGGACGCGTCTCGGCGGGACGGTCGGTCTCGCTCTGCTGCGGCGTCGACACGCGGTCCAGGGAGAACGCGCCGCTGTCGAAGCGTGAGGTGTCGGGGGAGTCGTCGGTGTCGACAGCACGCAAGCGGGGGATCAGCGCGGCCGGCAGGTCGCCCTGACGCGAGAGGGTCGTGGCCTCACTGCCGATGGGCGTGAGGGCGAGCTTCTTCGGCTCGAACGCCCAGCGGGCGTCGTGGTCGACCTGGTCGGCCGTGAAGGACAGCTTGACGATCCAGCCACCCTCAGGCTCCTTCCAGCTCGTCCACCGTTCGTCGGTTGCGCCGAGCTTCTCGAGTCGAGCCCGGATGACGTTCCCGAAGGTGGCTTCGATGTCGTCGGCCGAGGTGTCGGTCGTCGGCAGGACGGCGACGCCCAGGGCCGTGCCGACGATGTGCTCGCGCTCCGCCATCACCGGACCCTCGAACCGCTGCACGTACTCCAGTGAGGCACCGGTGACCGCTGCGACGTCCTCGGCGGAGAGCCCGCTGCGGATGTGCGCCTGCACTTCCCTCGGAGAGATCTTGGTGTTCCCACCGATCGGCGCACCGGCCGGCTTCGCCCGCCGCAGGTGGACGTGGAACGAATCGTCGACGATGAGGCGGTATTCCTCCTCGTTCCGATCTGCAACGATCAGAGCGCCGAGCTCCGCTCCGACTACCTTCAATTCCTGCATGATGAATGCCTCTCAGCGTGCCACGTGATTGACCCACGTTCTCACGGATCACGGGCGTATTCGGGGAATACGCCGGGCGTGCCGTCAGTTGCACGGGAAGGTTCCGCACACCCTCCCGAACACGGTTTGCAATTCATGCGGAACTGATGCAAACTGTGCCCGCCGATTTTGTTCCGACGGCATCGAGAAGTGGATAGGCATGGCAACTGATTACGACGCTCCCCGCAAGACCGACGACGATTCCGAGTCGATCGAGGCCCTGAAGGAGCGCGTTCCAGACAAGCTGTCCGGAGTCGTCGACTCCGAAGACGCTGACAACCCGGGTGACTACAACCTGGGTGGATCCGACCTCTCCGACCTCGACCTCGACGTCGTCGTGCTCCCGCCCCAGGCGGACGAGTTCACCTGCATGGAGTGCTTCCTCGTGAAGCACCGCTCGCAGCTCGACCACGAGGGCAAGTTCGGCCCGATCTGCGCGGAGTGCGCAGCCTGACAGCACCGCCGCGCGAGCGGCACACGGAACCCCTCCGGATCACGATCCGGAGGGGTTCCGTCGTTGTGGCTTCGAGCGGTGGCCGCCTCAGGCGTGCGTGCGTGCCGCGGCGATCGCATCCGCCAGGGCCTGCGGCCGACGGGACGACAGCAGCCAGTACGGCGTCGGGTCGGCGGGGTCGACGATCTCCACCTTCACGAGGCTGTGCACCCACCCGCGGATCATGAGCCAGGCGCGTGCATCGAGCTTGGTGCGGAGCTGAGCGGTCGCGTCGGTCCCGGTGTACACCACGACCTCACCGATGAACCCGAGCGGGATCGACGCCTTCCCGACCGACAGGCTCGACTCGGAGACCTGGATCCTCGGCGCCGTCCCGAACGCCAGCGCAAGGCACCCGCCGTACAGCACCACCGCCCCGACGATCCCGGCCGCGAGCGAAACGGGCGCGAGGACGAGCATGGTCGCCGGCACCACGAGGGCGAGGGCGATGATGACCCAGGGGCTGGGCCAGAGGGTTTCACGGTACGGCTGCATGTCTGCCTTGTCTCAGAGAACTGCACTACCCTCGATTCGTGACCGAAAGCGTTGACGTACTCATTATCGCGCCGGATCTGCCCGGCTATGCACACCCCGGCGATGCGGGTGCGGATCTCGTGTCCGCCGAGCACGTCGTGCTCGAACCGGGTGAGCGCGCCCTCGTCGGCACCGGCGTCTCGATCGCCCTGCCCGACGGCCATGCCGCGTTCGTCGTCCCACGAAGCGGTCTCGCAGCGAAACACGGCATCACCGTCGTCAACTCGCCGGGTACGGTCGACGCCGGGTATCGCGGCGAGATCAAGGTCACGCTCCTCAACACCGACCGTCACGCCTCCTTCACCGTCGAGCCGGGCGACCGCATCGCCCAGCTCATCGTGATGCCGGTGTCCCGCGCCAACTTCATCCCGGTGGAGCGATTGCCAGGCAGTGCACGAGGAGCCGGAGGCTTCGGTTCGACCGGCGTCGGCTCGCTCGCCACGACACCGGCCGCCACCGACCCAACCATCAGCACCGACGGTGCCGCGCAGACAGGAACCCTCGCATGAGCGAACTCGAAGACCTCCCAGACCTCGACCTCGACGCGGAGCTGCCCGACGACGCGAAGTCCGCACCCGAGGACCGCGAGACAGCCGGCCCGTTCGACGAGAGCGAGGCGAACCCCGTCCGCCCCTACATCGACCTCGGTGGCGTCAAGGTGCTGCCTCGGGAAGGACTGAACCTCCGCCTCGAGGTGGAGGAGGCGACGAAGCGCGTCGTCGCGGTCGGCCTCGACTACGCCGGTTCCACCCTGCAGGTCCAGCCGTTCGCCGCCCCGCGGTCGACCGGTCTGTGGAACGAGACCCGCTCGCAGATCGCCGAGCAGATCGCCCAGCAGGGCGGCACCGTGACCGAGCGCGAGGGCGAGTTCGGTCCTGAGCTCGTCGCCGAGGTGCCGACCGGTGGTGCAGCAGGCACCGACGCGACCCACCTGGCACGCTTCATCGGCGTCGACGGACCGCGCTGGTTCCTCCGCGGCGTCGTCGCGGGGGAGGGCGCCTCGAAGCCGGACGCCGCCGCACTCGTTGACGACCTCTTCCGCAGCCTCGTCGTCGTCCGGGGCAACTCGCCCATGCCGCCGCGCGACCTCATCCCGCTGCGCATGCCGACGGCCACGAGCGCGTAGTCGATGACGGACGCACGAGAACCGGAGCCCCGCGGAGTCGACCCGGTCGAGCACCGTGACGCGTCGGGTTCCCCTGATGCCACGGGAGATGCGGATCGACAGAGGCTCGGTGAATCGATGTCCGCGGCGTTCGGTGCCGCCGCACGCAAGTCCGGTCTGGGCGCGATGGCCGAGGGCGACGCCCCCACCGGCAAGGCGTTGCTGCTCGCCATGGGCGGCGTGCGCGGCATCGTCGAGGCGATCCTGCCCGGACTCCTGTTCCTCGTCGTCTACACGCTGACCCTCGACCTGCTCCCGTCGATCATCGCTCCGGTCGCACTCGGGGTCCTCTTCTCCATTGCACGCCTCGTGCAGCGGCAGCCGGTGACACAGGCCGTCGGCGGCCTCCTCGGCATCGCACTCTCAGCAGCCCTTGCCCTGCTGTCCGGGCGCGCTGAGGACTTCTACGTCGTCGGGTTCTGGACCAACGGCGCCTACGCCGTGGCCCTCCTCGTCTCGGTGCTCGTCGGGTGGCCCGTCGTCGGACTCGTGGCCGGCTACCTCATGGGCAGCGGCACGAGCTGGCGCTCCCACCCCGGACAACGACGCGCCATGCGGTGGCTCACGCTGGTGTGGGTGGCCATGTTCGCCGCACGACTCCTCGTGCAGCTGCCCCTCTATTTCAGTGGGAACGTCGAACTCCTCGGGACGCTGCGGCTCCTCATGGGCATCCCGCTCTACGCACCACTGCTCGTCCTCAGCTGGCTCGTCGTCCGCGCCGTGTTCCCGAAGGCGCCGCAGGCATCCACCGAGTGATCCGCCGAGAGCCCGGCCCGACGCGTCAGCGTGTCTCGGGCCGGGCTCTCGTCATGTCGGGAGGACCCGATCCTCGATGCTAGAATTGTCTCGACATCAAGATAGATGAGCGATGCCGAGATGACACGACGCGCCCCAGCCTGTAGTTAGGCAAGCCTTGCTAGCCGCGGAGCACCCGCCAGCAGCAAGATTGGTCGGAACGCACGTGAGTGAGCACTCGCCGCCGCCAACGAAGGAGAAGACGATATGTCCACCGTGAACAGCTTCGGGGCGAAAGACACCCTGACTGTCGGGACGACCGACTACGAGATCTATCGCATCGACACGGTGGAGGGTCACGAGAAGCTGCCGTTCAGCCTCAAGGTGCTCCTCGAGAACCTGCTGCGCACCGAGGACGGTGCCAACATCACCGAGGCGCACATCCGCGCGATCGGCGACTGGGTTCCGACCGCGGACCCCGACACCGAGATCCAGTTCACCCCGGCTCGTGTCGTCATGCAGGACTTCACCGGCGTGCCGTGCATCGTCGACCTCGCCACCATGCGCGAAGCGGTCGAGGCACTCGGCGGCTCCGCCGACAAGATCAACCCGCTCGCCCCGGCCGAGATGGTCATCGACCACTCGGTCATCGCCGACCTCTTCGGCAGCGAGAACGCGCTCGAGCGCAACGTCGAGCTCGAGTACGAGCGCAACGGCGAGCGGTACCAGTTCCTCCGCTGGGGCCAGACGGCGTTCGACGACTTCAAGGTCGTCCCGCCGGGAACCGGCATCGTGCACCAGGTCAACATCGAGTACCTCGCCCGCGTCACCATGACGCGCGAGGTCGGCGGCGTCCTGCGCGCCTACCCCGACACCTGTGTCGGCACCGACTCGCACACGACCATGGTCAACGGCCTGGGTGTGCTCGGCTGGGGCGTCGGCGGTATCGAGGCCGAGGCCGCCATGCTCGGCCAGCCCGTGTCGATGCTCATCCCGAAGGTCGTCGGCTTCAAGCTGAACGGCTCCATCCCGACGGGCGTCACCGCGACGGACGTCGTCCTCACCATCACCCAGATGCTCCGCAAGCACGGCGTCGTCGGCAAGTTCGTCGAATTCTACGGAGCAGGCGTCGCCGAGGTGCCGCTCGCGAACCGCGCCACCATCGGCAACATGAGCCCCGAGTTCGGCTCGACGGCCGCGATGTTCCCGATCGACGACGTCACGCTCGACTACCTGCGCCTCACCGGTCGCAGCGACGAGCAGATCGCACTGGTCGAGGCCTACGCCAAGACACAGAAGCTGTGGCACGACGCCGACCAGGAGCCGGTCTTCAGCGAGTACCTCGAGCTCGACCTCGCCACCGTCGTCCCGTCGATCGCCGGCCCGAAGCGTCCGCAGGACCGCATCGAGCTGACGGACGCGAAGGCCCAGTTCGAGCGCGACCTCGTCGACTACGCGACGGTCGAGCACGACATCGTCGACCTCGTCGGCGCCGGTTCCTTCCCCGCCTCCGACCCGGCCGGCACCACGCCGCAGGACGAGGACGAGAACAACCACCACCACCACACGCACCGCAGCCACGCTCCGGCGTCCCTCTCGAAGCCGACCCAGGTCACCCTCGAGGAGAACGGGGTCGACTTCACCCTCGACCACGGCGCCGTCGCGATCGCCGCGATCACCTCGTGCACCAACACCTCGAACCCGTCGGTCATGCTGGCCGCAGGCCTCCTCGCCCGGAACGCCAGCAAGAAGGGCCTGAAGGCGAAGCCGTGGGTCAAGACCACGCTCGCTCCGGGTTCCAAGGTCGTCACCGACTACTACGCGAAGGCCGGTCTCACCGAGTACCTCGAGGACCTCGGCTTCTACACGGTCGGCTACGGCTGCACGACCTGCATCGGCAACTCCGGTCCGCTGCTCGACGAGATCTCGACCGCCGTCCAGGACAACGACCTCGCCGTCACCGCCGTCCTCTCGGGCAACCGCAACTTCGAGGGCCGGATCAACCCGGACGTCAAGATGAACTACCTGGCGAGCCCGCCGCTCGTCATCGCCTACGCCCTCGCGGGGTCGATGAACTTCGACTTCGAGGTCGACGCCCTGGGTGTCGACGCCGACGGCAACGACATCTTCCTGAAGGACATCTGGCCCGACGCGGCAGAGGTCCAGGACACGATCGACACCTCCATCAACAAGGAGATGTTCGACCACGAGTACAGCGGCGTCTTCGACGGCGACGAGCGCTGGCGTTCGCTCCAGACCCCCGAGGGCTCGACCTTCGAGTGGGACGAGGAGTCGACGTACGTGCGGAAGCCCCCGTACTTCGACGGCATGACCATGGAGACGACCCCCGTCTCCGACATCGTCGGTGCCCGCGTCCTCGCGAAGCTCGGCGACTCGGTCACGACCGACCACATCAGCCCGGCCGGCAACATCAAGGCCGACTCGCCCGCAGGCCGGTACCTCGACGAGCACGGCGTCGGTCGGAAGGACTACAACTCCTACGGCTCGCGCCGCGGCAACCACGAGGTCATGATCCGCGGCACGTTCGCGAACATCCGCCTGAAGAACCAGCTGCTCGACGGCGTGGAGGGCGGCTACACCCGCGACTTCACGCAGCCCGATGCACCGCAGTCCTTCATCTACGACGCGTCGCAGAACTACCAGGCCGAGGGCACGCCCCTCGTCATCTTCGGTGGCAAAGAGTACGGCTCCGGTTCCTCCCGCGACTGGGCGGCCAAGGGCACGAGCCTCCTCGGTGTCAAGGCGGTCATCACCGAGAGCTTCGAGCGCATCCACCGCTCGAACCTCATCGGCATGGGCGTCGTCCCGCTGCAGTTCCCGGAAGGCGAGAGCTGGGCCTCCCTCGGACTCGACGGCACGGAGATCGTGTCGATCGCCGGTCTCGAGGAGCTCAACAACGGCACCACGCCGAAGACGGTCCGCGTGAGCGCCGTCCCGAGCGAGCACTCGGCCCCCGGCAAGGAGCCGGTCGAGTTCGACGCGGTCGTCCGCATCGACACGCCAGGCGAAGCCGACTACTACCGCAACGGAGGCATCCTGCAGTACGTGCTCCGCAGCCTCGTCTGACGACGAGGCTCTACCACCAGGCCGGTCCCGACAGCAACCGTCGGGGCCGGCCTGCGGCGTTCGCCGCCCACCCCGGCCACGACGCGTACACTCGAAAGACGGGCTCCGAGCGATCGGTCGGCCCACGGTGGAGGGACGACAGCGTGACAGTGCTCGATCAGGTGAACGGACCCCGGGACCTCGACGGCCTCTCCGAGGCGGAACTCGTCGAACTCGCCGGCGACATCCGCGCCTTCCTCATCGCGAACGTCTCCAAGACCGGCGGACACCTCGGTCCGAACCTCGGCGTCGTCGAGCTCACGATCGCGATGCACCGGGTGTTCGACTCCCCGACGGACCCGATGGTGTTCGACACCGGTCACCAGTCTTACGTCCACAAACTCCTGACCGGCCGTCAGGAGTTCTCCGGGCTCCGGACCCGGGGCGGCCTCGCCGGCTACCCGCAGCGTTCCGAATCCGAGCACGACATCGTCGAGAGCTCGCACGCGTCGAGCTCGCTCAGCTGGGCGGACGGTATCTCCCGCGCCTTCCAGATGACCGGGCAGGACGAGCGCCATGTGGTGGCGGTCGTCGGCGACGGCGCGCTGACGGGCGGCATGACGTGGGAGGCGCTCAACAACATCAGCGATGACAACACCCGCCGGCTCGTCATCATCGTCAACGACAACGGCCGGTCCTACGCGCCGACCATCGGCGGTATGGCGCGGTTCCTGAGCGGTGTGCGGACCCGCCGGAGCTATCGCGACCTGCGCGAGCGCAGCCAGCGGGCCTTCAACCTCCTCGGCGGTCCGGGACGCGCGCTCTATCGGGGCGTCCGCGGAGGTGCCCACGGGTTCCTGTCCCGCCTCACGAACAACGAGGCGCTCTACTCCAACCTCGACATCAAGTACATCGGGCCGGTCGACGGACACGACATCCACGCGATGGAGGAGGCCCTGACCCAGGCGAAGCACTACGGCGCACCGGTGATCGTCCACGCGATCACCGAGAAGGGCCGTGGGTTCCAGCCCGCACGGGACGACGACGCCGATCAGTTCCATGCCGTCGGGGTGATCGACCCCGAGACCGGGGAGCCCGTCGGGGCTGCCGCCCGCCCGTCCTGGACGGCCGTGTTCAGCGAGGAGATGCTCGCGGTGGCCGAGGCCGACGACCGCGTCGTGGCCATCACGGCCGCCATGCTGCGACCGGTCGGGCTCCACGCCTTCGCCGAACGCTTCCCCGAGCGCGTGCACGACGTCGGTATCGCCGAGCAGCACGCCTTCACCTCGGCGGCCGGGCTCGCCTTCGGTGGACTGCACCCGGTGGTGGCCGTGTACGCGACGTTCGTGAACCGTGCCTTCGACCAACTGCTCATGGACGTCGCGCTGCACCGTGCGGGGGTCACGGTCGTCCTCGACCGCGCCGGGGTGACCGGCCCCGACGGACCGAGCCACCACGGCATCTGGGACCTCGCGATCCTGCAGGTCGTCCCGGGTATCCGGATTGCGGCACCGCGTGATGGCGAGCGGCTGCGCGAGGAACTGCGCGAAGCCGTGTCGATCGACGACGCCCCGACCGTCATCCGGTTCCCGAAGGGCAGCGCCCCCGCCGAGCTCCCGGCCGTCGAGCGTCTCCACGACGGTGTCGACGTCCTCCGGACGACCGAGCAGCCGGACGTCCTCATCGTCGCCGTCGGCCCGATGGCGCCCATCGCGATCGACGTGGCGGACCGACTCGCCCAGCAGGGCATCGGCGCGACCGTCGTCGACCCCCGCTGGGTGGTCCCCGTCGCCGAATCGCTTGTCGAGCTCGCCGCGGCGCATCGGCTCGTGATCACCATCGAGGACGGCATCCGCGTCGGAGGTATCGGCACCCGCATCAGGCAGACCCTCCGCGAGGCCGGCGTCGACACGGCCGTCGACGAGCTCGGCGTGCCGGACGAGTTCATCGACCACGCGTCCCGCGAGCAGATCCTCGAGGATGCGGGCCTCACGGCGCAGCAGATCGCCCGCGACGTCGTGGCACAGGTCCTCGGCAGCCGGATCCCCGTGGCCCGCCCACTGCCTGACGACCGCGTCGAGCAGGACACGTCTTCGGAGCGGAGCACGACGAGGCCGCACGGCGCCTGACCGCGGGCTGTGGCGCGCTTGACTTCGAGTGCACTCGAAGTCGTATCGTGTGGACATGACCACTCTCCACGAGGGCTACGCCATCTCCGACGTCGCCGAACAGACCGGACTGAGCGTCCACACGCTCCGGTACTACGAGCGCGCAGGGCTCATGCCACGTCCGATCGGCCGCAGCTCATCGACGCACCGCCGCTACAGCGAGGGCGACGTGTCCTGGGTCGTGTTCCTGACGAGGCTCCGATCGACGGGCATGCCGATCGCGACGCTCCGCGAGTACACGGTGTTGGCTCAGCGCGGTGACGACACCGCCGAGGCGAGGCTCGAGCTGCTGCTGCGGCATCGGATCTCGTTCCTGGCCCGCCTCGAGGAGATGCAGCAGTCGCTGGAGGTCATCGATCGCAAGATCGAACTCTACACAGAACAGGTGGCAACACGATGAAGCACATCACACTCGGCACAGCCGGACCAGACATCGCCCGGATCGGCCTCGGCTGCATGGGGATGTCGGCGTTCTACACCGGTGCCGCCCTCGACGATGCGGCGTCGACCGCGACGATCCACCGTGCCCTGGACCTCGGCGTCACCTTCTTCGACACCGCGGAGATGTACGGACCCTACCTCAACGAGGAACTGCTCGGAGCTGCACTCGGGTCACGCCGGGACGAGGTGACCCTCGCGACCAAGTTCGGGACGATCCGCAATTCCAGTGACGGACAGTTCGGCGCCGATGGCAGCGCCGCGAACGTGCGCCTGTCGATCGAGGGATCGCTGCGCCGGCTCGGGACCGACGTCGTGGACCTCTACTACCTCCACCGCGTGGATCCGGGCGTGCCCATCGAGGAGACGGTGGGTGCCCTCTCGGAGCTCGTCACCGAGGGCAAGATCCGGTACATCGGTCTGTCGGAGGCGGCTCCGGACACGATCCGGCGTGCGCACGCCGTGCACCCGATCACGGCTCTGCAGACGGAGTACTCGCTCTGGAGCCGCGACCCCGAGGCGGAGATCCTGCCGACCGTCCGTGAGTTGGGCATCGGTTTCGTCCCGTACTCGCCGCTCGGTCGTGGGTTCCTCACCGGCACGATCCGATCGCTCGACGAGCTCGACGAGACCGACTTCCGTCGCGCCAACCCGCGCTTCACGGGGGACAACCTCGCTGCGAACATCGCGATCGTCGAGGAGGTCGACCGGATCGCCGCGTCGCTCGATGCGACACCGGCTCAGGTGGCGCTCGCCTGGTTGCTGGCCCAGGGTGACGACATCGCACCGATCCCCGGCACGAAGCGGATCCCGTACCTCGAGGAGAACCTCGGCGCCGATGAGCTCTCCCTGTCGACCGACGCGCTCGCTCGACTCGACGCACTCCGTCTCCCTGCCGGTGACCGGTATCCGGACATGAGCACCGTCAACCGCTGAGCTCCGGCATGCGCTGAGGGCCGGCGTCGCTCGAGGCTCAACCACGAGAGCGGGGTGCCGTCCACCGATGGTGGAGGACACCCCGCTCTCGCGACACCGCGCGGACTACGCCTGGACGCCCCGGATGGGCGGGTGGTGGAAGGTGTCGCCGAACGCACGCTCGCTCGCACCGACGCGGTCCAGGTACGGCGTCGCTCCGCCGTCCTGGAACGGCCAACCCGCACCGAGGATGAGCCCGAGGTCGATGTCCTGGGCGGCTGAGACGACGCCCTCGTCCAACATGAGCTTGATCTCCGAGGCGAGGCCGTCCTCGACCCGTCGCAGGATCTCGTCTTCGGTGAGCGGGCTGTCGCCCGTGACGAGCACCTTCTGGGCCTGCTTCGTGAAGCCGGTCACCTTGCCGCCCTTGTCCTTTTCGACCACCGAGTCCAGGCCGGCGAGCCGGTGGAGGTTCTCCGACGCGAAGAACCGGTCGGGGAACTTCCCGACCATCGTGTCCTGCACGTGCGCGGCGACCTTCCAACCGACGAGGTCGATGAGCTGGAAGGGCGTCATCGGCAGGCCGATGGGCGCGAAGGCACGTTCGACCGTCAGCAGCGGCGTGCCGGCATCCAGGGCGTGCGCCGCCTCACCCATGACCTTCGCCAGGAGCCGGTTGACGATGAAGCCGGGAGCGTCGGCGGTGAGGATGGCGCTCTTCTTCAGCTTCGCCGCGGTGGCGAAGGCCGTCGCGAGCGTCTCGTCGTCCGTCTGGGGTGTACGGACGACCTCGAGCAACGGCATGACGGCGACCGGGTTGAAGAAGTGGAAGCCGACGAGCCGCTCGGGGTGCGCGAGCTTCGCGCCGATCTCCTCGACGGAGAGCGAGGAGGTGTTCGTCGCGAGGACCGCCTGCTCCGAGACGTACTGCTCCACCTCGGCGAAGACGCTCTGCTTGACGCCGACCTCTTCGAAGACGGCCTCGATGACCCAGTCGCAGTCCGCGAAATCGGCCTTGTCCGTGGTGCCGGACAGGAGCGCCTTCAGGCGGTTCGACTCGTCGGGGGAGATGCGGCCCTTCCCGCGGAGGGTGTCGATCTCGCCGTGGATCCGGGCGACGCCGGCGTCGACGTGGCCCTGGTCGAGGTCGGTGATGACCACCGGCACCTGGAGTCTCCGGAGGAAGAGCAGCGCGAACTGGCTCGCCATGAGCCCGGCACCGATGATGCCGACCTTCGTGACCCGTCGGGCGAGCTGCTTGTCGGGCGCTCCTGCAGGGCGTTTGGCGCGCTTCTGCACGAGGTCGAACGCGTACATGCTCGCCTGGAACTGGTCGCCGACGATGAGCTCGGACAGCGCCCGGTCCTCTCGCTCGAACCCCTGTGCCTTCGTGCCGCTGCGGGCGGCCTCGAGCAGGTCGAGGGCTGCGTAGGGCGACTTGGCGACCGTGCCGATCTTGCTCTCGAGCATCTTGCGGGCGGTGCTGATGGCGAGCGGCCATTTGATCGTCCGCTCCACCTTGCCCGGCACGTTCTTGCGCTGCACGGTCACCGTGCCACCGAGCACCCCGTCGGCCCAACGCAAGGAGTCCTCGAGGAAGTTGGCGGACGGGAACATGACGTCCGCGATGCCGTAGGCGAGCGCGTCCTGCGCCTTGAGCATCCGGTTGTTCTTGAGCGGGTTGGAGATGACGACGTTGAGCGCGTTCTCGATGCCGATCAGGTTCGGGAGCAGGTAGGCGCCGCCCCAGCCCGGGATGAGTCCGAGGAACACCTCGGGGAGCGCGATCGCGGGCGCCGAGGCGTCGACGGTCCGGTAGTTCGCGTTGAGACCGATCTCGAGTCCGCCACCGAGCGCGAGTCCGTTGATGAAGACGAAGGTCGGAACGCCGAGGTCCTCGAGCTTGCCGAAGACATGGTGGCCGAGCTGCGCGAGCTTGGTCGCGACCTCACGGGAGGGGATGTCGCCGACCTTGCTCAGGTCGGCGCCGGCCGCCAGGATGAACGGCTTGCCCGTGATGGCGACACCGTCGATCTCGCCGGACGCGGCACGGGTCCGTTGCGCCTCGAGGACGCCGTCGAGCTCGAGCAGCGTGACCGGGCCGAGGGTGTTCGGCCTCGTGTGGTCGCGTCCGTTGTCGAGGGTGATGAGCGCGATCGTGCGCCCGCTCGCCGTGGTGACGTCATTGACGAAGGAGCGCGTCACGACCTCGTCGTCGCCGCTGATCGCGACGAGCTCCGAGAAGTCGATGGTCGTGTAGTCGGTCATCTACTTGCGTCCCTTCTTGCCGGTGAAGTACGGGTTCTCCCAGATCACGGTGCCGCCCTGGCCGAGGCCGACGCACATCGCCGTGAGGCCGTAGCGCACCTCGGGGTGCTCGGCGAACTGCGCCGCGAGCTGGATCATGAGTCGGACGCCGGAGGCTGCGAGCGGGTGCCCGACCGCGATCGCGCCACCCCACGGGTTCACCCGCGGGTCCTCGTCGTCGATGCCGAAGTGGTCGAGGAAGGAGAGCACCTGCACGGCGAAGGCCTCGTTCAGTTCGAACAGACCGATGTCCTCGATCGACAGACCGGCCTTCCGCAGCGCCTTCTCCGTGGAGGGGACGGGACCGATGCCCATGATCTCGGGCTCGACGCCCGCGAACGCGAAGCTGACGAGGCGCATCTTCGGCGTGAGACCGAGCTCCTTCGCCGTCGAGGCGCTGGCGAGCAGACTCACCGTGGCGCCGTCGGTCAGCGGCGAGGCGTTGCCTGCGGTGACACGGCCGTGGGGCCGGAACGGCGTCTTCAGTCCGGCGAGCCCCTCCATCGTGGTCTCGGGCCGGAGCCCTTCGTCGCCGGTGGCGAGTCCCCATCCGCTGTCGCTCCGGAGCGCGACCGGGACGAGGTCGGGCTGGATCCGTCCCGCCTCGTAGGCGGCCGCGACCTTCTGCTGGCTGCGCATGCCGAAGCGGTCGGAGCGTTCCTTCGTGAGCTGCGGGAACCGGTCGTGGATGCGCTCGGCCGTCTTGCCCATGTTCAGCGCGTCCTCACTGACGAGGCGCTCGGCGAGGAACCGTGGGTTCGGGTCGGCGTCCAGCCCCATGGGGTGACGCCCCATGTGCTCGACGCCACCGGCGAGGACGAGGTCGTAGGCACCGAATGCGATGCCGCTGCCGAGCGTCGTGACCGAGGTCATCGCTCCGGCGCACATGCGGTCGATCGCGAATCCGGGGACGGACTTCGGGAGGCCGGCGAGTAGCGCGGCGGTGCGGCCGAGCGTGAGCCCCTGGTCGCCCTGCTGGGTCGTCGCCGCGATGGCGACCTCGTCGATGCGGTCGAGCGGCAGCCCGGGATGACGTTCGAGCAGTCCGATGATCGCCTTGACGATCAGGTCGTCAGCCCGGGTGTTCCAGTACATGCCCTTTTCGCCGGCTCGTCCGAACGGTGTCCGGACTCCATCAACGAATACGACGTCGGCTTGTTCGGCCACGTTGCCTCCTCATTCTCGGGGTACGCCCCGATCCTAGGCGGCAGACACGGGTGGACACCCGGGTGCAGCGCTTCCTACGAAGCGTCCGGGTCAGGCTCCACCGGGGATTGGGCCGACTCGACAAAGGCGTCGGTGATCGCCCGGGCGGTCGCGTCGATCTGCCAGGGGCGTGCCTCGTGCTCGGCGAGTGCCGCGGCGACCGTCTCGACGGTGAGCGGTTCGGGCGGCGTCCAGGCCAGTCGGCGCAGCGTCTCCGGCGTGAGCAGGTTCTCGACCGGCATCGTCAAGAACTCCGCCGTCGCGAGGATCTTCGTCCGTGCCGCGGTGTACCTGGCGTGCGCGTCCGGGTTCTTGTCGGACCAGCTGCGCGGGGGCGGCAGCGTGTCGCTCGCCGGTCGGGCACCGGGGAGGTCCTCGGTGGTCTGGCCGGTGTGGATCGCGTTCCACCAGAGGTCGAGTTCGGTGCGGCTCGCGCGCCCACGGAAGTCCGAGAGCGCTGCGAGGTCGCGCTTCGAGCCGGGGTTGGCCTTCGCGGCCGCGGTGATCGAGGCGTCGGGGATGAGCCGCCCGGGGGCGGTGTCGCGGCGCTGCGCGAGTTCGTCACGCGCGACCCAGAGTTCGCGAGCGACGGCGAGGTTGCGTTGTCCGCGCACGGCGTGGAGTCCGGAGAGGCGGCGCCAGGGCTCGGCGCGGGGTGCCTTCGCCTCCCGGGCGAGCGTCGCCTGGAACTCCTGGCGCGCGATGTCGCTCTTCCCGGCGTCCTCGATGCGGGCGGCCAGTTCCTCCGCGGCGTCGACGAGCAACTCGACGTCGAGCGCCGCGTATTCGAGCCAGGAGGCGGGGAGCGGGCGGGTCGACCAGTCGGCGGCGGAGTGCTCTTTCGCCAGATGGATGCCCAACAGTTCCTCGACCACTGCGCCGAGCCCGACACGCGGCAGCCCGAGCAGACGGGCCCCCAGCTCGGTGTCGAAGAGCTCGCTCGGGTCGATGCCCACTTCGCGCAGACAGGCGAGGTCCTGGCTGGCCGCGTGCAGGATCGAGCGTTCACCCTGGATCAGGGCGCCGAGTTCGGCCATGGAGCCGATGGCGGGCGGGTCGTAGAGGAAGACCCCGGCACCGCGACGGTAGACCTGGATGAGGTAGGCGCGCTGGGAGTACCGGTAACCCGACGCGCGTTCGGCGTCGAGCGCGAACGGTCCGTGACCCGCGGCGAGCACCTCGAGTGAGGCGAGGTAGGCCTCGCGGGTGTCGGTGACGACCCGTGGTGCGGTGGGCGCGGGCGGGGGGAGGAGCGGTGCTGATTCGGGCGCCGCGTCACTCACGGTGAGCTCGTTTGACGGACAACAGGGAGACCCCTTCGGTGGTCGGAGGCAAGCCGGCGAGCATGCACAGCAGCTCTCCCCATCCTTCCACGTGCGCCGCGACGTCGCTCTCCAGCGGTGTCCACGACGCTCGAAGCTCGATCTGTGCGCCGTCGCCCTGCCGGGCGAGCTCCCCGAAACCACTCGAGATGATCTTCGTCGCGGTGCCGGACGCCGCCTGGTAGGAGGCGCCGCGGGTGTCGAGGGCGTCCACGAGCCAGGACCAGGCGACCTCGGCAAGGAACGGGTCGAGTCCGATCTCGGTCTCCAGGGGGGCCTGGGCGAAGCAGACGACGCGGAAGCGTCCACCCCAGGCGTCAGAGCCGTCCGGGTCGTAGAGGAGGACGAACCGCCCCGTACCGAGGTCCGAGTCGGCATCGTGGCGACTCGGTGAGACGTCGGCCGCGAGGGCGATGGCGAACGGCGCGAGATTGCTCGGCGCGGGGATCTCCGTGACTCTCAGATCGGGCCGGACGGCTGCAGCGCGAACAGCGTCCACCGCTCGGGCGAACTCTTCGGGAACCTTTGCCGTCGTCGGACTCTCTACCACGAGTGAAGACTAGAGTTACATCCCGATGAATGGGCAGAGGCACGCCGGGCGGAGACGCGGACCCGGGTCGCAGGCAGGCGGTCGAGGAGCGGCGAGCACCGGCATCCGACGGCGGGGTTCGGCGACGGATGCGATCGTCATCGCCGGTGGAGCCGCTGCCGCCGTGGGCGCCCTCGGGCTCGCCGTCGTCGCGACCATCGCCCGCAAGGTGGTGGTCCCGGCTCGGGACCGCCCGAGTGAGGCTCGCATCGTCGGGTTGGACCGTGCCGGCGGGACGGTCGAACTCGTCGCGTCCCCGGACACGATCGTCCCCGGCCGCTACGGCAGCTGGGTGACGAGACGTGCCGCGTACGTGCAGCTGGGCGACATCCTCGAGGTACGGCAGCACACCGTGGTCCGGACCCTCCTCGGCGGCGACGTCGACGCACTCCGCGTCGGCCAGGAGGCCGAGTTCAGCGGCTGGTTCTTCCGCCGCCCGGAGGAACTGGGCCTCGCCCACGAGGACGTGCTCGTCCCGACCCCGCTCGGCCCGGCGCCGGCGTGGGCGATCCACCCGGAGGACGGACCGTCCACCCGCTGGGCCGTCCTGGTGCACGGCCGGGGGACCACGCGATCCGAAGCGCTCCGAGCGGTGCCGAGCTTCCGCAACGCCGGGTACTCGTGCCTGCTCGTCTCCTACCGCAACGACGGCGACGCTCCGCCCGCGCTGGACTTCCGCTACGCGCTCGGCGACGAGGAGTGGCGCGACGTGGACGCCGCGATCGGCTGGGTGCGTGAACAGGGCGCCGCCGACGTCGTGCTCATGGGCTGGTCCATGGGCGGAGCGATCGTGCTCCAGGCCTCACGGCGGACGACGCACCCCGAACTCCTCCGCGCCGTCGCGCTCGATTCGCCGGTCATCGACTGGGTGGACGTCCTGCAGCACCAGGCCCGCGAGAACCGGATCCCGAGCGTCGTGGGTCGGGTCGCCCTGCTCGCCATCAGCCGCCGGTGGGGACGCCTCCTGACCGGGCAGGCGACGAGCATCGATCTCGGTCGGCTCGACTACGTCGCCAACGCCGCCGACCTCGCCTTGCCGATCCTGCTGATGCACAGTGACGACGACGGTTACGTCCCGGCAGGGCCGTCGCGGGCGCTCGCCCTCGCACGACCGGACATCGTGACGTTCGTGCCGTTCACCGTCGCCCGTCACACGAAGCTCTGGAACTACGACCCGGAGCGTTGGACCGCCGCGGTCTCGGACTGGCTCGACGAGCTCGTGCCGCTACCGCCCGGGCACTGACCGACGGGCCGACGACTCAGGCGAGTTCGCGGAGGCGGCGCTTCGTCCGGCCGAGCAGCGCCGACATCCCACGCAGTCGCAGTGGCGACACCGCTCGGGAGAGTCCGATCATCTGCGGGAAGTCGTCGGGGACGGCGAGCACCTCGTCGACGGTGAGTCCGGCGAGCCCCTGGACGAGGATGCTCGCGAACCCACGAGTGGTCGGCGCTTCCTCGGGGGCCGTCGCGAACAGGTGCACGATGCCGTCCTCGTCGACCTCGACGAAGAAGAACACGGGCGCCTGGCACTCGAGCACCCGCTCCATCAGATCGGGGTGGTCGCGGTAGCGCTCCGGGAGGTCCGGCAGCTCGTCGCTGAATTCGAGGAGCAGCTGCAGCCGTGAGCGTTCCTCGACGGCGAGGAACTCATCTCGGATCTCGGCGAGGTTCGGGGCGAGGAGGGAATCGGTCATGGTCACTCCAGTATCGCAGCCGGGAACAGCGGACCGCCCTCCCGCACAGTGCAGCCGTGCGGAAGGGCGGTGGGTGGACGAGTTCAGCGCGTCGGTGCGTCGCCCGGCTCGGCACCCTGGACGATCGGCACGCGCACGGCGCTACCCCATTCCGTCCAGGACCCGTCGTAGTTGCGGACGTTGTCGAACCCGAGCAGGTGCTGCAGGACGAACCACGTGTGGCTCGACCGCTCGCCGATGCGGCAGTAGGCGATCACCTCGTCGCCCTCGGCGAGGCCTGCGCCGTCGCGGTAGATCGCGTCCAGCTCCTCGGCCGGCCGGAAGGTGCCGTCGTCGGCAACCGCCTTGCCCCACGGGACGCTCTGCGCACTCGGGATGTGACCGGCGCGGAGCGCACCCTCTTCGGGGTAGGCGGGCGCCGTGGTGCGTTCACCGCTGTACTCCTCGGGGGAGCGGACGTCGATGAGCGGCTTGCCGAGGTGGGCGAGCACGTCGTCCTTGTAGGCGCGGAGGGCCGAGTCGTCGCGCTCCACCACGGGGTACTCGACGGCTTCGCGCTCTGTGGCATCGCGGGTGATCGCCCGGCCGTCCGCGATCCACTTGTCGCGTCCACCGTCGAGTAGCCGGACGTCCTCGTGTCCGAAGAGGCTGAAGACCCACAGGGCGTAGGCGGCCCACCAGTTGTTCTTGTCGCCGTAGATGACGACGGTGTCCTCTCGCGAGATCCCCTTGGATCCGAGCAGTGCGGCGAAGGCGGCTCCGTCGATGTAGTCGCGCTCGACCGGGTCGTTGAGGTCGGTGTGCCAGTCGACTTTCACCGAGCCGGGGATGTGGCCGGTCTCGTAGAGGAGGACGTCCTCATCGGACTCGACGACGACGAGACCGGGTTCACCCAGGTGCGCTTCGAGCCACTCCGCCGTGACGAGGCGCTCGGGGTGGGCGTAGGCGGTGAACTTGGTCGAGGTCGAATCGGCGTCGACGGTCATGGGTACCTCCGGTCGTGCAGCTGGCTGCGGTGGGGCTCGGGTGTCGTGCATCTAGGCTGGAAGCCTGTCCCTTCGACAGTACGCCGTCCGCACCACCGAACCGCACCGATGCGTCAGACGCCGTAACCCCAGCACCCATGCAGAGCCAGAGGTTTGCCGTGACCACGCCTTCCGTCCCGACCGGATTCCGCAGCCTCACCGACCGTGTCCCCACGGTCAGTGGTGCCGAGATCGTCGCGAGCCTGACGCCACCCCGGCAGTTCGAGCAGGCGAGCTTCGACTCGTACCGTCCGGATCCCGACTTCCCGGGCCAGGCGGCCGCGGTCGAGAAGCTCCGCGGCTTCTTCGCGCCCCAGGCCGGTGGCGGTGGCGGCTTCTTCGGACGGCGGAAGCCCAAGGCACCGGCGGCCAAGCCGGGCATCTACCTGGACGGTGGCTTCGGCGTCGGCAAGACGCACCTCCTCGCGGCGCTCTGGCACGATGCACCCGGTCGGAAGAAGTACTTCGGCACCTTCATCGAGTACACGGCCCTCGTCGGTGCGCTCGGCTACGCGGCGGCGGTCGCGCAGCTGACGGGCGCGACGCTCATCTGCATCGACGAGTTCGAGCTCGACGACCCGGGGGACACGATGGTCATGACCCGACTGCTCGGGGAACTCGTCGCGACCGGGACGAGGATCGCCGCGACCTCCAACACGCCGCCGAACGCCCTGGGGGAGGGCCGCTTCGCCGCAGCCGACTTCCTCCGCGAGATCCAGGCCATGAGCGCCAACTTCGAGACCCTCCGCATCGACGGCACCGACTACCGCCGCCGCAGCATCGAGGGACACGCCGTGGTGAGCTCCGAGGAGCGGTTCGACGCCCGCACCGCGGAGGCGGCGGCCGCCGACCGTGACGTCACGGTCGACACCTTCGACGGTCTCATCACCCACCTCGCCGCCGTCCACCCTTCACGGTTCATCGGACTCCTCGACGGCGTCGACCTGATCGCGCTCCGCGACGTCCACGAGTTGACCGACCAGGGCCAGGCGCTCCGGCTCGTCGCGTTCATCGACCGGGTGTACGACGCACAGATCCCCGTGGTCACGACCGGCACGGCCCTCGACGAGGTGTTCGGCGGAGACATGCTCAACGGTGGATACCGCAAGAAGTACCTGCGCGCGATGTCGCGCATGATCGCCCTCACCTCGATGGACTGACCCGTCGCACCGGGTCACGAAACACGCTGTTTACCTGGGCGGCACTCGCGTAACACATCGGAAACACGCTGACAGTCGTGCGGAAACCTCCGTTCCGCAGACTGGTCGCTGCACCGAGTCGGACGGCGAGACCGAGCTCAGCCAGTCCTCACCATCTCGGGCACCCGTTGCAAGACCACGATGTGTGAGGAAGATCCAATGGATACAGGCAGTATCGCTTGGGGAGTCACGGCAACCGCTCTGGTGCTGTTCATGACCCCCGGCGTCGCATTCTTCTACGGCGGCCTCGTGAAGGCGAAGAGCGTCGTCAGCATGATGATGATGAGCTTCGGCGCACTGGGCCTGATCAGCGTGCTGTGGATCCTCTACGGCTTCAACATGTCGGCCGTCGGCAGCCCGCTGGAGTTCGCAGGCAACCCGTTCTCCGACTTCGGGATGACCGCCCTCGCGAGCGGCGAAACCGCGAACACCGACCTGGTGGGGGCGACCTATGGCGCCACCTTCGCGATCATCACGATCGCGCTGATCTCCGGCGCCATCGCCGACCGCGCGAAGTTCGGCTCCTGGATGATCTTCGCCGGCCTCTTCGCGACCATCGCGTACTTCCCGATCGCCGCGTGGGTCTGGGGCGGCGGCTGGATCATGAACCTCGGCACCACGCTGTTCGGTGAGGATGCAGGCATCGGCGTCATCGACTACGCGGGTGGAACCGCGGTGCACATCAACGCCGGAGCCGCCGCGCTCGCCCTCGCCCTGGTGCTCGGCAAGCGCATCGGCTTCCAGAAGGGCATCACGAAGCCGCACAACGTGCCGCTCACCCTCCTCGGAGCCGCCATCCTGTGGTTCGGCTGGTTCGGCTTCAACGCCGGCGCCGAGTGGCTGAACGAGCTCGCGAACGTCGGACTCATCGTCGTCAACACCGTCGGGGCCACCGCTGCCGCCATCATCGGCTGGATCGTCGTCGAGAAGTTCAAGGACGGCAAGGCGACCTCGGTGGGCGCCGCCTCCGGTGCCGTCGCTGGTCTCGTCGCCATCACCCCGGCGTGCGCGAACCTGACTCCGGGTTGGGCACTGCTCCTCGGCATCGTGGCCGGCGCCGTCTGCGCCATCGCCGTCGAGCTGAAGTTCAAGCTCGGCTTCGACGACTCGCTCGACGTCGTGGGCATCCACCTCGTCGGTGGCCTCATCGGCACCCTGTACCTCGGCTTCTTCGCGACCGAGACCGGCCTCTTCGTCGGGGGCGGCATCGAGCAGCTTGCGGTCCAGGCCATCGCCGCCTTCGCCGTCCTCGTCTACTCCTTCATCGTGGCCTTCGTCATCGGCTTCGCGATCGAGAAGACGATCGGCTTCCGTGTCAAGAACGAGGACGAGATCGCCGGCGTCGACACCTCTGTGCACGGCGAAGAGGGGTACGCCCTCGTCGACTGACCTCGACCGCCTCCGCTTCGCCGAACGGGCGTCGTCCACCAGGGCGGCGCCCGTCCGTCGTTTCCTGGGGTGGCAGCCGCGGACGGTAGGGTGACGGCGTGTCAACCTTCACCTCGATCATCCGCCGCGTCGCGAACGCACTCCTGGGCCCCTCCACCCGCGCCGCCTCCAGTGCGGTGCGCACCGCGGGCCTCGCGACGCCACCGACCACCACCGCCGCTTCACCCGGACGCTCAGGCCGGACGGCGACGGTCGAGGTCGATCCGCGGGCGGTCGGCGCCGTGTCCATCGACTACGCCCCGGCCGTCGACGGCGACCCCGACCCCGGCGAGATCGTCTGGACCTGGGTGCCGTACGAGGAGCGCGACGGACGTGGCAAGGACCGTCCGGTGCTCGTCGTGGCGCGCTCGACCGGAGGCTGGGTTCTGGCGGTGCAGCTGACGAGCAAGGATCATTCGCAGGACGGTGAGTTCGTGCCGCTCGGCACCGGAGGATGGGACAGTGCCGGCCGTTCGAGTTGGGCGAACCTCGACCGCGTCTTCCGCGTGCACCCCGACGGGATGCGACGGGAGGCGACTCAGGTCCCGCGTGATCGCTTCGACCGCGTCGCCGCCGGGCTCCGTTCGCGGTACGGGTGGCGCTGACCGACCTGCGACCGGTCGCTCAGGCGTACCGGTCGCTCCGTCGCGGCGCTGCGTCCCACGGCGCCTGCCCGCGCTCCCAGGCGTCCGCGGACCGGGGAGTGGCCGGTGCGGCGGACCGTCGTCCACCCGGCACGGCACGCTCCGCCTCGGCGAGCGTCGCGAACCGACCGATCAACCGACGGTCCTCCGACCGCGGTGCCCAGGTGACGCAGCGGAAGTAGGCCGGTGCGCCGCTCGGCGCGAAGTACTTCACCAGACCGGCCGGCCGGTCGGGCACCTCCCGCATCACGATCCACTCGGCCTCACCGATGCGGATCGGCGGGGCAGCGGGCCGGTCGGACATGATTCGAACATATGTTCGAACGAGTGTTGTGTCAAGTCACACCGTGGCCGGGTGTGATCGACGGATCAGGCGCTATCCGACGCGTTCGAGCGGCTCGACCGGAGCCGACCGTTCGATCTCGGCAACCCAGGCGTGTCGGGTCTCCGGATCCTTCCGGATCGACAGGAGCCGGTCCATGTAGGGCTCGAGTGCCGTCACCTTGTCGAGCGGCGCCCCGATCACGAGCTGGAAGCCGAGCCGCAACCAGGCGACCACCGCGCGGCCGGCGAACTCCGAGTCCGCCTTGATGAAGCCCTCGTCGAGCAGCACCGGCGCGAACCTCGGACGCGGGCGGTCCTCGTCACCGAGCTGGTAGCGCAGGGCAGCGCCGACGATGAACGCGACGAGCTCCTGGGTCTCGCCACCGCTCTTGTCGCCGAGCGAGGAGTAGACGCTGACGTCCTGACCAGACGTGTCGTACCGCACGGCGGTGATCTCGACGTGACGGCGCACGTCGAGCACCTGGTCGCGGGTCGGCTGGGACCCGGCACCCGTGTCGCGCATCGACTCCATGAACCGGCGGAGCCGCTGGAACCGGGCCTCCAACTCGTCGTCGCCGAGGTTCGCGGTGACCTCGCTCGACAGGGCGCGCAGCTCACGTCGGAAGGCTGAGGCCTCCTCGCGATGCACCCGGCGGAGGACGATCTTCAGACGATCGTGCGCCGGTCCGAACGGCAGGTCGCGCAGGATGTCGTTGACCGGGACCAGGCGGTCCTCGATCTCCTCGACGGCGCTGTCGAACGCGCTGCTGAGCGGGACCAGGTCCTCGCCGCTCCACTGGGACAACCGACGGCGCCACTCCTGGCGGCGCTCGGGGAGACCGGTGCCGAGGATGCCGTCGAGGATCGCCCGGTAGTCGCCGTAGGACTCGAGCGTCGTGCCGAGGTTGGGGTCGTGCCAGATCGACTGGTACTGCTCGAACACGTGCACCTGTGCGAGCGCGGCCTGCTCCGCTTGGCGGACGGCCGAGGACAACTCGTCACCGAGCCGTGTGCGGAGCCGCTTCATCGCATCGCCGAACCCGCCGAGTGACGGCACACCGCCCACCGCCGCGAGGGCGGCTTCGATCCGATCGATGTCGGCGGGGGAGACCTCCTCGACCTCGGAGCGCTCGAAACGGTCGATGACGGTCGTCGCCGCGTCCTGCTGATCGACGAGGACCCCGTGCTCCTCGTCGAGGCGTCTGACACGGTCCTCGGCCGGGAACCGCTCGGCGTTGGCGGCGTCGAGTTCACGTTGGGCGGCCGCCACCGAGCCCTGGAGCTCCTGCAGGACGTCATTGGCGTCGAGCAGACGCTCCAGCTCGGCCGCGGCTGCGTCGCGATGCGCAGCAGCACCGGCGACGTCGATCCTGGCCCACTCGGTGTCGAGACGATACCGGTGGGCGGCCCGCTCGGCCTCACGACGCGACAACCGCTGCTGGATGCCGGCCTGTCGACCGGCGATGACTTCGAGGCGCCCACGGATCTCGGCCGTCTCCGCCTCAATCGACGCGATCCGCGCCTCATTGGTGAAGCCGAGGATCGGTGCACCGCCCGTGTCGCCGTGGGAGCCGCGGCGGCCGTCACGCAGCTGGCCGTTCATGGTCACGCGGCGACCGCCGCCCGAGAGCTCCGACGGAGACTCGACGCACCGCGCGTCGATCCGGTCCGAGGTCACGCGCTGCTCGATCCACCTGCTGAACGGCGAGGTGCGGTACGTGACACGGCCGGAGATGAACGCGGGGTCACCCGCGTCTGGGGAGGACGCCTCATGCAGCGGGACACCCTCGAACTGCAGGCGGACCGGGATCCGGACCGCGTCGATCGCGCGGCCGAACGCATCGAGGTGTTCCTCGTCGACGAGGACCGTCCTCGCGAGACCGTGCAGGGTGACCTCGATCGCGGGACGCCAGGCGGCATAGGCGGGAGCGACGTCGATGAGCTCGGCCACGAACGGCAGCTGTTCCGGGTCGAGTCCGGCAGCCTCAGCGAGGGCGAGTCTCGCCCGGTGGAGTCGATCGGGGACCGCGCCGTCACGGCCGCGAAGCGATTGCAGTTCACGCCGGAGTTCGGTGTTGCGCTCCTCGAGGGGGAACGCTTCGCGATGCAGCTGGGCGCGATCGGTCTCGATGGCGTCGAGCGCGGTGTCGTCGTCGGCGAGGAAGTCCTCGCTGCGGCCGAGCGCACGCCGGAACGAGACTTCATCCTCGATCGGATCGTCGAGGACCTCGGTGCGCTCGTCGAACAGCGACCTGGCTCGCGCCACCTCGGCGTGCGTCGCCTCCGCGGCCTCACGGCGTTCCTCGGCACGCCGCAGCGCGCTCCCGCCCTGCTCCGACACCTGACGCTCGAGTTCACGGACACGGACACCCGCCGCAGCGGCTCGTGCCCGCGCCGCCTCCAACGTGGCTCCGGCCTCGAGCTTCTCCCGCCGGTTCCGGGAGACCGCTTCATCGAGCAGTGCCTCGTGTGCGCGACTGCGCCAGACGGTGAACGGTGTCGTGCCGTCCTCGGTGAAGCCGAGGCGCTCGAGGTCGGCAGCCGCCCGGTGCCCGTCCTCGTAGTCACGACGCAGTTCGCCGAGCCGCTCGAGCACCCGAGCCTTGCGGCTCTCGGTCTCCATCGCGAGGTACGCCTCGTCGAGCGCCTCGAAGTGCGACAGCGCCCGGTCGGCCGCGTCGTACGTGCTCGGACGCTCCAGCACCATCGACTTGTACAGGCCGTCGACCGTCGGCAGGTGCTGTCCCGCCTGGATCCGGGCCAGCAGACGCATCGCCCGACCACCGTCGCCTCCGGCACCGATGCCGAGACGGGTGTGCAGGGTGTAGGACAGCTCCGCGTAGGTGTCACGGACGACGAATCCGGGGATGCGACCCTGGAGCTCACCGGCGTCGAACCGCTTCGGCACGAATGCCTCGAGGTCCGTGAGCTCGAACGGCCCGTCGACGGTCGCCATCGTCATCGACAGGTCACCGGTGCGCAGCGCACGTCGGGGTACGAGGTAGGCGCGCACGACGGTGAAGCGACGCTCGTCGTCGTTGAGGAACGTCACCGCCACGGCACCCCAGGTGAGCTGATCCGTGCCGCGCAGGTTGATGTCGCGCATCGCCCCGGTCTGCGGGTCCCGTGCCGAGTCGACCTTGCCGCGGAGATACGTGAGCAGGTTGCGCTGGTCTGGATTCCGCGCCCGTCCGACCGCCGCGTCGTTGGAGGCTCCGTTGAACGGCACGTCCGACGGCATCATGACCGCGAGGTACGCGTCCATGAGCGAGCTCTTCCCGGTTCCGGAGGCGCCGGAGATGAGCGTCGCGCGGGAGGCGAAGTCGACCGATCGGTACCCGTCGAACCCACCCCAGTTGATGACCTGCATCCGTTCGATACGCCACTGCTCGACGAGGTCCAGCAGGGTGTCGGTGTCCGTGGAGCGGCTCATCGGTCGTCCTCTGCTGCTGGTGGCTGGATCTGGTCGTCGGGGGCGTCCTGCGACTCGGCTGCGGTGCCGTCGGGCTCGTCGTCCGAGTCCGAGTCCGCGTGGGCATCGGGTCGCGGCTGCTCCGAGGCCGGATCGACTGCTGCAGTCTGCGTTTCGAGCCACTCCAGGAGCTCCTGGAGGCGCTCGAGGGGGAGGAGCGTCTCCACCACCGACGCGATCCGGTGGCGGCGGGCGTCCTTGGTCCGCAGCAGGACCCGCGCGGTCAGCAGCTTGTCGATCGCGCGTTCGACGCGTCCGTCGTCACGGGCGCGGTCGGTGGCGTGCTCGGGCCGGAAGCTCGCGACGAAGCCGAGCAGCTCGTCGTGTTCGACGATCGCGGCTCGTGCGCCATTGGCCAGTTCGGTCCGAAGACGCGTCCGCAGGTAGACGAGCAGGATCGTCTCCTCGCGGCTGTAGCTGGTGTCGTGCAGCAGGGTCGGGAAGGGACGCCGCCCGCTCTCCGAGCCCGCCTGACGCTTGAAGGCGACCTCGGCCGAGCGGTCCACCTCGAGCTCCAGGAACAGCTCGTTGAGGCGGGACCGCAGCAGCGACTCGGACTCGAGGACCGTCCGCCACTCGGCGGGCTGGAGCGCGGGGCTGACGTAGCGATGCTTCAGCAGAGCGACCAGCGCACGACGTTGAGCGGCGTCGAGACGTCCCTCGTCCCCTTCGAAGAGGGCGAAGGAGTCGTCATCCGGGCCGGCGACCGGCGCCTCGGCGGGTGCGACGGCGTCGAGTCCGTCCGTCGTCAGGTCGTCCGACGTCGGGTCGGTCGTCGCCGTCGCGGTGGGATCCGTCTCGGAGGTCATGTCATTCCGTTCCGCGCCGGGCCTGGTCGGCCGGAGCAGTGGTCGTGGTCGTCGTCGCTCGCGTCAGCGCTGCGACACCGGCCTCACCGAGCGGGAAGGCCGGAAGTTCGAACGCGGTGGTCGTCCCGTCCGGACGGACCGTCTCGTAGCGGCGGCGTGGTGCCTGCTCGTCGTACGTGCCCAGCTGGGTCATGAGGTGGACGAGGCCGAACAGCTCCACCGGTCGTCGGAGTTCCGGATCGAGCCCGGAGAACGCCGCATGGGCATCCTCGGCACCGGAGGTCACCGCGTCGAGGAGTCCGGCCCGGAGCTCGTCGAGGAGCGGACCGCCCTGCGACCGGAGGGTGTCGAGCGACATCGCCGCGCCGTCGGTCCGTTCGACGGACGTCGCGATCGGCGGCGGAGCGACCTCGACGTCCGGATCGTAGAACCGCTCGCGCAGGTGCTCGATGTCGATGGTCTCCGGGAGGAGCGGCAGGTCGACGGTGGCGCGTGGTCCCGCGGTCCGCATCCAGATGCCGAGGCGCTGGTTCAGTGCACGCAGGGTCGTGTCGAGTTCGCGGTCCTGCACGACGTCGTGATGCACGATGTGGTCGCGGAGCGTCGCGGTGAGCCGCCGACGCTGCGCGAGCACGTCGTCGATCCCCTGTCGGATGATCCCGACGGCACCCCGGAAGCCACGGAGCTCCGCGGGCCCGAGCCTGGACGAGAAGGGGTGGTCGAGGATCGTGGAGAGGTCGCGCTTGAGGTCCTGCAGCAGATCGTCGTTGCGGAGGAGCTCGAAAGCGCCCTCGAAGGCCCGACCCTCGGCCGTCGCCGTCATCAGCTCGTCGGTGCGCCTGAGGTAGTCGTCGAGGATCTCGCCGATCGGACGGGTGTCGTTCCGGAAGTCCTCGACGATCCGCCGGTGCATCGCGATGACCGACTCCTCGACCCGGCGGAAGTCACTCGGGAGCTGACGGATGAGGTCGGCGATGTTCGCGTAGCCGTCCTGCATCCGGTCGTCGCTCGCCGCGACGACGGTGCCGCCGGCCGCCACCCGTTCGCGTTCCGCCTGGAGCTCGGCGAGCTGCGCGTCGATGCGACGCAGATGCTCGTCACGGTCCGGGTCGGCCTGCAGCGCCCATCGGCGCACGGAGTCGAGGATCATGGTCAGGCGCGACTCACTGATGAGGGCGCGGTCGTGTGCGAGGCCGTCGACGAGCGAGACCGCTTCGAGCGCGTGCGAGGTGAGCGAGTACTGCTCCTCGCCGTCGTCGGTGCTCGTCCGGACGAGCCACTGGTCGTGCACCCACTCCCGGCAAAGGGTCCGTCCGCCACCGCGTTCGTCGCCGCCCGCCGGGATCCGCGCACCGCGAGCCGCGAGTTCGCCGAGGTACTCCTCGACCTGCAGATGGAAGCGGTCCGCTGCGACGAACTGGACGTCGCGGCCGAACGTGGTGCGGAAGATCGCCACGACAGCGGGTGCCGTCGGCCGGCTCAGCAGCCGGATCGCAGGACGCTCCAGCGCGTCCCGGACGCGGCCGAACTCTCCGTCGATCTCTCCCACTGCACTCCTCGATCGTCCGGGCACACGAACACCCCGAGGCCACCGCAGCTGCCAGATTATCAGCGCACCGGACCCGTGGTGAGCCACGCCGGGCATCGACGGTCCCGATCCGCCCGGGCCCGGTCCGGCCGCTGTCAAGGTCCAGGGTCACGCCGGGTGGTCCGGTTACGGTGAGGACATGGGAACAGAGCGATGCCCCGAGGTCCTGCGAGGAGACGGTTGAGCCGCGCGAACGGGGATCGTCGGTGATCCGTTCGGCGCTGCGGACCCTCGGGTGGTGGGCGCGCGACTACACCTACGCACTCGTCTGGCAGGTCCGGGCCTTCGTCAGCCGCACAGACCCGCACGACTTCCTGTCCGGCGACCGGTCACCGATCGTCGTCCTTCCGGGCGTCTACGAGACCTGGCGGTTCCTCGAGCCGCTCATCCGCCGACTCCACGACGACGGGCACCCGATACACGTGATCGACCCGCTCGGACGCAACGACCGCACGGTCCCCGTGGCGGCACGACTCGTCGCCGACTACCTCGAGGCGAACGGGCTCGGCGACGTCGTCCTCCTCGCGCACAGCAAGGGCGGGCTCGTCGGCAAGTACGTCATGTCGCTCGGCGGCGGTGGAGCCCGGATCGCCGGGATGCTCGCCGTCGCGGCGCCGTTCGCCGGATCGCGGTACGCGAGGCTCATGCTCCTCCCGAGCCTGCGCATCTTCACCCCCGACGACCCGACGATCCTCGCGCTCTCCCGAGAGGCGACCGTCAATCCGAGGATCGTCTCCGTCTACGGGCGCTTCGATCCGCACATCCCGGGCGGCAGCCGACTCGACGGCGCCAAGAACGTGGAACTCGACACCGGCGGCCACTTCCGCATCCTCGCCCACCCGCGGGTGTTCGCGGAGGCACAGCTGCTGGCGGATGGGCGAGACGCATGACGGTCGAGACGCTCGAGACCGCGGCCCACCCGCTCGTGACCGTGGACGTGGTCGTTCCGGTCAAGGACGACGCCGCACTCCTCCGACGCTGCCTGCGCTCGCTGCGCGCGCAGCACACCGGACCCGCATCGATCATCGTCGTCGACAACGGCAGCCGCGATCGCGCCGAGGTCGCGGCCATCGCCGAGCGGTACGACGCGGTCCTCATCGATGAGCCGATGCCCGGCATCCCCGCGGCGAACGCAGCCGGCTTCGACCATGCGACCGCGACGGTCGTGGCGAGACTCGACGCGGACTGCGTGCCGCCACCGGACTGGGTGACCCGGATCACCGACGCGTTCGCGATGGATCCGGAGTTGGAAGCGCTCACGGGCCCCGCCGTCTTCATCGACGGTCCGCGCCTGCTCCGTGCACCGCTCGCCGGCCTCTACCTCGGGGCGTACCGGCTCTTCGTCGGGGCCGCCCTCGCCCAGGTCCCGATCTTCGGGTCCAACTGTGCGATCCGGCGCGCGACGTGGGGCCAGATCGCCGAGGCGGTGCACCGCGAGGATGCGGAACTGCACGACGATCTGGACGTCTCGGCCCATCTGGGTCTCCACCGACGCGTGCGCTACGACCGGTCGCTCGGGATGGGGATCTCGATGCGCCCGTTCACCGATGCCGGTTCGCTCGCTCTCCGGATGCGTCGGGGCTGGACCACCCTGCGTGTGCACTGGCCGGAGGACCTGCCCGCCGTCCGGTGGTTCCATCGCAGCTGCCGCCTGCGCGCCGCCCTCCCCGATGCGACGAGCGCGCCGCGGACGGTGCCGTGGCGGGAGCGGAGCCGGCTGGTGCGCGCCGTCCGGCTCTGGCGGACGCGCCGGCCGGTCACCTTCCGGGAGAAGGTCCGGTACAAGATGCTCCGCGACCGTCGTCCGCTCATCGTCACCTTCGCGGACAAGGCCGCCGTGCGGGATCTCGTGGCTTCGCGGATCGGTCCGCACCTGCTCCCGCGCGTGTACGGGATCCTCGACGACCCGCATGAGCTGCGGGACCTGGAGCTCCCGGAGTCCTACGTCGTCAAGCCAACGCACGGCAGCGGGGCGGCCATCGTCGTCTCGTCGTCCGCCCGACCCGATGCCCGTCTGCCGACCGAGGCGGGGAGCTGGGAGTACCGGCACGTCCGACCGGAGAAGGTGGATCGCGATCGAATCGTCGAACTCGCGAACGGCTGGGTGTCCCAGTTGTACGGTCAGGGACCGAACCGCGAGTGGGTGTACGGACGGGTGCCGCGCAGGATCATCGTCGAGGAGCTGCTGGAGGGACCGGATGCCGGGATCCCCGACGACCTCAAGTTCTTCGTCTTCCACGGGCGCTGCCGGTACATCCAGCTCGACTCCGGCAGGTTCGGACGCCGGACCCAGGACTTCTTCCTGCCGGATTGGCGGCACCTGCCACTCAGTGGTGGACCCGCGTGGGCCGACCCGGAACCGTCGGCGCCCGAACGGCTCGACGAGATGATCGACCTGGCCGAGCGCCTGGCCGCCGACACCGACTTCGTCCGCGTGGACCTGTACGACCTCGGCGACCGCATCGTGTTCGGTGAGCTGACGAGCTACCCCGCCGGTGGCGAGAGTCCGTTCGACCCGGAGCGGTACAACACGGAGTTCGGTTCCTGGTGGACGGTGCCGAGGCGATACCGGTGAGTGACGTCCCGCGTGGTCCACGACGGCAGCGCTGGCTCGTGGCCGCGACCGAGTATGCGGGGCTCACGAGCTACACGGGCGGGATCGGACGGCACTACGCCGCGCTCCTTCCCGCCCTCGTCCGCTCGGGAGTCGAGATCGACCTCGTCGTGTGCTCGGACGACGAGCTGCCCGTCGGCGCGGACATCGACGGCGTCCGTCTCATCGACGCCGTACGGCACGGCAGTCGATCACCACGCGTCCTCAGGATGCTCCTCGGCGCCCGAACCGTCCGCCGGGTGTTCCGACGCGGTTCGTACGATCGGATCTTCCTGCCCGAGTGGAGCGCCCTCGGATCGGCGCTGCCGCGTTCAGCGCCCCTCGTGACGAACCTCGCCACGAGCATTCGTCTCTCCAACCTCGTCTCGGGACTCCGCCTCAGTGACATGCCGGTCGCAGGGCGCATCGCGGTGATCGTCCAGGACGCGCTCGAGACCCGACAGATCCGACGGTCTGCTGCGCTCGTCGCGATCTCGACCGCGATGCTCGCGCGCACGAAGGACCTGCTCGGCGCCCTGCCGCCGGCCGCCGTCGTGCGCAACTGCATCGACGTCGACGCCGTCCGCGTTGCCGCGTCGACCGCCGGGCTGCCGGCTCAGTGGCCGACCGGGGCGGAACCGGTCGTGCTCTTCCTCGGCCGGCTCGAGCGGCGGAAGGGTGTCGTGGAGGCGTTTCAGGCGTTCGCGTTGCTCGTCCGGCAGAAGCCCGATGCCCGACTCGTCCTCGCCGGTTCCAGCGGTGACCGGCGGTTCGAACCGGACCTGACGGCGCTGCTGTCCATCCTGCCCGAGTCGGTACGGGACCGGGTCGTGTGGCTCGGGCATGTGGCGGGAGCGGAGCTCTATCGGGCCGTCGGAGCTGCGACGGTGGTCATGTGCCCCTCGCGCTGGGAGGGGTTCGGCAACGTCGCACTCGAGGCGAAGGCGATCGGGACCCCGCTGGTCGTGACCACCGGGAGCGGGTACGACGACTTCTGTACGGACGGCGTCGACTGTCTCATGGTGCCACCAGGAGACCACGGAGCCCTTGCGCGAGCGCTTCGAAGGGTGCTGGACGCGCCGTCGGACGCCCTGACGCGGGCCGCGACCGCACGTGCGTCCGTCGATCGTTACGCGCCGGAGCCTGTCGCCGCGGCGCTGGTGGCCGCAGTCGACGGACTGCTCGGGCCGGTCGGCTGAACCCGGACCCAGTCGTCGCCGATCCGTCGGACTGCACCAGCCTGAGCGAACGCCTCCAGCCAACCGGTCATCGGCCAGGTTCCCCACCGGTCGGCGAACCGCGCGCCGTTCCGGAGGATGTCGTCGAAGTGCTGCCAGGGCGGGCGCTGCGTCTCGTGGTGCTGGTGGTAGGCGTGCGCGCCTCCGACCCACACGAGGGGTGTCCGCGACGCGCTCAGGGTGAACGCGAAGTCGGTGTCCTCTCCGCCGTACCCTTCGTACCCCTCGTCGAAGCCTCCGCTCCGGGACCAGGTCGACGCACTCGTCGCGAAGGACAACGACCAGAACAGCGGGTACTCGTCCTCGGAGGCGACGCGCTCCGCGCCGTCGTCCGGGTTCGGTCTCGCCGCATGCGGTGCCGTCGCCGCCGCCAATGCGCGGCGGTCGGTGACGTCCACGCCTGGCTGCAGGTAGGTCACCGGGCCGCAGAGGACGGCGCCCGGGTGGCGATCGGACGCCTCACGGTATCGGTCGAGCAGGGCCGGCCCGGGGACGCAGTCCGCGTCGAGGAACACGATGAGGTCTGCACCACGGTCGATGGCGAGCGCTGCACCGGCGTTCCGGCCTGCCGCGAGACGGAGTCCGTCGGACCCCGGTGGAAGGTGGACCGTCAGCTCCGCGTCGAGGGTCGGGGGTGCGTCGTCGCCGATCCACACGACGAGTCGCTCCACCGCGTCGCCCGAGGTCGGTATGGACGCCCCGACGGCCTCGAGCTGCCGTTCGAGGTGTCCGAGTCGGGGGCGAGAGCACAGGGTCACGACAGACGTCCTCATCGTCCACCCCCTGCGGGATCGCCGACCGCGACCGCCTCGATCGCCTCCGCTGCTCGTCGGGCGGCACCCGCAACCTGCCAACGAGACCAGTCGGGCTGGAGCTTCGAGGCGCGGTCGAGGGTGCCCTTCCAGTCTGGGGCGTCGGGCCAGGTCGACCGCACGACCGCCAGCTCGGCGGCTTCGAGTGCGCGGGCGGTGGACACCTGCTCGTCGAACGGGCGCTCCTGTGGGACCACGACCGCCGTGACGCCGGCCACGGCGAGATCGGCGATCGCGTTCTGACCGGCCCACGACACCACCACCTCCGCCCGGCAGAGCGCGTCCCACGGGTCGTCGGTCCAGACGGACCCGGCACCGGTGCCGAGCGAGGTCCAGACGCGACCGCTGGCGTGGGAAGCCTCCTCCACGGCTTCCTGCGACACCGAGGAGCCGCCGGCCCCGGCGAGGAGGAGGACCCCGCTGCGCCCGGCTTCCGCGGCAGTCCGCTCGCGACCCTCGAAGCGACTGATGCCGCCGGTGTACACCACCTTGTCCCGTACGGGATGGAGGTGCTCCAGCTGCAGCACACCGTGAGGCCATGGGGCGATGATCGTCGACGCCGCGCGGAAGGCGAGCGCGTGCGGTTCGTCGTCGCGGTGGCCCGGCTGTGCCATGACGACGGTGGGGACGCCGAGCAGGCGTGCGAGGAGCACCACCTCGACGGAGACGTCCACCACCATCGCGTCCATCTGCTGCTGCGCGAGGGCGGCGGCGATGGTCGCAAGACGAGCACGGTGACCGGCGTGACCGAGCGGCGCCCAGTGCAGCAGCCCCTCCGCGGTCGGATCGCAGTCGTCCGGGGGAGACGCACCGTCCGGCACGTCGTCGTCCCGGTCGAGCACCACCCAGGAACAGTTCGAGGGGAGTCCCATCGGCGCCGGGAACGAGCTGAAGCAGACGATGTCGGCGTCGAGGTGGGGTGCGACGGCGAGCAGACGTGTCACGTGCCCCCGTCCGTGGTGATGCACGTACCAACCGATGCGGGGCCTCACGAGCTGAACTCGTCGACGCGACCGGAACCGAGCTCGGGCGAGTCGCCGAGGAGCGCGGCGAAGTGCTCCTCGAGCCGGCCCACCCTGGCGTCGAGCGAGAACCGCGCGAGGGCGGATGCCCGGATCGAGGCGCGGAACCCTCGGTCGAGCTCCGACTGCCGGATCAACCCGTCCACGCGGTCCGCCATGGCCGCCAGGTCTCCTGGTGCGACGACCTGCATACCGACGCTCGCCTGGGCGATCTCGGGCACGCCGCCGACGGCGAAGCTGACCACCGGGGTCCCGGTCATCAGCGCCTCCGGTGCGACCAGACCGAACGGCTCGGCCCATGCCGGCGTCGAGACCGCTGCCGCGCTCCGCCCCACGAGCGTGGCGAGTCGCGTCGGGTCGAGCGGCCCGACATGTCGGACGTCACGTCCCAGCAGCGGCGACAGCACGCGCTCGGCGTACACCGGATCGCCCACGCGACCGGCGATGACGAGCCGTCGCCCCAGTCGACGGGCGACGTCGACCGCGAGGTGCGGAGCCTTCTCCGCGACGACCCGTCCGAACCACACGAGGTCGTCACCGCCTCGGCCGGCTCGCCAGGCATCGGGATCGATGCCGTTCAGGAGCACGTCGGACTCGACACCGGCCGTCGCCCAGGTGCGCTTCGTGAACTCGCTCACCGCCAGGAACCGGCTGCCGTCGGAACCGGCCCGGTTCGCGGCAGCGGCGACGGCCTCGTCGACCGGCGTGTGCAGGGTGGTGATCATGGGGACGCCCAACTCAGGTGCCAGTTCCACCGGGAGCGCGTCCAGGCAGTGGTTGGACACGACGTCGTATCGCCCTGGCCGAGCGGCGATCGCCTCGAGCGCGCGGCGCAACGCCGGGACGGATCGGGTCAGGTGACCTGGGGGATACCGCTCGTCGTCGGGGGAGGACCAGCGCGGCCACCGCAACTCCGGCAGTTCGAAGACGCTGCCGCGCTCGACGAAGTCGGACCCGCGGACGCCGATGAACGTCACCTCGTGACCTCGTGCGCGCAGTGCGGTGACCTCCGACCACACGGCGGACTCGAGCCCGCCGGCGTGCGGGCGACGGATGGGGAAGCGCAGCGGGGCGATGACGACGACGCGCAGTCGTGGACCGGCCGTCACGAGGCGCGCTCGGCGATGACGCGGCGGTACAGCTCGGCGTGTGCTGCTGCGCGGACGGCGTCGTCGACGTCGCGCCGGGCGCGGCGCTCGGCGACGGCCGCGCCCCGACCGGCCGAACCGGCTCGGGACGCGCCATCCGCTTCGAGGAGCTCGCCGACGGCACGCTCGAGCGACGCTCCGTCCCCGAGGTCGTACGCGGAGACCGTGTCGTCGGGATGCTGCTCGAGGTACGCTCCGATCCCGGACGGGACGGCGACGGACACGCCGAGATCCCAGCAGAGTTCGAGCCAACCCGAGTGCGTGCCGTGCCGGTACGGAAGGAGACAGACGTCCAGGCGGCTGAGTGTGATGGCGAGTCCGAGGTCGTCGAGACGCTCGTGCTCGATGAGCAGCGCGGCTTCCGATCTGCCGACAAGCCGTCGGACGGCCTCGCGTGCCTCCGGATCCCGGACCGCATGGTGCATCCGGACCTCTGCGACGACGTCCGCTCCACGGCGGCGCAGGCGTTCGACCGCGTCGATGAGGGTGGTGACGGCACCGACCGCATCGACATTGGGGCGCAGGTCCTTCAGGTGGACGCCGACCCGCGTCTCCGCCGACGGCAACACGAGCGGAACCGTGACGTCATCCGACAGGAGCGACGGGTGCGGGATCACGACGGCGTCGCGGCCCCAATGTTCCCGGATGCCGGCGGCGGCGCCAGGAGTCAGGGTGATCAGGGCGTCCGCTCCACGGACGAGCTCGTCGAGCTGCGCCTCGTATGCCCCCTGGTACTCCAGCTGCGGGTGCTCGAGGTCGTGCACCGTGTAGACGACCGACCAGCCGACCTCGTGCGCGGCCTCGAGGCACGCGGTCACGTGTCCGGGTGGGAACGACTCCGTGCCGAAGTGGATGTGCAGGAGATCGGCATCGGCGGCGTGGTCGCGGATCCAGCTCGGATCGAGGGCCACGGGGGGCCACCAGACGCCCGATGGCGCTCCCTCGACCGGCGGATCGTCCAGGACGTCGATCTCGGGTGAGGCGGAGACCCGGCCGACGTAGGGGTGCGCGGCCGGGATCGAGACGACACGGATCGGGCGAGACGTCGGGTCGGCGGCTCGAGCGGTGGCGTGCGGCGTCGCGGTCGACTGCATGGCGGGATCCCCTGTACGGATGCGGGCGCGAGACGCGCGGACGGGTCGGCGCGATGCGCGCGCCGTCCTCCGAACATAGGTCCGATGACGAGAGTGCCCGCGACCCTTGACGCAGGCCCCCCACTGCACCACCATGACGCAGGTGATCGCAGCCCCACCCCGTCTCCTCATGGTCGGCCCACAGCACCACGGCGTCGTCCAGTACGCGATCGACGTCGCCGACGCCGTGGTCGCCACGGACCCTCGCGCGGAACGCTTGGACGCCCCGACCCCGTCCGACGCCGTGCACCTGCTCGACGGCGTGGACCGAGCACACGTCCACGTCACCGACCGCCTGTTCGGTCGATCACCCGAGGAGGCGGCGGACGCCGTCGAGCGCCTCGCGGACGTCACCGAATTGACCGTCACCCTCCACGACATCCCGCAGACCTCGGACGGCAGGATGCTGGACCGCCGCATCGCCGCCTACGCCCGGTTCATCGCCGCCGCCCACGCGACGGCCGTCAACAGCCGGCACGAGCAGGCGCTCGCCGAGGAGTTCCTCGGGGTCAGTGCCTCGGTCGTTCCGTACGCCATCCCGCTCGGCTCCCGGATCGCATCCGCTCCGGCCACCGTGGACGATGCGTCGCAGCCCGGAGCGGTCCGTCCGCTCACCGTCCTCATCGCCGGGTTCATCTACCCGGGGAAGGGCCACGCAGCGGCGATCCAGGCGGCATCGAGAGCGGCGGAGGATCTCCGTGCCACCGGTCACCAGGTCGCCGACGTCGTCGTCCGTGCCATCGGCGGCCCCTCGGCCGGGCATGAAGCGGACGTGCTCGCCCTCGAAACGGAAGCGCGCGCCGTCGGTGTCTCGTTCGAGGTGACCGGGTATCTCGACGATGCGGCGTTCGCCGCGCAGATCTCCCGCCCTGGCATCCCGCTCGCCGCGCACGGCCATGTCTCCGCGTCACGCTCGATGCTCGACTGGGTCGAGGCAGGCCGCCGACCGCTCGTCGTCGACTCGCGCTATGCAGCGGAGATGGAGCAGCTGCGCCCGCAGACGATGGTCCGCTACGACCCGTCGACGCTTCACGCCGAGTTGGCCGCGGCCTGGCTGGATCCCTCCCGGACGCGCCTGCCCGCCGGTCGTAGCCTCCGCCCGGCGCTGCCGGACACTGCGCGTGCCTATCTCGACTGGTGGTCCGGACACTGACGGTCGCCGTGCGGTTCGGGCCCGCGTGGCACCGCGACAGACAGATGAGGGGTTGCCGAGCGGCCGGAGGGCGGTCAGCGAGCCTCGCCGGCGGCGTCTTCGAGCTCGCGGAGCAGCGTCGGGAACTCGTCTGGGATTTCACGGGCGAGGGCTCCGAGTGGGCCGATCCGATCGGCGAGCCGATCACCGGACGCGGCGTGCAGCACGGTACCCCAGCAGCTCGCCGCGAGCGGGGAGAGTCCGCGTGCCGCGAGCCCGGCGATCGCACCGGCCAGGACGTCACCGCTCCCCGCCGTCCCGAGGGCCGGACTCCCGCCGGGCGCGATGAAGTCCCGCTCACCGTCGGAGACCCTGCCCTGACAGCTGACGACGGCTCCGAACCGTCGCGCCAGCTCGAGCGCCGCCGTGTCCGGGTCGGCCTCGTCCACGTCGAGGAGGATCGCGGCCTCGGCCACGTTCGGAGTGAATGCAAGGCGGCCCTCCAGCCCCTTCGAGAAGTCGGGGGCGTGTGACAGGGCACCGAGCGCGAAGGCGTCGAGGACCACGACGGTGTCGGCGCCAAGGAGCGGGCGCACACCGTCGAGGAGTGCCACGGCTTCGTCCGCGTCGTCGAGGCCAGGACCGAGCAGCAGACAGTCGACGTCCAAGACGTCCTCGAGGCGGCCGACCTCGTCACCCCGGACGGCTCCGCCGCTGGTCTCCGCCAACCCGATCACGCCTGCCTCCGGGAAGGCGATCGCGAGTGGGGACGCTGCCGACGCACCGACCGCGAGCGTGATCCGACCCGCGCCGACCCTGAGAACGGCGAGGCCCGCCAAGGCGACCGCCCCGGGCGTCATCCGCGCGCCGCCGACGACGAGCACCGACCCACGATCGTCCTTCGACGATCCGGGATCGGGAAGTGGCCAGTCGGCGAGGACCTCGGGCGTGAGCGTGGTGGGGTCAGCTTCGGACATCGTTCGCCCCCGAGTGCTCGGTGACCGGAACCTGCGCCTGCTGGAGGTGCGCAGTCGCATTCGCCGCCCGCGCCTTCCACGCGCGTCCGTCGTGGACGAGGTGGGTGAAGGACGCGTTCGGCGTCGGACGGAGAGCGGCCTCCTCCAGGACGCGACGCTCGTCCCACCCCTCGCAGATGTAGCGGAAGAGCGAGATGACGGCGTCGTGACAGACCACCAGGGCCCGCGTGCAGTCGGTGTGCCGGTCCAGGTCGCCGATGAACGAGCGGAGGCGGAGGGCCACGTCCGTCCAGGCCTCACCTCCTGGCGGTCGATAGTAGAACTTGCCGAGGAACCGTCGTCGAGCGGCCTCTTCAGGGAACTCGGCGTCGACGCCGATCGAGGTGAAGGTGTCGAGGATACCGAGTTCACGATCACGCAGCCGCTCGTCGACGACAGGACGAAGCTCATCGGCGTCGAGCGCTGCGGCCCGAAGGGCGACCACGGCCGTCTCGTGCGCTCGCCGATAGGGCGAGCTGAACACGATGTCCGGCCGGTCGGCGGGTGTGAGGGCCGCGAGACGTCTCCCCACCGCAGCCGCCTGCTCGAGCCCGAGTGCCGAGAGCGGGACGTCGGCGTCACGGCTCGGAACGGCGATGCGGTGGGATTCCGAGCGATCGGCTTCGAGTGCGGCGACGTTCCCGGCGCTCTCACCGTGGCGGACGAGGATCAGTTCCGTGATGGCCATGGATCCACGGTAGCCAGCACGATTCGGCGGCCGCAGACCTTGACGATTCGACGATGATCCTCCATGGAGCGACGCCGGCGGCCGTCCACGCGACGGTGATGCACAGTTCGATGATTGCGACAAACCGACGATGCCCCGGTCGCGACGGCGTCCTATCGTTCGACCATGTCGTCACCCTCCGCAGTTCCATCGTCGCAACCGTCAGCATGGGCTCCCATGGCGATCACCGCCTTCAGGGTGCTGTGGTTCGCCCAGCTCGGGAGCAACATCGGCACCTGGATGCAGACCGTGGGGGCCCAGTGGGTCCTGGTCGAGGCCGCAGCCGGCGCAGCGGTCATCGCGCTCGTGCAGACCGCGAGCCTCGCGCCCGCCATCCTGGTCGCCCTGCCGGCAGGGGTCCTCGCCGACTCGCTCGACCGGCGACGGCTGCTCATCTGGGGGTCGTCGGCGAGTGCGGTCCTCGCGGCCGGACTCACCGTCGTGGCGTGGATCGGCGCGCTGTCGCCGTGGACGATCCTGGCCTTCACCTTCCTGCTCGGCATCACCTCCACCCTGACCTCACCCGCATGGCAGGCGATCCAGCCGGAGCTCGTGCCGCGCAACCTGATCGCAGCTTCGTCGGCGCTCGGTGGTGTCACCGTGAACGGAGCCCGCGCGGTCGGTCCCGCCCTGGCCGGCGTCGTCCTGTCGGCCTTCGGAGCCCCCGTCGTGTTCGGTGTCAACGCGCTGAGCTTCGTCGGGGCCGTGATCGCCCTCATCTGGTGGAAGCGGCCGGCGCAGACCGGTCTCGACGACCGCGAGCCGTTCGGGGCGGCGTTGCGAGCGGGGGTCCGGTACGTCGTGTCCGCGCACCTCGTCCGCCGGATCCTGCTGCGTTCCGCGCTCTTCGCCCTGCCGGCCAGCGCGCTCTGGGCGCTGCTGCCCCTCACCGCGAAGCGACTCCAACTCGACTCGAGCGGCTACGGCGTCCTGCTCGGCGCGCTCGGCGTCGGCGCGGTGCTGGGCATCTTCGCCCTGCCGCTCGCTCGCCGTCGGTTCTCAGACAACCTCGTCATCGCGGTGAGCGCGGTCCTCTTCGCGATGGGGTCGCTCGCAGCGGCTGTCCTGCCCGTCGTCCCGACGCTGGTGCTCCTGGTCCTCGCGGGGCTGGCCTGGATCGGCACGCTGACCGTGCTGAACGCCGCCCTGCAGCTCACCCTGCCGCAGTGGGTGCGATCGCGTGGCGCGTCGATCTACATCCTCGTCTTCATGGGGGCGATGGCCATCGGCTCGACCGGCTGGGGCATCGTGGCGCAGTGGCTCGGGACGTCGCTCGCCTACAGCGCTTCGGCCGTCCTGCTCCTGCTGGTGGCGGCCAGTGTGCGGGTGCTGCCCCTGCTCCCCGGAACAGGGGCCGTCGACCGCAGCATCTCGATGTCCTGGCCCACACCCACGCTCGTGTTCGAGCCACAGCCGACCGACGGGCCGGTCCTCGTGCAGATCTCCTACACGGTCCGTCCCGACTCGCTCGCCGCGTTCCAGAAGGCCATGGGCCATGTCGAGTCCTCTCGTCGCCGGACCGGTGCCTCGAGATGGGCCCTGTACCGGAGCGGCGAGGAGTCCGACGTGCAGTTGGAGACCTTCATGGTGCCGTCGTGGGGCGAGTTCCGACGACAGGAGACGCAGCGTCTGACCGGCCGCGACCGCGACATCCGCGCTGCAGCGCTGGCCCACGCCGACGGTGCACCCGTCGAACGACACTTCTTCCCGAGTGATGCCCGCCGGACCGGTTCTGCCAGGGCGGAACGTCCTGATCTCGCGGAGTGAGTCGCAGCCGTGGAGGTGGAACAACCCGGGCGATGGTGAATGATGTGGGCGATACCGGACTCGAACCGATGACCTCTTCCGTGTGAAGGAAGCGCGCTACCAACTGCGCCAATCGCCCGCAGGTCGTCCGCACCGGAGAGGTGCCGAACAGCCGCGAGTCACGATACTAGCCGATGCCGGGGGACGAACGCACATCCGCACCGCTGTCGACCCAGTATGCGCGCCGGTTTGAACATCGGTCCCGGTTTCGGCTAGAGTCGTTCGAGCACGCAGTGATGCGGGCAATGCGGATGTGGCGCAGTGGTAGCGCATCACCTTGCCAAGGTGAGGGTCGCGAGTTCGAATCTCGTCATCCGCTCGAGTGTCAGTGGTGTTGTTCCGGCAGGAATCCTACTCGGCAGTGTGTTCGGTCACACATGGTGGCGTGGCCGAGAGGCTAGGCAGCGGCCTGCAAAGCCGTCCACACGGGTTCGAATCCCGTCGCCACCTCACCTCAGCAACACAGTTCCACCAGCAACATCCCGGCGTCGTGTTCACACACGCCACCCGGGCGATTGGCGCAGCGGTAGCGCGCTTCCCTGACACGGAAGAGGTCACTGGTTCGATCCCAGTATCGCCCACCACAGAAAGCCCCCGGACCCCCGGGGGCTTTCGTCGTTCGAGCACGTGCAGGCAACGCAGGGGGACCATGCTTCAGCGAGTCATGGCGGAGACCACCGGGCCGCAACGGCGCTCGTCGCCATGGCGCGACGGACGTGTGGCATGAGCCGCATCGGCGATTGGTGGCGGTCAAGCAACGCGAAACCGCGACGGCATCCCACGGACCCGGGCCACGCCGCCGTCCCGTACCCGGCGCTCAGCCGGTCGGGCCGGGTGGCTTTCGCCCAGTGCGAGCAGTACCTCCTCCGTGAGATCGTCGAGGCCAGAGCGTGGGGACGACAGGTCGCCAGCCGCGGTGACACGCCCGACACCAACGGTTGGCTCGTCATGCCCGGTCGGACGCACTCCTCCCTGATGGACGACTCGAGGGGCATGGGGGCGATGCCGGCGGTGATGGACTCCGTTGTCCAGTGGCTCGCGGACGCCGGGGCGATCAGCCCACTCTCGGAACACACGCGGCGGGCCATCGCGGCATCGAACGCCGAGGAACGGCTCCGCGATCACCCGGAGTACCACCCTGACGGCGACGGCCGGCGCACCTGGGACGACGATGTCTGGGAGGTGGAGCCGATTCGGATGCTCCAGATCTACCCGCACCTCGCCGATGCGAACGACGACTGGAGCCAGCAGGCGCGCCGGTGAGTGGCTCCACCCACTGCCCAGCCACGGTACCGTCCCCCGCCTGGCCGACGCGCCGAGGAAGACGGAATTTCGGCCCGATTTTCCGCGGAACATCAAGGGTTGGGCCGACTCGCCCGCGCCGAGGTGTCAACGAGCGCCCTCAACATCGGCTAGAGTTTCCAAGCACCCGGAAACGGGATGCAATGCGGATGTGGCGCAGTGGTAGCGCATCACCTTGCCAAGGTGAGGGTCGCGAGTTCGAATCTCGTCATCCGCTCGAGTGTCAGTGAGAACGTGCAAGCGTTCCGCTCGACAGTGTGTTTCATCACACGTGGTGGCGTGGCCGAGAGGCTAGGCAGCGGCCTGCAAAGCCGTCCACACGGGTTCGAATCCCGTCGCCACCTCGCTGGCAACACCACTCACCTGGGCGATTGGCGCAGCGGTAGCGCGCTTCCCTGACACGGAAGAGGTCACTGGTTCGATCCCAGTATCGCCCACAGGAACACGAAGGGCCCGAGCGTACAGCTCGGGCCCTTCGTCGTTGCACAGACCACCTCTTGCGCAAATCACCCGTCGCACGCCCGAACGTCCGTTCAGACGGCGAGGACCGCCCGCTCTCGGCGACGCAGGACCTCCGCGACGCCCCACACGATGAGGCCTTGGCCCGCGGCGTACGTCGCCATGATGATCTCGTCTGCCGCCCAGATCGTCACTGCAGGCACGAAGCGGTCGAGCCCGATCAATGAGTCGGAGACGAGGAACAGCGCACCGCCCACGGCGATCGTCGGCGTCGTCATCGTGGAAGACGCTGCCATGGCCCCGATCACGACGGCATAGACGACGACCGCCGGATACAGCGCCCCCATGTCCTGCTGACTGAGGAGCGCGATGCCGGCGACGAGCCACACCAGGTACACGAGCGCCCAGACCGGCGGACGGTTCCTGATGCGCAGATGCCGCACGAAGAGCACGACATAGCCGGCCTGAGCGAGCATGAAGAACAGGATCCCCACGCCGAACGCGAGTTCACCCGGAACCATGAGGGCGACGTCGCCCAGCCAGCTGCAGAGGATCGCGACGAGCGCCGTGACCGCAGCGGCCGACAGTCGTCGAACCGACCACACGAGCGCCAGCGCGAGGACCAGCATGATGAACGGCTTGGTGAGGAGCGACAGCCACTCCTGACCGGAGGCGAGGGCGATGATGTGCACGAGCGCGACCACGGGCAGCGCGGCGAACAGCGCCGTCGCAGCCCTGCTCCTCTGCACAGCCGTCATCAGCGCCACCCCCGTCACGTCGTAGGCCTTCACTCTAGCGATGCGGCCGAGCACGAACCACGGCCGCCGACCGACGGCAGCGTCTCCTCGTCGTGGACGACGATAGGCTTGCACGGCCAAGGTTTCACCTGAGAAAGAGAGATCATCCGTGAGTGACGGGTTCGCACTGTTCACCGACCGATCCGTGGTCGCCATGCGCGTCAACGGCGAACTGAAGGACCTCGCCGCCACGGTGACGGAGACGGACGCCGTCGAGCCGGTGCACCTCGACTCGCCCGACGGTCTCAATATCCTCCGCCACTCCGCAGCCCACGTGCTCGCGCAGGCCGTGCAGCAGGTCGACCCGCACGCGAACCTCGGCATCGGCCCGCCGGTCACCGACGGCTTCTACTACGACTTCGACGTCGCCGCACCGTTCACGCCTGAGGCGCTCAAGGTGCTGCAGAAGACGATGGACCGCATCATCCGCCAGGGCCAGCGCTTCGTGCGACGCGTCGTCACCGAAGACGAGGCTCGCGAGGAGCTCGCGGGGGAGCCCTACAAGCTCGAGCTGATCGGCCTCAAGGGCGGATCGGCAGCCGACGACGAGAACGTCGAGGTGGGCGGCGCGGAGCTGACCATCTACGACAACGTCGACCCGAAGACGGGGGAGACGGTCTGGAAGGACCTCTGCCGCGGTCCACACCTGCCGAACACGCGCATGATCGGCAACGGCTGGGCCCTGACGCGTCTCGCCGCGGCGTACTGGCGGGGGAGCGAGAAGAACCCGCAGCTGCAGCGGATCTACGGCACCGCTTGGGCGACCAAGGATGAGCTGCGCGCCTACCAGACGCGGATCGAGGAGGCGGCCAAGCGTGACCACCGCAAGCTCGGTGCCGAGCTCGACCTCTTCAGTTTCCCCGAGGAGATCGGCTCGGGTCTCGCGGTGTTCCACCCCAAGGGCGGCATCATCCGCAACGAGATCGAGAACTACATGCGCGAGCGCCTGCTCGCTTCCGGCTACGAGCTGGTGAACACCCCGCACATCACGAAGGGGCACCTGTTCGAGGTCAGCCAGCACCTGGCCTGGTACAAGGACGGCATGTTCCCGGCGATGCACCTCGATCAGGAGGTCGACGCCGACGGTCACGTCACCCGCCAGGGGCAGGACTACTACCTGAAGCCCATGAACTGCCCGATGCACAACCTGATCTACCGGGCTCGGGGGCGCAGCTACCGCGAACTGCCGCTGCGGCTCGCCGAGTTCGGCACGGTCTACCGGTATGAGAAGAGCGGCACCCTCTCCGGGCTCACGCGCGTCCGTGGCCTCACGCAGGACGACGCCCACATCTACGTGACCGACGACCAGGTCAAGGACGAGGTCGGCCGCCAACTGCAGTTCGTCCTGGAGACCCTCCGCGGCTACGGTCTCGACGACTTCTACCTGGAGCTCTCGACGAAGGACCCCGACAAGTACGTCGGCACTGACGAGGTCTGGGACGAAGCGACCGAGACCCTCCGGCAGGTGGCGGTCGAGTCCGGTCTCGAGCTCGTCCTCGACCCCGCTGGCGCAGCCTTCTACGGTCCGAAGATCTCGGTGCAGGCGCGCGACGCGATCGGTCGGACGTGGCAGCTGTCCACCGTGCAGCTCGACTTCAACCTGCCCGAGTTGTTCGAGCTGGAGTACACGGCCGCGGACGGCACGCGCAAGCGTCCGGCGATGATCCACCGCGCCCTCCTCGGCTCGATCGAGCGCTTCTTCGCGATCCTGCTCGAGCACTACGCGGGTGCCTTCCCGGTGTGGCTCGCCCCTGTGCAGGTCGTCGGCATCCCCGTCTCCGAGCAGTACGAGGAGTTCCTCGGCGGAGTCGTCGCTGAGCTGCGCTCGTCCGGGGTCCGTGCAGAACTCGACGCCTCCGACGATCGGATGCAGAAGAAGATCCGCAACCACACCAAGGCGAAGACGCCGCTGCAGCTGATCGTGGGCGAGGAGGACCAGGCCAACGGCGCGGTGAGCTTCCGATTCCGCGACGGCTCTCAGGAGAACGGTGTCCCCGTCGCCGACGCTGTGCGCCGAATCCGCGCCGCCATCGCCGCGAAACTGCAGGTGAACACCGCAGCGGATCTGCCGGCATGACCCCGGGCACCGAACCGGAGTCGTTCGAGTCGATCGACACCTCCCACCTGGTGGGCGTCCCGGACGCGTTCCAGCGTCTCTGGACGCCCCACCGGATGGTCTACATCAAGCAGGGCCAGCCATCCGACGACGGTTGTCCGTTCTGTATCGCGCCGACGCTCGACGACGAGTCAGCGCTCATCGTGCATCGGGGCGAGCACGCCTTCGTGCTGCTGAACCTCTTCCCGTACAACTCCGGGCACCTGCTCGTCTGCCCGTACCGCCACGTCGCGATGTACGACGACGCGACGACGGAGGAGGTCGCCGAGATCGGTGCCCTGACGCAGACGGCGATGCGGGTCGTCCGGTCCGTCTCGAGGAACGACGGCTTCAACCTCGGCATGAACCAGGGTGCCGTGGCCGGCGCCGGGATCGCGGCGCACCTGCACCAGCACATCGTGCCGCGCTGGGCGACGGACGCCAACTTCTTCCCGATCATCGCCCAGACCAAGGCGCTCCCGCAGCTGCTCGGCGATGTCCGACAGGCGATCGCGGACGCCTGGCCGACCTCGGCCTGATCCGTCGTCGGCCGGTCCATCTGGACCGGTCCACCCAAGTCCAATTTCCGGCCTGTGGACGGAGCACCGTCAGGCCACCCGGCGGTACGCTCGCCATCATGACCGAGAGCAGCACGACCACTGGACAGCACGGCTCGAACCGCGTGAAGCGCGGACTCGCGGAGATGCTCAAGGGCGGCGTCATCATGGACGTCGTCACCGCCGAGCAGGCCCGTATCGCGGAGGACGCCGGGGCCGTCGCCGTGATGGCCCTCGAGCGCGTCCCGGCGGACATCCGGTCCCAGGGCGGCGTGGCTCGCATGAGCGATCCGGACCTCATCGAATCGATCATCGCCGAGGTGTCCATCCCCGTCATGGCGAAGGCTCGCATCGGACACTTCGTCGAAGCCCAGGTCCTCCAGGCACTCGACGTCGACTACATCGACGAGTCCGAGGTCCTGAGCCCGGCCGACTACGTGAACCACATCGACAAGTGGGGCTTCGACGTGCCGTTCGTGTGCGGCGCCACCAACCTGGGAGAGGCGCTGCGGCGTATCAACGAGGGTGCCGCGATGATCCGCTCGAAGGGTGAGGCCGGCACCGGCGACGTGTCCGAGGCGACGAAGCACATCCGCAAGATCCGCTCCGAGATCGCGCACCTGTCGTCGATGTCGAAGGACGAGCTGTACGTCGCGGCGAAGGAGCTCCAGGCCCCGTACGACCTCGTCGTGGAGATCGCCGAGACCGGCAAGCTCCCGGTCGTGTTGTTCACCGCCGGGGGTGTGGCGACGCCGGCGGACGCCGCGATGATGATGCAGCTGGGTGCCGACGGTGTGTTCGTCGGATCCGGCATCTTCAAGTCCGGCAACCCGGCTCAGCGGGCGGCGGCCGTCGTCAAGGCGACGACCTTCTTCGACGACCCTCAGGTCATCGCCGAGGTCTCCCGCGGTCTCGGTGAGGCGATGGTCGGCATCAACGTCGCCGACCTCGCGGCACCGCACCGCCTCGCCGAGCGTGGCTGGTAGCCCCGCGTCCGGCCTGAACCAGGTGACGTCGTGACCGGGGCGGCACGCGTCGGCGTCCTCGCCCTGCAAGGGGACTTCCGAGAGCACGCGGCCGTCCTCACCGGCCTCGGGGCGGACGTCAGCCTCATCAGGCGCCCCTCGGAACTGACCGGCATCGACGGACTCGTCCTGCCCGGCGGGGAGTCGAGCGTGATGGACAAGCTCGCTCGCTCCTTCGACCTCGCCGGACCGTTGCGCGAAGCGATCACCGCCGGGTTGCCCGTGTACGGCACCTGCGCCGGGCTCATCCTCTTGGCGGACCGGATCCTCGGCGGGATCGCCGGCCAGCAGAGTCTCGGCGGACTCGACGTCTCGGTCCGGCGCAACGCCTTCGGGTCGCAGCTCGACTCCTTCGAGACGGACCTGTCGATCCCGGTCCTCGGCGACCCGCCCGTGCACGCCGTGTTCATCCGCGCACCGGTGGTCGAAGCCGCCGGTCCGGCGGTGACACCCCTCGCCTCGCTGCCCGACGGTCGGATGGTCGCCGTCGAGCAGGGGAACCTGCTCGGCACGTCCTTCCACCCCGAGGTCACCGGCGACACCCGTTTCCACGCCTACTTCCTCGACAAGGTCGAGCGATCCCGCTGAAGCGCTGGCGCCCGATCCCGCGGCCCGTCCCGGCGTGATCGCGAGTTCCGGGCCGCTGGCCTAGACTGGTCAGGTTCTTTTCACGCAGTTAGGGAGCACATGTCCGGACACTCCAAGTGGGCGACGACCAAGCACAAGAAGGCGGTCATCGACGGCCGTCGCGCGAAGTCGTTCGCCAAGCTCATCAAGAACATCGAGGTCGCGGCCAAGATGGGCGGCGCAGACCTCGCGGGCAACCCGACGCTGCAGGACGCCATCCAGAAGGCGAAGAAGACCTCGGTCCCGAACGACAACATCGACCGCGCCGTCAAGCGCGGTGCCGGCCTCACCGGTGAGGTCGTCGACTACACCACGATCATGTACGAGGGCTACGGGCCGAACGGCGTCGCCCTGCTCGTCGAGTGCCTCACCGACAACAAGAACCGTGCAGCAGCCGATGTCCGGACGCTGATGTCCCGCAACGGCGGCACCATGGCCGACCCTGGCTCCGTCGCTTACAACTTCCAGCGCAAGGGCCTCATCGTCGTCCAGGCCGAGGGCACCACCGAGGACGACGTCCTCGGCGCCGTCCTCGATGCCGGCGCAGAAGAGGTGAACACCGAGGGCGAGACCTTCGAGGTCGTCACCGAGCCGAGCGACATGGTCGCGACCCGGACCGCCCTGCAAGAGGCCGGTATCGACTACGACTCCGCCGACGTCGCCTTCGTCCCGAACCTCAAGGTCGAGATCGACGCCGACACGGCGCGCAAGGTCTTCAAGCTCATCGACGCCCTCGAGGACAACGACGACGTCCAGAACATCTACAGCAACTTCGACCTCACCCCCGAGGTGCAGGCCGAGTTGGAGGCCGACGACGAGTAGTCCGGCGTCCGTGCCGAGCGGAGCTCGTTCGAACGGATGTACGACACTCCGTCCTCGCGGAGTGCTCGGCGCGTCGCCCGCGCTTAGGGTCGGAGCATGACTCTGCGCGTCCTCGGCATCGATCCCGGCCTGACCCGATGCGGGGTGGGGGTCGTCGACGTCCTGCCGGGACGGCAGGCCACGATGGTCGAGTACGGCGTCATCCGGACGGATGCGCACGCCCCACTCGAGCAGCGACTCCTCATGATCGCGCAGGGCATCGCCGAGGCGATCGAGCGCACCTCGCCGACCGCGATGGCCGTCGAGCGGGTGTTCGCGCAACACAACGTCCGGACGGTCATGGGCACCGCTCAGGCGAGTGGGCTCGCCCTGCACGCTGCGGCCGCGAACGGGATCCCCGTCGGCCTGCACACCCCGAGCGAGGTCAAGGCCGCGGTGACCGGCTACGGCCGGGCGGACAAGCTCCAGGTGCAGACCATGGTCGCGCGGATCCTCGGTCTCGACGAACTCCCGAAGCCCGCTGACGCCGCAGATGCGCTCGCGCTCGCGATCTGCCACGCCTGGCGACCAGTCGTGTCGACTGCGGCGACACCCGTCGGCGCACCTCCGCAGGGGAGTGGAGCACTCACCCCGGCCCAGCGTGCGTGGGCGGCTGCGGAACGCGGCGGCGCTCCGCGCGAGGCGGCCGTCCGGGCCCGGGCAGCGCGGAGCCCTAGGCTGGAAGCATGATCTCCTCCCTCCGCGGCACCGTCCTGAGCGCGGTCGGCAACCTCGTCGTGATCGAGGTGGGCGGCGTCGGATTCGCCGTCCAGGTCACGCCGGCCCATGCCCTCTCACTCCGGGTCGGCACCGAAGCACTCCTCTCGACGACACTGATCGTGCGGGAGGACTCGCTCTCCCTGTTCGGGTTCCGATCTGCCGAGGAGCTGTCCGTGTTCGAACTCCTGGTGAGCGTCACCGGGGTCGGCCCGAAGTCGGCACTCGGCGTCCTGGAGGCGCTGACGCCGGAGCAGGTCGCCGCCGCCATCTCCGCGGACGACGACGCCCCGTTCCGGAAGGTCTCCGGGATCGGGCCGAAGACGGCGAAGCTCATCACCGTCTCGCTCGCCGGAAAGCTCCGCGTCACCAGGACGACGCCAGAAGCTCCGGCGACCACCGTGAACGCGGCAGCGATCGCCGATCAGGTCGTGACGGCGCTCATCGGGCTCGGTTGGCCGGAGAAGACGGCGACGCAGGCGGTCGTCGAGGCCTCCGCCTCCGCGAGTGCGGACGACCTCTCGACCGTGCCGTCGCTCATCCGCCTGGCCCTCGGCAGACTCGGCCCGGCGCACGCCGGAGGCCGTACCTCGTGACGGACGCTCCAGAAGACCTCACCAATCCAGCCGCCGAGTCCGATGCGGAACTGGCGTTCGAGGGGGCGCTCCGTCCGCGGTCGCTCTCCGAGTTCGTCGGTCAGTCCAAGGCGCGCGGTCAGTTGCAACTCCTGATCACGGCGGCCGGGATGCAGAACCGCACCCCCGACCACATCCTGCTGGCCGGCCCTCCTGGACTCGGCAAGACGACCCTCGCGATCATCGTCGCGCACGAGACGGGGAAACCGCTCCGGCTCACGAGCGGCCCGGCCATCCAGCACGCCGGCGACCTCGCCGCGGTCTTGTCGTCGCTGACCCCGGGTGAGGTCCTCTTCATCGACGAGATCCACCGCATGGCCCGCCCTGCCGAGGAGATGTTGTACCTCGCCATGGAGGACTTCCGCATCGACATCATGGTGGGCAAGGGTGCCGGCGCGACGAGTATCCCCCTCGAGCTGGCGCCGTTCACCCTGGTCGGGGCGACCACCCGGTCCGGTCTGCTGCCGAACCCGCTCCGCGACCGCTTCGGGTTCACCGCCCACCTCGAGTTCTACGACGAGCCGGAACTGCAGCAGGTGCTGCACCGCACCGCCGACATGCTCGGGCTCGACATCGACGGTCGGGCCGTCGCCGAGATCGCCGGACGCTGTCGGGGTACGCCGCGCATCGCCAACCGACTCCTCCGCCGGGTCAGGGACTATGCACTCGTGCACGGTGGCCGCGCCGACCTGGAGACCGTCCAGGCCGCGCTCGAGCTCTACGACGTCGACGCCCTCGGTCTCGACCGACTCGACCGGTCGGTCATGGAGGGCATGCTCGACCGCTTCGCCGGAGGCCCGGTCGGGCTCAGCACGCTCGCGGTCTCGGTCGGCGAGGAAGCGGAGACGATCGAGTCCGTCGTCGAGCCGTTCCTCGTCCGGATCGGCCTCATCACGCGCACGCCACGGGGCCGCGTGGCGACCCCGGCCGCCTGGCGGCACTTCGGCAGAACACCTTCTCAGCATGGCTCGACCCTCGATGGCCTATAATTTCCCTTTGGCGGTGCGTTCCCAACGTCTCCCGCCCTCAATCTCCTCTGGAAGGTTCCCATCGTGGATGCAATGACCCTCGTCCTGTTCGGCCTCGCCGGCGTCATGATCGTGTTCATGATGGTGAGCAACAACAAGCGGAAGAAGCAAGCCGCGGAGACCGAGCAGAAGCTCGTCCCCGGCGCCGAGGTGCTCACCGGCTTCGGTGTCTACGGCACCCTCATCTCGATGGACCGCGACTCCCGCAAGGCCGATGTCGAGATCGCCCCCGGCGTCATCGTCACCATCGACCCGCGCTACGCGGGTGCGGTCGTCGCACCGACGGTCGCCGAGACCGCCGAGGAGGCCCCCGTCGTCGAGTCGATCCCCGACGACGCCTCCTCACTCGACCTCTCCAAGCCCGAATTCGGCCAGCGCGTCGAGGACACCTCGAAGCCGCAGAAGAGCGACGACTAGTCCCAACCCCTTCCCGGGTGGTGGCCGTCGTGCCACCGCCGGCAGAGAAAGCTGAGTTCCGAGTTTGGCAAAGTCGACTCCGGTCAAGAAAGCGTGGCGTTCGCTCACCTGGCTTGGCGTAATCCTCATCGGTTTGTTCGCGATCAACGCGGCCGGGGTCCTCTGGGGGAACAGCTCATGGGCGCCCAAGCTGGCCCTCGACCTCGAGGGCGGCACCCAGATCATCCTCGCGCCGAAGCTGGAGTCCGGCCAGACGGTCTCCAACGAGCAGCTGAACCAGGCCGTGGCGATCATCCGCCAGCGCGTCGACGCGTCCGGCGTGTCGGAGGCGGAGATCACGACGCAGGGTCAGAACGTCGTCGTCTCGATCCCGGGAACCCCCGACGAAGCGACGCTGAACCGCATCGAGAGCTCCGCGAAGCTCGAGTTCCGTCCGGTCCTCACCTCGCAGCAGCTGACTCCCGGTCAGCCGTCCAACACCTTCATCGGTGAGGACGGCGCCTCGACCCCGTATCCGACGCCGGATCCGGGCCTCGAGAGCACGCCGACCGCGTCGCCGACGAACGCGAGCGACCTGTCGCAGGTGACGCCCGCGCTGTACGCCGCCTTCCAGGCCTACGACTGCGCCGCGAACGCGGACTCGCTCGACGCCACCGCAGCGCCCGCTGCCGAGCCGCTCATCACGTGCGACGTCGACGGCACCTTCAAGTACGTCCTCGGCCCGGTCGAGGTGTCCGGAGAAGACCTGTCCGACGCGAGCGCCGGCATCAAGACGACGTCGTCAGGTGCCAGCACGGGCGAGTGGGCGGTGTACCCGGTCTTCAACGAGAAGGGCACCGCGCTCTTCGCCGACGTCACCGGCCGCCTGACCTCGCTGCAGAGCCCGCAGAACCAGTTCGCGATCGTGCTCGACGGCAATGTCATCTCCGCACCGCAGTCGCTCGCCGTCATCTCGGACGGCAAGCCGGAGATCAGCGGCTCCTTCACCGAGGAGTCCGCCAAGACCCTCGCCGACCAGCTCAAGTTCGGCGCCCTGCCGATCAGCTTCGTCGTGCAGAGCCAGGACACCATCTCGGCGACCCTCGGTTCGACGCAGTTGGAGAGCGGCCTCATCGCCGGTCTGATCGGGCTCATCCTGGTCGTCATCTACACGCTGTTCCAGTACCGGCTCCTCGGCACCGTGACCATCGCCTCGCTCGTCGCGGCAGCGGTGCTCACGTATGTGGTGATCCTGCTGATGTCCTGGCGTCAGGGCTTCCGGCTCTCCCTTGCCGGGATAGCAGGTCTCATCGTCGCGATCGGTTTCACCGCGGACTCGTTCATCGTGTACTTCGAACGCATCAAGGACGAACTCCGCGACGGCCGCGGTCTGGAGTCCGCCGTCGAAGCCGGCTGGAAGCGCGCGAAGCGCACCATCTACGCGGCGAAGGGTGTCAACCTCCTGTCCGCCGTTGTGCTGTACGTCCTCGCGATCGGCAACGTCCGCGGCTTCGCCCTCACCCTCGGCGTGACCACGATCATCGACGTCATCGTCGTGCTGCTGTTCACCCACCCGATGATGCAGCTCCTCGGCCAGACGAAGCTCTTCAACAGCGGCAAGCCGTTCACCGGTCTCGACCCGTCGGCGCTCGGCGCCATCTACCGCGGTCGTGCAGAGTTCCGGAAGCCCGTCTCGGTGCCCGGCGCCAAGGCCGCGTCCAGCAGCCGTGAGGCGGCCAAGCGCCAGACGATCGCCGAGCGCAAGCAGGCCGCCCTCGTCGGAGGCGGCTCCGACACCAGAGCAGACGATCTGCCGACCGATGGGAAGGACTCCTGATGGGTGCGTTCGCACGGTTCGGAAACGAGCTCTACACCGGGAAGCGCTCCTACGACTTCGTCGGCAAGCGCAAGATCTGGTACACGATCGCCATCGTCGCGGTCGTCCTCTCGGTGTTGATCCCGGTCGTCAAGGGCGGATTCAACTTCGGCATCGAGTTCCGCGGTGGTTCGCAGTTCCAGATCGCCGACGTCAAGAGCACCGATCAGACGCTGGCCGAAGACGCGGTCGCGTCCGTCGTCAGCGGCGCGACCACCCACGTGACCGTCGTGGGCGGCAACTCGGTCCGCGTGCAGACCGACCAGCTGAAGAACGACAAGGTCACCCAGCAGGTGTCGGCAGCCTTGGCCGAGGCCTACGGCGTCGAACAGTCCGACATCACGAGTTCGTTCATCGGCCCGTCATGGGGTCAGGACGTCTCCAAGCAGGCGATCGTCGGCCTCATCGTGTTCCTCGTGCTCGCGGCGATCCTCATGGCCCTGTACTTCCGCACCTGGAAGATGTCCGCGGCCGCGCTGCTCTCCCTCATGCACGACCTCATCATCACGGCCGGTGTCTACGCCGCGACCGGCTGGGAGATCACGCCGGCCGCCATGATCGGTTTCCTCACCATCCTCGGGTTCTCGCTGTACGACACCGTCGTGGTGTTCGACAAGATCCGCGAGAACACGACGCTCGACGCCGACGGCGCGGCCCGGACGTTCGGGGAGTCGGTCAACCTCGCGGTCAACCAGACCCTGGTGCGCTCGATCAACACCGGCGTGGTGGCGGCGCTCCCGGTCGCGGCGATCCTGTTCTTCGGTGCCTTCGTCCTCGGTGCCGACACGCTGCGCGACATCTCGCTCGCTCTGCTCGTCGGTATCCTCGTCGGCACGTACTCGACGATCTTCGTCGCCGCACCGCTCTACGCGAACTTCCGGCACAACGAGCCCCGCATCGCCAAGCACGACAAGCGCGTGCTGCAGGCGCGCGAGCGCGCTCAGACCTCGGATGACGCCGAGGGCGAACGCACGGAAGCAGACGCGCCGCTGGCGCGTTGACCCTGACAGCGACCGACAACCGCGTGCACGAGCGCAGGGAGGCCTGAGATGGCGGACACCACGACATCCTCGACGGCCTCCCTGCGCCGTCTCGTCCCACGGATCTTCTCGAAGGCACAGCCGGCCGGCGCCGTCGACACCCTGATGCGGACGGTGCGGCAGCACCATCCAAAGGCCGACCTGGCGCTCATCGAACGTGCGTACACGGTCGCCGAGCGGGCCCACTCCGGGCAGAAGCGCCAGAGCGGCGAGCCGTACATCACGCACCCGGTCGCCGTCTCCCAGATCCTGGCCGACCTCGGCATCGGACCGAAGACGATCGTCGCCGCCCTCCTCCACGACACCGTCGAGGACACCGACTACTCGCTCGACCAACTCCACGCGGACTTCGGCGACGAGGTCGCCATGCTCGTCGACGGCGTCACGAAGCTCGACAAGGTCAAGTACGGCGACAGCGCCCAGGCCGAGACGGTCCGGAAGATGATCGTCGCGATGTCGAAGGACATCCGCGTCCTCATCATCAAACTCGCCGACCGGCTGCACAACGCCCGGACCTGGGGATTCGTCCCGGCCGAGAAGGCGGCGAAGAAGGCCACGGAGACCCTCGAGATCTACGCACCGCTCGCGCACCGCCTCGGGATCCAGGCGATCAAGTGGGAGCTCGAAGACCTGTCCTTCGCCGTGTTGTACCCGAAGCTCTACGCCGAGATCGAATCGCTCGTCAAACAGCGGACGCCGCAGCGCGAGGAGTACGTGCAGCACGTCATCGACGCGGTGAACGAGGATCTCAAGGCGCAGAAGATCCGCGGCAAGGTCGCCGGTCGTCCGAAGCAGTACTACTCGATCTACCAGAAGATGGTCGTCCGCGGCCGCGAGTTCGACGACATCTACGACCTTGTCGGCATCCGTGTCCTCGTCAACTCGCTCCGCGACTGCTACGCGGTCCTCGGGTCGATCCACGCGCGGTGGACCCCCGTCCCAGGGCGCTTCAAGGACTACATCGCCACGCCGAAGTTCAACCTGTACCAGTCTCTGCACACCACCGTCGTCGGACCGGGCGGGAAGCCCGTCGAGATCCAGATCCGTACGAACGAGATGCACCAGCGGGCCGAGTTCGGTGTCGCCGCGCACTGGAAGTACAAGGAGCGGATGAACAGCGGGAAGACCGCGTCCTCCGCCGAGCCCGACAGCTCGATGGCCTGGCTCGCCCACATCTCCGACTGGCAGGCGGAGACGGCGGACCCGGGGGAGTTCCTCGACTCGTTGCGGTTCGAGATCGGTGCGAAGGAGGTCTACGTCTTCACCCCGAAGGGGCGTGTCGTCGGCCTGCCCGCCGGCGCGACGCCGGTGGACTTCGCCTACGCCGTCCACACGGAGGTCGGCCACCGGACGATGGGCGCCCGGGTGAACGGGCGGCTCGTGCCGCTGGAGAGCTCGCTCAACACCGGCGACGTGGTGGAGGTCTTCACCTCGAAGAACCCCGACTCCGGTCCGAGCCAGGACTGGTTGAACTTCGTTAAGAGCCCTCGGGCGCGGAACAAGATCCGCCAGTGGTTCACGAAGGAGCGACGCGACGAGGCCATCGAGCAGGGCCGTGACGCGATCGCGCGGGCGATGCGCAAGCAGAACCTGCCGCTCCAGAAGCTCATGAACCAGGACTCGTTCGCCGAGGTCGCGGCGCAGCTGCGCTACGAGGACGTCACGGCGCTCTACGCGGCCGTCGGCGAGGGCCACGTCTCGACGCAGTCCGTGCTCGAGAAGGTGGTCGCGCTCCTGCAGAAGGACGCCGACAGCGAGCACGCCGAGTACACCGTCCCGGTGCGCGGGAGCCGCCGTGAGCGGCTGCAGAACAGCGACTCCGGGGTCCTCGTGCTCGGTGCTCCCGACATCCTGGTCAAGCTCGCGAAGTGCTGCACCCCGGTGCCGGGTGATGAGATCGTCGGGTTCGTCACGCGGGGCTCCGGCGTCTCCGTCCACCGTTCGGACTGCCACAACGTCCAGGGACTCCTGCAGGAACCCGAGCGCATGATCGATGTGGAGTGGGCGCCGTCGTCGAAGAGCGTGTTCCTCGTCCAGATCCAGGTCGAGGCACTCGATCGAGCTGGACTGTTGTCGGATGTGACGCGGGTGCTGTCCGAGTACCACGTCAACATCCTGTCGGCGACGGTGAACACCTCGAGCGACCGCCTGGCCATCAGCCGCTTCGTGTTCGAGATGGGCGACACCACCCACCTCGACCGGGTGCTGAACGCGGTCCGGCGGATCGACACCGTGTACGACGTCTACCGGGTCAACGGCGGCTGAGCGGGAGCGACCAGGACGCCAGTTCGCTCCGAGTCGGCTCGAGGCCGGGGAGCATCACCTCGGTGGCACTCGACACGACACGGACGATCCGTGTGCCGCCGAGGACCCGCGGGACGGAACGGACCCAGGCGACGACCTCCTCAGGGCTGGTGAGCCCGAGCAGGAAGTAGTTGCGGATCGTCGTCATGGCCTCCTCAGCTTCGGCGCCGGTGCGCCGTGCCAGATCCGCGACCGTGCGCGTGGGGGTCGTGACCCGCAGTGCGCCGCACCGCTCGCTGTCGTCCGCGCGGAGTGACACCTGACGCAGACGCAACCGGGACGAACGCGCGCTGCGCCGTTCCATCGACACGAACCCCGTGTGGATCCTCGGTGCGACGAGTGCCGCGCCGTGCAGCCACGCGGCACTCGTCTCAGCGATGACCGCGCCGGCCAGCCCGGGCAGCTGTTCGAGGACCGCCGCGCGCAGCCTGACGGTGTCGGGTTCGTCGACACTGCAGTAGCCGTCTTCGAAGGCGAAGAGCTCGCCGTCGAGCCGCGCGGCGGCGAGCTCGGCGACGGAGAGCTCAGGTGGCTGGAGGTAGGCGGGGAGGCGGGTCGTGGAGGCCGAGGGATCCGTCGCGCAGCCTGGCTCGATGGGGGAGGACGTCTGGAGTGCCGTGGACATACGACGATCCTCCTGCAGCCGTCCGGCAGCAGGAGGATCGTCGACGGATCTGTGGAGAACCGCGACCGTCACGCGGTTGGTGGAGCGGATCCGCCTAGCGGATCGCCCCGAGCCACGCCTTGCGTGCATCCAGCGCCTCGATGGCCGCGGTGAGCCGGTCGGCGTCACCGGATGCTCGTGCCGCCTCGACCTCGTCCTCGAGCTTGGCGATGGCGTCGGCGAGCTGACTCGCGAGCCCCTCGGTGCGCGCCTTCGTCTCGGGGTTGTTGCGCTTCCAGTGCTCGTCCTCGAGCTGCTTGACGTGGGTCTCGATCTTGCGCAGACGGTCTTCGACGACGCGGACCTGCTCGCGCGGGACCTTGCCGATCTCGTCCCACCGACGCTGGATGTCGGTGAGCGCCTTGCGCGCCGAGTCCCGGTTCGTGTCGGCCAGGATCGGCTCGGCATCCGCCAACACCGCGAGCTTCAAATCTAGGTTGCCCTGGAACTCCTCGTTGTCGCGCGCGTCGATCTCGGCCTTCGCGCCATAGATCGCGTCGCCCGCGGCCTTGAACTTCGCCCAGAGCGCGTCATCCTGGCGCTTCCCGGCACGCGGGGAGGCCTTCCACTCGTCGAGCAGGCTGCGGTAGGCGGGGATGCCCTCGGCGCCCTTGGCGATGAGGGCCTCGGCGCGCTCGACGAGCTTCTGCTTGATCGCGCGTGCTTCCTTGTGGACCGAGTCCAGCTCCGTGTAGAACGCACGGCGGTGCTGCTCGATCGTCGCGCGCGCCGTCCGGAACCGCTTCCAGAGGTCGTTGGCGTCGTTCTTCGCGAGACGCGGACCGTCGTGCTGCTGGCGCTGCCACTCGGCGAAGAGTTCGTCGAGTCGCGCCGAGGTCTGCTTCCACTGCACCCGTGCCGGATCCTGCTGCGCGAGCTGCTCGGCTTCCTCGACGATCGCGAGACGTGCACGTGCCGCTTCCTCGAGGGCTGCCTTGGTCTCCTGGCTCTGCGCCTCGGTCAGCTCGCTCACGGTGCCGTCGAGCGCCGCGAGGCGGGTCAGGAGCGCCTGGAGGTTGCCGACCGCGTTGGCGGACTCGACCTGCTTGGTGATCGACTTCACAGCCTTCGCGACGTCCGTCGCCGGTGCACCGCGCTTCGCGCGCTGCTCGAGGAGCGTCACCTGTCCGGCGAGGTCCGTGAACTTGCGCTCGAAGTACGCGAGCGCCTCCTCCTTGGAACCGTCGGGGTACTGTCCGACCGCTCGTTCACCGTCGGCCTCACGGACGTAGACGGTGCCGTCGTCGTCGACACGACCCCACGGTTCGATCTCTGGACTGGTCACGCGCATCACCCTTGCTGTGTGTTGACCGCCGTTCGTGGCGATCGTGATCGATCCACAAGCCTATTACCCCGAGTCCTGCTCGGGGCGACCGCTTGCGCCGGTCGGTTCCGTCTGGTGCAGGTTACTGCACGCGCTACTGGACCGTCACCGAGGTGATGGTGGCCGGGACCGTTGGAGCACCGTCACCGCTGCCGTCCGCGACGCCGCCGGACACGACGCCCGAGACGAGCTGGTCGAGACCACTCGTGATCTGGCCGAGCACGGTGTAGCCGCCGGCGGCGTCGGACGGGATGGTCGAGTCCTGGTACACGAGGAAGAACTGCGAACCGTTGCTGTAGCCGTTCCCGCCCTGGCGCGCCATGGCGATGGTGCCGGCCGGGTAGACGTCGTCCGTCGGTGCGTTCTCGACCGGGCCGTAGCTGTACCCGGGGCCGCCGGTGCCGGTGCCGTCGGGGTCGCCGCACTGCAGGACGTAGATGCCGCTCGTCGTGAGGCGGTGGCAGGTGACGCCGTCGTAGAAGCCGGACTGGGCGAGGGAGATGAAGGAGGAGACACCCTGCGGCGCGCAGGCGCCGTCGAGGGTGAGGTTCATGACGACGTCGTTGATCGTCATCTCACCACTCCAGTCGCGGTCCTCGGCGATCGTGCTCGCGGGGACCTCGCCGGTGTTCGCGCCGTCCGTGGCCCCGGTGACACCGCAGGCCCCTGCCTCGGCGGAAGCCGTGGGCGTCGCGACCGGGGCGCCCGGACCACCGGCGAAGAAGAACACCTGCGCAGCCGTGGCACCGGCCAGGATGACGACGAGCGCCGCAGCGGCGATCACGTTGTCGCGGACGCGGCGCTTGGAGCGGTGCTCGTGCACGGTGCGCCGGGCGTTGTAGGCGCGCAGTCGTGCGCGTGCTGCGCGTGCCTCTTTGTCCGGACCCTTGCTCGTTGCCACGTCGTTCCCTCCAGGTGCCGTCGGCCGAGCGGCGGCATCGCGCTGTCATCTGGCACCACGCCCGCGGCGGACTGCCCAGGAGAACCTTACGGGGAGCGCTCCGCGCGGACCAAACGGCGCACGACGGCGGCGACCCCGTTCTGCAGCGGGTCCGCGTGTCGCAGGCTGCGGCTAGCCTGGTGGAATGTTCAGTCGAGGACCCGGCATCGCCGGCGCACCGGTACCGCTCGCCGTGCGCATGCGGCCCCGCAGCCTCGAGGAGGTCGCCGGCCAGCAGCACCTGCTCCGCCCCGGCTCGCCGCTCGTCCGCCTGGCGAGCGACAACGAGGGGACGCAGGCGGCCGTGTCCGTCATCCTCTGGGGCCCACCGGGCACCGGGAAGACGACGCTGGCGCAGGCCATCGCGCACAGCTCCGGCCGCCGGTTCGTCGAGCTCTCGGCCGTGACGGCGGGCGTCAAGGACGTCCGGCAGGTCATGGAGGAGGCGATGTCGAGCCGCGACCTCTACGGCAGCTCGACCGTCCTCTTCCTCGACGAGATCCACCGGTTCACGAAGGCCCAACAGGACGCGCTGCTCCCCGGCGTGGAGAACGGCTGGGTCATCCTGGTCGCCGCGACGACCGAGAACCCGTCGTTCTCCGTCATCTCCCCGCTGCTGTCGCGTTCGCTGCTCCTCACACTCGAACAGCTGAGCGACGACGACCTCGGCATCCTCATCGACCGCGCCGTGACCGACCCGCGCGGCCTGGCCGGTCGCTTCACCGTGACGCCGGAGGCCCGCGCCGCGATCATCCAGTTGTCATCCGGCGATGCCCGACGAGCCCTGACGGCGTTGGAGGCGGCCGCGATCGCAGCCGACTCCGATCTCGGCGCTCCGGTCGACCCCGACGAGCTCGATCTCGACGATGCGGGACTCCTCGACGTCGGCGAAGAGGATGATGACGACGAAGATGACGGGGCGGACGCCGACTCAGACCCCGCGACGCGGGCGCCCCGCGGTCCCGTCATCACCGATGAGCTCGTCTCGCAGGCGGTCGACCGCGCCCTGCTCCGATACGACCGCAACGGCGACGAGCACTACGACGTCATCAGCGCGTTCATCAAGAGCATCCGCGGATCCGACGTCGACGCCGCGCTGCACTACCTCGCTCGGATGATCGAGGCGGGGGAGGACCCGCGCTTCATCGCCCGCCGCATCATCATCTCCGCGGCCGAGGACATCGGCATCGCCGACCCGCAGGCGCTGCCCATCGCCGTGGCGGCCGCCGACGCCGTCCAGTTCATCGGCATGCCCGAGGGTCGTATCCCGCTGGCCGAGGCCGTGGTGTACCTGGCCACCGCCGCCAAATCGAACGCGGCCTACGTCGCCATCGACCAGGCCATCGCCGACGTCAGGGCTGGAGCCTTCGGACGTGTGCCGAAGCCGATGCGCGACGCCCACTACGCGGGCGCCAAGCGCCTCGGACACGGCAAGGGCTACCGCTACCCGCACGACCACCCGATCGGCGTCGTCGCCCAGCAGTACCTGCCCGACGAGCTCCGCGACGTCCGGTACTACCAGCCCACCGACCACGGCCACGAACGCGACATCTCGGCACGGTTGGACAAACTCCGGAAGATCGTCCGGGGCGAGTGAACGTCGGGTCGCGGCGGCCCGGCGACCGGGGCACGTCGTGCTAGTATTGATCCGCCTAGAACCGGTGTGACTGCGCGGCTGCTCGATCACCGTGTTCGACGGGCGTGTTCTGTAGCCGAACAGCCCCGGCGGACCCCTCTGACTTTGTCCGGTGTGATTCCGGATCACCGACGCGTCTTCGCGCCGGTCATTCATCGTTTGAGACTTCATCGAAAGGAAACCGTGTCTACCAAGTCACGTACCCGCAGCAAGACCCGCCTCTCGCGGGCACTCGGCATCGCCCTCACCCCGAAGGCCGCCAAGTACCTCGAGAAGCGTCCCTACGCTCCCGGTGAGCACGGCCGCACCAAGCGCAAGGCCGACAGCGACTACGCCGTCCGTCTGCGCGAGAAGCAGCGTCTGCGCGCCCAGTACGGCATCCGCGAGGCTCAGCTCAAGATCGCCTTCCAGGAGGCACGTCGTACCCAGGGCCTGACGGGTGAGAACCTCGTCGAGATCCTCGAGACCCGTCTCGACGCGCTCGTCCTCCGTGCCGGCTTCGCCCGCACCACGGCTCAGGCTCGCCAGATGGTCGTGCACCGCCACATCATGGTCGACGGCCAGCTCGTCGACCGCCCGTCCTTCCGCGTGAAGCCGGGTCAGCTCATCCACGTCAAGCCGCGCTCCGAGGGCACCGAGCCCTTCCAGGTCGCCGCTGCCGGCGGTCACGTCGACGTCCTGCCGAAGGTGCCCGCGTACCTCTCGGTCGAGCTCGACAAGCTCCAGGCACGTCTCGAGCGTCGCCCGAAGCGCGCCGAGGTCCCCGTGACCTGTGAAGTGCAGCTCGTCGTCGAGTACTACGCAGCCCGCTAGGACTGCGGCCCGGCTCAGGGCACCACACGAAGAGGCATCGGCTCCGGCCGGTGCCTCTTCGTCGTTGTACGACGCCATCGGTCCACCGCGCTCGACTACGATGGATGCTTGGTACGCCCGGCGACGCCCGGGTGGTCGCACCGCAGATGAGGAGTTCCCCATGAAGAACGTGTTCTGGCTGATCGTCGGCATCGGCGCCGGCTTCGTCGTCGCCCACGAGATCAACAAGACACAGTCCGGCAAGCGGTTCTTCTCCGAGCTGGACTCACGCGTCAGGGAGTTCACCGACACCGTCGGCGACGCCTACAAGGAGCGCGAGGCGCAGCTGCGCGACACGGCGGAGTCCGTCGTCGCGCGCGTCGAGGACGCCGCAGAAGACCTCACCAAGCCGTAGCGGCACGCCCGGACGGGCATCGCCGCAGCGCACGAACATCGACACGCACACCCCTGACGTACGGACACCATGGACACCGCTGACATCCGCTCCCGCTGGCTCACCTTCTTCGGCGATCGGGGGCACACCGTCGTCCCCTCCGCCTCCCTCGTCAGCGACGACCCCTCGCTCCTCTTCACGGTCGCCGGCATGGTGCCGTTCGTGCCGTACCTCACCGGCGTCGTCCCTGCGCCGTTCGATCGCGCCACGAGCGTCCAGAAGTGCATCCGCACCAACGACATCGAAGAGGTGGGCAAGACGCCCCGGCACGGCACCTTCTTCCAGATGAACGGCAACTTCTCCTTCGGCGACTACTTCAAGGAGGGGGCGATCACCTACGCGTGGGAGCTCCTGACCGGCAGTGAGTCGAGCGGCGGCCTCGCCTTCGACGAGAAGGACCTCTGGGTCACCGTGTACAAGGACGACGACGAGGCGATCGACCTCTGGAAGCGCGTCGCAGGGCTCCCCGAGCACCGCATCCAGCGGCTCGACAAGGACACGAACTACTGGTCGACGGGTCAGCCCGGCCCGGCCGGCCCGTGCTCGGAGATCTTCTTCGACCGCGGTCCCGCGTACGGAGCCGACGGCGGCCCGGCGACCGACGACGACCGGTACGTCGAGATCTGGAACCTCGTCTTCATGCAGTACCTGATCGAGAACGTCCGCGGCAAGGTCGACTTCGACATCGTCGGCGAACTCCCGAAGAAGAACATCGACACCGGCATGGGGCTCGAGCGGGTCGCCTTCCTCAAGCAGGGCGTCGAGAACATGTACGAGATCGACCAGGTGCGCCCGGTCCTCGATCGCGCCGCCGAGTTGAGCGGCCGTCGCTACGGTGCCGACCACGACGACGACGTGCGGATGCGCGTCATCGCCGACCACGTGCGTTCCTCGCTCATGCTCATGAGCGACGGCATCACCCCGTCGAACGAGGGACGCGGGTACATCCTCCGCCGCCTGATGCGACGCACCGTCCGTGCGATGCGCCTCCTCGGTGTCGACACCGCGACGTTCCCCGAGCTGTTCTCCGCGTCGCGCGACGCCATGAAGGCCGCCTACCCCGAGGTCGAGACCGACTTCGGCAGGATCTCGCAGAGCGCCTACGCCGAGGAGGAGACCTTCCTCCGGACACTGGCCAGCGGCACGACCATCCTCGACCTCGCGCTCGAGCAGACGAAGGGCACGGGCCGTACGGCCCTCGCCGGCGACTCCGCGTTCCTCCTGCACGACACCTACGGGTTCCCGATCGACCTGACCCTCGAGATCGCGGAGGAAGCCGGCCTCTCCGTCGACCGCGACGCGTTCGACTCGCTCATGACCGCGCAGCGCCAGCGGGCGAAGGCCGACGCGAAGGCGAAGAAGAGCGTCCTCGCCGACCTCTCGGTCTACAGCGACATCCGCGCCAAGGGCGAGACCGTGTTCACCGGCTACACCGAGCTCGAGACCGAGAGCCGCATCCTCGGCATCATCGTGGGTGGTCACCCGGTGCAGCGCGCGGTCGCCGGTGACATCGCCGAGGTGATCCTGGCGGAGACCTCGCTGTACGCCGAGTCCGGCGGGCAGGAGGCCGACCAGGGCGTCATCGTCGGTCCCGGATACGAGCTCGAGGTGCTCGACGTCCAGAAGCCGGTCAAGGGACTCATCGCGCACAAGGTGCAGGTGAGCCAGGGCGAGGTGGGCGTTGATGCACCGGCGACGACCGTCGTCGACGCGAGCTACCGCCGCGGCGCACAGCAGGCGCACTCCGGTACGCACATCATCCACGCCGCCCTGCGACAGGTCCTGGGCGACAGCGCCCACCAGTCCGGTTCGTCGAACAAGGCCGGCTATCTCCGGCTCGACTTCACCTGGAATCAGCCGCTGTCACCGGCGACGAAGTCGGAGATCGAAGAGATCTCCAACAACGCCATCCGCGACAACCTACAGGTGAGCACCCGCGAGATGGCGCTCGACGACGCGAAGGCGCTCGGCGCCATGGCGCTGTTCGGCGAGAAGTACGGCGAGACCGTCCGCGTCGTCGACATCGGCGGACCGTGGTCGCGTGAGCTGTGTGCGGGCACCCACGTCAGCTCCAGCGCCGAGATCGGGTTGATCAACCTCGTCAGCGAGTCGTCCGTCGGCTCGACGAACCGTCGGGTGGAGTCGCTCGTCGGACTCGAGGCATTCCGCGACCTCGCCGCCGAGCGGGCGCTCGTCTCACAGCTCTCCGGCAGCCTCAAGACGCCGAAGGAGCAGCTGCCCGACCGCATCGCCGAACTCGTCGCGAACCTCAAGGCCGCTGAGAAGAAGATCGCCGCGTTCGAAGCTCGCGGGCTGAGCGAACGCCTCCCAGCACTGGCGCAGACCGCTCACCACGTCGGCCCGGTGTCGCTCGTCGCCGAGCACCTGGGCGAGCTCGGGTCACCGAACGACGTCAGGACGCTCGTCACGCAGCTCCGCGAGCAGCTCGGCGCGAGCCCGGCGGTCGTCGCCCTGGGCGCGGTCGTCGGCGGGAAGCCCGCGATCGTCGTCGCGACGAACCAGGGTGCCCGCGACGCCGGACTCAAGGCAGGCGTCCTCGTCCGGGTCGCTGCCGGTGTCCTCGGCGGCAACGGTGGCGGGAAGGACGATCTCGCACAGGGTGGCGGCGTCGACGCCACCGCGCTCGGCGACGCCCTCGCGGCGATCGCACGCGAGATCGCCTGACGTGACGGACGAGTTCCGCCGCGGAGTCCGACTCGGGATCGATGTCGGGAAGGCCAGGGTCGGGGTCGCGAGAAGCGATCCCGACGGCCTGTTGGCCACGCCGGTGGAGACGGTCCCAAGGGACCTCGGGGGCGATGCCGACATCCGGGCGATCGCGGTCATCGCCGAAGAACTCGGCGCGGTGGAGCTCGTCGTCGGTCTCCCGATCGCCCTGTCGGGGAAGGACACGGCGTCCACGCAGGACGCCCGGGAGTTCGCGGCCCGGCTCAGATCGATCACCGGTGTCCCGGCCCGTCTCGTCGACGAGCGCCTGACGACGGTGACCGCCCACAGCGCCTTGCGCTCCGCTGGGAAACGACAGAAGCAGACCCGCTCGATTGTCGATCAGGTGGCGGCCGTCATACTCTTGCAGTACGCCCTCGACGCCGAACGCGGTTCGGGGCGACCCCCCGGAAGCCCCGTCGACCCGTGAACAGGACGTGCCTGTGTCGAATCTGACACCTCAGAACAACCCAGCAGACGATCCGCTCGCCGACCTCTTCACGTCCGAACGGAACGCCGCGGGGGAGCAGCCGGTGCCACTGTCCCGACGCGAGGCACGTCAGCAGCGTGAGGCCGCGGAAGCCGCCTCGACGCCGTCCGAGCCCGTCGAGGAAGACGCCGCGAGCGACACGGCCGAACCGGCCCCGACCGCTGCGTCGTCGGCCGACTTCACGACGGCGTCGTCTGGCGACTCCAGTGTCAGCGAGCCTGCCGCGAGCGACACACCCCTGAGCGGGCCGACCTCACGTGCGCCCGAGTCGGACGACACCGATTCCTCAGCGTCCCGGGCCAGGACCACGACCATCCCAGCGTTCGAGGACCTGCTCGCCGAGGACGACACGGCGAACGACAGTGGGCCGCAGCCGATCCATCGGGGGCGCCGTCGTGCGCTGGCCGGCGGGGAACCGCCGAAGCGCCGACGTGGCCGACGCGGACTCATCGCACTCATCGTGTCGATCGTCGTCGTCGGGGGTCTCGTCGCGTGCGCCGCGGTCGTGTGGACGAGTTACGAGCCGCAGATCCGCAAGGTCCTCGGCTGGGAGGAACCGAACGACTACGAGGGTGCCGGCAGCGGCGAGGCCGTCGTCATGGTCAACGAGGGCGACATCGGCGAGGACATCGCGACGAGCCTGCACGACGCGGGGGTCACGAAGTCGTTCGACGCCTTCTACGACCTCCTCCTCGCCCAGCCCACCCAGCCGGAGTTCTTCCCGGGCGCCTACAAGCTGAAGCTCAAGATGAGCGCCGAATCCGCCCTTGCCGCCCTGACCGATGAGGCGAACCGCATGGAGGACACCTTCGTCATCCCCGAGGGCACCGCTGAGCAGGACGCCCTGCCGTCGATCGCGGAGGGCACCGGCATCCCGCTGGAGGAACTCCAGGCGGCGGCCGCCGACGTCGCGTCCTTCGGCCTCCCCGCCGAGGCGACCTCGCTCGAGGGGTTCCTCTTCCCGGCGACCTACAGCCTCCCCGACGGCGGCGATGCGCACGCGGTCCTCCAGACCCTCGTGAACCGGTCGTTCCAGGCGCTCGACGACGCCGGGGTGAAGCCCGAGGACCGTTGGAAGACCATCGTCCTGGCCTCGCTCATCCAGAAGGAGGCCGGCCTCCGCGACGACTACTACAAGGTGTCGCGGGTCTTCCTCAACCGGCTGGACCCGGCCCAGTGGGAGAGCGGTCTGCTGCAGTCCGACGCCACGGTCGCGTACGGGACGGGCAACACCCACCGGGTGTCGACCACGGACGCCGAGCGCGCCGACGCCTCGAACCCGTACAACACCTACGTCCACCCGGGCATGGTCGTGCGACCGATCTCGAACCCGGGCGACCTCGCGATCGACGCCGCGCTGCACCCGGCCGACGGACCCTGGCTCTACTTCGTCACCTGGAACCTCGACTCCGGCGAGACGATCTTCTCCACCACCCAGGAGGAGCACGAGGCCGCGGTCGACAAGTGGCTGTCCTGGATGGACGAGCACCCCGAGTACCAGTAGCGGGAGCGTGGCGCACATGAGTGGAACAGGGGCGGGTCACGGCGAGGACGGGCAGCCGCGGCTCGCCGTGCTCGGCGCACCCATCGCCCACTCCAAGTCCCCGGCACTGCACGAGGCCGCCTACCGGGTGCTCGGGCTCGACTGGGACTACGGTCGCCACGAACTCGAGGCGGCCGGCCTCTCGGCCTTCCTCGACGACCTCGGTTCTGACTGGCGGGGGCTCTCGCTGACCATGCCCCTGAAGCATCGCGCGCTCGAGCTGGCCGACGTGGCCGACCGCGCCGCAACCGAGACCGGGGCGGTCAACACGCTGCGTCTCCGCCGAGCCGAGGACGGATCCCGTCGGATCGAGGGGTTCAACACCGACGTCGGCGGCATCGTCCGCGCGATCGGGGCGGCCGGCGTCGACGCGATCGCCTCCGCTGTCGTCCTGGGCGGGGGAGCGACGGCGTCCTCGGCGATCATGGCCGCGGCGGACCTCGGTGCCGAGCACGTCCACGTGGCGCTCCGACGACCGGCCCAGGCGCGACCACTCGAGGACCTCGCCGGCCGGCTGGGGCTGCGGTTCGCCTCAGGGCCGCTCGACGGTGAGACGCCTGACGCACCACTCGTGATCAGCACCCTTCCCGGCGGCGCCCTCACCGAACCGGGTCCGGTCCTGTCCCATGCTCCAGGCGCGCTCCTCCTCGACGTCGCGTACGACCCGTGGCCGAGCGTGCTCGCGGAGGCGTGGTCGCAGGCCGGCGGGTCGGTCCTCAGCGGACTGTCGATGCTCGTGCACCAGGCGTTGCTCCAGGTCCGGATCTTCGTCCTCGGCGATCCGCTCCTGCCGCTCGAGGACGAGACGACGGTGCTCAGGGCGATGCTCGACACGGTCCACCTCGATCACACCGGGGCACCGGTCGCCTCGCACTGACCGCTCCGGACGCATCCGTCGCCCACTTGCACACCCGCCGGGCCGTCGACCGAAGGCGCACGGTCGCGTCCCGGCTCTATGGAAGGATAGGACCATGCTTCGTTGGCTCACTGCCGGAGAGTCTCACGGCCCGGAACTCATCGCCGTCCTCGAGGGACTCCCGTCCGGCGTCCCCATCTCCATGGACGGCGTCCGCGCCGACCTCGCCCGACGGAAGCTCGGCTACGGCCGAGGATCCCGCATGAAGTTCGAGGAGGACGAGCTCAACCTGTCCGGCGGCGTCCGCCACGGCTTCTCCATGGGCAGCCCGATCGCGATCCGCATCGGTAACACCGAGTGGCCGAAGTGGGCCGAGGTCATGAGCCCCGAGCCGACCGAGATCTCCGACAAGTCGCGTGGCCGCAGCGCTGCGCTCACCCGTCCGCGTCCCGGTCACGCCGACCTGACGGGCATGCAGAAGTACGGCTTCGACGAGGCGCGTCCCGTGCTCGAACGCGCCAGCGCACGCGAGACCGCAGCGCGCGTCGCCCTCGGTGCCGTCGCGCGCTCCTTCCTCGGCGAGCTGGGCATCACCCTCGTCAGCCACACGCTGTCGATCGGCCCGGTGCGCGTTCCCGAAGACAGCCCACTGCCGGTCCCGGCCGACGTCGACGCGCTCGACGCCGATCCGCTGCGCTGCTTCGACAAGGCGACCTCGGAGCGCATGGTCGCCGAGGTCGACGCGGCGAAGAAGGACGGCGACACCCTCGGCGGCATCGTCGAGGTCCTGGCCTACGGACTCCCGCCGGGGCTCGGCTCCTACGTCCACTGGGACCGCCGACTCGATGCACGGCTCGCAGCAGCGCTCATGGGCATCCAGGCCATCAAGGGTGTGGAGGTCGGCGACGGCTTCCTCACGACGACGCGTCGCGGTTCCGCGGCCCACGACGAGCTCGTCCAGGAGAGCGACGGCATCGCCCGACAGAGCGATCGCGCCGGCGGCACCGAGGGTGGCATGACCACCGGTACCGTCCTCCGCGTCCGCGCCGGCATGAAGCCGATCGCGACCGTCCCGCACTCGCTCCGCACCGTCGACGTCGCGACGAGCGAGGCAGCCACCGCGCACCACCAGCGATCCGACGTCTGCGCGGTCCCGGCCTCCGGTGTCGTGGCCGAGGCGATGGTGGCCCTGGTCCTCGCCGAAGCGGTGCTCGAGAAGTTCGGTGGCGACTCCGTCCCCGAGACGAAGCGCAACCTCGACGGATACCTGGCAGCGATCCCGTCGAACCTGCGCACGCGAGGCGACCACGCCTCCAGCGCCGATGCCTGAGCAGGCCGCCGACCTCCGACTCCCCGTCGTCCTCATCGGACCGATGGGGTCGGGGAAGAGCCGGGTCGGCAAGCAGTTGGCGAAGCGCCTGGGCCTGCCGTTCGTCGACACCGACAGCGTCGTGTCCGGCGAGCACGGCGCGATCGCGCGCATCTTCGAGCAACACGGCGAGGCGCACTTCCGCGCCCTGGAGCGGGCGGCGGTCGCCGCCGCGCTCGAGCAGCCGGCGATCGTGTCGCTCGGCGGGGGCGCGGTCCTCGACGAGGACACGCAGCGTGAGCTCGCCGACGCACGCGTCGTGCTGCTGACGGTCACCGAGGAGGCCGTGCTGGCACGGGCCAACCTCGACAAGCGTCCACTGCTCCGCGACGACCCCGGCGCGTGGTCGCGCATCGCCGCCGCCCGGCGTCCCGTGTACGAACGACTCGCGGATGTCACCTTCGACACCTCGCACCGACCCATCTCAGGCATCGTCGACGAGCTCGTCGCCTGGGTGAAGGAGCCTGCATGAGCACCGAACCGACCACCCCGACCGAGCGGACCGTCATCGAGGTGACGGGATCCTCCCCGTACCCCATCACGATCGGGAGAGGGCTGGAGGACGTGCTCGTCGACGCCCTCGGGACCGGCGTGCAGCGGGTCCTCATCGTCCACCCGGCGACGCTGGGCGAGAAGGCGGCCAAGCTGCGCGAGACCCTGAGCGACCGGTACCAGGTACTGCTCGCCGAGGTGCCGGACGCCGAGGCCGGGAAACGGGTCGAGGTCGCCGCGTTCTGCTGGGGAGTCCTCGGGCAGGCCGACTTCACGCGCTCCGACGCGGTCATCGGGTTCGGCGGTGGCTCGGTCACCGACCTCGCCGGCTTCGTCGCCGCCACCTGGCTGCGCGGCGTCCGGCTCGTGCAGGTCCCCACGACGGTCCTCGGCATGGTCGACGCGGCTGTGGGCGGTAAGACGGGCATCAACACCGCGGAAGGCAAGAACCTCGTCGGCGCCTTCTACGCCCCGGCCGCCGTCGTCTGCGATCTCGACACGCTCGACACCCTCCCGAAGAACGAGATCCTCGCCGGGTTCGCGGAGGTGGCCAAGGCCGGGTTCATCCGCTACCCGGAGATCCTCGACCTCATCGAGGCCGATGTCGACGCCGCGACCGACCCCGACACGCCCGCCTTCCGCCGCTGCATCGAGCTCGCGATCCGGATGAAGGCCGACGTCGTCAGCGAGGACTTCACCGAGCAGGGCCTCCGCGAGATCCTCAACTACGGGCACACGCTGGGGCACGCCATCGAGCACGCCGAGCGGTACCAGTGGCGACACGGTGCCGCGGTGGCGATCGGCATGATGTACGTCGCCGAGCTGTCCCGCCTCGCCGGCCGGCTGTCGGACGAGGTCGTCGACCGCCACCGTCGTGTCCTGGAGCTCCTCAGCCTGCCGATCGCCTATCCAGTGGGCCGCTGGAACACCCTGCTCGCGACGATGCAGCGCGACAAGAAGACGCGTGGTTCGATGTTGCGGTTCATCGTGCTCGACGACCTCGCCAAGCCGACGGTCCTCCAGGGGCCCGAGACCTCGCTGCTCTTCGCCGCCTACCAGGAGATCGGCTCCTGACCGACGCCGGTGCGCTCCGCGAGCGCTCGTCCCGAACGGATACCCTCGACTCATGACCACCGTGCTCGTCCTCAACGGACCGAACCTCGGACGCCTCGGCAGCCGTGAACCCGACGTCTACGGCTCGGCCGACCTCGAAGCGCTGCGCACCGTACTCGAGGCCGACGCGGGCGACGGAACGCGGATCGACCTGCGTCAGACGGACGACGAGGGCGAGCTGATCGGCTGGCTCCACGAGGCCGTCGACTCCGGGACGTCCGTGATCCTGAACCCCGCGGCGTTCACCCACTACAGCTACGGGCTCCGTGACGCGGCGGCCATGGTCACGAAGGCTGGCCTCCTGCTCGTCGAGGTGCACCTCTCGAATCCGCACGCCCGCGAGGCCTTCCGTCACACGAGCGTGATCTCCGGTGTCGCGACCGGCGTGATCGCCGGTTTCGGCTTCGACTCGTACCGCCTCGCCCTCGACCTCGTGGTGCGCCGCAGCGCCGAGTGACATGCGCGGCGCCCTGATCCACCACGGGCGCGTTGGTCACGGGTCCTCGCAGCGGTTACACTCGTTCGTTGGGTCGTATCCGGCCGCACACTTTCCACGAACGGACATTCTCGCGCATGGCTTCTACCGCTGACATCAAGAACGGCATCGTCCTGAACATCGACGGGCAGCTCTGGACGGTGATCGAGTTCCAGCACGTCAAGCCGGGCAAGGGTGGCGCGTTCGTCCGCACCAAGATGAAGAACATCATGACCGGCAAGGTCGTCGACAAGACGTACAACGCCGGCACGAAGATCGACGTCGAGAACGTCGACCGCCGCGACTTCACCTACCTGTACGCGGACGGCGACTCCTTCGTCTTCATGGACAAGAGCGACTACGACCAGATCACCATCCCCGCCGTCGTCGTCGGCGACACCAAGAACTTCCTCCTCGAGAACCAGGACGTCACGGTCGCGCTCAACAACGGCAACCCGCTGTACGTCGAGCTCCCCGCGTCGGTCATCCTCGAGGTCACCTACACGGAACCAGGGCTCCAGGGCGACCGCTCGACCGGTGGCACGAAGCCGGCGACCGTCGAGACCGGCTACGAGATCCAGGTCCCGCTCTTCCTCGAGACCGGCACCAAGGTCAAGGTCGACACCCGCACCGGTGACTACCTCGGTCGCGTCAACGAGTGAGCGCTCGTACCAAGGCGCGCAAGCGCGCCCTCGATCTGCTGTACCAGGCCGACGTCCGTCAGCAGACCCTCGCTGAAGTCCTGTCCGCAGAAGCGTCTCGCGCTGTCAGCGAGCCCGACCGCCAGGCTTCGTGGTTGTACGCGCGAGAGATCGTCGACGGCGTCGGTGACCACGCCGAGGAGATCGACGAACAGATCGAGACGTACGCGCAGGGCTGGACGCTCGCGCGGATGCCCACGGTCGACCGGGCCATCCTCCGGATCGCGATCTGGGAGATCCTGTTCAACGACGAGGTGCCGCACGGCGTCGCCATCGACGAAGCGGTCGAGGCGGCCAAGACGCTGTCGACCGACGACTCCGCCGGCTTCATCAACGGCCTGCTCGGCAAGATCTCGCAGATCAACCCGCGGTGACGATGAGCGACGAGACCGGTCCGGCCCTGCCGCTGAAGCGCGTGCACCACATCGCGATCATCGCCAGCGACTACGAAGCCTCCAAGCGCTTCTACACCTCGGTGCTCGGCTGCGAGCTGATCACCGAGGTGTACCGAGCCGAGCGCGACTCCTGGATGGGCGACCTCGCCCTGAACGGTGAGTACCTCATCGAGTTGTTCTCCTTCCCGGACCCGCCGGCACGCGCATCCGGACCCGAAGCACTCGGACTGCGGCACCTCGCCTTCGCCGTCGACGACGTCGACGCCGGCCACGCCCGTCTGGTGGAGCTGGGTGTCCGCGTCGAAGACGTCCGGATCGACCCGCACACCTCGCGCAAGATGCTGTTCTTCTTCGATCCCGACGGCCTCCCGTTGGAGCTCTACGAGGCCTGATCCGACTGCTAGGCTCGGGTGTTGACCAAGACAACCTTTAAGACCGTCCAGAGAGGCGGAGAAGGGAGTCGGCGATGAGCGCACGTACCGTGCTGCACGAAGCTGACATCGCGCGGGCGTTGACTCGGATCTCCCACGAGATCCTCGAGTCCAACCGCGGAGCAGACGACCTCGTGATCCTGGGCATCCCGACGCGCGGGGTCATCCTCGCGAAGCGGATCGCCGCCACGATCTCCTCGATCTCGGGCGCGACGATCGTCTCGGGTGCACTCGACGTCACGATGTACCGCGACGACCTGGCGAAGCACCCTACCCGTGCACCGCAACCCACGACGCTGCCGCCGCAGGGGATCGACGGGCGCACGGTCGTCCTCGTCGACGACGTCCTGTACTCGGGACGCACGATCCGTGCTGCCCTCGACGCCCTGACCGACCTGGGCCGCCCGCGCGTCGTGCGGCTCGCTGCTCTCGTCGACCGCGGGCACCGCGAGCTCCCCATCCGACCCGACTTCGTGGGGAAGAACCTGCCCTCCTCGCAGGCGGAGCGCATCTTCGTCCGGCTCACGGAGTTCGACGGCGACGACTCGGTGACGATCGAGGGGAGCGGCGAATGAGGCACCTGCTGTCGACGAAGACCCTCACCCGCGACGAGGCGATCGAGATCCTCGACGTCGCGGAGGACATGGCCGAGACGCAGTTCCGTGAGGTCCGCAAGCTCCCGACCCTCCGCGGGAAGACGGTCGTCAACCTCTTCTTCGAGGACTCGACCCGCACGCGCATCTCGTTCGAGGCTGCCGCAAAACGGCTGTCCGCAGACGTCATCACCTTCAGCGCGAAGGGGTCGAGCGTCTCGAAGGGTGAAAGCCTGAAGGACACCGCGCAGACCCTCGCCGCGATGCATGCCGACGCCGTCGTGATCCGACACTCCGCGTCCGGAGCGCCGCAGACCCTCGCCGACAGCGGGTGGATCGACGCCGGCATCCTGAATGCGGGGGACGGGACGCACGAGCACCCGACCCAGGCCCTCCTGGACGCGTTCACCATGCGCAAGCGCCTCCACGGCGAGCGTTCCCGCGGTCGCGCGCTCGACGGGGTGGCGGTGACGATCGTCGGCGACATCCTGCATTCCCGGGTCGCCCGCTCGAACGTCTGGCTGCTCGACACGCTCGGCGCCGAGGTCACCCTCGTCGCCCCGCCGACGCTGCTCCCGGTGGACCTCGGCCCCTGGCCGGCAACCGTCCGCTACGACCTGGATGATGCGATCGCCCAGCGTCCCGACGTGCTGATGATGCTCCGGATCCAGTCCGAACGCATGCATGCCGCCTTTTTCCCGAACAGCCGGGAGTATTCCAGGCGCTGGGGGCTCGATGACGAGCGGCTCGCCCGCCTCGATCCGGCTAGCATTGTCATGCACCCCGGGCCGATGAACCGCGGTCTGGAGATCTCGTCCGGGGCAGCCGACTCACCCCGGTCGACCGTCCTCGAACAGGTCGCCAACGGGGTGTCGGTCCGGATGGCCGCGTTGTACCTGCTGCTGTCCGGCGATCGAGAGGAATCCACCCGTGTCTGAGCCCACTTCGAACCACGACGTCACCCTGATCACCGGAGCGACGCTCGCCGACGGGACACGCACCGACCTCCTCCTGCGCGACGGACGGATCGCGGAACGCGGCTCCGGGCTGAGCGCCGTCGGCGCGACCGTCATCGACGCGGACGGCCTCCTCGCGCTGCCCGGGCTCGTCGACCTCCACACGCATCTCCGGGAACCCGGGTTCGAGCAGAGCGAGACGGTGCTCACCGGCACGCGTGCCGCAGCCGCCGGCGGCTTCACCGCGGTGTTCGCGATGGCCAACACCTCGCCGGTGGCCGACACGGCCGGGGTCGTCGAGCAGGAGCAGTCGCTCGGTGAGCGCGCCGGCTACGCCACGGTGCAGCCGATCGGTGCCGTGACGGTCGGACTCGCCGGGGAACGACTCGCCGAACTCGGCGCCATGGCCTCCTCACGCGCCAAGGTCCGGGTCTTCTCGGACGACGGCCTCTGCGTGTCGGACCCGCTGCTCATGCGTCGCGCGCTGGAGTACGTGAAGGCCTTCGACGGCGTGATCGCCCAGCACGCGCAGGAGCCCCGACTCACCGTCGGTGCGCAGATGAACGAGGGCGCCCTCTCCGGCGAGCTCGGTCTCACCGGATGGCCGGCTGTAGCTGAGGAGTCGATCATCGCCCGCGACGTGCTCCTCGCCGAGCACGTGGGTTCCCGCCTCCACATCTGCCACGTCTCGACGGCCGGTTCCGTCGACGTCATCCGCTGGGCGAAGGCCCGGGGCATCCCCGTCACGGCCGAGGTCACGCCGCACCACCTGCTGCTCACGGAGGAGCTGGTGGCGAGCTACGACGCCCGGTACAAGGTGAACCCTCCGCTGCGACGGGCGGAGGACGTCCAGGCGCTGCGCGAGGCCCTCGCGGACGGCACGATCGACATCGTCGCGACGGACCACGCACCGCACCCGGTCGAGGCCAAGGACTGCGAGTGGGACGCCGCCGCGAACGGCATGGTGGGCCTCGAGTCCGCCCTCTCCGTCGTGCACGCGTCGATGGTCGCGACCGGGCTCCTGGACTGGAACGACGTCGCCCGGGTGCTCTCGGCGACGCCGGCGAGTATCGGACGGATCACCGGGCAGGGGGCTTCGATCGAGGCCGGCGCTCCGGCGGAGGTCGTGCTCTACGACACCGCCGCCACCCGTCCGTTCGGCACGGCAGACCTGGCCGGCAAGGGCGTGAACTCGCCCTACCTCGGCCTGGAGCTGCCCGGCCGCGTCGTCGCCACCTTCCACCGGGGCTACGCGACCGTCCTGGACGGCGCCGTGCTCCCGACGGAGCAGGTCGCGGCCGCAGCACGCCGTGCCGCGCGATCCGCGGAGGTCGAGCACTGATGGACGGGCGGATCCTCGCGGCCGTCCTCGTCGCCCTCGTCCTCCTCGGCATCCTCGCCCTCATGGCCTTCGCCTGGCGACGCCGCGTCGCGCGCGACGCCCAGGTCGGTCCCCTCGCGGAGCTCCCCGACCCGCGGCCGGTCCCGTCACTGACGGTCGAGGTCCTCTACGTCGCGACGTCGAAGCACGACCAGCCGCTCGAACGGCTGGCATTGCAGGGACTGCGCTACCGATCCCGGGTCACGCTCGAACTCGGAGCCGCCGGAGTCGTCGTCGACGTCCCGGGAGAGCGGCCGACGTTCATCCCGGCGACGAGCATCGTCGGCGTCGACCAGACCAACCTCACGATCGACCGGGTCGTCGAGCCGGGCGGGCTCATCCGCCTGAGCTGGCGCCCAGTCCCGACGGTGATCGCGGACAGCACCTTCCGCGTCCTCGAGCAGGCGGACCGCGCCCGCATCATCGACACCGTCACGAGCCTCATCCCCGCCGCGGACGCCGGACTCCGGCCGACCGGCACCCCAGACACCGTCGCCGACATCACCTCGGCCGACGACTCCACCCCACCGCCTCACGAGAGGGCTTGACCATGACCTCCTTCACCCCACCCAGTCCAGCGGTACTCGTCCTCGAGGACGGCAACCGCTACGTCGGGCACGCCTACGGCGCGACCGGCCGCACGCTCGGCGAGGTCGTCTTCGCCACCGGCATGACCGGCTACCAGGAGACGCTGACCGACCCGTCCTACGCCGGACAGATCGTCCTGATGACCGCGCCACACATCGGCAACACCGGCGTCAATCGCGAGGACATGGAGTCCGCCCGCGTCTGGGTCGCCGGATACGTGGTGCGCGACGCGTCGCGCGTCGTCTCGAACTTCCGAGCGGACCGCTCGCTCGACGACGAACTCGTCCAGGACGGCGTCGTGGGCATCAGCGGCATCGACACCCGCGCGGTGACCCGGCACATCCGTTCCGCCGGTTCCATGCGCGGCGGCGTGTTCTCCGGCGAGGACTTCGAGCTGTCCGGCGCCGAGCAGCTCAGCCTCGTCCGGGCAGGCACGCAGATGGCCGGTCTCAACCTGTCGAGCCAGGTCTCCACGACCGAGCAGTACACCGTGCCGGCGGTGGGCGAGCGCGTCGGTTCCGTCGCCGTCCTCGACCTCGGCGTCAAGACGTCGACGCTCAACCACCTCGCCGCTCGCGGCTTCGACGTCGTGGTGCTGCCGCAGTCGGTGACCTCGGCCGAGGTCCTCGCGCTCGAACCGTCCGCCCTGTTCTTCTCCAACGGCCCCGGTGACCCGGCTGCGAGCGACGCGCACGTCGCCCTCCTGCAGGACGTGCTCCGCGCGGGCGTGCCGTACTTCGGCATCTGCTTCGGCAACCAGCTGCTCGGCCGCGCGCTCGGCTTCGAGACCTACAAGCTGCCGTTCGGTCACCGCGGGATCAACCAGCCGGTCCTCGACAAGGCGACCGGCCGGGTGGAGATCACCTCGCAGAACCACGGCTTCGCGGTCGACCTGCCGATCGAGGGCCGTCACGAGACGCCCGCCGGGTTCGGCCTCGCCGAGGTCAGCCACTACAGCCTGAACGACGAGGTCGTCGAGGGCATCAACTGCATCGACATCCCCGCGTTCTCGGTCCAGTACCACCCCGAGTCCGCCTCGGGTCCGCACGACGCGGTCTACCTGTTCGACCGGTTCCGCGACCTCGTGACCGGCCACGCCACCACTTCCAGCACCAAGGAGAACAACTAGTGCCCAAGCGCGACGACATCAACAGCGTCCTCGTCATCGGCTCCGGGCCGATCGTCATCGGGCAGGCCGCCGAGTTCGACTACTCGGGCACCCAGGCGTGCCGCGTGCTCCGCGAGGAGGGCGTCCGCGTCATCCTCGTCAACTCGAACCCGGCGACCATCATGACCGACCCCGACTTCGCCGACGCGACCTACGTCGAGCCGATCACCTGGCAGGTCATCGAGACGATCATCGCGAAGGAGAAGCCCGACGCGATCCTCCCGACCCTCGGCGGCCAGACGGCCTTGAACGCCGCGATCCAGCTGCACGAGCACGGCATCCTCGAGAAGTACGACGTCGAGCTCATCGGCGCGAACTTCGAGGCGATCAACAAGGGCGAGGACCGCCAGATCTTCAAGCAGCTCGTGCTCGACGCGGGCGCGGACGTGGCCCGCTCCTACATCGCCCACACGGTCGAGGAGGCCGTCGGCTACGCCGAGGACCTCGGCTACCCGCTGGTCGTCCGCCCCTCGTTCACGATGGGCGGCCTCGGCTCGGGCTTCGCGTACACCGAGACGGAGCTCCGCCGGATCGTCGGCGACGGCCTCCACCAGAGCCCGACCACCGAGGTGCTCCTCGAGGAGTCGATCCTCGGCTGGAAGGAGTACGAGCTCGAGCTCATGCGCGACACGGCCGACAACACCGTCGTCGTCTGCTCGATCGAGAACGTCGACCCGGTCGGCGTGCACACCGGGGACTCCATCACGGTGGCCCCCGCCCTGACGCTGACCGACCGCGAGTACCAGAAGCTCCGCGACATCGGTATCGACATCATCCGCGCGGTCGGCGTCGACACCGGCGGCTGCAACATCCAGTTCGCGGTCGACCCGGCCGACGGCCGCATCATCGTCATCGAGATGAACCCGCGGGTCTCGCGTTCGAGCGCCCTCGCCTCGAAGGCGACCGGCTTCCCGATCGCGAAGATCGCGGCGAAGCTGGCCATCGGGTACCGCCTCGACGAGATCCCGAACGACATCACCAAGGTCACGCCCGCGAGCTTCGAGCCCACGCTCGACTACGTCGTCGTCAAGGTCCCGCGCTTCGCGTTCGAGAAGTTCCCCGCTGCCGACCCGACGCTCACGACCACCATGAAGTCGGTGGGCGAGGCGATGGCCATCGGACGCAACTACGCCACCGCCCTGCAGAAGGCGCTGCGGTCGCTCGAGAAGCGCGGCTCCAGCTTCCACTGGAGCGACGAGTCCCGCAGCGTCGAGGAGCTGCTCGAGGTCATGAAGACCCCGACCGACGGCCGCATCGTCGTCGTGCAGCAGGCGCTCCGCAAGGGCGCGACCGCCGAGCAGGTCTTCGAGGCCACCAAGATCGACCCGTGGTTCATCGACCAGATCGTCCTCATCAACGACGTCGCCGATTGGATCGCCGGGGCGGAACGCCTGGACACGGAAGTGCTCCGGACCGCGAAGAACCACGGCTTCTCGGACGCGCAGATCGGTCAGCTGCGCGGGTTCGGCGAGCAGGAGGTGCGCGAGGTCCGCCACATCCTGGGTGTCCGCCCGGTCTACAAGACCGTCGACACGTGCGCCGGCGAATTCCCGGCGCTCACCCCGTACCACTACTCGAGCTACGACGCGGAGACCGAGGTGGTCGCCAGCGACCGCCGCAAGGTGGTCATCCTCGGGTCCGGCCCGAACCGCATCGGCCAGGGCATCGAGTTCGACTACTCCTGCGTGCACGCCTCCTTCGCGCTGCAGGCCGCCGGCTTCGAGACCATCATGATCAACTGCAACCCGGAGACCGTCTCGACGGACTACGACACGAGCGACCGCCTCTACTTCGAGCCGCTCACGCTCGAGGACGTCCTCGAGGTCATCCACGCCGAGAGCGAGTCGGGCGAACTCGTCGGTGTCGTCGTCCAGCTCGGCGGCCAGACGGCGCTCGGGCTCGCGAAGGGTCTGGAGGCCGCAGGCGTCCCGATCCTCGGCACCACGCCGACCGCCATCGACCTCGCCGAGGAGCGCGGCCAGTTCCAGGAGATCCTGGACGCCGCCGGCCTCGTCGCACCGAAGAACGGCACCGCGGTGGAGATCGAGGGTGCGCTGCGCGTCGCCGAGGAGATCGGCTACCCGGTCCTCGTCCGCCCGAGCTTCGTGCTCGGCGGACGCGGCATGGAGATCATCTACGACAGCGCCTCGCTCACGGACTACTTCGTGCGCATCGAGGACCAGGGCATCGTGGGCCCGGCCCAGCCGTTGCTCGTCGACCACTTCCTCGACGACGCGATCGAGATCGACGTCGACGCCCTGTTCGACGGCGAGGAGCTCTACATCGGTGGCGTCATGGAGCACATCGAGGAGGCCGGTATCCACTCGGGCGACTCGAGCTGCACCCTGCCGCCCGTCTCGCTCGGTCGCGCCGAGATCGACCGGGTGCGGAACGCGACGCTCGCGATCGCCCAGGGGATCGGCGTGCGTGGTCTGCTGAACGTCCAGTTCGCGATCGGCGCCGGCATCCTCTACGTCATCGAGGCGAACCCGCGTGCGTCCCGCACGGTGCCGTTCGTGTCGAAGGCGCTCGGCATCCCGCTGGCGAAGGCCGCATCACTCATCATGACCGGCGCGACGGTCGCCGAGCTCAAGGACTCCGGGCTCCTGCCCCCGGTCGACGGATCCCGGGTCCCGATCGACTCCCCGGTGTCGGTCAAGGAGGCCGTGCTGCCCTTCAAGCGCTTCCGCACGAAGGACGGCCAGATCGTCGACAGCGTGCTCGGCCCGGAGATGCGCTCCACCGGCGAGGTGATGGGCATCGACAAGGACTTCCCGCGCGCGTTCGCGAAGAGCCAGGAGGCGGCCTACGGCGGCCTGCCGTCGAGCGGAACGGTGTTCGTCTCGGTCTCCGACCGCGACAAGCGCTCGATCATCCTGCCGGTGCTGCGCCTCCAGCAGCTCGGGTTCGACATCCTCGCGACCGACGGCACGGCCGAGGTGCTGAACCGGAACGGCATCAGTGCCCGGACGGTGCGCAAGTACAGCGAGACCACGGCCGCGGGCGAGGACGACTCGATCGTCGACCTGATCAACCGCGACGAGGTCGACATGGTCATCAACACCCCGAGTGGCCGGTCGGCTCGCGCGGACGGCTACGAGATCCGCGCGGCCGCCGTCGCGGCCGACAAGCCGCTCTTCACGACGATCGCGCAGCTCACCGCCGCGGTCGGCTCCTTCGAGGCGCTCGGCGGGGGCTTCGAGGTCCGCTCGCTCCAGGAGTACGCACTCGATCGGGCTGCGCGCTCGTGACGGCTTCGTTCGGAACCCGACTGGACGAGGTCTTCGTCCGGTCGGGCCGACTCTGCGTCGGCATCGATCCGCACCGCTTCCTGCTCGAGGCGTGGGGACTGCCCGACACCGCCGCCGGCGCGGGGGCCTTCGGCCTCGCCGTCGTCGAAGCCGCAGCCGGTCGCGCCGGGATCGTCAAGCCGCAGGTGGCGTTCTTCGAACGGTTCGGGTCGGCCGGGTACATCGCCCTCGAAGGGGTCCTCGCCGCGGCACGCGACGCCGGGCTCCTCGTGATCGGCGACGCCAAGCGCGGCGAGATCGGGACGAGCATGGAGGGCTATGCCGAAGCGTGGCTGACCCCCGGTTCACCGCTGGAGGTCGACGCCCTCACCGTGAACCCCTATCTCGGCTTCGGCTCACTGCAGCCGGCACTCGAGCTCGCCGAGCAGCACGGCAAGGGCGTGTTCGTGCTGACGGCGACCTCGAACCCGGAGGGTCGCGACGTCCAGCTCGCCGAGGACAGGGCCGGCCTCACCGTCGCGGCGTCGATGCTCGACGAGATCGACCACTGGAACGCACGGCACCACCCCGGGGCGACCGGTTCGATCGGTGCGGTCATCGGAGCCACGCTCCGTCTCGAGGAGTTCGGCCTGACGGAGGTACCGCCGACGACCACGCTCCCGATCCTGGCACCCGGCTTCGGCCACCAGGGAGCTGCGGTCGCCGACCTCGGATCCATCTACGGCGACCTCGCACCGGGTGTCATCGTCTCCGAGTCCCGGAGCATCCTCGCCGCCGGACCCTCGGGGATCGCGGACGCCGTCGAACGTTCCGTCGCAGCCGTGAGGAGCGCCCGTGGTTGACCAGGAGCAGGACCAGCCCGGCAGGAACATGCCGGAGGTCGACCGGGCCGCCGCCTCACGTGAGGCCGTTCGCAAGCGCCGCGCCCGCGCGACCGTCAAGGCGTCCATCGCCTCCGGCGCTCGCACCCCGTTGGAGGTGATCGACGCCGCGACCGCCGATCCGGACGGCATCGAGGGCGGCATCCGCATCACCGAGTACCTCCTCAGCATCCCGAGTGTCGGCGTCACCAAACTGGGGCGGATCCTCGAATCGCTCGGCATCTCCTCGGTCAAGCGCCTCGGCGGTCTCGGCCGACTGCAGCGGGATCGCCTCCGCGCCTTCATCGCCGAACGCTACCCGGGCACCGCGCGCAGCCGACTCGTCGTGCTCGCCGGCCCGACGGCCGTCGGCAAGGGGACGGTGGCCGCCTACATCCGCGACCACTACCCGGAGGTCCACCTCTCCGTCTCGGCCACGACACGCAAGCCCCGGCCGGGGGAGCAGCACGAGGTGAACTACTACTTCGTGACCGACGACGAGTTCGACGGCCTCATCGAGGGCGACCGCCTGCTGGAGCACGCCACGGTCCACAACGCATACCGCTACGGCACGCCACGCGAGCCGATCGAGCGAGCGCTCGCGGCCGGCGACAGCGCGTTGCTCGAGATCGACATCCAGGGTGCCAGGCAGGTCCGGGAGGCGATGCCGGAGGCGACCCTGGTGTTCCTGCTGCCGCCGAACTGGGACGAACTCGTCCGTCGACTGGTCGGACGGGGCACCGAGGACGAGGAGGAACGGGAGCGCCGACTGCGCACCGCGAAGGTCGAACTGGCCGCCGCGGACGAGTTCGACCACCGTGTCATCAACGACGACGTGGCCCGCGCGGCCCAAGAGGTCGTAGACTTGATGAAGATTCACGGGGATTGACGTCCGACGCGCACCCCGCATCGATCCGATCTTCCCCGAACACAACCACACGAGGAGTGTGAACCTGCATGGCTGACAAGCTCAAGGGCATCATCGATCCGCCCATCGACTCCCTGCTCACCAAGGTCGAGTCCAAGTACGCACTCGTGATCTTCGCGTCCAAGCGCGCGCGCCAGATCAACGACTACTACGCCGACCTCCACGAGGGCAGCCTGTTCGACAACGTCGGGCCGCTGGTCGACTCGTCCGTCGAGGACAAGCCGCTCTCGATCGCGATGCACGAGATCAACGAGGACAAGCTCCAGATCAAGCCGATCGCCGAATAACCGCTTCACCACGACGAATCCGCCGGGCGCCAGACGACCGGCGGATTCGTCGTGTCGGGCCCGTTCCCGCCGCCGCCGACGCCCCGCGTCACGGACGGACGACGTGTCCGAGGCCTCGACTAGAGTGATGAACGGTCGGGCCCCGGAACACCGCGACGGCCGATCCCTCCACCATCGCACCACCACTTCCGACGGGAGACCGCATGACCGAGCTGCGCCTGTTCACCTCCGAATCCGTGACCGAGGGGCATCCCGACAAGATCTGCGACCAGATCTCGGACAGCATCCTCGACGCGCTCCTCGAGGTGGATCCGCGCAGTCGAGTCGCCGTCGAGACGCTCGTCACCACCGGGCTCGTCCATGTCGCCGGTGAGGTCTCCACGAGCGGCTACGTCGACATCCCGACGATCGTCCGCGAGCGCATCCGGTCCATCGGCTACACCTCGTCCGACATCGGATTCGACGGCGACTCCTGCGGCGTGAGCGTGTCGATCGGCTCGCAGTCCGCCGACATCGCCGCCGGAGTCGACCATGCCTTCGAGTCCCGCGAACAGTCCAGTGTCGACGCCTACGACCTCCAGGGCGCCGGCGACCAGGGGATCATGTTCGGGTTCGCGACCACCGAGACACCGCAGTACATGCCGCTGCCCAGCTGGATCGCACACCGTCTCGCGGAGCGACTCGCCGAGGTCCGCAAGTCCGGCCAGCTCGACTATCTGCGCCCGGACGGCAAGACCCAGGTCACCATCGGATACGACGGCTTCCTCCCGAAGACCGTGGAGACGGTCGTGGTCTCCACGCAACACAATCCGGGTGTCTCCACGGAGCAGCTGCGTCGCGACGTCCAGCGTCACGTCATCGAACCGGTCCTCGCGACGGTCGAACTCGACAGCTCGAACGTGACCCACCTGATCAACCCGACCGGCATCTTCGTCGTCGGTGGCCCGATGGGCGACGCGGGGCTCACCGGACGCAAGATCATCATCGACACCTACGGTGGAGCGGCTCGACACGGCGGTGGGGCCTTCAGCGGGAAGGACCCGTCGAAGGTGGACCGCTCGGCCGCATACGCCATGCGCTGGGTGGCGAAGAACGCGGTCGCCGCCGGATTCGCCGAACGTCTCGAGGTGCAGGTCGCCTACGCCATCGGCAAGGCCGCGCCGGTCGGGCTCTACGTCGAGACCTTCGGGACGGCCCATGTGCCGGAGGCGGACATCACGCGCGCGATCCGCGACGTCTTCGACCTCCGTCCGGCCGCGATCATCGCCGACCTCGACCTCATCCGCCCCATCTACGCCGCAACGGCGGCGTACGGGCACTTCGGCCGCGAGCTCCCCGACTTCACGTGGGAGCGTCTCGACCGGGTGGAGGCGTTGCGGTCAGCAGCCGGGCTGTAGCCGTGGTCGGCGCGAGGGTCGCCAGGGTGGTACTCGACTCCCCGTTGCCACAGCTCGACCACCTGTTCGACTACGCCATCCCCGACGACCTGGCCGATGACGCCGTGCTCGGCGCGCGCGTCTCGGTGCCGTTGCGCTCGGCCGGACGGTCGGCGAACGGGTTCATCGTGGACCTTGCCGACTCGAGCGAGTTCGGCGGAGCGCTCAGCCCGCTGAGCTCGGTCGTGTCGTCGGTACCGGTCCTGACCCCGACCCTGTGGACGCTCGCACGCCGTATCGCGGATCGCAGCGCCGGGAGCGCGATGGACGTCCTGCGTCTCGCCATTCCGCCGCGACAGGTCCGGGTGGAGAAGACCTGGACCGCCGCGACCCCGCCGGAGCCTCCGTCGGTCGAGCGGCGCACCGTCCCGGGCTTCGCCCCTGGCACCCTCGACCGTCTCGCGCCGGGGGAGCGGTACGCGATCAGCGCGATCCCCACCCTGACCGCGACGAGCGCGGGCGTCTGGCTCCCCGACTGGTCCTTCACGCTGGCGGCTCTCGCCGTGAACCAGCTGTCCGAGGGGAGGAGTGCGATCCTGTGCGTCCCCGACTACCGGGACGTCGAACACCTCCTGGCGGCGCTCGACGACCTCGGTGTCGGTGACGCGGTCGCGAGGGCCGACGCGAAGCAGACCCCGGCTGCTCGCTACCGCGCCTACCTGGACGGACTGCATCCGGTACCCCGGATCGTCGTCGGCAACCGGTCGGCCGTTTACGCACCGGCGCACGACCTCGGACTCATCGCCCTCTGGGACGACGGCGACCCCCTCCATCAGGAGCAGCTCGCCCCCTATGTGCACGCCCGCGACGTCGCGTTGACCCGGCAGGAGATGAGCGGATCCGCCCTCGTCTTCGCCGCGCACTCGCGCAGTACCGAGACGCAGCGACTCGTCGAACTCGGCTGGCTGCGCGAGGTCGCACCGACCCCGCCGGTACGACCGAGAGTCGTCGTGTCCCGGGCGAGCGGCGACGACGCCATGACGAGCCAGGCGAGGATCCCGTCGAGCGCGTGGCGCGCGGTCGACGAGGCATTGCATCACGGACCCGTGCTGGTCCAGGTCGCGCGGCCGGGGTACGCGCCGCACCTCGCCTGTCGACGGTGCGGGACGAGGGCCCACTGCTCGGTGTGCCACGGTCCACTCCAACTCGCCACAGCCCGTTCGCAGCCCTCCTGCCGGTGGTGCGGTCACCTCGCGGCAGGGTGGTCGTGCGAGACCTGTCACGACACCGCGTTCCGCGTCACGGCCGCCGGCACCGGCCGGACCGCCGAGGAACTGGGCCGGGCGTTCCCCCGGTACCGGGTCGTGGTGTCGGACGGAGACGCCCCCAAGTTCGAGGTCGGCCCGGAGCCGGCGCTGGTGATCGCGACCCGAGGCGCGGAGCCCGTCGCCGCGGGCGGCTATGCCGCCGTCCTCCTGGTCGACGCCGACCGCATGCTGGCGCGGGAGTCGCTCCGCGTCTCCGAGGACTGCCTGCGGTGGTGGTCGAACGCCGCAGCCCTGGCCGCTGCGCGTGCACCGGTGCTGCTGATCGGCGTCGAGGCCCCCGTGGCGAACGCCTTCGCCCTCTGGCAGCAACCGCGGTTTGCGAGTGAGGAACTCGCCGAGCGCAGAGAGCTCGGGTTCCCTCCCGCGGTCCGGAGCGCGACCCTCACCGGCACCCGCGACGCCGTCGATGCCGCTCTCGCCGCACTGCCTGCCGAGTACCGGAGCCGCGTGCTCGGCCCGACCGTCGACGAAGCGGGGGACAGCGTCGCGATCCTGCGGGTCGACTACGGCCACGCCAGGGCGGTCGCCGAGCAGTTGCGGGCGACCGTCGTCGCGCAGGCGGCGAAGCGTCGACGGCCGACGCCCGGCAGGCGGGCACCGAAAGCCCCGCCTACACTCAGAGTACGATTCGACGATCCGGAGATGCTGTCATGATCCACCCCGTCCACGAAGTCCGAACCGCATGAGGCTGGTCTTCGCCGGCACCCCCGCCGTCGCTGTCCCGACGCTCGACGCCCTCGTCTCGGCCGGGCACGAGATCGCGGCCGTCGTGACCCGACCCGACGCCCCGCTCGGCCGCAAGCGGGTCCTGACCCCGTCGCCGGTGGCAGCGGCCGCGGAACGGCTCGGGCTCCCGGTCATCCGCGCTGCACGTCTCGACGACGACGCGACCGCGCGGATCGTCGCGCTCCGTGCGGAACTCGGCGTGATCGTCGCGTACGGCGGACTCGTCCGTGAACCCCTCCTGTCCGCGCCGGCACACGGTTGGATCAATCTGCACTTCTCATTGCTGCCGGCCTGGCGCGGCGCGGCTCCCGTCCAGCGGTCCGTGATGGCCGGAGACGCGGTCACCGGTGCATCGGTCTTCCAGCTCGTGCCGGCTCTCGACGCCGGAGACGTCTTCGCGTCGGTGGAGACGCCGATCGGCGAGGGCGAGACCTCGGGGGAGCTCCTCGACCGCCTCGCCGAGCTCGGCGCACCGCTCACCGCGGAGGTCGTCGCCGCCATCGCCGCCGGCACCGCGGTCGCGGCCCCGCAGCAGGGCGAGGTGTCGCTCGCGCCGAAGCTCGACGGCCAGGACGGTCGGATCGTCTGGGACCGCCCCGTCGCCGACGTGTGGTCGCAGATCCGCGGGGTGACCCCCGAACCGGGCGCGTTCACCCTCCTCGACGAGTCACGGCTGAAGGTGCACCGCGCCGTCCCCGCGACGACCATGCCGACGGACCCACCCGCGCCCGGGACGATCGCGTCCGTCGACGGCCTCGTCCTGGTCGGCACGGCGGACACACCGTTGCAACTGCTGCAGGTGCAGCCGGCCGGGCGCACGGCGATGCCCGCCGCCGACTGGTGGCGCGGCGCATCCGCTGGAACCGATCGGCTGGTCACCGCGTGAACGGCCAGCAGCCCGAGGGCCAGCGACGCCGCGACCGACGGCCCCGCAACGAGGAACCCCGACGCGGACGCCAGCGTCCCACGCGTCCGCGTGACTCGGCGACCGTGCAGCCGGCACGCCGAGTGGCCTTCGACGTCATCCACGCCGTCAGCACCTCGGACGCCTACGCGAACCTCCTCCTGCCACACCGGCTGGCCGAGGCGAAGTTGAGTCCGGCGGACGCCGGCCTCGCGACCGAGCTGACGTACGGCACCCTTCGCCGACGCGGGTACTACGACCGCGTCATCGCGCACGCGGCGAAGCGTCCCGTGACCGAGATCGACGACGCGATCCTCGACGTCCTGCGGCTCGGTGCCCATCAGCTGCTCTCCATGCGCGTCGCAGGCCACGCCGCCGTGAACGAGTCCGTCGAACTCGCCCGGTCCGCCGGTTCGCGGTCGGCGGCCGGCTTCACCAACGGTGTCCTCCGCACCATCTCGCGGACCGAACCAGCCGAGTGGGAGCGGATCCTGCTGGGTGAGGTCACGAACGACACCGATCGCCTGGCGGTGAGCACCGCCCACCCGTCGTGGGTCGTTCGGGCCATCAGGCAGGCGCTCGACCTGCAGGACCGCGGCGACGAACTCGAGGAGGCGCTGGCCGCGGACAACCTCGCCCCGCAGGTGAACCTCATCGCGCTCCCGGGGCTCGCCGACCGGCCCGAGGACGCCGAACCGAACCGGTTCTCGCCGTACGGCTTCCGCAGCGCCGGCGGCGACCCGGTGCAACTCGTCGGGACCGGCGGCGGGCGCCTCCGCGTCCAGGACGAGGGCTCGCAGCTCGCCGCGCTCGCGCTGACCCGCGCGGTACCGGTCCGGTCCGGCGAGCGATGGCTCGACCTCTGTGCGGGGCCGGGTGGCAAGGCGGCGCTGCTGGCCGCCGAGGCCCTCGCCGGGGAGGCGCGCCTCGACGCGAACGAACTGGTCCCCGCCAGGGCCCGTCTCGTGGAGCGCGCCCTCGCAGGTGTCCCGCTCGACGTGTCGGTCTCGACCGCCGACGGCACGACGCTTGCGGCGGCGCATCCCGGGACCTACGACCGCATCCTCCTCGACGCCCCGTGCACCGGGCTCGGCGCGCTGCGACGACGACCGGAGGCGCGGTGGCGGAAGACGCCGAAGGACGTCTCCGAACTGACCCGACTGCAGGGCTCACTGCTCGATGCAGCCATCACCGCGCTCGCTCCCGGCGGGATCGTGGCGTACGTGACGTGTTCACCACACGTCGGTGAGACGGCACTGATCGTGGAGAGCGCCCTGCGAGCCCATCCCGGGATGGAGCGGCTCGACACCTCCGCGGTGCTCGACCAGGTCACGACCGAACCGCTCGATGCCGCGGCGCCCGGTGGCGCGGTCCAGCTCTGGCCGCACCGCCAGGGCACCGACGCCATGTACATCGCGCTGCTCCGCAAGCCCGCGGAGTCGGCCGGACCCGCTGTCGATCGATAGGCTCGAGCACATGTCCGCGCGCATCAACCCGAGCATCCTGTCCGCCGATTTCGTGAACCTCCAGGCCGACCTGGAGCGGATCGCGAGCGCCGACCTCGTCCACGTCGACGTCATGGACAACCATTTCGTCCCGAACCTCACGTTCGGTCCGCAGATGGTCGGTCGCATCCAGGACGTGTCTCCGGTCCCGCTCGACGTCCACCTCATGATCTCGGACGTCGATCGATGGGCTCCCGGCTACGCCGAGCTCGGGGCGTACTCGGTGACGTTCCACGCCGAGGCCACCAGCGACCCCGTCGCCCTCGCCAGACGCCTGCGTTCCATCGGGGCACGTGCCGGGATCGCCGTGAAGCCCGGCACGCCCATCGAGCCGTACCTGGAACTCCTGCCGGAGTTCGACCAGGTGCTCGTCATGACGGTCGAGCCGGGGTTCGGCGGACAGTCGTTCATGCCGGAGACCATGCCGAAGCTGCAGGCGCTGTCAGCCGAGGTCGCGCGCACCGGTCTCGACGTCTGGCTCCAGGTCGACGGCGGGATCTCCGCGGACACGATCGGGATCGCGGCCGCCGCCGGTGCCGACACCTTCGTCGCGGGGTCGGCCGTCTACAGCGGTTCCGATCCTGCCTCGAACATCGCGCTCCTCCGGGCCGCAGCCGAGGCGTCGACGCACACCCACTGACTCGGCTGGCCGGTCGAGCGCCCCCGCGGTGCGCGCCGCCGCCCGGAACCGGTACCCTGGAGCACGTGAAAACCTTCGACGAGCTGTTCGACGAGCTGCGCCTGAAGGCCGAGACCCGGCCGGAGGGTTCCGGCACCGTCCGCGAACTGGACACGGGTGTGCACGGCATCGGGAAGAAGATCGTCGAGGAGGCCGCCGAGGTCTGGATGGCGGCCGAGTACCAGAGCGACACCGAGACGGCCGAGGAGATCTCGCAGCTGCTCTACCACGTGCAGGTGATGATGGTGGCGAAGGGGCTCACCCCCGCCGACGTCTACCGACATCTGTAGGAGCACGTCGCGGCGCATCCGCCGCGCCTCCTGATCACCCTGTCGAGACACCATCGCACAACACGAAAGTCACCCCATGCTGAGAGTCGCCGTGCCCAACAAGGGCTCGCTGTCCGAGACCGCCGTCGAGATGCTGCAGGAGGCCGGCTACGCGACCCGTCGCGACACCAAGGAGCTCCACGTCGTCGACGCACGGAACGACGTCGAGTTCTTCTACCTCCGCCCGCGCGACATCGCGACCTACGTCGGTTCCGGCGCCCTCGACATCGGCATCACGGGGCGCGATCTGCTTCTGGACTCGCACTCCGCCGCGACCGAACTCGCCGAGCTGGGCTTCGGCGGCTCGACGTTCCGCTTCGCCGGTCCGGCCGACGAGTTCTCCGAGCTCTCCGATCTCGCGGGGAAGACGGTCGCCACCAGCTACCCCGGCCTCGTCGGCAACTTCCTCCGCGACGCCGGAGTGGATGCGACGCTCGTCCACCTCGACGGTGCGGTCGAGTCGGCCGTCCAGCTCGGGGTCGCGGACGCGGTGGCCGACGTCGTGTCCACCGGCACGACCCTCCGGAAGGCCGGCCTGGGCATCTTCGGCCCGGTGATCCTCGACTCCACCGCCGTGCTCATCGCGTCGCCGGAGACGAAGCCCACCACCGCGACGCTCATCCGCCGACTGCAGGGCGTCCTCGTCGCACGGCAGTACGTGCTCGTCGACTACGACCTCCCGGTCCGGCTGCTCGAGCAGGCGACCGCCGTCGCCGGTGGCATCGAGTCGCCGACGATCTCGCCGCTCCGCGACCCCGAGTGGGTGGCGGTCCGGGTCATGATCCCTCGCGGCGACGCGAACGACGTCATGGACCGCCTCTACGAGCTCGGCGCACGCGCCATCCTCGTCACGGCCATCCACGCCGCCCGACTCTGAGTCGCTCTTCCCTCACCACCCGTCCCAGTCGCTCTGCGGAGGCCTCCGTGTCACTCGCCACCCGAGTCATCCCCTGTCTCGACGTCGCCGACGGGCGCGTCGTGAAGGGCGTCAACTTCCTCGACCTCCGCGATGCCGGCGATCCGGTCGAGCTCGCGAAGCGCTACGCCGAGCAGGGCGCCGATGAACTGACCTTCCTCGACGTCACGGCCACCGTGGCCGAACGCGACACCACCTACGACCTCGTCAGCCGCACCGCCGAGCAGGTCTTCATCCCGCTCACGGTCGGCGGCGGGGTCCGCTCGACCCAGGACGTCTCGCGGCTGCTGGCCAGCGGGGCGGACAAGGTCGGCGTGAACAGCGCCGCGATCGCCCGGCCGGAGTTGCTGGGGGAGATCGCCGACCGCTTCGGCGCTCAGGTCCTGGTCCTCTCCCTGGACGTGAAGCGACACGCCGGCAGCGCGTCCGGATGGATCGTCACAACACACGGCGGCCGACGAGAGACCGAGCTCGACGCGCTCGCCTGGGCGACCGAGGCGATCGAACGCGGTGCGGGCGAGCTGCTGGTGAACTCGATCGACGCCGACGGCACCAAGGCCGGGTTCGACACCGAGCTCATCAGCGCCATGCGCGAGATCAGCCGGGTTCCGGTCATCGCGTCCGGGGGAGCAGGCCGCCTCGCCGACTTCCCACCCGCGATCGCCGCGGGTGCCGACGCCGTCCTCGCCGCGAGCGTCTTCCACAACGGCGAGTTGACGATCGGCCAGGTCAAACAGGAACTCGCCGACGCCGGTTGGACGGTGCGGGCATGAGCGCGGACATCACCATCCCGGTGGGCGCTGACCCGGAGACCGCGATCGGGCAGCTCACCTTCGACTCGCAGGGCCTGCTCCCCGCGATCGTGCAGCAGTGGGACTCCCGCGAGGTGCTCATGCTTGGCTGGATGGACGCCGAGGCCGTCCGCCGGACGATGACCGAGGGTCGGGTCACCTACTGGTCCCGCTCACGACAGGAGTACTGGCGCAAGGGGGACACCTCCGGACACGTGCAGTTCGTCCGGGCGCTCGCCTACGACTGCGACGGGGATACCCTGTTGGTGGAGGTCGATCAGCACGGCGCTGCCTGCCACACGGGCACGCGCAGCTGTTTCGACGGCCGGAGCCTCGACGTCGTCGCAGCGCCATCGCCGACACCATGAATCGAGTTGGAGCATGACCGAGAGCACTGCAGCACCCCAGTCCGGGCCGGTGGAGCCGCCGAGGCGCGACGAACCGTCCGAGGCTGACGAGCTCGAGTCACGAGCTCTGCGCAGTCGTCAGCGCCGCATGAAGACCCTGCTCCTCGTCACCGCCGTCCTCGCCGACGCGCTCATCCTCGCGGCGTGGACCCAGCCCTGGCTCTCGATCAGCCTCGTTGGCGTCGGCCCACACTCCGGCGCGCTCGACGTGGTCGGCTCCGTCGCCGCTCCCGCCCTGTCCGCACTCGCCCTCGCCGGTCTCGCCCTCGTCGCCGCGCTGGCGATCGCCGGGCCGGTGTTCCGCATCATCCTCGGCCTGCTGGAGGCCGTGATCGGCGCCTGCGTCATGATCTCGTCGATCGCCGTGCTCGCCTCGCCGGCGACCGCGGGCGCGGCGGCCGTGACCGAGGCCACGGGCGTCGCCGGGAGCCAGTCGACCATCGACCTCGTCGCGGCGACCACGCTCACCGCCTGGCCGGCGATCACCCTGGTGCTCGGCGTCGTGCTCGCACTCGCCGGGCTCGCGACCGTGCTCACCCACCGCCGGTGGCCCGGTCCGTCGAAGAAGTACCAGACCGTCCGGTTCACGCAGGTCGAGACGGCCCCGAGCGCCGACCCGGTGGGCGCCTGGGACGACCTCAGCCGCGGCGACGACCCGACGCGCTGACCGCTCCGCCGACCCCCGACGGCACCCCGGGCCACCTGGGAACTCGTGGCCCACGCACGGAACCGCGCACCGGTTGCCGGTACACTGGAACCCGCACTCGCACAGAAGGAGAACCATGAGCACCGACCCCTCGGACCCCGGCCACGGACACTCGCCCGCCGCCTGGACGGCCGTGATCATCATGTTGGTCGCGTTCGCCGCCGGTACGGTCTTCTTCTGGCTCGACATGCCCGTCCTCGTTTGGGCCTCCGCCGGCGTCCTCCTCCTCGGGTGGATCACGGGCGGTGTCCTCGCCAAGGCGGGTTACGGCGTCGGCGGGTCCAAGACCGTGGCGAAAGAGCACTGAACATGCTCGCCGACCTGATGGCCGGCGCGAAGGAGGACGCTCTCGGGCGCCTCGCGGGCCGTCCGGCTGCAGTCGTCGAAGCCGCTGCTGTCGACGCCCCTCCGGCCATCGACGCCCTCGCTGCGCTCGCCCCGGCCGACCAGGTCAAGATCATCGCCGAGGTCAAGCGGTCCAGTCCGTCCCGCGGCGCGCTGGCCGACATCCCCGACCCGGCGCTCCTCGCCTCGCTCTACGAGCAGGGTGGTGCCAGCGCGGTCAGCGTGCTGACCGAGGGCCGGAAGTTCGGCGGTTCGCTGCAGGACCTCGAGGCCGTCCGTGCCGCGATCCGCATCCCGGTCCTCCGCAAGGACTTCATCTCCTTGCCGTACCAGGTGTTCGAAGCCCGGGCATCCGGCGCCGACCTGGTCCTCCTGATCGTCGCCGGACTCGACCAGGCCACGCTGTCGTCGCTGCACGAGCTCGTCGTGCAGCTCGGCATGACCCCGCTGGTCGAGACCCACTCCGCCGAGGAGCTGGCCAGAGCGAGCGACATCGGCGCCCGGCTCATCGGCGTCAACGCGCGGAACCTCAGCACCTTCGAACTCGACCAACACCTCTTCGGATCGTTGACCGACCGTTTCCCCGCCGACGCCGTCAAGGTGGCCGAGTCCGCTGTGCTCCGCGCCGCCGACGTCGCCGCCTACCGACGTGACGGCGCCGACGTCGTCCTGGTCGGCGAGGCGCTCGTCACCGGCGACCCCGTCGCCACCCTCGAACAGTTCCTGGGAGCCACCGCATGACCATGTCACCAGCCACCCCCGCCCACGCGGAACCGACGCACCTCCGAGACGAGGCCGGTCCGTTCTTCGGCGACTTCGGCGGACGCTACATGCCGGAGGCGCTCATCGCCGCGGTCGACGAACTCGCGACGGCCTACGAGGCCGCCAAGGCCGACGAGAGCTTCCAGGCCGAGCTGACGACGCTGCTCCGCGACTACGCCGGCCGCCCGTCGATCATCACCGAGGTGCCACGCTTCGCCGCATCGGCCGGTGGTGCGCGCATCTTCCTCAAGCGCGAGGACCTCAACCACACCGGCTCGCACAAGATCAACAACGTCCTGGGCCAGGCGCTCCTCACGAAGCGCATCGGCAAGACCCGCGTCATCGCCGAGACGGGGGCCGGTCAGCACGGTGTGGCCACGGCCACCGCGGCCGCACTCTTCGGCCTCGACTGCACGATCTACATGGGCGAGGTCGACACCGAGCGCCAGGCGCTCAACGTCGCCCGCATGCGACTCCTCGGCGCGACCGTGATCCCCGTCACGACGGGGTCGCGGACCCTGAAGGACGCCATCAACGAGGCGTACCGCGACTGGGTCGCGTCGGTCGAGACCACGAACTACATCTTCGGCACCGCGGCGGGCCCACACCCGTTCCCGGTCATGGTCCGCGACTTCCAGAAGATCATCGGAGAAGAGGCCCGCGCACAGCTCCTCGAGCTGAACGGTTCACTTCCCGACGCGGTCGTCGCCTGCGTCGGTGGCGGCTCCAACGCCATCGGTATCTTCCACGCCTTCCTCGACGACGCGGACGTCGCGCTCTACGGAGTGGAGGCTGCCGGCGACGGCGTCGACACCCCTCGGCACGCCGCGTCCATCGGCCGCGGTCGTCCGGGTGTCCTGCACGGTGCCCGCACCTTCGTCCTGCAGGACGACGACGGCCAGACCGTCGAGTCCCATTCCATCTCCGCCGGCCTCGACTACCCGGGCGTCGGACCGGAGCACGCCTGGCTCGCCGACACCGGGCGGGCGACGTACGTCCCCGCGACGGACGCCGAGGCGATGGAGGCCTTCCGGCTCCTGAGCCGCACCGAGGGGATCATCCCGGCGATCGAGTCCGCCCACGCACTTGCCGGGGCCATCGTCCTCGGCAAGGAGCTGGGCCCCGAGGCGACCATCCTGATCAACCTCTCCGGGCGCGGAGACAAGGACGTCGAGACGGCTGCCACCTACTTCGGACTCCTCGACGAAGCCGGGCGGAACGCATGACCGCCCCGGCCACCGACCACACGACGGTCTCACCGGTCGCCTCGGCGATCGACGCCGCCGCCGTCGACCGCCGCGGCGCCCTCATCGGGTACCTCCCCGTCGGGTTCCCCGACCTCCAGACGAGTATCGACGCCGCCATCGCGCTCGCGCAGAACGGCGTCGACGTCCTCGAGCTCGGCGTGCCCTACTCCGACCCCGTGATGGACGGAGCGGTCATCCAGGCTGCGACCATGACCGCCCTCGCGGAGGGGTTCCGGTTGCGCGACGTCTTCACGGCGATCAGCGCCATCCGCGCCGCCGTGGACGTCCCGATCCTCGTCATGACGTACTGGAACCCGGTGCTGCAGTACGGCGTCGAGCGCTTCGCCTCCGACCTCGCCGCGGCCGGCGGAGCCGGGCTCATCACCCCCGACATCACCCCCGACGCCGCGGCGGACTGGCTCGACGCCAGTGAACGCCACGGTCTCGACCGGGTCTTCCTGGCAGCACCGACCTCGAGCGACGAGCGCCTGTCGCTCGTGACCGAGCGCTCCCGCGGCTTCGTGTACACCGTCTCCACGATGGGCATCACCGGTGCCCGGCAGGACCTCGACGCGGCCGCGAAGACCCTCGTCGGTCGGCTCCGCACGGCGGGTGCACAGCACGCGTGCGTCGGCATCGGCATCTCGACCGCGGAGCAGGTCCGCTCGGTCCTCGAGTACGCCGACGGAGCCATCGTCGGCTCCGTCTTCGTCAAGGCTCTCGCCGACGGCGGTGTCCCGGCGATCACCGAGGTCGCCCGTTCGCTCGCGGCCGGCACCGCCCGCTGAGGGTATCCTCACCACGCCCGCGATGCTGAAAGCCCTACACTCGATCAGAGTTCGTAACGAAAGGCGACCACTGCAGTGATTGCACCCCTCAGCATCCCGAGCCCGAACCCGGACATCGCGACCTTCAGCGTGGGCCCGTTCACGGTGCACATGTACGCGCTCTGCATCATCGCCGGGATCATCGCCGCCACCATCCTCACCTCCCGGCGGCTGACGAAGCGCGGTGCCGAGCCGGGCATCGTGCTCGACATCATCCTGTGGGCCATCCCGCTCGGGATCATCGGTGCGCGGATCTTCCACGTCCTGACCCACCCCGGCGACTACTTCTACCCGGGTGCCGACCTCCTGCGGACGCTCTACATCTGGGAGGGCGGCATCGCGATCTTCGGTTCGCTCATCGGCGGAGCGGTCGGTGCCTACATCGGCTGCCGCATGACGGGGATCCGGTTCTGGACCTTCGCCGACGCCCTCGCGCCCGGCCTGCTGCTCGCCCAGGCGTTCGGTCGCCTCGGCAACTACTTCAACCACGAGCTCTACGGGCTCCCCACGGACCTGCCCTGGGGCCTCGAGATCGAGGCCAGCAACCCCGCGTTCCCGATCGGTCTGCCCGCCGGCACGCTGTTCCACCCGACGTTCCTGTACGAGATCATCTGGAACCTGCTGGGGGTGGCCGTCATCCTCTGGATCGGACACCGCTTCAACCCGCAGTGGGGCCGCTTGTTCGGTGTCTACCTCATCTGGTACGGCGCCGGTCGCACGGTCTGGGAGACCATCCGGATCGACCCGAGCGAGTACCTGTTCGGCATCCGCGCCAACGTCTGGGCCGCGATCCTCGCGATCGTCGTCGGACTCGCGATCATCGTCATCCAGTCGCGTCGCCACACGGGTGCCGAGCCGTCGCCGTACGTCCCCGGCCGTTCCTGGGCCGATCCGAAGGCTGCGGTAGACTACTACGACACCGACGCGGAGAACCTGGGGCTGCGCAGTGCCTCCGCCGACGACGATGCCGACGGATCAGACCGCACTGCGTCATCCACTCCGTCGTCCGAAGCCACGGTCGCCACAAGCAAGACCGGCTCTCGCTCCTAGGCTGAACGCACCCTCGTCGGCCCGGTGGATTCCGGCTCAGCAGGGGATCCATCACCCGTTTCGTCCCAGGGCCAGCGACGTCCCCCTTCTGATCCCCTTTCGTGAGGACGGTAATTCCATGGCGCATGCACCGTACGCTTCGTTCAGCTCGGTTCCGCCCAAGCAGGGCATGTACGACCCGGCGAACGAGAAGGACGCCTGTGGCCTGGCGATGGTCGCGACCCTGACGGGCGAGGCCTCGCACAGCATCATCGACGCGGCGCTCGGTTCGCTCCGCAACCTGGAGCACCGCGGCGCGATCGGATCCGACGCCGGGACCGGCGACGGCGCGGGCATCCTCACCCAGATGCCCGACGCCTTCCTGCGCGGCGTCGCCGGATTCGACCTGCCGCCGCTCGGTGCGTACGCCGTGGGCATCGCCTTCCTGCCCACCGACGCCTCCGAGCGCGCACAGCTCCAGACGCGCATCGCCGCGATCGCCGCCGAGGAGGAACTCACCGTCCTCGGCTGGCGCGAGGTGCCGGTCGACCCCGACGAGTTGGGGAAGCTCGCCCGTGCGGCCATGCCGGCGTTCGAGCAACTGTTCGTCACCGGGTCCAGCACCTCGACGCCGACCGGGATCGCCCTCGACCGACTCGCCTTCCGGCTCCGGAAGCGGGCGGAGCGCGAGCTCGGGGCGTACTTCATCTCCCTGTCGAGCCGCACGCTCGTCTACAAGGGCATGGTCACGACACTCCAGCTCGAACCGTTCTACCCCGACCTGTCCGACGAGCGGTTCGCGACCAAGCTCGCCATCGTCCACTCGCGGTACTCCACCAACACGTTCCCGTCCTGGCCGCTCGCCCAGCCGCTGCGCATGATGGCACACAACGGCGAGATCAACACCGTCGAGGGCAACCGCAACTGGATGCGCGCGCGGCAGTCGCAGCTCGAGTCCGAGCTCATCGGCGACATCCGCCCGCTGCTCCCCATCATCACGCCCGGAGCGAGCGACTCCGCCTCGTTCGACGAGGTCCTGGAGCTGCTGACGCTGACCGGACGGTCCCTCCCGCACGCCATGATGATGATGGTGCCCGAGGCCTGGGAGAAGCAGACCGGGCTGTCGCAGGAGCGACGCGACTTCTACGAGTTCAACTCCATGCAGATGGAGCCATGGGACGGTCCGGCCGCCCTCACCTTCACGGACGGCTCACTCGTCGGCGCGACCCTGGACCGGAACGGCCTGCGTCCCGGTCGCTGGCTGGAGACGACCGACGGTCTCGTCGTCCTGGGTAGCGAGATCGGCGTCCTCGACGTCGACCCGAGCCGGGTCAAGCGCAAGGGCCGCCTGCGCCCCGGAAAGATGTTCCTCGTCGACACCGAGGCCGGGCGGATCATCGAGGACGACGAGATCAAGGACGAGCTCTCGGCTTCGGCGCCCTGGGGCGACTGGCTCGACGCCGGACGCATCAACCTGAGCGACCTGCCGGAGCGCGAGCACATCGTGCACACGCCGGCATCCGTCACCCGCCGTCAGCGGACCTTCGGGTACACCGAGGAGGAGGTGCGCATCCTCCTGCAGCCCATGGGCCAGAACGGTGCGGAGCCGCTCGGCGCGATGGGGTCGGACTCCCCGATCGCGGTGCTCTCCGACCGCCCTCGGCTCCTGTTCGACTACTTCGTGCAGCAGTTCGCCCAGGTCACCAACCCGCCGCTCGACTCGATCCGCGAGGAGGTCGTCACCTCGCTGAAGCTCGGGCTCGGCCCGGAGCGCAACCTCCTCTCGTGGGGCCCCGAGCACGCCAAGCAGGTCGTCCTTGACTTCCCGGTCATCGACAACGACGAGCTCGCCAAGATCCAGCACATCGACCCGAACCCGGCGAGCCCGCTGACGACGACCGTCAAGGCGCTGTACCGCGTCGAGGACGGCTCGGCCGGACTCGAGACGCGCCTGCGCGAGATGTGCGACGAGGTCGACCAGGCGATCCTCGCCGGCTCGGAGTTCATCGTCCTGAGCGATCGTGACTCGAACTCCGACCTCGCGCCGATCCCGTCGCTGCTCTCGCTCGCCGCCGTGCACCACCACCTGATCCGCGCCGAGAACCGGATGAAGGTCGGGCTCGTCGTCGAGGCCGGCGACGTGCGCGAGGTCCACCACGTCGCGCTGCTCATCGGCTACGGCGCCTCCGCGATCAACCCGTACCTGGCCATGGAGAGCTGCGAGGACCTCGTCCGCAGCGGCCTCATCCAGGGCGTCACCCGCGAGCAGGCCGTCAAGAACGTCATCAAGGCGCTCGGCAAGGGCGTACTCAAGATCATGTCGAAGATGGGCATCTCCACGGTGTCCTCCTACGCCGGAGCACAGGCCTTCGAGGCCGTCGGCCTGAGCCAGCAGCTCGTCGACAGCTACTTCACCGGTACGGAGACGAAGCTCGGCGGTGTCGGCATCGAGGTGATCGCCGAGGAGAACGCGAAGCGTCACCGGTACGCCTACCCCGAGGACGCCGCATCGACGGCCCACGAGCGCCTGCAGTCGGGCGGGGAGTACCAGTGGCGTCGCGACGGTTCGCCGCACCTCTTCAACCCGGAGACGGTCTTCAAGCTGCAGCACGCGACCAAGACGCGCCGGTACGACATCTTCCGCGAGTACACCCACATGGTCGACTCCCAGGCGGCGCAGCTCATGACGCTCCGCGGGATGTTCACGCTCCGCGCCGGTGCCCGCCCGCCCGTCCCGCTCGACGAGGTCGAGTCGGTCGCGTCGATCGTGAAGCGGTTCTCGACCGGGGCGATGAGCTACGGTTCCATCTCGCGCGAGGCGCACGAGACGCTGGCGATCGCGATGAACAGCATCGGTGCCAAGTCGAACACGGGTGAGGGCGGCGAGGACGTCGACCGGCTCCTCGACCCGACGCGCCGCAGCGCGATCAAGCAGGTCGCCTCCGGCCGGTTCGGCGTGACGAGCATGTACCTGACGCACGCCGACGACATCCAGATCAAGCTCGCCCAGGGTGCGAAGCCCGGCGAGGGCGGGCAGTTGCCGCCGACGAAGGTGTACCCGTGGGTGGCACGGACGCGGCACGCCACGGCGGGCGTCGGCCTCATCTCGCCGCCGCCGCACCACGACATCTACTCCATCGAAGACCTCAAGCAGCTCATCTTCGACCTGAAGCGTGCGAACCCGAAGGCCCGGATCCACACCAAGCTGGTGAGCCAGTCCGGCATCGGTGCGGTGGCCGCGGGCGTCGCGAAGGCGCTCTCGGACGTGATCCTGGTCTCGGGTCACGACGGCGGAACCGGTGCGAGCCCGTTGAACTCCCTGAAGCACGCCGGGACGCCGTGGGAGCTGGGTCTCGCTGAGACGCAGCAGACGCTCATGCTCAACAACATGCGCGACCGCGTCGTGGTGCAGGTCGACGGTCAGATGAAGACCGGACGCGACGTCGTCATCGGCGCACTGCTCGGCGCGGAGGAGTTCGGCTTCGCGACGGCACCGCTCGTCGTCTCCGGGTGCGTCATGATGCGCGTGTGCCACCTCGACACCTGCCCGGTCGGCGTCGCGACGCAGAACCCGGTGCTGCGCGAGCGGTTCACCGGCAAGCCGGAGTTCGTCGTGAACTTCTTCGAGTTCATCGCCCAGGAGGTGCGCGAGTACCTCGCCGAGCTCGGGTTCCGGACGCTCGAGGAGGCGATCGGCCACAACGAACTGATCGACGCCGACCGAGCGATCGACCATTGGAAGGCGTCCGGGCTCGACCTGGCCCCGGTCCTCGTGGGTCCCGTCTTCGCCGACGACGAGCCGCGGATCAACCGCCGGCCGCAGGAGCACGAGCTCGAGAAGCACTTCGACCAGCAGCTCATCACGGCCGCCTCGGACGTGCTCGAACACGGCGGCCACTTCTCGGTCGACCTGCCCATCCGCAACACGGAGCGGGCGGTCGGCACCATGCTCGGCCACGAGGTCACCCGGCGGCACGGCGAGAACGGGCTCCCGGCAGGGAGTATCGACATCACCCTGCGCGGCTCGGCCGGGCAGTCCTTCGGTGCGTTCCTCCCCGGCGGCATCGCCCTGCGGCTCATCGGCGACTCGAACGACTACGTCGGCAAGGGCCTGTCCGGTGGGCAGATCGTCGTCCGGCCATCCGAGCGCGCAGCCTTCGCGCCCGAGGAGAACGTCATCGCCGGCAACGTCATCGGGTACGGCGCGACCCAGGGCACCATGTTCCTGAGCGGGATCGTCGGCGAGCGGTTCCTGGTGCGCAACTCCGGCGCCACGGCGGTCGTCGAAGGCGTCGGTGACCACGCGCTCGAGTACATGACGGGTGGTCTCGCCGTCATCCTGGGTCAGACCGGCCGGAACCTCGGCGCGGGCATGTCCGGCGGCACGGCCTACGTGTTCGACCTCGAACGCGACCAGGTCAACCGCGACTCCCTCGCCTCGGGGGAGCTCACCCTGTCCGAACTCGACAGTGCCGACGCCGAGATCGTCCGCGACCTCCTCGAACGGCACGTCGTGGAGACCGGTTCTCCGCTGGCCGGCCGGCTGCTCGCCGACATCGAAGACTCACTCGCCCGGTTCGTCAAGGTCCTCCCGCGTGATTACGCGGCAGTCCTGGCGACCCGACAGACCGCACTCGACGAGGGGCTCGACCCCGACGGCGACATCGTATGGAACCGAATCCTGGAGGTGACCGGTGGCTGATCCCAAGGGATTCCTGAAGGTACCGGAGCGCGAGCTCCCGAAGCGCCGGCCCGTGCCGGTCCGCATCATGGACTGGAAAGAGGTCTACGAGCAGAGCGACCCCGCGACCGTCCGCAAGCAGGCTGGTCGCTGCATGGACTGCGGCATCCCGTTCTGCCACCAGGGCTGCCCGCTGGGCAACCTCATCCCGGAGTGGAACGACCTGATGTGGCGAGGCGAGGGCCGCTCGGCCATCGAGCGCTTGCACGCCACGAACAACTTCCCGGAGTTCACGGGTCGTCTCTGCCCGGCGCCGTGCGAGAGTTCGTGCGTGCTGGGCATCAACCAGCCCGCCGTGACCATCAAGCAGGTCGAGGTCTCGATCATCGATCAGGCGTTCGCCAACGGGTGGGTCGAGTCCCACCCGCCGGAGCGGCTGACCGGCAAGACGGTCGCCGTCGTCGGCTCCGGGCCGGCCGGCCTCGCCGCAGCCCAGCAGCTGACACGTGCCGGCCACACGGTCGCGGTCTACGAGCGCGACGACCGCATCGGCGGTCTGCTGCGCTACGGCATCCCCGACTTCAAGATGGAGAAGAAGCACCTCGACATCCGGCTGAAGCAGATGCAGGACGAGGGCACCCGGTTCCGCGCCGGCGTGAACATCGGGGTCGACATCAGCTGGGACGAGCTCCGCGCCCGCTACGACGCCGTCGTCATCGCCACCGGTGCCATGGTGCCGCGCGACCTCCCGATCCCCGGTCGTGACTTCTCCGGGGTCCACTTCGCGATGGAGTACCTTGTGCAGGCGAACCGCGTCGGCGCCGGAGACACGGTCTCCGACCAGATCACGGCGGAGGACAAGCACGTGGTGGTCCTCGGCGGCGGCGACACCGGTGCCGACTGCATCGGCACGGCGCACCGTCAGGGTGCCGCCTCCGTCACGAACCTCGCCATCGGCACGCAGCCGGCGGGGGAGCGGCCCGAGCACCAGCCGTGGCCGATGATGCCGACGCTCTTCGAGGTCGCGAGTGCGCACGAAGAGGGCGGCAACCGCGAGTACCTGGTGTCGACCGTCGAGTTCCTCGCCAACGAGGCCGGCGAGGTGCGGGCGATCCGCGTCGCCGAGACGGAGTTCGTCGACGGCCGTCGCGTGCCGAAGAGCGGCACCGAGCGGGAGATCCCCGCCGACCTCGTCCTGCTCGCACTCGGGTTCACGGGACCGGAGGGCGAGACACTCGAGTCGCAGTTCCAGCTCCCCTTCACCGGGCGCGGCAACGTGGCACGGGAGCACGACTACCAGACCAACCAGCCCGGCGTGTTCGTCGCGGGTGACGCCGGTCGTGGCCAGTCCCTCATCGTCTGGGCGATCGCCGAGGGCCGCGCTGCGGCGTCGGCCGTCGACCAGTACCTCGAGGGTGAGACCCAGCTTCCCTTCCCGGTCCGTCCCACGGACCAGCCCATCTCCCTCTAGGCTTTCAGGCGGACGACAAGCGTCGGACGCATCATGCCGAGCAGTGAGTACCGAAGCGCCTCGTGCGCAGAAACCATGGAGAACACACACACATGAGACGAGCCAAGATCGTCGCAACGCTGGGGCCTGCAGTCTCCAGCTATGAGAACATCCGGGCCATCATCGATGCGGGGGTCGATGTCACCCGGATGAACCTGAGCCACGGCAGCTACGACGTGCACGAGGCCATCTACGCCAACGTGCGCAAGGCCACCGAGGACTCCGGCCGTGCCGTCGCCGTCCTGGTCGACCTGCAGGGCCCGAAGATCCGCCTCGGCAAGTTCGAGGGCGGCCCGTACGACCTCGCCGTCGGCGACATCTTCAAGATCACCATCGAGGACATCCTCGGTACCAAGGAGATCTCCTCGACGACGTTCAAGGGCCTGCCCCAGGACGTCAAGCCGGGCGACTTCCTCCTGATCGACGACGGCAAGGTCAAGGTCGAGGTCGTTGAAGCGGACGACACCGTCGTGACCACTCGCGTCATCGTCGCCGGCCCCGTGTCGAACAACAAGGGCATCAACCTCCCCGGTGTCGCCGTCAACGTCCCCGCGCTCAGCGAGAAGGACGAAGCGGACCTCCGATGGGGACTGCGTCTCGGCGCCGACCTCATCGCCCTGTCCTTCGTGCGCGACGCGGCCGACATCGACCGCGTCCACGAGATCATGGCGGAGGAGGGCCGCAAGGTCCCCGTGATCGCCAAGATCGAGAAGCCGCAGGCCGTCGAGAACCTCGAGAGCATCGTCGAGGCGTTCGACGCGATCATGGTCGCCCGTGGCGACCTCGGCGTCGAGCTCCCGCTCGAGGCCGTCCCGATCGTGCAGAAGCGCGCGGTGGAGCTCGCCCGCCGCATGGCGAAGCCGGTCATCGTCGCGACGCAGATGCTCGAGTCGATGATCTCCAGCCCCATCCCGACCCGCGCGGAGACCTCCGACGTCGCGAACGCGGTGCTGGACGGTGCTGACGCGGTCATGCTCAGTGGCGAGACGAGTGTCGGCGCCTACCCGGTGATCACGGTGCAGACCATGGCCCGGATCGTCGAGTCGACCGAGATCCACGGTCTCGACCGCGTTCCGCCGCTCGGCACGAAGCCGCGCACCCAGGCCGGAGCGATCACGTTGGCGGCCGTCGAGGTGGCGGACTTCGTCGAGGCGAAGTTCCTCTGCGTCTTCACGGAGTCGGGCGAGTCGGTCCGCCGAATGGCCCGTCTCCGCAACCGGATCCCGATCCTGGCGTTCACGCCCGACCCGGCCATCCGTCGTCGGATGGCGCTGAACTGGGGCGTCGAGTCCTTCGTCGTCGAGCGCGTCACGCACACCGACCAGATGGTCGCCCAGGTGGACGAGGTCCTCGTCGCCACGGGCAAGGCCGCCGTCGGTGAGCCGGTCATCATCATCTCCGGTTCCCCTCCCGGCATCCCCGGGACGACGAACGACATCCGCGTCCACAAGGTGGGCGACGTCCTCTAGTCGTCGACAGCAGCGAAGGCCGTGGTCCTCCCGTACGGGGACCACGGCCTTCGTCGTCCGCCGGGTATGCGGTGGCACCGCGATTCCGGAGGCCGTGGGTCTAGCCTGATGCCCATGAACCGTTCCGTCCTCGTCGACGACACCCTCCGCAGCGCCGTGGGCCTGGACCAGGGAGGAATCGACCGTGAGGCGACCGGGTCGGCGGGACTCCTGGCCTCCCGATTCGCCGTCCTGGAGCTCGCCGCGGTCGCCGTCGGCGCCGTGGAGGATGCCGCCGACCGACTCCGCATCGCCCTCGGATACGAGCCGATGCACACGGCTCTCGACCTCGAGCGGATCGCCGCGGCCTACCAGAGCGACCGCCTGTTGCGGATCGACGGAGCAGCCGTGGACGCGTTCGCGCCACTGTCCGGCTTCTTCGCCGCGGCCGACGGCTGGGTGCGCACGCACGCGAACTACCCCCACCATCGTCGCCGCCTGAGCGCCATGCTCGGGATCGGCGACGAGGCCACCCGCGCAGAGCTCGCCTCGGCGATCGCCTCCCGCTCGGCTCTCGACCTGGAATCGGAGGCCGCGGGAGTCGGCGCCCTCCTCGTCGCCGTCCGGAGCGCTGCCGAGTGGTCGTCCACACCACAGGCCGCCGTCGGTGATGGACCGCTCGTCAGGCGTCATGGCGGCTCCGTCGGCTCGACGATCGCCTCGCGGGTGCGGCCGACGAGGCGGCAACCCTTGCGCGGCCTCCGCGTCCTCGACCTGACGCGGGTGATCGCCGGTCCGGTGTCCACGAGGACCCTCGCGCTCCTCGGCGCGGACGTCCTGCGCGTGGATCCACCGCAGGTCCCCGAGATCCCGTGGCAGCACACCGACAGCGGCCAGGGGAAGCGGACAGCGGCGCTCGACGCGTCGACACCGCGCGGCCTCGCGACACTGCAGACGCTGAGCGACGAGGCCGACATCCTGGTGACGGGGTACCGACCACACGCCCTCGAGCGCCTCGGTCTGCGAGGTCGCGACGGTCTGGTCACCGGCTCCGTCGACGCCTGGGGTACGACGGGGCCCTGGGGTGATCGACGCGGTTTCGACAGCCTGGTCCAGGCCGCCACGGGCATCGCGCTGGTCGAAGGGAAGGACGGCGCCCCGGGTGCCCTGCCGGCTCAGGCGCTCGACCACAGCGCGGGATACCTGCTGGCGGCGGCCATCGTCGACGACGTGGCGGCGGTCGTCGGCGGCGGTGATGCCGGCCGGTCGTCGGTGTCGCTCGCCCGCGTCGGTGCGGCGCTCCAGCGACTGCCACGATCCGAGGAACGCCCGCCGTCGGACCTCCCGGGAGCGCGGTGCCTGGTGACCCACGGTGCGGTGACGACGGCCCGCCCCGGGCTCAGCGCCTTCGACGACCACGCGTCCCCGGCGGCGGTCCTGGGGAGCGCCGAACCGCAGTGGACCCCGCGCAGCTGATCCCGGCACACTCCGCACCGGGAGATGACCGCCGTCCGGTCGCTCGCCTACCCTGGAGGTATGCGCCTCATCCTCATCAGACACGGTCAGACCTCGTCCAACGTCGCCGGCCTGCTCGACACCGCGATCCCCGGCGCCGTCCTCACCGACCTCGGCGAGACGCAGGCGGCCGCCCTCCCCAAAGCGCTCGTGGGGGAGCGGATCGACGCGGTCTACGCCTCCACCGCGGTGCGGGCGCAGCAGACCGCCGCACCCGTCGCCGAAGTCAGCGGGCTTCCCGTGATCGTCCGTGACGGACTCCGGGAGATCAGCGCCGGCGACAACGAGATGCTCGGGTCGCCCGAGGCCGTCCAGGTCTACATCGACACCATCGTGGCGTGGGCGATGGGCGACCTCGACACCCGGATGCCGGGCGGCGAGAACGGCCACGAGGTGTTCGCGCGCTTCGACGCCGTGATCGAGGAGCTCGAGGGTTCCGGACTGGAGAGCGTGGTGGTCGTGAGCCACGGAGCGATGCTCCGGTCCTGGCTCGGGCTGCGCGGGGCGAACGTCGACGGACACTTCATCGGCACGCACCCCATCACGAACACGGGCGTCATCATCGTCGACGGGGACACGACCACCGGTTGGCGGGTCGACACGTGGACGGGCGACGCCGTCGGCGGACCGGAGCTGACGACGGAGGCCGACGGTCCGGCCGCCGCCGTCGAGCGCGGCTTCTGATCAGTTCGCGTCGTCGGCCGAGGTCGCGCCGTCCGCGAGGAACGGTCCGGGCTCTTCGCCGGGCTGACCCGGGAGTGAGCCGACGAGACGGTCGAGCTCGGCGGCGTCGACGTCGATGCCCTGGTCGCTGAGACGGTCCGCCAGCGCTGCCCGGACGTCGAGGTCGGGAGTGAGGGACCGGTCTGCTGCGACCTGCACGAGGATGCCCTGGAGCCGGTCGTCGGTGCTGGCGTCGTGGACGTCCTGGCGCGGGTCGGTGTGCTCTGCGGTCATGGTGTCGGGTCCCATCGTGTCGGACGACGTGAGGTACGCCGTGCTCTCGACGGTACGCTACGGCGTCGCCGACACCTCCCGCAGGGGCTTGCACAAGCTGTGTCGGCAGAGCATGTTGAGTGCACCCAGCTGGGATTCCACTCGTTCGCGGTACCGGTGGTGGGACTCGAACCCACACGTCTTTCGACAAAGCATGTTGAGTGCGCCCGGAGGGCTTTCCCACTCATCGCGGTACCGGTGGTGGGACTCGAACCCTCACGTCTTTCGACAAAGCATGTTGAGTGCGCCCGGAGGGCTTTCCCACTCATCGCGGTACCGGTGGTGGGACTCGAACCCACACGTCTTTCGACAAAGCATTTTGAGTGCTCCGCGTCTGCCATTCCGCCACACCGGCGCGTCCGCCGCACGGCGAACAGCAACCTGCATCAGAGTACCGTAGGATTTGAGGGTGACCGAGCAAGAGACCCCTCCCGCAGCCCCACGGCGCGTCGTCGTCGCTGAGGACGAATCCCTCATCCGCCTCGACATCGTCGAGATCCTCCGCGACAACGGTTTCGAGGTCGTCGGCGAGGCCGGCGACGGCGAGACCGCTGTCGCCCTCGCGACGGAACTCCGTCCGGATCTCGTGATCATGGACGTCAAGATGCCTCAGCTCGACGGCATCTCCGCGGCCGAGCGCATCGGCAAGGCGCACATCGCCCCGGTGGTCCTCCTCACGGCCTTCAGCCAGAAGGAGCTCGTCGAGCGGGCGAGCGAGGCAGGCGCCCTCGCTTACGTCGTGAAGCCGTTCACGCCGAACGACCTCCTTCCCGCGATCGAGATCGCCCTCTCGCGCTACCAGCAGATCATCACCCTCGAGGCCGAGGTCGCCGACATGGTCGAGCGCTTCGAGACCCGCAAGCTCGTCGACCGGGCGAAGGGCCTCCTCAACGAGAAGATGGGCCTCACCGAGCCCGAGGCGTTCCGCTGGATCCAGAAGGCCTCCATGGACCGTCGCCTCACCATGCACGATGTCGCGCAGGCCATCATCGAGCAGCTCAGCGCCAAGAAGTAGCGCTCCTCCCTCGTCGCAAGAGCGGCCCGTCCCCTCGGGTGCGGGCCGCTCTGCTGTGTCCGGTGCCGGGCTCGTCAGCCGATCGGTGCGTCCTTGATGAGGTTCGTGATGCGGATCGTGGAGCACCGTCGTCCCTGCTCGTCGGTGACGGCGATCTCGTGCACGGTGAGCGAGCGACCGAGGTGGATCGGGGTGCAGACACCCGTCACGAGGCCCTCGGTGGCGGACCTGGTGTGCGTCGCGTTGATGTCGATGCCGACCGCGAGTTTGCCCGGGCCCGCGAAGAGGTTGGCGGCCATCGAGCCGAGGGACTCGCCGAGCACGACGTACGCCCCACCGTGCAGCAGCATCGCGGGTTGGGTGTTGCCCTCGACGGGCATGGTGGCGACGGATCGCTGCACCGTGAACTCGGTGAACTCGATGCCCATCTTGGCGGCGAGTGCGCCGCTGCCCCTCGTCCGCAGGAACTCGAGTGCGTCGTCGGTCTCGTTCGTCATGTCCACCTTCGGATCGGGCCTGAGCCGTGTCGGCACCGGCTTGTAGGCTGGGCGCGTGTCGGAATCAGAAAAGCCTACCCTCCTCGTCGTCGACGGCCACTCGCTCGCATTCCGGGCGTTCTACGCCCTGCCGGTCGACAGCTTCCAAACCCGCGACGGTCAGCACACGAACGCCATCCACGGCTTCATCTCCATGCTGATCAGCCTGCTCAAGAACGAGAACCCGAGCCACATCGCCGTGGCGTTCGACATCTCGCGCCGTTCCTTCCGCACCCGCGAGTACCCCGAGTACAAGGGCACGCGCGGCGAGACCCCGCCGGAGTTCAAGGGGCAGGTGCCGCTGCTCGAAGAAGCGCTCAAGGCGATGAACATCACGACGATCAGCAAAGAGGACTACGAGGCCGACGACATCCTCGCCACCCTCGCCAAGCAGGGCGCTGAGGACGGCTTCCGCGTGCTCGTCGTCTCCGGCGACCGCGACACCATCCAGCTCGTCACCGACGACGTCACCCTGCTGTACCCGTCGAGCCAGGGCGTCTCCGCGCTCACCCGGTACGACGGAGCCAAGGTCTTCGAGCGCTACGGCATCCGGCCGGAGCAGTACCCGGAGATCGCGGCGCTCGTCGGTGAGACGAGCGACAACCTCCCGGGCATCCCGAAGGTCGGCGAGAAGACCGCCGTGAAGTGGCTCAACCAGTTCGGCTCCCTCGAGCAGATCCTCGAGCGCGCCGACGAGATCACCGGCAAGGTGGGGGAGAGCCTCCGCGAGCACAAGGAGAACGCGGTCCGCAACCGCCGCCTCAACCGGCTCCTCACCGACGTCGAACTGCCTGTCGGACCGAAGGACCTCGAACGCCGACCGATCGACGCGGACGCGGTGGCGGCCGTCTTCGGGCGGCTCGAGTTCCGCACGCTGCTCGATCGGGTCCTCAAACTCGACGGACTCGAGGCCAACACGGATGTGTCCGCACCGCAGGCGGGCGGCGTGGTCATGCCGCCGCAGAAGGAGCTGCTCGACGAAGAGCTCGAGGCGTGGATCACCCGTGCCGTCGCCGCACATCCCGCCGGGATCGGTCTCCACCTCGACCTCGACGGAGGCCTGCCGGTCGCAGCCGGCCTCGCGACGCCCACGGAGATCGTCTCGCTCGCCTGGCGTCCCGGCGAAGCCGACTACGCCCCGCTCGAAGCGTGGTTGGCGAGCGACGCCCCGAAGATCATGCACGACGCCAAGCCACAGCTCCAGGCGGTCACGCGCGCCGGCCTGACGGTCGGCGGACTCGGCTACGACACCGCGGTCGCCGGCTGGCTCCTGCGTCCGAGCGGCGGCGACAAGACCATCGCCGACCTCATCACGCGCTATCTCGACGAGACGATGCCCGTCGCCGACCCGAACCAGCTCGTCCCCGAGACCGACCCCGTGGGTGCCGGCGGCACCGCCTGGTACGCCCTCCGGGTCGCCGAGGCGACCCGCACGGCGCTCGACGCCGGGTCGCTCGGCGTACTGCTCGACATGGAACTGCCGGTCCTCCAGGTGCTGGCCCACATGGAGCTGACCGGCGTGACGGTCGACCACGACATCCTGAGCGGCCTGTCCGAGCAGCTCGGGAACCGGGCAGCAGAGCTCGCGAGCAACGCGTATGCGGAGATCGGCCGCGAGGTCAACCTCGGATCACCGAAGCAGCTGCAGGAGGTCCTCTTCGACCAGCTCGCGATGCCGAAGACACGCGCCAACAAGACGGGCTTCTCGACCGACGCCGGCGCCCTGGCCGATCTCCAGGAGAAGAGCCCGCACCCGTTCCTCGGGCTCCTCCTCGAGCACCGCGATGCGACGAAGCTCCGCCAGATCGTGGAGACGCTCGACAAGGCGATCACGCCCGACGGCCGTATCCACACGACGTACGTGCAGATCGGGACCAGCACCGGTCGGATCTCCTCGACCGACCCGAACCTGCAGAACATCCCCGTGCGCACCGAGGAAGGACGCCGCATCCGCGCCGCCTTCCAAGCCGGCTCCGGGTACGAGACCCTGCTGACCGCCGACTACTCGCAGATCGAGATGCGGATCATGGCGCACCTCTCCGGCGATGCCGGCCTCATCGAGGCGTTCAAGTCCGGCGAGGACCTTCACCGCTTCGTCGGCGCACGCATCTTCGGCGTCGCCGCCGAGGACGTGACCCCCGCGATGCGCAACAAGGTCAAGGCGATGTCGTACGGACTCGCCTACGGTCTGAGCGCGTTCGGGCTCTCAAAGCAGCTGCGGATCTCGAGCGCTGAGGCGAAGCAGCTCATGGTCGACTACTTCGAGCGCTTCGGTGCGGTCCGTGACTACCTGCGCAACGTCGTCGAGCAGGCGAAACTCGACGGCTACACCGAGACGATCTTCGGTCGTCGCAGGCTCTTCCCCGAGCTCTCGAGCCCCAACCGACTGGTCAGGGAGAACGCCGAACGCCAGGCGCTGAACGCCCCGATCCAGGGTTCGGCCGCCGACATCATGAAACGCGCCATGATCGGCATCGAGTCCGAGCTGCGCTCTGAATCCCTCAGCTCGCAGATGATGCTGCAGGTGCACGACGAACTGATCTTCGAGGTCGCCGAGGGGGAGTGGGACGCCCTGGAGCGCATCGTCCGAGCGCAGATGGCCGGTGCCGCCGAGCTGTCGGTACCCCTGGAGGTCCAGATCGGCCGCGGGCACGATTGGGACGCCGCAGCCCACTGAGCGCCCTGCGGGTCCGCACCCGGGCGTCGGGCGGGTGCGGACTAGGCTCGACGTCATGTCCCACGAAGAACCTCGTCAGAGCACACCGATCGACGCCATCGCCGAGAGCTGGGTGGAGACCCTCGTCCAGCTGAAGCCGGAGGTCGGTACCTACATCGGCCGCACGGACGTCGGCGGACGGTATGGCGACTACTCGCCGGCCGGCCACGAAGCGTACATCGAAGCCGCGTCGCGCACGCTTCGCGAGCTGCGGTCCGCAGCACCGGTCGACGCCGTCGATCGCGTCACCCAGACCGACCTCTCGGCGGAGCTGGAGCTCGACCTCGCCTCGTCGGAGGCCGGTCTCCAGTACCGCGACCTCAACGTGATCGCGTCGCCGTCGCAGGAGCTGCGCGACGTCTTCGACCTGATGCCGACGGCCACCGTCGAGGACTGGAGCACCATCCGGACCCGCCTCGTCGCGTTGCCGGACGCGGTCGACGGCTACATCGAGACCCTGCGCGAGGGCATCGCCCGGGGGATCACCCCGGCACGCCGTCAGGTGGCCGAGGTGTACGAGCAGGTCCTGCGCACCGGCGCCGACGACGGGTTCTTCATCGGCTTCGCCGCCAACGCCGGTCCGGCGGACGGCCAGCTCCCGGCGTCCCTCGCCGCCGAACTCTCGACGGGTGCCGGCGCCGCAGCCGTCGCCTACAACCGTCTGGCGGACTTCCTCGCGCACGAACTGCTGCCTGCTGCAACCCAGGAGGACGCCATCGGCCGCGAACTCTACGCGCTGCAGTCCCGCCGCTTCCTCGGCGCGACGGTCGACCTCGACGAGAGCTACGAATGGGGCATCGAGGAACTGGCGCGCATGGTGTCGGAGCAGGAGGCGATCGCGAACGAGATCCTCCCCGGCGCGTCCGTCGAGGAGGCGGTCGCCTTCCTCGAACAGGATCCGGCGCGCAAGCTGCACGGCACCGACGCGCTCCAGCGGTGGATGCAGGAGACGAGTGACCGTGCGGTCGAAGAGCTGGGGCGCACGCACTTCGACATCCCGCAGGAGATCCGCGCGCTCGAGTGCATGATCGCGCCGACGCAGGAGGGCGGGATCTACTACACCGGCCCGACAGACGACTTCTCACGCCCTGGCCGCATGTGGTGGTCCGTCCCCGCCGGCGTCACCGAGTTCGACACGTGGCGCGAGCTCACGACCGTGTACCACGAGGGTGTGCCAGGACATCACCTGCAGATCGGGCAGGCCGTCGTCAACCGGAAGACGCTCAACCTCTGGCGTCGACAGCTAGCCGGCACCTCCGGCCATGCCGAGGGCTGGGCCCTCTACGCCGAGCGCCTGATGGAGCAGCTCGGATACCTCGACGACCCGGCGGACCGTCTGGGCATGCTCGACGGTCAGCGGATGCGCGCGGCCCGCGTCGTCCTCGACATCGGGGTGCACCTCGGCAAGCCGCTCCCGGACGGCAGCGGGACCTGGACCGCCGAGTACGCCTTCGATTTCATGGGTCGCAACGTCAACATGTCGCCGGAGTTCGTCCGGTTCGAGGTCAACCGGTACCTCGGTTGGCCCGGCCAGGCGCCGTCGTACAAGATCGGCCAGCGCATCTGGGAACAGCTCCGTGACGACGCGGCCCGCCGCGCCGGGGACGCCTTCGACATCAAGGACTTCCACCGTCGGGCCCTCGACCTCGGGGGCGTCGGGCTCGACACGCTGCGGACGGCGATGCTCGGATGACGGCCGAACGGATCGTCGTCGCCGGCGCGTCCGGGTTCATCGGGCGTCGTCTGGTCGAGTCGTTCCGGGCCGACGGTGCCACCGTCTCCGTCATCGGGCGCGGTGCCGCCGACGCGCGCTGGGATGACCACACGGGCATCGCCCGGCTGGTCGACGGCGCGGACCTCCTGGTCAACCTCGCCGGGAAGAGCGTGAACTGTCGCTACACCCCGTCGAACCGCGCCGAGATCCTCCGGTCCCGCGTGGACACGACGACGGAGCTGGCGCGGGCGGTGCGTGCAGCCGCCTCGCCTCCGCCGCTGTGGATCAACTCGTCGACCGCCACGATCTACCGGCATGCCGACGACCGCCCGATGACGGAGGACGACGGCGAGATCGGTTCCGGGTTCTCCGTCGACGTCGCGACCGCCTGGGAGCAGGCGTTCTTCGCGGACGAGCTGCCCGGGACACGACGGGTCGCCCTCCGCATCGCGATCGTCCTGGGCGACGGCGGAGCGCTCACCCCGCTCCGTTGGTTGGCGCGTCTCGGCCTCGGCGGACCCCAACTGGACGGTCACTGGCCCAGTTCCCGATCGCGTCGTGCCGCCGGCACGGATCACCGGTTCGGGACGCCGGGCGGACGGCAGCGGTTCAGCTGGATCCATCTTGACGACGTCGTCGGCATCGTCCGGTTCCTCCGTGGCCGTCCCGAACTCGACGGCGTCGTCAATGTGACGTCCCCGAACCCCACCGACAACCGCGGATTCATGCGGACTCTGCGGTACGCGCTCGGGATGCCGGTCGGCCTCCCCGCGCCCCGCTGGTTGCTGGAGATCGGGATGTCCATCCTGCGGACCGAGAGCGAGCTGGTCCTGAAGAGTCGCTGGGCGATGCCGGAGCGGTTGCTGCAGGCGGGCTACCGGTTCGAGCACCCGACGCTCGATCCAGCGCTGCGGGACATCCTCTCCGACCGCGGCTTGCCTGCACACCCGGAAAATCGCTAGACTGGACTGTCACAATTGTGACGTCCTATCCGCCTGCCCGTCTCGCAGAGCGACACCGATCCCCGGATCGGTTCACACAACAGCATCGCTTCGATCAACGTCCGTGGTCATCCACGGGTCCGGAGCCGTGCGCGAGGCCGGCCTGAATCATTGTCCACCTGGAGCAATTACTACATGACAAGCGCAACGACCGCCCCCAAGCAGGTCGCAATCAACGACATCGGATCTGCTGAGGACTTCCTCGCAGCGGTCGAAAAGACTCTGAAGTTCTTCAACGACGGCGACCTCATCGAGGGCACCGTCGTGAAGATCGACCGCGACGAGGTCCTCCTCGACGTCGGCTACAAGACCGAGGGTGTCATCCCCTCGCGTGAACTCTCCATCAAGCACGACGTCGACCCCTCCGAGGTCGTCAACGTCGGCGACACGATCGAGGCTCTCGTTCTCCAGAAGGAGGACAAGGAAGGCCGTCTGATCCTGTCGAAGAAGCGCGCACAGTACGAGCGTGCTTGGGGCGACGTGGAGAAGATCAAGGAATCCGACGGCGTCGTCACCGGTTCGGTCATCGAGGTCGTCAAGGGCGGCCTCATCGTCGACATCGGCCTCCGTGGCTTCCTCCCGGCCTCGCTCATCGAGCTGCGCCGCGTCCGCGACCTCACGCCGTACCTCGGCCAGGAGATCGAGGCGAAGATCCTCGAGCTCGACAAGAACCGCAACAACGTGGTCCTGTCGCGCCGTGCGCTCCTCGAGCAGACGCAGTCCGAGAGCCGCACCACCTTCCTCAACAACCTCCAGAAGGGACAGGTCCGCAAGGGCGTCGTCTCCTCGATCGTCAACTTCGGCGCGTTCGTCGACCTCGGCGGCGTCGACGGTCTCGTCCACGTCTCCGAGCTCAGCTGGAAGCACATCGAGCACGCCAGCGAGGTCGTCGAGGTCGGTCAGGAAGTCACCGTCGAGATCCTCGAGGTCGACCTGGACCGCGAGCGCGTCTCGCTGTCGCTCAAGGCGACCCAGGAGGACCCGTGGCAGGTCTTCGCCCGCACCCACGCCATCGGCCAGGTTGCACCGGGTAAGGTCACCAAGCTCGTCCCGTTCGGTGCGTTCGTCCGCGTCGCAGACGGCATCGAGGGCCTCGTGCACATCTCGGAGCTCTCCGGCAAGCACGTCGAGCTCGCCGAGCAGGTCGTTTCGGTCGGCGAAGAGGTCTTCGTCAAGGTCATCGACATCGACCTCGAGCGTCGCCGCATCTCGCTGAGCCTCAAGCAGGCCAACGAGGGTGTCGACCCCGAGGGCACCGAGTTCGACCCGGCCCTCTACGGCATGCTCACGGAGTACGACGAGCTCGGGAACTACAAGTACCCCGAGGGCTTCGACGCCGAGACGCAGGAGTGGAAGGAAGGCTTCGACGCCGAGCGCGAGAAGTGGGAGCAGGACTACGCTGCCGCCCAGGCTCGTTGGGAAGCGCACAAGAAGCAGGTCGCTGCCGCAGCCGTCGAAGAGGCCAACCAGGCTTCCTCGTCGACCGCGTCCTCGTCGGCCGGTTCCTCGTTCTCGAGCGACTCCGCCGGCGGCGGCACGCTCGCTGACGACGAGTCCCTCGCGGCTCTCCGCGAGAAGCTCTCGAGCAACTAGTCCCACCAGCACCGACCAGCGTCGGTGTCCAGCAGGGGGTCGCCTTCGGGCGGCCCCCTGCTGCGTTGTGCGAGGGGCGCTGGTCGAAGGCGCTGCACGCTCCGCGGGTACGCTGGCTGACATGTACCTCATCGGCCTCACCGGCGGGATCGCCTCCGGCAAATCGACCATCGCGGCCCGGCTCGCTGAACACGGCGCCGTCGTCATCGACGCGGACGTCCTCTCACGAGAGGCCGTCGAGCCGGGGACCCCGGGACTGGCCGCCATCGCGAAGCGCTTCGGTGCCGACGTGATCGGGCCCGACGGAGCACTCGACCGCGCTGCGCTCGGCTCCATCGTCTTCGCCGACGACCAGGCGCGGGCCGACCTCAACGCCATCGTGCACCCGGAGGTCAAGCGGCGTTCACAGGCCCGGATCGCCGAAGCCTCGAGCGACCCCGGTGCCGTCGTCGTCTACGACGTCCCGCTGCTCGTCGAGACCGGCCGCGCAGACGAGTTCGACCTCGTGGTCGTCGCCGCAGCTCCGGAGGGGGAGCGCGCCCGTCGGCTCGTCGACCTCCGCGGGCTCGACCGGGGCGAGGCGGAACGACGGATCGCGGCCCAGGCGACCGAGGAGCAGCGCGCCGCCGTCGCCGACGTGGTGATCGACACCGCCGGCTCGCTCGAGCACACCCTCAGCCAGGTCGACGCGGTCTGGCACCGCGCCGCCGCGGCCGCTGAACCGGCGCCCGACCGTCAGGACGGCGTCTGAGCGCTTCACCCGCTCCGCTGTGGGCGAAGCGGGGCAGTGGTGTCGGTGGTCCTCCGTAGACTCGGAGCATGGAACCAACACGCGCCGTCCGCCCCTTCGAGGTGATCAGCGAGTACGAGCCGAGCGGCGACCAGCCCGCCGCCATCGAGCAGCTGTCCGGGCGCATCAACGCCGGCGAGACCGACGTCGTCCTGTTGGGCGCCACGGGTACCGGTAAGTCCGCGACGACCGCCTGGCTCATCGAAGCCGTCCAGCGCCCGACGCTCGTCCTGGCACACAACAAGACGCTCGCGGCCCAGCTGGCGAACGAGTTCCGCGAGCTCATGCCGAACAACGCGGTCGAGTACTTCGTCTCCTACTACGACTACTACCAGCCCGAGGCGTACGTCCCACAGACCGACACCTTCATCGAGAAGGACTCGTCGATCAACGCCGAGGTGGAGCGACTGCGGCACTCGACCACCAACTCGCTGCTGAGCCGTCGCGACGTCATCGTCGTGTCGACCGTGTCGTGCATCTACGGTCTCGGTGCGGCGGAGGAGTACCTGGAGGCGATGGCGGCGCTGCAGGTCGGGCAGAACATCGGGCGCGACCGCCTCATCCGCAAGTTCGTCGGCATGCAGTACAACCGCAACGACGTCGACTTCTCGCGCGGCAACTTCCGTGTGCGCGGCGACACCATCGAGATCATCCCGGTCTACGAGGAGCTCGCGATCCGCATCGAATTCTTCGGCGACGAGATCGAGGCCCTCTACGCCCTGCACCCGCTCACCGGCGACGTCGTGAAGAAGCTCGACGCGGTGTCGGTGTTCCCGGCCTCCCACTACGCCGCCAGCCCGCAGACGATCCAGCGCGCCATCGGCACCATCCAGGAGGAGCTGGCGGAGCGGCTCCAGTCGCTCGAACGCGAGGGCAAGCTCCTCGAGGCGCAGCGGCTCCGCATGCGGACCACTTTCGACCTCGAGATGATGCAGCAGATCGGCTTCTGCTCCGGCATCGAGAACTACTCGCGCCACATCGACGGTCGCTCGGCCGGTGAGGCACCGAACTGCCTCCTCGACTACTTCCCCGACGACTTCCTCACCGTCATCGACGAGTCGCATGTCACCGTCCCGCAGATCGGCGCAATGTTCGAGGGCGACGCCTCCCGCAAGCGCACCCTCGTCGAGCACGGGTTCCGACTCCCGAGCGCGATGGACAACCGCCCGCTCCGGTGGGACGAGTTCAAGAACCGCGTCGGCCAGACGGTGTACCTCTCGGCGACGCCGGGCAAGTACGAGATGGGCATCGCGGACGGCATCGTCGAGCAGATCATCCGGCCGACCGGCCTCGTCGACCCGGCGATCATCGTCAAGCCCTCCAACGGCCAGATCGACGACCTCCTCGAGGAGATCCGGGTCCGCGCCGAGCGCGACGAACGCGTCCTCGTCACCACCCTCACCAAGAAGATGGCGGAGGAGCTCACCGACTTCCTGACCGAGGCCGGCGTGCGCGTCCGCTACCTGCACTCCGACGTCGACACCCTCCGGCGGGTCGAGCTGTTGAGCGAACTCCGGCAGGGCGTCTACGACGTCCTCATCGGCATCAACCTGCTGCGCGAGGGGCTCGACCTCCCGGAGGTCTCGCTCGTGGCGATCCTCGACGCCGACAAGGAGGGCTTCCTCCGCTCGTCGACCTCGCTCATCCAGACCATCGGTCGTGCCGCCCGCAACGTGTCCGGCGAGGTCCACATGTACGCCGACGTCCTGACCGACTCGATGAAGCGCGCGATCGAGGAGACGGACCGTCGCCGCGAGAAGCAGGTCGCCTACAACGAGGAGCGCGGGATCGATCCGCAGCCGCTGCGCAAGCGGATCGCCGACATCACCGAGGCGCTCGCCCGTGAGGGCGCAGACACCGCGGCGCTGCTCGCCGGACGCGACAACGGCAAGAAGAAGAGCCCGACGCCGAACCTGCGTCGGGAGGGCATCGCCGCCGAGGGCGCGAACGACCTCGAGTCGATCATCGCGGACCTCAACGCGCAGATGCTGGCCGCCGCGGCGGAGCTCAAGTTCGAACTCGCCGGCCGTCTCCGCGACGAGGTCTCCGAACTCAAGCAGGAACTTCGACAGATGGCCAAGGCCGGGCACATCTAGTTCGCCGCTTCGCTGAGAGCGCAGTACCACAGACACCGCTCGGGAGTCCGGTGTCGGTGGTGCTGCGTAGACTCGAAGGGTGTCAATTGCCAAGGTAGATCACCACTCCACGCTCAGCGTCCGCGGAGCCCGCGTCCACAATCTTCAGAACGTCGACCTCGAGATCCCTCGCGACTCGCTCGTCGTCTTCACGGGTCTCTCGGGATCGGGGAAGTCCTCACTCGCCTTCGACACGATCTTCGCCGAGGGCCAGCGACGCTACGTCGAGTCGCTCTCGGCGTACGCCCGCCAGTTCCTCGGTCAGGTCGACCGCCCCGACGTCGACTTCATCGAGGGCCTGAGCCCCGCGGTCTCGATCGACCAGAAGTCCACGAACCGCAACCCCCGGTCGACCGTCGGGACGATCACCGAGGTCTACGACTACATGCGGCTGCTCTGGGCGCGCATCGGCGTCCCGCACTGCCCGGTCTGCGGCGAGGTCATCCAGCGCCAGACGGTGCAGCAGATCGCCGACCAGCTGATGGAGCTCGAGGAGCGACGCCGCTACCAGATCGTCGCCCCCGTCGTGAGCCAGAAGAAGGGCGAGTTCGTCGACCTCTTCAAGGAGCTCTCGGCCAAGGGCTTCGCGCGCGCCATCGTCGACGGCGAGGCGATCCAGCTCGCGGAACCGCCGACCCTCAAGAAGCAGGTCAAGCACGACATCGCGGTCGTCGTCGACCGCCTCGTCGCCGGGCCCGAGATCCTCGGTCGCCTGACCGACTCCCTCGAGACGGCACTGCAGCTCACCGACGGCCTCGTGACGATCAACTTCGTCGACGAAGAGGGCGACGACGCCTGGCGCACCTTCTCCGAGAAGCTCTCCTGCCCGAACAACCACCCGTTGCAGCTGACCGAGATCGAGCCGCGGACGTTCTCGTTCAACGCACCGTTTGGTGCCTGCCCGGAGTGCTCGGGCCTCGGCACGCGCATGTCGGTCGACGCGGAGCTGCTCCTCGGCGACGAGGAACTCAGCATCAACGAGGGCGTCATCGTCCCGTGGACCACCCAGGGCAAGGGGCTCTATCAGTACTACGAGAAGCTGCTCGACGGGCTTGCCCGCGACCTCGACTTCTCGCTCGACACCCCCTGGCGCGACCTGCCTTCCAAGGTCCAGGAGGCGGTGCTCCGCGGCGACAATTTCAAGGTCAAGGTCAAGTGGAAGAACCGCTTCGGCCGCGAGATGAGCTACTCCTCGGGCTTCGAGGGCGTCATCCCGTACATCGAGCGTCAGTACCTCCAGGCCGACACCGACAGCCAGCGCGTGCGCTGGTCCGAGTACCTGCGCGAAGTCCCGTGCCAGGTCTGCGGCGGTCGTCGCCTGAAGCCGGAGGTCCTCTCCGTCCTGATCCACGACCACAACATCGCCGAGGTCGCCGAGCTGAGCCTCTCCGACGCCCGCGCGTTCATGGACCGCCTCGAGCTGAGCGACCGCGAGGCCCACATCGCCGCGCAGGTGCTGCGCGAGATCAAGGTCCGACTCGACTTCCTCATCCAGGTCGGACTCAACTACCTCGATCTGGCCCGGACCGCCGGCTCCCTCTCGGGCGGCGAGGCGCAGCGCATCCGCCTCGCGACGCAGATCGGCTCGGGACTCACCGGCGTGCTCTACGTCCTCGACGAACCGAGCATCGGCCTGCACCAGCGCGACAACCGCCGCCTCATCGAGACCCTCGTGGCCCTGCGCGACCTCGGCAACACGCTGATCGTGGTCGAACACGACGAGGACACCATCCGCACCGCCGACTGGATCGTCGACATCGGTCCCGGCGCGGGCGTCAACGGCGGCCGCGTCGTGCACTCCGGGTCGTACGAGGCGCTCGAGGCCAACGCCGAGTCCCTCACCGGCGACTACCTCTCCGGCCGCAAGGCCATCGAGATCCCGGCGAAGCGTCGTCCGATCGACACGAAGCGTCAGATCCAGGTGATCGGAGCGCAGGCCAACAACCTGAAGAAGGTCAGCGCGGACTTCCCGCTCGGAGTCCTCACCGCCGTCACCGGCGTGAGCGGTTCCGGGAAGTCCTCGCTCGTCAACGACGTCCTGTACCGGGTCCTGGCGAACAAGCTGAACGGCGCGCGCAAGCTGCCCGGCAAGCACACCAGGGTCACGGGTCTGGAGCACCTCGACAAGGTGGTCCACGTCGACCAGGCGCCCATCGGCCGCACCCCTCGCTCGAACCCCGCCACGTACACCGGCGTCTTCGACAAGATCCGCAACCTCTTCGCGGAGACGCAGGAGGCCAAGGTCCGCGGCTACCTCGCCGGACGGTTCAGCTTCAACGTCAAGGGCGGCCGCTGTGAGGCCTGCTCGGGCGACGGCACGATCAAGATCGAGATGAACTTCCTGCCCGACGTCTACGTCGCCTGCGAGGTGTGCGGGGGAGCGCGGTACAACCGCGACACCCTGACCATCCACTACAAGGGCAAGAACATCGCCGAGGTCCTCGACATGCCGATCGCCGAGGCTGCCGACTTCTTCGAGCCGATCTCCTCGATCCACCGGTTCCTGAAGACGCTCGTCGAGGTCGGCCTGGGCTACGTCCGTCTCGGCCAGAGCGCCACGACGCTGTCCGGCGGCGAGGCCCAGCGCGTCAAGCTCGCGACGGAGTTGCAGCGGCGGAGCAACGGGCGCAGTGTCTACGTCCTCGACGAGCCGACCACGGGTCTGCACTTCGAAGACGTCCGGAAGCTGCTGCTCGTCCTCGGCGGGCTCGTCGACAAGGGCAACACGGTCATCGTGATCGAGCACAACCTCGACGTCATCAAGTCCGCCGACTGGCTCATCGACATGGGCCCCGAGGGTGGAGCCGGTGGCGGGACGGTCCTCGCCACGGGAACACCCGAGCACCTCGCGACGGTCCCCGGCAGCCACACGGGCTTCTTCCTGAACGAACTGTTCGAGGCAGAGGCCGGCGGCAGCCGCAAGGCGGGCTGACGTGGCGGCCGTCCGCGGCGGAAGTGGTCTGGCGTACCGGCCGAAGGCGGGGGAGATCCCCACCATGCCCGGCGTGTACCGCTTCAGCGACGACTCGGGCCGGGTGCTCTACGTCGGCAAGGCGATGAACCTCCGGGCGAGGCTCAGCAACTATTTCGCGCCCCTGCATACGCTGCACGAGCGAACGCGCCGCATGGTGACGACCGCGACCGGGGTCACCTGGACGACGGTCGGCAGCGACGTCGAGGCGCTGCAGCTCGAGTACACGTGGATCAAGGAGTACGACCCGCCGTTCAACGTCAAGTTCCGCGACGACAAGTCGTACCCGTACCTCGCGGTCACCCTCGGTGACGAGGCGCCGCGCGTCATGGTCACCCGGAACACCCGGATCCCGGGGGCCAAGTACTTCGGCCCGTACCCGAAGATCTGGGCTGTCCACGACACGGTCGACCTCATGATCAAGGTCTTCCCGATCCGCACCTGCTCCGACTCGGCGTACAAGCGGGCCATGGCCTCGGGGAAGCCCTGTTTCCCCGGACAGATCGGGCGGTGCGGCGGCCCGTGCTCCGGCAAGGTCACCATCGAGGAACACCGCGCGATCGTCGACGACTTCGTCTCGTTCATGGTCGGCAACGACCGCCGGTTCACGACGCGCATCACCGCTGACATGAAGGCCGCCGCGGCCCGCCAGGACTACGAGTCCGCGGCCGTCTACCGGGATCAGCTCCAGGCGCTCGACCAGGTGCTCGCGAAGAGCGCGGTCGTCCTGCGCGACGCCGTGGACGCCGACCTGTTCGGCATCGACCACGACGAGCTCGCCGCGTCGGTGCAGCAGTTCATCGTCCGTGGCGGCCGCATCCGCGGTGTGCGGTCGTGGACCGTCGACAAGGAGCTCGACATGTCGACCGCCGAGCTCGTCGACAGCGTCGTCCAACGGGTGTACGCCGCCGCGAGCGGGACCGAGGTCCCGCGAGAGGTGCTCGTCCCGGAACTGCCGGACGACGCCGAGAGCCTCGAGGACTGGCTGGCCGAACGCCGCGGCTCGAAGGTCGCCCTCCGCGTCGCCCAACGCGGTGAGAAGGCGACGCTCATGGAGACCGCGGTCGTCAACGCCAAGCAGGCCCTCATGCTCTACAAGACCCGGCGCAGCTCCGACTTCGTCGCCCGGACACAGGCACTCGAGGACATCCGCGATGCGCTCGGGATGCCCGAGGCGCCCCTGCGGATCGAGTGCTTCGACGTGTCGCACCTGAGCGGTACCAACATCGTGGCGTCGATGGTGGTCTTCGAGGACGGGCTGTCCCGCAAGGACGAGTACCGCCGCTTCGGCGTCGCCGAGTCCACCGACGACACCGACTCGATCTACCAGGTCGTCTCCCGGCGACTCGCGCACCTGACGTCGTCCGAGCCCGTCGAGACGGTCGACGAGACCACGGGGGAGCGCAAGCGCCGGAAGTTCACCTATCCGCCGCAGCTCCTCATCGTCGACGGCGGGCAACCACAGGTCGCCGCCGCCGCACGTGCGCTGGAGGAGTCCGGCCTGACCGGGATCACCCTGTGCGGACTGGCGAAGCGACTGGAGGAGATCTGGTTGCCCGACGACCCGTATCCGGTGATCCTGCCGCGGGGGAGCGAAGCCCTGTTCCTCCTCCAGCGGGTCCGCGACGAGGCGCACCGGTTCGCCATCAGTTTCCAGCGACAGAAGCGGAAGCGCGACATCTCGACCGTCCTCGGCGAGATCCCGGGGCTCGGTCCGGCGAAGGTCCGCGAGCTGCTCAAGCACTTCGGATCCGTCGCGCGCCTGAAGACCGCGACGCCGGCCGAGATCACCGAGGTCAAGGGCATCGGCGACAAACTGGCGGCCACGGTGCACGAGGCGTTGACCTCCGGCTCCGCACAGCCCTCGCAGGCCTCGCGGAATGGGTAGGCTGGGACTTCAGACCTTCGAGGAAAGCGTGTCGATGACCCCGGGCCAGCCGCAGCACCAGCAGGAAGTCCTCATCGTCACGGGGATGTCCGGCGCCGGACGCTCCACCGTCGCGAACGCGCTCGAGGATCTCGGCTGGTACGTCGTCGACAACCTGCCCCCGCAGATGCTCCGTCCCCTCGTCGACCTCGCCGAGCGCGCCGGATCACGTCTGCCGCGGATCGCCGCGGTGGTCGACGTCCGAGGCCGCGACTTCTTCAGCGAGCTGCAGGAGATCGTGCCGGCCCTCCGGGGCGGGACGCACCTCCGCATGATCTTCCTGGAGGCGACCGACGCGGCGCTCGTCCGCCGGTTCGAAGCCGTCCGCCGGCCGCACCCGCTCCAGGGCGAGGGAACGATCCTCGACGGCATCGTGGCGGAGCGTCACCGACTGAGCGAGATCCGTGAGTCGAGCGACGTCATCATCGACACGAGCGACCTCAACATCCACCAGCTCGCCACGACCACGCGTGAGCTCTTCGCCGGCGCGGAGACACCGGGTGTCCAGGTCACCGTGCTGAGCTTCGGGTTCAAGTACGGCCTGCCGCCTGATGCGGACCTCGTCGCCGACATGCGGTTCCTCCCGAACCCGTTCTGGGTTCCGGAGCTGCGTGCGTTGAGCGGTCAGGACCCCGAGGTCAGTGAGTACGTGCTCTCGCAGACCGGAGCCGCCGAGTTCCTCGAGAGCTACGCCCACGCCCTCGAACCCGTCCTCGCCGGGTACCAGCGCGAGAACAAGCGTCACGTCACCATCGCCGTCGGCTGCACGGGGGGCAAGCACCGCTCGGTCGCGGTCGCCCTCGAACTCGCCGACCGGCTGCGGAACCAGTCCGGCGTCGCCGTGCACGTCCGGCACCGAGACCTCGGGCGCGAATGACGCCCACGGGCCCGACGCAGCCGCGGCGGAGCCCGAACGGTCCGAGGCACCACGCCTCCGGATCGCGAACATGCAGGATCGACGCCGCACTCCGACGGCGCGATCACGACAGATAGGAACCACCGTGGCCCTCACCGCCGACGTCAAGAACGAACTGGCGCTCGTCCGCGAGACCCGCAACTCGGTCCGAGCGGCCGAACTCGCGTCCCTGCTCCGCTTCTCCGGCGGACTTCACACGATCTCCGGGCGCGTGGCGATCGAAGCCGAACTCGACAGTCCGACCCTCGCGCAGCGGGTGCGTCGTGACATCGGCGAGCTCTACGGGATCCGCAGCGAGATCCTCGTGCAGAACCCCGGCAGCTCGGGCAAACCGAGCCTGTTCGTGGTGCGCGTCATCGAGGGCGGCGAGACCCTCGCCCGGCAGACCGGACTCCTCGACGCCCGACGGCGTGCGGTCCGCGGGCTGCCGAACCGGCTGACCACCGGGTCGCGCGACGAACTCGCCGCCGTCTGGCGGGGCGCGTTCCTCGCGACCGGGTCCCTGACCGACCCCGGCCGATCCGCGTCACTCGACGTCGTGTGCCCCGGCAACGAGTCCGCGATGGCGCTCGTCGGTGCCGCGGGCCGCATCGGTGTCTCCGCGAAGGCGCGGGAGGTCCGCGGCATCCACCGTGTCGTCATCCGCGAGGGCGACGCGATCAGCGGCATGCTGTCGCTCATGGGTGCCACCGGCACCGTCACCTCCTGGGAGGAGATGCGGCAGCGCAAGGAGGTCCGGGCGACCGCGAACCGCCTCGTCAACTTCGACGACGCCAATTTGCGCCGCTCCGCCCAGGCGGCCGTGGCGGCCTGCGCGCGCGTCGAGCGCGCCCTCGAGATCCTGGGCGACGAGGTCCCCGACCACCTGCAGTACGCCGGTGCCCTGCGCCTCGACCACCGTGAGGCCAGCCTCGACGAACTCGGCCACTTCGCCGACCCTCCGATGACGAAGGACGCCATCGCCGGCCGCATCCGGCGCCTGCTCGCCATGGCGGACAAGCACGCGAGCGATCTCGGCATCCCGGGCACCGACGCCAACCTCCCGGCGGATTACGAGGACTGAAACAGCTCGTGAATCCTCGCCGACCCGCCATCGTCGCGGTTCGTCATGCTGGGAACAAGCCCCGACTCCCGACGGTTGCCGCTCACTAGACTGGGTGGTGACGCTCAGAGCCGTGTGCAGACAGCGCACGGGACAACACGAGGAGATCACGAAGAATGGCTGTTTACTCACTGCCCGAATTGCCGTACGACTACAGTGCGCTCGAGCCGCACATCAGTGCGACCATCACCGAGCTCCACCACGACAAGCACCACGCCACCTACGTGGCCGGCGCGAACACGGCCCTCGAGAAGCTCGCTGAGGCCCGCGACGCCAACGACTTCACGAACGTCAACAAGCTCGAGAAGGACCTCGCGTTCAACCTCGGCGGTCACGTCAACCACACCATCTGGTGGAACAACCTCTCCCCGGACGGCGGCGACAAGCCGACCGGCGAGCTCGAGTCGGCCGTCGACGAGTACTTCGGCAGCTTCGACAAGTTCCAGGCGCACTTCACCGCCGCGGCGCTCGGCGTGCAGGGTTCCGGATGGGCCGCGCTCACCTGGGACACCCTCGGTCAGCGCATCAACATCCAGCAGTTCTTCGACCAGCAGGGCAACTTCCCGGCCGGCACGGTCCCGCTGCTGCTGCTCGACGTCTGGGAGCACGCCTACTACCTCGACTACAAGAACGTCCGCGCCGACTACGTCAAGGCGTTCTGGAACATCGTCAACTGGGCCGACGTCCAGGCACGCTTCGAGGTCGCGCGCAAGCAGACCAACGGCCTGCTGGTACTGTCGTAGTTGACCGGTCCGTCCCGGTCCCACGGGCCGGGACGGACCACCTTCCTCCTCACTCGGGGAGGGCGCTCACTCCGAGCAGACCGTACAATCGCGCCGTCTGGCGCCTCAGTATCAGGAGTCATCTGTGTCCGTCAAGATCGGCATCAACGGCTTCGGCCGCATCGGCCGCAACTTCTTCCGCGCCGCCCTCGCCAAGGGCAGCGACCTCGAGATCGTCGCTGTCAACGACCTCACCGACAACAAGGCGCTCGCCCACCTCCTGAAGTACGACTCCATCACGGGTCGTCTGGACGCGACGGTCGAGCTCGACGGCGACAAGATCATCGTCAACGGCAAGCCCATCATCGTGCTCGCGGAGCGCGACCCCGCCGACCTCCCCTGGGGCGAGCTCGGCGTCGACATCGTCATCGAGTCGACCGGTCGCTTCACGAAGTCCGACGACGCCCGCAAGCACATCACCGCCGGCGCCAAGAAGGTCCTCGTCTCGGCTCCCGCCACGGGCAGCGACGTCGCCACGATCGTCCTCGGCGTCAACGAGGGCACCTACGACGCAGCGACGCACGACATCATCTCGAACGCGTCCTGCACGACGAACTGCCTCGCGCCGCTCGCCAAGGTCCTGCTCGACAACTTCGGCATCGAGCGTGGCCTCATGACCACGGTGCACGCCTACACCGCCGACCAGAACCTGCAGGACGGCCCGCACAGCGACCTCCGTCGTGCACGCGCCGCCGCCGTCAACATCATCCCGACCTCCACCGGTGCAGCCAAGGCACTCGGCCTGGTCATCCCGGAGCTCGTCGGCAAGCTCGACGGCTACGCCCTGCGCGTCCCGGTCCCGACCGGTTCGATCACCGACCTCACGGTCGAGCTGACCAACCCGGCCACGGTCGAGGAGATCAACGCCGCGTACAAGGCTGCCGCCGAGGGCCCCCTCAAGGGCATCCTGAAGTACACCGAGGACCCGATCGTCTCGAGCGACATCGTGACCGACCCGCACTCCTCGATCTTCGACGCCGGCCTCACCAAGGTCATCGGCTCGCAGGTCAAGGTCGCCTCGTGGTACGACAACGAGTGGGGCTACTCGAACCGCCTCGTCGACCTCACCGAGTACGTCGCGGACCGCCTCTAACCAACCGGCTGTCTGCCGCACTCCTCACCCGAGCAGCCAGACACCGCATGGTCCGAACGGGCGTCCTGAATCATCTTCAGGGCGCCCGTTCGGTTTCGTCGGTGGTCGTGGCTCAGCGCAGAGAAAGACCCTCCTCATGACCCTCCGCACCCTCGACTCGCTGGGCGACCTCAGCGGTCGCAGAGCTGTCGTCCGCCTCGACCTCAACGTTCCGCTCAAGGACGGCGTCATCACCGACGACGGCCGCATCCGCGCGGCACTCCCCACCCTCAACGCGCTCATCAACCAGGGTGCGCGTGTCGTCATCGTCTCGCACCTCGGCCGCCCCGACGGCACACCCGACGCGAAGTACAGCCTTGCGCCCGTCGCGCAGCGACTGTCCGAACTCCTCGGCAAGCCCGTGACCTTCGCCGCCGACACCGTCGGCAGTGCCGCGACCGACGCCGTCGCCGCGCAGACCGACGGCGACGTCGTCCTGCTCGAGAACCTGCGCTTCAACTCCGCCGAGACCAGCAAGGACGCCGGCGAACGTGAGGCGTTCGCCGCCAAGCTCGCCGCCTTCGGCGACGTCGTCGTCTCGGACGGCTTCGGTGTCGTCCACCGGAAGCAGGCGAGCGTGTACGAGCTCGCCAAGCTGCTCCCGAGCGCTGCCGGGCTGCTCATCGCCGCCGAGCTCGAGGTCCTCGACCGTCTCACCGAGACCCCGGAGCGCCCCTACACGGTCGTCCTCGGCGGCTCGAAGGTCTCCGACAAGCTGGGCGTCATCGGCCACCTGCTGCCGCGCGTCGACTCGCTGCTCATCGGCGGTGGCATGCTGTTCACCTTCCTCGCCGCCCAGGGGCACGCCGTCGGTTCGAGCCTGCTCGAAGCGGACCAGATCGAGACCGTCCGCGGCTACCTCGCGAAGGCCGACGAGCTCGGCGTGACGATCGTCCTGCCGACCGACGTCGTCGTCGCCTCGGCGTTCGGTGCCGACGCCGAGCACGTCGTGCGCCCGGCCGACGCCATCGAGGACACCCCGTTCGGTGCCTCCGGACTCGGACTCGACATCGGACCGGACACGGCTGCAGCGTTCGCCGAGATCGTCGCCGCGTCCAAGACGGTGTTCTGGAACGGCCCGATGGGTGTGTTCGAACTCGCGCCCTTCGCCGCCGGTACGCGCGCGGTCGCTGAAGCACTCACCCGCACGGACGGCCTGAGCGTCGTCGGTGGCGGTGACTCGGCCGCAGCGGTTCGTGCGCTCGGCTTCGATGATGACCAGTTCGGTCACATCTCAACTGGTGGCGGCGCCAGCCTCGAGTTCCTCGAGGGCAAGCGTCTGCCTGGACTGGAGGTCCTCGGATGGCAGCAGTAACCCCCGGGCGCACGCGTGTGCCCCTGATCGCCGGCAACTGGAAGCTCAACCTGGACCACCTCCAGGCGATCGCCCTCGTCCAGAAGCTCGATTGGACGCTCAAGGACGGCAAGCACGACTATGCGGACGCCGAGGTGGCCATCTTCCCGCCGTTCACGGACCTCCGCTCGGTCCAGACGATCGTCGCCGCCGACAAGCTCAAGCTGGCCTACGGCGCGCAGGACCTGTCGCAGCACGACTCGGGCGCCTACACCGGTGAGATCTCCGGGGCGTTCCTCGCGAAGCTCGACTGCCGCTACGTGCTCGTCGGACACTCCGAGCGCCGCACCCTGCACAACGAGACCGACGAGGTCGTCCAGGCGAAGACGGCCGCAGCCGTGCGACACGGCCTCGTCCCCGTCATCTGCATCGGTGAGACCGCCGAAGACCTCGAGGAACACGGCCCGTCGGCCGTCCCCGTGGCGCAGCTCAAGGCGGCCATCGACGGACTCGCACCGGACGCGGACATCGTCGTGGCCTACGAGCCGGTGTGGGCCATCGGTTCCGGTCAGGCGGCGACGCCCGATCAGGCGCAGCAGGTCGCGGCCGCTCTCCGCAGCACGCTCGCCGAGGTCCTCGGCGACGAGGCGGCGCAGCGCACGCGGATCCTCTACGGCGGTTCGGTGAAGGCCTCGAACATCGCCGGCTTCATGCGCGAACCAGACGTCGACGGTGCCCTCGTCGGCGGTGCGAGCCTGCTCGCCGACGAGTTCGCCGGGATCGCGCGCTTCTCGCAGCACGTCGGACTCTGACCGACCTGCTGCACCAGCAGCACGGACACGGCTCGGCCCGCGGCACCAGCCGCGGGCCGAGCCGTGTCCGCTGAACCGTCGAGGTATACTGGACGGCGGTTCAGCCCCTCTGAACGCGAATGCGAAAGGTCTCACGTGGAGATTCTCCAGGTCATCCTGCAGGTGCTGCTCGGCATCACCAGCCTCCTGCTCACCTTCCTGATCCTGCTGCACAAGGGCCGCGGCGGCGGTCTGTCCGACATGTTCGGCGGCGGCTCCTCCAGCAACCTCGGTTCGTCAGGGGTCGCCGAGCGCAACCTCAACCGCTTCACCGTCATCCTCGGCCTGACCTGGGGCGCCTGCATCGTCGTGATCGGGCTCCTGACGAAGTTCGCCGCCGCCTAGACCGGCCGCGAAGCCCCGATCCCGGGGACGCAACTCGACGCACCACACCCGAACCACTCTCGACAGTACGAGAAAGAGGAAACACCATGGCATCAGGCGGAAGCGCTATCAGGGGATCACGCGTCGGCGCCGGCCCCATGGGCGAGCAGGACCACGGCTACCACGCGGACCGCATCGCCATCTCCTACTGGGACGCCCTCGGCAACGAGACGGTCCGCCACTTCGCGGCGAACGTCCCCGACGAGGAGATCCCGGAGACGATCGACTGCCCGACGTCCGGTCTGCCGGCCGGTCGCGACAAGGCGAACCCGCCGGAGGTCGCGAAGCTCGAGCCGTACAAGACCCACCTCGCCTACGTGAAGGAACGACGCACGGAGGAAGAGGCGGAGCAGCTGCTCGAAGAGGCACTCCAGCAGCTCCGTGCACGACGCGGTACGGCAGCGAAGTAGCCGGACAGCACCACACATGCGGAAAGGCCGTTCCCCTCGGGGAACGGCCTTTCTGCATAGCGGCACCGGCTCGGCGGCCGGCCTCCCGCTAGTACTCCGGGATGATCAACGAGTCCGGGACCTCGGCGGCAGCATCCTGGTCGACGAAGAACACCGTCCGTTTACGTCCCTTGGCCCCCGCGGCGGGGACCTCGTTGTAGCTGGCACCCGCGAGGGCGAGGCCGAGTGCCGACGCCTTGTCGGTGCCGGCGAGGACGAGCCAGACCCGCACGGAGGAGTTGATGGCCGGCCGCGTCAGGCTGAGTCGTTCCGACGGCGGCTTGGGGGAGTTCCGCACCGGGACCACCGAGGTGTCGGTGACCGAGACCTCGGCCCGCTCCGGGAAGAGCGACGCGACGTGACCGTCGGGACCGACACCCAGGAACGTGATGTCGAACCGCGGGTGGTCCTCGCCGGGCCGTGCGAACCGTCGGAGCTCGTCCGCGTACCGCACCGCGGCGGCGTCGAGGTCGATGCCGTCCTCCGGCGCCGGGTATCCGTGCACGTGTTCGGCGACGAGGCCACGCTCCGGAAGCGCCAGCAGGGTCTCCAGCAAGGCCTCGCGTGCCTGCAACTCGTTCCGATCGGCGTCGTCCCGAGCGACCCAGCGCTCGTCTCCCCACCAGAGGTGCACCCGGGACCAGTCCACCCGGTCGCGGTCCTTCGACGCGGCCACGGCGGCGAGCGTCCCCGTGCCGACGGTACCGCCGGTCAGGACGACGTGGACCGTCTCCTGTGACTCGAGCAGTTCGCGGGTTCGGGAGAGGAACCGTTTGGCGACCGAGGTCGTCAGTTGGTCGCGGTCCTGGTAGACGAGGACGCGTCGCTCGGTCGGCATCAGCTGGTCCGAGCGCGGAGCGTGACCGGCTCGCCGAGGCCGGGGAGGCCCACGGTGATGACCTGTCCGTACAGGACGTCCGGGTCGAGCGTGCGCAGCTCCTCGGCGAGGCAGTCGCGCAGACTGCGACGGGGGAGCGAGAGGTCGTGCGTCGGCTGTCCGGGCTGGATCAGCGTCGCGATGTCGGGAACGGGACGCTCGAGGACGACGTTGCCGGACGCCCGCGTGAGGCGGACACCGTGGATGCCGCTCGACCCGTGCGCCATGCTGAGCTCGTGGGTCACGTCGACCTGCAACTGCAGCTGGAGCCAGGCGGCGAGCAGCTCGGTCGACGGGGAGTCCGATGCTCCGGACACCTCGATCGCCGTGACGGGCTCGTACGGCGGCTGGTCGAGCACCGCCGCGAGCTGTGCACGCCAGAGCGTGAGCCTGGTCCACGCGAAGTCCGTGTCTCCGGGGGCGTAGTTCGCCGCGCGACCGCGGAGGGCGGCGTGGGTGTCCGCCGCCGCGGACGCGTCGGTGATGCGACGCTGGGCGATGCGGCCGATCGGAGACGTCGAGACGCGTTCGGGTGCCTCACCGGGCCACCAGGCGACCACGGGTGCGTCGGGCAGGAGCAGCCCGGTCACGAGGCTCTCCTCGTTCTCGGCGACCGCACCGTAGGCGCGGAGGATGACCACCTCGCTCGCTCCGGCGTCGCCGCCGACGCGGATCTGGGCATCGAGCCGATCTCCGATGGAGGAGTGCTGGTCGTCGTGCTCGGTGGAGAGGACGATGACCCGCATGGGGTGCTCGCGGGAAGCCTCGTTGGCGGCCTCGATGGCCTCCTCCTCGGCTCCGAGCCGCGTCGAGATCACCAGGGTGAGCACGCGTCCCAGGGCGACGGCGCCGCCGTCCTCGCGGATGGTCACGAGCGCCTTCGAGAGCTTGCTCGTGGTCGTGTCTGGCAGGTCTACGATCATGGTCGTCTCCAGGTGCGTCCGTCGCGGTTCATGAGGTCGTCGGCCGAGGACGGGCCCCAGGTGCCGGGAGCGTACTGCTCGAGCGGCGTGTCCTGAGCGGCCCAGTACTCCTCGATCGGGTCGAGGATCTTCCAGGAGAGCTCGACCTCCTCGTGACGGGGGAAGAGGGGCGGGTCGCCCAGCAGGACGTCGAGGATGAGACGTTCGTACGCCTCGGGGCTCGCCTCGGTGAAGGCGTGGCCGTAGCCGAAGTCCATCGTGACGTCGCGGACCTGGGTGCCGGCACCCGGGACCTTCGAACCGAAGCGGATGGTGACACCCTCGTCGGGCTGGACCCGGATGACCAAGGCGTTCTGGCCGAGCGCCGAGGTCTGGCTCTCCGCGAACAGGTACTGCGGAGCACGCTTGAAGACGACCGCGATCTCGGTGACGCGGCGTCCGAGGCGCTTCCCGGCACGCAGGTAGAACGGCACGCCGGCCCACCGACGCGTGTTGATGTCGAGCCGCATGGCCGCGTAGGTCTCGGTCGTCGACTCCGGGTTCATCCCGTCCTCGTCGAGGAAGCCCAGCACGTGCTCGCCGCCCTGCCAACCACCGGCGTACTGCCCACGGGCCGTCGCGGCCCCGAGGTCGTCGGGGAGGCGGACGGCCGCGAGGACCTTCTCCTTCTCCGCGCGCAGGTCTGCGGCGTTGAAGGAGATCGGCTCCTCCATCGCCGTGAGGGCGAGGAGCTGCAGCAAGTGGTTCTGGATGACGTCGCGCGCTGCTCCGATGCCGTCGTAGTACCCGGCGCGACCGCCGACGCCGATGTCCTCGGCCATGGTGATCTGCACGTGGTCGACGTAATTGGCGTTCCAGATGGGCTCGTACAGCTGGTTCGCGAACCGGAGCGCCAGGATGTTCTGGACGGTCTCCTTGCCGAGGTAGTGGTCGATCCGGAAGATCGAGTCCGACGGGAAGACCGACTGCACGATGTCGTTCAGCTCACGAGCCGTCTTGAGGTCGCTGCCGAACGGCTTCTCGATGACCACCCGGCGCCACTGACCGTCAGCGGGTTCCGCGAGTCCCGAGCGACGGAGCTGCTCGGTGACCTGCGGGAACGCCTTCGGTGGGATCGAGAGGTAGAACGCGTGGTTGCCCATCGTCCCGCGATCCGCATCGAGCTCCTCGATGGTCTCTTTCAGCTTCTCGAACGCCGCGTCGTCACCGAATTCACCGGGGACGAACCGGATGCCCTGGGCGAGCTGGTTCCAGACGTCCTCGCGGAACTCGGTCCGGGCGTACTGCTTGACGGATTCGTGGACGACCTCCATGAAGTCCTGGTCCTCCCAGTCCCGTCGGGCGAACCCGACGAGTGAGAAGCCAGGGGGCAGGAGGCCCCGGTTCGCCAGGTCGTACACGGCCGGCATCAGCTTCTTGCGGGACAGGTCACCTGTCACGCCGAAGATGATGAGGCCGCTCGGACCGGCGATCCGATTGAGGCGTCGGTCGGTGTCCACCCGCAGCGGGTTGGACTCCGGGGTGATTTCCACCGGGGACATGAAGCTCCTTGTGCAGTGACGCGCTAGTCGTTGACGGCGTCGAAGAGGGTGACGATGTTCTGGTCCGGCGACGTGAGGGTCAGCGTGAGGACCGGACGACCGTGCTCGGCGAGGACGCGGGCGTCGCCGCCTGCCTGGGCCTCGATGAGCTGGCCGAAGGTGAACGGGCGCTCGGGGATCTCCAGGTCGACGGGGGCCGTCTCGGTGATCTGCAGGAACACGCCGTTCGCGGGGCCGCCCTTGTGGTACTGACCCGTCGAGTGCAGGAAGCGCGGACCCCACCCGAAGGTCGTGGGTCGTGCCGCCTTCGCCGCGACGAGGTCGCGGATGCTCTCGAGCTGCGGGGAGGCAAGGCGGTCGACGTAGCCCTGGATCGCGACGTAGCCGTCGGAGGGGAGCTGCGCGAGCAGTGCCTCGACGGCACCGGACAGGGTGGTCACGCCGTCGAGCAGACCGGCCGAGCCGCGGACCTCGACACCGTCGGCGACGAAGGCGGGTGCCTCAGGCTCCGGACGGTTGTCGAGCAGACCACGGGTGGCGACCTTCGCGGACTCGACGTCCGGCTGGTCGAACGGGTCGATGCCGATGAGGCGCCCGGCGACGACGGTCGCGTACTCCCACACCAGCATCATCGCGCCGAGGCTGCCGCTGACGAGGATCTCGCCCTCGTGGCGGTCGTGGCGCAGCAGGTGGAACTCGTGGGCGTCGTCGACGATGCGGACGATCTGGAGGTCGGCCGGCTTCGACTCGAGCTCGGGAGCGAGCGGGTTGAGCACGACGGGCAGCAGGCCGCGACCGGACTTACCGGTCGATTCGGCGATGAGCTGTTCGGCCCAGTCCGGGAATCCGACGATGTGCGTCCCGTCGGTGATGAGACCGACCTTGTCGCGCAGCGGAACGGTGCCGCCGATCGCCGCACCCAGGATGAGTCCCGGGTTCGACGCGTCGTCGATCGCGAGTTCCCCGAGCACCGCGTCGGCCTCGTCGAGCAACGCGCCGATGTCGACACCGGCGAGACCGGACGGCACGAGACCGAAGGCGGTGAGCGCACTGTAGCGACCGCCGACGTTGGGGTCGGCGTTGAAGACCCGGTAGCCGGCCTCGTTCGCCGCCGCCTCGAGCGGGGAGCCCGGGTCGGTGACGATGACGATGCGACCGGCGGGGTCGATCCCCGCAGCCGTGAACGCAGCCTCGTAGGCGCGGCGCTGGCTGTCGGTCTCGACCGTGGAGCCGGACTTCGAGGAGACGACGAGCACCGAGGTCTCGAGGCGGTCCGCCAGGGCCGCGAGGACCTGGCCGGGAGCGGTCGAGTCGAGGACGGTGAGGTTGCCGCCCAGCGTGTTCGTGATGACCTCGGGTGCGAGCGAGGAACCGCCCATGCCCGCGAGCACGATGTGGTCGATGCCCTCGTCGTTGAACTGCTCACGGAGCGCGAGGATCGGCTCGACCAGCGGGCGGGAGATGGAGACCGCCTGGACCCAGCCGAGGCGCTTGGACGCCTCGGCCTCGGCCGCAGGACCCCACAGCGTGGGGTCCTGGTCCGTGATGCGCGACGCGACGAGGTCGCTCACAAGCGTGGGGACCACCGATGCGACAGCGGCTTCCGCCGCGCCGCTCACGCGGATCTTGAAGCTCACTTGGAGGCCTCCAGAGCCGTCTTCACGGTCTCGAGCAGCTCGTCCCAGGACACGATGAACTTCTCGACGCCCTCACGCTCGAGCAGCGCCGTCACCTCGTCGTAGGACACGCCGAGTGCGGCGATGGCGTCGAGGACCTCGTTCGCAGCCGCGTAGGAGCCGGTGACGGTGTCGCCGGTGATGACGCCGTGGTCGAAGGTCGCCTCGAGGGTCTTCTCCGGCATGGTGTTGACCACGCCGTCGGCGACGAGCTCGGTCACGTAGAGCGTGTCGGGGAGGTCGGCGGACTTGACGCCCGTCGAGGCCCAGAGCGGACGCTGCTTGTTGGCGCCGGCCTCGAGGAGCGCGGTGGCACGCTCGCTCGCGAACTCCTGCTCGAAGACCTGGTAGGCGAGCTGGGCGTTCGCGACGCCGGCCTTGCTCTTCAGCGCGGTCGCCTCGGGGCTGCCGATCGCGTCGAGACGCTTGTCGATCTCGGTGTCGACCCGCGACACGAAGAACGAGGCGACCGAATGGATCGTCGAGAGGTCGTGGCCCGCGGCCTTGGCCTGCTCGAGACCGGTGAGGAACGCGTTGATGACCTCGCGGTAGCGGGTGAGGCTGAAGATCAACGTGACGTTGACGCTGATGCCGGCGCCGATGACCGCGGTGATGGCCTCGAGGCCTTCGACCGTCGCGGGGATCTTGATCATCGCGTTGGGCTGGTTGACCTTGGCCCAGAGCTGCTTGGCCTGGTCGATCGTCGAGGCGGCGTCGTGCGCGAAGCCCGGCTCGACCTCGATCGACACGCGGCCGTCGTACCCGTTGGAGGAGTCGTAGACCCCACGGAAGATCTTCGATGCCGCGGCCACGTCGTCGGTGGTGATCTCGAAGACCGCCTCGGTGACGTCCTTGCCTTCGGCGGCGAGCTGGGCGACCTGCTCGGCGTAGACGTCGCCGTTGCTGAGCGCGGACGCGAAGATCGTCGGGTTCGTCGTGACACCGACGACGTTGCGGTCGGCGATGAGCTGCTCCAGCCCACCGGACTGGATGCGTCCGCGGGAGAGGTCGTCGAGCCAGATGCTGACGCCGGCGGCGGACAGCTGGGCGGTTGGGGTTTCAGTCATGTTCTTCTGTCTCCTTCGCCCGGGCTACTTGCCGAGCGTCTCGTGTGCTGCGGAGACGACTGCCTCCGTGGTGATGCCGAACTCACGGAACAGCGTCTTGTAGTCGGCGGACGCACCGAAGTGCTCGATCGACACGGTCCGGCCGGCGTCGCCGACGATGCTCTTCCAGGTCAGGCCGAGACCCGCCTCGACGGAGACGCGTGCGGTGACGGCCTTCGGGAGGACGGACTCGCGGTACTCGGCGGACTGCTCCTCGAACCACTCGAGTGCGGGCACCGAGACGACGCGGGCGTTGACGCCCTCGCCGCGCAGGACCTCGCGGGCCTCGATGGCGAGCTGGAGCTCGGAGCCCGTCGCGATGAGGATGACGTCCGGCGTGCCGCCGGGCGCCTCGGCGAGGATGTACGCACCCTTGGCGACGTTCGACGCTGCAGCGAAGGTCTCGCCGGTGGCGTCGCCCGTGCCGCGCTCGAACACCGGGATGTTCTGACGGGTCAGCGCGATGCCGGTCGGGCCGCCGCGACGCTTGAGGATCTCGAGCCAGGCGTAGGCCACCTCGTTCGCGTCACCCGGTCGCACGACGGCGAGGTTCGGGATGGCACGGAGCGAGGCGAGCTGCTCGATCGGCTGGTGCGTGGGGCCGTCCTCACCGAGGGCGACGGAGTCGTGGGTCCACACGAAGATGGACGGCACGTTCATGAGCGCGGCGAGACGGACGGCCGGACGCATGTAGTCGCTGAAGATGAGGAAGGTGCCACCGAACGCGCGGGTCGGGCCGTGCAGGACGATGCCGTTGAGGATCGCGGCCATGGCGTGCTCGCGGATGCCGAAGTGCAGGACGCGACCGTAGGGGTTACCGGTCCACTCGTGGGTGGAGTGCTCGCTCGGGATGAACGACGCACCACCCTCGATCGTCGTGTTGTTCGACTCGGCGAGGTCGGCCGAACCGCCCCAGAGCTCCGGGATGACCGGGCCGAGGGCGTTGAGCACCTTGCCGGATGCGGCGCGGGTCGAGACGTCCTTGCCGGCCTCGAACACGGGCAGCGCCGACTCGACACCCTCGGGGAGTTCGCCGGCCTCGAGACGCTCGAGCAGCGCAGCGCGCTCCGGGTTGGCCGCGGCCCAGGCGTCGAACGTCTGCTGCCATTCGGCGCGTGCCTCGGCACCGCGGTCGATCGCCTTGCGGGTGTGCTCGATGACCTCGTCGGCGACGAAGAAGTTCTGCTCGGGATCGAACCCGAGCACCTCCTTGACGGCCGCGAGCTCCTCGGCGCCCAGCGCCGAACCGTGGATCTTGCCGGAGTTCTGCTTCTTGGGAGCCGGCCAACCGATGATGGTCTTGAGGATGATGAGCGACGGCTTGTCGGTCTCTGCCTTCGCGGCCTCGATCGCGTCGTTGAGCGCGTGGACGTCCTCGACGTACTCGCCCGTCTTCTTCCAGTCGACGACCTGGACGTGCCAGTGGTAGGCCTCGTAGCGGGCCTTGACGTCCTCGGTGAAGGCGATGTTGGTGTCGTCCTCGATCGAGATCTGGTTGGAGTCGTAGATCGCGATGAGGTTGCCGAGCTGCTGGTGACCGGCGAGCGAGGAGGCCTCGCTCGTGACGCCTTCCTGCAGGTCGCCGTCACCGGCGATGACGTAGACGAAGTGGTCGAACGGGCTCGTGCCGGCCTCGGCCTCGGGGTCGAACAGGCCACGCTCGAAGCGGGACGCGTACGCGAAGCCCACGGCGGAGGCGAGCCCCTGGCCGAGGGGACCGGTGGTGATCTCGACGCCGTCGGTGTGGCCGTACTCCGGGTGACCCGGCGTGAGCGAGCCCCAGGTGCGGAGCGCCTCGAGGTCGGAGAGTTCCAGACCGTAACCACCCAGGTAGAGCTGGACGTACTGGGTCAGCGAGCTGTGCCCGACCGACAGGACGAAGCGGTCGCGTCCGAGCCAGTCCTGGTCCTTCGGATCGCGTCGCATGACCTTCTGGAACAGCAGGTAGGCGGCGGGGGCGAGACTCATCGCCGTTCCCGGGTGGCCGTTGCCGACCTTCTCCACCGCGTCGGCGGCGAGGATGCGCGCCGTGTCGACTGCTTTGCTGTCAATGCTTTCCCACTGCAGATCTGCCACTGAATACTGACCCTTCTCATCGGAACAGGAGGCCGACGAGCGGTCGAGCCTTCTTCTGTGCGTTCGCGGCCCACGTCGTCTTCGGCGTCCGAGCACACGACACCGCTCTTCGAACTGGGTGAAGGGGGGCGCACGCGTGCACAGTGGCTGGCGAGCACTTCCCAGCATAGCGAACCCCTGCAGCCGAGGGTCGATGTTCGACGAGCGCGAACACGCGACGTCACGGATCGTCGCAGAGCTTGCAGGACGGGCGTCACCCGGTGAGGGACCGCGCGTCTGCGCACCGTGAGTAGGGAGCCGTCCGCGCGTGTCGTAGAATCGTCTGCGGACCGCGCACCGGGCGAGCAGTGCGTGGTGAACCGAACGTTAGAGGAGCAATGGACGTCGCTGTAGCAGAACGTGTGTCGAGCCCCAAGCTCGGTTTCCGACGCAAGGCGAAGGCGTACATCGCCCTCACCAAGCCGCGGGTCATGGAACTGCTGCTCGTGACGACGATCCCCGTCATGATCCTCGCGAAGGGCGGCCTGCCCGACTGGTGGCTCGTCATCGCGACCGTCATCGGCGGGTCGTTGAGCGCCGGCTCCGCGGCGGCGTTCAACTGCTACATCGACCGCGACATCGACGCGGTCATGGACCGCACGAAGAAGCGCCCCCTCGTGACCGGCGAGCTCACGCCGCGTGAGGCACTCGTGTTCGCGTGGACGCTCGGCGTCGTCTCGACGGTCTGGCTCCTCGCCACCACCAACTGGCTCGCGGCCGCACTGTCCGTCGGCGCGATCCTCTTCTACGTCTTCGTGTACACGCTGTGGCTGAAGCGACGCACCCAGCAGAACATCATCTGGGGTGGCATCGCGGGCTGCTTCCCCGTCGTCATCGGCTGGGCCGCCGTCACCGGTTCGCTCTCGTGGGCACCGATCATCCTCTTCGCGGTCGTGTTCCTCTGGACGCCGCCCCACTACTGGCCGCTGTCCATGAAGTACCGCAGTGATTACCAGGCCGTCGGCGTGCCGATGCTCGCCGTCGTCCGCGGTCGCGCGCAGGTCGGCCTTCAGGTCATCCTGTACGCGTGGGCGACGGTCGTCTGCTCGCTCCTGCTCATCCCGGTGGCCGACATGGGGCTGCTGTACAGCGCCGTCGCCCTCCTGTCCGGCGGCTGGTTCGTCTACGAGACCCACCGCCTGTACAACCTCGCGATCCGCCACGAGCACGTCTCGCCGATGCGCGTCTTCCACGGTTCGATCACCTACCTGACCCTCCTGTTCCTCGCCGTCGGCATCGACCCGCTGCTCCCGTTCTGACCCGGTGGCTGACGCAGCGGAACGCGGCCGGCTGATCGCTGCGGCGGGGGAGAGCCCCGACATCGTCTTCGACCGGTTCGTCTCCTGGGCCGAGGCCGGAGGACTGAGCCTGTACCCGGCGCAGGAGGAGGCGCTCATCGGCATCGTCGACGGCGCCAACGTCATCCTCTCCACCCCGACGGGGACCGGCAAGAGCCTCGTCGCCGCCGGCGCACACTTCGCGGCGCTGAGCTCCGGTCGCCGCAGCTACTACACGGCCCCGATCAAGGCGCTCGTCAGCGAGAAGTTCTTCGCACTCGTCGAGATGTTCGGCGCGGAGAACGTCGGGATGGTCACCGGGGACTCCTCGGTGAACGCCGACGCGCCGATCGTCTGCTGCACCGCGGAGATCGTCGCCAACCTGGCGCTCCGGCACCGCGAGGACGCCGGCATCGACCAGGTCGTGATGGACGAGTTCCACTTCTACGCCGACCCCGACCGCGGGTGGGCGTGGCAGGTGCCGCTCCTCACCCTCCCGGACACGCAGTTCATCCTCATGTCCGCGACCCTCGGCGACGTCGGCGATCTCGCGCGCGACCTCGAGCGCCGGACCGGCCGCGAGACCGCCATCGTGACCGGTGTCGAACGACCGGTCCCGCTCCATTTCTCCTACGCGACCACACCGATCCACGAGACCGTGGAAGACCTCCTCCACACGGGACAGGCTCCGATCTACATCGTCCACTTCGCGCAGGCGGCGGCGCTCGAGCGGGCACAGGCGTTGACCAGCCTCAAGGTCGTCACCCGCGAGCAACGCGACGAGATCGCCGACGCCATCGGCGACTTCCGGTTCAGCACCGCGTTCGGCACGACGCTGTCCCGACTCGTCCGCAGCGGGATCGGCGTGCACCACGCCGGCATGCTGCCGAAGTACCGACGCCTCGTGGAGCAGCTGGCCCAACGTGGTCTTCTCCGCGTCATCTGCGGGACGGACACCCTCGGCGTCGGGATCAACGTCCCGATCCGCACCGTCCTGTTCACGGCGCTCACGAAGTACGACGGCACGAAGATGCGTCAGGTGAACGCCCGGGAGTTCCACCAGATCGCCGGTCGTGCGGGTCGGGCCGGCTACGACACTGCGGGCACCGTCGTCGTCCAGGCCCCCGAGCACGAGACCGAGAACCTCAAGCTCATCGAGAAGGCCGGCGACGACCCGAAGAAGCGCCGGAAGATCATCCGGAAGAAGGCGCCGGAGGGGTTCGTGTCCTGGGGGGAGCCGAGCTTCCAGCGTCTCGTCGCGGCCGAGCCTGAGACACTGACCAGCCACATGCAGCTCACCCACGCGATGATGCTCAGCGTCATCGCACGCGGCGGTGACAGTTTCGGCACCATCCGCTCCCTCGTCTTCGACAACCACGAGCCTCGGGCGAGACGCTTCGCCCTGGCCAGGCGCGCGCTCGAGATCTACCGCACCCTTCGCACGGCAGGCGTCATCACCCAGACGATCGACCCCGAGACGGGTGAGGTCGTCATCGGCCTCACGGTCGAGCTGCAGCCGAACTTCGCACTCAACGCTCCGCTGTCGCCCTTCGCCCTCGCCGCGTTCGAGCTCTTGGACCCAGCGGAGCCCGGCTTCGCCCTCGACGTCATCTCGGTCGTCGAGTCGACGCTCGACGATCCGCGCCAGATCGTCATGGCCCAGCAGCACCTCGCCAGGGGTGAGGCCGTGCAGGCGATGAAGGCCGAGGGGATCGAATACGACCAGCGCATGGAGCTCCTCGAGGCGGTCACCCATCCGAGACCGCTGGCGGAACTCCTCGAGGCGGCGTTCACGAGCTACACCGCCGCGCAGCCGTGGGCACTCGACCTCGAGCTGCGCCCGAAGGCGGTCGTCCGCGACTTCATCGAGCGCGCACTGAACTTCAGCGAGTTCGTCTCGTTCTACAGTCTCTCGAGGTCCGAGGGACTCGTTCTGAGGTACCTCTCCGACGCCTTCCGGGCGATCCGGCAGAGCGTGCCGGACGAGTTCAAGGACGAGGAGCTCCAGGACCTCATCGAGTGGCTCGGAGAACTCGTCCGACAGGTCGACTCGAGTCTGCTCGACGAGTGGGAGGAACTGTCCCACCCGGACCCCGAACGCCATGCGGAGACGAGTCGGTCACTCCCACCCACGCCACGGAGCGTCCTCGCCAACCGCCGGGCGTTCACCGTCCTCGTCCGGAACGAACTCTTCCGCCGGGTCCAGCTCGCGTCGCTGGAGCACTACGACGCGCTCGGCGAGCTCGACGCGTCGGCTGGATTCGACGCAGACACCTGGGCGGACGCCATGGATCCGTACTTCGAGGAGCACGGTGAACTCCCGACGGGTGCTGCAGCACGGAGCCCGGCGCTGCTGGTCGTCGACGACGAGGACGAGCGCCCGGTCGGCGACACGGGCGGTGTCTGGCGGGTGCGTCAGGTGTTCGCCGATCCAGCCGGCGACCATGACTGGGGGATCAGCGCGGTCATCGATCTCGACGCCTCCGACGAGACCGGCACCGCGGTCGTCCGGGTGACCGCGGTCGGGATGCTCTGAGCCGTCAGCAGGCGCAGTGAGCCGTCAGCAGGCGCGCTGAGCCGTCAGCAGGCCCGCTGAACCGTCAGCGGGAGAGCGTCTGAGTCGTCAGCGGGAGACGCTGAGGAATGCCGACTCGTCGACGCGTGACGCGGTCCGGACCGGGATCCGCTGCTGCAGCACGACCCAGGTCATCGCGGCGACGAGCAGTCCGGCGAGCACCATGTGCAGCCCGACGAGCACCTCGGGGAGTCCGAGGCGGGCCTGGGTGAGCCCCACGATGATCTGCACCACTTCGACCGCGAGCAGTGTGGAGACCGCGGTGCGCACCCCGCGCGACCCGCGGCGGGCGCCGAGCGCGATCGCACCGACGAGCAGCACGATGGTGCCGGCGAGCGTCGCGTAGGCGGGCCAGCTGTGGAGGTGCTGGAGGAACTCGGGGTCGAACCCGTTGCGCGGCGCCGGCACCTCCTTCGAGTTGTCGCCGGCGTGCGGGCCCGAGCCCGTCGTCAGGATGCCGAACACGACGGTGACGGCGACGAAGAGGCTCGTCAGGTGGACGACGCCGAGGTACCAGCCGGGCATGACTTTCACCGCACCGCGGGGGCCGCGGTAGACCCGATGGACGAGCATCGTCGCGAGGGCGACGAGGACGATCGAGATGACGAAGTGCAGCCCGACCACGTACGGGTTCAGCCCGGTGAGGACGGTGATGCCGCCGAGGACCGCCTGCGCGGGGATCGACAGGCCCTGGAGCAGGGTCAGTCGGAAGAGGTCGGGGCGCTGCCGACGCATGCGGATCACCGCGAGGAACGCGGCGATGACGATGGCCGCGAGGACGAAGGTCAGGAGTCGGTTGCCGAACTCGATGAACCCGTGGATGCCCATCTCCGGCGTGTTGACGAAGGAGTCGTCCGTGCAGCGTGGCCACGTCGGGCACCCGAGCCCGGAGGCCGTCAGACGCACGGCGCCCCCGGTCCCGATGAGGACGAGCTGGAAGGCGAACGAGAGCCAGGCGACGACCCGCACGCGCTTGTCGATCGTCGTCGGCAACCACTGCCAGAACCGGGTGGCCCGCACCCGGTCGGGAAGGGACGGTGCCGGCGTCGGTCGACCGGCGGTCTTGGAGTGGTGTGACACGGGGTCGATCCTTCGGTTCGCGGTGGCCACGGCTGCCGTATCCACCGTCCTCACCCACAACCCACAGGAAGCTGTAGGATTATGAGGTTCACGGTGCGCGCGAGAAGCGCCATGGTTCATGAACATTGTAGGTTCGCGAAGAAGCCGCCCGCACATCCCCTCCCCAATCCGCTCCGATCAGGCGCGTGCCATGGGAGGGAATGACGACCTCCAGCCGGTGGTTGTCTCCAGGGAGGAAAGAGGGACACATGTCAGACATCCTGATCGATCGCCCGGAGCTCGCCGGTCTCGGCCAATACGAGTTCGGATGGCACGACGGCGACGTCGCCGGCGCTTCAGCGCGCCGCGGCATCTCCACCGAGGTCGTGGCCGACATCTCCGCACTGAAGAACGAACCGGACTGGATGCTGCAGCGCCGCCTCAAGGCCCTGCAGCTGTTCGAGCGCAAGCCCATGCCGACATGGGGTGCCGACCTCTCCGAGATCGACTTCGAGAACATCAAGTACTTCGTCCGGTCCACCGAGAAGCAGGCTCAGACCTGGGAGGACCTGCCGGACGACATCAAGAACACCTACGAGAAGCTCGGCATCCCCGAGGCGGAGCGCCAGCGCCTCGTCTCCGGCGTCGCCGCGCAGTACGAGTCCGAGGTGGTCTACCACCAGATCAACGAGGAGCTCGAGGCGCAGGGTGTCATCTTCATGGACACCGACACGGCGTTGCGCGAGCACCCCGAGTTCTTCGAGGAGTACTTCGGCACGGTCATCCCGTCCGGCGACAACAAGTTCGCCGCGCTGAACACCGCCGTGTGGTCGGGTGGCTCCTTCGTCTACGTGCCGCCCGGCGTGCACGTCGAGATCCCGCTGCAGGCCTACTTCCGGATCAACACCGAGAACATGGGTCAGTTCGAGCGCACGCTGATCATCGCCGACGAGGGCAGCTACGTGCACTACATCGAGGGTTGCACCGCGCCGATCTACAAGTCGGACTCGCTGCACTCCGCGGTCGTCGAGATCATCGTCAAGAAGAACGCCCGCGTCCGCTACACGACGATCCAGAACTGGTCGAACAACGTCTACAACCTGGTCACGAAGCGCGCTACGGCCGCCGAAGGCGCGACCATGGAGTGGATCGACGGCAACATCGGATCCAAGGTCACGATGAAGTACCCGTCCATCTACCTCATGGGCGAGCACGCCAAGGGCGAGACCCTGTCCGTCGCGTTCGCCGGTCCCGGCCAGCACCAGGACGCCGGCGCGAAGATGATCCACATGGCTCCGTACACGCAGTCGTCCATCGTCTCCAAGTCGATCGCCCGAGGCGGCGGACGCGCGGGATACCGCGGCGAGGTCCGGGTGGACGCCAACGCCCATCACTCGGCCAACACCGTGCGCTGCGACGCGCTCCTGGTCGACACCATCTCCCGCAGCGACACGTACCCGGCGATCGACATCCGTGTGGACGACGTCCAGCTCGGACACGAGGCGACCGTGTCCAAGGTCAGCGAGGAGCAGCTCTTCTACCTCATGAGCCGCGGCATGCCGGAAGACGAGGCCATGGCGATGATCGTCCGCGGCTTCATCGAGCCGATCGCCCGCGAACTGCCCATGGAGTACGCACTCGAACTCAACAAGCTCATCGAGATGGGCATGGAAGGATCCGTCGGTTAATGACGACTGCAGCACCGACTCAGACCGAAGGACAGCACGGCATCACGGCACACAGCGACGGCGCAGGACGCGTCATCCCGGTGCAGACCCGATCGGAGCGCTTCAGCTCCTATGATGTCGCCGACTTCCCAGCGGTGACGGGACGCGAGGCGGTCTGGAAGCTCAGCCCGGTCGCGCAGTTCACCGACCTCACCGCGGGGGAGCTCGACGGCTCACCCACCCCGATCACGCACGACGACGTCGGCGGTTTCAGCGTCGAGTGGATCAGTCGCGACGACGCCCGCGTCGGCTCCGCCGGCGTGCCGGAGGAGCGCGCCTCCGCGAACGCCTGGTCGAGCTTCGACCAGGCACTGGCGATCTCGGTCACGGGCGAGGAGCCCAAGACCCTGCGCCTGGAGCGGAGTGGGCTCGGCGACGGCGCCCGCGCTGCGCACACCGTCATCACCGCCGCGCCGTTCAGCCGTGGCCTCATCATCATCGAGAACGCGGGCGACGCCCGCCTCACCGAGAACGTCGAGATCGTCGTCGGCGAACAGGCCGACGTGACCGTCGTGACCGTGCAGTGGTGGGACGACGCCGCCGTGCACCTCGCCAGCCACTTCGCGTCCATCGGTCGCGACGCCCACCTCAAGCACGTCGTGGTGTCGCTCGGCGGCAAGGTCGTCCGGGTGAACCCGACCCTGCACCTCGCCGGTCAGGGCTCGGACCTCGACTCGCTCGGCGTGTACTTCTCCGACGCGGGTCAGCACCTCGAGCAGCAGGTCTACATGCACCACGACGCACCGAACACCCGCGGGCGCGTGACCTACAAGGGCGCACTGCAGGGCGAGGGTGCGCGGTCCGTGTGGATCGGCGACGTCCTCATCAGCAACCGTGCCGTCGGCACCGACAGCTACGAGCAGAACCGCAACCTGGTCCTCTCCGACGGCACCCGTGCCGACTCGGTGCCGAACCTCGAGATCGAGACCGGCGACATCGCCGGTGCCGGTCACGCGAGCGCGACCGGACGCTTCGACGACGAGCAGCTCTTCTACCTGCAGGCTCGAGGCATCCCTGAGGACGAGGCACGACGACTCGTCGTCCGCGGCTTCCTCGTGGAGATCATCCAGCAGATCGGTGACACCGAGCTGCAGGAGCGCCTCTCGGCGGCCATCGAGGCCGAACTGCTCGGCGCCGACGGACAGGGCGCCGGCGGAGCGCAGCACTGATGGCGACGAAGGTGTGCTCGTTCGACGAGCTCGCCGTCAACCAGGCCAAGCGGGTCGTGGTGGACGGCGTGCCGATCGCCCTCGTGCGCGACGCGTCGGACGAACTGTTCGCGATCGGCGACGTCTGCACCCACGGCGACATCTCGCTGTCCGAAGGCTTCGTCGAGGACGGCAACCTCGAATGCTGGGCACACGGCTCGCAGTTCTCGCTCACGACGGGCAAGCCGCTCACCCTTCCGGCCTACGAGCCGGTCCCCGTCTACACCGTCGAGCTCATCGACGGTGACATCTACATCGACCCGACCGCAACGAAAGAGATCTAGCACCATGTCAGTCCTCGAAATCCGCGACCTGCACGTCAGCGTCGAAACCGAGCAGGGCACCAAGCCGATCCTGCGTGGCGTCGACCTCACCATCCGCACGGGCGAAACGCACGCGATCATGGGTCCGAACGGTTCGGGCAAGTCCACGCTCGCGTACACGATCGCCGGCCACCCGAAGTACACCGTCGACAGCGGATCCATCACGCTGGACGGCGAGGACGTCCTCGCGATGAGCGTCGACGAGCGCGCCCGTGCCGGACTCTTCCTCGCGATGCAGTACCCGGTCGAGATCCCCGGCGTCACGGTCACGAACTTCCTCCGCACGGCGAAGACCGCCGTCGACGGCGAGGCGCCCGCGATCCGCGGCTGGATCAAGGACGTCCGCGAGTCGATGAAGAACCTGCGCATGGAGCCTGCCTTCGCCGAGCGCAACGTCAACGAGGGCTTCTCCGGTGGCGAGAAGAAGCGTCACGAGATCCTCCAGCTCGAGCTGCTGAAGCCGCAGTTCGCAGTCCTCGACGAGACCGACTCCGGCCTCGACGTCGACGCCCTCAAGATCGTGTCCGAGGGCGTCAACCGCGCCAAGGAGAACACGGGCCTCGGCGTCCTGCTGATCACGCACTACACGCGCATCCTGCGCTACATCAAGCCGGACTTCGTGCACGTCTTCGTCGCCGGCAAGATCGCTGAGCAGGGCGGTCCCGAGCTCGCCGACCGACTCGAGAACGAAGGCTACGACCGTTTCCTCGTCGACGCCGTCGTCGCCCCGGAAGGTGCCTGAAGCCGCGTGAGCGGTCTAAGATAACGACATGGTAACAACGCTCAGTCCGCAACGATTCGACGAGGTCGAAGAGGCGCTCAAGGACGTCATGGACCCCGAGCTCGGGGTGAACGTGGTCGACCTCGGTCTCATCTACGACCTGGGTTGGGATGACGAGAACGACGCGCTCATCATCCACATGACCCTGACCTCCGCCGGATGTCCGCTCACGGACGTCCTCGAGGAGCAGACGGGTCAAGCACTCGACGGCATCGTCGACGCCTTCCGCATCAACTGGGTGTGGATGCCGCCGTGGGGCCCGGAGCGCATCACGGACGACGGGCGCGACATGATGCGTGCCCTCGGCTTCTCGATCTGATCGAACCTCCACGACGACGGACGGCTGCGTTGCAGCCGTCCGTCGTCCTGTTCCCGGCAGCGTCGCCCGGCTGATCCCGGATAAGGTCGAGACATGACCGAGATCGTGTCCGCTGACCCCCTCGACGTCCTGCGCAGCCGGACGAGCGAGAAGTGGTCCGAGTACCCCGACGACGTCCTGCCCATGTTCGTGGCCGAGATGGACGTCCCGCTGGCACCCGTGATCCGCGATGCCCTGCACGCGGCGATCGACCGCGGTGACGCCGGGTATGTCGCGAGCCGCACACGGCTCCCACAGGCGTTCGCCGGCTTCGCAGCGCGACGATGGGGATGGGACGTGGATCCCGGCTCCGTGTTCACGACCGCCGACGTCAGCATGGGCATCGTCGAGATCCTGCGGCGCGTCATCTCGCCCGGCGAGGGCGTCGTGATCACCTCGCCGGTCTACCCGCCGTTCTTCGACCTCGTCACCGAGGCCGGGGGAGTCGTAGTGGACGTCCCCTTGCTCGGGTCCAGCCGCGCCGACGATCCCGCCGGAGGCTGGCGGCTCGACCTGGACGGTCTCGAAGCCGCCTTCCGCAACGGCGCGAAGGCGTTCCTGCTCTGCAACCCGCACAACCCGATCGGTCGGCCGCACACGGTCGACGAACTCCGCTCGGTCGCCGCACTGGCCGCGCGGTACGGAGTCGCCGTCGTGAGCGATGAGATCCACGCTCCACTCACCCAGCCGGGCGAGCGGTTCGTCCCCTATCTCAGCGTGTCCGACGAGGCCGCCGAACACGGGTACGCCGTCCTGTCGGCGAGCAAGGCCTGGAACCTCGCCGGCCTGAAGTGCGCGGTGATGGTCACCGCCGGCCCCGGGCCGCGGAGCGTGGTCGCTGGGATGCCGGTCGAGGTGTTCTGGCGGACGGGCCAGTTCGGTGTGCTGGCTTCGGTCGCCGCCTTCGAGGCGGGAGAGCCCTGGTTGGACGGGCTCCTCGGGTTGCTCGACGGCAACCGGCGGCTGCTCGGTGAGCTGCTGGGCGCCGAGCTGCCCGAGGTCGGCTACCGACCGCCTGCCGCCGGGTACCTCGCCTGGCTGGACTGCACCGCGCTCGGTTGGACCGAACCCCCGGCGCGGCGCATCCTGCGCGAGGCGCGCGTGGCCCTGCAGGAGGGCGCCCCGTTCGGGCCCGGAGGCGTCGGCCACGCACGACTCAACCTGGCCTGCTCACCCGAGCTCCTCACCGAGGCGGTCGGACGGATCTCCGCCCTGCGTTGACGCCCGTCCGGCCGCGCCGGAACCCTGCCGGAACGGCCGCGGTGCTGAGCATCGGATTCACGATTTATACTGGGAGGCTGACCCCCACCCTCCGCGTTGTCGAAACGCACCCGAAGAAATGGACTATGCCTGTGCTGAGTGTGCACGACCTCGAGATCCGCGTGGGGGCACGCGTGCTCATGGAGCACGTGAACTTCCGCGTGTCCGCCGGCGACAAGATCGGCCTCGTCGGCCGTAACGGTGCCGGGAAGACGACCCTGACCAAGACGCTGGCGGGCGAGACCCTCCCGACGAACGGCAAGATCGATCGCGGTGGCGAGATCGGGTACCTGCCGCAGGACCCGCGCTCCGGCAACCCGGAGGACCTCGCCCGCACCCGCATCCTCGATGCGCGTGGTCTCGGCCAGCTCGCGCTCGGCATGCACGAGTCGAGCATGGCCATGGCGAGCGACGACCCGAAGGTGGCGGAAGCCGCCATGAAGAAGTACGGCAACCTCACCGACCGGTTCAACGCGCTCGGCGGGTACGCCGCAGAGGCCGAGGCGGCCTCGATCGCATCGAACCTGAACCTGCCCGACCGCATCCTCGATCAGCAGCTGAAGACGCTCTCGGGTGGACAGCGTCGCCGCATCGAACTCGCGCGCATCCTCTTCTCCGACGCCGAAACGCTCATCCTCGACGAGCCGACCAACCACCTCGATGCCGACTCCGTCGTCTGGCTGCGTGAGTTCCTCAAGCAGTACAAAGGCGGGTTCATCGTGATCTCGCACGACATCGAGCTCGTCGGCGAGACCGTCAACCGCGTCTTCTACCTCGATGCGAACCGCACCGTCATCGACATCTACAACATGAACTGGAAGAACTACCAGCGTCAGCGCGAGGCCGACGAGGAGCGCCGGAAGAAGGAGCGCACCAACGTCGAGAAGAAGGCGACGGCGCTCCAGCTCCAGGCGGCCAAGTTCGGTGCGAAGGCCAGCAAGGCGGCGGCAGCCCACCAGATGGTGGCTCGCGCCGAGCGGATGCTGTCCGGGCTCGAGGAGGTCCGCGCGCAAGACCGCGTGGCCAAGCTGCGATTCCCGACCCCGGCGCCCTGTGGCCGGACGCCCCTCATGGCGAGCAACCTGTCGAAGAGCTACGGCTCGCTCGAGATCTTCACGGCCGTCGACCTCGCGATCGACCGTGGCTCGAAGGTCGTCATCCTCGGATTCAACGGTGCGGGCAAGACGACCCTGCTGCGGATCCTCGCCGGAGTGGACCAGCCCGACACCGGGCAGCTCGAGCCCGGGCACGGCCTGCGGATCGGCTACTACGCGCAGGAGCACGAGACGATCGACGTGAAGCGCAGCGTGCTCGAGAACATGGTCTCCTCGTCGCCGAACATCACCGAGATGGAAGCGCGCAAGGTCCTCGGCTCGTTCCTGTTTACCGGCGACGACTCCAACAAGCTCGCGGGCGTGCTGTCCGGTGGCGAGAAGACGAGACTCGCTCTCGCGATGATCGTCGTCTCGGGCGCGAACATGCTTCTTCTGGACGAACCGACCAACAACCTCGACCCGGCCAGCCGGCTGGAGATCCTCGACGCGCTCGCCCACTACGAGGGTGCCGTCGTGCTGGTGAGTCACGATGAGGGCGCCGTCGAGGCGCTCAACCCCGAGCGGGTGCTCATCCTGCCCGACGGCGTCGAGGACCACTGGAACAAGGACTACCAGGACCTCGTCAGCCTGGCCTAGCGCCAGCGGGCCAGTGCGCCCGGCCCGTGAGCATCACGGGCCGGGTACGCCCCGTCCGTCGACGGCTCGGGGCAGTCGGGTCAGCGACTCGCTTCGAGGATCTCATCCTCGATATCGGCGTCGGACCGTGCCTTCGCGGCGAGCCGTTCGGCGCGCGCAGCCGCACGCCGTTGCTCCTTTGGGTCGTCGGAGTTCAGGATGCGGTACTCCTGACGGATGGCATAGGCGAGGAAGATGAAGCCCATCAGCGCGAAGACCACCCATTGCAGCGCGTACGAGAGGTGCATCCCCTCGTTCGGCTCGGGCTTGATCGGACCGAGCGGTGCCGCTTCGGCAGGCGCCGGGCTCTCCGAGAGGAGCATGCCGTACGCACCGGAGTAGAGCGTCTCGCCGCGGAGTTCGGCGATCTGCGGGAGGTTGATCGTGGCCACCTGGCCGTCGGCGGCCCCGCGGCCCGGGAGCGTCGGTTCGCCGGGTCGGATGCGGACGACGACCGAGACCTCACCGCTCGGAGGGGCCGGGACCGACTCGGGTGCTTCGAGTGAATCGTTCGCAGCGACCCAGCCACGGTCGACGATGAACACGTCTCCGTTGGCAAGTCGGAGCGGCGTGAGGACGTTGAAGCCCGCTTGGTTGTTCCGGGGACGGTTCCGGACCAGCAGCTGTTCGTCAGGCAGGTAGGTACCGCTCATCGACACCGGATGCCATTCGTCGGCCACGCTGAAGGAGTCGAGCGACGGTAACGCTTCGTCGAGCGGGATCGGAGTCGCGTCCCAGTTGGTCTCGATGCGCTGGACCTCCTCCTCCTTCTCGCTCGCCCGGGCGAGCTGCCAGTTGGAGAGGAGGACGCACACGATCGCGAACACGATCGCGACGCCGAGGTAGCCGAGCCAACGGCGGCTGAAGGCGAACCGCCAACCCGCGCTCATGAGCCGACCTCCGACGCCAGCGGACGCCGCTCGAGCGGGAAGGAGCGGGCTTCGAGGAAGGCCTCCAAGAAGTCGACGTGCTCGTCGCAGGCGGTCCAGACCTTCACGCGGTCCTCCGCGTGGATCTTCGGATTGCGCCACTCGATCCGCCAACTCGCCGCCGCGCGGCAGCCGGCCCGGGAGCAGATCACGCCGTCGGGCTCGGCACCGAACCCGATCATGCCTGGTCGGCCGGACGAGGCGGAACCGGGTCGTCGACGATGATCGGCCGCTGGGACACGACGACACCGGTGGGGCGCTCGATGGCCCCCTGCGACGGCAGCGACCCGGCGTTCGCGATGATCACGGCGACGTACGGCAGGAAGATGGCACCGGCTGCGACCGCGAACATCCAGCCGCCCTGGACGAACGGGAGCGCAGCGAGGCAAAGCAACCGGACACCCATGGTGATCGAGTACTTGATGAGCCGCTGCCGGCGCTCTTGTTCGGGAGCCGGTGGGAGGGAGGTGATGCTCTGCTGCTTCATGCCATGACCAGCCTACGCGCTCGGCGGGTGGGCGAAGCCCCCAAATCACCGGGAGAAAGGGAGTACCCCCATATGCTGGTACGGGTCCGCGGCCGGAACGCCGCGCGCCCCGACGGCCGCCGCACGAGTCGGCCGGTATCGCCGCAGGAGAGGAATCGACCATGACCGCACCACGCACCGTACTCGTCACCGGAGGCAACCGGGGGATCGGCTTCGCCATCGCCGAGGAGTTCGTCGCGCAGGGTCACCGCGTCGCCGTCACCGCACGATCCGGCGAGGGCCCCGCGGGCACGTTGACGGTCCGCGCGGACGTCACCGACGCAGCCTCCGTCGACGCGGCGTTCACCGAGATCGAGTCGGAGCTCGGGCCGGTCGAGGTGCTCGTCGCGAACGCGGGCATCACGAAGGACACCCTGCTCATGCGGATGAGCGAAGACGACTTCGACCAGGTGGTCGACACGAACCTCGGCGGGTCCTTCCGCGTCGTCAAGCGTGCGTCCAAAGGCATGCTCAAGGCACGCTTCGGGCGCATCGTGCTCATCTCCAGCGTCGTGGGCCTCTACGGGTCCGCCGGACAGGTCAACTACGCGGCCTCGAAGAGCGGCCTCATCGGCATGGCGCGGTCCATCACCCGCGAGCTCGGTGCACGTGGGATCACGGCGAACGTGATCGCCCCGGGGTTCATCGAGACCGACATGACCGCCGAACTGCCCGCAGAGACCCAGGCCGAGTACAAGAAAAGCATCCCGGCAGCGCGTTTCGCGAGTGCGAACGAGGTCGCGAAGGTCGTCACGTGGATCGCCGGTGACGACGCGGGCTACATCTCCGGCGCCGTGATCCCGGTCGACGGCGGCCTCGGCATGGGTCACTGACCCGGGCAGCACCGCACCGAGGAGAACCCGACATCGGGCGCTGACCCCGACGCGCGGATCAGATCCCGAGGAGCGGGAGGACGCCGGCGAGGTCGACCCGGCCGGCGACGACGTCGGCATGGCGGCGGACGATCGGCTTCGCGTTGAACGCGACCGAGAGGCCGGCGACGGCCATCATCTCGAGGTCGTTGGCTCCGTCGCCGATCGCGATCGTCCGTCCCAACGGCACGCCGTCCTCGTCGGCCCACTCCTGCAGTGCGGCCGCCTTCGCCGCCGCGTCGATGATGGGACCGCTGAGGCCTCCCGTCAACCGACCGTCGGCGGTCTCGAGACGGTTCGCCCGCACATGGTCGAGGCCGAGTACCTCGGCGAGCGGGTCGAGCAGTTCATGGAACCCGCCGGACACGACACCGATCCGTGACCCGTGCGCATGCAGCCGACCGATCAGCGTCTCCAGGCCGACCGTCGTCCGGATCCGTTCGGCGATCACCGGGATCCGGTCGACGGGCAGGCCCGCGAGCGTCGCGACCCGGGCCCGGAGGCTGTCGGCGAAGTCGAGGTCACCGCGCATGGCGCGCTCGGTGATGGCGGCGACCTCAGGAAGGCTGCCGACCTCCTCGGCGAGCAGCTCGATCACCTCGTTCTGGATGAGCGTCGAGTCGGCGTCGAGGACCGCGAGGAACCGGACGCCTCGTCCGGCCTGTGGGGGGAGTGCTGCCTCGGGATCCGCCACTGCCGAACGCTCGGTACTCATGGAACGACGCGTACTCCCTTGCCAACCACGGTGAGACCGGATTCGGTGACGGTGAAACCGCGAGCGCGGTCACGGTCGTGGTCGACACCGACGCTCGCGCCGGAGGTGACCACCACATCCTTGTCCAGGATAGCCCGCTTGACGACGGCGTCCGGTTCGATGTGGACCTTGTCGAACACGACCGAGTCGGAGACGTGGGCGCCGGATTCCACGAGCGCCCATGGCCCGAGGACACTGCGCTCGATGTGGGCACCGGACAGCAGCGAACCGAGGGAGACGATCGAGTCGATGGTCTGGCCGAGGTTGCCCTTCGCGTCCCGCACGAACTTCGCCGGCGGCGAGTTCAGCTGCGAACTGAAGATCGGCCAGTCGCGGTTGTACAGGTTGAAGATCGGGAGCGTCGAGATGAGGTCCTGGTGGGCCTCGTAGAACGACTCGATCGTCCCCACGTCGCGCCAGTAGTAGCGATCGCGATCCGTCGAGCCGGGCACGTCGTTCCGCTGGAGGTCGTACACGCCGGCCTCACCGCGGTCGACGAAGTACGGGACGATGTCGCCACCCATGTCGTGGTTCGAGCTCGTCACCTCACCGTCGTCGATGACCGCCTGCATGAGTGCGTCGGCGTCGAAGACGTAGTTGCCCATCGAGGCGAGCACCTCGCCGGGGGAGTCGGGCAGGCCCGGCGCGTCGAGCGGCTTCTCGAGGAAGCGGGCGATGGTCGTCGGGTCGTCCGCGTCGACGTCGATGACGCCGAACTGGTCGGCGAGGGAGATGGGCTGACGGATCGCGGCGACCGTCGCCTTCTTGCCCGAGGCGATGTGCGCCTCGATCATCTGCGCGAAGTCCATGCGGTAGACGTGGTCGGCGCCGACGACCACGACGATGTCGGGCTTCTCGTCGCGGATCAGGTTCAGGCTCTGCAGGATCGCGTCGGCGGATCCGCTGAACCAGCGCTTCCCGAGACGCTGCTGCGCCGGCACGGACGCGACATAGGAGTCGAGCAGGCCGGACAACCGCCAGGTCTGCGAGACGTGGCGGTCGAGGCTGTGGGACTTGTACTGGGTGAGGACGACGATCTGGGTGAGTCCGGAGTTGATGAGGTTCGACAGCGCGAAATCGATCAGGCGGTACTGCCCGCCGAACGGTACGGCCGGTTTCGCGCGGTCTGCGGTCAGCGGCATCAACCGCTTCCCTTCCCCACCAGCGAGGACGATTCCGAAGATCTTCTTTGAGGCGGCCATGGCTTCACAATAGATGCCGGACGAGACCTGTACTAGCGTCTAGACATGCGAGTTGATCTTGTGACAAAGGAGTACCCGCCGGAGATCTACGGCGGCGCAGGCGTCCACGTGTCCGAGCTGGTGAAATCCCTCCGGAGCGACATCGATGTGACCGTGCGCTGCTTCGGCGCTCCACGCGACGAGGCCGACACCGTCGCGTACGGCGTCCCGGCCGAGCTCGAGGGGGCGAACGGCGCCCTCACGACACTCGGGACGGACCTCCTGATCGCCCAGGACGTCGCCGGGGCCGACCTCGTGCACTCGCACACCTGGTACGCGAACGGCGCCGGTCACCTCGCGTCGCTGCTGCACGGCATCCCGCACGTCGTGACCGCGCACAGTCTGGAGCCGCTCCGCCCGTGGAAGGCCGAGCAGCTCGGCGGTGGGTACCGCGTGTCCAGCTGGATCGAGCAGTCCGCCTACGAAGGCGCCGCGGCCGTCGTGGCGGTCAGCGACGGCATGCGTCGCGACATACTGCGGTCGTACCCGAGCCTCGACCCGGCCAAGGTGCAGGTCATCTACAACGGCATCGACCTGACCGACTGGCAGCCACGCGTGGACGACGAGCTGCTGCGGTCCCTCAGCATCGACCCGTCCCGTCCCTCCGTCGTCTTCGTCGGTCGGATCACCCGTCAGAAGGGGCTGCCGTACCTGCTCCGCGCGGCCCGACTGCTGCCACCCGACGTGCAGCTCATCCTGTGCGCCGGCGCTCCCGACACCCCCGAGATCCTCGCCGAGGTCAAGGGGCTCGTCGAGGAGCTGCAGCGCGAGCGCACCGGGGTCGTGTGGATCGAACGACTGCTCCCGCGTCACGAGCTGTGCACCGTCCTCACCGCCGCCACGACCTTCGTGTGCCCGTCGATCTACGAGCCGCTCGGCATCGTCAACCTCGAGGCGATGGCCTGCGGTGCCGCCGTGGTCGGGACGGGGACCGGTGGTATCCCGGAAGTCGTGCAGGACGGTGTGACCGGCAGGATCGTCCCGCTCGCGCAGGCGTCCGACGGCACCGGCACCCCGCTCGACCCGGAGCGTTTCGTCGCCGACCTCGCCGCGACCCTCACCGAGGTCGTCCAGGATCCCGCCCAGGCGAGGGTCTACGGGGCCGCTGGTCGCCGACGCGCGGAGTCCGACTTCAGCTGGTCGCGCATCGCCACCCAGACGGCGGAGCTCTACCGCAGCCTGGTCTGAACCACCTGCGGACACCTCGGAGGACGGCGACGCGCGACGAGTCTTGGCGGATAGGCTAGGACCATGCCGAGCGTGTTGCAGTTCTCCGATGTGTCCGTCGTCCGCAATCTCAACCCCATCCTCGATGGCGTCGACTGGACGGTGACGGGCGACCAGCGATGGATCGTCCTCGGCCCGAACGGCGCCGGCAAGACGACGCTCCTGCAGCTCGCGGCCACGCTCATCCACCCTTCGAAGGGCACGGTCTCCGTACTCGACGAGACGCTCGGCCGGGTCGACGTCTTCGAACTGCGCCCGCGCATCGGCTTCGCGTCCTCCGCCCTCGCGAAGCGGGTGCCGCCGGAGGAGACCGTCCTGGACGTCGTGCTCACGGCGGCCTACTCGGTCACCGGGCGCTGGGTCGAGCAGTACGAGGACATCGACGTGAAGCGCGCGTCGCGGGTCCTCGCGGAATGGAAGCTCGACCACCTCGCCGACCGCCGCTTCGGCACACTGAGCGACGGCGAGCAGAAGCGCGTGCAGATCGCGCGGGCCATCATGACCGACCCCGAACTCCTCCTGCTCGACGAGCCGGCCGCGAGCCTCGACCTCGGCACGCGCGAGGAGCTCGTCGAGCTGCTGGGCGGCTACGCGAGCGCCGACGACTCACCGGCGATCATCATGGTGACCCACCACGTCGAGGAGATCCCCGTCGGCTTCACCCACGTCCTGCTCGTTCGCGACGGTGGCATCGTCGCCGCCGGCCCGATCGCCGAGACACTCACGGCCGAGCACCTCAGCGAGACCTTCGACCTCCCGATCGAACTGACCGAGGAGGACGGCCGGTTCCACGCCCGCTCGGCCCGCGCCGGACGCTCGGCCGTCGCTCCCTCCTGACCGCCATGCTCGGCGAGTCGTCCTCGGCTGGCGAGCAGACGCGCGCCGAGTCTGGTAAAGTCGACCTTTGGCTCGCGGAGCCAAGAGCTTTCTGCCTCGTGCCTGGAGTTCCGAGCGCGGGTACTACCCACACCATCCACTCAACAAGGACTGCTGATGAAATCTGACATCCACCCCACGTACGAAGCCGTCGTCTTCCGCGACCTCGCCTCCGGCGCGACGTTCCTCACGCGCTCGACGGTCTCGTCGGGCAAGACGATCGACCTCGACGGCGTCACCTACCCGGTGATCGACGTGGAGATCTCGTCCGAGTCGCACCCGTTCTACACGGGCAAGCAGCGCATCATGGACTCCGCCGGTCGCGTCGAGAAGTTCAACCAGCGCTTCAAGGGCTTCGGCAAGTAGTCCTTCAGCTGGAATACACGAACGCCCCGATCCTCGGATCGGGGCGTTCGTCGTCGTGCCGAGCCGTACAGCTCAGATGCCGATGGGCAGCTGGTCCGCTGGGACGATGATCGGCGCCTCGGGTCGGGCGGCAGGGCGTCCGGTGCGGATGGGCCAAGCACCGTCGGCGACGAACTCGGGATCGCGCACGCGGCGCATGTAGGACTGGAAGCTCTCCGCCTGCTCGAGCGACCAGGTCCGCTGGGCCTCGTGCAACTCGTCGACGCTCGTCGGCAGGGCGTCGGCATGAAGCCGACCGATGGCTTGAGCGACGCGTCCGGCGGCGACGGCGTCCACCCCCGCGTCATGCGCACCCTCGAGCGGAACGCCGTGTAGGGCGGCGACGACCTCGAGCGTCCGCTTGCCGCGCCGGAAGGTGTCGAGCCGCCGGTCGAGGATCAGCGGGTCGACGACGGGGGACGGGTCGGTGATCGACGTCACCCCGTGTCGCTCCGCCTCGAAGTGCAGGAGGGAGAAATCGTAAGGAGCGTTGTAGGCGACCACCGGGGTCCGCGCGGCGAACAGCTCGGTGAGGACGGCGACGATCTCTCCGACGACGGCCGGCGCCGGACGCCCCTCTGCCCGGGCCCGCTCCGTCGTGACGCCGTGGATCTCGGCGGCGCGAGCGGGGATCTCGACCCCGGGATCGGCCATCCACGACCACGAACGTTCGACCGAACCGTCCGCGGTGATGACACCGACGAAGGCGGTCACGATGCGACTCGTCTCCACCTCGATGCCCGTCGTCTCGAGATCGAAGACCGCCAGGCGGTCCGTCCAGTGGGGATTCGCATCGACCGTGTTCACGCCTTCACCCTATGACGCACCTCCGACAGGGTCCTGTGCCACGCCGGGGCGGCACGGTCCGCGTCGTCGGGTGAACGCGGAGCCGGACTGCCTAGACTGAGTGGATGCCCGTCGAATCACCGTACGCCGACCAGCTCGACCGCATCCCCGTCCGGGAGCGCTCGCTCATCGTGGACGGAGCCGAGACCCGGTTCTGGGACTACGGCGACCACGAGGCGTCGACGACGATCGTCATGGTGCACGGGTTCCGGGGCGACCACCACGGCCTCGAACCGGTCGTCGCGCAGCTCTCCGGGTTCCGGATCATCGCTCCGGACCTCCCCGGCTTCGGCAGCTCGGCTCCCTTCCCCGAGGCCACCCACTCCGTCGAGGGGTACGCCGCCTGGCTGGGACGGTTCATCGAGGAACTGCACCTGACCGGCCGTGTCGTCCTGCTCGGGCACTCGTTCGGCTCGATCGTGTCGAGCGCCGCCGTCGCCGGGGGACTCCGACCGGATGACCTCATCCTCGTGAACCCGATCGCCGCCCCGGCGCTCCAGGGCCCTCGAGGTGTCCTGACGAGGCTCGCGGTCTTCTACTACTGGTCGTCCGCGAAGCTCCCGAAACGCCTGGGATTCGCCTTCCTCCGGAACAAGGGTGTCGTGCGCATCATGAGCGTCGCGATGTCGAAGACGAAGGACCCGACGCTCCGTCGGTGGATCCACGCCCAGCACGACCAGTACTTCAGCGCCTTCGCCGACCGGGAGGTCGTCCTCGAGTCGTTCACCGCCTCGGTCAGCCACGACGTCAGCGAGTACGCCGACCGGATCCCGAGCCGCACGCTGCTCATCGCCGCCGAGCGTGACGACATCACGCCCGTGGCCGCGCAGTACGCGCTCGCGAAGCGGTTCGCCGACGCGCAGCTGCACGTCATCCCGGGCGTCGGACACCTCATCCACTACGAGGAGCCGCACGACGCGGCGCAGCGCCTCACCGCGTTCCTCGCGGACGACCGCACCGACGCCTGAGGCGTCAGGCGTCGGTCGCCTCCTGCGAGACGACGCTCGTGAAGGCGGACGGGACCAGGCGAGCGGCGATCCCGGTGAGCGTCTCACTGGCACCAGCGTCGAGCTTCACGTCCGCGCGGCCGTCCGCCTTCGTGACGCCGCGGTTGATGACGACGATCGGCAACCGCTTCCGGCGGGCGAGTTCGAGGAGCCGGATCCCCGAGTTGACCACGAGGGAGGAGCCGGCGATCACGAGTGCGTCGGCGCCGCGCACGAGTGCTGCCGCCTCGGCGTACTTCTCCGTTGGGATGAACTCGCCGAAGAAGACCACGTCCGGCTTCAACATGCCACCGCAGACCGTGCACACGGGGACGACGATCTCGTCCACGCGCCCGACCTCGGCATCGCCGTCCGGGTTGATCGTCACGTCCGTCTCGGTGTCGAGCCACGGGTTCAGGTCCGTCATGCGCTCCGCGATGCTCGACCTGGCGTAACTCTGCCCGCAGGAGAGACAGCTGACGCGGTCCATCGACCCGTGCAGGTCGACGACGCGGCGCGAGCCGGCCCTGACGTGGAGGCCGTCGACGTTCTGCGTGATGACGCCGTCGGCGATGCCTGCCTCCTCGAGGAGCGCGATCGCCCGGTGGCCGGCGTTCGGGCGAGCGCCGTCGAACCGCTTCCACCCGAGGTGGCTGCCGGCCCAGTAGCGCTTGCGCGCGGCGTCGTCGTTGGACAGGAACTGGTCGACCGTCATGGGGGTCCGGACCGGAGCGCCCTGGCCCCGGTAGTCGGGGATGCCGGAGTCCGTGCTCACGCCGGCCCCGGTGAGGAACGCGACACGTCGGTCCGCGAGCAGCTCGATCGCCCGTTCGAGCCCGGCCTCGGCCGTCTCGTCAGCGGGATCCCCTGCTGCGATCAGCGTGCTCATGCCTGCTCCGTCCATCCGTCCGCGATGATCGGAGTGCTCCGGGCCATCGCTTCCCCTGAGTCTAAACGGCCTCGTTTTCGATCGTGTTCCCACTCTGGCAAGGTGGAGGTCGAACATCGCGTCGAGAGGACGTCTCCCATGCAGGTCATCCGGATCACCGATCTCGACGACGGACGACTCGACGACTACGCGCGACTGACGGACGTCGCCCTCCGTCGGGTGTCCGAACCCGCGGGTGGCCTGTACATCGCCGAGTCGACGAAGGTCATGGAACGTGCGCTCCGCGCCGGGCACCGACCACGATCGGTCCTGCTGCAGGAGAAGTGGCTCGAGGACGTCTCGCCGCTCCTCGAGGACCACGACGTCCCGGTCTTCGTCGGCGAGCCCGCGCTCCTCGAGCAGCTGACGGGCTTCCACCTGCACCGGGGAGCGCTCGCGGCGATGCACCGCCCTCCGCTCGCCGACCCCGCCGAACTCCTCGCCGACGCCCGCCGGGTGGTCATCCTCGAGGACATCGTCGACCACACCAACGTCGGCGCCATCTTCCGTTCCGTCGCCGGCCTCGGTGCCGACGCGGTCCTGATCACCCCGCGTTGCGCCGACCCGCTGTACCGTCGAAGCGTCCGCGTCAGCATGGGCACGGTCCTGCAGGTGCCGTGGACCCGCCTGCCGGAATGGGACGTCGCTTCCGGCGTCCTGCGGGATGCCGGCTTCGAGACGGCCGCCTTGGCCTTGGCCGACGATGCCGTGGACCTCGACACCTATGCTCGGACCGCGCCGGAACGACTCGCCATCGTGCTCGGCGCCGAGGGTGACGGTCTGAGCGCCTCGGCCCTCGCCGCCGCCGACACGATCGTGACCATCCCGATGCTCCACGGCGTCGACTCGCTGAACGTCGCGTCGGCCAGTGCCGTCGCCCTCTGGGAGCTCCGGGTCCGCTGACCACGGTCCCACGCTGCCCGAGGACCACCCGGTCGGCGGCACGTCGCGACAGGGTACGCGCAGGAGCGCCGGGTAGCATGACCGGGTGCCACTCACGAGACGACAGATCTACCGCCGCCGCCGTCTCGCCGTCTTCGGTGTCCTCGCCCTCCTCATCGGGGTGTTCGGGTACAGCGCAGGCGCGCTGCTCCGACCGGTGCCGGCCGCGGCTGCGACGCTCGATTCCAGCGACGCCCTCACGACCTCGCTCGTCCAGCAGACGACACCGGTCGCCTGGCCCGGATTCGGGCGAGGGGCCATCGGTGCCGTCGGGTTCGACGGCGTCCTGAGTTCGAGTGGCGAGCAGACGCCGTTCCCCATCGCGAGCATCACGAAGACGATCACCTCCCTCGTCGTGCTGGAGGCCAAGCCGCTCGCCGCGGGGGATCAGGGCCCGTCCATCACGCTGACCGACGCCGACGTCGGGTTCTACTACGACACCATCGCGGAGAACGGTTCAGCGGCACCCGTCGTCGCCGGGTCGGTGTTCACCCAGCGGCAGATGCTCGAAGCACTGCTCCTCCCGTCGGCGAACAACTACAGCATCTCCCTCGCCGTCTGGGCCTTCGGTTCGGTCGACGCGTACCTCGACGCGGCGCGCGCCTGGCTCGATGCACGTGGGCTGACGGGCACGACCGTCACGAACACGAGCGGCCTGGGCGAGACGAACGTCAGCACCCCGAGCGACCTCGTGACCATCGGCAAGCTCGTGCTCGCCGACCCGGTGCTCTCGTCGATCGTCAAGGAGCCCACGGCGGTGCTGCCCGCCATCGGCGAGGTCGAGAACACGAACGCCCTCCTCGGCCAGTACGGGGTGACCGGCATGAAGACGGGGACCGACGACGCCTCGGGCGCCTGCCTGCTGTTCTCCGCCGACCTCCAGGTGGCGGGGCGGACGGTGACCGTCGTCGGCGTCATCCTCGGTGCCGACGACCACACCGTGCTCAACGAGGCCGTGGTCTCCCTGTTGCAGAGCGTGCCGGCCGGATTCCACCAGGTCCAGCTCGCCACCGCCGGGCAGTCGGTCGGCTCCTACTCGACCGCGTGGGACCAGGCCGCGAAGGTCGTCGTGGCCTCCGACGCCTCCGTGCTCGTCTGGCAGGACACCCCGATCACGGTCGAGAGCCGCGCCAGAGCCATCGACGCGGGTGCCGCCGGTTCGACGGTCGGGAAGCTCAGCTACACCGTGGGGGCGGGCGCGGAGGGCGGCGCGGCGACGATCGACGTCCCGCTGGCCCTCGACGCGGACGTCACGCCGGTCACGCCCTGGTGGCGCCTGACCAACCCGTGACCGCAGCAGACGCCGGAGCCCGGGTGATCGGCCGGACGGTCAGACGTCGAGTTCCTGGTCCTGCGCTGCGACCGTGAGGAACGGGCCGGCGAGCGGTCGCTTGGCGGTGATGTGGTCGCCGGACGACTGGTGCCGCACCCGACGGAGCACCCACGGCACGAGGTACTCACGCGCCCAGGCGAAGTCCTCGGTCCGGGCCTGACGCCAACGCCTGACGGGGAGCGGCTCCGGCTGCAGCGGCTTGAGGTCGTTCTCGACGTTCAGCGCGTGCAGGACGAGGCGGGCGACCTCGTGGTGGCCGAGCGCGTTCAGGTGCAGGCGGTCCGGTGCCCACATCCGCGGATCCTGGATCGCCTGGAGGGCCCACTGGTCGGCGATGATGCAGTCGTGTCGGGCGGCGATGGCCCGCAGGTTCTCGTTGTAGATCGCGACCTTGCCGCGGATGCTCCGGAAGACGGGGGAGAAGCCGACGTCCACGCCGGTGAACAGCACGACCGTCGCTCCGTCGCTCCGGAGTCGGATGATCGCCTGCTCGAGTCGTCTGGCGATGTCGTCGGGGTCTGTGCCGGGCCGGATCACGTCGTTGCCGCCCGCCGAGATCGTGATGAGGTCCGGGTGCAGCTCCAGGGCCGGCTCCACCTGGTCGTCGAGGATCTGCTGAGCGAGCTTGCCGCGCACCGCGAGGTTGGCGTAGGCGAAGTCCGAGTTCTGCGCGGCCAGCACCTCGGCGACGCGATCGGCCCATCCGCGGTGCCCGCCCGGCGCCCCCGGCTCGGGATCGCCGATCCCCTCCGTGAACGAGTCGCCGATGGCGACGTACCGCGACCAGGGATGGTGCTGTTCGGTCATGGGTGGTTCCTCCTGCTGTGCATCCGGAACCTCCAGCGTACGCCCGCCCCTCGGCTGGCGGATCAGTCGCGAGTCGGACATCCGGATGGGTGTCGGGGACGCACACGATGGTCGGCGGTGTCGGTGCGGCCGGGTACAGTGGTCTCCAGTGAACGCGGAAATCTCTTCGACCCAGCACCTGGGCGGGTCCGCAGCCGAACACCTCTCACCGGCCTTCCCGGAACGCGCAGCGTGGGGCACGGCGAGCAAACTTCGAGCCTGGCAGGCCGAGGCGCTCGAGCAGTACTTCACGACCGAACCCCGTGACTTCCTCGCGGCGGCGACACCGGGCGCAGGCAAGACGACGTTCGCGCTTCGGCTCGCCTCCGAACTCCTCCATCGCGGAACGATCGACCGCATCACGGTCGTCGCCCCGACCGATCATCTGAAGCGCCAGTGGGCCGAGGCCGCGAGCCGGGTCGGCATCCGCCTCGACCCGAACTTCGCGAACCGCGATCAGGTCTTCGGCCGCCACTACCACGGTGTCGCGGTCACCTACGCCCAGGTCGCGGCGAACCCGCCCGTGCATCAGCGCACGACCGATTCGGGTCGCACCCTCGTCATCCTCGACGAGGTCCACCACGGCGGCGACGCCCTGAGCTGGGGCGACGGCATCCACGAGGCCTTCTCGCGGGCGACCCGTCGCCTGTCCCTGACCGGGACCCCGTTCCGGTCAGACACGGCACCGATCCCGTTCGTGGTCTACCAGCCGGATCACCAGGGCATCCGGACCTCCGTCACCGACTACAACTACGGGTACGGTCGAGCACTCCAGGACGGGGTCGTCCGTCCGGTGCTCTTCATGGTCTACGCCGGCCACATGCGCTGGCGGACCAAGGCCGGCGACGAGATGGAGGCCCGCCTCGGCGAGGGCAACACGAAGGACATCACCTCCGCGGCCTGGCGCACCGCCCTCGACCCCCAGGGTGACTGGATCCCGGCGGTCCTGAAGTCCGCCGACCTCCGACTGTCCGAGGTCCGTCAGGCGGTCCCCGACGCCGGCGGACTGGTGATCGCCACCGACCAGACGACCGCGCGAGCCTACGCCGCCATCCTGCACGAGCTGACGGGGGAGCAGCCCACGATCGTCCTCTCCGACGAGAAGGAGGCCAGCGACCGGATCGCCGACTTCTCGGGGAACACCAAGCGCTGGATGGTCGCGGTCCGCATGGTGTCGGAAGGCGTGGACGTCCCACGACTCGCCGTCGGCGTCTACGCGACGTCGTCCGCCACGCCGCTGTTCTTCGCGCAGGCGATCGGGCGATTCGTCCGGGCACGTCGACGCGGCGAGATCGCGAGCATCTTCCTCCCGAACGTGCCGAACCTGATGGCCCTCGCTGAGAAACTCGAGCTCGAACGCGACCACGCACTCGACCGCCCGAGCGACCCGGACGCGGAGGGCGACCTCTTCAACCCGGAGGACGCGATGATGGCGGCCGCGGAGCGCGAGGACAAGGCTTCCGACTCACTCCTCGAGGAGTTCACCTGGCAGGCCGTCTCCTCGGACGCGCACTTCGACCGGGTGGTGTTCGACGGCGACGAGTTCGGCGAGCTCGCCCAGCCGGGCACCGAGGAGGAGTTCGACTTCATCGGGTTCCCCGGGCTCCTCGAGCCTGAACAGGTGCACGAGCTGCTCGTGCAGCGCCAGAGCCGCCAGGCCAAGCGCGGGGCGTTCGTCGACAAGAACGCCGCCTCGCCGAGTCCGCAGGCGGACATCCCCGCTCCGCTCTACCGCACCCTCAAGGAGCAGCGCCAGGTGCTCAACACCCTGGTCGGCCTCTACGCCAAGCACACGAAGGAGCCGCACGGACTCGTGCACGCCGAACTGCGACGCGTCTGCGGCGGCCCCGCCGTGGCACAGGCGAGCGTGACGCAGCTGCAGTCGCGCATCGACCTGCTCCGTCGGCGCCTCGGCCACGGGCACTGAGGACAGCACTTCTTCTCGCGCGCGCGTTCCCCTGCTTCGCGGTCGGTCCGCCGGAGCTGCCCTTCGACAGGCTCAGGGACCGGCGGTGCAGGCTCAGGGACCGGGGGAGGTGCGCCGGTTTTCGCTCTGGCCGAAGACGATCTCGGGTGTCCGCGTCTCGTGGAGTCCGGCGGGAAAACAAGAACGGCCGGAGCTTTCGCTCCGGCCGTTCGCCGTCTCAACACGGTGTGCGCGAAGGGGGACTTGAACCCCCACGCCCGTAAGGGCACTAGCACCTCAAGCTAGCGCGTCTGCCATTTCCGCCACCCGCGCGTGTTGTGATCGTGTCCGGCTTTCGCTGGGCACGAGAAGAAACTCTAGCACGGATTTCGACAGCCGTTCACCACCTCGTACCGCCAGAGGATCTTCTCGACGGCTTCCGGCCGTGCGCCGACCGCGCAGAACGGGGGAGAGGTGCAGCGGTCAGGGCCGACGGGTAGCGTGGAACCATGACCTCCGGCTCAGACGCATCCGACCTCACGCTCGACGAGACCACGCGGATCGCGCGGGACCTCATCCGCATGGACACGACGAACTACGGTGAGGGCCGCTCCAACGGCGAGACGGAGGCCGCCGAGTACGTCGAGGCGTACCTCCGCGACCTCGGTCTGGAGCCGGAGCTGATCGACGCCGCTCCGGGCCGGACCAGCGTGGTCGCACGGGTCGCCGGTGCGAACCCCGAGAAGCCGGCGCTCGTCGTGCACGGGCACCTCGACGTGGTGCCCGCCGATCCTGCGAACTGGTCGGTGGACCCCTTCGGCGGCGAGATCAAGGACGGCCTGCTGTGGGGACGCGGGGCCGTCGACATGAAGAACATGGACGCGATGATCCTCGCGTCGCTCCGCGAGATCCTCGGCAGCGGCCGTCGGCCGGAACGGGACCTCGTGATCGCGATGTTCTCGGACGAGGAGAACGGCGGCGTGTTCGGCTCGCACCACCTCGTGACGGAACGACCGGAGCTCTTCGCCGGCGCGACCGAGGCGATCAGCGAGGTCGGCGGGTACTCGATCACGTTCGGCGGACGCCGCTCCTACCTTCTCCAGACCTCGGAGAAGGCCCTCGTCTGGATCAAACTGGTCGCGACCGGACGAGCGGCCCACGGATCCCGCTACGTGCAGGACAACGCCGTCACCCGCCTCGCGGAAGCGGTGGCGGCCATCGGACGCACCGAGTGGCCCGTCCGACTCACCGACACCACCGAGCAGCTGCTCCGGGAGATCGCCACCATCCTCGGCACCACGCCCGAACGGCTCGGCCCGGACGAGCTCGCCCTCGCGACGGGCACGGCCTCCGGCTTCATCCAGGCCTCGCTCCGCACGACGAGCAACCCGACCCTGCTGCAGGCCGGATACAAGCACAACGTGATCCCCGATCGCGCCGAGGCGCTCGTCGACATCCGCACCCTGCCCGGCGAGGAGGACGCCGTGCTCGCGCGCGTCGCGGAGATCGTCGGTGAGGACATCGAGATCGTCGTCATGCACCGCGACATCGGCCTCGAGACACCGTTCTCGGGTCCGCTCGTCGACGCGGTCGTCGAGACCCTCGGGCGCCATGACCCCGGCGCCCCGGTGCTCCCGTACATGCTCTCCGGCGGTACCGACAACAAGGCGCTCTCGCTCCTCGGCATCACCGGGTACGGCTTCGCTCCGCTGCGCCTGCCGGAACACCTGGACTTCCCCGCGATGTTCCACGGAGTCGACGAGCGCGTGCCGCTCGACGCGCTAGGGTTTGGCAAGCAGGTCCTCACGGACCTCCTCCTCGACTACTGACTTCCCACGGTCCGTCTCCGCGCCCTCCGCGCCGCGAGACGCTCCAGGAGCCGCCCCGCCGACGACTGCCGGATCCGGCCGAACACCAGCCATCCGGCTGCAGAAAGGTGCCCTGTGGACCTCATCAACGCCATCATCCTCGGACTCGTCCAGGGGCTCACCGAGTTCCTCCCGATCTCCTCGAGTGCGCACCTGCGCATCCTCGGCGAGTTCCTCCCGGGGGCGAAGGACCCTGGCGCGGCGTTCACCGCGATCACCCAGATCGGTACCGAGGCCGCCGTCGTGGTGTTCTTCTGGCGCGACATCGTCCGCATCATCTCCTCCTGGTGCAAGGCCCTTGTCGGCAAGATCCCGAGGGATGACGCCGACGCCCGCATGGGGTGGCTGATCATCATCGGCAGCGTCCCCATCGTCGTGCTCGGCCTGTTGTTCCAGGACGAGATCGAGACGACCTTCCGCTCACTGTGGATCGTCGCGATCATGCTCATCGTGTTCGGCATCCTGCTCGGTGTCGCCGACGCCGTCGGAGCGAAGAAGCGACGCCTGAAGAGCCTGACCTACCGCGACGGCGCGATCTTCGGAGGCGCCCAGGCGCTCGCCCTCATCCCCGGTGTCTCCCGCTCCGGCGGCACGATCACGGCGGGGCTGTTCATGGGCTACGAGCGCCGTGCTGCGGCGCGGTACGCGTTCCTGCTCGCGATCCCCGCGGTGTTCGGCAGTGGCTTCTACCAAGTCTTCAAGAGCATCGGCGAGCCGAGCCCGTACGGACCGGTCGAGACGCTCGTGGCCACCATCATCGCGTTCGTCGTCGGCCTCGCGGTCATCGCCTTCTTCATGAGCTACATCTCGAAGCGCAGCTTCCTGCCCTTCGTCGTCTACCGCATCGTGCTCGGCGTCGTCCTGCTGGTGCTGCTCGGCACGGGCGTGATCAACGCGTGAGGGCCTGGTCCGCCCCGGTCGTCCCGAAGCTGCCCGGCTCCGGCACGGCCCCGTGTCTCTGGGACACCCCGAGCGCCGGTCTCATCGAGGCCTCCGCCGAACGTACGGCGCGGCTGTACGTCTGCGGCATCACCCCGTACGACGCGACCCACCTCGGCCACGCGTCGAGCTACCTCGCCTACGACACCCTGCAGCGCGTCTGGCTGGACGCCGGCTATGAGGTGCACTACGCCCAGAACGTCACCGACGTGGACGACCCGCTGCTCGAGCGGGCCAACGCGACCGGCGTCGACTGGATCGAACTCGCAGCGAGCCAGGTCGAACTCTTCCGGAGCGACATGGAACGCCTCAGCATCCTGCCACCCGAGGACTACGTCGCGGTCACCGAGGTCATCGGACCGATCGCCGACGCCGTCGCGCTGCTCATTGAGCGCGGTGTCGCCTACACGGTCGACACCCCGGACAGTGCCGCCGGAGACGACGTCTACTTCGACGTGCGCGCCGCGGCCGACGACGTCTGGCACCTCGGCGCGGAGAGCGGGCTCGACGAGGCGACGATGGCCGCGTTCTTCGCCGAGCGCGGGGGAGACCCCGACCGCGCCGGGAAACGCGATGCCTTCGATCCACTGCTCTGGCGGGCGGCGCGCGACGGCGAGCCGAGCTGGGAGTCACCCGTCGGCCAAGGACGCCCCGGTTGGCACATCGAGTGCTCGGTCATCGCCCTCCAGCACCTCGGATCCGACTTCACGGTCCAGGGTGGCGGCTCCGACCTCGTCTTCCCGCACCACGACCTGAGCGCCGGGCACGCCGCAGCGCTGTCCGGTCGCCCGCTCGCCAAGGTGTTCAGCCACGCCGGCATGGTCGCCTACGAGGGCACGAAGATGTCGAAGTCCCTCGGCAACCTCGTCCTCGTCTCACGCTTGGCCGCCGACGGAGCAGACCCCTCGGCCATCCGACTCGCGATCCTCGCGAACCACTACCGCAGCGACTGGGAGTGGCACGACGAGCACCTCGTCCTGGCCGATCGTCGGCTCGGGACCTGGCGTTCGGCCTTCGCGACGGACGCCGCGAGTGGAGCGTCCGCCGTCGAGCTGCTGCGGGCGATGCGGGTCCGACTGGCGGACGACCTCGACACCCCGGGTGCCATCGCACTCGTCGACGCCGCAGCGACGACCGGCGTCGACGACGCCGACCTCGCGCGGTCGGCCGTCGACGCGCTCCTCGGCGTGCGCTGAGCAGGACGGCGGCTCACCGGAGTCGCGCCACCGCGATGGGACCGGGTTACTCGCGGTCCTTCCGCCAGGGCTCGTCGCCCTTGCCCTCGTCCCGACGGAGGTACCGCTCGAACTCCTTTGCGATGGCCTCGCCGCTCGCCTCGGGCGACTCGACGGTGTCGCGCGCCTGCTCCAACTGCTGGATGTAGGCGGCCATGTCCTCGTCTTCGGCGGCGAGCGTGTCGATCCCGCTCTGCCACTCGCCGGACTCCTCGACGAGGGCTCCGCGGGGGATGACGACGTCGATGAGCTCCTCGAGCTTGTCGATCAACGCCAGGACGGCTTTCGGGGAGGGCGCGCTGTGCACGTAGTGGGGGACCGAGGCCCAGACCGACAGACTCTGGACGCCCTGCCGCTCGGCGGCGTCGGCCAGCACACTGAGGATGCCGACCGGCCCTTCGTACGTGCTGCGCTCGAGCTGCAGGGCCTGCCGCAGCTCCGCGTTCTCGCTCGACGCGAAGACCGAGATGGGTCGCGTATGCGGGACGTCGGCGAGCATCGCACCGAGCATCACCATGCCGGTGATGCGCTGCTCGGTGATCACGGCGAGGATCTCGTCGACGAACGCCTTCCAGCCGCGCGAGGGCTCGGCACCGAGCAACACGTAGACGTTGTCGCCGCCGCCCTCGCTGACCCGGAGCGCAGCGTCCTCCGCCAGGGGGGTCGCAGGCTTCGCCGCTTCCGGGTCGGGCCCCGAGATCGTGGTACCGGGCCAGGTCAGGGACCGTTTGCCGTCCTCGTCGACGCCGACCGTCGGCCGGTTGAACTGGTAGTCGTAGTAGGGCTCCGGGTCGATCTCGAGCAGCGGGCGGAGGGCGAGCGAATCGCGAAGCACGCGCACCGCGCCGCTCGCCGCCTCGCCGGCATCGTTCCAACCCTCGAACGCCACGACGAGCAGGCGACCGCCCAGCGGCTCCTTGGTGTCTTCCGTCACGTCTCACTCCTCGGTGCACGGGGACCTTCCGCGACCATCCATCCAGGATAGGCGCTTCACCACCCGGTAGCATGGCACCCCGTGACCACTCTCCTCCCTGCCGCAGTCCTCTGGGACATGGACGGCACCGTCGTCGACACCGAGCCCTACTGGATGGAGGCCGAGACCGAGCTGGTCGCGGCCCACGGTGGCACCTGGACCCATGAGGACGGCCTCCTGCTCGTCGGGAACGGGCTCTGGGACTCCGCCGCCGTGCTCCAGGGCCGCGGCGTCGCGCTGGACGCGGACACGATCGTCGCCCACCTCACGGACCATGTGCGGCGCCTCATCCAGGAACGCGGCGTCCCGTTCCGTCCCGGCGCCCAGGAACTGCTCCACGAGCTCCGGGAGGCCGGCGTGCCGACCGCGCTCGTCACCATGTCGATCCGGTCCATGGCCGAGGACATCGCGGGCGGCATCCCGTTCGACGCGTTCGACCTCATCGTCGCCGGCGACGAGGTCGAGCACCCCAAGCCCCATCCGGACCCCTACCTCAGGGCCGCCGAGGCACTCGGCGTCGACCCGCGCGAGTGCATCGCGATCGAGGACTCCGCCACCGGTCTCGCGTCCGCGCTCGCGGCGGGGACCATCGCCGTGTCCGTCCCGCACATCGTGCCGATCCCGGAGGGCCCCCACCACACCACCTGGGACACCCTCGCCGGGCGCTCCGTCGCCGACCTCGCCGAGCTGCGCTCGACCGCGAGCGGCACCACCCACCACCCCGAGACAGAGGCAGCACAGCGATGAGCGCGAACCACCAGCCGGCGAACAGCGGCCCCTTCCGCGAGGGTGACCGCGTGCAGCTGACCGGACCGAAGGGGCGGAAGAACACCATCACGCTCGAGGCCGGCAAGGTCTTCCACACGCACCGCGGGATGATCGAGCACACCACGATCATCGGCCTGCCGGACGGCAGCGTCGTCGCCAACACCGAGGGCATCGAGCACCTCGCACTCCGGCCGCTGCTGGTCGACTTCGTGATGTCGATGCCTCGCGGTGCCGCCATCATCTACCCGAAGGACGCGGCCGAGATCATCGGCCAGGCGGACATCTTCCCCGGCGCGACGGTCGTCGAGGCCGGTGTCGGTTCCGGCGCGCTCTCCCTCTGGCTCCTCCGGGCCATCGGACCGTCGGGCAGGTTGGCCTCCTTCGAGCGTCGGGACGAGTTCGCCGACGTCGCCCGCGGCAACGTCGCGACCTTCTTCGGCTACGACCCGCAGAACTGGTCGGTCACGGTCGGCGACCTCCAGGAGACCCTGCCCGACACCATGCCCGCCGAATCCGTCGATCGCGTGGTGCTCGACATGCTCGCACCGTGGGAGTGCCTCGACGTCGCGTGGGAGGCGCTGAAGCCCGGCGGCGTGATCCTCTGTTACGTCGCCACCGTCACCCAGCTGTCCCGGGTCGCCGAGGCGATCCGAGGGACGGGCGGCTTCACGAACCCGCAGTCGAACGAGACGATGATGCGCGGGTGGCACGTCGAGGGGCTCGCCGTGCGACCGGACCACCGGATGATCGGACACACGGGCTTCCTCATCACCGCACGGAAGCTCGCGCCCGGTACGGTCCTGCCCGAGCTCAAGCGACGCGCCTCGAAGAGCGACTTCAGCGCTGAGGACGTCGAGCTGTGGACGCCGGGCGCCCTCGGGGAACGCTCCGCGAGCGCGAAGATCCTGCGGAAGCGCGCCAGGAGCGCCGGGGCGAGCGCCGAGCTCTCCCGGGCGCGGGGCCTCGACGGCGAGAGTGCGGGGCCCGAGGAGTCGATCGAACCGTCCGCCGCTGAGCCGCCGCTCGGCGACGATCGTTGACCCCGGTTCACGTCGACTAAACTGTGCGACGGCGACCTGCCGTCCCACCCGTACCACCGAAACGAGGATCCGTGCGCACTGCACCAGCTCTCATCGCCGCAGCAGGCCTCCTGCTCGTCTCCCTCACCGGGTGCACCGCGCCGGGCTCGGCCTCGTGCGACACCGCGGCGTCCGCCGGCGACGCGACGAAGCTCATCAGCGTGTCGGGTGACTTCGGCGCCACCCCGAAGGTGGAGCTCCCGAAGCCGCTGTACACGAAGACGACGGAGCGTCAGGTCGTGATCCAGGGCGACGGTCAGCAGGTCTCGGCCGACGGCACCGTCAACCTCAACCTGATGCTCCTCAACGGACGCACGGGCGACGTCCTGCAGCAGACGGACTTCAACGGGCCCGCGAGCACCCTCATCGCCCTGTCCGGAAGCCTCCCCGGCTTCGCGAAGGCGTTCGCCTGCACGACGGTCGGATCCCGTGTCGTCGCGGCGATCTCGCCCGAGGACGCGTTCGGCCCGAGCGGTGGCAGCGAGGCGAACGGCATCAAGAAGGACGACGCGATCATCCTCGTCGCCGACATCCAGGGTGCGGCGCTGCCCAAGGCCGACGGTGCCGAGCGCCCGATCCCGTCAGGGTTCCCCTCCGTCGTGACCGCTCCGAGTGGTCAGCCCGGCATCACCATCCCGGCGGCCCCAGCACCGACCGAGACGAAGCACACCCTGTCCCGCGTCGGCGACGGTGCCACGGTCAAGGCCGGCGACCAGGTCATCGTCAACTACACCGGCGTGCTGTGGGATCAGAAGAGCGTCTTCGACAGCAGCTGGGAGAAGGGCCAGCCCCTCGTCTTCCAGGCCGACGGCGGTCAGATGATCAAGGCCTTCAACGACGCGGTCGTCGGCCAGCAGGTCGGCTCGCAGATCATCCTCGTGGTGGCGCCGAAGGACGGCTACGGCGAGCAGGGTTCGGGCAGCGTCCCGGCCGGCGCCACGCTCGTGTTCGTCATCGACGTGCTCGGCACCCAGCGCGCGGCGCAGTAACCGACACGCCTCGGATACGGCCCGTCCCACGCCCGCGTCGCGGGTGGGGGACGGGCCGTCCGTCGGTAGACTGGACCGGTGTCCTCAGCCCGCGAGTCCCCGAAGCCGGTCCCGGTGGAGGAGCGACTCTTCAGCCTCGTGCTCGCGCTCCTCGCCACGCAGACCGGCCTGACGAAGAACGAGATCCTGTCGACCGTCCAGGGGTACCGCCAGCAGTATTCGAGTGGCGGTGGCAACGCCAGCCTCGAGCGACAGTTCGAGCGCGACAAGGACAACATCCGCGAACTCGGCGTCCCGCTCGAGACGATCGAGCAGCCGGGTGAACCCGGCAACAACCAGTCGATGCGCTATCGGATCCCGAAGGGCGCCTACGAGCTCCCCACCGACGTCCGGTTCACCCCGGCGGAGCTGTCACTGCTGTCGCTCGCAGCCACCGTGTGGCGTGAGGGGTCGCTCTCCGGCCAATCGCAGCGCGCGATGACCAAGTTGCGGTCGCTCGGCATCGAGCCCGACGAACCGATCATCGGATACGCGCCGCGACTCCGCACCCGGGAGGCCTCGTTCGAACCGCTCGACGCGGCGCTCGAACGTCGGTCCGTGGTCGCCTTCCCCTACCTGAAGCCCGGCGAGGCGCGGCCACGCGTCCGCACCGTCGCACCGTTGGCGCTCGTCCAGCACGAGGGTCGCTGGCACCTCTACGCGACCGACCGAACGGTGGACGAGCCCCGGACGTTCCTCCTGTCGCGGATCGTCGGTCCGGTCAAGCCGACGGGGGAGTCGTTCCCCGCCGACGACCGCGACCACGCCGCCGACGCGATCGACGGCCTGCGCCGCGTGTCCTCGTCGCAACGCGCCCTCGTCCGTGTCCGGCCCGGGACCGACGCCGCGGCCCGCCTCGGCAACCGCTACGGCGTCAGCGACACGGAGCGCACGGAACTCACCATCCCGTACCTCGACCACCACATCCTCGCCGACGAGCTCGCCGGGTTCGGCCCGGAGGTCGTCGTCCTCGACCCTCCGGCGCTCGTCGAGGCCGTGGCGTCCAGACTCGAGCTGGTCGTCGCCCGCCACCGCGCGACCGACGACGCACCCCACCCCGAGGAGACCGCCCGTGGCTAAGCGACCGGCGGCGCCCCGCGCCCAGGACAAGCTGATCTTCCTCCTCTCGCTCGTGCCGTACCTCATCGACCGCGAGCGGGTCACGGTCGACGAGGCCGCGCGGCACTTCGGTCTGTCCCCGCGCCAGATCCGAGAAGCGGTCGAGCTCTTGACGGTGTCCGGCGTGCCGGGCGACACCCGGCAGTACCTCGCCGGCGACCTCTTCGACATCGACTGGGGCAGCTTCGAGGAGGACGACGAGATCGTCCTCACCCACCGGGTCGCCCTCGACGACAGTCCTCGCTTCTCAGCCCGCGAGGCCTCCGCCCTCATCGCCGGCCTGCAGTCGCTCCAGCGCCTTCCCGAGTTCGTCGACAGCGACGTCATCGGCGGCGTGATGGCGAAGCTCGCCCGCGGGGCGTCGTCCGCACCGGGCCAGCTCGCGGTCACCGAGTCCTACTCAGCACACGCGGTCGGTATCATCCGGTCGGCTCTGGCCGCCGGCCACAGCGTCGCGTTCGACTACGTCGACGCGAGTGGGGCGACCGAGGCGAGACTGGTGGACCCGCTGCGTCTCGAGTCCCAGGATCAGGACTGGTATCTCTACGGGTGGTGCCACCTGCGCGAGGCGACGCGTCGCTTCCGTCTCGATCGGATGACCGAGCTGCGGGAGACCGACGCCGAGGTCGTGTTCCGCGAAGCGGACGTCGTCGTCCCGACCGCGTTGTTCGAGCCGAGCGACTCCGACCGCAACGTCACCGTGCTCGTCCGACGCTCGGTCCTGCCGCTCATCGACGACTACGTGGTCGCCGTCGACAGCGCGCCAGGCAGCTCCGCAGCCCGCGAGGACAGCGACGCCGAGGTGACCGCGACCCTACGCCTCGCGCACCATCACGGCCTCAAACGACTGGTCGCCGCACATCCCGGGCTCATCACCGTGCTCGGCCCGGCGGACGCGCGCGACGCGGTCGCCGATTGGGCGGCCGCCGGTCTCGCGCAGTACCGCACGACATCCGCGAGCTGACTCCCGAGACTCCCGGCAGCAGAGCGGGAGATGCAGGGTAGAGTGAGTGGACCTCGACCTCGAAGATCAGGAACGAAGACTATGTTCGGCAACGCATTCACCGGGTGGCACCTCGTCATCATCCTCCTCATCGTCCTGCTGCTGTTCGGAGCACCGAAGCTCCCGGGTCTCGCCCGCAGCGTCGGCCAGTCGATGCGGATCTTCAAGAGCGAGGTCAAGAGCATGCGCGACGACGAGCCCGCCTCGCCCGACGCGACGGGCACGGTTCCGCCCGCGAGTACGACGCCCGCCGACCCGACTCCGGCCGCGACGGCCCCGCAGAAGCCGACCGACCCGCCGGTCAAGCCGTAACCCTGAGGACCACCCGAGCCCGATGACGCCAGCACCTGGCCCCCGACGAGTGCGCCTCGAACACGCTGCTCAGGAACGGACGATGTCGCCGTGGCCCTGACCGACAAGCGTCCCAAGAAACAGAACCGCGAAGGGCGGATGTCGCTCGGCGAGCACCTCGTCGAGTTGCGGAAGCGGCTGTTCTACTCCGCCATCGGCATCATCGTCGGCATGGTCGCGGGTTTCATCGCCTCCGAGTGGATCATCGAGGCGATGAGTGCCCCCATCCTCGTCATCGCCGACGATCGCGGGCAGGCGTTCCTGAACTTCACCAACGTCACGAGCGCGTTCGACCTGCGGATGAAGATCGCCCTCACCGCCGGCGTCGTCCTGTCCAGCCCGGTGTGGCTCTACCAGATCTGGGCGTTCCTCGTGCCCGGCCTGACGCGCAAGGAGCTGAAGTACGCGATCGGGTTCTTCGCGACCGCCGTGCCGTTGTTCCTGGCGGGCTGCTACGCGGGCTGGTTCGTGTTGCCGCACATCGTCGAGCTCATGCTCGGCTTCACCCCGACGGCGGCGGCCAACTTCCTCGACGCCACCACCTATTACGACTTCGTCCTGAAGCTGGTGCTCGCGGTCGGTGTCGCCTTCGTCCTGCCCGTGTTCCTCGTCCTGTTGAACTTCGTCGGCGTGCTCTCCGCAGCGGCGATCATCAAGGCGTGGCGGGTCGCGATCCTCGTCATCGTGCTCTTCACGGCCATCGCCACGCCCGCCGCCGACATCGTGTCGATGTTCGTCCTGGCGATCCCGATGGTCCTGTTGTACTTCGCGGCCTACGGCGTCGCCGTCCTCCACGACCGCAGTGCGGCCAAGCGGCAGCGACGCATCGACGCCGAACTCGGTAGCGCGGGGCTCGCATGAGCGACACCGCTTCCCCTGCCGAGCGGTATCGGGCAGCAGCGGTCCGGAACGCGACTCCGAGGCTCCAGGAGTTCCGTGCGAGGCAGCGTTTCGACCTCGACGCGTTCCAACTCGAGGCGTGCGAGCGGATCGAGAACGGCAGCAGTGTCCTCGTCGCCGCACCGACGGGGGCCGGCAAGACCATCGTCGCCGAGTTCGCGATCGCCCTCGCCATGCACGGCGACCGCGGCAAGGTCTTCTACACCACACCGATGAAGGCGCTCAGCAACCAGAAGTTCCAGGAGCTCACCGCCGAGTACGGGTCCGAGCACGTCGGCCTGCTCACGGGCGACACGAATGTGAACGGCAACGCCCGCATCGTCGTCATGACGACCGAGGTCCTCCGCAACATGCTGTACGCGGACTCCGACGCGCTGACCGATCTCGCCTTCGTCATCATGGACGAGGTCCACTACCTGGCGGACCGGTTCCGCGGAGCCGTGTGGGAGGAGGTCATCATCCACCTCCCGCAGGCCGTCCGGATGGTGTCGCTGAGCGCGACCGTGTCGAACGCCGAGGAGTTCGGTGACTGGCTGCAGGCCGTCCGCGGCGACACAGCCGTGATCGTGTCCGAGGAGCGACCGGTGCCCCTCACCCAGCACGTGCTGATGCGCAACAAACTCATCGACCTGTTCGCCGCGCCGAGCCTCGCCGACACCCATCAGGTCAACCCGGAGCTCGTCCGCATGGCGCAGTTCGGTGGCCGTGCGCCGAACAGCCGTCAATACAAGGACGTCAGCCGCTACAACCAGCGCCGAGCCCCGCATCGGGCCGAGAAGCTCGACCGTGGGCATTTCGTCCAGATGCTCGACGACCACCACCTGCTCCCTGCGATCTTCTTCGTCTTCAGCCGTGTCGGGTGCGACCAGGCCGTCAAGCAGGTCCTCCGTTCCGGCATCAGGCTGACCGAGGCGCACGAACGCGACGAGATCCGCCAGATCGTCGACGAGCACTGCCGGACCCTGCTCGACGAGGACCTCGCCGTCCTCGGCTACTGGGAGTGGCTCGACGGTCTGGAGCGGGGCGTCGCCGCCCACCACGCCGGTCTCCTGCCGGCGTTCAAGGAGGTCGTCGAGGAGCTCTTCCGGCGGAAGCTCGTGAAGGTCGTCTTCGCGACCGAGACCCTCGCGCTCGGCATCAACATGCCGGCCAGGACGGTCGTCCTCGAGAAGCTCGAGAAGTTCAACGGTGAGGCACGCGTCCCGATCACCCCGGGGGAGTACACCCAGATCACCGGGCGTGCCGGACGCCGCGGCATCGACGTCGAGGGCCACGCCGTGATCCAGTGGACCGAGGGGCTGCACCCGCAATCCGTCGCCTCGCTGGCCTCCCGACGCACCTACCCGCTCAACTCCAGCTTCCGCCCGACCTACAACATGGCGGTCAACCTGATCGACCAGTTCGGCCGTCAACGCACCCGTCAGATCCTCGAGTCGTCCTTCGCACAGTTCCAGGCGGACCGAGCCGTCGTCGGGATCGCCCGGAAGGTGCGCGAGCAGGAGTCGTCGCTCGCCGGCTACGAGAAGTCCATGACCTGCCACCTCGGGAACTTCGTCGAGTACGCGGGCATTCGCCGTGAGCTCACGGACCTCGAACGCAAGGGCGAACCGAACGGCTCGCGCGCGTCGAAGGACCGTCGCCAACGCAAGCTCGCCGAACTCCGCAAGCGGATGCGGGCTCATGCCTGCCACGTCTGCCCGCACCGCGAGGACCACGCTCGCTGGGCGGAACGATGGTTCAAGCTCAAGAAGCAGACCGACCAGCTGCGGCAGCAGATCCAGACGCGGACGGGCGCGGTCGCGCGCGTGTTCGACCGGGTCGTCGACGTCCTGCTCGAGTACGAGTACCTGGCACGCGACGAGCACGGCGCGGTCGTCGTCGCGGCTCCCGGACGCACCTTGAAGCGCATCTACGGAGAACGGGACCTCCTCGTGGCGGAATGCCTGCGAACCGGTGCCTGGAACGACCTCGATGCCGCATCCCTCGCGGCGATGGCCGCCGCGATCGTGTACGAACCACGGCGTGAGGAGCAGAACACCCCGGAGCGTTTCCTGCCCCGCGGCCCGTTCCGCTCCGCGCTCGAACGGACGCAGGACCTCTGGAGCCGGCTCGACGACAGCGAACGGGAGCACCGCCTCCCGGGGAGCAACCCGATCTCGACCGGCCTCTCCCTCGCGATGCATCAGTGGGCCAAGGGTGCGAACCTCGACACCGTGCTCATCGAGGCGGAACTCGCCGCCGGCGACTTCGTACGGTGGTGCAAGCAGACCATCGACCTGCTCGATCAGCTCCGCGTCGTCGACGGACCGGTGGGTCGTCATTCGCGTGAGGCGCTGGACTCGATCCGACGCGGCATCGTCGCGTACAGCTCGCTGTGAGGTCCCTGCATCGTCGGAGCGACCGGCTCCGACCGATCGACGCGCTGGTCGACCGTCGTCCGCCGCTCCCGCTCTGGCTCGCGGCCGTCGTGGCCATCGCCGCCGGCCCGGTCCTCGACGCCGGCTTCCCGGACCGCGGGGTCTGGCCCCTGACGTTCGTCGGCATCGCCCTCGTCCTTCTCACCCTCATGGGGCGCAGCATCGGCGGTGCGCTCCTCGTCGGCTTCCTGGCGGGGGAGTCGTTCTACCTGATCCACATCGAGTGGGCGACCGCCTACCTGGGTCCCGTCCCGTGGGCGGCACTGTCGACGCTCGAGGCCATCTTCTTCGCGCTCGGAGCCGTGCTCATCACCCTGTCGTACCGCTGGGTGCCGCGCGCCTTCCCCGGAATCGGGGGACGCGTCTGGTTGACCGCCGCGGTCGTCGCCGCCCTGTGGACCGCCCGCGAGACGCTCGTGAGCACCTGGCCCTACGGCGGATTCCCGTGGGCGAGGATGGCGCTCAGCCAGTCCGAGAGCCCGTTCGCACCGCTCGTCGCCTGGGTCGGGTTCTCGGGGCTGTCGTTCCTCATGGTGCTGCTCGTGGCACTCGCCCTGCAGCTCGCGGCGACCGCCGAGCTCCCGACTGTCAGCAGGGTCGGGACCGCGGTCCTCGCGGTCATCGCGGTGCTCGTCGTGCCGGCATGGCCGACGGCGACGACCGGGAGCATGCGGGTGGCTGCCATCCAGGGCAACGGCCCCGCCGGCTACTTCGATGCCGCAGCACCCGGCACCGTCATGCAGACGCAGATCGACGAGACGCTGCAGGTGCTCGACGCGGACGTCGACGTCGTGGTCTGGCCCGAGGGCAGCGCAGACCTCGACCCGCAGCGGGTTCCCCAATCGGCGGCAGCCCTCGACGCGTTGAGCCGCCGCATGGACGCACCGTTCGTCGTCGGTGCGATCTCCCAACGCGGCGACCGCTACTACAACTCGTCACTCCTCTGGGACGCCTCGGACGGCGTCCGCGACGTCTACGACAAGAAGCACCCGGTCCCGTTCGGTGAATACGTCCCGGACCGGAAGTTCTGGGAGCCGTTCGCACCCGACCTCATCGGCCTCATCCAGCGCGAGTACACCCCGGGTACGAAGGACAACGTCTTCGACATCGACGGCGTGCTCGCAGGGATCAGCATCTGCTTCGACATCGCAGACGACCAGCTCACCCGCGACGCTGTGTCGGGCGGCGCGCGGATCGTGTTCGCCCAGACCAACAACGCGGACTTCGGGCAGACGGACGAGAACCAGCAACAGCTGGCGATCGCACGGCTCCGGGCGATCGAATCGGCTCGGTCCGTGGTGAACATCTCCACGGTGGGGACCAGCCAGATCATCGGCCCAGACGGCTCGACGATCGACAGCATCCCGGCCTTCCGCCCCGGATCGATGGTCTCCAAGGTGCCGCTCGCGGACACGGTCACGCCATCGATGGCCTTCGGTCACCAGCTCGAGATGTTCATCGGTGGCATGGGACTCGCCTCGCTGATCCTCGCCGGGTTCGCCGCCAGGCCTCGGCGCATCTCGAACCGTCCCCGGACATGACGATCGGCTGATCCGATACCGGATCAGCCGATCGAGGGGAGGCCTGTCTGGGGCTCGGTGTCACGCGCTCTTCTGCTGGCCGCGACGGGCCCGGAGATACGAGAGGCGCTCTTCGAGCAGCTCCTCGAGCTCGTCACGCGAGCGACGCTCGAGCAGCATGTCCCAGTGGCTGCGGGGCGTCTTCACGTCACCGCGGTCGACGACGACGGGCTTCGAGTCGACGAGGAGGACGGCCTCCGCACCGCAATGGCGGCACTCCCACAGTTCGGGGACTTCCGCATCGGCGGCGAAGGTCATGGTGGTCTCGCGCTCGCAACTCTGACACCGGTAGATGTGGTTGCTCCGCGCCGAGAATATGACGCCCTCTTCCGTTTGTAGACTCTGGGCGCCCAGGCGCATTCCGCGCAAACTGCGATCTGCCATTGTGTGGTCTCCTCTCGCTCGGCATCCACAGTTATAAACCCACAAGCTGGGTAAACTGTTCCGTTCACCCATCCGGCTCTCAGCTCCTGCCCAGCTGCGGAGATGCCAGGTGTGGCGAGCCGACCCGTCAGCGCGAGCGGACCAGCTCGAGCGCGAGATCGCAACGGTCGGTGACGAGGCCGTCGACGCCGAGATCCAGCAGGCGTCGCATGTCTGCGGGGTCGTTGACCGTCCACACGTGCACCTCGACGCCGAGGGCGTGCATCTGTGCGAGGAGACGCTTCGTCACGACGGGCACGCCGCGGAACCGCTCGGGCACTTGGAGCGCCTGGACACCCGCGAGCGACCGGCGGAGTGCTCCGGGGAGACCGAGGGCGGCTGCGGGGAGGACGCGGAGCAGGATCCGGGCCGACGCGGATGAGGCTACGGAGTCGGCACCGGCCTCCAGCCCCACGGCCCGCACGATCGAGGAACGTCTGCCCTCGTCGAAGGAGGTGACGAGCACCCGATCGGCGGCACCGGCGCCGACGATCGCCGCAGCCGCCGGCGCAGCCGCGGCCGCCGCCTTGATGTCGAGGTTGAAGCGTGCCCCGGGGAACTCGGCCAGCGCCTCCGACAACGTCGGGATGCGATCGCCGCCGAGGTCGATCCGCTGGAGTTCCGCGAGTTCGAGGTCGGCGATCGGTCTCGGATCGCCGGTGATGCGGCGCAGGGACGGGTCATGGAAGAGGACGGCATGTCCGTCGCGCGTGCAGTGCGCGTCGGTCTCGACGTACTCGGCGCCGGCCGCCAGTGCATGGCGGAAGGACGACAGCGTGTTCTCGGGGACTCCCGGCCCGGCCAGCCCTCGATGGGCGAGGACCCGAGGGCGGGCGGGACGGAAGTAGGGGAGGACCGCTGTCGTCACCGCGTACTCAGCCCTCGGGCTGGACGGGGGTCGTCGGCGCCGGCGGCGTCTGGGGTGGCGCGGCCGGCGCTGTGGTGAAGGAGGGCGTCTGCGCAGCTGCGGCCGCCGCCCGTGCCGTGGCCGCAGGGTCGCGGGTGTTGCCCGGCCCGAAGGCGGAGCCGATGCCCTTGAGCGCCTCGGTCAGTTCGCTCGGGATGACCCAGAGCTTGTTCGCCTGGCCTTCCGCGAGCTTCGGGAGCATCTGCAGGTACTGGTAGCCCAGGAGCTTCTCGTCGGGGTCGCCGTCGTGGATGGCCTTGAACACCGTCTGGATGGCGGACGCCTCACCCTGAGCGCGGAGCACGGCTGCCTGGGCATCACCCTCGGCGCGGAGGATCTCGGCCTGCCGCGCACCCTCGGCCGTCAGGATCGCCGACTGCTTGGTTCCCTCAGCGGTGAGGATGAGGGCACGACGGTCGCGCTCGGCCCGCATCTGCTTCTCCATGGAGTCCTGGATGGAGAGCGGCGGGTCGATCGCCTTGAGCTCGACGCGTCCGACGCGGATGCCCCATTTACCGGTCGCCTCGTCGAGCACGATGCGGAGCTTGCTGTTGATCTCGTCGCGGCTCGTCAGCGCCTCCTCGAGGTTCAGCCCACCGACGACGTTTCGGAGCGTCGTCGTGGTCAGCTGCTCGACGGCTCCCAGGTAGTTCGCGATCTCGTACGTCGCGGCTCGCGCGTCGGTCACCTGGAAGTAGACGACCGTGTCGATCGAGACGACCAGGTTGTCCTCGGTGATCACCGGCTGCGGCGGGAAGGAGACGACGGTCTCGCGCAGATCGATGAGCGGCCGCAACCGGTCGATGAACGGGATGAGCAGGTTCAGACCCGGCAAGAGGGTCTTGTGGTACTTGCCGAGCCGCTCGACCACACCGGCGCTCGCCTGCGGGATGATGCGGATGGATCGGAACAGCACCACCAGCACGAAGATGACGACGATGGCCGCGATCACCCAGCCGATGATCGCTCCTGATGAGATGTCGTTCACGACTACTCCTTCTGCTCGCCCAGCGGTGCCGGGTGGGTTGGGACGGGGACGACGACGGCGGTGGCACCGTCGACGACGGACAGGACGATGCGCGTGCCGGGCTCGAGGGACGACGCGGGGGAGTCGTGCGGGGTCCTGGCGGTCCAGACCTCGCCGTTGCCGAGCTTCACCTGGCCACCGTGCGGGGTCACCGTCGAGAGCACGAGCCCCGGCATGCCGAGGAGCGCGTCGACGTTGCTCTTCGCCGGGTCCGCGCCGCGTTGCAGCGCTCGGAGCAGCGGCGGCCTGACGGCCAACAGGAGCAGGAGGGCGGCAGCGGCTGCGATGAGCAGCTGGAGCCACCACGGAGCGCCGAGGAGGCCGGAGAGCAGCCCGACGGTGCCGCCGAGCGCGAGCATGAGGAAGGTGAACTCGAGCGACAGGATCTCGATGATGACGAACACGAGGATCAGGACCAACCAGGCGATCCAGGCGTACTCGGTGATGACGTCCATGGTGCGGATTCCTCCCGGATCGGCTCTCGCGTCTGCCGCCTCGCGGTCCGGGGGAGCGCGAGACGGTGCGCCGGTCGGGTTCAACGCTATCAGCTGGGTGGACCGCCGAACCGGATCCGTCTGCCGGTTGTTGGTAAGGTCGTTGGCTGGAACCAGCCGCCGATGAGCGGCCCCAGATCTGAAGGAGCCCTCACGTGACGAACCCCCTGGCCGCCGGATCACTCTCCGGGAAGAACGTCCTCGTGACGGGCTCGTCCCGCGGCATCGGTGCCGACACCATCCGGTACTTCGCCGGTGCCGGCGCCAACGTCGTGATCAACTACCGGAACAAGGAGGCTCGCGCCGTCAAGCTCGCCGACGAAGTGCGAGCCCTCGGTGTGCAGGCCCTGGTGGTCGGAGCCGACCTCACCGACCCCACCTCGGTCGCCGCCATGTTCGCGACGACGAAGGCCGAACTCGGCGACCTCGACGTCCTGGTGCTGAACGCCTCCGGAGGGATGGAGAGCGGCATGGCCGAGGACTACGCCATGCAGCTCAACCGGGACGCACAGGTGAGCGTCGTCGAACACGCCCTCCCGCTGCTCCGCCCCGGCTCGCGGATCGTGTTCGTCACGAGCCACCAGGCGCACTTCATCCGGACCACGCCGACGATGCCCGAGTACGTCCCGGTCGCGACGTCCAAGCGTGCGGGCGAGGACGCGCTCCGCGCCAAGCAGGACCAGTTCGACGCGGCCGGTGTCGAGTTCGTGGTCGTCTCAGGCGACATGATCGAGGGGACCATCACCGCGACCCTCCTCGAACGCGCCAACCCCGGTGCGATCAGCTCGCGCAAGGAGTCGGCCGGTCGTCTCTACAACGTGGGTGAGTTCGCGGCCGAGGTCGCCTCGGCCGCCGTGGACCCGATCCCCGAGGACCACACCCGCTACGTGGGGGACACGAGCGACTTCATCGCCGAGTAATCGACGATCCTGACACGACGACGAACGCCCGGTCCTTCGAGGGACCGGGCGTTCGTCGTCCTGCCACCAGATGTCAGCCGGCGAGACCGGCCCGCTTCACCTGCTTGCCGAAGGTGATCGCCTGGATGATCTCGACGACGCCGGCCGCGATGAGGAAGAACGCGGTGACGAGCAGGAGGGTCACGGCGGCGAGCAGCGGGTTCGCGAGGACGAACACGCCGGCGACGACGCTGATGACGCCGTAGAGGATCGTGATCCACCGCGACACGTCGGGTGCCGAGTCGAACAGCGAGGCCACGCCCTCGACGATCCAGGAGACACCGATCACGAAGACGAGTGCGCCGATGCCCAGCAGCGGATCGATGAAGATGTAGAAGCCGGCGGCCAGCAGCAGCACACCGAACACGATCGTGAGGACCCGCCAGAGTCCGCCGTGCTCCCGAGCGACGACGCCACGCGTGATGCGGGCGATCCCGGCGACCAGGAAGTAGACGGCGAAGATCCACGCGACGGCGACCAGCGAGGCCTTCGGCGCGACCAGCAGGAAGACACCCAAGAGGATCGTGAGGATCCCACCGACGGCGAAGGCCCATCGGACACCGGAGATCTGGCTCGCGGTCAGCTTGGCGGAGTTCAGCGTGTAGGTAGTGGTGGATGATTCGGACATGGTCGGCTCCTGACGGTGGACAGTGCGGCGCTCCCGAGCAGACCGGGTGCGTTCCACCAGTGTGACGCATTCACACAGGTGTTTCACAGCATGACCTTTCATGTCGCGCGGGTCCAGTGCCGATCGAGGCGAGACGCCGACGATGACGACGGATACGCTGATCGCCATGAGCGAGACGCCGATGCACACCAGGGCCGCCGACAGCCACGACGTCATCCGGGTCAGGGGTGCCCGCGAGCACAATCTGCGCGACGTCGACGTCGACCTCCCGAAGCGCCGCCTCACCGTGTTCACCGGTGTGTCCGGCTCGGGGAAGAGCTCACTCGTCTTCGGGACGATCGCCGCCGAGTCGCAGCGGATGATCAACGAGACCTACAGCGCGTTCGTCCAGGGCTTCATGCCGTCGCAGGCGCGGCCCGACGTCGACGTGCTCGAGGGACTCACCACGGCGATCATCGTCGACCAGGAGCGGATGGGCGCGAACTCACGTTCGACGGTGGGCACGGCGACGGACGCGAACACCATGCTGCGCATCCTCTTCAGTCGGATCGGAGACCCGTCCATCGGGTCTCCGCAGGCCTTCTCCTTCAACGTCGCCTCGATCAGCGGCGCCGGAGCGGTGACCATCGAGCGCGGGGGACAGAGTACGAAGGAACGGCGGAGCTTCTCGATCACCGGCGGCATGTGCCCTCGGTGCGAGGGGATGGGGACCGTGAACGACATCGACCGTTCCCAGCTCTACGACGCCACGAAGTCGCTCAACCAGGGTGCACTCACGATCCCCGGCTACACACCCGACGGCTGGGGCGTGCGGATCTTCACCGGATCCGGATTCCTCGACGCGGACAAGCCCATCCAGGACTACACGGAGCGGGAGCTCCACGACTTCCTCCACAAGGAGCCGGTGAAGGTCAAGGTCGGCGACATCAACATGACCTACGAGGGCCTGATCCCGAAGGTGCAGAAGTCGTTTCTCTCGAAGGACCGTGAGGCGATGCAGCCGCACATCCGCGCATTCGTCGACCGCGCCGTCACCTTCACCACGTGTCCGGCGTGCGACGGGACCCGGCTGAGCGAGGGCGCACGGAGTTCGCGCATCGCCGGTCGGAACATCGCCGAACTGTGCGCGATGCAGATCAGCGACCTCGCGGCGTGGACCCGGGCGCTCGACGAGCCGTCGGTGCGCCCGCTCCTGACGGTCCTCCAGGAGACGCTGGACTCCTTCGTCGCCATCGGGCTGGGATACCTGTCACTCGACCGCACGACGGGCACCCTCTCTGGTGGGGAGGCGCAGCGGACGAAGATGATCCGCCATCTGGGGTCCTCGCTCACCGACGTGACCTACGTGTTCGACGAGCCGACCGTCGGACTGCACCCGCATGACATCCAGCGGATGAACGAACTGCTCCTCCGGCTCCGCGACAAGGGGAACACCGTCCTCGTGGTGGAGCACAAGCCGGAGACGATCACGATCGCCGACCACGTCGTCGACCTCGGCCCCGGAGCCGGGACCGGCGGGGGACAGGTGACGTTCCAGGGGAGTGTGGACGGCCTCCGGGCGAGCGACACCCTCACCGGACGCCACTTCGACGACCGCGCCGCGCTCAAGTCGGCGTTGCGTCGACCGACCGGTGTCATCGAGATCCGCGGCGCCGACCGGCACAACCTGCAGGGCGTCGACGTCGACGTGCCGCTCGGCGTCCTCGTGGTCGTCACGGGTGTCGCCGGCTCGGGCAAGAGCTCCCTCATCCACGGCTCGGTCGCCGGGCGTGCCGGTGTGGTGACGGTCGACCAGAGCCCGATCCGCGGCTCGCGTCGCAGCAACCCGGCGACGTACACGGGTCTGCTCGAGCCCATCCGCAAGGCGTTCGCAAAGGCCAACGGGGTCAAGCCTGCGCTGTTCAGCTCGAACTCGGCGGGAGCCTGCCCGAACTGCAACGGCGCCGGGGTCGTCTTCACCGATCTCGGCGTCATGGCGAGCGTCTCGACCGTCTGCGAGGTGTGCGAGGGTCGCCGGTTCGATGCTTCCGTTCTGGAATATCAGTTGGGGGAGCGGGATATCAGCGAGGTGCTCGCGATGTCGGTGACGGAGGCCGAGGCCTTCTTCGCCGACGGGCCGGCCCGGACGCCCGCCGCGCACCTCATCCTGGCGAGACTCGTCGACGTCGGGCTCGGCTACGTCAGCCTCGGACAGCCGTTGACGACCCTGTCAGGAGGCGAACGACAACGACTCAAACTGGCGACGCAGATGGCCGATTCGGGCGAGGTCTACATCCTGGACGAGCCGACGACGGGCCTGCACCTCGCCGACGTGGAGAACCTGCTCGGGCTCCTGGACCGGTTGGTGGACTCCGGCAAGTCGGTCATCGTCATCGAGCATCATCAGGCGGTCATGGCGCATGCGGACTGGATCGTCGACCTCGGACCCGGCGCAGGTCACGACGGCGGACGTCTGGTCTTCACCGGGACGCCCGCAGCGCTCGTCGCCGATCGCTCGACGCTGACCGGAGAACATCTCGCTCGGTACATCGGCTCCTGACGCGCCCCGGTCGTCGCCGCGATCCTCAGGTCGGTGATGCAGGCGGACGTGACCCGATCGGACCCCGCTCGCGGCGGGCTGGAAAGAGCTGATAATGCACATTATGTCAACTCGCTTCAGGTATGCTCGCTGAGCGTAGCCCCCGGCACGGTCAGTAGTGATGGATAGGGCAATGTCCTCCGCACAGTGCAAGCGTTCAATCAGCAACTAGGGGATTCTGAGTTCAAGGAGTGGATCCCGCCGACTTGCGAGCCATGCAGGCAGAAGAGCTGCCGTGACCGCGATTCCTACAGAAGTGATCGCAACGGCGCCCGTATAGAGCGGTGGCGCAGTGGGAAGGCTGACCAGAACGAGAAACAAGGTCGTTCCCCCCGAGCCAAGCAACACTCCGATCAAACTTGGCCACGCAGTCTGCAAGAGAACCAGCGCGACGATCAAGCCTTGCGAAGCTCCGAGCGCGCGTCGACGGCCGAAGTCCTTCCGCCGCAGCATCACCACGCCCGAAAGCACTGCGCAAACCAACATTGCAGTTAGGAAGTAGATACCAAGCACGAGCTCGCGGTTGGATGTACCAAGCCGCCCTTCGATCTCTGACCTGAGTTCAGCAACGCGCGCATTCGTCGACACGCGAACCTTCGAGGGATCTTCGACAACCAGGACAGACTGCACCGCCTCTGCCACCGCCGCAACGTCGGAGGGCGCCTCCGCAACGACGACCATAAGCCCCAGGGGCGCGGTCGTAGCACTTTCGGGGTCGACCGCAACGACGAGCGGTTCATATTGCTGCATGTACGGAGGCAGCTGGATCTGTCCCGCCACCGAAAAGCTCTCTCCGGAATCAGGACGGATGAGGCCGCCTGCCACTCCTAAGAGGCCCAGTCGATGACGCGCCGCATGAGTGATGTAGGAGTGGGCCCCATCCGCTGCAGCGTCTGATGCACCGAGAACCGCCAACGCTCCCCCATAGGCGAAGCGCATTGGGACCCGCTGCCCGGGAAACGATGCATTCTCCACATCATGTGCGGGACCGAAACCCGCGACCACTTCGACGCCAGAGATGTGGGCGACAACATCGAGGACTGAGGATTCCAGCCCAGCCGAGGAATCTGCCTGGACGGTAATGGACCTTGAACCCACTGAATCAATCGAGGAAAGAACTTCGAGCTGGGCGCCGGCGGTGCGCCCGGCGGTCGCCAATACTGCAGTAGTCATCCCCGCGACAAGGACAATGGTCGCGATTGACGTGACCCGGTGCGCCACGGCAACGCGCCACGACTCCCGGACGATGGACCGAACTCTCCTCATAATGCGATCCGTCGCGATGCGGTCCGAACAACCGCCTCATCGTGGGTGACCACAATCACTGTGGCACCGGATGCGGCATGCTCGCGGAATGCGTCTAATACCGTTCTCGCAGACTGATGGTCGAGGTTTCCAGTCGGCTCGTCGGCAAGCAAGATGGGCGGATCTCCGAGCAGCGCACGACAGAGCGCAATGCGTTGCGCTTGACCGCCAGAGACCTGACCTGGCCGATACTCAGCGGGTACATTCACCCCGAACCGTTCCAGAAGCACGCGGGATCTGACCAGATCCGCTGCGTGATCTCCATTTCGATACAAGCTGGATTCGAGGACATTTTCCATGATCGTTCGGGACGCGTCCAGGACGGCGTCCTGAAATACGAAACCGTACCGGTGAGCTCGGAGAGAGGCACGCGCCCCCTCCCCCAACGGCGATGTGTCGAGACCCTCGACCTTTACAGAGCCGGAGCGCATTCTCAGCATGAGTCCCAGCACGTAGAGCAACGTCGACTTGCCTCGTCCGCTGGGGCCGGTAATGGCGACAACCTCGCCGGGCCAAAACTGAGCGCTCCAGTCGGTCAGTAATGCTTGCTTTCCCGCATAGCCGACCGTCACATCAATGACTTCAAGGGTAGGCCTTGTCATTTTTCCAGGGCCGGCAATCGAACGGAGGTACCCTCTTGGATCCCCGTGATGACACTGAGCCCGCGAGCTGTAGCGACGACCTCGACAGGGTGCTCTTCTCCCGCTTTGTCGATGACGACAGTAGTCGCTCCATCAGAACGGGTGCGAAGAGCTGCGAGTGGCACTATCAATCCTTCGATTGGGGCGAGAATGACCACCTTCGCCGAGAGTAGCGATGTGACCTCGGCGTCGAGCAGTCCACAAGCAGCGGAGCAGATCGAACTTCCAGCTGAGGCTCGAAGCCGAACGCTCGCGCCGTGCTCTCCGGGCGTCACTTCGTCGGCGACCGCTGCCCACACTGAACCGTCCGGCGCAGATATTTCCACCGCCGTTCCTTCGACAATCAGGTCCGCTTGAGCAAGCGACACGGACAACGTAAATACCGGTTCGTCGCCGAACGCGAGTAGAGCCGCTTCACCACCCGAGAGCTCCGCGCCGCGCAGGATCAGTTCCTGGTCGAGTGCCAACCGCGCCGGCAGCTTCGGCACAAAGACGATATCCCCGCTACTGAGGACGCCGGTCGGCTCGAGGTCGTTTGAGCTCTGCCAGCTGGCGATGGCCCGCGCAGTCGCAGTTCCCGCGGCTCCATCGACATCGCCATGGTAAAACCCCAGATCCTGCAGTAATTGCTGCACCTGTTGGACGTCAGTACCCTTGATGCCATTCTGGATGGCGCGAAACGACGGCACATCACCCTGTGCGACGAAAACCGGTTGGAGATCGACCGTGTAGATCTTCGAACCCTGCGTCACCACATCACCTGACGCGAAGTCAACAGACGTCACGATCCCCGAACGACGGTTGACTCCAACCTTCGTGGAGGCCCATTGAGACTCCACATTCAGTTCGATCGCCGAGGTCACGACTCCGACTCGAACGTCCACCGTCGAGAACGGGGCTGCCGATGGAACCGGGCTGGTCGGACTCAGGATCGTCGCTCCGCCCCAACCGAGACCAGCGGCCAGGCTCAGCGCCACCACTGCCGTCGCTCCGACCCGCCGGCGGGCTCGCCGGGGCAACGCTGGTTCTTCACCGATCATGTCCCCGATGATATACGACAACGAGAAATTTTAGGCAAAACGTTGCTTAACATCTGAAAGTGATCATACGCTGACATCAACGTGGCGACCTACGCCAGAACGAACAGGAGATCTCGATGCACCTCAGCTTCGGCCAGAAGGCCAAGAACCGTGTTGCAGCATCCGTCGCAACCGTCGCCATCACAGTCGCCGTTGTCGTAGCGGGGGGCGGCGCCGCCCATGCCGAGAACTACCAGTGGCCCTCGAGCTCGTACGTGGACTGCGGGGGAAGTCTTCGCCCGACCGTTTCGAGTCACGCGACGATGAACGTTCAGCACTTCCAGAGTCAGCGGGGCAGCCAGGGCTGGTGGGATTCGAGCCCCTTGTGGTCCAACGGAACCGCCTCGCCTCTGCGGGACTTTCGCGTTCAGTACACCCAATCTCAGCTAGCGAAGATCCTCTCGACCGGTTACTTCGGCAACAGGAAGACGTGGCTCTGCGAATGATGGTGCCACGCCGAGAACTCGCGCATAGGCCCTTCGTGGGGGTCGCCGTCGGACTCCTTACCGCGCTGTCGTTGTCTGGGTGTGCGTCGTCCGCTCCCGTTGAAGTTCCACCAGCGGATTACGATCGGGCGGCGACGTGGCAGACGCACATGGTGGCCTGTCTGCAGAAGGAAGGATGGGAGGTCGTCGCAATTGATGACGGTTCCCTCAACTTCGCAGAAGGTGGACTCCCATCCAGCCAGTACGAGAAGTACGCAGATTCCGTTCAGACATGCGAACTCTCGTCCGGGCTGCCAACCTGGGATGATCTGAGCGGAGCTCAACGGCGCGGCAATTACCAGTTGGTCGCAGAGAACGCACAATGCCTTCGCGACCAGGGATACGACATCCCCGCGGACCCGTCATTTCAGAAGTATGAGGAAGATCAGGCCGCTTGGACCCCTTTCGCGGATCTCGATGTTTCAGCTGATGAGCTCGACAACCTCGAGAAGGTCTGCCCACAGCCAATCGGCTGGTAGCTGGGTTTCGATGGACGCGGCGAGACCAACTTGGGCGATCCGCACTTAGGGCAGCAGAAAGGGTCATCATTCAGAGCCATCGCTTCGCGCAGCCTCGCTCCCCCGGACTGAAGCTGCTCCTGCCTCACTCTCCGCGATGAGTGAGCGAGACATCTGCCGCTAGTGGCCTCGAGTCACCCTCCGAGCCTCCCTGCACGGTGTCCTCTCCAGACAGGGAGGCGCCGGTGCTGCGCACTGTGACGAACCATCTTCCGGCAAGTTGTACAACGCTTCACCCCTGGTTCGAGGCTGTGCTGGACAACTGGTCCTCCCAGTCCCATTGCCACCATCTACTCCCGTTCCGCACAGTAATCGCCACACCAGGGACTTATGCGTTCCACGCCATGAAGGAGCCAATCTATGGTCACCCGAAGACAGTTCATCGTTGGGGCCGCCCTCACATCTGCACCTTGGGCGAACGCGGTCTCGTCGACGCTGCCAGGGATGCCTTCCGGCCAGGCACGGTCGGGCATGACAATCGCTACGGTTGCCGCGGGTACCAGACTGCTCGAGCTCCCCACCGCCGACTTCTCATCTGTCATGTCGATACCGTATCCATATTTTCAAGGGCTCCAAGTAAGCGATCCGGCGCCATTTCGTGTATCCATCGAGTTCGACAGCAGGCTCTTTAGCGGGTCGGACATGACAGTCGTCTCATGCGACGGGCAGTTCGAGGCAGTACCAGTTGCAGTGGCTCTTGCCGAGGCGCCTTCACCGTCTGTACTTGCGTTTGAGGTTCCTGATGTCTTCGACGGAGCTACCGACGCCGAAGTGCTCATGTCACTTCCGCTGAGCGCGCGCGAGCTGTATCCGAACGACGGCGTCGCGGACCCACTTGCGCTGCGCCTCCTCGCCCTCGACCACCAGGGCGAGGTGCTCACTGAAGTCGTCTGGGCTCCTACCGTGGCGGCCTCCGGCACCGACATCTGGGGAGCATCACTTACGGCCCGCTGGGCATCCGCCAACGTCGTCAATCGAGGTTCAACCAAGGCGAAACGGTACCGCTACCCACAGGCCCTGCTCTGCACCAGTGTCGGACCATCTGATATCCCAGCAGGTTCTCAGCTCGTCATCGATCTCGATCAGGCAGTCATCTCGAATTGCACGGTTTCAGACGTGGCCCCGGGCGACTGGAACGGCAAATACACCGATGACAGCACCACGATCGAGGGCGCCCTCATTACGGTCATCACGCTACTCGAAGGAGTGCCGGCGGGAACCACGCTCGAGATCGGTCTCACGATCACGGAGCAACCCGGATCCTTGGAAGTAACGTCCCTGGTCCAAGCCGCAGCACATTTGACGGGCCCAACGGATGGATCGGGCTGGCAGCGCAAGACAGGCGCCTACGACACCACGGACCTCACTGCCTCTGGTAACGCATTGGTAGCCCGGACTGCTCAGGGAACAAGCTAGGAGCTGCACAACGTGGACATCTGGGTACAGAACTCACAGAAGTGGGTCAATGACACCTACAAGAACGTGGCGGGCTTCATCCCCGCCCCAACCGATGGGAGGACCGGCTGGAAGACCATGTTCGCGTTCACCCGCGCATTGCAATCCGAACTCGGCATCGAAGAGCTCTCCGACAACTTCGGTCCGACGACCATGGCGAAACTCGCCGAGCAACTCGGCAACGTATCGTCGACAACCAAGAACGCGAACGTCCGGGCGATCGTGCAGTGTGCGCTCTGGTGCAAGGGCTACAGTGGCGGCGACACCTTCGGCACCTGGGACTCGTCCACAACGACGGCAGTCGCAACCCTCCGCACTGATCTGGGCCTGTCTGCCAGTGCATCCATCGCTCCGAAGGTTTTCAAGAGCCTGCTCACGATGAACGCCTACGTGCTCATCGAGAACGGTTCGCCCGTCATTCGCTCGATCCAGCGATCGCTCAACGCCCGATACCTCTCCCGCGCCGACTTCGCTGTCCTGCCCTGCGACGGACACTTCTCCAGAGACGTTCAGTCAGGACTCCTCTACGCGATTCAGTACGAGATCGGGATGGCCGACGGAACCGCGAACGGCAACTTCGGCCCCGGCACACAAGCCGGCCTTCGCGCACCCGCAGCCGCTGTCTCCGAAGGATCGACTGACGGATCCAAATACTTCGTGCATCTTTTCCAGGCAGCGATGACGTGCAATCAGTACGACACACCATTCACCGGCACGTTCACCGCTGACACGAGAGCTCGCGTGGCTCAGTTTCAAGCATTCGCCGCACTGCCTGTCACAGGTGTTGCCGACTTCGCCACCTGGGCGTCGCTACTCGTCAGTACCGGCGACATCGACCGCCCCGGCCGTGCAGTCGATTGCGTGACCACCATCACGACAGCACGAGCACAAACTCTCACCGCCAACGGCTACGAAATCGTCGGCCGCTACCTGACCAACTTCCCGGGACCGGACCCACTCGACAAGAAACTCAAACCCGGCGAACTCGCCACAATCTTCAACAACGGCCTTCGGGTGTTCCCGATCTTCCAGCAGGGCGGCGATGAACTCGAATACTTCACCTATGAGAAAGGGGTCTAAAACGGCGCAACAGCCGTCGACGCGGCAACCTACTACGGATTCAAACGCGGCACCGTCATTTACTATGCCGTGGACTATGACGCCATCGAGGACGAGGTCCACAGCGACGTTGTCCCGTACTTTGAGGGCATTCGCGACGGCGTTGCATCGCGCGGCAGCCTCTATCAGATTGGGATCTACGGCTCCCGCAACACCTGCTCGATCGTCTCCAACGCGAACCTCGCCACCCTGAGCTTCGTGAGCGGCATGTCTACCGGCTACAGCGGCAACCTCGGCTACCCGCTCCCGACCAACTGGGCATTCGACCAGATTCTCGAATACGACGTCGGCACAGGCGATGGCTACATCGCCGTCGACAAGGACATCGTCTCGGATCGCGACCACGGCCAAGACTCGGTCGAACTCATCAACCCTCCAGCACGCCTCGACGTGCCGCTACCCCCGACTCTGCGGCCCGAACTGATGGCTGCGGGTATAACGTGGCTCACTTCCGCAATGAACCCGTTCCAACAAGGAGCGGCAATTCGGTCCCGGCAAGCCGCCGTTGAACTCATGTACAAGCATGACGACCTCTTCACCACGCTGGCTGTCGGGTACAGGATGAGAAAGGCGCTTATCCAGACCGCAACCCTGTGGGAGAGCGCACTCGAGAACCTCGTCGACGTGCCGGCCGACGTAGCAGTCGTCATCACCTATACGTATTACCAGGATCGAGAAAACTGGGAGGCGCTACCACCATCCGAACAATCCCAGACGCCGGAGCCCAGTGCGCCACCGAAGATGGTCGACGACTGCTCAACCGGGATCAGCCAAATCTTCGCGAGAACAGCCATCGATGCCGTCGCTTGGGGACGCCCCCGCGGCTGGACGAACGAACCCCATCTCGACGCAGCCAACTGGAAACATCGCTGGTACATGTGGAACCGCCTGAAAACCGACGAAGCGTTCAACATCACGATGGCAGCCCTTGTGCTGGTGTGGGGGGCCTCAGACATAGGCATCACGACAGGTGACTTCCTGACCTACTCTGACAGTGAGGTACGGGCGATTCTCACCCGCTACAACGGGTTCGGCGACGACGCTGTCGAGTACGGGACGCGAAACTTCAACCTCTACGCGATCCTGGAGGGCGCCAATGCGACTGCACGGGAGAACTGAATACGACCGCGAATCTGGCAGATTCATCCATCATCTTCGGAAGCCGAGACGCACCGTCGCCATGTTCGGAGTACTCGTTGGACTCGCTGCTGGCTTACCGCTGATACCGGTCGCGCTAGGTTTCGGGCTGTTCTTCGACTGGCTCGGCTCCCAGTGGGGATGGTGGCACAGCTCAACAGACGACGAGTTCATCTGGGTATCAGCTCTCGTCGCGGGAGTTCTCGCGTTCGCTGTGCTCGTTGGGAGCGCAGCACTTCTTCGTGCGATCGGTAGAGCTCTGGATGTTTCGACATTGCAGCTTGCCGGGTGGGCACTCGCTGTGGCATGGATCCCTGCGGCCATTTTCTTCACTACGGCCAGCTGACGCCAGCAGTCTGGGCATCATCGAAGACGCTCCGTCGCGGTGAGCGCCATTCCTCAAGTGATGCCGATGGTGTCGCCGCGCCGTAGTAATGCTCGATCGTCGGTGTCAGCGTCGCTACCGGAGACCTCATGCTTCGCGTAGTTGTAGACGAACTGCGCTCACTCCTTACCAGACGCCATCGCGGAAGTCCTGCAGTGATGAGAATGGCTGGTGACGGGCGATGCGGTCTCGTTCGGGTTAGCTGCCCCCTCCTGCGACTCCGCTGAGCGCCGTCCGAACCCCGAGGCGGCCGTTCGAGGCGGAGAGGCCCTCCACCTCCAGCACGCCCGGCTCGCTCGACGCGACGGTCGCCCCCGGTGAGGTGATCTAGCGAGTGAGCGCAGGAGCGTGGAGCGTGCGAACGCGGACACGACCGTCCGACCTCGCGTCCAGCAGTGCACCGACCTCGCGCAGCGGCGCGGCCGACGCCGGGTACTCAGAGCCATCGATACGTGCACGACCAGCGGTGGGACGGTCGAGCCCGACGATCGAACGCATCGTCGTGGACTTGCCGGCGCCGTTCGGCCCCAGGAACCCGGTGACCTTGCCCGATTGGACACTGAAACTCACATCGCGCACCGCGTACGTGCCTCGGTAGGTCTTGGTCAGCCCCTCCACGTCGATCGTCATGGTGTCTTCCTCCTGCTCGTAGCGGTTGCCTCGTGCCATCGACGGTACGGACGCGTGTGCGTCGGCGACTGCCAACCAGGGGTTGATCATCATCGGCGGGCGCAGCGGCGACCTCACTGTCGAGCGTCCGACCGCGAGGCGAGCACCGCCTTGCGCTGGAGCTGCGCGACATGCTCGCTCGGCGAGGAAGTCAGCTCCGACCTGCACCGAATTGACAGAGTGCGTGCTCTAGAGTGAGTGCTCTAGGAATGCGGGAGCAGTCATGCCGAGAGTCGTCGACCCACAGCGGTTCACCGCGCGCCAGACCGCGATCCTCGGTGCGGCCTACCGCTGCTTCGCCACCGAGGGGTATGAGACCACCTCGACGGCGGACATCTGCCGGGCGGCGGACATCTCCTCGGGGACCCTGTTCCACTACTTCCCCACCAAGCTCGACATTCTGGTCACGCTGCTGCGGGTGAGCGCCGCCTGGACCGAGGAGCAACTGCACCTCGCCACGCGAGCCGGGCCTGGGCGCCCTGCGTTGACCACCTATCTCGGCGCACTCGACCGCCAACGGGCCGCCGACCAGACGGTCGGTTTCGCTCGCGCGGTCCAAGGGATGGCGCATCTCCACGCCGTAGCGGCCGTCCTCGAGGTCGAGCGGGACATGGTGGACCGGTTCCTCCTCGACCACATCACCGAGGCGGTTCGCACCAGCGCTGCCCGCTCCGACGCCACGCCGGAGCAGCTCGTCCGATGGGTGCGCTGGCTCGTCGACGGCAGCGCACTGCACGAGACGCCGGCATCGAGCACGACGGGTGTCAGCGTCGCCGTCCGGTCGTTGCTCCTCCTCGGATGACGGCGTAGGCCACCGGGGTCGTCAGGCCGACGGAGCAGGTCGATCGGGGTCCTGGTCCCAGAGCGGCATCCCGAACTCGTTGACCGGGACGGCGGACTGCGCCGGGTCCGGAAGCCGCTCCCCCGTCGGGCAGGTCATGAAGTGATCGTGCCCGGAGGAACGGTCGAAGGTGTGCTCGGCGAGCGGATGGCCACAGACCGTGCACTGGCGGTCTTCGGTGTCCGACGTCTTCGTCTGCTCGTTCATGCGGGTCATGCTACGCCGACCGGCAGCGTCGACCACCCCGTTGCGCACGGGGCGCCGACCTGCTTCCGCCCCGAGCTCGACCCGTCAGACCTCTCCGAAGCCGGATTCGATGAGCGACGCCAGTGCCCCGATGGCATCCTCCGCGTCTGGACCGTCCGCCTGCAGCTCCACGACCGCCCCCTTGACGAGGCCCAGTGACATGATCCCGAGCAGGCTCTTGGCGTCCTTCCCGTTCACGACCACCTTGGCCGCGAACGTGCTCGCCAGCCTCACGAACTCCGCAGCGGGTCGAGCGTGGAGCCCGTCCTTGTTCCGCAGGGTCACGGAGGCTGCGGCGTGGGGCGCTGTCGGGTCGTCGGACCCACCCGCCTGAGTCGCCTCGTCGGCGCCGTGCTGGGCAGGGCCACCACCGGCTGCGGACCGCGCGGCGGCCACGACCTCGTCGAGCGACGCGCCGGTCTGCGCGGCCACGGCTGCGGCGACCCCGCCTTCGACGAGCGGGGCGTCGACGATGCGTATCCGGCCCCGGACGTCGTCGTCGAGGAAGTCGAGTGCCGTCTCAGCGGTGAGGATCGCCGATCCCAGATCGCACAGCACCACCACCCCGGCCCCGGAGTCCACGGAGGCGATCCCGGCGGACACCAGCTCGAAGCTCGTGCCGATCCCTCCCTCATCGGTACCGCCGGCTGCGGCGAGGGCCGCGTCGGGCGCCATCTGCCGCGCCAAGGCGATGAGCCCCTCCGCGATCAGCGCGCTGTGCGAGACGAAGACGAGGCCGACGGCTCCCTTGCTCATGCAGCACCCTCCCCAGCGGCGGCAGCCGCCGCTTGCAGGAGATAGGAGGTGGACTGCGCCCCAGGGTCGCGGTGCCCGATGGCCCGTTCTCCGAGGTAGCTGGCGCGCCCCTTGCGGGCGACGAGCGGTTCGGTCGCGGCGGCGCCACCCCACGCGGCGTCCGCGGCTGCGGCCAGCACCCGTGCGGGCGAATCCCCCGCTGCCGCCGCCGCTGAGGCAGCGTCCACGGCGGGTGTCCACGCGTCGATCATGGTCTTGTCGCCGACCTCGGCCTTGCCACGGAGCACGATCCCGTCGCGTGCCGCCGTCAGCAGGGCGACGACGGCATCGGCGTCGAGGTCCTCCTTGCCGGCCACGGCGATCGACGCCTTGAGCAGCGCAGTGCCGTACAGCGGGCCGCTCGCGCCTCCGACGGTCGAGATGAGCGTCGTCGCGGCGAGCTTGAGGATGTCGGCGGGCGTCGCATCAGCAGGCTGCTCGTCGAGCTTCGGCAGGATCGCGGAGAACCCGCGGTCGAGGTTCTCGCCATGGTCGCCGTCCCCGATGTCGCGGTCGAGCGTGATCAGCTCCACCCGATGCTCTGCGACGACCGCCGCACTCCCCCGCATCCAGGCGATCGCCCAGGCTCCGTTCAATCCCATCCGTCTACCGTCCCCACCGGAGCGCCGCGGTCTGCACCGGGGCGTCCCACAATTCGATCAGTTCGTCGTCGAGTTTCAGGAGGGTGATCGACACACCCTGCATCTCGAGGCTGGTCGTGTAGTTCCCCACGAGCGACCGTGCCACCTCGATCCCGCGCTCCGCGAGCGCCTCGGCCACGCGGCGGAAGACGATGAAGAGCTCCACCTGCGGCGTCCCGCCCATCCCGTTCACGAGGACGAGGGCCCGCTCGCCCGGCGCGTACGGAAGGTCCTCGAGGATGGCGGCGAGCAGCCGGTCGACGATCCGGTCGGCGGGCTCCAGCGGGATGCGTTCACGGCCGGGCTCACCGTGGATCCCGATGCCGATCTCGATCTCGTCGTCGGCCAGGGTGAAACTCGGCTCGCCCGCGTGCGGGACGACGCACGGTGTGAGTGCCACGCCCATCGTTCGGGTGCGCTCGTTGACCTTCGTCGCGAGGTCGGCGACCTCGTCGAGTCCTCCCCCGGCCTCGGCACGTGCCCCGGCGAACTTCTCCACGAGGACGGTGCCGGCGACACCCCGTCGCCCCGCCGTGTAGAGCGAGTCCTTCACCGCGACGTCGTCGTCGACGATGACCGAGCGCACCTCGATGCCATCGGCCAGCGCGAGGTCGGCCGCGGTCTCGAAGTTGAGGACGTCACCCGTGTAGTTCTTGACGATGTGCAGGACGCCGGCACCACCGTCCACCGCCTTCGTGGCGGCGAGGATGGGGTCCGGAGTGGGCGAGGTGAACACCGGGCCGGGTACGGCGGCGTCGAGCATCCCGAATCCGACGAACCCGCCGTGGAGGGGCTCGTGCCCGCTGCCGCCGCCGCTCACGATCCCCACCTTCCCGGCGACCGGGGCATCGGCTCGGGCGATGAACACCGGGTCGAGCGACACGGTGACGAGGTCGGAGTGCGCGGCGCCGAATCCGGCCACCGCCTCGACGACGACGTCTTTGGGATCATTGATGAGCTTCTTCATTGAATCCTCCTGCAAGATCGGTTCGGGTCCGCCGACCGGGTATGCCGGCATCGGGTCTCAACCTACGCGCTGCGGCCCACCGCCGGTAGGGCCGGAAGACCCGGCCACGGCGCGGATCAGCGCGAGCCGAGCGTGCGGGTGGCGTCCACCCAGGCGTCGAGGGTCGCGGTCGCCGCACCCGAGTCGATGACGGCCGCGGCGGACACGAGTGCGGCGGCGAACCGCTCGAGGATCGGCCGCTGGGCCTGCGTCGGATCCTCCGACAGTTCGAACGCCACGATCCCGGCCGCGGCGTTCAGCAGGACGATGTCGCGGACCGGACCCTCCTCGCCGGCGAGCGTGGCGCGCACGACACCGGCATTGTGCTGGGCGTCACCGCCGATGAGATCGTCGATCGACGCACGGCGGATGCCGAGCTCCCGGGGATCCAGGTCGTGCTCGGTGACGGCTCCGCGGGTGACCTCCCAGAGGTGGCTGTGCCCTGTCGTCGTCAGTTCGTCGAGTCCGTCGTCGCCCCGGAAGACGAGGGCGGTCGCTCCGCGCGTCTGGAAGACGCCCACGAACAGCGGGATGCGGTCGGCGTGCGCGACGCCGACCGCCGAAGCCTCCGGCCGGGCCGGGTTGACGAGCGGGCCCAGGAAGTTGAAGACCGTCGGCACGCCGAGTTCCGCACGGACCGGTCCAGCGTGGCCGAAACCGGGGTGGAACGCCGCCGCGTACGCGAAGGTGATGCCCGTCGACGCCAGCACCTCCCCCACCAGGTCCGTCGGCAGGGCGAGGTCGACGCCCAGCGCCGAGAGCACGTCGCTCGATCCCGAGGCGGAACTCGCCGCACGGTTGCCGTGCTTGATGACGGGGATGCCCGTCGCCGCGGCGACGATGGAGGCGGTCGTCGAGATGTTGACCGTGCCGAAGCGGTCGCCGCCGGTGCCGACGATGTCGAGGGCCCGGGACGGGGCGACGAGCGGCTTCGCGTGGTCGAGGATCGCGTCGCGGAACCCGACGATCTCGTCGACCGTCTCCCCCTTACGGCGCAACGCGATGAGGAAGCCGGCGAGCTGGGCGTCCGTCACCTGGCCGGTCATGATCCGCTCCATGGCCCACGTCGACTCCGACACACTGAGATCGGTTCCGGCGAGCAGGTCGCCGATGAGCGTCGGCCAGGTCGTGAGAGGCATGTCGACGATCTTACAAGCGCGACTCGCCGACGCCTCGAGCGGCCTGTGGAGCCGAAGATCACATGAATCCCGCAGCAGAACCGAAGATTCCGGTCAGGAAATAAGGCTAGCCTTACTGAACCGAGCGTGCTCGCCGCCCCCGAAATGCGAAAAACCGCTCCGGCTTTCGGCCATAATGGAGGGGTGACGAGCACCTCAATCAACCTTGCGCCGAGCGCGCCCCGGATCAACCGACCGAACACGGTCGCGGTTGGAACGATCGTCTGGCTGGGCAGCGAGGTCATGTTCTTCGCCGGCCTCTTCGCGATCTACTTCACGCTGCGATCGATGGCTCCCGAGCTGTGGGCGGCCGAGGCCGGTCGCCTGAACGTCCCGTACTCGACGATCAACACGATCATCCTCGTGTCCTCGTCGTTCACGTGCCAGTTCGGCGTCTTCGCAGCGGAGCGCATGCAGCCCCGCATGACGGGCTGGAGCCCGCGCAAGTGGGGCATGGTCGAGTGGTTCTTCCTCACCTACGCCCTGGGCGCCGTGTTCGTCTCCGGCCAGATCCTCGAGTACGCGACGCTCGTCAGCGAGGGTATCTCCCTCAGCTCGAACGCGTACGGCTCGGCGTTCTACCTCACGACCGGCTTCCACGGCCTGCACGTGACCGGCGGCCTCATCGCCTTCCTCCTCGTGATCGGCCGTGCCTATGCCGTCAAACGATTCGGCCACAAGGAGGCGACGAGCGCCATCGTCGTCTCGTACTACTGGCACTTCGTCGACGTCGTGTGGATCGGCCTCTACTTCGTCATCTACATCCTGCGCTGACCCGGAATGACTGACTCCATGAAGACTGACCCCACCCAGACGACGACCACCAAGGCGTCCAAGAAGGCCGCCCGCGCCACGCGCAAGAGCGGCCGCCGCAGCCCGTTCGCCTCGGCGGCGCTGCTCGCGATCGGCCTCCTCGTGACCGGTGGCGCCTACGCAGCCGTCAGCGTCAGCACGGCCAGCGCAGAGCCCGTAGCCGCCGCCAAGTCGCAGGCCTCCGTCGACGAGGGCGAGAAGCTCTTCTCCGCGAACTGCGCCACCTGCCACGGCCTCGACATGCAGGGCACGACCGCCGGACCGAGCCTCCTCGGCGTCGGTGCCGCCGCCGTCGACTTCCAGGTCGGCACCGGCCGGATGCCGCTGCAGAACCAGGGCCCGCAGGCCCCGGAGAAGCCCGTGCAGTTCACCGAGGAGCAGATCTCCTCCCTCGCGGCCTACGTCGCCTCGGTCGCACCCGGCCCGGAGATCCCCGAGGAGCAGTACCTCGACGGTGAGGGCGACGCCTCCAACGGCGCACAGCTCTTCCGCATCAACTGCGCGATGTGCCACAACGTCGCAGCCGCCGGTGGCGCCCTGACCGAGGGCAAGTACGCTCCCTCGCTCGTCGGCGTCAGCGCCGCCCACATCTACGAGGCCATGATCACCGGCCCGCAGAACATGCCCGTCTTCAACGACATGAACCTCTCCCCCGAGGACAAGCGCGACATCATCACCGCGCTCAAGTTCATGGAGAAGAACCCGTCACCGGGCGGCAACGACCTCGGCTCGCTCGGCCCCGTCTCCGAGGGCCTGTTCCTCTGGATCTTCGGCCTCGGCTCGATCGTGGCCCTCACCGTCTGGATCACCGCGAAGTCGAACTGACCGACGCGGATCGACAACACGTAAGAAGGAGCACCATGGCTCACGACAACTCGAGCGGCTCGGGTCACCCAGCCGCCGACTCGTCTGCCGATCCGTCCGCCCACGGGCAGGAGCTGCAGGTCGCGACCGGTACCGGGGTCATCTCCCGCGACGCCGTCGTCGACCCCGGCCTGCCTCCGCACCGGAAGCGCGTCACGGACCTCGACCCCAAGAAGGACAAGCGGGCCGAGCGCGCCGTCTACACCCTCTTCTACCTGTCGATCGCCGGCAGCGTCTGGGCGGTCGCCGCCTACATGGCGTTCCCGATCGAGCCCGAGGACATCGCCTCGGTCCGCCTGAACAACCTGTTCATCGGTCTCGGCATGGCGTTGGCCCTGCTCGCGATCGGTATCGGCGCCGTGCACTGGGGCAAGGCCCTCATGCACGACGAAGAGGGCATCGACTACCGTCACAAGGTCGGCGGCAACCAGGCCAGCCGCGATCGCGCGGTGGAGATCATGCACCAGGCGAACGTCGAGTCCGGCATCGGACGACGCGCGCTCATCCGCAACAGCCTCATCGGCTCCCTCATCGTCTTCCCGCTCCCGGGCATCGCGCTGTTCCGCGGTCTCGCGCCGTACGACGAAGACCCCGTCGAGCTCATGCAGCACACGATGTGGAAGGAAGGCACGCGCCTCGCCCGTGACCCTTCCGGTACGCCAATCAAGGCGTCCGACGTGACCCTCGGCAGTGCGTTCCACGTGATCCCCGAGAACCTCCACGAGGCCGATCACGTCCTCAACGAGAAGGCGAAGGCGATCGTGCTGCTCATGCGACTGAAGCCCGAAGACCTCGTCGAGGAGGAGTCCAAGAAGGACTGGTCCTACGACGGCATCGTCGCCTACTCCAAGGTGTGCACGCACGTCGGTTGCCCGGTCGCGCTCTACGAGCAGCAGACGCACCACCTCCTCTGCCCCTGCCACCAGTCGCAGTTCGATGTCACGAACCACTGCGCGGTCATCTTCGGACCGGCCGCCCGGCCGCTTCCGCAGCTGCCGATCACCGTCGACGACGAGGGCTACCTCGTCGCGCGGAGCGACTTCCACGAACCTGTCGGCCCGAGCTTCTGGGAGCGTCATTGAGCACCTCGACCGCAACACGCGCCCCTGAGCAGGCCAAGGCCGCTCCGGCGAAGAGCTCCGGTGGATTCACCGGCGCCGCAGCGAACTACCTCGAAGAGCGGACGTCCATCTCGGTCGCCGTCAAGGAGTTCGGCCGCAAGATCTTCCCCGACCACTGGTCGTTCCTCCTCGGCGAGGTGGCGCTCTACAGCTTCGTCATCATCCTGCTGTCGGGCTCCTTCCTCACCTTCTTCTTCCAGGCATCGATGGCGGAGGTCCACTACGACGGGTCCTTCGTCCCGCTGAAGAACATCGAGATGTCCGTCGCCATGGCGTCGACGCTCGACATCTCCTTCGACATCCGCGGCGGCCTCCTGATGCGTCAGGTGCACCACTGGGCGGCCCTCCTGTTCGTGGCGTCCATCGGCCTCCACATGCTGCGCATCTTCTTCACCGGTGCGTTCCGCAAGCCGCGTGAGCTGAACTGGGTGATCGGTTTCGTCCTGTTCATCCTGGCCATGGCCGAGGGCTTCACCGGGTACTCGCTGCCCGACGACCTGCTCTCCGGTAACGGTCTGCGGATCATCGACGGCATGGTCAAGGGTCTGCCCATCATCGGCACGTGGACGACCTTCCTGCTCTTCGGCGGGGAGTTCCCGGGCACCGACATCGTCGGCCGCCTCTACACGCTCCACATCCTGCTCCTGCCGGCGCTGGTGCTGCTCTTCATCGCCCTGCACCTGGTGTTCGTCGTCGTGCACAAGCACACGCAGTTCCCGGGCGCCGGTCGCACCGAGCAGAACGTGGTCGGATTCCCCGTCCTCCCCGTCTACGCGGCGAAGGCCGGTGGCTTCTTCTTCATCGTCTTCGGTGTCGTGATGCTCATCGCCTCGCTGTTCACGATCAACCCGATCTGGAACTACGGACCGTACGACCCCTCCCCGGTCTCGGCGGGTACGCAGCCTGACTGGTACATCGGGTTCGCCGACGGCGCGCTCCGACTGGTTCCGCCGCACCTCGAGTTCGTCCTCTGGGATCACACGTTCTCGTTCAACATCATCCTTCCCGTCCTCGTCCTGGGTCTGTTCATCGTCACGGTGTTCATCTACCCGTTCGTCGAGGCGTGGATCACGGGTGACAAGCGCGAGCACCACATCCTCGACCGTCCGCGCAACGCGCCGACCCGCACCGCCATCGGTGCTGCCGGTGTCACCTTCTACGCCGCCCTCTGGGCTGCTGCGAGTTCGGACATCATCGCCACCCACTTCAAGGTGACGATGGAGGGCGTGATCCACACGCTGCAGGCGATCCTCATCCTCGGACCGTTCATCGCCTACTTCATCGCCAAGCGCACCTGCCTGGCGCTGCAGAAGAAGGACCGCGAGATCCTCCTCCACGGCTACGAGACCGGGCGCATCGTCCGCCTCCCCGGTGGCGAGTTCATCGAGGTCCACGAGCCCGTCGACGAGTACGAGCGCTGGCGCCTCGCGAGCTACGACGACCACAAGCCGTTGATGATCCGTCCGAACGCCAAGGGCAAGATCACCGGTGTCCAGAAGGCTCGCGCCGCGATGTCCCGCTGGTTCTTCGAGGATCGGATCGCTCCGGTCACGAACACGGAGATCGAACGTTCCCACGGCGACCACCACTAGGCGGATCCTCTTGGAAGGCCCCGCAGTCCTCACGGACTGCGGGGCTTTCGACGTTGAGGGCACATGGCTCGCCGATCTGCGCCGCGGCAAGACGCGTGCGACAGCGGGGACGTCCGTACAGTCCCGCTCCCCCGTTCTCCTGGCGCCGAAGGCCGCTGCGGATGAGGTGAGCCCTTCTTCGACACCCTCAGGGATCCACGTTCGCTCACCGCGGTTCACCGGCATTCCTGCGACAGCAGACAATGCGAGCCGATCGGCCGGCCCCGGGCTCAGACGTTTCCCGACCCAGGGTGTTCGGGCCGCACCGAGGAGACACCGGCCCGCTGCTGCCCTCCGACGGGCTCAGGGACCGGAATGCCTGCGCCAGGTCTCCTCGTACGCGCCCTGAGTCCTTTGCAGGGGCGTGTGCCCCGGACAGGCTCGGGGCCAGGTTCCCCCTCTGCGCCAGGTCTCTGTGATACGCACCCTGAATCCTCTGCGGGCGGCGTCTGCCCCTCGACAGCCTCAGGGATCGGCGGGCGCTCCCCCGGTCTATCAGGCATGAGGAGGCGTCACCAGTACGGCTGCCCACCGGGAGCAGCCTCGCCGGACGGATGGGTGACGATCACGACCTTCGGGGCGGGTGCGCGCACCAATGCCGGCTGCTCGTTCTCCACGTCCAGGCGAGCACCAGAACACGAAAGAGCCCCCGAGCTTGGCTCGGGGGCTCTTCGATGACTCTTCGGGGATCAGCCCAGCGGGAGGATCTTCTTGTAGAACTCCGCCGTCACGTTGTAGCCGAGACGACGGTAGAAGTCGCCGGCTCGAGAGGTTGACATCGTCAGCTGGCGCGCACCGCGTTCGACGGCATAGTGCTCGTTCGCCTCGACCAGGGCCGAACCGATGCCGGCGCCGCGGGCCGTCTCGTCGACGACGAGCTCCTGCAGGTGGGCGGTGAGGCCGGCAGCGTGCAGTAGCCGGGACACCGTCATCAGGGTGTAACCGACGACGCGGTTCGCTTCGTCGACCGCGACGTACAGCACGTTGGTCTCGTCTTCACGAGGGCGCATGACGTTGTTGTATGCGGCCATGAAGTCGTCCGCGGCAGGCGGGATGGACCCCGTGATCAGCTGGCCGGCCAGCGCGAAGACGGCTGAACGGTCGTCGGGCTGACCACGACGGATGCTGAACGAGGCGACCATCAGCGTGCGAAGTATCCGCGGTAGTACTCGTAGTTCCAACCGACGACCGCGATGACGACCAGCGGGATGCCGATGATCGCGATCCAGAACCCGACCGCCAGACCGAGCACGAGCAGACCGCACGCACCGGCGAGGATGATGGGCCACCAGCTCCACGGGCTGAAGTGCCCGATCTCCGGGTCACCGTCGTCGATGTTCGCCGTCAGCGTGTCCTCGGGGAGCTCGGCGCCCTGGCTCTTGTGCACCCGGCTGAGGTAGAAGCCGAGGAAGGCGCTCAGGATCGCGGCGAGAGCCAGGGTGACCGTGCCGACCCACTCGACCCGACCGTGCAGCGGATCGACGAGCGACCACACCGTGTAGACCGCGCAGAGGAGGGCGCAGAACACCGTCAGGATCGTGAAGAGGATGATATTGGCGCGCATGGCGGCTACTTCACCTTTCCGGCGTCGATGTCGAGCGTGGGTGCGTCAGGTGCGTCCTTCGCGGGACCGACGCCGACCGGGATACCGACCTCGGGGTGGTGGAGGTCGAAGGCCGGTCGCTCCGAGCGGATGCGCGGGATGGAGACGAAGTTGTGACGCGGCGGGGGCGAGCTGGTCGCCCACTCGAGCGATCCCCCGTAACCCCACGGGTCGTCCTCGGTGACGCGAGGAGCCTTCCGGATCGTGATGTACACGTTCAGGAAGAAGGGCAGCAGCGAGATGGCGAGGATGAACGAGCCCACGGTCGACAGCTGGTTCATCCAGGTGAAGCCGTCCTCGGGCGAGTACGTCGCGTAGCGGCGCGGGAACCCGATGACGCCCAACCAGTGCTGGATGAGGAACGTCGTGTGGAAGCCGATGAAAAGCAGCCAGAAGTGCCAGTAGCCGAGCTTCTCGTTGAGCATCTTGCCCGTCCACTTCGGCCACCAGAAGTAGAAGCCGGCGAACATGGCGAACACGACCGTGCCGAACACGACGTAGTGGAAGTGCGCCACGACGAAGTAGGAGTCGGAGACGTGGAAGTCGAGCGGCGGCGAAGCGAGGATGACACCGGTGAGTCCACCGAAGACGAAGGTGATCAGGAAGCCGATGGACCAGAGCATCGGGGTCTCGAAGGTGACCGAGCCGCGCCACATCGTGCCCAGCCAGTTGAAGATCTTCACGCCGGTCGGAACCGCGATGAGCATCGTCATGAGGGCGAAGAACGGCAGGAGCACCGATCCGGTGACGTACATGTGGTGTGCCCACACCGTCACGGAGAGGGCCGCGATCGCGATCGTCGCGTAGATCAGGGTCTTGTACCCGAAGATCGGCTTGCGGCTGAACACCGGGAAGATCTCGGACACGATGCCGAAGAACGGCAGCGCGATGATGTAGACCTCGGGGTGCCCGAAGAACCAGAACAGGTGCTGCCAGAGGATGACACCGCCGTTGGCCGCGTCGTAGATGTGGGCGTCGAACACGCGGTCAGCTGCGAGACCGAAGAGGGCCGCCGCGAGCACCGGGAACGCCATCAGGACGAGGATGGACGTCACGAGGACGTTCCACGTGAAGATCGGCATGCGGAACATCGTCATGCCGGGGGCGCGCATCGTGATGATCGTGGTGATGAAGTTGACGCCACCGAGGATGGTGCCGAAGCCACTGAGCGCCAGGCCGAGGACCCAGAGATTGCCTCCGAGCCCTGGCGAGAACGTCGTGCTCGACAGTGGCGCATAGGCGAACCAGCCGAAGGCGGCGGCGCCCTGCGGGGTGAGGAAGCCACCGACGGCGATGAGGCTACCGAAGGCGTAGAGCCAGAACGCGAAGGCGTTCAGACGCGGGAAGGCGACGTCCGGTGCGCCGATCTGCAGCGGCATGAGCGCGTTCGCGAACCCGGCGAAGAGCGGCGTCGCGAACATGAGGAGCATGATCGTGCCGTGCATCGTGAAGAGCTGGTTGTACTGCTCCTTCGTCTCCACGATCGTGCCGCCGGGCTCGAAGAGCTGGGCTCGGATGATGAGCGCCATCACGCCGCCGAGGCAGAAGAAGATGAACGAGGCGATCAGGTACATGTACCCGATGGTCTTGTGGTCGGTGGAGGTGATCCACTTGACCAGGATGTTGCCCTTGCGCTCGACCGAGGTGCGTCCGACGACGCTCGCCTGGCCTGCGGGAAGCGTGGTGGAGGTCATTCCCCGTCTCCGTGCTCTTCGAGACCTGCCGGCGCCTTGGTGCCGGGGAGGTTGCTGTTGCGATCGTATTCCGTGCCGTAGTCGCCGATGTTGCCCGACTCGGCCAGGTCTTCGAGGTGCTTGTCGTACTCGGCCTGCGAGACGACCTTCACGTTGAAGAGCATGAGCGAGTGGTACTCGCCACAGAGCTCGGCGCACTTGCCGGCGTACGTGCCCTCGCGCTCAGGGGTGAAGGACATGTAGTTCGTCTTGCCCGGGATCATGTCCTTCTTGTAGAGGAAGTCGATGACCCAGAAGGAGTGGATGACGTCGCGCGACTGCAGCGCGATCTTCACCGTCTTGCCGACGGGCAGGTAGAGCGTGGGGAGTGCGTCCTGGTCGATGACGCCACCGGGCTTCTCATCGGCCTGCACCCCCGCGGTCCAGACATCCTGACCGTTGACGGCCTCGTCGTACACGAAGTCCCACGCCCACTGCTTGGCGAAGACCTCGATGGCCACGTCGGGATCCTCGTACTGGGTCTCGATCGCGTTCTGGTCGCGTGCCGTGAAGGCGAAGAAGCCGAGGACCAGGATGAGCGGGACGATCGTGTAGAAGATCTCGATCGGCATGTTGTACCGCAGCTGGACCGGGAGACCGGTTTGCCCCTTGCGGCGTCGGTACACGATGACGGCCCAGATGATGAGCCCCCACGTGATGACACCGACTGCGAGCAGCACCAGCCATGCCGTCACCCACAGGCCCGCGATGCGGTCCGTGTGGTTCGTGACGGGAGATTCGCCCTCGACGAATCCCGGCAGGTAACCATGCAGTTCCGCCTGCGTACAACCCGCCAGGACTATGGCGAGTGTGGCTGCGACCGGAATGGCAGCCCATCTGAGACGACGAGTCGAGCGCACCTCTGAAACCTTTCGAATACACACCTGTGGATCGCCCCCCAGTCTAGTGGGGATGGGCGGTGAACGCCGGACCATTCGCGTCCGCGGTGCGGGATCGTGACCGGAATGACGAAGGGGAAACCACCCGGGACCGGGTAATTTCCCCTTCAGGAAGAATCTGGCTCAGTGGAAGCTGTCGCCGCAGGCGCAGCTGCCCTCGGCGTTGGGGTTGTCGATGGTGAACCCCTGCTTCTGGATGGTGTCCTCGAAGTCGATCTTGGCACCGTCGAGGTAGGGGACGCTCATCTTGTCGACGATGACCTCGACGCCGTCGAAGTCGACCGTGGCGTCGCCGTCGAGCATGCGCTCGTCGAAGTACAGCTGGTAGATGAGGCCCGAGCATCCACCCGGCTGGACAGCCACGCGGAGACGGAGGTCGTCGCGACCCTCCTGCTCGAGGAGGCTCTTGACCTTCTGCGCCGCCGTGTCGGACAGGCCGACGCCGTGAGCCGCGTCGATCTTGGTCTCGGTCAGGATGGTGTCGCTCATGATGCTCCTCGCGAGGTCTGGCGGCGCCGGGTCGACGCCTGTGTGAGATTCTACCGCCTGACGCGCCGGACGCAGCCCGTGGTTCCGGCGGTGCGTCCGTCGTGTCTACGCGTCGGAGGACGGACGGGGTGCGGCCGCCAGGCGGGCGAGCAGCACCGCCTCCGTGAGGATCGCCTTCTGGAAGACGCCGAGGTGCAGCGACTCGTTCGGGCTGTGGGCGCGCGAGTGCGGGTCTTCGACACCGGTGACGAGGATCTGGGCGTCCGGGAAGACCCGGACGAGGTCGGCGATGAACGGGATCGATCCGCCGACACCCGTCTCCACCGGCTCGACCTCCCAGGCGTCGGCCATGGCGCGCTTCGCCTCGGCGACGGCCCAACCACTCGTGTCCACGAGGAACGGGCTCCCCTGGTCGACCTCGTCGATCGTCAGCTGCGCGCCGAACGGGCTGTTGGCGAGGAGGTGGGCCTCGAGTGCACGGTAGGCCTCGGCCGGATCCTGCCCGGGGGCGATCCGCGCACTGATGCGCACCGACACCTCCGGGATGAGCGTGTTCGAGGCGTTGGCCACCGACGGTGCGTCGATGCCCGTGACGGTGATCGCGGGCTGCGACCAGATCCGGCTGAGGATGGAGCCGCGTCCGATGGGCGAGACCCCCTCGGACAGTCCGGACTCGGCGCGGAGCTGCGCCTCGTCGAACTCCGGGGTGACGGCGTCGTGCGAAGTGAGTCCGTCGACCGCCACCGAACCGTCGGCGTCCCACAGGGTGGCGAGCAGGGTGACCGTGGCCAGCATCGCGTCCGGCACCGCTCCACCGAGCATCCCGGAGTGGGAGGCGTGGTCGAGGGTCTTCACACGCAGCCGGAAGGTGACGTTGCCGCGCAGACCGATCGTCAGCGCCGGCGTCCGCTCGTCCCAGTTGTCGCTGTCGGCGACGACGATCACGTCCGCCGCGAGGGTGTCGCGGTGCTCCTCCAGGAAGGAGCCGAAGGACCGCGAGCCGAACTCCTCCTCCCCCTCGATGAACAGCACGATCCCGAGGTCGAGATCGGAGCCGAGGACCTCGGTGACGGCCCGGATCGCGGCGATGTGGGACATGACGCCGGCCTTGTCGTCAGCCGCGCCCCGTCCGTAGATGCGGCCGTCTCGGACGGTCGGTTCGAACGGCGGCGAGTCCCACTTGTCGTCGCTTCCGGGGGGCTGGACGTCGTGGTGCGCGTAGAGGAGCACGGTCGGTCGGCCGTTCCGTGGTTCGCGGCGGGCCAGCACGGCGGGCTGTCCGAGCTCAGCTCCGCCGTCGATGGCGGACCGGCGCACCGAGACCTCGTCGAAGACGCCGAGACCGCGGGCGAGCTCCGCGACCGCTTCGGCACTCCGCGCCACCTCGGCCGCGTCGAACGCCGACCACGACACCGAGGGGATGCGGACGAGTGCCGACAGATCGGCGATCGACGACGGCAACGCACCGGCGACGGATTCGCGCAGCCGATCGAGGACTTCCTGGTCGTTGCGTGGGTCTTGGGTCGATTCCGTCGTGGTACCTGTCGTCATGCGAGTAATCTTAAGGGAATCCCCGAATCAAGGACGTTCCATCGTGGCCAAACAGCAGAGCACCCCGGCATCAGAGCCGATCGTCGAGACCGCAGCGCAGACGGCTGAGCGCCTCGCCCGCGGCGCCAAAGAGGCGAAGGGTCGACCGACCCCGTCCCGGGCGGAACGCGAGGCGCAGAACAAGCGTCCACTCGTCCCCTCCGACCGCAAGGAGGCCTCGAAGGCGGCGAAGGCGCAGCAGGCCGAGGCACGGCGGCGGGCGCAGGCCGGCATGGCCGCCGGCGACGACAAGTTCCTCCCGGCACGCGAGCGCGGCCCGCAGAAGAAGTTCGTCCGCGACTACGTCGACGCCCGGTTCAACATCGGTGAGTTCATGATCCCGGTGATGTTCCTCGTGATCATCCTCACCTTCATGCCGGTGCCCGAGATCCAGGTCTACGGCATGCTCACCCTCTGGGTGTTCTTCATCATCGCGATCGCCGACTGCTTCTTCCTCGGCTTCCGCGTCCGGAAGGCGCTGCGGGCGAAGTTCGGGCAGGACGAGCGTGGCGTGCGCTGGTATGCCGCCATGCGCGCGCTGCAGCTGCGCCCGCTCCGTCTGCCGAAGCCGCAGGTCAAACGAGGCCAGTTCCCCAACAAGTAGTCCTCGGACCACGAACGCCCGCCGGTCCCAGACCGGCGGGCGTTCGTCGTCGATGGCACGTTGTGCCGATCAGCGGCCCGTTCGGGCCAATCGGTCGAGCCCGCGGTTGATGTGCCGCGCCCAGAGCGGCCCACGGTAGAGGAACGCCGTGTAGCCCTGCACCAGCGTGGCTCCTGCGTCCAAGCGTTCCTGCACGTCTTCGGCAGTGTCGACGCCTCCGACCGAGATGACGCACAGCTCCGGGGGCACGATCGCCCGGATGCGCCGCAGGACGTCGAGCGAGCGAGCCGCAAGCGGCGCACCGGACAGCCCACCGGCTCCGGCCGCCTCGACGATGGCGGGATCGGTGGCCAGGCCGTCGCGAGAGATGGTCGTGTTCGTCGCGATGACACCGTCCAGGCCGAGTTCCACGACCAGCTCTGCGATGCGGTCGACCTCCGCATCGCTGAGGTCGGGCGCGATCTTGACGAGCAACGGCGTGGATCCGGCGGCCGCACGGACGGCTTCGAGCAGCGGCGCGAGCTGGTCGAGCTCCTGGAGGCCGCGGAGCCCCGGGGTGTTCGGCGAGCTGACGTTGACGACGAGGTAGTCGGCCACGGGCGCGAGGAGCGTCGCGCTCCGGACGTAGTCGGCCGTGGCGTCGGCGACGTCCACGACACGGCTCTTGCCGATGTTCACGCCGAGGACGGGTCGGTGGCTCACCCGCGCGGTCCGTTCGAGCCGACGCCTGGCCTGGTCGGCTCCCCCGTTGTTGAAGCCCATGCGGTTGACGACCGCCCGATCGGCGATGAGTCGGAACAATCGGGGCTTGGGATTGCCCGGCTGCGGAATCGCCGTGATCGTGCCCACCTCGACATGGCCGAACCCGAGGAGTCCGAGGCCGAGGACGCCCTTGCCGTCCTTGTCGAAGCCGGCGGCGACACCGAACGGGGTCTCGAACCGCAGCCCCAGCGTCTCCACCGACTGGTCGAGTCGCGGGGCCGTCCAGCGTCTGATGACGGGGCCGAGGCCGGTGGCGGGAAGCGAACGGATGACGTCGAAGGCCAGGTGGTGTGCGCGTTCGGGATCGAGCTTGGACAGCACCTGGGCGAAGAGGAAGCGGTACACGGCTCAGAGCTCCTCGGACGGCACGGGGGCGGCACCGGAAGCGTGCTCGACGCGGAGCAGCGCGATCGCGGACTCGAAGTCGTCGAGCGATTCGAAGGCCTGGTAGACACTGGCGAAGCGGAGGTACGCGACCTCGTCCAACTCACGCAACGGCGCGAGGATCGCCAGACCGATGTCGTTCGCGTCGATCTGCGACGCGCCGGTGGCGCGGATGGACTCCTCCACCCGCTGAGCCAGGACGGCGAGGTCGGAGTCCGTCACCGGGCGGCCCTGGCAGGCCTTGCGGACACCGCTCACAACCTTCTCCCGGCTGAAGGGCTCCACCACGCCGGAACGTTTGATCACGCCGAGACTCGAGGTCTCCATGGTGCTGAAGCGCCTCCCGCACTCGGGGCACTGCCGGCGTCGGCGGATGGCGAGTCCGTCGTCGCTGGTGCGCGAGTCGATCACACGGGAATCCGGGTGGCGGCAGAACGGGCAGTACATCAGCGGGCTCCCTCGGGGGCGGTGGGGGCGGTGGTGTCGTCCGCCGCACGAATCTCGGCATCGACGAGCCCGAAGCGGGCCGACACCGCCTCGCCGTGCGCCGGCAGGTCCTCCGAGCCTGAGAGAGCGACGATGTGGGCCGAGACCTGACGGAGCGCCGGTTCGTCGTACCGGACGACCTGCTGCGGCCGGAGGAAGGTGAACGCTCCGAGGCCCGAGGAGAACCGTGCCTGACCGCCCGTCGGGAGGACGTGGTTCGACCCGGCCAGGTAGTCTCCGAGGCTCACCGGGGTGTGGTCGCCGAGGAAGATCGCGCCGGCGTTGGTGATGGCGCCGAGGAGCGACTCCGGGTCGCGGGTCTGCACCTCGAGGTGCTCCGGCCCGTACGCGTTGCTGAACGCCACGGCCGCCTCGAGGTCGTCGACGAGCACGATCGCCGACTGCGGCCCGCCCAGGGCCTCGACGACGCGCGCTCCGTGACGTGTGCCTGCGGCGTACCGCTGCAGCCACTCCTCCACCGCGGTGGCGAGCGCCGCACTGTCGGTGACGAGCAGCGATGCCGCCGCCTCGTCGTGTTCCGCCTGGCTCACGAGGTCGGCTGCGACGAGCCGGGCATCGGCCCCGGCGTCCGCGATGACCAGGATCTCGGTGGTCCCGGCCTCGGCGTCGATCCCCACCTGCCCCTTCACGAGGCGCTTGGCGGCCGCCACGAAGATGTTGCCCGGGCCGGTCACGACGTCGACCGGGTCGAGGGCGAGGTCTGGTACTCCGTAGGCGAACGCACCGATCGCTCCGGCGCCGCCCATGGCGTAGACCTCGGTCACCCCGAGCAGCCCGGCGGCGCCGAGGATCGTCGGGTGGACCCGGCCGCCGAACTCGCGCTGCGGGGGCGAAGCGAGCGCCACGGAGCCGACGCCGGCCTCCTGGGCCGGCACGACGTTCATGACGACACTCGAGGGGTAGACGGCCTTCCCGCCCGGGACGTAGAGGCCGACGCGACCGACCGGGGCCCAGCGCTGCACGACGGTCGCGCCGTCGGCGAGCTCGGTCGTGCGCTCCGGCGGGACCTGCGCTCTCGTGGCGGTCCGGACCCGGTCGATGGCCTCCACGAGCGCGGCGCGCACCGCCGGCTCGAGTGCCGTGACGGCGGCGTCGATCTCGGCCTGTGGGACGCGGATCCGCTCAGGGCGTCCCCCGTCGAACCGGTCTGCCTGCGCCGAGAGCGCCTCGGAACCGTCCGCTCGGACGTCGTCGATCAACGCCTGAGCGGCGTGCGCTGCCGCGGTGATGTCGACGACGGGACGGGGCAGCATGTCCAGGAGCTCGGTGCGACTCGGCCGCACTCCCCTGAGGTCAATGGTGGTGATCATGGCCGTCACAGCCTATCGTCCGCAGCGGTCCGTCCCGGCTGCCGCCCGCGCCCGAGCGGGGTCAGCCGAGACAGTTCGGGCCGAGCAGGGACTTCAGCTCGCCGAAGAGTCCGGACGAGAGACTGACGCGATGGGGCAGCTCGAACACCCGCGCGATCTCGCCTCGGATGAGCTTCAATCGGACCTCGGTCGACCCAGCGTGCCGCGTCAGCACATCGCTGAGCGTGGTCACCGTCTCGGTCGTCGCCCGGGCGTCCGCCATCGACAGCTGGAGCATGCGGTCGGCACCGGCCTCGGGCAGTTCGGGCGAGAAGATGCTGTACGCGTGGAGGTTCATCCCGTCGTCTCGGACACTGACCCGTCCGCGGACCACCACGATCGAGTCGCCGACGAGTTCGGATGCGAACTCCTGGTACGCCTTGCCCATGAACATGGCGGTCATCTCGCCGCCGAAGTCCTCGACCTGGATCATGCCGTACTGGTTGCCGGAGGCCTTGGCGATCCGGTGCTGGACACTCGTGACGAGCCCCGAGATCACGACGGTCTCGCCGTCCATGCCCTCGGAGGTCATGAGGTCGGTGATGGTCGTCGTGGCGTGCTTCGCCAACTCGATCTCGAGTCCGGCCAGCGGGTGGTCCGAGACGTACAGCCCCAGCATCTCCCGTTCGAAGTTGAGTTTGTCGCGCTTGCTCCAGTCAGGACGCGCGGGGACGCTCGCGAGCGGCACCTCGCCGACCTCGGCGAACAGGCTGTCGAAGTCGAAGCCGATGCTCCCTGACGCCTCGGCACGCTTGTCCTTCACGACCGAGTCGACGGCGTCCTCGTGGATCTCGTAGAGCGCACGTCTGCTGTCGCCCATGGAGTCGAACGCGCCGGCCTTGATGAGCGACTCGATGGTCCGCTTGTTCGCCACCGGCAGCGGCACCTTGCGGAGGAAGTCGTGGAAGGAGGTGAACCTGCCCTCGCGCTCGCGTGCCTGCCGGATGAGTTCCACGACGTTCGAACCGACGTTGCGGACGGCACCCAGACCGAACCGGATGTCCTCCCCGACTGCGGCGAAGAACCCGATGGACTCGTTGACGTCGGGCGGCAGGACCTGGATCCCCATGCGGCGGCACTCGTTGAGGTAGAGCGCCATCTTGTCCTTGGAGTCGCCGACACTCGTCAGCAGACCGGCCATGTACTCGGCCGGGTAGTGCGCCTTGAGGTACGCCGTCCAGTAGGAGATGACCCCGTAGGCGGCGGAGTGCGCTTTGTTGAACGCGTAGTCCGAGAACGGGAGGAGGATCTCCCACAGCTTGTTGACGGCCTCCATCGAGAAACCGTTCGCGACCATGCCGCCGGAGAAGCCCTCGAACTGCTTGTCCAGTTCGGACTTCTTCTTCTTGCCCATCGCGCGACGGAGGATGTCGGCCTGCCCGAGGGAGAAGCCGGCGACCTTCTGCGCGATCGCCATCACCTGCTCCTGGTAGATGATGAGGCCGTAGCTCGTCGACAGGATCTCGGAGAGCGGTTCCTCGAGCTGCGGGTGGATCGGGGTGATCTCCTGCAGGCCGTTCTTCCGCAGCGCGTAGTTCGTGTGCGAGTTCGCGCCCATCGGCCCTGGCCGGTACAGGGCGATCAGCGCCGAGATGTCCTCGAAGTTGTCGGGCTTCATGAGGCGCAGCAGCGCACGCATCGGTCCGCCGTCGAGCTGGAACACCCCGAGGGTGTCGCCTCGGGACAGGAGTTCGTACGCACCGCGGTCGTCGAGTTCGAGGTCTTCGAGGACGAGTTCGATGTCGCGGTTGCTCTTGATGTTGTCGAGGGCGTCGTTGATGATCGTCAGGTTGCGCAACCCGAGGAAGTCCATCTTGATCAATCCGAGGGACTCGCACGCCGGGTAGTCGAACTGCGTGACGATCTGGCCGTCCTGCTCGCGCTTCATGATCGGGATGATGTCGATGAGCGGGTCGCTCGACATGATCACGCCGGCCGCGTGCACGCCCCACTGGCGCTTCAGGTTCTCGATGCCGAGCGCGGTCTCGAAGACGGTCCGCGCCTCCGGGTCGGTGTCGAGGATGCCACGGAGGTCGACCGCCTCCTTGTACCGCGGGTGCTTGGTGTCGAGGATGCCCTCGAGCGGGATGTCCTTGCCCATGACCGCCGGCGGCATGGCCTTCGTCAACTTGTCGCCCATGCCGAACGGGAAGCCGAGGACGCGCGACGAGTCCTTGAGCGCCTGCTTGGCCTTGATGGTGCCGTACGTGACGATCTGCGCGACGCGCTCGTCGCCGTACTTCTCGGTGACGTACTTGATGACCTCGCCGCGGCGGCGGTCGTCGAAGTCGACGTCGAAGTCGGGCATCGACACGCGGTCGGGGTTGAGGAACCGCTCGAAGATGAGCCCGTGGCGGAGCGGGTCGAGGTCGGTGATCTGCATCGCGTACGCGGCCATGGAGCCCGCACCGGAACCACGACCGGGACCGACGCGGATGCCGTTGCGCTTCGACCACTGGATGAAGTCGGCGACGACGAGGAAGTACCCGGGGAAACCCATCTGCACGATGACGCGCGTCTCGTAGTTCGCCCGTTCCCGGACGTCGGCGGGGATCCCGTTCGGGTAGCGCAGGTTCAGCCCGGTCTCGACCTCCTTGATGAACCAGCTCTCCTCGTTCTCGCCCTCCGGCACGGGGAACCGCGGCATGTAGTTGGCCGAGGTGTCGAAGGCGACGTCGCACCGCTCGGCGATCGCGAGGGTGTTGTCGCACGCCTCGGGATACTCACGGAACAGTCGGCGCATCTCGTCCGCGGACTTCAGGTAGAACTCGTCGGCGTCGAACTTGAACCGGTTCGGGTCGTTGAGGGTGGAGCCGGACTGCACGCAGAGGAGGGCGGCGTGGGCTTTGGCGTCCGCGGCGTGCGTGTAGTGGAGGTCGTTCGTCGCGAGGAGCGGGAGACCGAGGTCTTTGGACAGCCTGATGAGGTCGGCCATGATCCGGCGCTCGATCCCGAGCCCGTGGTCCATGATCTCGCAGAAGTAGTTCTCCGCGCCGAAGATGTCGCGGAAGTCCGCCGCGGCCTTGACCGCTTCGTCGTACTGGCCGAGACGGAGTCGCGTCTGCACCTCGCCGCTCGGGCAGCCGGTCGTCGCGATGAGGCCGGCGCTGTACTGGCTCAGGATCTCGCGGTCCATACGCGGCTTGAAGTAGTACCCCTCGATCGACGCCTTCGACGAGAGCCGGAAGAGGTTGTGCATCCCCTCGGTGGTCTCCGAGAGCAAGGTCATGTGGGTGTATGCGCCGGCGCCGGAGACGTCGTCTCCCCCACCGTCGCCCCACTTGATCCGCGTCCGGTCGCCGCGCGCGGTCCCCGGGGTGATGTACGCCTCGGTGCCGATGATCGGCTTGATACCGGCATCGGTCGCCGTGCGCCAGAAGTCGAAGGCGCCGAACATGTTGCCGTGGTCGGTCACGGCGACGGCTGGCATCCCCTGCTCGACCGCAGCCTGGATGAGCGGCTTCACGCGGGCTGCTCCGTCGAGCATCGAGTACTCGCTGTGGACGTGCAGATGGACGAACGAATCGGTGGACGTGGGCACGGACGGCGCCTCCGGGGATCGTGCTGTGGGGTTCGGCGCGGACGCCGAGGTGGTCTGTGATCCAGCCTAACCGTCACCGCCGACGGTCGGCTCCAGCGATGCCGTCGCGGACACCGACGGGATGGGCGGGCGTCGGCTCAGTCGAGCTCGAGCACGGACAGCGCGTGCTGGAGGTCGGCCGGGTAGGCCGCCTCGAACCGCACGAACTCCCCCGTGGCCGGGTGGGCGAACCCGAGCTTCGTGGCGTGGAGCCACTGCCGGGTGAGTCCCAACCGCGCTGACAGTGCCGCGTCGGCCCCGTACATCGTGTCGCCGACGCACGGGTGCCGCTGGGCCGCCATGTGCACGCGGATCTGATGCGTGCGGCCGGTCTCCAAGTGCACCTCGAGCAGCGAGGCGTAGGGGAACGCCTCGAGCGTCTCGTAGTGCGTGATCGACGGCTTGCCGTCGGCGGTCACGGCGAACCGCCAGTCGTGCCGGGGGTGGCGTCCGATCGGGCCGTCGATGGTGCCGGCGAGAGGATCGGGATGCCCCTGCACCACCGCACGGTAGATCTTCTCGACCTCGCGGTCGTGGAAGGCCCGCTTGAGCCAGGTGTAGGCCCGTTCGGTCTTCGCGACGACCATGAGGCCGCTCGTCCCGGCGTCCAGCCGATGGACGATGCCCGCGCGCTCGGCGGCTCCCGAGGTCGAGATGCGGAAGCCCGCCGCCGCGAGGGCGCCGAGCACCGTCGGTCCCTCCCAACCGACCGAGGGATGCGCCGCGACGCCCGCAGGCTTGTCGACGACGACGATCTCGTCGTCGTCGTGGACGATGCCGAGGTCGGGGACGGCGATCGGGACGATCACGGCCTCCCGTCGAGGCGTCCATTCGATCTCGAGCCAAGCGCCGCCGAGCAGGCGATCGGACTTGTCGACCGACTTCCCGTTCATGGTGACGCCGCCGGCCAAGGCCACCTCGGCTGCGTAGCTGCGCGAGAAGCCCAGGAGCTTGGCGAGTCCGGCGTCGACGCGCTCGCCGTCGAGTCCGTCGGGGACGTACAGGCTGCGGGACTCGTTCACGGACGACCTGCGTCCGGGCTCGCGTCGCCAGGCTCCGCAGGATCGAGGACGGCCGCGTCGGCTTCAGCCTCGCGGTCCTCCGCTTCCTGGGCGGCCCGTTCACTCGCTCGCGTCGTGCGCGTGCCGTCGAGGTTGACACCGAAGAGCGTCAGGAGGATGAACAGCGCCATGCTGACCACGATGCAGATGTCGGCCACGTTGTAGATCGCGGGGAGCATCCAAGGGGTCGAGATGAAGTCGACCACGTGGCCGAGTCCGAAGGACGGTTCGCGGAAGAGGCGGTCGGTCAGGTTGCCGAGCACGCCTCCGAGGAGCAGGCCGAAGACGATCGCCCAGGCGCGCGAACGGATGCGGCGCGCGAACCAGACGATGACGACGACGACCACCGCGGCGAGGATCGAGAAGATCCAGGTGTAGCCGGCCCCCAGCGAGAAGGCGGCACCCGAATTCTTGACGAAGTACAGGACCAGTGCCTGTCCGAAGACGGGGACGGACTCACCGACCGTCAGGTTGGTGGTGACGAGGAACTTCGTGAACTGATCGGCCGAATAGGCCACGACGGCAACCAGCGCCAGGACTGCAAGAGTCCTGGCGCTGGCCTTCGACGGTGATGCGGGAGACAACCGGGTGTCTGCGCTAGACCGCTGCGCTGTCGGCGGTGACGCCGGACTTCGCATCGGGTGCGGAGCTCGACGACGAGGCGTCGAGGTCCTTCAGCTGACCCTCGATGTAGCCGCGGAGCTGCGAGCGGTACTCACGCTCGAAGTTGCGCAGCTCGTCGATCTTGTGCTCCAGCACGGAGCGCTCCTGCTCGAGGATCTGCATCTGCGCACGCTGCTTGGCCTCGGCCTCGGCGACGACACGTGCCGCGGTCGCGTGACCTTCGGCGATGAGTGCGTCGCGACGCTGAGCGCCCTCTGCGACGTGCTCGTCGTGCAGGCGGCGGGCCAGCTGCAGGAGGTTGTTGGAGCTCTCAGCCGTGTTGTCGGTCGACTCGGCGGCAGGAGCCGCTGCGGGTGCGACGACCGGAGCCGGTGCGGGAGCGGGCTCAGCCTTGGCGAGCGCGGCGGGAGCGGAGGAGCCGCCCTTCTGCAGCTCGGCGACCTTGGCCTCGGCCGCGGTCAGCTTCTGCTGGACCTCGTCCTTCTCCTGGATGAGGCGACGCAGTTCGACGACGACCTCGTCGAGGAAGTCGTCCACCTCGTCCTGGTCGTAGCCTTCGCGGAACTTGGTCTGCTGAAACCGCTTCTGGACCACGTCTTCGGGAGTGAGCGCCATAGCGAACCACCTTCACTGTCGAATCGAAAATCTGTGTACAACGCCCCCACGCTAGCAAAGTCTGACCCAGTGGGTGAGACATGTTGTCAGCGTCGGAGCTTCCCGTCAGGTGACGGGCGTTCTATCGTAGCCTCACAATCGGGGTGAACCCTGCGCGGGCACCGGCGTCGGCGGCTACAGGAGCTGGACGAGCGTCATCGCGATGATGCAACACAGCATCGTGAGCGTCCAACCGAAGTCGAGCGCGACGGGACCGACCGCGACGCGCGGCAGGACACGGCGGAAGAACCGGATCGGCGGGTCGGTGACCGTGAAACTGAGCTCGGCGAGAACCAGGCCGACGCCCGACGGTCGCCACTGCGGGCGGAGTACCCGAGCCAGGTCGAGGATGAACCGCGCCCAGAGGACGAAGAAGTACAGGAGCAGCGCGAGATAGAGGATCGTGCCGATCACGGAGATGAGAGAAGCCACCCCTCGATTATGACTGAGCGAAGAAGGTCGCCTCGGTCGCTTCCGGTGCGCCCTGCCCGTTGTCGCCGGAAACGGCGACGTGCTCGGGCGAGAGCAGGAAGACCTTGCTCGTCACTCGCTCGATCTTCCCGTAGAGGCCCTGCGAGAGGCCACTGGCGAAGTCGATGAGGCGTCGGGCGTCGCCGTCGCTCATCTGGGAGAGGTTGATGATGACCGGGACACCGTCGCGGAAGCTCTCGGCGATGATCTGAGCGTCGCGGTACTGCTTGGGGTGCACCGTGAGGATCTCGTTGAGGTCGGAGCTCGGGGCGACCGGCTGGCGGACCGGGACCGGCTTGCGCAGCGGGGTCACGGGAGCGGCCTTCTCGACGCGCTCGACACGCTCTGCGCGCTCGGGACGTTCTGCCCGGCGAGGCTCGGACTGCTGCGTGGGCTCGGCCTGGGCAGCGTGCTGCTGCTCGTACTCGAGATCATCGTCGGCGAGCCCGAGGTACACCATGGTCTTCTTCAGTGGGTTCGACATCGTTTCCTCCGTGATCTGCGGTCCTTGCACCTTCGAGATTAACGTCACACCGGACGATTCCCGGTGATTGCCGTGCCGATGCGTAGGTGTGTCGCGCCCGCTTCGATCGCCTCGACGTAGTCGTGGCTCATCCCGATCGACAGGCCGTCGGCCTGCGGAGCGAGGGATCGCACCCGCGCGGACGTCGCGACGACCCGCGCGAACGCGACGGCCGGTGGCTCGTCGAGCGGCGCGACGGCCATCACGCCTCGCAGGAGGACGCCTTCGGCTTCGAGCGTCTCCGTGGCGAGCGCTTCCAGCGCCTCGTCGCCGACCACACCGCCTCGACCCGGGTCGTCGGTCAGGTTCACCTGGAGGAACACCTCGATGAGGCGGTCTGGTGATGACAGCGCGCGCAGGAGTTCGGGCCGGTCCACCGAGTGCACGGCGTCGACGTATCGGCGCACCTGCTTGGCCTTGTTCGTCTGCAACTGGCCGATGAAGTGCCACCGCAACCCGAGTCCGGCGGCCGCCTCGGCCTTGTCGCGGGCCTCCGGGTGTCGGTTCTCCCCCACGTCGGTGACCCCCGCGGCCGCGAGCTGCTGCACGAGTGCGACCGGGTGGAACTTCGTCACGACGATGAGCGTCGGCTCGTGGGTGCGACCCGCCGCACGGGCGGCGTCTGCGACGCGGCCGCGGATCGCGGCGAGGCGATCGACCAACGCCGAATCGGGCTCCGAAGAGCCCGACCCGGCCGGGGTGATCGTGTCGCCGCCCACTACTTCAGGAAGTCGGGGATGTCCAGCTCGCCCTCGTCGTCGAACGAGGGGTCGACGACGGCGGTCTCGACGACCGCTTCAGGCTGGCGGTGCGTCGCACCGGAGAAGGGCGAGGACGCGTTCTGCCTGGAGCCCCAGTCGCCGCCGGAGGCGACCGGCGCCGCAGCAGGCGCCGAGCGGTGCTCGGACGACTCGGAGGCCGTGTTGGCCGAGGTGCTGATGGGAGCACTGGGTGCCTCGTCCGAGGTGCTCATGACGCCACCCGAGATGACCGCGTCGGCCGGCGAGGCCGCCGTCCTGGTGAGGGGCTCACCACCGTCGAATCCGGCGGCGATGACCGTCACGCGCACCTCGTCGCCGAGGGTGTCGTCGACGACCGCACCGAAGATGATGTTCGCCTCGGGGTGCACGGCCTCCTGGACGAGCTTGGCGGCGTCGTTGATCTCGAAGATGCCGAGGTTCGAGCCACCCTGGATGGACAGCAGGACACCGTGGGCGCCCTCGATGCTCGCTTCGAGGAGCGGGGAGGCGACGGCGAGTTCGGCCGCCTTGATGGCACGATCCGCGCCACGCGAGGAGCCGATACCCATCAGGGCGGAGCCGGCTCCCTGCATGACCGACTTGACGTCGGCGAAGTCGAGGTTGATGAGGCCGGGGGTGGTGATGAGGTCGGTGATGCCCTGGACGCCGGCGAGGAGCACCTGGTCGGCGGTCGCGAAGGCCTCGAGCATGCTGATGCCGCGGTCGCTGATCTCCAGCAGGCGGTCGTTCGGCACGACGATGAGCGTGTCGACCTCCTCCTTCAGGCGGGCGACGCCGAGCTCGGCCTGGGCCTGACGGCGACGACCCTCGAAGCCGAAGGGCTTCGTGACGACACCGATGGTCAGCGCACCGATCGACTTCGCGATCCGTGCCACGACGGGTGCGCCACCGGTTCCGGTACCGCCACCCTCACCGGCGGTGACGAACACCATGTCGGCGCCGGCGATGGCCTCTTCGATCTCCTCGGCGTGATCCTCCGCCGCACGGCGTCCGACCTCGGGGTCGGCGCCGGCGCCGAGGCCACGGGTGATCTCGCGGCCGACGTCGAGCTTGACGTCGGCATCGCTCATCAGCAGCGCCTGCGCGTCCGTGTTGATGGCGATGAATTCCACGCCTCGGAGGCCGAGCTCGATCATGCGGTTGACCGCGTTCACGCCGCCGCCGCCGATACCGACGACCTTGATGACGGCGAGGTAGTTCTGGTTTGTAGTCACTTCAGGCCTCCGTGAGAACTCTCAACCTCTAGTTAAGGTTTAAAGTTATGCTGCGTATGCATTTTCTGTCCTGAGCACGACGTTAGGGCCCAGCCCCGACCGTGCCGGGACGCTTCCGGGCGTGTCGGCACATCGACGGGAATATCCCGGTGCGCTTCCTCAGCGGACGATCGCGGCGGAGGGCGATGACACGTCGTACTGGTTCACCTGGGACGGGTCGGTGGCCGCCATCGTCTTGGCGAGGATCAGAGCCTTCTCGGCTGAGTCCTCCGCACTCCCCCACACGACCTCGGCGGGCGAGTCCACGAGTGTGAGGGTGACGTCGTCCGCGGTCGACGCCGAGACCGACGCCACGCGGGCGCGCAGATCCGTCGGCAGCGCCCGGATCACCGCGGCCGCTGCGACGAAGCCCTTGGAGGTCGGGCCGCCGGTGACCATGAGCGTGGGATACCCGGTGATCGGCTGGTCGCTGCGCTCGATCGTGACCCCGGCGGCGTCGACGAGGGTGTACACCGACCCTGATTGCAGCACGCCCACCGGCTCGCGTTCGACGATCCGCACGACGAGCGTGCTCGGGGGCTGTGCTTCGAGGGAGTAGCTCGCGATGAGCGGGTACCCGACGAGTACCGCCTTCACGGCGCCAGCGTCGACCAGCGCGAGCGGGCGACCCAGCTGGTCGCCGAGCGCCTCGGTGATCTCGGCCTGGTTGACCCGGCTCGCGCCGACGACCTCGATGGTCCGGACGGCCAGCAGGGGCGAATAGGCTCCGGCGAGCGAGACGACGATCAGGACCCCGAGGATCGCTGCCGCGACCACCCAGGTACGGTGGCGACCCCGCTTGCGGGCCGTGAACCGACGGATCTCCTGGCGCTCGTGGCGACGTCGCAGTTTCGCGGCCTCACGCGGGGTGAGGAAGGCCTCGTCCTCCGGCTCGTCGGGACGCTCCAGGGTCGCCGTCGCCGAGGGGGAGGTCGTCGTCGTCGGCTTCGCGCCGCGCTTCGACGATGGTGCCACCTTCGGCGAGGTGCCCGCCGACGCCGGCTTCAGCCCCGACGACTGGGACGGTGCGCCGGCACCCGGCCGCTTCGGCCGGACCCGGGCGGCGTCGAGCTCGATGACGTCCGTCTCCTGCTCGGCGACGGGCTCGGCGCGCACGCCGGCACGGTCGACCGGCGCGGACGCCGACGGTCGCGTCTGACGCTCGGGACGCGGACCGGCCGCGGGGTCGAAGCCGTCCGGGCGCTTCACCGGACGCCCATCAGACGGACTCGCGACCGGCGATGGCCTCGAGGAGCTGCGGCACGATCCGGTAGACGTCGCCGCATCCGAGCGTGATGACGAAGTCGCCGGGTCGCGCGACCGTCGCCGTGTAGTCCGCGGCGCGCTGCCAGTCGTCGATGTACGCGACACGGTCCGCGTCGGAGAACCGGGTCGACACGGTCGCACCGGTCACACCGGGCTCGGGGTCCTCGCGCGCGCCGTAGACCTCGAGGACGACCGTGTGATCGGCGTACCGTTCGAGGGCGTCGGCGAACTCCTGGGCGAAGAGGCGGGTCCGGCTGTACAGGTGCGGCTGGTGGACCGCGATGATGCGTCCGTCGCCGACCACCGTGCGCGCGGCGGCGAGAGCGGCGGCGACCTCGGTGGGGTGGTGCGCGTAGTCGTCGTAGACACTGACACCGTCGACGACCCCGTGCAGCTCGAATCGACGCTGCGTCCCGCCGAAGGCGCTGATGCCTCGGAGCGCGTCCGCCGGGTCGAACCCGACACCGACGAGGACGGCGAAGGCGCCGGCGGCGTTGATGGCGTTGTGGCGCCCGGGCACGCGGAGGGTCGCCGCGTAGCTGGTGCCCTCATAGCTGAGCTGGAACGAGACCGGACCGGTGGAGCCGACGTCGTGCAGTCGGACGTCCGCGTCGGGGGCCTCTCCGAAGGTCAGCACCCGCTTGCCGTCGGCGGCATCGCGAAGTGCCGGGGTGATCCGGACCGCGCCGGCGTCGTCCGAGGAGATGACGACGAGTTCGCGAGCCTGCTGAGCGAAGGTCACGAACGCCTGCTCGAACGCTTCGAGCGAGCCGTAGTGGTCCAAGTGGTCGGGGTCGATGTTCGTGATGAGCGCGACGGCCGTGTCGTAGAGCAGGAACGAACCGTCGGACTCGTCCGCCTCGACGACGAACAGTTCTCCGGCGCCGCGGGCCGAGCTCAGCCCGAGGGACTCGATCACGCCACCGTTGACGAAGCTGGGATCGGCACCGAGCTCCAGGAGCGCCGTGATGATCATGCCGGTCGACGTCGTCTTCCCGTGGGCCCCCGCGACGGAGACGAGCCGTGTCCCGGAGGTCAGCCACGCGAGAGCCTGCGACCGGTGCAGGATCGTCAGACCCCGTTCCTTCGCCAGCAGGTACTCGGGATTGTCCGCCCACAGCGCTCCGGTCACGACGAGGGTGTCCGCGTCACCGACGTTCTGTGCATCGTGGCCGATGGCGACGGGGACGCCGAGCTCGCGCAGGGCGTCGATGTTCTTCGACTCGCGCACGTCCGAGCCGGTCACGCGCGATCCGGCGCTCACGAACAACCGTGCGATGCCGCTCATCCCGCTGCCGCCGATTCCGACGAAGTGCACGACGCCGAGGTCGGCGGGGATCTCGACGGTGGGGTCTGGCTTGATCACGGTGTCACGCTTTCTGGGAAGACTGGATCACCGGCCGCGCACGCGCTGCACCGATGGTTGGAGCGCCTCATCGATGAGGGCGATGACGCGAGCCGTGCCGTCGGAGACACCGACGCTCTTGGATTGGGCGGCCAGGTCGTCGACCCGGTGCCGATCGCTCAGCAACGGGACGAGGTGCTCACGCACCCAGGCCGGCACGAACTGCGCGTCATCTACCATAACCGCTCCCCCGGCACGCACGACGTCGGCGGCGTTGAAGCGCTGCTCACCGTTGCCGACCGGGTAGGGCACGTAGACGGCGGGGAGCCCGACCGCGCACAGCTCACTGACGGTGGCGCTGCCAGCACGCGACACCGCGAAGTCGGCTGCGGCGATGGCGAGCTCCATCCGGGAGCAGTACTCGAGGAGGTGGTAGTGGGCGACACCGGGATCCGAGATCTCGCTCTTCGCACCCGTGATGTGGAGCACCTGCCAGCCTGCCGCGACGATGTCTTCGGCGCTCTGGCTCATCGTCGCGTTGATCCGTCTCGCGCCGAGCGAACCGCCGGTGACGAGCAGCAGTGGTCGGTCCGACGCGAGGCCGAACTCGGCGAGGGCCGCCGGCCGGAGCGCCTCGCGGTCCAACTCCTCGATCTCGCGACGCAGCGGCATGCCGACGAAGCGTGCGTTGCGGATGGGCGTGTGGTGGAAGGCGACACCGACGTAGGGCGTGTACCTCGCGCCGAGCCGGTTCGCGAGGCCCGGACGAGCGTTCGCCTCGTGGATGACCAGCGGGACACCGGCGCGCCTGGCAGCAGTGTACGCCGGTGCGGCCGCGTAGCCGCCGAAACCGATCACGACGTCCACCCGATGCTCCCGGATCATCGCGACCACGGCTGCGACCGTCCGACGGAGGCGACCGGGGAAGCGGAGCGCATCGACGTTCGGCCGGCGGGGGAAGGGCAGTTTGGGGATCGTGAGCAATTCGTAGCCGCGTTCCGGGACGAGTCGCGCCTCGAGGCCCTCCGCCGTACCGACGACGAGGATCGTCGCTTCGGGGTCTCTGGCGCGGAGTCCGTCGGCCACCGCCAACAGCGGATTGACATGGCCGGCGGTGCCGCCGCCAGCGAGGAGGTAGGTGGTCATCGGGTGGCTCCGGAGGATTGGGGACGTCGAGCGGGTGTCCGACGGGACTGCTGGGACGCGGGGCGCCCCCGCTCCCGGGCGAAGGACAGGACGATCCCGATCGCGACGAGGGTGGTGAGCAGCGCCGTGCCGCCCGAGGACAGCAGCGGTAACGGCACACCGAGCACCGGCAGGACTCCGAGGACGACGCCGATGTTCACGAGCGCCTGGCCGATGATCCAGGCCATGACGGCGCCGGTGGTGATCCTCACGAAGGAGTCGTCGCTGGTGCGGATCACCCGGATGAACATGACCGCGAGGAAGACGAACAGCCCGAGGACGAGGACGGCGCCGATGAGGCCCAGCTCCTCGCCGATCGCCGCGAAGATGAAGTCGTTCGAGATCGCCGGTAACCACCCGTACTTCGCGCGCGAGTTGCCGAGGCCGACGCCCCAGAGGCCGCCGTTCGCCAGCGCCCACGTGCCGTGGGTCGACTGCCAGTCGGCGTTCTCGTAGTCGCCCTTGCCGTCGCCGAAGAACGCCATGATGCGCTGCATGCGGTTGGCACTCGTGACGGCCATGATGAGGAACAGCACGGCCCCCGCGACCACGGGGATCGCGATGTAGCGCAGTCGCACTCCGGCGAAGTACAGCGCCGAGAACACGATGAGGGCCATGATCACGACGGTACCGAGGTCGCCACCGAGCAGGACGAGGCCGATGGAGAGACCGGCGAAGGGGATGACCGGGATCAGGGCGTGCTTCCACTCGAGGAGACGCGGTTGCTTGATCGTCAACACGAGCCCGAGCCACACGACCAGTGCGAGCTTGACCGCTTCCGATGGCTGCGCGGTGAAGCCGCCGATCTCGATCCAGTTGCGGTTGCCACCGATCTCGTAGCCGAGCGGTGTGAAGACGAGCAGTTGCAGGCCCATGGCGACCAGGAGGAACACCCACGCCCACTTCTTCCAGAACCGTGCCGGGAAGCGGCTCACGATGAGCATGAGCGGAACACCGATCATCGCGAACGTCGCCTGGCGCCAGAACAGCCCGAAGTACCCGTCGCCGGCCTCGTAAGACTCGACGGAGGATGAGGACAGCACCATGACGAGCCCGAGCCCGACGAGGAACAGGGTGACACCCAGCAGGAGGAAGTAGTTCTTCGACTCCGGACGCAGCACCTTGCCCAGCGAGATCCGCGCACTCGACATGCCTCTCGGCGACGTCGGTGCGTCGGGTGTCCCACTGCCTGAGGCGACCGTCGTCATCCGGGACGACGACGACCGCACGCGGCGCGGGTCAGCGCGAGGCGGATCGATCATCCGCCTCACCTCCCAGCTCTGCTTCGACGGCGGCCTGGAACAGGCGACCACGGTGTCCGTAGTCCGTGAACTGGTCCATCGAGGCGGCTGCAGGAGCGAGGAGCACGGTGTCCCCTGCCTGCGCGACCTCGGCGGCCCGGCGAACGGCCTCCGGCATGACGTGTTCAGTCTCCGCTGCGTCGACCTCGATGACGGTCAGGGTCGGCGCGTGTCGCGCGAATGCCGCGAGGACCTCCGAGCGGTCGGCGCCGATCACGACGGCCGCGCGCAGGTGGTCGGCGTGCCGCTCCACCAGATGATCGATCGAGACGCCCTTCAACAGGCCTCCGACGATCCACACCACCGAGCGGTAGGCGGCGAGCGAGGCGTCGGCGGCGTGCGGATTGGTGGCCTTCGAGTCGTCGATCCAGTCCACCTCGAGCCTCCGCGCGATGAGCTGGATCCGGTGCGCGTCCAGGCCGAACGACAGCAGGGTGTCGCGCACGGCCTCGACCGTGATGCCGGCGGCCCGGGCGAGTGCCGCTGCCGCCAGGATGTTGGCGACGATGTGCGGGGCGGCGAGCCCGCGCTGGGCGAGCGCTTCGACCGTCGTGATCTCGAGGGCGCTCGTCCGACGGTCGTCGAGGAACGCGCGGTCGACCAGGATGCCGTCCACGACACCGAAGTCGCTCGGTCCGGGGACGTCGAGGCCGAACCCGACGGCTCGGGCGCCGTCGACGACCTCGGCCTCCTCGACCATCGACATCGTCGCCGCGTCAGCGCGGTTGTAGACGCACGCGATTTTCGTGTTCTCGTACACCACGGCCTTCGCCGCCCGGTACGCCGCGGCGGAGCCGTGCCAGTCGAGGTGGTCGTCGGCGAGGTTCAGGCAGACGCTGGCGAGCGGCGAGACGATGCTCCGACCGCCCTGCAGGCCGAGGGTGTGCAACTGGTAACTCGAGAGCTCGACGACGAAGAAGTCGAAGCCCTGCGGATCACGGACGGCGTCCAGGACCGGGACGCCGATGTTGCCGCAGGGCGCCGCCCGGAAGCCCGCCTCGACGAGCATCGACGCCGTCAGTTGAACGGTCGTGGTCTTGCCGTTCGTGCCGGTGACGCAGATCCACTCAGCCGGGGTGCCGACCTTGTCGCGGACCCGCCAGGCGAGCTCGATGTCGCCCCACACGGCGACCCCGGCCGCCTGCGCCCACGCGACGACGGGGTGGTCGGGGTGGAAGCCGGGTGACACGACGACGAGTTCCGGAGCGAACTCCACGAGCTCGGACGGCACGGTCGACAGGTCCCGCTGGATGAGACGCGCACCGATGACGCCGACGAGTTCGGCACGTTCGTCCGCGGCCTCGCCGGCCAGGACGAGTACCTCCGAGCCGAGCTCGGTGAGCGTGTCAGCGACGGAGAACCCGGTCATGCCGAGCCCCAGGACGGCGACCCGGAGTCCGCGCCAGTCGGCGTGCCAGCTCCGGAGTCCGTCGAGGCGCTCGGCGCTCAACGGCTCAGCCACTCGAGGTAGAAGGAACCCACACCCGCGGCGACGAGCAGACCACCGATGATCCAGAAGCGGACGACGACGGTGACCTCGGCCCAACCCTTGAGTTCGAAGTGGTGATGGATGGGGCTCATGAGGAAGATGCGCTTGCCGTGGGTCACCTTGAAGTAGGCGCGTTGCACGATCACGGAGCCGGCCTCGATCACGAACAGCCCACCGACGAGCACCAGGAGGAGCTCGGTCTTGCTGAGGATCGCCAGCGCCGCGAGTGCTCCACCGAGCGCCAACGAACCGCTGTCGCCCATGAAGATCTGTGCCGGCGAGGTGTTCCACCAGAGGAACCCGATGAGCGCGCCCACGATCGCCGCCGCGACCACGGCGAGGTCGAGCGGATCCCGGACGTCGTAGCACTTGTAGGCCACGTCGGAGGCGAGCGAGGAGCTGAAGCACGACTGGTTGAACTGCCAGAACCCGATGATGATGTACGAGCCGATCGCGAGGATCGAGGCACCGGTGGCGAGCCCGTCGAGCCCGTCGGTGACGTTCACGCCGTTCGACGTCGCCGCCACGATCACCGAGGTCCAGAGGATGTACAGCAGGATGCCGATCACCGGGATGCCGATCGCCATGAAGTTGATCGGGATGTCGCGGATGATCGAGATGTTCGTCGATGCCGGGGTGAACCCCTCGGTGTTCGGGAAGTTGATCGCCAGGACGGCGAACACCGTCGCGACGATGAGCTGCCCGGAGACCTTCGCCCATCCACCGAGTCCGAGGCTCTGCTTCTTGCGGACCTTCAGGAAGTCGTCGATGAACCCGACGATGCCGAGTCCGACCATCATCAACAGGACCAGGAGCGCCGAGACGCCGACCTGCTCTTGGAAGATCAGATAGCTCGCGAAGAAGCCGACGAGGGTACCGACGATGATGATGACGCCGCCCATCGTCGCGGTTCCGCGCTTGGTGTGGTGGCTCTGCGGTCCGTCGTCGCGGATGAACTGACCCCAGGCGAGTTTGCGGAACGCTCTGATGAAGAGCGGGGTCAGGAAGAGGGAGAACGCCAGCGAGATCGCTCCCGCGGCCAACAGGACTCTCATGCGTACAACTCCCCCAGTCGATCGCCCAGCAACCGGAGCCCGGCCGCGTTCGACGATTTCACGAGCACGGTGTCGCCCGGGGCGATCTCCGCGCTCAAGTACGCGAACGCCTCGTCCGCGGTCGCGAAGTACACCGACTCGCCGTCCCACGACCCTTCGTTGATCGCGGTGATGTGCATGCGGCGGGCCTCGGGGCCGACCACGACGAGGCGGCCGATGCCGAGCCGGACGACCTGGAGTCCGATGCGGTCGTGTTCCTCGCCCGCCCAGTCGCCGAGTTCGCTCATGGCACCGAGTACCGCGATGGTCCGGCCGCGTTCAGCACCGATCTGGGCGAGGGTCCGGATGGCGGCCGACATCGAGTCGGGGCTCGCGTTGTAGGCGTCGTTGATGATGGACACGTCGTCGCGTCCGCCGAGGGGCTCCATCCGCCAGCGCTCCGCCCGGCTCACGCTCTCGAGGGCGTCGACGATGAGGTCGATCTCCACACCGAGTTCGTGGGCGGCTGCGGCCGCGGCGAGGGCGTTCATGACGTGGTGCTCGCCGAGCACCTTGAACCGGACGGGCGCGGAGGAACCGTCGGGCAGGTGCAGCGTGAACGCGGTCCCGGACGCCGTCGCGACGATGTCGGTCGCTCGAACGGCGGCGCGGTCGTCGAGGCCGAACCAGAGCAAGCGTGCCCGGGTGGCATCGGCCATACCGGCCACCCGTGGATCGTCGAGGTTGAGGACGGCGACATCCTCCGGGAGCAGCTCGGACACCATCTCGGTCTTCGCCGTGACGGTCGCTTCGATCCCGCCGAACTCCCCCGCGTGGGCGAGTCCGACCTTCAGGACCACGCCGATGTCGGGCTTCGCCATGCGGATGAGTCGGGCGATCTCGCCGATGCCGCTGGCACCCATCTCCGCGACGAGGAACCGCGTGTCGTTCGTCACGCGCAGCATGGTGATCGGCGCTCCGACCTCGTTGTTGAAGGAGGCCTTGGGGCTGACCGTCTCCCCGACGCGCTCGAGGACCGCGGCGAGGAGGTTCTTGGTCGTGGTCTTGCCGTTGGAGCCGGTGATACCGACGATCCGGAGTCGTCCGAGCGCGCGCACCCTCGTGATGACCTCGGTGGCGAGGGCACCGAGCGCGGTCACGGAGTTCTCGACGACGATCTGCGGCACGGCGACGGCCAGTTCTCGTTCGACGAGGAGCAGGGCGGCGCCGTTCGCGACCGCCGCATCGGCGAACAGATGTCCGTCGGTCTCCTCGCCGGGCTTCGCGACGAAGATGTCGCCGGGCGTGATGAGTCGGGAGTCGGTGTCGGCGACGCCGGACACGACGAGGCCGGGGTCAGCCGAACCGGGGATCAGTCGGCCGTCGGTCGCCGCAGCGATCTCGGTGAGGGTCAGGTCGATCATCAGAGCCACCCTGCCTCACGCAGCGCGTCGCGCGAGTCGTCGCGCGCCGAGTACGGGAGCTTCACACCGGCCACCTCGTGGTAGTCCTCGTGCCCAGGTCCGGCGTAGAGGATGGTGTCGCCCTGACCGGCCAGCGCGAGGGCGGTGCGGAACGCGGTCGCCGGGTCGGCGACCTCGTGCAACTCGCCGTCCGGTGCGGCTTCGCGGGCGGCTTCGAGGAGCACGCGTCGGATCGACGCCGGGTCCTCGCTCCGTGGATGGAAGTCGGTGACCACCACGACGTCGGCACCCCGGGCCGCGATCGCGCCCATGTCGCGACGCTTCGTCGTGTCGCGGTCTCCGTCGGCGCCGAACACCATGATGACCCGGCCCGGCGTGACGGCCCGGATGGCCGCGAGGGTGTTGAGGAACGCGTCTGGGCTGTGCCCGTAGTCGATGTACACGACCGGGCCGCGGTCGCCGCTGATCCGCTCGGCACGCCCGGGGATGTAGGCGTCGATGCCACCGTCCCGCTCGAGGGCCTGAGCGATCATGTCGAACTCAACACCGGACTCGACGAGCATCACGATCGCGAGCGCGGCGTTCGCCGCCATGAACCAGCCGAGCAGCGGCACGCTCGTCACGAGCACCTGGTCGCCGGGGCCGTCGAGGCGGAACGTCGTGGAACCGGCGGTCTCCTCGAGGATCGTCATGCGCCAGTCGGCGTCGACCTCCGGGCGGGTCGTCAGGGTCGTCACCGGGATCCGGCTCTGCTCGACGAGCCGGCCGCCCCAGTCGGAATCGATCGTGACCACGCCTCGTCGGGCCCGGTCGGGTTCGAACAGCTCCCGCTTGGCCGCGAAGTACTCGTCGAAGTCGCCGTAGTCGTCGAAGTGGTCGTGACTGAGGTTGGTGAAGCCGACGACGTCGAAGACGATGCCGTCGACGCGGTGCCTGGTCAGCGCCTGGGCGGAGACCTCGATGGCGACCGCGCGCACCTCGGACTCGCGCATGCGCGCGAGCAACGCGTGCAGCTCGCTGGCCTCCGGCGTGGTGAGGGAGCTCGTCACCGCGAGGTCGCCGATGCGCCGCTCCGCGGTCGAGCTCAGACCGGAGACGATCCCGAGTTGCGCGAGCATGCCGCTCAGGAGGTAGACCACGCTCGTCTTGCCGTTGGTACCGGTCACGCCGAACAACGTCGGTGGCTCCTCAGCGGTGCGGTACACCCAGGCGGCGAGGTGGCCGAGGGCGGCACGCGGCTCCGGCACGACGATGATCGGCAGACCGGCCGCTGCGGCCAGGTCTCGTCCGGCGTCGTCCGTGAGCACCGCGACAGCGCCACGTTCCTTCGCCTGCTCCGCGTACGCGGCACCGTGGGCACGGACACCCGGCATGCCGATGTAGAGGTCACCAGGCTCGACGGCACCGGAGCTCAGACTGACACCGCTGATCTCCACGCCGTCGGCTGATCCGTGCAGGTCGAGGTCGAATTCGGTCACCAGCTGCGAGAGCGCCCGCCGTTGCGGATGTTCCGGTCTGAGGCTGATCGGGCCCTGATTGTTCACGCTGAGCCCATCCTTCATGAGGTCGTTCAAAATCTGAGCGGCAGGTTCGGTGCCGGCTCCGTGGACGGCTGCACTCCCCTGCTCTTCAGCACCTGGGTGGTCACATCCCGGAAGATGGGAGCGACCGCAGCCGATGTGTTCATCTTAACCGGGTCCGCCAGGTTCACCGAAACGACGAACTGCGGGGCCTCGGCGGGTGCGAAGCCGGCCATCGAGACGAGGTAACTCGAGCTGTATCCGCCATCGCCGTCCGGCTGCTGGGCCGTTCCGGTCTTCATCGCGACGCGGTAGCCGGGAACGTCGACGTTCGCAGCGACCCAGCTCTCCTGGTCGACCATCTCGAGCATGTCGCTGACCTGCTTCGCGGCATCGGGCGAGACGACCTGCGTTCCGGTCGCGTCGGGGACGTCCGTCACCGTGCCGTCCGCGTTGCGACACCCCTCGACGAGCTGCACCGGCATCCTGACGCCACCGTTCGCGATCGTCTGGTAGAGACTGGCACCCTGGATGGCGGTCGTCGAGAAGCCCTGACCGAACATGGTCGCGTAGTCCGTCTGGTTGTCCCAGTCCGCCGGGTCGGACATCAGGCCTCCGGACTCGCTCGGGAAGCCGACCTCGGTCTTCTGGAGCTGACCGAACTTCTGGAAATACGCGTAACGGGTGTCGGCACTCATCTTCTCGCCGAACTGTGAGATCCCCGTGTTGGACGACTCGACCATGACACCCGCCAGCGTGAGGTTCATGTCCTCGTGGAACTCGCTGTCGTTGATGTCGGCACCGTTCGACGGCTTGTACCGGAACGGAGCGACCACCTGGGAGTTCGGGTTCGCGACACCCTGGTCGATCAGTGCGGCGGCGGTGAGGGACTTGTACGTCGATCCCGGTTCGAACGGTGCCGCGAAGGCACGTGAGCCTCGGTCCTCGGCAGGCGTCGCGCTGACGTTGCCGGGGTCGACGGCCGGGTACTCGGCGACCGCGAGGAGCTTGCCGGTCTTGACCTCCATCACCGTGACGACGCCCCAGCTCGCACCGACCGCTTCGGCCTGCGCGGCGAGCGACTGCTGCGAGAACCACTGGATGTCCTTGTCGAGCGTGAGTACCACGTCGCCGCCGTCCTTCGCCGGCTTCGTCACCGTGGTGCCGGGGAGCGGGAGACCGCCGCTGCCCTTCTCATAGGTCGTGCGACCGTCCTCCCCCGCGAGGCAGGAGTTCTCCATGAGTTCGACGCCGGCCTGTGCCTCGCCCTCCTCGCCGACGAAGCCGACGATGTTACCGGCCACGGCACCGTTCGGGTACACCCGGTACGGCTCTTCCTTGAAGGTCGTCCACGGGATCTCCAACGCCTTGAGCGCGCGGAGCTGGTCGAGGGTGAGCTTCTTCGCGAGGAGGGCGTAGAGCGAGTCCTTGTCCGCGGCGAGGGCGTCCGTGATGAGCGCGAGGACCTCCGGGCCGGGCTTCCCGATGATCGCGCCGATCTCGTTCGTCGCCTGCTCGAGGGTGATCGTCTGCTCGGTGCCGTCGACGTCGCGTTCGAACGGTCCGGCGTCCTTCGGAGACGCCGCCATGCTGTAGCGCATCACCGCTTCGGCAAGCACCGAACCGTCGGAGGCGAGGATGCTGCCGCGGGTGGCGAGGATCGTGTCGCCCGTCTCGGTCTTCTCGAGGGATTCGGCGCTCAAAGCACTCGCGCGGACCACCTGGATGTCGACCAGACGCAGGACGAACAGCGTCATCACGATGGAGACCGCGACGATGGTGAACGCGAGGCGTCGGCGCGTGGTCTTCGTGTGTCTCACCATGATGCCCGCACCGCGTCCTCTCCTGACGTCGCACCTCCGAGCAGGGCGTCGTCCTCCACCGTCATCCGTCCGGTCATCGTGTGGTCGGCGACGGCAGCCCGTCCTGCAACGGTACGGGCGGGGTGACAGCTTCCTGGCTCGACGCGCCGTCTGCGGCGGCGGCGTTCTGTCCGCCGACGAGCGGGAGCGTCGCTGCCTGTGCGTTCGGCACGAGGGCGGCGTTGAAGATCGGACTCGTGCTCGCCGACGCCGGCGTGGGCGTCCCCAGCACAGCGCCGTCGGAGAGCCGGAGGTAGGTCGGGAGCGAGTTGCCCACCATGCCGAGTGCCTGCGCGTTGACGGCGAGGTACTGCGGCGAGGCGAGGCGGTCGAGGTCCTCGGCCAGCGCGGCCGAGGTGCGGCCGAGTTCGACCTGCTTCCCCTCGAGCTGCTGGATCTGGTAGGCGCCCTGGCTCAGCCCGACGCTGAGGAGCAACTGGCCCACGACGATGGCGACGACCGCACCGACGACGATGACCGCGTACATGGGCCGTGGTCGGAGCTTCGAGCGCGCCCCGGTCGTGACCGCACGGATGTGCTGCCGTTCGGGGGCGGTCCGGGTCGGCTGCGGCCGAGCGCGTCCGAGCCGTTCGGGTGCGAGATCGAGTGCTGCGGTCGCTCCGCTCATGCTGGCCTCCTCAGCCGTTCAGCCGCGCGGAGTCGCACGGGTTTCGCTCTGGGGTTCTCATCGATCTCCGCCTCGGTGGCGAGTTCGGCGCCCTTGACGAGGAGTTTCAGCTCCGCACTGTGCTCCGGGAGTTCGACGGGCAGGCCCGCCGGCGTGGTCGACTTCGCCCGCGCCTGGAGCTCGCGCTTGACGATCCGGTCCTCCAGCGACTGGTAGGACAGGAACACGATCCGGCCTCCGACCCGCAGCAGGTCGAGGGCGCGGGGCACGGCGGCCTCGAGGACCGACAGCTCCGCGTTGACCTCGATGCGCAGCGCCTGGAAGACCCGCTTGGCCGGGTGGCCGGTGCGACGTGCGGCCGCCGGCGTGGCCCGATCGATGAGCTCGACGAGCTGACCGGAACTCGTCAGGGGTCGCTGCTGGCGTTCCTCGACGATGCGGCGCGCGTAGCGCTGCGCCAACTTCTCGTCGCCGTACTCCCAGAAGATCTTCCGAAGTGCGACCTCGTCGTAGGTGGCGAGGATCGTCTCCGCCGTCAGCTCGCTCGAGGCGTCCATCCGCATGTCGAGTGGCGCGTCCTGCGAGTACGAGAAGCCGCGTTCGGTCCGATCGAGTTGCAGTGAGGAGACACCGAGGTCGAACAGGATCCCGTCCACCTGTGGGAACCCGAGCTCCTCGGCCGCCTCGTCGATGTCGTCGTAGACGGCTTTGACGAACCGGGCTCGCGACCCGAAGCGCTCGAGCCGCTCCTGAGCGATGTCGAGTGCATCGAGGTCGCGGTCGAGCCCGACGAGGGTCAACTGCGGGAACCGCTCGAGCATCGCTTCGGCGTGGCCCGCCATGCCGAGCGTGGCGTCGATGAGGACCGCGCCCTCGTGGGACACGGCAGGGGCGAGCAACTCGATGCATCGCTCGAGGAGGACCGGGGTGTGGATGTCGTTGATGGCCATATGCGTAATCCGGACGGTCCCTGACCCCTGATCCCCATCCGTTCCGACCTGGCACCGGGGAAGTGTGTCAGGGCGGGCTCCGACCTGGCACCGGGGAAGTGTGTCAGGGCGGGACGGCTGGGAGTCAGGGGGCAGGGCACTAGAAGAGTCCGGGGATCACCTCCTCGGCGGTCTCGGAGAAGACGCTCTCCTGTTCGGCGAGGTAGGACTCCCATGCCTCGGCGTCCCAGATCTCCGCGCGGCTGCCGGCGCCGATGACCACGAGATCGCGGCTGAGCCCGGCGTACTGGCGGAGGTTGGACGGAATGGTCACGCGGTGCTGCTTGTCGGGGGTCTCGGCGCTCGCTCCGGAGAGGAACACGCGCAGGTAGTCGCGGGCCTGCTTGCTGGTGACCGGAGCCTGGCGGATCTTCTCGTGGAGCGCCTCGAACTCCCGCGTGCTGAAGACGTAGATGCAGTGCTCCTGGCCTCGAGTCATGACGACCCCGCCGGAGAGCTCATCGCGGAACTTCGCCGGCAGGATGATGCGGCCTTTTTCGTCGAGTTTGGGGGCGTGACTACCGAGGAACATACGCCCCCGCCCCCAATCGTTCTGGCCAACATCTTGGTTGGGCTCCACTTTACTCCACTTTGCACCACCAGTGCAGCACATTCCCCCATATTGAACCATATGCTCATGAAAAAACCCCGCAAAGTCGGGACTCTGCGGGGTGGAGGGAAATGGAGGGGTTTTGCCATACTCGGGACGATCAGGGAGGGCCCGAAACGACGAAACGGGGCCGATCCGAAGATCGGCCCCGTTTGGAGTCATGGTGCGGCGGCGCCGCGAGGGAGGGAAGTGGAGTCAGGTGGCCGACCGAGGAGCGACCAGGAGACCGGGCCTCGCTACCGCTCGTCGCCCGACTGGCGCTTGTCCCAGCGGTCGTTGAAGCGGTCCATCAGACGCGAGGACTTCTGTCCTGCCGGCGCAGCCTGACGAGGTCGCGGCTGTTCGAGTGGAGCCCGGGTCGGCTTCGTCGCCACGAGCACGCCCGTGAGCATGATCGCGAACCCGAGCAGACCGACGATGGGCTGCTGGATCACGACTCCGAGCACGAGGCCGATCGCCCCGACCACCGCGATGAGGGAGCCGAGCGCGATTCCGCGGTAACTCGGTTTGCCCGCGCCAGCGCTGACCTTGGAGACGAAATCGGCATCGCTGCGGTAGAGGTGGCGTTCCATCTCATCGAGGAGCCGTTGCTCCTGCTCTGAAAGTGGCATCTGATTCCCCTCAAGGTCACACGACGCGACGTTGTTGATCGAGTCTAGCCACCGAAGCATGACTAGGCTAGGTGCGTGATCGAAAGCAATGAACTCGCCACCCTGGTGGGCCGCGGGCTCTCCGACTTTCTCTCCTCGCGAAGCTCCATTGTCGCGCAGATCGGCCCGGAGCTCTCCCCGTTCCTCGACTTCTCCCGGGAATTTCTCAGCGGTGGGAAGCGGTTCCGAGCACAGTTCTGCTTCCGGGGCTGGCAGGCCGTCTCGACCGGGAGGCACGCCAGCGGCCAGGGCGGCCTCGAGACCGTCATCGCGACTTGTGGAGCACTCGAGCTGTTCCACGCCGCGGCGCTCGTCCACGACGACATCATCGACAACTCCGACACCCGCCGGGGTGCACCGTCGGCTCACGTCTCCTTCGCGGAGTTGCACCGTCGCAGCCGATGGGACGGCGACCCGAACACCTTCGGCACCGGAGCCGCCACACTCCTCGGCGACCTGCTCCTCGGCTGGAGCGACGAACTCCTCGACGACGGACTCGACCAGCTGGACGACCGCACCGCCGCTCGCGCAGCGCGGGCCGAGTTCAACCGGATGCGGACCGAGGTCACGGCCGGCCAGTACCTCGACATCCTCGAGGAGCGCGCCTGGCGCGACGCCGCCGACGACGAACAGCGCCGCCGGGCCGAGCGCGTCCTGATCTTCAAATCGGCCAAGTACAGCATCGAGTCCCCGCTCGCGCTCGGGGCGCTCCTCGGCGGCGGGAACGAGCAGCAGCTCGCGTCGCTCCGCGGGTACGGCCTCCCCCTCGGCATCGCCTTCCAGCTGCGCGACGACCTCCTCGGCGTCTACGGCGATCCCGCCGTGACCGGTAAGCCGAGTGGCGACGACCTCCGCGAAGGGAAGCGAACCATCCTCATCGCGCTCACGAGGGAGGCCCTCCAGCCGGGCGCGCGCGCCATCCTCGACGAGCTGCTCGGGGATCCTGAACTCGACGACGACCAGATCGGCCTGCTCCAGGCGACCATCCGCGACAGCGGGGCCGTCGACCAGGTGGAGAAGCTCATCCAGGACCACGTCGCACGGGCGCTCTCCGCATTGGGCGAGGCTCCGATCAACGACGACGCCCGGGCCCACCTGCGCGGCCTCGCGGTCGCGGTCGCACGCCGCGAGACCTGAGCCGTCCGGCTCGGATGGCGCGGGATCAGGCGAGCGCCTGAGCCACCCGGCGCACCTCGGAACGACGTCCCTCGCGGAGGGCTTGGATCGGCGAGGTCCCGATCGCGTCGTCGTCCTCGAGCATCCAGACCATTGCGGCCTCATCGTCGAAGCCGTTGTCGGACAGCAGCGTGAGCGTGCCGCGCAGGTTGTGCACCGGCCCGCCGTCCGCGATGAACGACGACGGCACCTGCAGCACGCCGTCACGTCGGACGGCGAGGAGGTCGCGCTCCTCGAGGTACTGGCGGATGCGGCGGATCGGCAGCCCGAGTTCGGTCGCCAGATCGGGAAGGGTGAACCACACGAGTTCGGAATTCTGCTCAGTCACGCACAGCAGTCTGCCACGACCGCGCTCCGCTCGGCGCCGTCGGATCGCGTTCGGGTAACGATCCAGGCACCTCGCCGCCCTCCCGGGGTGTTGACAGCTCTTCGCGCTCGACGTTCCATACACTCGACTGGTGAGTAGCAACCAGCAGACCGATCCGATGATCGGCCGTCTCCTCGACGGGAGATATCAGGTGCGCTCACGCATCGCCCGTGGCGGCATGGCGACGGTCTACCTCGCCACGGACCTCCGGCTGGAACGGCGCGTCGCGATCAAGGTCATGCACGGCCACCTCTCGGACGACACGACGTTCAAGAACCGATTCATCCAGGAGGCGCGCTCCGCCGCCCGGCTCGCGAACCCGCATGTCGTCAGCGTGTTCGACCAGGGCCAGGACTCCGACATGGCGTACCTCGTCATGGAGCACCTGCCGGGCATCACCCTCCGCGACCTCATCCGCGACAACGGCACACTGACCCCGCGGCAGGCCGCCGACATCCTCGACGCCGTGCTGTCCGGCCTCGCCGCCGCGCACCGCGCCGGCATCGTCCACCGCGACGTCAAGCCGGAGAACGTCCTCCTCGCCGACGACGGACGCATCAAGATCGGCGACTTCGGCCTCGCGAGAGCCGCGAGCGCGAACACGGCCACCGGCCAGGCACTCCTCGGGACGATCGCCTACCTCTCCCCCGAACTCGTCACCCGTGGACAGGCCGACGCGCGGAGCGACATCTACGCGCTCGGGATCATGCTCTACGAGATGCTCACCGGCGAACAGCCCTACAAGGGCGAGCAGCCGATGCAGATCGCCTACCAGCACGCCAACGAGTCGGTCCCGGCGCCGAGCGCCAAGAACCCCGCCGTCCCGAAGGAACTCGACGACCTCGTCTTCTGGGCGACTGAGCGCGAACCGGACGATCGTCCGTCGAACGCCGGCGAGATGCTCGAGCGCCTGCGCTCCATCGAGTCCAGTCTCGGGTTCACCTCGGTCGCCACCGGGGCGCAGCCCACGATCGTCATGCCGGCCTCCTACTCGAGCGAGCACGCCGACGACGTCACCCAGGTCATCGGCCGCAACACCAAACCGCAGCAGGTCCCGGTGCGCGCCGACGCGACGGACGGTCCGGGCAAGCTCGCCACGAAGGCCCGCAAGCGCAGCCGCGTGGGCGTCGCGCTGTTCACGATCGTCCTCATGCTCGCCGCGCTCGCCGGTGGAACCGGATGGTACTTCGGCCAGGGCCCCGGCTCGCTCGTCGAGGTCCCGAACGTCGCCGACGGGAGTTTCGACCAGGCGTCCGCCAAACTCGTGGAGCTGGGCTTCGTGCCCGTCGAAGGCGCGACGTTCAGCCTCACCGTCCCGGCCGGCACGGTCGCCGGCAGCGATCCGCCGTCCGGCTCGAAGATCGACAAGGGAAGCTCCGTCACGGTCCTCGTCTCGCAGGGACCGCAGCCGGTGGACATCCCGGTCCTCGCCGGGCTCGCACAATCCGACGCCGAACAGCAGTTGGCCGCGCTCGGCGTCGCCGTCGGCACCGTGAACCAGCAATTCGACCCGAGCATTGCGAAGGACATCGTGCTCGCGGCGACCGACGCGACCTCGGGCGCCGACTACAGCCAGGGCGGACCGTCCTTCCAGGGCTCCACGGTGACGTTGCTCGTCTCGGCCGGACAGGTGCCCTCGGTCTCGGGGATGACGCCGGACCAGGCGCGCGACGCCCTCGAATCCGTCGGGCTCGGCGTGGGTGCCTCGGACGAGGCGTTCGACGACACGATCCCCGCGGGGCAGGTCATCGGCATCCAGGCCAAGACCGATGCCGACGGGAACGAGACGGCGTTCATCCCGGGCGACGACGTCACGCTGATCGTGTCGAAGGGCGTCGAGTTGGTCGCCGTCCCGGACACCACCGGCCAGACGATCAACCAGGCCATCACGACGCTGCAGGACGCGGGTTTCACCGTGGGTGACATCGCCGTAGCCGAGGCCTTCCGCGACATCTTCAAGGTGAAGAAGACCGATCCCCCGGCGGGCAAGTCCGTCAAGAAGGGCTCAACCGTCAACATCACCGACTTCGGTCTGTAGCCACGGCGAAGCGCGATCCACCCACGCAGCCGCCAGACGACGAAGCGCCCATGCCGGACCCGGCATGGGCGCTTCGTCGTGTGAGACCTACTTCGCGGCGGCGAGCTCCTCCGCCACGAGGAAGGCGAGCTCGAGCGACTGCATGTGGTTGAGGCGCGGATCGCACAGCGACTCGTACCGCGTCGCCAGGGTCGCTTCGTCGATCTGCTCGGAGCCACCGAGGCACTCGGTGACGTCGTCGCCGGTGAGCTCGACGTGGATGCCGCCCGGGTGCGTCCCCACGGCGCGGTGGGCTTCGAAGAACCCCTTGACCTCGTCCACGACGTCGTCGAAGCGACGCGTCTTGTAGCCGGTGGGCGTCGTGAGCCCGTTGCCGTGCATCGGATCGGTGACCCAGAGCGGCGTCGCGTCGGCGCCCTTGATCGCCTCGAGCAGCGGCGGCAGGGCGTCCCTGATCTTGCCCGCACCCATCCGGGTGATGAACGTCAGGCGCCCGGGCTCGCGCTCGGGGTCGAGCTTGTCGATGAGACGCAGCATGTCGTCGGCCGAGGTGGTGGGGCCGAGCTTCACGCCGATCGGGTTGCGCACGCGCGACAGGAAGTCCACGTGCGCGCCGTCGAGCTCACGGGTCCGCTCACCGATCCACACGAAGTGGGCCGAGGTGTTGTACGGCGTCCCGGTCCGCGAGTCGATCCGCGTCATCGGTCGCTCGTAGTCCATGAGCAGCGCCTCGTGGCTCGAGTAGAACTCCACACCGCGCAGCTGGTCGAAGTCGGCTCCGGCCGCCTCCATGAACTTGATCGCACGATCGATGTCGCGCGCCAGTCCCTCGTACCGGTGGTTCACCGGGTTGGCGGCGAACCCCTTGTTCCAGCTGTGGACCTCGCGGAGGTCGGCGAACCCGCCCTGGGTGAACGCCCGGATGAGGTTCAGCGTCGATGCGGAGGTGTGGTAACCCTTGACGAGCCGAGCGGGGTCGGCCGTGCGCGACTCCGGGGTGAAGTCGTAGCCGTTGACGATGTCGCCGCGGTAGGCGGGCAGGGTGACGTCGCCCCGCGTCTCGGAGTCGTTGGAGCGCGGCTTGGCGAACTGCCCGGCCATCCGGCCCATCTTGACGACCGGCATCGACGCACCGTACGTGAGCACGACGGCCATCTGCAGGACCGTCTTCACACGGTTGCGGATCTGCTCCGCCGTCGCACCGGCGAAGGTCTCCGCGCAGTCGCCGCCCTGGAGCAGGAACGCATTGCCGCTCGCCGCCCGAGCCAACCGGTCGCGCAGGATGTCGACCTCGCCGGCGAAGACGAGCGGAGGGAGCGTCGCGAGTTCGGCGGAGGCACGCGCCACCGCGGCCTGGTCCGGCCATGACGGCTGCTGCTTGATCGGCAGCTCACGCCAATAGTCCAGTCCGGCGATCACCGAGGGTTCGGCCATGACGACTGGTTCTGTAGCGTGGGACACGGATTTCCTGTTTCTCTTCGACCGGACGCGCTCCGGAGCCCGCCCGGAAGGGGGAACGGACCGCGATCGCGGCCCGGTTTTTCAGCTTAGCGTCACGCCGACGCGGCGCGCTCCTTGACGCTCGTGGCGTAGACGTCGCGATAGTCCTGGCCCGAGAGCTTGCGGAGCTCGACCATCAACTCGTCCGTGACGCTGCGGAGGATGAAGCGGTCCCCCTCCATGCCCTCGAACCGCGAGAAGTCGAGCGGCTTGCCGATGACGATCCCGATCCGACGGATCCGGGGCAGCTTCGTGCCGATGGGCATGACCTTCTCGGTGTCGATCATCGCGACGGGGACGATGGGGACCCCGGCCTCGAGCACCATCCGCGCGACCCCGTGCGGCCTCGGTACATCGTCCCGTCGGGACTGCGCGTGCCTTCCGGGTAGATCCCGAGCAGATGACCGCCGCCGAGGACCGCGAGTCCGGTGTTGAGCGAGGCTTCGGAGGCCTTGCCTCCCGACCGGTCGATCGGGAGTTGCCCCGTGCCGAGCATGAAGGTCTTCGTGGCCCAGCCGCCGAAGCCCTTGCCGCGGAAGTACTCGCTCTTGGCCAGGAAGGAGATCCGCCGATCGACGCACAGCGGGAGGATCACCGAGTCGATGAAGGACAGGTGGTTGCTGGCGATGATCGCGCCGCCGTGCTCCGGGATGTTCTCGGCGCCGATCACCCACGGCCGGAAGATCGACTTCAGGATCGGGCCGGCGACCAGGTACTTCATGAACCAGTAGAACATCGTGCTCCTCCGTCTTGCCGTCGTCGTCAGCCGAGGACGAGGGCGCTCCTGGCGAGATCGCCGGCGCCGATGACCCCGGCGTCGTTCACGAGCTGCGCGATGCTGAAGGACGGCTCCGGGTGGAACCCGCGCGCCGGGAGGTGCGTCAGGAACGCCTCACGAACGGGGTCCAGGAGGAGGTCGCCGGCCTGGGCGACGCCGCCGCCGATCACGAAGATGTTGGGGTCGAGGATGGCCGACATGCTCGCGAGGGCCTGCCCCAGCAGATCGGCGAGCTCGTTGAGGCACCGGAGGGCGCCGGGATCACCGGACTCGAGCAGGGCGGAGACGTGGTGTCCGTTCAGCAGCCCGCCGGCCGCCACCCGGGCTCGGGCGAGGGCGGCACCGTCGCCACCGGCGTCCGCTGCCTCGTTCGCGAGTCGGAGCAACGCGTTCCCCGAGCAGTACTGCTCGACGCAGCCACGCGCGCCGCAGCCGCAGGGCAGACCGTCCGGGATGAGGCGCATGTGTCCCAGTTCCGCACCGCTGCCGAAGCCACCGGTGAGGAGCCGGTCGTCGAGGACGATCGCTCCGCCGACACCCGTGCCGATCGTCACCATGACCATGCTGCGTTCCTCGCGCCCCGCGCCGAACCGGAACTCGGCCCAACCCGCGGCGTTCGCGTCGTTCTCGATCGTCACGACCTTGTCGGGCAACCGCGCGGCCAGCCGGGCCTGCAGGGGCTCGTTCCGCCAGGCGATGTTCGGCGAGTAGTAGACGGTCGAGCGCGTGGCGTCGAAGAACCCTGGGGCTGCGACGCCGACGCTCGAGATGCTGCCGTCGTCCAAGGACCGGACCATGGCGACGACGTCGTCGATGATGGCGTCGGGATCGGAGGCCTGCGTCGGCGTGCGCCCGGCCGCGAGGATCCGGCCGTCGTCGTCGACGACCCCGCCCGCGATCTTCGTCCCGCCGATGTCGATGCCGATCGCGTTTGCCATAACGGTGCCGTCTCCCTGTCCTGATGTCGCCGATACCGGCAGCGGCGTGTGACCGACCGTCAGTCGAGTCGGTCGCCCGCGCGCCGCAGTCGAGTCTACTGAGCGTCTGCGTGCCACAGAAACCGCGCAAACACCCGTGCTCTAGGATGGAGCCACATCTTGCCGACCTGGTACCGAAGGAGTTGCCGTGGAACAGTTCGACGTCCCTGCAGTCGTCGCAGCAGACCCATCCGCCAATGCGACCGATCTGCTCGTGAAGCGCCTGGCTGCTGCGCCCGACGCCGCACTGTTCGCCGTTCCCCGCGGGTCGGAGTGGGTGGACGTGACCACCGCCGAGTTCCACGCCCAGGTCGTCGCCCTGGCGAAGGGGCTCGTCGCCGCGGGGATCGAACCCGGCGACAAGATCGGGCTCATGTGCAAGACCCGGTACGAGTGGACCCTCATCGACTTCGCCGTGTGGTTCGCCGGAGCACTCCTCGTCCCGATCTACGAGACCAGCTCGCCGAGCCAGGTGCAGTGGATCCTCAGCGACTCGGGAGCGACGAGCGTGCTGGTCGAGACGCCCGACCAGTTCGCCCGCTTCGACGAGGTGCACGGCGACCTCCCCGATGTGGAACGGGTCTGGCAGATCGACCTCGGAGACCTCGACAAGATCGCGGCCGGCGGCGTCGACGTCCCCGACGAGGAGATCGAACGCCGCCGCAACCTCGCGGTGGGTTCCGACATGGCGACCCTCATCTACACCTCCGGCTCGACCGGCCGGCCGAAGGGCTGCGTCCTCACCCACTCGAACTTCGTCGAATTGTCGCGGAACTCGGCCGTCGCACTCAAGGACGTCGTGTCCGCTCCCGGCGCCTCCACCCTCCTCTTCATCACGACGGCGCACATCTTCGCGCGCTTCATCGCCGTGCTGTGCGTGCACTCCGGCGTGAAGACAGGCCACCAGCCGGACACGAAGCAGCTGCTCCCCTCGCTCGGCACCTTCAAGCCGACGTTCCTCCTCGCGGTCCCCCGGGTCTTCGAGAAGGTCTACAACTCCTCCGAACAGAAGGCCGAGGCCGGCGGCAAGGGCAAGATCTTCCGTGCGGCCGCCGAGACCGGGATCGCCTACTCGAAGGCCCTGGAGAGCGGTTCCGTCCCGTTCGGCCTGAAGGTGAAGTTCCGGGTCCTCGACCGCCTCGTGCTGTCGAAGATCCGCACGGCCATGGGCGGCCGGGTGCGGTACGCGGTCTCCGGGAGCGCCCCACTCGGTCCGCGACTCGGTCACTTCTTCCACGCGCTCGGCATCGTGATCCTCGAGGGCTACGGCCTCACCGAGACCACCGCGCCTGCAACGGTCAACCTCGCCCAGAAGTCGAAGATCGGGACGGTCGGACCGGCACTCCCCGGCGTTTCGCTCCGCATCGCCGACGACGGCGAGGTCGAGGTGCGCGGGATCAACGTCTTCAAGGAGTACTGGCAGAACCCCGAGGCCACGGCGGAGGCCTTCGACGACGGCTGGTTCCGCACCGGCGACATCGGGTCCTTCGACGCCGACGGCTTCCTCACGATCACCGGGCGGAAGAAGGAGATCATCGTCACCGCCGGCGGGAAGAACGTCGCCCCGGCGGCGCTCGAGGACCCGATCCGTGCGACCCCGGTCGTCGGACAGGTCGTCGTCGTCGGCGATCAGAAGCCGTTCATCAGCGCCCTCATCACGCTCGACACCGAGATGCTGCCGTCATGGCTCGCCAACAACGGCCAGGACGCGTCGATGAGCGCCGCCGAGGCTGCTCGGAACCCCGCAGTGCTCGCCGCCGTCCAGCGCGCCATCGACGAGGCCAACACCAAGGTGTCCCGCGCGGAGTCGATCCGCAAGTTCGTCATCCTCGACGACGAGCTCACGGAGGCGAGCGGTCACCTCACGCCGAAGCTCAGCATCAAGCGGAACGTGATCCTCAAGGACTTCGCGGAGACGATCGAGGGCATGTACCTCGGAGCGGGTTCGCCCGAGACCCAGGGGATGTCCCTGAAGTAGCGCCTCGACGGGCTTCGCGGTCGGTCGACGACCGCCGGGCCCGTCGACCGGCGTCTAGAACCAGTCGCTCTCGCGGACCTGCTTCATCGCCTCGCGGCGGTGCTCCTTCGACAGTCGGTCGAGGTAGAGCATGCCGTCGAGGTGGTCGGTCTCGTGCTGCAGCGCCTGGGCGAGGAGTCCTTCACCCTCGACGACGAGCTCCTGCCCGTCGAGGTCGATGCCGACGGCACGCGCGTAGGGATGGCGCGGCGTCGGGAACCAGAGCCCGGGCACCGACAGGCAGCCCTCGCCGATCTCCTCGAGTTCACCGCGCACCTCGACGAGCTTCGGGTTGATGAGGTACCCGATGACGCCGTCGACGTTGTAGCTGAACACGCGGAGTCCGACGCCGATCTGCGTGGCGGCGACGCCGGCACGACCGGGGAGCTCCACGCTGTCCACGAGATCGCGGACGAGGCTGCGGATGTCGTCGTCGATCGTGACGACCTCGGCCGTCGGAGCCTTCAGGACCGGGTCACCGAAGTGTCTGATGGGTCGTGTCGTCACGGGTCGGATCCTTCCGGGCGGGACAGGTGTGGTGGACGCGGAGACCGGCCGCGTCGCCTCGAGGAGGGGCGCGGCCGGTCTCGGGAGGGTCAGGCGCTCGGCTTCACGACGACGAGCAGGTCGCCCGCCTCGACCTGCTGGGTCGCCGGGATGGCGAGGCGCTCGACGATGCCGGCGACGGCGGTCGTGATCGCCGCCTCCATCTTCATGGCCTCGATCGAGGCGACCGGCTGGCCCGCCTCGACGCGGTCGCCGACGGCGACCTTGACGGTCACGACGCCGGAGAACGGCGCGGCCACCTGGCCGGGGACGGAGGTGTCGGCCTTCTCGGCCGCGCGGGAGTCGACCTCGATGCTGCGGTCGCGGACGAACACCGGTCGCAACTGACCGTTGAGGGTCGCCATGACGGTGCGCATGCCCTTCTCGTCGGCCGCACCGATCGCTTCGAGCCCGACGAACAGCCGGACGCCCTTGTCGATCTCGACGACGTGCTCCATGCCCGGCTCGAGGCCGTACAGGTAGTCGGCGGTGTCGACGACGGAGAGGTCGCCGTACAGGTCGCGCTGCTGCTCGAACTGCTTGGTCGGCGCCGGGAACAACAACCGGTTGAGGGTCGAGCGGCGCTCGGCGGACTCGCCGTCGAGCGAGGCCTGATCTTCAGCGGAGATCGGCGTGATCCCGATGTCGACCGAACGACCGGCGAGGACCTTCGAGCGGAACGGCTCTGGCCATCCGCCCGGGAGTTCCCCGAGTTCGCCCGCCATGAACCCCACGACGGAGTCCGGGACGTCGTACTTGTCGGGGTTGGCCTCGAAGTCGGCCGGGTCCGCCTTGACGGCGGCGAGGTGGAGCGCGAGGTCGCCGACGACCTTGCTCGACGGGGTCACCTTGGGCACCCGACCGAGGATCTTGTTGGAGGCCGCGTACATGTCCTCGATGAGCTCGAAGTGGTCTGCGAGTCCCAGGGCGATCGCCTGCTGGCGGAGGTTCGACAGCTGACCGCCCGGGATCTCGTGCGTGTACACGCGACCGGTCGGGCCCGCGAGTCCTGACTCGAACGGCCGGTACATCGCGCGGACGGCCTCCCAGTAGGGCTCGAGGTCGGCGATCCCCTGCAGGGAGATGCCGGTGTCGCGCTCCGTGTGGGCCAGCGCGGCGACCAGCGAGGACGCGGACGGCTGACTCGTCGTGCCGGCCATCGGCGCGCTCGCGACATCGACGGCGTCGGCGCCCGCGTTGCTCGCCGCGAGGAGGGTCGCCAACTGTCCACCGGGGGTGTCGTGCGTGTGCACGTGGACCGGCAGGTCGAACCGCTCGCGGAACGCCGCGACGAGCTTGGCCGCCGCGGACGGACGGAGGAGCCCCGCCATGTCCTTGATGGCGAGCACGTGGGCACCGGACTCGACGATCTTCTCGGCGAGACGGAGGTAGTAGTCGAGGGTGTAGAGGTCCTCGGCCGGGTTCAGCAGGTCACCGGTGTAGCAGACGGCGACCTCCGCGACGGTCGTCCCCGTCTCCAGGACCGCATCGATGGCGGGGCGCATCTGCGACACGTCGTTGAGGGCGTCGAAGATCCGGAAGATGTCGATCCCGGTGTCGGCGGCCTCCCGCACGAAGGCGTTCGTCACCTCCGTGGGATACGGCGTGTAGCCGACGGTGTTCCGGCCGCGCAGCAGCATCTGGATCGCGATGTTCGGCATCGCCTGCCGCAGCGAGGCCAGTCGCTCCCACGGCTCCTCACCGAGGAAGCGGAGGGCCACGTCGTACGTCGCGCCACCCCAGGCCTCGACGGACAGCAGTTCGGGGGTGAGCCGGGAGACGAACGGTGCGACCGCCAGGAGGTCCTTCGTCCGGACGCGCGTGGCCAAGAGCGACTGGTGGGCGTCGCGGAAGGTGGTCTCGGTCACGGCGAGGGCGGTCTGAGCGCGGAGGGCGTCAGCGAAGCCCTTCGGGCCGAGCTCGAGCAGTCGCTGACGCGAGCCGGCCGGGGCGTCGGTGGTGATGTCGATCGCGGGCAGCTTGTCGACCGGGTCCGCGCCGGACGGACGCGACCCGTTGGGCTGGTTGACCGTGACGTCGGCGAGCCAGTTGACGATCTTCGTCCCGCGGTCCTTCGAGACGTGCCCGCGCAGGAGCTGCGGACGCTCGTCGATGAAGGAGGTGCTGAGGTCGCCGGCCACGAACGAGGCGTCCTCGAGGACCGCCTGCAGGAAGGGGATGTTCGTGGAGACGCCGCGGATGCGGAACTCGGCGAGGGCGCGCTTGGCTCGCGTGACGGCCGCCTCGAAGGTGCGCCCACGGCAGGTGAGCTTCGCGAGCATCGAGTCGAAGTGGGGACTGATCTGTGCACCGGAGGCGACCGTGCCGCCGTCGAGTCGGATGCCGCCGCCGCCCGGAGAGCGGTAGGTCGTGATCTTCCCGGTGTCTGGACGGAAGCCAGCCGTGGGGTCCTCGGTGGTGATGCGGCACTGGAGCGCGAAGCCGCGGAGGTGCAGGGACTCCTGCGTGAGGCCGAGGTCGCCGAGCGACTCGCCGGCGGCGATGCGCATCTGCGACTGGACGAGGTCGACGTCGGTGACCTCCTCGGTCACGGTGTGCTCGACCTGGATACGCGGGTTCATCTCGATGAACACGTGCTGTCCGGCCCGCTCCCCCGCGGTGTCGAGGAGGAACTCGACCGTCCCGGCGTTGACGTAGCCGATCGACTTGGCGAACGCGATGGCATCGCGGTACATGGCCTGACGAGTGTCCTCGTCGAGGTTCGGGGCCGGCGCGATCTCGACGACCTTCTGGTGCCGGCGCTGCACCGAGCAGTCGCGCTCGAAGAGGTGGATGGTCTCGCCGTCGGCGCTCGCCAGGATCTGGACCTCGATGTGCCGGGGGCGGACGACGGCCTGCTCGAGGAACATCGTCGGGTCGCCGAAGGCGCTGTCCGCCTCACGCATGGCGGCCTCGAGGGCGCCGCGGAGGTCCTCGGCGTTGTCGACGCGGCGCATGCCTCGTCCACCACCACCGGCGACCGCCTTCGCGAAGATCGGGAACCCGATGTCGGCGGCACCGGCGAGCAACTCTTCGATGTCGCGGCTGGCCGGCGTGGACTTCAGGACCGGGACCCCGGCCGCGATGGCGTGCTCCTTCGCGGTCACCTTGTTGCCGGCCATCTCCAGGACGGAGGACGGCGGACCGATGAAGGTGATGCCGGCGGCTCGAGCGGCCTCGGCCAGTTCCGGATTCTCGGAGAGGAAGCCGTACCCGGGGTAGATCGCGTCGGCGCCCGACTCCTTCGCGACGCGGATGATCTCCGAGACGTCGAGGTAGGCGCGCACCGGATGACCCTCCGTGCCGATCTGGTAAGCCTCATCGGCCTTCAGCCGATGCATCGAGTTGCGGTCCTCATAGGGGAACACCGCAACCGTCTTCGCCCCCAGCTCGTACGCGGCACGGAACGCCCGGATGGCGATCTCTCCGCGATTGGCGACAAGAATCTTCCTGAACATGGAACCCTTCCCACAACAGCCAACTCAGCAAACGTTGAGATTCCCTAGCCTAGTCACGGTAACGTTGAGCCTTGTGCATGTACTCAGCGTTAGCTCCCTGAAGGGGGGCGTCGGCAAGACCACCGTCACCCTTGGCCTGGCTTCCGCCGCGTTCTCGAAGGACATCCGCACGCTGGTCGTGGATCTCGACCCCCAATCCGACGTCTCGACTGGCATGGCCGTCGACGTCGCAGGGCACCTCACGGTGACGGATGTGCTGACCTCGCCGAAGAAGAAGATCGTCGAGCAGGCGATCGTGGCGAGCGGCTGGACGAAGATCCACCCGGGCAAGATGGACGTCATGATCGGCAGCCCGTCTGCGATCAACTTCGACGGCCCGCACCCCAGCATCCGCGACATCTGGCGCCTGGAAGAGGCACTCGCGCACGTCGAGGAGGAGTACGACCTCGTCCTCATCGACAGCGCCCCCTCGCTCAACGCGCTCACCCGCACCGCCTGGGCGGCGAGCGATCGCGTCGCCGTCGTCACGGAGCCGGGCCTGTTCTCGGTCTCCGCAGCCGACCGCGCCCTCCGCGCCGTCGAGGAGATCCGTCGTGGGCTGAGCCCCCGGCTGCAGCCGCTCGGCATCATCGTCAACCGGGTGCGTCCGCAGTCGATGGAGCACCAGTTCCGCATCAAGGAACTGCGCGACATGTTCGGTCCCCTCATCCTCAACCCGCAGCTGCTGGAGCGCACGTCACTCCAGCAGGCTCAGGGTGCCGCCAAGCCCGTCCACGTGTGGCCGGGTGACACGGCGCAGGAGATGGCGAAGAACTTCGACTCGCTCCTCGACCGCGTGTTGCGCACGGGCCGCGTCGGCGAGTACGCCGACGGCGCTCCCCCGGAGCCGGCTGCCGTCACGAGTCCCGCTGCCGTCGAGGCACCCTCCACCGACAGCTGAGGTCGCGGCGAGACCGTTCGGTCGGCTCACGGACCAGGCGCTCGCTCGGGTCGCCCTTCGACAGGCTCAGGGACCGGCAGGCGCGCTCATGGACCGGCCGGAGCTCCAGGACCGGCAGGAGCACCCAGTACCCCGGGATGCGCGCTCAGGGAACGTGTGGCGCGCGTCGGTGAGCCCTTCGACAGACTCAGGGACCGGCGCCTTCGGCTCGGGTCAGGCGCTGCGAGCGGAGCGACGTGCTGCGAGCTCGTCCATGGGGTCGGCCGACTGTGCGTCGAACTCGATGAGCGTGGACTCCACCTCGCGCAGCACCTTGCCGACGGCGATGCCGAAGACGCCCTGTCCGCGGCTGACGAGGTCGATGACCTCGTCGTTCGAGGTGCAGAGGTAGACACTGGCGCCGTCGCTCATGAGCGTGGTCTGGGCGAGGTCGACGATGCCCGCTTCGCGGAGCTGGTCGACTGCCGTGCGGATCTGCTGCAGGGAGATGCCCGTGTCAAGCAGGCGCTTGACGAGCTTGAGGACGAGGATGTCGCGGAAGCCGTAGAGACGCTGCGTTCCGGATCCGGATGCACCGCGGACGGTGGGCTCGACCAGACCCGTCCGGGCCCAGTAGTCGAGCTGGCGGTAGCTGATGCCGGCTGCACGGGCGGCGACCGCTCCGCGGTAGCCCTGGCCCTCCTCGAGTTCTGGAAGCCCGTCGGTGAACAGCAGCCCGAGGTCACCGTACCGTGACGCCCCGTCGCGACTGAGTTCACTCATGTCTGCTTCTCCTCGATGTTCGCTGCACGGTCGGTACGGTCTCGACGGGGGCGTCGAGCCGGCTTGACCACTCCCACCACGCTACCGATCCGCCCCGGTCAACGCTGCGACATCCGTTCGAAACGGACGGCGTGTCGTGACGAGTGATCGAACTGTGACCTGGCCGTGATGGATGAGGGCAGTCTACGCCCTGGGAGGTCGATCAGGAGGATTGGTGTCGCTCGAGTGCCGAGCGGACGAGGTTCGACCGCACACCCTCGAGCTGTGCGGCGATCTCCAGTGCCCGGTCGGCGGTACGTGCCCGGCCGGCGGCGTCGTTCCGCTTGGCGACGGCGCTCAACGCGCTCTCGATGAGCCCGACCTCGCGCTCGATCGAGGCGCGGAACCCGCGGAGGTGCCGTGGTTCGATGCCGGAGCGCTGCAGCTCCACGAGGATCCGCAGGAGGCACGCGACGTCCTCGCCGTAGTTCTCGGCAGGCAGGATCAGCGACGCGCTCACGGCGTCGTTGAAGAGCATCGGGGTGGCGCCGGCTTCGCGGATCAGCTCGTTCCGCGAGAATCTGCGGACCCCGGGGTGGATCGACGGCGCGCCGACGGCTTGCCCACTGCCAGGGAACAGCGGCGACCGTCCCGCGTCGACCTCGACGAGGTAGGTGCGGATGACCTTGAGGGGGAAGTAGTGGTCTCGCTGCATCGACAGGATCAGCCGCAGGCGTTCGAGGTCATCGCTCGAGAACTTCCGGTACCCCGACTTCGTCCGTGCCGGGGACACCAGCCCCTGCTCCTCGAGGAACCGGAGCTTCGAATTGCTCAGCTCGGGGAACTCCGGAGTGAGGCGTGCGAGGACCTGCCCGATGCTCAGCAGCGGAGCACCGTCGCTTCGCGCGTTCGCGCTGGCTGCCGCCACTAGCTTCCCAGCTGGGAGGCGAGGTCGATCCGCGACGCGTAGAAGGTGAGGCGGAACTTGCCGATCTGCACCTCGGCGGCGTCGCGCAGGATCGCCTTGTCGATGCGGACACCGTCGAAGTACGTGCCGTTCAGGGAGTTGAGATCGCGGATCTCGAACGCGGTCCCGTGACGGTGGAACTCGGTGTGCCGACGCGACACCGTGACGTCGTCGAGGAAGATGTCGGCCTCGGGGTGACGTCCGACGGTGGTGACGTCGGCGTCGAGGAGGAACCGCGCACCGGCGTTCGGACCACGACGGACGATCAGCAGCGCTGAACCGGACGGCAGGGCCGCGATCGCCTCGTGCTCCTCAGCGGTGACGTCGGAGTCGATCGCCGCGAGGGCCGCTCCGAGGTCTTCACCGAAGGTGAGTGTCGTGTCGACTTCCCGATCGCCCGAGCCGCTCGTCGGGGCACCGTCATCGACAGCTCCCGGCGTGTACGCCCCGGTCGCGGGATACTTCTCATCGTGCTCAGCCACCGTCGACCTCCTCTCCGTCAAGCGTATCCGATGTGGCGTCACTGTCGAGCCGCCCGGTCGAGGGTGATCCGTCGGATCGGGCCCGTTCCCGCTGCTTCGAACGGGCATCCCCCGAGATGCGCACGGTCTGCAGCAGGTAGAGGATGCCGGCCCACCAGTAGAGCGTCGCTCCGGCGATCACCGACACCCAACCGAGCGGCGTCGCGATCATCGCGACGGCTGGGAACGCCTGACCGAGCATGAGGACCGGGAGCCCGATGAACAGGAGTGCCGTGCCCCACTTCCCCACGCGGATGACCGGGAGCACGCCCGTACCGGACCGGTGCAGGACGACGGCGAGCCCGACGAGCAGCAGGTCGCGGGCGAAGACAACGATGAGCAACCACCACGGGATGAGTCCGCGGGCCGCGAGACCGATCAACGCTGCGAGGATGTAGAGGCGATCGGCGGCCGGATCGAGTTGTCGACCGAGCTTCGTCATCTGGTCGAACCGTCGCGCGATCCACCCGTCGAGGAGGTCGGTGACGCCCGAGAACGCGAGCGTCGCGAGAGCCAACAGGTCCTGCCCCTGCACGAGGAGGATCAGGAAGACCGGGACGAGGAGGATCCGGAAGACGCTGAGCGCGTTGGGGAGGGTGACGACGCGGTCTTCACCGGTCCGTCGAACCCCGCGCCCCACCCCGTCAGTCACGGGTCGAGTCTACCGATGGGCTGCTCTACCATCGGAGGATGGACAGCCCGTCGAGCGTGCGCGTCGACGCATGGATCTGGGCGGTGCGGCTGACGAAGACCCGCTCGGCCGGCGCGACCGCCTGCCGAGCCGGCCACGTCCGGGTCAACGGCGAGCGGGCGAAGCCGGCACAGGCCGTCAGGATCGGCGACGAGGTCCGACTCCGCGTGGCGGGCTTCGACCGGGTCGTGGAGGTCCGACGCCTCATCGCGAAACGGGTCGGGGCGGACGTCGCGGCGGAATGTCTCATCGACCGCTCTCCCCCGCTGCCGACGCCGGCGGAACGGCAGGTCGTGGCCGTCCGAGACCGGGGCGCCGGTCGACCGACGAAGCGTGAACGACGCGACATCGAGCGGTTGCGAGGGCGCTGACGCGCTGCTGACGACCCGACCGGCCTCATCGGCGACGCATCGTCCCCGTCCAGGGAACACTCAAGCGCCGCCAAGGTGGCTCGGGCATGCTGGGCCGATGTTCCGCCGCCATCCCGTGCTCAGCACCCTCACCGTGGTGTACCTCGCGCTCGTGGCGGCCATCACCCTCGGCCCACGGCCCTTCGACGGCCGGACCGAGTCCCTCGTGTACCGACTCGTCGACCTCCTCGCCCGGTGGGAGTCGACGGCGTGGGTCACTTACGAGCGCCTCGAATTCGGAGCGAACATCGCCATGTTCGTCCCGATCGGCGTCTTCTTCCTGCTCCTGCTCGGACGGCGGCGCTGGTGGCTCGCCATCCTCGTCGCAGCCGCGCTGACGGTCGGCATCGAGGCCGCGCAACTCGCGATCCCCGGACGCGTGAGCGATCCCCGCGACCTCCTCGCGAACACGTCCGGGGCCGTCGCCGGGGTCGTCCTCGGCCTGATGCTGACCGCCGGGCGCGCCCGCCGGCTCCAGGCCTCGTCACGTCGCCGCGCGGCCCTGCAGCACTGAACTGCTCGCGACGGTCCTGATTCACAGGAGGCTGAGAGGCGTTCCAAGGCCGCTTCAGTAGAGTGCGAGCGGGCCGTCGGCCCGTCGGAGACAGAGCTGGAGCGCACGCCCATGACCGGACCAACGTCGTCGGACAACCTCGAGGAGCTGAAGCGCCTCAAGGACGAGTTCACGCGGTTCATGATGCTGTACAAGTTCGGCATCGACGAGATCACCACGAAGCTCAACATCCTCAAGGAGGAGTTCACGCAGATCCACGACTACAACCCGATCGAGCACATCAGCTCGCGGTTGAAGTCGCCGGAGAGCATCATCGGCAAGATCGAGCGCAAGCAGTACGGGCAGGACATCGACGACATCCGCGAACACATCACGGACATCGCGGGCATCCGCGTCACCTGCAGCTTCATCTCCGACACGTACAAGGTGTTCGAACTCCTGACGAGCCAGCAGGACATCACCGTGGTGAAGGTCAAGGACTACATCGCGAACCCGAAGCCGAACGGGTACCAGAGCCTCCACGTGATCGTCGAGGTTCCGGTGTTCATGTCCGACGGCGTCGTGCAGGTGCCCGTCGAGATCCAGTTCCGGACGATCGCCATGGACTTCTGGGCGAGCCTCGAACACAAGATCTACTACAAGTACGACAAGGCCGTGCCGGACAGCCTGCTCGCCGAGCTCAAGCACGCCGCCGAGGCTGCCTCCAGGCTCGACGCGAAGATGGAGCACCTCCACGGTGAGGTCCTCGCGCTCGACCGGGCGACGACCTCGCGGACCACCGCCGACGGGCACCCGAAGCCTCCGTCACTCGCCGACCGGGTCATGACCGAGCTGATCGACGGGCTGGACCCGCGTTAGAGCGCCTTGCGCATCTGCACGGCCATCGTCTCGTAGCCGAGCGACTCGTACAGGCCGCGCGCGATCCGGTTGAATCCGAAGACGTTCAGCCCGAGCGTCTTCGCGCCCTGCTCCTTGGCCGCCGTCTCGGCGAGCTGCATGGCCTGCCGGCCGAGCCCACGCCCGCGGAACGACTCGTCGATCTCCACGTCCCAGACCCACCACTCGTCCGGGTGGCTCGTGCTCCGCGGTCCGATCCAGAGCACGCCGACCGCGGCTTCGTCGAGGACCACCTCGAAGACGAGGTGTCCGACCTGGAGTCGGCCGGCCGGGAACGTCTCGGCGAGGGACTGTGCAGCCTTCGCCGTCGCCTCTGCCTCGGTCTCCCCCGCCTCGATGCGTTCGAGGCGGTACTGCGCGTTCGCGGCGAGCATCCACCCCCGCAGTCGATCGGCGGGCATGCGGACGAGCGTGGCGTTCATGAGGACATCCTCCCAGACCGTCGCGACCCGGTCGCTCGCCGTCCCGCGCAGGGTCGTCGCCGGGCTCGGGAATAGTTCCCGCCCGAAACGAGCTGGACTCCGAAGGACACACGATTGGGACCCGCCCGCCGTCATCCGGAGAATCGAGACATGCCGATCCACACCGCCCCGCAGCCGAACGCGATCGCCGAGCACGACGCCTGGCGCGAGGAGCGTCGAGCCGCCGTGACCGCGCCGCTCGGCAACCTCGCCCTCGTCGAGACGCGGTGGCTCGCGGAGGAGACGCCAGCCACCGTCGATGCAGCCGCAGCCGCCATCGCCGCCGAGCAGCCGAGCGGCGTCACGGTGACGACGCTCCGCCGCACCCACCTCGACACGGGCCAGGACGAGGTCGGCATCCGCCGATGGGACGCGAACGCACCCGCCATCCGCGCGTTCGACGGCATCGAGGTCTTCCCGTACGACCCCGCCTGGGTCCAGACGGCGCGGTTCACGCCCGTCGACGGCTCGCGGACCGTCCCGTTCGAGCACATCCGAGACAACGGCGGATCACGGGAGCTCGTCGTCCCCGGCGACATCGTGTTCACGCGGGACGGCGTCGAGTACACGATGAGCGCCTTCGACGACGGCGGCACGCTCCTCCTCGTGTTCGGCGACGCGACGAACGGGCGCGATGACGAGTCGGGCACCTACGGCGCCGGCCGGTTCCTGTTCGTGCAGCGGACCGACGACGGCGGCTTCGGCACGGCGGGCGAGGTCGTCCTCGACTTCAACCGCGCGTTCGTGCCGCCCTGCGGCTTCTCCGTGCAGTACAACTGTCCGATGCCGCCGCCGCAGAACCGGTTCGCCGGAGACGTCCTCGCCGGAGAACGGATCGTCCGGTTCCGCGAAGGCTTCGACCTCTACGCCGTCTGACCCCCAGCACCCCACAGCCTGCACCAGCATCATCACCCCCACACCACAGGAGTATCCGTGAAGAGAACCATCGGGCTCGTCGCCCTGTCCGTCGCCGCCGCCGTCGCCCTCGCCGGCTGCGCCGGTGGTGGTGGCAGCTCGGCGACGGGCGACGACGCGACCATCGCCGTCGGCTCGCTCTACGAGCCGCAGAACCTCAGCAACACCGGCGGCGGCGGCCAGGGCGTCACGGAGGCCTTCACCGGCAACGTGTACGAGGGCCTGTACCGCCTCACGGACGACGGCGAGGTCGAACCGGTGCTCGCCGCCGACAGCACGGTGAGCGACGACGGCCTGACGTACACCTTCACCCTCAAGGACGGCGTCACCTTCCACTCCGGCGACCCGCTCACCTCGGCGGACGTGAAGTCGAGCATCGAAGCCGTGACCGCCGAGGACTCGCAGTCGGCACGGAAGAGCAGCTTCGCGGTGATCTCCGGCATCGCGACCCCCGACGACAAGACCGTCGTCATCACCCTCTCCGAGCGCTCCATCTCCTTCATCTACAACCTGAGCTACGTCTGGATCGTCAACGACGCGGCGAAGGACCTCAAGACCACCGAGGACGGCACGGGTCCGTACACGCTCGGCGACTGGAAGCGCGGCAGCACCCTGAGCCTCGAGCGCTGGGACGACTACTGGGGTGAGCCCGCCAAGAACGCAGAGGTGGTCTTCACCTACTTCACCGACGCGACCGCGCTCAGCAATGCGCTCGTCACGAAGCAGATCGACATCATCACGAGCGTGCAGAGCCCCGACCAGCTGAGCCAGTTCACCGACAACGCGGACTACGTCGTCTCCGACGGCGACTCCACGACGAAGGAGCTGCTCGCCTTCAACGACCGGGTCGCCCCGTTCGACCAGGCGCTCGTCCGCAAGGCCGTGTACTCCGCGATCGACACCAAGAAGCTGCTCTCGTCGATCTGGGGCGACTACGGCACGCTCATCGGGTCGATGGTCCCGCCGACGGACCCCTGGTACGAGGACCTCACGCAGGTGAACCCGTACGACCCCGAGCTCGCCAAGCAGCAGCTCGCCGAAGCGGGCTTCGCCGACGGCTTCACCTTCACCCTCGACACCCCGAGCTACGACCCGCACCCGGCCGTCGCCGAGTTCCTCCAGAGTGAACTCGCGAAGGTCGGCATCACGGTCGAGATCAACACGATCAGCGCGGACGAGTGGTACTCGAAGGTGTTCAAGGAACGCGACTTCCAGGCGACCCTCCAGGAGCACGTGAACGACCGCGACGTCGTCTGGTACGGCAACCCGGACTTCTACTGGGGCTACGACAACCCCGAGGTGACCCAGTGGGTGTCGGAGGCCGAGCAGGCGACGACCACCGAGGAACAGACGGCGAAGCTGAAGCTCGTGAACGAGCAGATCGCCGAGGACGCGGCGAGCGTGTGGCTCTACCTCTACCCGCAGATCGTCGTCGCCGCGAGCGACGTCTCGGGGTACGGGGTCAACGGCCTGAACTCGCAGTTCTTCGTGGCGGACATCGTCCGCAAGTAGTCGACGCCCGGGCCGACCGGCACCACCCGCTCGGCCCGGGCCTCGCTACGCTGAGGTCCACCATGCTCGCTTACCTGCTACGCCGATCCGCGTTCCTCGTGGTGTCGTTCCTCGTCGCCATGACCGTGCTGTTCGTGCTGCTCCGGCTGCTGCCGGGCGACCCGTCGAACGCCCTGCTCTCGGTGAACGCCACGCAGGAGCAGATCGACGCGGCGCGCGAGCAGGTGGGAGCCGACCGGCCGCTCGGCGAGCAGTTCGCCGCCTGGTTCGGCGGCGTCCTCACCTTCGACCTCGGTTCCTCGTTCGTGAGCTCACTCCCGGTCGGACCCGAGATCGCGTCGCGCCTCCAGGTCACCGTGCCGCTGACGCTCCTCGCGTTCCTCCTCGCCGTGGTGCTCGCCCTCGTGGCCGGTGTCGTGTCCGCACTCCGGGCCGACCGCTGGTACGGGATCGCGTTGTCCGGCCTCTCGCAGCTCGGGATCGCCGTGCCGGTGTTCTGGGTCGGCATCCTGCTCGTCAGCGTGTTCGCGGTGACGCTCCGACTGTTCCCGTCCGGCGGCTTCCCGCGCGACGACTGGGCAGATCCTGCCGCGGCACTCACGAGCCTCGCCCTCCCGGTCATCACCATCGCCATCGTCATGAGTGCGTCGATCACCCGATACGTCCGCTCCGCCACGCTCGACGTGGTCGGGAGCGACTATCTGCGCTCGGCACGGGCGCAGGGAGCCGGCTTCGGTGAGGCCCTGCTCCGACACGGCGCCCGGAACGCCGCGGTGCCCGTCGTGGCGATCCTCGGCATCGAGCTCGCCACCACCTTCCTCGGCGCCGTCGTGGTCGAGAGCGTCTTCAGCCTGCCCGGCCTCGGGTCGATGCTCCTGACGGCGATCCAGCAGCACGACTACCCGAACATCCAGGGCATCCTCCTCGTCTCGACCCTCGTCGTCCTCCTGACGGGTTTCGTCGCCGACATCGCGCAGCGGGTCATCGATCCGCGTCTGCGCACTTCGATCTCGGGGAACGGGCTCCGATGAGCGCCGTCGACGCCCAGACCGCGCTCGCCGACCGACGCCCGGTGCGGCGCCGCGCCCGGTCCGCGACGCTGACCGTCGGACTCGTCCTCGTCGGCGTCATCGCCGTCCTGGCGGCCGTCTCGCTCGTGTGGTTGCCCTTCGCCCCCACGGACACCTCCGGCGGTCGTCTCGAAGGCCCGAGCGGCACCCACTGGCTCGGTACGGACAAGCTCGGTCGCGATTTGATGACCCAGCTCATGATCGGTGCGCGCATCGCGCTCGCGACCGGGGCGGGGGCCGTCGCGGTCGGCGCGGTCATCGGTATCGCCGTGGGACTCGCTGCGGCCTTCGCGTCGGCCTGGCTGGACGACACGATCTCCGCCGCGCTCGACGTCGTGATCGCCTTCCCGGTGCTCCTGCTCGCCATGCTCATCGTGGCAGCCCAGGGCGCGTCACTCGGCACCGCCATCATCGCGATCGGACTCGCCATGTCGGCCATCGTGGCCCGCCTGACCCGGATCCTCACGAAGCGGGTCCTCAGCGAGCAGTACGTGGTCGCGGCCAGGACTGCCGGGACGAGCTGGGCCGGTGTCATCGGCCAGCATGTGCTCCCGAACATCTGGCCCACCCTGAGCGTCAACCTCGCGCTGCAGTTCGGCATCGCCGTCCTCGCCGAAGCGAGCCTGTCGTACCTCGGCCTCGGCGCGCCACCGCCGAACGCCTCCTGGGGACGCCTGCTGCAGGAGGCCCAGGCCACCGTCACGACGGCACCGGTCGGCGCGATCGCTCCGGGTGTCGCCGTGGTGATGCTCGTGGTGGGCGTGAACTTCATCGCGGACGGCCTGCGGGACCTCGGCGATCCGACGAGGAGGCGCGGCGCATGAGCGATCTCCTCGACATCTCCGGACTGACCATCACCCGAGGCGTCCGGCGCGGTGCTCCCGACGGCGCTGAGCAGCCGCTCCTCGACGGGCTGGACCTGACCATCGCCGCCGGGGGTCGCCTCGGGCTCATCGGCGGTTCCGGGTCCGGGAAGTCCTTGACCTCCCTCGCGGTGATCGGGCTGCTCGGCGAACAGCTGAGCGCGAGCGGCAGCGTCGAACTGGCCGGCACCCAGGTGATCGGTGCCCCGGACCGCGCGCTGCGGCCACTCCGCGGTCGGGTTGCCGGACTCGTCTTCCAGGAGCCGCTGACCGCACTCGACCCGCTCATGCGGGTCGGCGCCCAGCTCGCCGAGCCCCTGCGTCGCCATCTGGGACTCCGGGGCGAACGGCTCAAGGAGGCCGTCGAAGCAGCCCTCGTCGAGGTGTCCCTCACCGACACTGCGCGCATCGCCGCCTCGTACCCCCACGAGCTGTCCGGCGGGCAGCGGCAGCGCATCGCGATCGCCATCGCGCTCGCCGGTCGCCCGCAGCTCCTCATCGCGGACGAGCCGACGACGGCGCTCGACGTGACCGTCCAGGCGGAGGTGCTCGCGCTCATCGACCGGCTCGTCCGGGAACGCGGCATGGCGCTCCTGTTCATCAGTCACGACCTCGCCGTCGTGTCGACCATGGTCGACGAGGTCGTCGTGCTGAGCGAGGGTCGGGCCGTGGAACGCGGCGCGGTGGCGCAGGTGCTGACGGCACCGCAGCACGAGGACACCCGTCGTCTGGTCACCAGCGCACGCGCGCTCGACGACGCGCTGGAGGACCCACGATGACCGATGCACCGATCACGACGACGCCGATCCTCGAGCTGGATGCGGTCGGTTTCCGGTACCGCGGCGGTCAGGAGGCCCTGGCCGACGTGTCGCTGGCCGTCGGCGCAGGAGAGGCCGTCGGGATCGTCGGTCAGTCCGGCGCCGGTAAGAGCACCCTCCTCCGGCTGCTGCTCGGCCTCGACCGGCCGACCACGGGCTCGGTCCGGTTCGACGGTGGCGCACTGGACCCCCGCGATCGGACACGGGTCCGTCGGTTCCGCGCATCGGTGCAGGCCGTCTTCCAGGATCCGTACTCCTCGCTCGATCCTCGGCAGCGCATCGGGCGCATCGTGGCCGAACCGCTGCGATCCCTCCGTCTGGCGACCACCGAGCAGGCGACCGTCCGCGCGACCGAGGCACTCGAGGCGGTGGGACTGCCCGCCGACGCGGCGTCGCGGTTCCCGCACGAGTTCTCGGGCGGCCAGCGGCAGCGGATCGCCATCGCCCGCGCGATCGTCCCGAACCCCCGGCTCCTCCTCGCCGACGAGCCCGTCAGTGCCCTCGACATGAGCACCCGGATCCAGATCATCGAGCTCCTCGCCGAGCTGCGGGCCTCGAACGGTCTGGCGCTCGTGATGGTCTCGCACGACCTCGGCACGGTGGCCGCGCTGTGTGAACGCACGATGGTCCTCCGACACGGGCAGGTCGTCGAGGCCGGCGCCACCGCGCAGGTCCTCCACGATCCCGCCGAGGCCTACACGAAGCAGCTCATCGCGGCGATCCCCCGCCTCCCGCGCTGAGTCGACGACGAGGCCGACGCCATCGGCCCGGCCGAGCCGGGAATACGGCGCCGGCGGACGGTGTTCGACTCCGAGTGGCCTCGGCCGCATCGACTCTCCACAGGAACAGGACCCGTGACGCAGGATTCAGCGCAACCCGACGACCACGACGAGGACCAGCCTGGGGCCGAGCGCCCCTGGCTCAGCGACGAGGAGCGGGCGGCACTCCGCAAGCCGCTTCCGGAGCGGGCGGTCGTCACGAGCCTCGCGTTCACCGGTCTCGTCGCGGCGTTCATGATGACGCTCGTCACCCCACTCGTGCCGACGCTTCCCACGATCCTCGGCGTGCACGCCTCCGACAGCATGTGGGTCGTGACGGCCACGCTCCTGTCGGCCGCGGTCGCGACCCCGATCGCCGGTCGGCTCGGCGACCTCTACGGCAAACGACGGATGGTGCTCATCCTGCTCGGGATCATGATGGCCGGATCGGTGCTCGCCGCCTTCTCGTCCACGATCGTCCCGCTCATCGTCGCCCGTGCCCTCCAGGGGATGGCGATGGGCGTGATCCCGCTCGGCATCAGCATCCTGCGCGACGTGCTCCACGCGAAGCGGCTCGGCCCCGCGGTCGCGCTCGTGAGTGCCACCCTCGGCATCGGTGGTGCCGTCGGTCTCCCGATCTCCGCCGTGATCTCGCAGTACCTGGACTGGCATGTGCTGTTCTGGGTCGCGGGTGCACTCGGGCTCATCGGCTTCGTCCTCGTCGCGCGCTTCGTCCCGGTGAGCACCCTCCGGAGCGAAGGCGGTTTCGACTGGATCGGCGCGATCGGTCTCGCCGCCGGCCTCGTCCCGATCCTCCTCGCCGTCTCGAAAGGCAACGAGTGGGGTTGGACGAGCGTCGGGACCCTCAGCTGCTTGATCGGCGGCGTCGTCGTGCTCCTGCTCTGGGGGTGGTTCGAGGTGCGGTCCTCCAGCCCGCTCGTCGACCTGCGCATCGCCGCCAGGCGGACGGTGCTCTTCACGAACCTCGCATCCATCACGGTCGGCTTCGCCTTCTTCGGCAGCACGGTCGTCCTCCCGGGCATCCTCGAGGCGCCGGTCGGCACCGGGGTCGGTCTCGGGCAGAACATGCTCATCGCGAGCCTCTGCCTCATGCCCAGCGGTCTCATCATGTGGGCGATGTCGCCCGTCGCCGCTCGACTGACCGCGGCCAAGGGCGCCCGGTTGAGCCTGCTGATCGGCATCACGATCATCGCGGTCGGCTACGCGATCGCGATCGGACTCATGACCGAGGTCTGGCACACCGTGCTCACAGCCACCGCGGTCGGCTTCGGGGTGGGGTTCGCCTACGCCGCCATGCCGACGCTCATCATGGGTGCCGTCCCGCCCAGCGAGACGGCAGCGTCCAACGGACTCAACTCCGTGATGCGGACGCTCGGTTCCACGATCGCGAGTGCGGTGATCGGCGCCATCCTGGCCTCCCAGGTCGTCACCGACGGAGTTGTCACGACACCCAGTGCGGACGCCTTCCGCCTGAGCTTCGCGATCTGCGCTGCAGCAGCCGTCGTCGGACTCGTCTGCACGATCCTGCTGCCGCGGCACCTGGCCAAGGACACCCGCTCCAGCCTCCACGAGGGCTGACGGGCGATCAGCCCACGATCCCGAGCGCGAACGGGAGGACCGGGCCGGATCCGGCGCGGCGGAGCGCGCGACCGGCGACGGTGAGGGTCCACCGACTGTCGGCCCGGTCGTCGACGAGCAGCACCGGCGCGCCCTCGAGCGCTGCGAGCTGCGCCCGGAGTTCGGATCCGACGGTGAAGGCGTCCCAGACGCCCGCCAGACGGTAGGCGCTGTTGCCGCCGGGACCACCGCGCGGGCCGTCGCCGACGAGGTCGAGCTCCCCGAGGTACGGCAGTCGCCCGAGCGACGCGATGCCCCTCGCCACCGAGTCGACGAGCTGCGGACGCGACCGTGACGGCACACTGACCACGGCGGCCGGCCGTTGCGTCCACGGCCAATCCGCCAGGACGCGGACACTCGCGTCGATGACCGCGCGGGAGGCGGGAGCGTCGGGTGCACCCGCGGCGAAGAGTTCACGCAGCACACCACCCCAGCCGAGGTCGGTGAGCCGAGCGAGCGCACGCCCGGCCTCGAGGCGGTCGTCGAGCGCGATGCGTCCCTTCACCGCTGCGCCGTCGGCGGTGACGCCGAGGCGGTCGGCTCCCGTGGGCCACTGCGCCCGCGGTTCGAGCTCCACGCCGACCCGACCGAGCGCTTCCGACGCGGAGGCGGCCGCCGCACTGTCGAGTTCGGTGGGGAACCACGGCCCGGCGCAGCGGTCGCACCGGCCACAGGGCACCGCGCTCGCGTCGTCGAGCTCACGTTGCAGCACGAGCATCCTGCACTCGTCGCCCCGCTCGTAAGCCAGCATCGCCTGTTGCTCCGCCACCCTGGCCTCGGCGATCCGCCGGTACCGCTCCCGGTCGTAGACCCACGGCTGCCCGGTCGACACCCATCCCCCGGCCACCCGCTGCACCGCGCCGTCGACGTCGAGCACCTTGAGGAGGAGCTCGAGGGGTGTGCGACGCAGGTTGACGAGCGCCTCGAGCGCGGGCGTGGACCGCGGCTGACTGTCGAGTGCGTCGAGCACCGCGGTGGCCCGCGCTTCGTCCGGCATCGACGCGGTCGCGAAGTACTGCCAGATCTCCTCGTCCTCCGCCCCGGGCAGGAGCAGGACGTCGGCATGCTCGGTGGCGCGACCGGCGCGACCGACCTGCTGGTAGTACGCGACCGGCGAGGACGGAGCGCCGAGATGCACGACGAACCCGAGGTCCGGTTTGTCGAACCCCATGCCGAGCGCGCTCGTCGCGACCAGCGCCTTCAAGCGGTTCTCCTTGAGGAGCCGCTCCGACTCCTCGCGTTCATCGGGATCGGTCCGGCCCGTGTAGGCCCGGACCTCGTGACCGGCCTCGCGCAGCAGCCGCGCGGTGTCCTCCGCGGCGGACACCGTGAGCGTGTAGATGATGCCGGACCCGGTGAGCCCGCCGAGGTGGCTGAGCAGCCAGGTGAGGCGGTCCCGGGACTCCGGCAGCCGGAGCACGCCGAGCCGGAGGGACGCCCTCGCGAGCGAGCCGCGGATGGTGAGCACCTCGGCTCCGTGGGATCCTGCGGCGCCGGGTGCGGTGAGCTGCTCGGCGATGTCGCGGACGACGCGCGCGTTGGCCGTCGCGGTGGTCGCCAGGACCGGGACCTCGGCCGGGAGGCGTCCGATCAGTTCGGCGAGCCGCCGGTAATCGGGTCGGAAGTCGTGTCCCCAGTCGGAGATGCAGTGCGCCTCGTCCACCACCAGCATGCCCGTGCGGGCCACGAGGGTCGGGAGCTGTTCATCGCGGAAGCGTGGATTGTTGAGCCGCTCGGGTGACACGAGCAGGACGTCGACCTCGTCGGCCTCCAGGCGCGCCCGGACGTCGTCCCATTCGTGTGCGTTCGCCGAGTTGATCGCCACAGCGCGCACGCCGGCGCGCTCGGCGGCCGCCACCTGGTCGCGCATGAGCGCGAGCAACGGCGAGACCAGCAGCGTCGGCCCGCCGCCCCGTCGGCGCAGGAGGGCGGTCGCGATGAAGTAGACGGCGGACTTGCCCCAACCGGTGCGCTGGACGACGAGCGCACGACGATGTTCGTCGACGAGCGCGAGGATCGCTTCGAGTTGACCGTCGTGGAACGTGGCCCCCGGAACGCCCGTGAGTGCGGCGAGCGCCGCCGTCGCCTCGGCGACCGATCCGGTGGGGGTCGGTTCGGGGTGGGCGGGGGTGGGCGCGCTGGGGTGGGACATGCGGCAAGTCTGTCAGGAGCTGCTGACGGTGGACTGCGTCGGCGTCTCGGAGGGGCGGTGTCCGTCGGTTGGTCGGTTGTGGAGGAGCCGCTATCGACCGTCCGCTGCGGCGACGAGTTCGGCGATGACGAACTTGGTCTGCCCCATCATGCATTGCATGGCCCGTGCCGCGCGTTCCCGGTCGGGGTCGTTCTGCAGTTCGGCGAGGATGCCTGGCACGATCTGCCAGGACAGTCCCCAGCGGTCCTTGAGCCAGCCGCATTGGCTCGGGGCGCCGCCGTCGGCGATGAGGGCGTCCCAGAGCCGGTCGATCTCGTCCTGGGTGTCGGCTCTGACGGAGAAGGAGAACGCCTCGGTGAACGAGAAGATGGGCCCGGCGTTCATCGCGCTGACGGGGAGTCCCTCGAGCTCGAACTCGACGACCATCGCCTGGCCGGCCGGCATGGGTCCGCCCTCCGGGTAGCGGCTCACCGAGGTGATCCGGGAGTCGGGGAACAGTGACACGTAGAAGGTCGCCGCCTCCTCGGCTTGCGAGTCGTACCAGAGGAACGGGGTGACGCGGTGCTCCATCATGTCGTGCTCCCTCTCAGCCCGGGCGTCGTCGCTCAGGCGCTCTTCTTGCGTTTCGTCGCGGTCGACGGTTTCGACGCCGCGGTCTTGGCGGTAGCGGTCTTCGCGCCACTCGTCTTGGCGGTACCCGTCTTCGCGGTACCGGTCTTCGCCGAGCTGCTCGTCGCGGCGGGCTTGGCGGCGCCGGATCGCTTGGCTCCACTCGCCGTCCTCGCGCTGGTCGTGCCACGTTGCCGTTCGATGCTGCGTTGCAGCACCTCCATGAGGTCGATCGGCTCGGCGCCCGTGTCGTCGTCGGGTTCGGGCTGCTCGCCGAAGGTGGCGGCGGTGTCGAGTGCGTCGCCCTGCTCGAGTTTCGCGTCGATGAGCTTCCGGAGCTGTGCCTGGTATTCGTCGACGAACGCGTCCGGGCGGAAGCGGGAGGAGAAGGACTCGACGAGCGCCTCCGACATCTCGAGTTCCTTGGCGGAGATGCGGACGCGTTCCTCGAGGGCCGGGAACCGCACCTCGCGGACCTCGTCCTCCCAGAGCAGCGTCTGCAGGAGGATGACGTCCTCGCGCACCCGGAGGGCACCGAGACGCGTCTTCTGGCGGAGGGCGAACCGCACGATGGCCGTGCGGTCGGTCTCCTCGAGCGTCCGCCGGAGGAGGACGTAGGCCTTCGACGAGGACGAGTCCGGTTCGAGGAAGTAGCTGCGGTCGAACATGATCGGGTCGAGGTCGTCGCTCGGCACGAACTCGACGACCTCGATCTCGCGGCTGCGTTCCTCGGGGAGCGACGCCAGGTCGTCGGCGGTGAGGACCACCGTCTGCTCGCCGTCCTGGTAGGCCTTGTCGATGTGGTCGTAGCTGACGACCTTCCCGCAGACCTCGCACTTGCGCTGGTACCGGATGCGCCCGCCGTCGGCGTCGTGGACCTGGTGCAACGACAGGTCGTGGTCCTCCGTGGCGCTGTACACCTTCACCGGGACGTTCACCAGACCGAAGGTGACCGCACCCTTCCAGATCGCGCGCATGACCGCTCCCGTCCGCGGGCGGATCCGCCCGCGCTGTCGTGGTGACCAGTAGACACCCGGAACATCGTCAAGGGCTAGCCCTTGACGCCCGTGGGCGGCAGGCTGATCGCCATGGCGAGGACGAGCGGTGGCGGCGGGCAGACGCAGTGGGTCGACGTCGACGGACGCCGGATCCAACTCACCCATCTCGACAAGGTGCTGTACCCCGAGACCGGCACGACGAAGGCCGAGGTCCTCGCCTACTACGCCGCGGTCGCCGAACACCTGCTCCCGCACCTCGCCGATCGGCCGGTGACTCGGAAACGCTGGGTGCACGGCGTCGGGACGGCTGCGTCGCCGGAGTCGGGGTTCTTCCAGAAGGACCTGGGTGCCTCGGCTCCCGACTGGGTCCAACGGCTCCCCATCGAGCACAGCGATCACACGAACGAGTACCCGATCGTCGACGATCTCGCGACACTCACGTGGCTGGCGCAGCTGGGTGCGCTCGAGCTGCACGTGCCGCAGTGGCGGTTCGACCGATCCGGCGAGCGCCGACCGCCCGACCGTCTCGTCCTCGACCTCGATCCGGGTGAGGGGGTGTCCCTCGCCGAGTGCGCGGGGGTCGCGGGCCTGGCGCGGGCGGTGTTGGTGGACATGGGGTTGGATCCGGTTCCGCTCACGAGTGGGAGCAAGGGGATCCACCTGTACGCGGCGTTGGACGGTCGGCAGAGTTCCGCGGAGGTGTCGCTCGTGGCGCATGAGCTCGCGCGGGCGCTGGCCGCGGACGAGCCGGGCCTCGTGGTGAGCGAGATGTCGAAACAGCGACGCACGGGGAAGGTCTTCGTCGACTGGAGTCAGAACAACGGGTCGAAGACGACGATCGCGCCGTTCTCGCTGCGGGGTCGGTCGCGGCCGACGGTGGCGGCTCCCCGCCGGTGGGAGGAGCTCGACGATCCGGGGCTGGCGCAGCTGGAGTTCCCTGCGGTGCTCGAGCGTCTGGCGGACGGTGAGGACCCGTTGCGGGTGCTCGGCGACCCGCGTCCGTCGATCACGATCCGCCCGTCGGAACACGAGGACCGGCTCGTGGAGTACCGGCGGAAGCGGGACGCGGAGCGGACGCCCGAGCCCGTCCCGGAAGGACCGCCGGCGCCTCCCGCTGCCGGGACGCCGCCCTCGTTCGTGATCCAGCGGCACGAGGCCAGGAAACTCCACCATGACTTCCGACTCGAGCACGACGGCGTGCTGGTGTCCTGGGCCCTGCCGAAGGGGGTGCCGACGGATCCGAGGAGCAATCATCTGGCGGTGCGCACGGAGGACCACCCCATCGAGTACGGCAGTTTCGAGGGCACGATCCCCGCTGGCGAGTACGGGGCCGGTGAGGTGACCATCTGGGACGCGGGCACCTACGAGCTGGAGAAGTGGCGCGACGACGAGGTCATCGGGACCCTGCACGGCCGGGCGGGAGGTGCGCTCGGCGGGCCGATGCGGTTCGCGCTCATCCGGACCGCGGGCGGGACGGGACGGGAGGCGCCGTCGTGGCTCATCCACCGGATGCGCGCCCCGGGTGACCCGCCGGCTCCGCCGGTCGCACGGCCTCGGGGGATCCCCACCCCCATGCTCGCGAGTGTCGCGGCACCGGGCGAGCTGGTCGACGACGGATCCTGGGCGTTCGAGATGAAGTGGGACGGCATCCGTGCGATCGCGAGCGTCGACGGCTCGACGGGGCGGGTGCGGTTGTCGAGCCGGAACGGCAAGGACCTCACGACGGCGTACCCGGAGGTGGTCGAGGAACTCGCGGCGTCGCTCGCCGGCCGTGCGGTCGTCCTCGACGGCGAGATCGTGGCGTCGGGTCCTGACGGCCGTCCCGACTTCTCGCTGCTGCAGCGTCGGATGCAGCTCACCGCGGAGCGGGACGTCGAACGGGAGCGCCGTCGGACGCCGGTCCGGCTGCTGCTGTTCGACCTGCTCGCGCTGGACGACACGGATCGGACGGAGCTGCCCTACCGGGAGCGTCGCGAACTGCTCGAGCGGACGATCGGATCCGGGACCGTCGTCCAGGTGCCACCGACGATCGACGGCTCGCTCGACGATGCGCTCGAGGTGAGTCGGGGGTTGCGGTTGGAGGGGGTGATGGCGAAGGAGCTCGACGGACGCTACCGCCCGGGTCGGCGCAGCAGCACCTGGGTCAAGTTCAAGCACGAACGCATGGAGGAGGTCGTCGTGGCCGGCTGGCGTCCCGGTCGGGGCGGGCGCTCGGGTGGGATCGGGTCGCTCCTACTCGGGGTGCCGGGCTCGGACGGGTTGCTGCACTACGCGGGACGGGTCGGAAGCGGCTTCAGCGATCGGGAGTTGGCGGCGACCGCGCTCCGCTTCGAACGGCTGGGCCGGGCATCGACGGCCCTCGTGGGTGTCCCGCCGGCCGATGCGGCCGACGCCAACTGGGTGGAACCCGTCCTCATCGGGGAGGTCCGCTTCAGCGAGTGGACACCGGACGGACGGTTCAGGCATCCGGTCTGGCGTGGGTGGCGCCCCGATCGGACGGTGGACGACCTCGAAGCGCCGGACCGCGGACGCTGAGCCCGCGCATCGACCGCGGACGTCCCGTCAGGACAAGCGGCCGGATTCGGCGAGGAGGGCGAGGACGGCCGAGACCCGTGGGTTGCTCGAGGTGTCGTGCTCGATCCCGAGTGCGGCGTAGATCGCCGTGAGGTGGTTCTGGACGGACTTCTCCGCGATCCCGAGCCTGGTCGCGATCCCCGTGTTCGAACGACCGGTCGCGAGCAGCTGCAGCACGGCGTACTGCCGGTCGGTGAGCGACTCGAGACTCGATCCCGCCCTGGGCCGGGTCCGGTCGATGAGTTCGGGATCGAGCATCGTCTCGCCACGTGCGGAGACCCGGATGGCCTCGAGGAGGATCTCGCGCGTGAGCGACGAGGTCTTCGACAGGTAGCTCCACCCGTCGCGGACGTCCGCCGGCATCTCGAGCAGCATGTCCATGAGGTCGTAGGCGGACAGCAGGACGACACCGAGGCCGGGTTGCGCCCGGCGGAGGGAGACGCCGAGGCTCACCCCGTTGCCGTCGGGCAGCTCGATGTCCATGGTCAGCACGTCCACCGTTCCCGGGAGGAACAGCCTGCGGGCCTCGGCGACCGTACCGGCACGCCCGACGAACTCCACGCCTGGCGCCCCGTCGAGCAGCTCGGCGAGCATGCCGCCGAGCAGCGGCTGATCCTCGATCACCCCGACACGCAGCGGCCTGGTGGTCGCGGCGTCCGTCGTCGCGTCACCGACCGTGGACAGCTCGGCGGGCGAAGGGTCGGAGTGCGACTGGTGGTGCATGTTCCGAGTATCCCGGATCGACCGGGGAACGACCGAGGGGGAAGCTCCCGACCGACCGCACGTCGATGTCGGCGGTGGCGCGCACGGCAGGTCAGAATGGAGCCATGACCCAGGAGGCCCGGACCCCTCGCGCTGAGCGCTGGAGCGACAGCCGGGCGTTCATCACGGCCAGCGGCGCCATGGCCGCGGTCTTCGGACTCGCCGTGTCGTTCCAGAGCGTCTACATCTACACCTGGGTCGCCCCGGGCGGGACGCGTGGCATGCTCGCCGAACGGGTCACCGCGAACCTCGTCTCGTTGAGCGCGGCGATCCTCGTGCTCGCACTCCTGCTGTGGTCGAGGTGGGGCCCGTCGCTCCACGAATGGTGGCGCCCCAAGGTGCTCGCGGGCGTCCTCCTTGTGGCGATGCTGACGGGGCTGCTGCGAAGCGGACTCCAGCTCCTGCTGGGCGTGTACCGCGACCCGAGCCTGCAGACGGTCCTCGTCGAAGCCGGAACGACGACGCTCGCCCTGGCGGTCTGCGCGACGTTCGGGTTCAGCCTCAGTGCCGCCCGGCGACGCGCCCGCGAGGAGGAGCGCGCGCACGCCGATCAGCGACACCGGGCCGACCTCGCCCTCCAGTCCCTGCAGGGTGAGGAGCTGCGGGTGAAGCGGGAGGTCGCAGAAGGCCTGCACGGCACCCTGCAGCAGCACCTCGTCCTCATCAGCGCCCAGCTCGCATCCGTCACCACGGCCCTCGAGCAGGGCGGCCCGGACGTCGGGTCGGATGCGGCCAGGACCCTGCGGTCGCTCGGCGAGGAACTCCGCACCGTGCGCGAGCGCGACGTGCGCGAACTCAGCCGGCTCCTGTCACCGCCGCTGCTCGAGGTCGGGATCGCACCGAGCATCCGCGCGATCCTGCAACGGCTCCCCCCGTCGATCACCACCAGTCTCGACGTCTCTCCGGAATTCCGGCTGCTCGACGACCCGATCGACAACGTCTTCACGACCGCGGAGCGCGCGGTCGTCGTCCGCACGCTCGAGGAGGCCGTGACGAACGCACTGACCCACGGGGCGGCCGACCGACTCGTCGTGGACCTCCGGGTCTCGTCGCCCGCCACCGAGCGGCGAGGGACGATGGCGGGCGCCGTCGAGCTGCGCGTCGTCGACAACGGCTCCGGTCTCCGCGACGACGCCGAACCGTCCGGCGGCCTGCTGCAGCTGGATCGACGGGCCGGCGCCTTCGGCGGCTCCCTCAGGGTCGGCCCGGCAACCGACGACGAGACCGGCGGCACCGTCCTGACCCTGACGATGCCCTACCGCGCGCCGGCCATCCGCTGAGCCGGATCAGGCGGCCGAGGTCTCGGCGAGCAGTTCGCGGACGCGAGGGACGACCGCGGACCCGTACAGACCGATGCTGTCCATGAGGTGCTCGTGCGACAGCGAACCGTTGCTGATCTTCAGATCCACGCGGGACAGCCCCAAGCCGTCGACCGCGGTCGCGACCTTCCGTGCGACCGTCTCGGGCGAACCGACGAACAGCGCACCCTCCGGGCCGGCCTCCTGCTCGAAGTGCCCGCGCGTCATCGGGCTCCAGCCCCGCTCGCGGCCGATCCGGTCCATCATCGCCCGGTAGTGCGGCCAGAGCTGCTCCTGCGCGAGCTCATCGGTCTCGGCGATGTGGGCAGGCGAGTGCATGCCGACGGGCTGGGTCGGCAGCTGGAACTGCGCGAGTGCGCGGTGGTAGAGGTCGACGAAGGGGGCGAACCGCAGCGGCCCACCGCCGATCACGGCCAGCATCATCGGCAGGCCGTATCGAGCGGTCCGCACGACCGACTCGGGGCTTCCGCCGACACCGACCCACGTCTTCAGCTTCCCGTGCTCCACCCGGGGGTAGACCGACTGCTCCCGGAGCGGCGCGCGCGTCTTGCCCGACCAGGTGACCGGTTCCTGCTCGAGGAGGGCGACGAACAGCTCGAGCTTCTCCTCGAAGAGCTCCTCGTACTGCGACAGCTCGTACCCGAAGAGCGGGAACGACTCGGTGAAGGATCCGCGGCCCAGGATGGCCTCGGCCCGCCCTCCGGAGATGCCGTCGAGCGTCGCGAACCGCTGGTAGACGCGCACCGGGTCGTCGGAGCTCAGCACCGTGACAGCGGATCCGAGATGGATGCGCTCGGTGCGGGCCGCGATCGCCGCCAGCACGACCTCGGGTGACGAGACCGCGAAGTCCTCGCGGTGGTGCTCCCCCACGCCGATGAAGTCGAGGCCGACCGCCTCAGCGTGGACGCCCTGCTCCACGACGTTGCGCAGGACCTGCGCCTGGGACAGTGGCGCGCCGTCGGCGTCGACCGTGACGTCACCGAAGGTGTCGATGCCGAACTCGAGGGGTGTGGTCATGGGGTTCTCCAACGTCGTGTGGCTCGCCGCGAGCTGTCACGGCGATTGTATGTGTTTGCATACATATCGGTGAACCCCGTCACTGCGACGGGTATTCCCGATCCACCCAGGGTGGCAGAACCGGACGCCGGCTGGGAGCGCCTTCTCAGCCGTCCCTGGCAAGCTGGAAGACCTGCACCCCGAGCCTTGGAGCCCCTGTGTCGCCGCGCCGCCTCTTCCGCCTGATCGCGATCGCCGAGGCGATCACCTGGACCCTGCTCATCATCGGGATGATCCTCAAGTACGTCACGAAGACGACCGACCTCGGCGTGAGCATCGGTGGCGCGCTGCACGGCTTCGTGTTCCTCGTGTACGGCGCGACGGTCCTGCTCATCGGGATCAACCAGCGCTGGCCCATCGGCACGATCCTCGCGGGCCTCGTGAGCGCCGTCGTCCCGTACGCGACCATCCCCTTCGACCTCTGGGCGGACCGCACCGGCCGACTCGACGGGGCGTGGCGCCGCGAGGCGGGCGCCGACCCGCGCGACCAGCGCGTGCTCGACCGCCTGACGCGCTGGCTCGTCCGACACCCGATCCTGCTCGTGGTCGTCGGCGGCCTCGTGGTCGTCGCCGTCTTCACGGCCCTGCTCGTCGTCGGGCCGCCGGTCCCGAAGGGCTGATCGTCAGGGTCCCTGCGGACCGCCGGGGCCAACCCCTACGCTCAGCCGAGCAGCTCGACCAGATCCCGCGTGATCTCGGAGCGGGCCTCATCGGTGGAGATCGTCGCCGTACCGTCGCCGGGCTGCACCCCGTAGTCACCGAAGCTCGCGTGGTTCGCCCCCTCGATCTCGATCATCGTCGCGTCAGCGGGCAACCGGACGCGCGCGTCGGCGACCTTCTCCGGGGTACTCAGTCCGTCGTCGCTCCCCGCGAGGCTCAGCACCTCGAGGGCCGAGCCGGAGAGATCGTTCGCGCAGTAACTCCCGAACAGGACGAGACCCGTCACCGCGGGATCCTCCGCGAGCTGGCAGGCGCGCACCCCACCGAGTGAGTGGCCACCGACGAACCAGGTGTCGACGTCCGGGGCGGCGGCGGTGAACGTCTCCAGCGGCCGTTGGTCGAAGAACGCCAGGTTCAGCGTCGGCTTCGTGATGACCACGGTCACGCCGGCCTCCTCGACGACGCCGGACAGCTTGAACAGGTAGGCGTAGGGGTCGACCTTCGCGCCGGGGATGAAGACGAGACCGGTACCGGAGGCCGGACGCTCGGCGTCCGCGGTCGGGGCGAGGACCACCGCGTCGCCGACGTCGGTGACGGAGACCGCCGGGTTCTCCCACACCGCGAGTGCGGCGGGACGGGTGCCCTGCATGACGATCTGGGTCCAGACGACGAACCCGAGGACGACGACGAGCACCGCACAGAGGATTCCGATGAGGATCGGCTTCAGCCGCCCCGCCCGCCGTGGTCGGCCAGGGTGCTCGGTCACATCGCTCATGTCGTTCCTCCACGCTCGGCGCGCCGCGAGGATCACGGCGGACCGGCTCCCTCCAGTATCCCAAACCCGGTCGGGCGCGCGTCGGTCGCGAGCCACGCTGCTGCCCGCTGGGCGCTCGAGTCCCGGTCGCGCTGTCAGGCGATCGGCCTATGCTCGACGGGTGACCACCACTCGCACGAAGCACCCCACCGGGCCGTCGATGACGATCGGCCTCATCACGCACCCGACGAAGAACATCGACGACTCCGTCCGCATCCTCCGCTCATGGCAGCTCGAACACGGCGCGCGCCTCGTCGGACTCCGCGCCGAGGCCAACCGGCTCGGCGACGACGTCGAACTGCTCGACGAGGACGCCTTCGCGTCGTCGGTCGACGTCGCCGTGGCGATGGGCGGCGACGGCACGATGCTCGGGGCGATGCGGCTGCTCGCCGGCCGGTCCGCACCGGTGCTCGGCGTCAACTACGGCAACGTCGGCTTCCTCGTGGAGGTCGAACCGGCCGCACTCGCGGAGGCGCTCCAACGGGTCAGCGACAACGAGTTCTCCCTCGAACCGCACCACGGCCTCGAGGTGACGATCACCACCGGCGAGCAGGTCGCCCATCTCCTCGCCTTCAACGACGTCTCCATCGCCCGGCGCCCGGGAACCGGCGTGGTCATGGCCGACCTCGCCGTGGACGGCACCGCCTACGGGTACTTCAAAGCCGATGCGATCGTGATCGCCACCCCGACCGGATCGACCGCCTACAACTACGCGGCCGGCGGACCGGTGCTCTCCCCCGCCGTCGCCGCCACCGTCGTGACGCCGGTCGCCCCGATGTCGGGCATCGACCGCTCCTTCATCCTCGGGCCGGCGGAGCGCCTGCAGTTCTCGATCGGGACGGCGACCAAGCAGGCCGCCGTCGAGATCGACGGCCAGGTCCTCGCCGATGTTGCAAGTGGCGCGGTCGTGACCGTCCGGCTCGTGCGCGACGCAGCCAACGTCGTCCGTCTCGACCCGAGCCGGCACTCGCGCAAGGGCCGGATGAAACTCAGCCTGCTCGACCTCCCGTTGCGGCGCGATCAGCTGCTCGACCTCGTTCCACCGGACATCCGCGCGCGCGTCGAGCGTCCGTCGCGGGTCCGCCGGACGCGGAGCAAGCCGGCCGACCCCTCGCACTGAGTCCCGCGCCCGCCCGCAGCGCGGCGCCGGGGCGGGGCGGGCGTCACGACGTCGGCAGGACGACCCCGATCGGTTCGCGCTTCTCCGCCTGGAAGCGGTCCTCCGTGCGTCCGTAGGCCCAGTACCCGGACAGTGACAGCTGGGAGCGGTCGAGCCCTCGTTGGGTGAGGAACACCTCGCGCAACGCCTTCATCGACTCCCGCTCGCCGTGGGCGAAGACCTGCACGCGTCCGTCGGGCCACGGGTGTCCGCTGATGGCGGTCGCGAGGAGCGCAGCCGTCGATTCGTCGCGGGCCGCACGGCCGACCCAGATGAGCTGCACCCCGGCCGGGTGGTCGAGGTCGACGAGGTCGTCCCGCCCACCGATCTCGAGGAACGCGAGCCCCGTCGCATCCGCCGGGAGTGCCTCGAGGGCGGCGGCGATCGCGGGGATCGCCGACTCGTCGCCCGCGAAGAGGTGCCAGTCGGCGGTCGGGTCGGGCCGGTAGGCACCGCCGGGGCCGGCGAGCACGACGCGGTCTCCCGGCTGAGCGGCAGCGGCCCACGGGCCGGCGATCCCCTCATCGCCGTGCACCACGAAGTCGATGTCCATGGTGCCCGCCGCCTGGTCCACGCGTCGCACCGTGTAGGTGCGGGTGACCGGGAGGTCGGCGGGCGCCAGCGTCTCACGGAGCGCCGCGAGGTCGTACGGCGGCTCAAGGCCGAGTTCGGGCTTGGCGAAGGAGATCTTCACGTAGCTGTCGGTGGCGTCCTTGGGCTGGAAGTCGGCGAAGCCGGGACCGCCGAGGGTGAGGCGCACGAGGTGCGGTGTGACCCAGGAACTGCGGACCACCTCGAGGATGATCTGTGGACGTGGGGCTCGAGGTCGCGGTGTCGTCGTCATGATTGTCTCCATTCTGCCGCCCATCGGACGGTCTCGGCATCCCCGATCCCGCTGTCATACTTGAGGGATGGCTACGACCGCAGGCTGGTATCCGCACCCCGACGACCCGACGAAGGAACTCCACTTCGACGGCGAGACCTGGGGCGACTCGAGGGTGCTGCGGTTCCAGCGGGACAAGCCGTCGCAGGCCGAAGCCGCCGGCTGGTACCCGCACCCGACCGACGAGGAACGCCAGGTCCACTTCGACGGACGAGCGTGGACGGACACGCGGGTGTTGCAGCTCAGCGGCGGCGCTTCCGGTGACGGTGGGCAGGCGCCGGTCTACGTGTCGCCCGCAGAACTGCCGGCACCGGAACGCGAGAGCCGTGCCTGGACGGTCACCAAGGCCGCCCTGTCGTTCGGTCCGATCATCGCCATCGCGGTCGTCGGCGTGCTGGCGATCGTGAGTGGCAACACCGGGAACTGAGGCGCCCTCCACGACGACGAGGAGCGCCCCGCCGAACCGGCGGGGCGCTCCTCGTGTACATGGGTCCTACTTGGCGGCGACGGCCTCGGGGGTCGCGATCGACGAGGCGAGCACCTCGTCGAGGCCCGCGGACGCCTCTTCGTCCGTCATCGACTGCGCGAGCGCGAGTTCGGAGACGAGCACCTGGCGCGCCTTCTGGAGCATGCGCTTCTCGCCGGCCGACACGCCGCTGTCCTGGTCGCGACGCCACAGGTCGCGGACGACCTCGCCGACGCGGTGGACGTTACCACTGGCCATCTTCTCCTGGTTGGCCTTGTACCGACGCGACCAGTTGCCGGGCTCCTCGACGAACGGCTCGCGGAGCACGCCGTAGACGGCCTGGACGCCGTCGTGGTCGATGACGTCGCGCACACCGACGAGGTCGGCGTTCGCGATCGGCAGCTTGATGGTGAGCTCGGACGTGTGCACGCGAAGCGTCATGACGTCCTGCTCGACACCCTTGATCGTCACCTTCGACAACTCGGTGATGGTGACCGCTCCGTGGTGCGGGTAGACCAGGGTCTCTCCAACGATGAACTGCATGGTTCCTCTTCTCTTCTCAGGTCGTCACCGGTACTCGCGCACCGGCGTCGTCGTGCTCCGGCGGTTCAGCGGCCGGATGGTTCGGGGGTCGGTGGTGGCGGTGACGCGCCGACGGGACGTTCGTCGAGCAGCCAGGCGGGCAGCAGGGCGACCAGGGCTTCGACCAGTTCGTCGTCCGAGACGTCGATGCGTCCGCGGCGCCAGCCGTCGACGAGGGAGAGCGTGCCACCGGCGACATAGGCTGAGACCAGGCCCACCGGGATGCCGACCGGGACCTCGGTGCGCTCGAGCAGCGAGCCGATGAGGTGGTCGGCGTGCTCGCCGACGAGGTCGTCGAACGCACTGCGGGCGACGGGGAGCTCGAGCACGCTCGAGTAGAGCGGTGCGTCTTCGAGGAGCTGGGCGACGAGGCGTCGGTAGGCTTCGCGGGCGCGCTCAGCGCTGCCCAGCGACTCCCCGGCGGGACGCACCGAGACACCGGACGCGGCAAGGCCGGCGAACTGCACCCGCAGGTAGGCCGCGGTGAGGTCGTCGAGGCTGGAGAAGTGTGCGTAGAACGAGCTGCGGCTGATGCCGGCGACCCGGACGATGTCGCCGACGGACACGCGTTCCGGCCGACCGGCGAGGATGGTGGCGACGGCGTCGAAGATCGTCTGCCTGGTGCGCTCGGCACGTGGGTCGCCCGTCACCCGGAGGACGGGAGCGAAGCGCTCGACGCGCGACGGCGGAGCGGGACGTTCAGTGGTGGACTGCTCGACACCGAGGGCGGGAACTCCTGATGTGCGAGGCATTCCCACCAGTGTACCACGACTTCTCGGACAGCTGTCCGAGACAGGTGTCGGCTCGGGGACCGAAGCAGTGCGGACAGACGTTTCCCGGTCACTGAGCTTGTCGAAGTGCCCACGAAGAACCCTTCGACAGGCTCAGGGACCGAAACGTTCACGGTGAACTTCTTCCGGTCACTGAGCTTCTCGAAGTGCCCACGAGGAACCCTTCGACACTTCGACAAGCTCAGTGCGGCGCAGCCCAGGGGCCGGAAACGGTCAGAACGGTGCGGGATCCGGTTCGGTCCGATACCGCTTCCCGTCGGGTGTCGTCCAGTCGAGGACCCCGCCCGGCCGATGCTCGAGGTCCCATCCGGGGAGATGCTTCATCCGGTGGTGATGTCGACACAGGCAGGCGAGATTGCCGACATCTGTTGCGCCGCCGTCCTGCCAGGCGACCGAATGGTCGAGATCGCAGGCCCTGGCTCGCCTGCCGCCGCCGGGTGCGCGACAGGTGCCGTCCCGGAGGCGCACCGCGCGTTGCAGGTCGGCCGGAACCCGGTACTGGTTGCGGCTGACGGAGAGGATCGCGCCGGTTTCGGGTTGGATGAGGATCCGGGTGAAGCTGGGCGCGTTGACCGCGATACGTGCTGCGGTCTCCGGGTCGATCGGGCCGTAGCCGTCGAGGGTGGCCGGGGCGTCGCTGACACCGGCCATGCTCAGCGCCGGGACGGCGATCTGCACCGTGGGCTTGATGTGTTCCTGCACTTCGATCGGGTGCGGGAGCACTGGGCTCGACATGACGTCGTCCGGGGTCACTCCGGTGAGCGCGAGCGCCGCGAGGGCATCTGCCTGCAGCTGAGCGCACGTGCGGGTGTCACCGGCCTTGCGCGATTCCGCGGCAGCCGCCTCGATCCGCTCGATGATGCCTTGCGCGATGGGTGCGGTGGTGAAGAGGTGCACCCATGCCATGCCGTCGGCTGCGGGTTCGAACTCGACCCGGCGGTCAGCCTCGGAGCGGACGGCGCGGGCGGTGATGGATTCGGGGAGGAGACGCTCCCGCAGGACGCGGGCTCGGTTCTTGAGGCCTGCGGCGGTCATGCGCTCCGCCTCTGGCAGGACCTGGTCGAGAAACGCTGCCCGTCCGGCGGTCGGGACGTCACAGAGCTGGTCGGTGATCACCTGCGCATGCCGCGCCGAGATCCGGCCGGCCTCCAGGGACGCCAGCACAGCCGGTGCGTCATTCACCAGACGTTCGGCGTCGTTCGTCGCAAGCTGGACCGTCCGCTCCGGCATCCGGGTCGCCATCGCGAGGGCCGCACACGTTGACCGGCGTGAGAGCGCCTGACGTTCAGCCGGCGGGAAGATCGCCGGGACCGTGGCGTCCGCGAACGCGTCGGCGTAGGCGGCGGAGCGGGCGAGGAGGCGCGCCTTCCGCGCGTCCAGGACGGCCTGCTGCCGGTGGAGCTCCGCCCACTCGTCCGAGAATTCAGCCAGCTGCGCGGCGTACTCGTCGCCAGCGCGGATCGCGGCTGGCGTGGTCTCGGTCATGGAACAAGTCCACCATGGACCACTGACATTCCAGATGGTAAGTGGTCCCGGTTGTGGAAGTCCCTCGTGTGCCCTTCGACAGGCTCAGGGACCGGAAGAGGTTACTCAGGGACCGGGAGAGGATCACCGGAGCAGGAGGTTGCTCGTGTGCCCTTCGACAGGCTCAGGGACCGGAAGAGGTTACTCAGGGACCGGAAGAGGTTACTCAGGGACCGGGAGAGGATCACCGGAGCAGGAGGTTGCTCGTGAGCCCTTCGACAGGGTCAGGGACCGGAAGAGAGATACCGGCTTCGCGGGGTCTCTGGCGCGCCCTTCGACAGGCTCAGGGACCGGAGAGGGTTGCTCGGCGAACGGAGTGAATGCGAGTGCACCTCTCCCGGTCACTGAGCCTGTCGAAGTGCCTACGTGGGCCCTTCGACAAGCTCAGGGACCGAGCGCCTTTCGGGCAGACCGCTCCCCCTCGCCGGGCTTGTCCAGGTGGAAGGGTTCCCCGGCTACGCGGCTGCCGGCGCGGCGATGTTCACCATCCAAGCGACCCCGAAGCGGTCCTGCACCATGCCGAAGGAGTCGCCCCAGGGGGCCACGCTCAGCGGCTGCTGGACGGTGCCGCCATCCGAGAGCCGCTCGAAGTACTCGCGGAGTCGGGCCTCGTCGGTGTCCGGCCCGCTCAGCGACATCGAGAAGTTGCTGCCCTCGCGATAGTCCATGTGCTTCGGGGTGTCCGACGCCATGAAGACCACACCAGCATCACCCGTGAGCTGGGCGTGCATGACCAGATCCAGCTCGTCCGGTTCGACCTCGGCACCGAAGTCACGGAAGGTCGAGAGCAGCAGCTCGCCGCCGAAGACCCCCTGATAGAACTCCATCGCCTCGCGGGCTGTCCCGCGGAAGCCGAGGTACGGGTTGAGCGTCGTCATGATCGTCCCTTTCGCCTGGGCGGGCGCATCGTCGCGCTCGTCTCGCGATCATTCTCACGCTCCGGCGTCGGATGCGCGAGCACGTTCCGGTGTCTCCGTCACGAGGGGCCGGGACGCCCACGGCTACTAGGCTCGTCTGGTGCCCTCGCAACCCCAGCCCCTCCGCATCGCGATGATCTCGCTCCACACCAGTCCCGGTGACGAGCCGGGTTCCGGTGATGCCGGCGGGATGAACGTCGTGGTCCGTCATCAGGCCGTCGCGATGGGCGCAGCGGGCCACGAGGTCGACGTCATCACCCGGCGGTCTTCGGCCGACCAGCCGTCCGCCGCCTCCCTCGCCCCCGGCGTGACCCTGCGCTTCCTCGACGCCGGTCCCGTCGAGCCGGTCGCGAAGGGTCGGCACGAGGAGTTCGTCGAGGACTTCCGCTCGGAACTCGCCCGACTGCCGCGATACGACGTCCTACACGCCCACCACTGGTTCTCCGGCATGGCCGCACTCCCCCTCGCGCGGGAACTGGGGATCCCGCACGTGCAGAGCTTCCACAGCATCGCCGCCGAGTCCACCACGCCGCTCTCGCACGGCGAGCGCGCCGAGTCCCCCGGGCGCCTGGCCGGCGAGGCACGGCTCGCCGCGGAGTCGGACGCAGTCGTCGCGATCAGCGCGGCCGAGGCCGACACCGCGATCACCCGGCTCGGAGCCCGCCCCGATCGGGTGTCGATCGTGCCACCCGGTGTCGACGGGACGCTGTTCCACCCGCTCGACGGTCCTCGTGCAGGTCGTCCGACCGCGGTGGTCGCCGGTCGCCTGCACCCGCTGAAGGGCTTCGACCTCGCCATCGAGACCATCGCCGCGGTCGCGCCCGAGCTCCGCCCCGAACTCGTCATCGCCGGGGACGTCTCGGTCGACTACGACCGCTACGCCGAGGAACTCGCCGCCCTCGCCCGCGACCTCGGCGTCGCCGACGACGTCCGATTCGTCGGGCCGCAGTCGCGCGTCGGGCTCGCCACGCTGTTCCGCGAGAGCTCGCTCGTGCTCGTCCCCTCCCATTCGGAGACGTACGGTCTCGTCGCACTGGAAGCCGCGGCGAGCGGCGTGCCCACCGTCGTGGCGGCCTCGGGCGGCTTGCGGGAGGCCGTCGTCGACGGTGAGACGGGCATCGTCATCGACTCCCGTGACCCGCAGGTCTGGGGTGCGGCCGTCTCGTCCATCCTCGGCGACCCGGAGCGCCTCGCGCAGCTCGGTTCGGCAGCGCGACGTCGGGCAGAACGGTTCGACTGGCAGCGCTCGGGCGACGCCCTCGTCGACGTCTACCGGACCCTGCTCGACACCACTCCGGCCGCCGCCTCCGCTCCGGCGACCTCCGTCTCGTGAACCGCGGACTCCTCCCGCTCGTCGACAGCGGGCGCACCGTCCTGTTCGCACACGCGCACCCCGATGACGAGACGCTCGCCTCGGGTGCGCTCATCGCCGAGCTCGTCGACAAGGGGGCTCGCGTCGCCCTCGTGACGGCCACGCGAGGCGAGCGCGGCGAGGTCGTCGACGGCCCGCTCCGGTCCCTCGCCGGCTCCGCTGCACTCGCGTCCCACCGCGAGTCGGAGCTCGCCGCCGCCTGCCGGACGCTCGGCGTGGCCGAGCAGTTCTGGTTGGGGACGGGTCCGGCGGCCCGGCCGGGGACGTCGACGCGGTACGTGGACTCTGGCATGCGGTGGGTGCGCGAGGGACTCGCCGGCCCCGCTGACGACGTCTCCCCCGGCGCGTTCTCACTCGCTCCGCTCGACTTCGTCGCCGACGACCTCGTCGCGCTCATCGGACACGTCTCGCCGGACCTGGTGATCAGCTACGACCACGGTGGCGGGTACGGGCACCCGGACCACCTCCGCATGCACGAGGCCGCGATCGTCGCGGCGCGGAGGAGCGGGGTGCCGTTCGCGGAACTCGTGCACCACCGCACCGACCTGGAACCGTTGGGCGACGACGCCGTGTGGTTCCCACTCGATCACCGCCTCCCGATCGTCGCCGCGGCACTCGCGGAACACGCCAGCCAGCTGACGGTCGACGGCGAGCAGCTCGTGCACTCCGGCGGTCAGCGCGAGGGCATCACCACCTCGGTGGGTCTGCGACTCCGGTCCCGCTAGGTGGTCGCCGGCTGGTTCCGGTGCTCCCGCGGCATGCGGGCCGCGAGCACGGGGACGAGCAGCATGAGCACGACCGCGGAACCGAAGGCCGCGGGGAACGAGAAGGCGTCGAGCAGTGCGCCGGCGACCAGCGGGCCGACGATGGCGCCGAGATCGGACGTCGCCTGGAAGACCGCGACGGCCCGGCCTCCCCGACCACCCGCGGCGTCTCCGACGGCAGCCGCCGGAGCAGTCCCGAGGAAGGCCGCCGCGACGCCGTAGACGCACAGGGCGACGACGAGCAGCCAGAGCTCACCGACGAACGGCATGGCGAGCAGCGCCCCTGCCGCGACCGGGAATGCGACGAGCATCGCGGGTCGTCGCCCGACGGTGTCGACGAAGCGGCCGGCGGGACCGAGCGCGAGCGTCTGGGCGACAGCGGCGATCGCGAAGGCGATCCCGGTCCAGGCGGCCTCCTCGTGGAGCGCCTCCACCACGAGGACCGGCACGAGTGCGCCACGGACGCCCATCGACGCCCATCCGTTCGCGAAGTTCGCGAGGAGCGCCGCCTGGTACCGGCGATCGGCGAGGACGGTGCGGAACGGCTCGGCCTGCGTGGCGGTCTCGACCGGCGCGGCGATCCGACTGCCGCGCAGCATCACGAGTCCGAGGACGCCGGCGACCGCGAGGGTCCCGGCGTAGAAGAAGAAGGGTGCCGTGAGCGAGATGGTCGCGAGCAGGCCACCGACGGCCGGTCCGGCCATGCCGCCGACGAGGAACCCGCCCTGGTAGAACCCGACCGCCCGTCCACGACGGTGCGGTGGGGTGGTGCGCAGCAGCAGTGTCATCGCGGCGACGGAGAACATCGCCGACCCGATACCTCCGACCCCGCGGAGCAGGAGTAGCTGCGGATAGTCCGCCGCGAGCCCGACGAGCGCGCTCGACACCGCGACGATCCCGATGCCGGTGGCCAGCACCACCCGCTCGCCGATCCGATCGACGAGCGCACCCACGAACGGGTTCGCGATGAGCCGCATGAGCGCGAAGACCGAAACGACCGCCCCGACCTCGAGGTAGCCGACGCCGAAACTCCGCACGTACACGGGCAGGACCGGGATCACGACACCGAACCCGAGCATCACGAAGAACGCGACACCGCCGAGGACGAGGACCTCGCGGCCGAGGGGCTCACGAGGAACGGCTCCCGCTCCGCCTGGACGACGGAACGGGAGCCGGATCATGCTCTCAGGGTATCGGTGCGATCAGCCGATCGTCGCCGTGTCGATGACGAAGCGGTAGCGGACGTCGCTGCGGACCACGCGGTCGTAGGCACCCTCGACCTCGTCGGCACCGATGAGCTCGATCTGCGAGCCGATGCCGTGCTCGGCGCAGAAGTCGAGCATCTCCTGCGTCTCGCGGATGCCGCCGATGTTCGAGCCGGCGAGCGAGCGGCGGCCACCGACGAGCGAGAACACCCGGAACTGCTGCGTGTTCTCGGGCAGTCCGACGAAGACCATCGAGCCGTTGAGCTTGAGCGTCGACAGGTAGGCGTCGATGTCGAGGTCGGCGGAGACCGTGTTGATGATGAGGTCGAAGCGTCCGCGGAGCGACTTCAGGGTGCCCTCTTCACCGGTCGCGTAGTAGTGGTCGGCCCCGAAGCGCTTGCCGTCCTCCTCCTTCGAGGTCGTCTGGCTGAGCACGGTCACCTCTGCGCCGAGGGCGTGGGCGATCTTGACGCCCATGTGACCGAGGCCACCCATCCCGACGATGGCGACCTGCTTGCCGGGACCGGCGCCCCAGTGCTTCAACGGCGAGTAGGTGGTGATGCCGGCGCACAGCAGGGGTGCCGCGACGTCGAGCTCGATGCCCTCGGGGATGCTCAGCACATAGTTCTCGTCGGCGACGATCTGCTTGCTGTAGCCGCCGTACGTGGGCTCGCCGTCGTACTCACGGCCGTTGTAGGTGGCGACGTTGCCCTTCAGGCAGAACTGCTCCTCGCCGGCGAGGCAGTTCTCGCACTCGCGGCAGGAGTCGACGAAGCAGCCGATGCCGACGCGGTCGCCGACCTGGTGCTTGGTGACCGCGTCGCCGACCTCGGTGACGATGCCGGCGATCTCATGGCCGGGGACCATCGGGAAGATGGCCTTGCCCCATTCCTCGCGGGCCTGGTGGATGTCGCTGTGGCAGATGCCGGCGTAGTGGACGTCGATGACGACGTCGTTGGCGCGCGGCGCACGGCGCTCGATGGTGCCGACCTCGAAAGGCGCGTCGGCGGTGGGCTTGATGATGGCGGCGACGGTGGTCATAGGACTCCTCGGGCTGGGGGTGTTGGGGGTGCCGTGGGGCGGGATGCACGCGCCGGACAGCACGTTCGACGCTAGCAGCCCACTCCACCGGACGAACCCCCAAGGGACGATCACCCGAGCTGTGCTACGAGCGGCGCGGAGGTGTGAATCCCTGCAGAGTTGCTTGGCAGTTCCCGCAGAGGATCGGCCTCAGGGTGGCATCCTGCCGCGAACCCGAGCAAGGTGGGGAACTCGTATTCGCGAACGGAACGGAGAACACACATGCTTACCCTGACCGAGAACGCCGGCCGAGTCGTCAAGACCCTCGCCGAGAACGCACCACTCACCCCGGGACTGGTCGTCCCGGACGACGCGTCGTCGCTCACGCACGGCGCCGGACTGCGCATCAGCAGCAGCTCCGAGGACAACAACTTCGAAGTCACCATGACGGCGACACCGCACGAGGCCGACCAGGTCATCGAGAGCGCCGGAGCGACCGTCTTCCTCGAGGAGTCCGCAGCCGTCGCCCTGAGCGACGCGGTCCTCGACGCGCAGATCGACGAGCAGGGCGGCGTCCGCTTCGCCCTCGGCAAGGCCGAATAGCGCCCTGATTCAGCAGAACGCCCGGTGATCCACGATCACCGGGCGTTCGTGTGTCCGGGTGGGCTCAGTCCTCGGAGTGTCTGGCGCGACTCGGCTGTACCCGCGGCGGCTCGCCCGGCATCTTCGGGAAGTCGGGAGGGAACGGGAGCTCCCCCAGTCCTTGCTCGAGGTCCCGCTCCCACCACTGCAGGAGGACGTCGATGCGCCCGGCGGTGTCGTGCATGCCGGCCCACGGGTCTCCGGTCGTCCGGAGTCGCTCCGGGACGGTCCGCACGGTGAAGGCGCCCGGGTCGATCTCGGGGAGTTCGTCCCAGGTCACCGGACATGAGACGGTCGCCGAGGCCAGCGCACGGGGGCTGTAGGCGCCGGCCATCGTCCGGTCGCGGTTCGCCTGGTTGTAGTCGACGAAGATGCGTTCACCGCGCTCCTCCTTCCACCACGAGGTCGTGACGCGGTCGGGATCCCGTCGCTCCAGTTCCCGAGCCGCCGCGATCACGGCGTGCCTGACGTCGAGGAACTCGTGCTCCGGCACGATGGGCGCGAACACGTGGACACCTCGGTTGCCGGAGGTCTTCACGAACCCGGTCAGTCCGACCTCCGTCAGCAGCTCCCGCAGCGAGCCCGCAACGCGCACGGCGTCGGCGAAGTCGGTCCCCGGCTGCGGGTCGAGGTCGATCCGCAGTTCGTCGGGATGGTCGGTGTCCGATGCCCGTGACGGCCACGGATGGAACACGACCGTGTTCATCTGCGCGGCCCAGACGACCGCAGCGGCCTCGTCGAGGACGAGTTGCGGATGCCGCCGGCCACTCGGATACACGACGTCGACCGCCCGAACGTACTCGGGTGCTCCTTTCGGCGGGTTCTTCGAGAAGAACCATTCACCGTCCACACCGCCCGGGAACCGCTGGAGGGACACCGGGCGGTCGCCGTTGGCGGCGAGGAAGGCCGGCGCGACCTCGATGAGGTATTCCGCGAGCTCCCGCTTCGTGACACCGGACTCCTCCCAGAGCACGCGGTCGGGACTGGAGAGACGCACCTCGCGGTCGCCGTGCGGTCCGGGGACGGTGAGGACGATCGCGGTGCTGGCCATGTCGGACACCGTACGCGCCCCGCCCGGCGTGGTCACGAGGGTGGTGCTCGTCGCCGCAGCGGAGTAGAACGGGAGCTGTCCATCGAACTCGCCGTCACCACCCTGCCGAGGAGCCACCATGCGCGAGGTCCACGCCTCCCTCTTCCAATCCGTCGACGGCGTCGTCGAGTCGCCCGATCAGTGGCAGTTCGACCACTTCGACGCCGACATGGGCGCCATGATGACCGAGGCGATCGCGCCGATCGACGACGTCCTGCTCGGACGCGTGAGCTACGAGCAGTGGAGCGGGTTCTGGCCGACGGTCGGCGACGACGACCCGTTCGGCTCCTTCATCAACCCCGTGCGGAAGCACGTCGCATCACGCACCCTGGCGGGCCCGTTGTCCTGGGAGAACGCGACGCTCATCCCCGGCACGCTCGAGTCCTTCGTCGAGGAGCTCAAGCGGCAGGACGGCGGGCGCATCGCGGTGCAGGCGAGCATCTCCGTCGTGCGGCAGCTCCTCTTCGCCGGTCTGCTCGACCGGCTCACCCTCATGATCCACCCCGTCGTCGCCGGTGCCGGGCGTCATCTGTTCGAACCGAGCGACCCGGTGACACGCCTGGAGCTCGTCCACTCGGTGCGGACGAGCTCCGGCAACGTGCTCTCGACGTACGCTCCCCGCGCCTAGGCGGGTCGCCGCACGGCCGACTCAGCCCAGGTGGACGGCCTGCTGGTCGCCCGAGGGCAGGAGGTCCTCCTTGCGACCGCGGATGCAGACGATGGCGATGACGCTCGCGATCACGAGGCCGACCGCAGCCGCGATGAACGCCGCCGAGTAGCCCTGGGTGAACGCCACGAGCTGTGACGCCTGATCGGTGACCGTCGCCTGGTCGGTGACACTCGCGTAGACCGTGGTGAAGACCGACAGGCCGATCGACCCACCGATCTGCATGGAGGCGTTCGCCGTGGCGGAGGCCGCACCGGCGTCGTGCGGTGCGACGCCCGTCAGCGCGAGGTTCTGCATCGGGACGAAGATCATCGCCATGCCGATCCCCAGCACGAGGAGCGCCGGCAGCACCTGGACGAAGTAGTCGCCGTCGGCCGTGATGCGGCTGAGGTACACGAGAGCGGCCGCCGCGATGAGCGGACCGATGATGAGCAGCGGGCGCGGGCCGATGGCCGGCAGGAGCTTCGTGGCGATCGGGGCGACGATCATGATCGCGACGGTCATCGGGAGGGTCGCGACGCCGGCCTCGAGCGGCGGGAAGCCGAGCACGATCTGCAGGTGGAACGTCAGGTAGAGCAGGGCCCCGATCATGACGCTGCCAACGATCATCTGCATGAGGAAGGCACCGCCGCGGACCCGGTCCGCCACGATGCGCAGCGGGAGCAGGGGCTGCGCGACACGCATCTCGATGAAGACGAAGAGGGAGAGGAGTCCCGCACCGAGCGCGAGGAAGCCGATGGTGTCGGCGCTCCCCCAGCCGCCCTCGGCCAGCGTGAAGCCGTAGACGAGGGAACCGAGGCCCAGGATGACGGTGATCGCGCCGAGCCAGTCGTAGCGGTTGTCGCCCTCGGCCTTGCTCTCGGTCACGAGGATGAGGCCGGCGATGAGCCCGACGATCACGAACGGCACGTTGACGAGGAGGCACCAGCGCCAGTCGACGAACTCGGTGAGCACGCCGCCGAGGATGAGGCCGACGGCCGCTCCCGCACCGGCGACGGTGCCGAAGACGGCGAAGGCCGTGTTGCGGTCGCGTCCGTGGGAGAAGGTGACGGTGAGGAGCGCGAGTGCGGCAGGTGCCATGAGCGCTGCGAAGACGCCCTGCAGACCGCGAGCGACGATGAGCTCGGTCCCGCTCTGGGCGAACCCGCCGAAGGCCGACGCGGCGCCGAAGCCGACCATGCCGACCAGGTAGGTGCGCTTCCGACCCCAGTAGTCGGCGATGCGGCCACCGAGCAGCAGCAGGGCGCCGAACGCGAGCGCGTAGGCCGTGACGACCCACTGACGCTGCGTGTCGGACAGCTCGAGCTCCTGCTGGGCTGCTGGAAGGGCGATGTTCACGATCGTGCCGTCGAGGACGACGATGAGCTGCGTCATCGCGAGGACGACGAGGACCCACCAGCGGCGGGCCGGGGAACCGGACTTTGCTTCGGTGGGATGCGATGCGGTGGCTGCGGATGCAGACAAGGAGGACCTCCGTGCGAGGGGTGGGGGTGCTGGGGGTTTCCAGCCCCAGATCGATGCTCGGCACACGGCGCGAGTGCAGCACGGTGCGGACGATCAACCACCCCAACCACGAAGTCGGGCAGAGGACCAGGATAGCGGATGCCGACGTCGCTGCACCCGTGAGGCCACGCGGATCACTCCGAGGTGATGAGCTCCAGGACGGCCTCCGGGTGTTCCACCGCCGCGAAGTGCCCGGTCGCCGGCAGTGTGCGCAGCCGGAGGTCCGGGACGAGGGCGGTGAGGACGGCTGTGTCGTCGGGCCCGATGAAGACGTCGCGGTCGCCCATCATGCCGCGGACAGGACACCGCACGCCGCGCCAGACGTGCAGGTCGTAGGCGGCGGCCGCTCGGGCCGCCAGGAGGAACGACGCCGGCCGGACGTCGGCTGCGAGCGCATCGACGACCGACCGGTCGAGGTCCCGGCGTCGTCCGAACAGGGGCGACATGAGCGGTGCGAGCAGGCCGATCCGGTTCAGCGCGCGGACGAGCCCGGGTCCGTGTTCGCCGAGCGCCTGCAGCATGCGCATCGCGAGGAGCATGCCCGCGAACCACGGGAGCCGGGCGCCGCCACCGACCGGCTGGCGGATCGCCTCGACGACTCCGATCCCCGTCGGCGAGACGAGGTCGACCCGGATCGTCGCCTCGGGCTCGCGGACGGCGAGGTCGAGCGCGACGAACCCGCCGAGCGAGTGCCCGACGACGCGCCAGGACCGGTAGCCGAGCGAGCGGGCGACGGTCGCGACGGCTGCGGAGAGGTCTCCGACCGTCACCGCGTCGGCGGTGGGAAGAGCCGAATCACCCCACCCCGGGAGGTCCACGGCGATGACGTCGTCGACGACCGCGCCCCGCTCGTCGTCGGCTCGGAGGAGTGGTGACCAGGTGGTCCAGGAACCGGCGGCGCCGTGCAGCAGGATCGTGGCCGGTCCGCCCGCTTCGCGACCCGCCCGGACGGTGACCGGTCCGATGTCGGTGTCCACCGTGACGCGTCGCAGGCCGAGCGCGGTCGCGTCGGCGGTGATCACAGAGGGGTCGTCCGGCGGGGCAGGACGCGAGGAGTTCACGGGCATGCGTGTCATTCGGAAACGAGGTACCGCTCGGATCGGTGCTCGATCGACGACGCCGGTCCCCCGGTGCGGCGCGCAACCCCCCTTCCGGTCCGGAACCCGGCCGCTACCGTGGTCTGATGCCTGAGAACGCACGCGCCGCCGCAGACCAAGCCGCTGGAACCGCACAGAACAGCACGACCCTCCGCACCCTCGCCCGCACCGGCCACGCCGTCAACGGATTGCTCCACGTCCTCATCGGCGGGATCGCGATCTCCATCGCCCTGTCCGGCGCGGGCGGTGGATCCGGCGGCGGCGGTGACGCGGACCAATCGGGTGCGCTCAAGACGCTTGCAGGCACGCCCGGCGGGATCGTGATCATCTGGGTCGTCGCCGTCGGATTGTTCGCCCTCGGTCTCTGGACGGCGATCTCCGCCTTCCTCGTGCGCGAATCCGACACCCGCAAGCGGTGGAGCAAGCGGATCTCGACCGCCGGACGCGCGATCGCCTACCTCGCCGTCGGATCGACCGCGCTGACCTTCGCCCTCGGCGGCAGCCAGGACTCCTCGCAGTCCAGCCAAGGCCTCACGGCGACCCTCCTATCCTCCCCCGGTGGGGTGTTCGTCGTCATCGTCGTCGGCCTCGTGGTCATCGGCATCGGCGGCTTCTTCGTCTTCAAGGGCGCGACCCGCAAGTTCCTCGAGGACGTCCACCCGCCCACCGGCACGACGAAGCGCGCCGTCGTCGTCCTCGGCGTCGTCGGGTGGATCGCGAAGGGCGTCGCGCTCGTCACGGTCGGGATCCTGTTCATCGTCGCCGCTGCGACCCAGGACCCCGAGAAGGCCTCCGGCATGGACGGCGCCATCTCGGCATTGGCCGCGCTCCCGTTCGGCGTCGTCATCCTGCTCGTGGTCGGCGTCGGGCTCATCGCCTACGGACTCTTCTGCGGTGCCCGGGCGCGCTGGGGCAGCCTCTAGGACGGTGAGGTGGGCGCCTCGGGCGACGACGCGGACGGGTCGGCTCCAGACCATGTCCTGCAAACGCTTGCGTTGCGACTACCGTTAGGAGTATGACGTCTTCTGATTCCACGACGCAGCCCGAGGCGGAACCCGCCGGCGCTACGCAGACCTTCTCCGACCTCGGCCTCGACGACGCGGTGCTCAAGGTGCTCAAGGACGTCGGCTACGAGACCCCGTCCGCCATCCAGGCGGCCACCATCCCGCTGCTGCTCGAGGGACGCGACGTCGTCGGCCTCGCACAGACGGGCACCGGCAAGACCGCGGCGTTCGCCCTGCCGATCCTGTCCCGCCTCGACATCACGCAGAAGACGCCGCAGGCGCTCGTCCTCGCACCAACCCGTGAGCTCGCCCTCCAGGTCTGCGAGGCGTTCGAGAAGTACGCCACGCACCTGCGCGGCGTCCACGTCCTGCCCGTCTACGGCGGCCAGGGCTACGGCGTCCAGCTGTCGGCCCTCCGTCGCGGCGTCCACATCGTCGTCGGCACGCCGGGTCGCATCATGGACCACCTCGAGAAGGGCACCCTCGACCTCACGGAGCTCAAGTACCTCGTGCTCGACGAGGCCGACGAGATGCTGAAGATGGGCTTCGCCGAGGACGTCGAGACGATCCTGGCCGACACCCCGAAGGACAAGCAGGTCGCGCTGTTCTCCGCGACGATGCCGTCGTCCATCCGTCGCATCTCCGCGAAGTACCTGAACAACCCGGAAGAGATCACGGTCAAGACGAAGACCACGACCTCGGCCAGCATCACGCAGCGCTACCTGACGGTCTCCTACCCGCAGAAGGTGGACGCGCTGACCCGCATCCTCGAGACCGAGAACTTCAGCGCGATGATCATCTTCACGCGCACGAAGAACGAGACCGAGACGCTCGCGGAGAAGCTCCGGGCGCGCGGCTACTCGGCGGCCGCCATCAACGGCGACGTCGCCCAGGTGCAGCGCGAGCGGACCGTCAACCAGCTGAAGGCCGGCAAGCTCGACATCCTCGTCGCGACCGATGTCGCCGCGCGCGGTCTCGACGTCGAGCGCATCAGCCACGTCGTCAACTACGACATCCCCGTCGACACCGAGTCCTACGTGCACCGCATCGGCCGCACTGGCCGCGCCGGACGCACTGGTGACGCGATCAGCTTCGTCACGCCGCGCGAGCGCCACCTCCTGAAGGCCATCGAGCGGGCCACCCGCCAGCCGCTCACGCAGATGCAGCTGCCGAGCGTCGACGACGTCAACGCCACGCGCCTCACCCGCTTCGACGACGCGATCACCGAAGCACTCGGCCAGACCGACCGCATCGAGCGCTTCCGCGAGATCATCGGCCACTACGTCTCCCACCACGACGTCCCGGAGGCCGACGTCGCCGCGGCCCTGGCCGTCGTCTCCCAGGGCGAGACGCCGCTGCTCCTCTCGGCCGAGGACGAGCGCCGCCGCCGCGAGGAGTTCGACAACACCAACCGTGGCAACGACCGCGCCGGTCGCGACCGTCGTGACTCCGGCGACCGCGGCTCACGCTTCGACCGCGGCGACCGCGGCGATCAGGGCGACCGTCCCGAGCGTCGCAGCCGTCCGTCCAGCGGACCGATGGCTCCGTACCGCATCGCGGTGGGCCGTCGCCAGAAGGTCGACCCGCGTCAGATCGTGGGCGCGCTCGCGAACGAGGGCGGTCTGAAGCGCGAGGACTTCGGCGCGATCCAGATCAAGCCAGACTTCTCGATCGTCGAACTCCCCGCGAGCCTCGGCAACGACGTCTTCGACCGTCTCGAGAACACCCGCATCAGCGGCAAGCTCATCGAGCTCCGTCCCGACCGTGGCGGCCCCGCCCGCCGACGCGACGACGAGGGTGGCACGAGTGGCGGCTCGTACGACCGCAAGCCGCGTTCCTAGCTCGCACGCACACGACGAGGGCCGGACGGAATCCCAGGATTCCGTCCGGCCCTCGTCGTTCCGCACCCGGCGGGGTGCGTCCGTCAGTCGCGCGGGTCGAGCACACTCGTGACCACGGCGTAGTCCGCGTCGAGCGCGACCTCGAGCTCGTCGCCGTTCTCGAGGAGGACGTCGACCTCGAACGCCTCGCCCGGGTCGTCGCTGCGGTCCACATCGGTCACGGTGCCGCCCTTCGCTTCGGCGAGCGCTGCCTTCGAGGCCGCGTCGAACTCGGTGTCGGTGAGCGGCACGTCGTCGGCGTCACGGACATCACGGTCATCGGTGGCAGCCGTGGTGTCACCGTCATCGATGGCGGTGCCGCCGTCGCGGTCGGTGTTCGACGCCGCAGTGGCGCGGTCGTCGTCGGTGTCTCCGAACTCGTCCACCGCGTAGGCGGCGCCGGCTCCGCCGAGGGCGAGGGCCCCGACGACGATCGCGGTGATCCACACGGGCTTCCGGCGCCAGAAGGCCGGCTTGCCGGTGGTCGCCGGGGTCGCAGGGACGGCGGTGTGGTCGGTCGCCTCGACGCGCTCGACGGGTTCGATGCGCTCGGTGGCTGCGGTGGGCTGTGTGGGATCAATGGGCTGGGAGGCGGTGTTCTCGTTCATGTGCTCCAGACTGTCCGAGGAGCGCTGAAGCGGACCTGAAGCGAGCTGAAGCCGCGTTCAGGAAGCGGACGACGCCGGGAGCGTGACGATGAACGCCGCCCCGCCGAGCGGGCTGTCGACGAGTTCGATCGACCCACCATGCAGCCGCAGGACGTCGGCCACGATCGCCAGGCCCAGGCCCGAACCCCCGGCGTCGCGCGAACGACTCTCGTCGAGGCGGACGAACCGTTCGAACACGTGTGCGCGGGACTCGACCGGCACACCGGGGCCGTCGTCCTCCACGGAGATCCTGACGATCCGACCGTCGGTGGCGGATCCCACTCGGACCACGGAGCGTGCGTGCCGGACGGCGTTGTCGACGAGGTTCCGCGCCACGCGGGCGAGGAGCACCTCGTCGCCGTCGACCCTCGCCGCCGCGACGGCCGCGGACTCGACGCGCAGTCCACCGGCGGATCGGAGACGTGCAGCCTCCGTCAACAGGAGGTCGTCGACGTCGACCGTGCGCCGCGCGTTGCCCGTCGCCCCTTCGTCGAGCTTCGCGAGCAGCAGGAGCGACTCGACGAGCCCCTGCATCCTGGCGCCCTCCTCGAGGACCGTCGAGGACAGCTCGGCCGGGTCGACCCGGTCCGGGTGGAGCGCCGCCACCTCGGCGTACTGCCTGATCACCGCGAGCGGTGAGCGGAGCTCGTGCGAGGCGTCCGACACGAACCGCCGCTGCGCCGTCTGGGCGTCCTCGAGCCGCTCGAGCATGCCGTTCATCGTCCCGGCCAGGCGACCGATCTCGTCGCCCGTGGCGGGGACCGCGATCCGTCGATCCAGTTCACCGGCCCCCAGTTCCGAGACCTCGCGGCGGATCCGCTCCACCGGCGCCAGCGCACGCCCGACGAGCAGCCAGGTCAGGCCGCCGACGAGGGCGACGAGCACGGGGACAGCGATCAGCAGGAGCATCGACACGAGTCCGACGGCGTCGTCGGTCTCCTCGAGGGAGCGGCCCGCGAGGACGACCAGGTCACGGCCGTCGACGTCGACGTCCTCGCTGGCGAACAAGACCGGCTCGTCGTCGACGACCGAGACGAACACGTCACTGTCCGGGATCGGCGTCGGGAGCTCGATCTCGTCGTCCGTCCGGTCCACGACACGGCCGTCCTCGACCAGGACCAGGAGTCGACCGTCGTCCTCGGGCAGCGTCGTCGCGTCCGCCGCGACCAGCTGCGCCGAGACGCTCTCCGCCTCGGCCGAGGCGCTCTGTTCGACGCCGGAACGGAGCGCCGCGGAGAAGAGGCTGACGAACGCCACGGAGCCGACCCCGAGGAACAGTCCGACCGCGAGCACCGATCCCAGTGCCGCGCGGGCTCGGACCGAACGCCACAGCCGCTGTCGGGGCGCGACCGTTCCGTGCGGCCCGCCGTCAGCCACGTCCGCCCGCCAACCGGTATCCGAACCCACGCACCGTCTCGATCGAAGCCCGCTCGAAGGGGCGGTCCACCTTGTTGCGGAGATGCCCGACGTAGACCTCGACGATGTTGGGATCGCCCTCGAAGTCGTCGTCCCACACGTTCTGCAGCACCTCGCGCTTCGACACCACCTCGCCGCCGCGTCGCATGAGGAACTCGAGGACCGCGAACTCGCGCGAGGTCAAGTCGATCGGGACGTCGCCCCGGTGGACCTGCTTCGACGCCGGGTCGAGCCGCAGTTCGCCGACCTCGAGCACCGCCGGCCGCTCCCGCGATCCACGTCGGACGAGTGAGCGGATCCGCGCGACGAGCACCGCGAAGGAGAAGGGTTTGCTCAGGAAGTCGTCGGCACCGGTGTCGAGGGCTTCGACCTGGTCCCAGTCGCCGTCCTTCGCCGTGAGCATGAGGATCGGGGTCCAGTCGCCCGCGTCGCGGAGCTGCTGACAGACGCGGTAGCCGCTGAGGCCCGGCATCATGATGTCGAGGATGATCGCGTCGTAGCGGTGTTCTCCGGCCATCCAGAGTCCGTCGACGCCGTTCGCCGCGACGTCCACGGCGAAGCCCTCCGCCTCGAGTCCCCTCCGAACGCCGTCGGCGAGTCGCACCTCATCGTCCACGACGAGTATCCGCATCCGGTGCGACCTCCAGGCTCCGTGCCGGTCGACGGTCGAGCGGCGCGTCCCAGTCTGGCGCGGACAAGCTGAAGCAGCGCTGAAGCGGGACGGTCCGGCGTGGACCCCCGTACGCTGGAGCGGTGCCAGTCCCCGCCGCCGCCGACCCGTGGGAGCAGTCCCTCGACGCGACGGACACGGCACCGGCGCGTCGCAGACTCCCCCTCTACGAGGCCGGCGCGATCCCCGTGCCGTTCGTCATCCGCGGCAACACCGAGCGGATCGCGCGGGACACACACTGGGACGAGCACTCCCACCCCACGCACGAGCTCCTGTGGAACGATCGCGGCGCATCCACCGCGACCGTCGGCGAGCGCGTCTGGACCGTAACCCCGCACCACGGTCTCTGGATCCCGGCCGGTGTCCGCCACACCGGATGGACCCCGGCCGGCACTTGGCAGCGGGCCGCGATGTTCAGCGTCGACCGCGTCCCCACGATCTCCGAGCAGCCGACCGCGGTGGAAGTGACGCCCTTGCTGCGCCTCCTGCTCGACCGGCTCGGCGACGCCGAGCTCGAGGACCGCGCGCGTGCCACCACCGAGGCGGCCATCGTGGACGTGCTGGAGCCGGCCGAGCACGAACTGCTCCTCCGACTCCCCCGGTCGGCGCTCCTGACACCCATCGCCGAGCGGATGCGCACGAACCCGTCCGACACGACCTCGCTCGCCGAATGGGCCACCCGGCTGGGCGTGAGCACGCGGACGGTGACGCGCGCCTTCGAATCCGAGACCGGGTTGGGGTTCACCCGGTGGGTCGCCGCCGCGCGAGCTCAGCACGCGATCACCCGACTGACGGCGGGTGACAGCATCGACGAGGTCTCGACCGCCGTCGGGTACCGCTCGTCGACGGCGTTCGGGACCGCGTTCCGCCGCGTCACCGGCATGAGCCCCGGGCGATTCCGGAACCGCTGAGGACGGATCGATGCACCCGCGATCGGTTGTCCGATTCGCGAAGGAACACGTCGGATCCGCTCGATTGCGTCAGGGTGGGATGCCAGCTAACTTTGGTTAGGCAATCCTTCATCATCCCCTCCTCGCGTGTGACGCCGGCCGTTCACGGCCGCCATGCCCGACCCCTCGACGACGTCCTCCGACGCCGTCGTTCGTCGTGCCCGCACGCAGGTGTCAGCCAGCAGCACCCGAAAGGACCCCATGCAGCGCGCATCACGTCTCGTCGCCCTCTCCGCGGCGGCGTTCCTCACCATCGGCCTCGCGGCCTGCTCGTCGTCATCGGCCGAAGGAGGCACCGGCAGTGGCGACGGCTTCACGCCGATCACGATCGAGCACGCCCTCGGCACCACGACGATCGACGCCAAGCCGGAGCGCGTCGCCACCGTGAACTGGGCGAACCACGAGGTTCCACTGGCCCTCGGCATCGTGCCCGTCGGAATGGCCGCTGCGAACTTCGGTGACGACGACGGCGATGGCATGCTCCCCTGGGTCGAGGAGAAACTCGAAGCGCTCGACGCCGAGACCCCGGTGCTCTTCGACGAGACCGACGGGATCGACTTCGAGGCCGTCGCCGACACGAACCCCGACGTCATCCTCGCCGCCTACTCGGGGCTCACGCAGGAGGACTACGACACCCTCACCGAGATCGCCCCCGTCGTGGCCTACCCGGAGACCGCCTGGGGCACGTCCTGGCGCGACACCATCCTCTTCAACAGCGAGGCGATGGGCATGGCCGACGAGGGCGAAGCACTCGTGACGCAGCTCGAGGACGAGATCAGCGACGCGGCGGCGGCGTACCCGCAGCTCGAGGGCAAGACCGCGATGTTCCTCACCCACGTCGACACCAGTGATCTCAGCGAGGTCAGCTACTACACGACCCACGACACCCGCACCGCGTTCTTCGAGGACCTGGGCCTCGCGTTCCCCGAGAGCGTCGCGACGGCCTCCGCCGAGACCGAGTTGTTCTCCCTGACGCAGAGCGCCGAACAGGCCGACGCGTTCAGCGATGTCGACATCATCGTGACGTACGGCGGCGACGAGCTCATCGCGGCGCTCGAGGCCGACCCGCTGCTGTCGCAGATGCCCGCCGTCGCGAACGGCGCCATCGTCGCCCTCCCCGGCACCAGCCCCCTCGGAACCGCCGCCAACCCGACGCCGCTCTCGATCTCCTGGATCCTCGACGACTACCTGAAGCTGCTCGCGCAGGCGGCTGACCAGGCGGCGTGATCACCGGTACCGCCACCCCACCCGCCTCGGGTGTCGCCGTCGTGCGACGCCCGAGGCGGGTTCGTGGGCTCTGGCTCCTCGTCGCGGCCCTCGTCCTCCTCGCCGCGATGGTCCTCTCCGTCACCGTCGGATCGCGTGACGTGGAGTGGTCCGCCGTGCTCGGCGCCTTCTCGGGCGGCGTGGACGGGTTCGATCAGGCCGCGGTGGCCAAGCGCATCCCGAGGACGCTCCTCGCCGTCCTCGCCGGTGCCGCCCTCGGCGTCTCGGGAGCCGTCATGCAGGGCGTCACCCGGAACCCGTTGGCCGACCCCGGCATCCTCGGCATCAACCTCGGCGCTTCCCTCGCCGTCGTGACCGGGCTCGCCTACTTCGGACTCGCCGCAGCGAGCACCACCATCTGGGTCGCCATCATCGGGGCCGGAGCCACGGCGGTCTTCGTGTACACGGTCGGCTCGCTCGGCCGAGGTGGCGCGACACCGCTCAAGCTCGCCCTCGCGGGCGCCGCGACGTCCGCCGCGCTCGCCTCCGTCATCACTGCCGTCGTGCTGCCCCGCGGCGACATCGCGAGCAGTGTGCGGTCCTGGCAGATCGGTGGCGTCGGTGGTGCCACCGTCGTCCAACTCGAGCAGGTGCTGCCGTTCCTGGTCGTCGGGTTCCTCGTCTGCCTGCTGTCCGCACGCGGTCTCAACTCCCTCGCGCTCGGCGACGAGCTCGCCGCCGGCCTCGGTGAACGCGTCGCCATCGCACGCGGTGCGGCGGCCCTCGGTTCGGTGGTGCTCTGCGGGGCGGCGACCGCGGTCACCGGTCCCATCGGCTTCGTCGGGCTCGTCGTGCCGCATGCCTGTCGGCTCATCGTCGGCATCGACCACCGGTGGCTCCTCCCCTTCTCAGCCGTCGTCGGGGCGATCCTCCTCACCGTCGCCGACGTCCTCGGCCGCATCGTCGCCCGCCCCGCGGAGATCGACGTGGGCATCATCACCGCGTTGATCGGCGCTCCGATCTTCATCGCGATCGTCCGTCGGCAGAAGGTGAGCGCCTTGTGACCGAGCGCCAACCCGTCGCGGCGCCCGGCCTCGGTGGACGGACGCCCTCGACCCTCGACCGCGTTGTCGGTGGACGCCGGGGGCGCCGCCGTCGCCGGGTCGCCGTCATGACCACCCTCGCCGCACTCATCGTCGCGGTCTTCCTGATCTCCCTGATGGTGGGCAACACCTTCTATCCGCCGAGCGACGTCGTGCGTGTCGTCCTCGGTCAGGACGTGCCGGGCGCCTCCTTCACCGTCGGACGGTTGCGGCTCCCCCGGGCGGTCCTCGCGGTCATCGCCGGGGCTTCGTTCGGTCTGGCCGGCGTCACCTTCCAGACGATGCTGCGGAACCCCCTCGCGAGTCCGGACATCATCGGCATCAGCGCCGGGTCGAGCGCGGCCGCCGCATTCGCGATCGTCACCCTCTCCCTCGGCGCGACCGAGGTGTCGGTCTTCGCCATCGTCGTCGGCCTCGCCGTCGCGGTCCTCGTGTACGTCCTCGCCTACCGCGGCGGCGTCGCCGGAACCCGACTCATCCTGATCGGCATCGGTGTCGCCGCCATGCTCGACAGTGTGACGACGTACATCCTGTCGCGGGCAGCCCAGTGGGACCTGCAGGAGGCGACCCGGTGGCTGACCGGCAGTCTCAACGGGACGAGCTGGTCGCAGGTCGGTCCGGTCGTCGTCGCGCTGCTCGTGCTCGGCCCCGTCCTCCTCGCCCAGTCCAGGAACCTCGCCGCGACCCGACTCGGCGACGACACCGCCGCCGCACTCGGCGTCCGCGTCGACCGGACCCGCCTGATCGTGATCGTCGCGGCAGTCGGCCTCATCGCGTTCGCGACAGCGGCGTCGGGCCCCATCGCGTTCGTCGCGTTCCTCTCCGGCCCCATCGCCTCGCGGATCGTCGGACGCGGCGGGTCGATGCTCATGCCCGCCGCGCTCGTGGGCGCCCTCCTCGTCCTCGTTGCCGATCTCACCGGGCAGTACCTCCTCGGCGCGCGCTACCCCGTCGGCGTCGTGACCGGGGTGCTCGGGGCACCGTTCCTGATCTGGCTCATCATCCGCACCAACCGCGCCGGTGGCTCGCTGTGACCGGCACGCCACCCCACCATCCCGGAGGCACCCTGTGACCACGGAACACCAGCTCCTCGTCGAGCGACTCGCACTCGGCTACGGCGACCGGACCGTCATCGACGGACTCGACCTCCTCGTTCCGCCCGGCCGGGTGACGGCGATCGTCGGCGCGAACGCCTGTGGCAAGTCGACGCTGCTGCGTTCGATGTCCCGCCTACTGACGCCTCGGAGCGGCCGCGTCGTCCTCGACGGTAAGGACGTGCACCGTTTGCCGGCGAAGCAGCTGGCACGCACGCTCGGCCTGCTCCCCCAGTCGCCCATCGCACCGGAGGGGATCACGGTCGCCGACCTCGTCGGGCGAGGCAGACACCCGCACCAGGGCTTCCTCTCTCGTTGGAGCACCGAGGACGACGTCGCGGTCGCTGCGGCGCTCGACGCCACCGAGACGAGCGAGCTCGCGGACCGGCACGTCGACGAGCTGTCCGGCGGACAACGTCAGCGCGTGTGGATCGCGATGGCGCTCGCGCAGCAGACCGACCTGCTCCTCCTCGACGAACCGACCACCTTCCTCGACGTGAGCCATCAGGTGGAGGTGCTCGACCTCCTCACCGACCTCAACCGTTCCCGCGGGACGACCATCGTCATGGTGCTGCACGACCTGAACCTCGCCGCACGTTACGCCGACCACCTCGTCGCCCTTGCCGGTGGGCGCCTCCATGCGGCGGGGACACCCCACGAGGTGCTGACGGAGTCGACGGTGCGCGCGGTGTTCGGACTGCAGAACCAGGTCATCACCGACCCGACCTCGGGCAAGCCGCTCATGCTGCCGATCGGCCGTCACCACGTGACGGTCTGAACGGGGGCGTCACCGTCGACCGCGTCTAGGCTGGGCGCATGGGTGATGAGGACCGCAGGAAGCGAGCCGCCGAGCAGGAGGCCCGGGCGCTGCGTGCGCTCGAGTCCATCAGGAACGGCGGCGATCTCGGCAAGGAGACCCTCGACCTCTCGAACGAGTACTCCGACGGACTGCGCACCCGCGTCGCAGCGTGGTTCCGTGGCGCGAAGCGCCGGAAGGACTGACCGCCGTCAGTCCGCCTGCTCCGGGTGCACCGGGTAGTGGCTCGTGATCGAGACGCGGTTGAAGGCGTTGATCACGATCGCCAGCCACCGGACCGCGGCGATCTGACCGTTCGTGAGCGTCGACAGGTCGTCGTCCGGCAGGCGCCGCCGGTGTTGGACGTCCGCGATGAGGGTGACGTCCTCGGTGATCGCGAGTGCGGCCTGCTCCACCGGGCTGAAGTACTCGCTGTCGCGCCAGGCGGACAGGATGGCGAGACGTTCCGTGGTCTCGCCGAGCGCGATTGCGTCGGCGACATGGAGACGCAGGCAGTACGCGCAACCGTTGATCTGCGAGGCCCGGATGCGGATCAGCTCGATGAGCCGCTTGTCGATGCCTGCGTCGAGTGCCGCGCGACCCGCGGCACGACCGGTCTCGACGAGCGCCTGATAGACCTCGGGTGATTCCTTGTCGAGCCAGACGTCGGCGCTCATGGGGTTCCTCTCGTCACTGGGCGGGTGCGGTCCCGCAGACCACTCCTCCAACGCTAACGCGCGCGGCGGGAGGACGTGGCCGTGGTCGGTCTCCGTGATGCGTCACCGCGGCGGGATGTCCTGGCGCGTGACCGGGACCGCTGGTGCGTCGTCGTGGGGTCGCAGTTCCACCCGACGACTGCCGCAGGCGGCGCACCGGAGGTAGCGCAGCGACCCCTCCGAGGTGGCGTGCGCCGACTCCGTCGCCCAGGTGTGGGGGCAGGCGTCGAGGGCGTTCGGCGAGGGTTCGGAGGACTGCGGGGGTGCGTCGAGGAGGGTCATGACTCCACCATGATGTAATGGCGTTATGCATCTCAACCCTTACGGCTCGTACGCCGTCCTCCTGGCCGCTTCGCTGGCGAACGACTGGCCCGACGACCGGGACGCCATCGTCGCCCGCACCCGGGAGCACGGGATGACGATGCCCTTCACCGAGGTGGCCCGTGACCACGCCCGCGTCCGCCGGGTCGTCGATGAGTGGCTGACCGTCGTCGACGCGGCCGACGATCAGGCCAGGGCGGCCGCGCTCAACCGCCAGATGGCCGCTGCGGCCGCGTTCCCGCGGCTGACGGACCACGACGGCGAGGGGTGGCACCTGCACTACCGCGACGAGCACCAGGCGCTCCCCGAGGTCCTCGGCGCGGTGATCAGCGTCGGGACCGCCCTCCACCTGACGACGAGGGGGATGCAGCGTCTCGGTCGGTGTGCGGCGGGGACCGAACCCGGCGACACCTGCCGGCGGGTCGTCGTCGACGTCACCCGCAACGGCCGTCAGCGCTACTGCTCGGTGCGGTGCGCCAACCGGTCGGGCGTCCGGAGGCACCGCGCACGTGCGGGCGGCTCAGGCCGCTGATCGGGCGTCGGGCAACAGGAACCAGACGCTCGCTCCCCCGAGCCCCGACTCGTCGATCTCGATCCGGCCACCGTGCGCCTCGACGATGCGTCGACAGGTCGAGAGGCCGATGCCGAGGCCGGCGACCTCGTTCCCCGCCGCGCGTTCCATGAGGTCGAAGACGCGCTCACGCTGCTCCGGAGCGACACCAGGACCGTTGTCCTCGACCGCGACCAGCACCCCGGCGGAGACCCGCTCGGCCTGCACCAGCACGTGCGGGACGACTCCGGCGGCCGCACTGAACTTCACCGCGTTCGCGATCAGGTTCTGCAGCAGCGCGCCCAGCAACGTCTCGTCGCCGTGCACCTGGAAAGGCGTGTCGACGTCGACGGTCGCGCCGGTCGAGGTGATGGTCGCATCGAGGTCCTCGACCACCGAGGACACGAGCGGCCCGAGGTCGATCGGGGCGCGTCGCGGACGGGCGCCACCGATCCGGGCGAAGTCGAGCAGGTCGGTGATCATCGCCGCCATCCGGTCGGCGGCGGACTCGGCTCGCGCGAGCGCCTTCGCCGCGTGCGGCGCGTTCGCCATCTCCGGGCTGTCGGTCGCGAGCTCGAGGAACCCGGAGACCGCCATGAGCGGGTTGCGCAGGTCGTGGCTCACCTGGCCGGCGAACTGGGCGAGCTGTTCGTTGGACTGGCCGAGCTCGTGCGTCAGGCGGAGCAGCTCGAGGACGTCGACGACCTGCCTCGCGAGGAGGTCCAGGGCTTTGCCCTGTTCCGGGGACAGCTCACGCACACGGTCGTCGAAGATACACAGGGTGCCGATCGGGACGCCGTCGGGGGTGATGAGCGGGCTCGACGCGTAGAAGCGGACGCTGGCGAGCTCACCGGTGACGAAGGGGTTCGCCGCGAAGCGCGGGTCCTCACGAGCGTCTGGAACGATCGTCCGCACCTGCTGTTGGAACACGACCGCGCACATCGAGTCCTCGCGCGAGCAGCTCGCCGGTTCCAACCCGACCGCAGCGATCTGGTGCTGGAACCGGTCGTCGATGATGTTGATCACGGCGGTCGGCACGTCGCACATGGTCGCGGCGAGGTGGACGAGGCTCTCGAGGTCCGTCTCGGGCGGACGACCGACGACCTGGTATTCGGCGATCGCGGAGCGCCTCGTGATGTCCTCTGCGGTGATCACGCGCGCCCTTTCGTCGTCGGAATCCGGAACGTGTCCATGCTACCCATCCAGGGCACGTGCACTGCCCCGGCTGTCGGATACGTCCGAGATGTGCCACTCGCCACCCGGACGGTCGACCGCCGCTCACGCGAGCTGGAGGCGCCTCCAGGCGAGTTCGGCGAGCACCGCGGCCTGCAGGTCCATTACGCCGTCATCGAACACCGCGCGCTCGGAGTGCAGGGCGGCGGATCCCTCGTCGGGGGCGGCGCCGACGAAGACGAGCGTGCCGGGGACCTCGTCGAGGATGTAGGCGAAGTCCTCCGACGCCATCGACGGCACCTCCTGGCGGATGACCCGCTCGGGCCCGACGAGTGAGTCGAGCGTGCTGAGGACGAACCGCGTCTCCTCCGGGTCGTTGACGGTGACGGGGTAGGACGCGATGAACGTCGACTCGACGGTGCAGCCGTGCGCCTCGGCGATCGCGGTCAGCAACTCAGGCAGCTGCTCGCGCACCGTCTCGAGCGTCGCCTTCGACAGCGTGCGGATGTTCGCCTCCAGGCTGACGGCCGAGGCGAGCACGTTGCTGGCCTCGGAGTCGCTGCTCAGCCGGGTGATGGAGATGACGGCCTGGTCGGTGGCCGGAAGCCGACGGGCCGCGAAGGTCTGCACGGCGAGGATGAGGTGTGCGGCGACCGGCACCGGATCGACGGCGAGGTGCGGGAACGCCGCGTGACCGCCCGTCCCGCGGACGGTGAGCTGCAACGCGTTGGCACTCGCCATCATCGCGCCCTCCCGCGTGACGAGCTGCCCGCGTGGGGTGCTGCAGTCGACGTGCAGCGCGTACGCCGCGATGGGTCGCTCTCCGGCGATGTCGAGCAGATCTTCCTCGAGCATGATCCGCGCGCCGGCCTGGCCCTCCTCCCCGGGCTGGAACATGAACACGACCGTGCCGGCGAGGTCGTCGCGACGGGCGACGAGCAGCCGGACGGCACCGAGGAGACCCGCCATGTGGAGGTCGTGGCCGCAGGCGTGCATGGCCCCGGAGGTCGATGCGAACGGCAGCCCGGTCGCCTCGGTGACCGGCAGACCGTCCATGTCGGCACGGAGCAGCACGGTGGGGCCCGGCGCGCCGCCCCGGAGGACGGCGACGACCGAGGAGAGTCCGATGCCCGTCGTGACCTCCAGGCCGAGGCCCTCGAGTTCGCGCAGGATGATCCGCTGGGTTCCGGGCAGGTCGAGGCCGACCTCGACAGCCTGGTGCAGTTCGCGTCGGACGGCGATCAGTTCGTCGCGCAACGCGGTCGCGTCCTCCTGGAAGCCGGTCACGAGCGCACCCCGTCGTCCTGCGGCGAGCGCCGGTACACCTGCTCGCCGCGGATCCAGGTCTCGGCGACCCGGACGGTGGCGATCTCGTCCGCGGGGACGGAGAAGACGTCGCGGTCGAGGACGGCGAAACTGCCGTCGTATCCCGTGGCGATCCGACCGACGCTCTCGAGCGGCGAGAGCAGGCCGGCTCGTCCCGTGTACAGCAGGAGCGCCTGGGCGACGCTGATGGCTTCCTCGGGGACGAAGTCGGCGCCGTTGTAGGCCTGGCGTCGGACGGCGGCCTCGACGGAGAGCATGACGTCGTCGGCGCCGCTCCAGGCGGTGGCCGGGCGGTCGGAGGAGAGCGCGAGCGGCCCGATGGTGCGGAACAAACGGGCGATCGGGTAGGCGTCGGGGACCTGTTCGGCGCGGAGGGCGAGCTCGTAGCCGTCGTATTCGGCGAAGAAGAACACGGTGTGGGTGGCGATCCCGAACGTCATGCGCGCGGAGCGGAGCCGTTCGGCGTACTCCTCGCTGATGATGGTCGCGTGCTCGATGCGGACGGAGGGGATGCCGTCGAGCCAGGGCTCCTGGTCTTCGAAGAGGCTCGCGACGCGGTCGAGCGCGCGGTCACCCATGGCGTGCACCGCGAGCTGGACGCCGTTGCGGCGAGCCCAGGCGCCGGCTGCGAGGACGTCGTCGTCCTCGACGAGTCGGAGTCCGTGGTCGCAGGATTCGGGATACGGTTCGGCCACCCAGGCGGTGCGGTTCGAGTAGGCCCCGTCGAGGACGACCTTCACCCCGCCGATACGGATCCGCCCTTCGCGATCGTCCGGGGTCAGCTCGGCGAGTGGCGCGGAGGGGTCCCAGCCCGGGTAGAGGGCGACGCGGGTGCGGAGCCCCTTGGCGGCAGCGGCGCGGAAGGCGTCGAGGGGGTCGTGCAGTCGGTTGGACAGCAGGTCGCACACGGCGACGATCCCTCGCGAGGCCAGTTCCTCGCCGATCGCGACGAGCGAGGCGACCTGCTCGTCGCGTTCGGGCACCGGGATGAACCTGGCGACCGCGTCGACCGCGGCGATCTCGGTGAGGATGCCGTTCGGCTCGCCGTCCGGTCCGCGTTCGAAACGCGCACCGGCCGGGTCGGGTGTGGCGGCCGTGATGCCCGCGAGGCGGAGCGCCGCGGTGTTGCAGACGGCGGAGTGGGCGTCGCAGCGCCAGACGAGGACGGGGCGTTCTGCGGACACCGCGTCGAGGTCGGCCGTGGTCGGCATCCGCCCCTCGGGGAACTTCGTGTCGTCGAACCCGCGTCCGAGCACCCAGGCGCTCGGCGCGGTCAGCGTCGCCTGGTGCTCTCGTAGCCGCTCCACGAGTCCGTCGATGGAGACCACTGACGGCGGGAAGCACTCGGCGGCCACGGCGGTGGCGGCCATGAGCGCCGGGTGGGTGTGGCTGTCGATGAGGCCGGGGAGCACGGTGCGTCCGCCGAGGTCGACCGCGGGTTCCCCCGCGACCGCGGACGCCTCCCCCACCCAGTCGAAGCGGCCGTCGACGATGCGGAACGCGGAGGCGACGTCCGTCTCGTCGGTCCCGGTGAACACCCGGGCGTTCGTGAAGAGCTGCGAGTGGGTCGGCGTCGCGGTGTCGGTCTGCGTCATGGTGGGGGTATCCGTCTCGGTATCAGCTGCCATCAGATCGCGCGCCAGGTGAAGCGTCCGCCGAGCAGGGTCGCGGCGACCGGCATCGACCGCAGCCGTTCGGTGTCGGCGTCGAACGGGTCGAGGTCCGTGATGACGAGGTCGGCGGGTTGCCCGACCGTGATCGACGTCCGGACGCTCGCTTCCATCGCCACGTCCAGCGGGAGCCGTTGCTCGGGGTGCCAGGCGTCGCGTCCGTCGCGACTCCGGCTCGTCGCGGAGGCGATCGCCTGCCACGGGTCGAGGGGCGAGACCGGAGCGTCCGAGCCGAGCCGGAGGCCGACGCCTGCGCGGTGCAGGGATCCGAACGCGAAGGCGCGACCCGTGCGGCCTCTCCAGTGGCGGTCGGCGACGTCCCGGTCGTCCATCGCGTGTTCTGGCTGCACGCTCGCGATGAGCCCGAGGCTGGCGAACCGGGCGAAGTCCTGCTCGCGCACGAGCTGGGCGTGCTCGATGACGCCGCGCATCCCGAGCGCTTCGAAGGTGTCGAGGACCTCGGTGTTGGCTCGGTCGCCGATCGCGTGGACGGCAGCCTCGATCCCGGCGCCCCTCGCACGTTCCAGCAGTCGGCGGAGCTCGTCGACCGAGACGCTCTCGACCCCGCAGGCGTGCGCACTCGACGGGTCGACGCCCGGATACGGGTCCCAGCACCAGGCGGTCCTCGTGTTGAGGGAACCGTCGACGACGACCTTGAGTCGCCCCATGGTGAGGAGTCCGGCCGGGTCGATCGCGTCGCCGGTGCGGAGTCCCGCCGCGATGACGGACTCCAGTCGGTCGGGCCACGCCGCGGCTTCGATCCGCAGGCTCGTCGCGCCGCTCGCGATGCGCTCGGACCACTCGCCGAGGTTGTCGGTGTTCTCGAACTCGACGACCCCGACGACACCGCGTCGGGCTGCCGCGTCGGCGGCGTCCCGGTAGGCGTGTGCGGCGAGCCCCGAGTGCTGGTCGATCCGCTGCAGCGCCTCGATCCACGGCGCTTCGGCGACGACACCGCTCGCGTCGAGGTCCAGGCCGAGTCGTTGGGCGGCGCGCGTGTTCATCCAGGCGCAGTGCAGGTCGCCGCTAACGAGGACGACGGGTACGTCCGATTCGGTGGCCTCCAGCGCGGCGAGCGTCGCCGGCTGCGTCCACAGTCCGTCGCGGAACCCGTACCCCATGAGGAACCCGTCGGTGAGGGGTGCACCGGTGTCGACCGCGCGACGGACGGCCACGAGGACGTCGGCCGCGCTGGCGGTGTCGGTCAGATCGATCCGTCGCCGCTGGATCACCCACTGGGTCATGTGGACGTGCGCGTCCCAGAGCCCCGGTCCGATCGTGCGTCCGGCGACGTCCACGACCTCGCCGGACGCCGGGGCCGTCCCGGCCGGTCCGATCCCGGCGATCCGACCGTCGCGGACGAGGATGTCGACGGGCTCGCCGCCGGAGGGCCGTGCGTTCCGGAGCGTGAGGTCGGTCGCGGTCACCGTGCCGGTGTCCCGTCGTGGGTGGTCGGCGCAGCTGTCCCTGCGTCGAGCCCGTGGAGGGCCGCCATGCGGGCGGCGAGGGTCACGTTCTGGTACGGACCCGGCTCCCCGAGCGCCGTGACGACCCGTTCGACGACCTCGGCCGGTTTGTCCTGGCTCATCTTCTCCTTGGCCTCGAACCGGGTCACGCGCAGGCGGAATCCGACCGTCCCATGGACGATGCGTGCCGCGTACTCGCTGTTCGCGATCGTCCCGTTCATGAGGTACGGCTCGGGCAGCACGCGCTCGAAGTGGGCGACGAGGCGGTCGAGCACCTGCAGGTTCTCCTCGTCCGAGAGCAGTTCGGGCACCCCGTACAGGTGCGCGACCGCGAAGTTCCAGGTGGGGACGGCCGGCGACGTGTCGTACCAACTCGGCGACACGTACCCCTGGGGGCCGTAGACGATCACCATGGCCTCGTGCTGACCGAGCTCGTGCAGTCGCTCATCGGGCCGCCCGACGTGGCTGAGGAGCACGATCCCGTCCTCGTCCTCCTCGAGCAGGACCGGATAGTGAGACGAGACGAGCCCACGACCTGGGACGTGACTGACGACCGTCGCCCAGGGGTGTTCGCGCACCAGCGCGCGGACCGCTTCGACGTCGCCCTGGACGTACTCGGTGGTGTGCCTCATCTGCCGCCTCCTGCGGTGCTCGGGGTGTCGACCGCGGACGCTGCGGCCGCCAGGGCCGTCGCCACGTTCGAGGGGGCTGCGACGCCCCGGACGCGCGCCAACCAGGCGGTCGTCGCGGCGAGGGCCCCGAGGTCGAGCCCGGTCTCGATCCCGAGCCCGTGGAGCATCCACACGAGGTCCTCGGTTGCGAGGTTACCGGTGGCGCCCTTCGCGTACGGGCAGCGACCCAGGCCACCCACGGAGGAGTCGAACTCGGCGACGCCCAGCGAGAGCGCCGCGTACACGTTGGCGAGTCCCTGCCCGTAGGTGTCGTGCAGATGCAGCGCGACCGCCTCGACCGGGATCCCGGCGGCGAGCACGTCCCGGACGACCCGGGTCGTGAGCCCGGGCGTCCCGACCCCGATCGTGTCGCTGACGGCGACGGTCGAACACCCGGCGCGGTACAGCCGCACGGCGGCCTCGACGACCGTCGCCGGATCGACCGCCCCCTCCCAGGGGTCCCCGAACGCCATCGACACGTAGCCGCGCACCGGCACGCCCTCCGCGGTCGCGGCGGCGGCGACCTCCTCGGCCCGTTCGACGGCACCCTCGCGCGAGGTGTTGAGATTGGCCCTGGCGAACGACTCCGATGCGCTCACGACGACGGAGACCTCCCGGACACCCGCGTCGATCGCCCGATGCAGGCCGCGCAGGTTCGGCACGAGGCCGACCGCCCGCGCACCCGTCGGCACGTCGAGGCCCGCGACGAGCCGTTCCGCATCCGCGAACTGCGGGATCCAGGTGGCCGGCACGAAACTCGTCACCTCGAGGTCCCGCGACCCCGCCTCGTACAGACGCCGACAGAGCTCCGCCTTCACCGCCGTGGGCAGGATGTCCGTCTCGGCCTGCAGCCCGTCGCGCGGCGCCACCTCGTAGACGCGCACCCGCGTCGGGAGACCGTCGACCGGTTCCATCCGGGGCTGCGGCAGGCCGCTCATGCCGAGGTCGCCCGGAGCTCGTCGAGCACCTCGCGTGCGTACTCGACCCGGATCCGACGGTCAGCGACGATCCTCGCCGCGACCGCCCCGATCTCGTCCACGGTCGCACCGGCGCTCGCCGCGATCGTCCGGGCGTGCAGAGTCATGTGGCCGCGCTGGATGCCCTCGGCGGCGAGCGCCCGACACGCGGCCAGGTTCTGGGCGAGGCCCACGGAGGCGATGACCGCCGCAAGTTCCCGAGCCGTCTCGACGCCGAGGAGGGTCACGCCCGCCTGCGCCGTCGGATGCGCCTTCGTCGCTCCACCGACGAGTCCGACGGCCAGTGGGACCTCGATCGTGCCGACGAGGTTCCCGTCGGCGTCCTGCTCGAACTGCGACAGCGCCGCATAGCGACCAGACCGCGCCGCGTGGGAGTGGCAGCCGGCCTCGACCGCCCGGGTGTCGTTGCCCGTGGCGAGGACGACGGCCGTGATGCCGTTCATGATGCCCTTGTTGTGCGTGGCCGCCCGGTACGGGTCGGCCTCGGCGAACGCGCTCGCGGCGACGATGTCGGCGACGACCTGCGCACCGCCGAGGAGGTCGGCGTCGAACACCGCCCTGGCACGGGTGATGCGCTGGTCGGCTTTGTTCGTGAGGATCCGCAGGAGGGTCCGCGATCCGGCGATCTCGGCGATGCGGGGTGCGATCGCCTCGGCCATCGTGTTCACGGCGTTCGCGCCCATGGCGTCGCGGACGTCGACGTGGAGGTGGACGATGACCTGTGTCCCCACCCGCGTCGGCAGGATCCGCACGTCGATGTCGCGGGCGCCGCCGCCGAAGGAGACGAGGATCGGGTCGAGCTCGTTCGCGAGGGCGAGCAGTTCGTCGCGGGCCTCGAGGACGCGGAGCCGCGCGGCGTGCGGGTCGACGGCGTCGAGGATCTGGATCTGCGCGATCATGACGTCGCCCGACGAAGACGTCCGGAACCCGCCGTGCACGCGCGCGATGCGGGCGGCGTTGGAAGCCGCGGCGACGACGCTCGGCTCCTCGGTCGCCATGGGGACGAGTCGGTCCTCGCCGTCGATGGTGAAGTTCGTCGCGACGCCCACCGGGACGGCGATGACGCCGACGACGTTCTCCACGAGGTGGTCCGCCTGGGCGATCGACAGGCCGGTGTCGGGTCGCAGTGCGTCGAGCGCCTCCGCCGCGATCCCGGCCCCCTCGGCGACGAGGTCGAGCCGCTCGTCCGGCGTGTGGTCGCGCAGCCCCTGGATTCGGCTGTTTCTCGGCATGGGTCGCCCTTCGGTACAGGCAGACACCGGATCCTCGGTGCTGCGGTCAAGACGACCCTAGGAGCGGTGATCGTCGACGACGATGGGTGGATGACTCAGCGGATCGGCGATCGTGTGGGTGGATCCCACACCCCGCTGGACCGGCCGTCGCTTTAGACTCCTGAGGGACCAGTCAGGAGACCCGATGCGAGAGCCTGCCGACGTGCGAACGGCCACCGACCTCGTCGACGCCGAACCCGTCCACGACACCGAGCGGGAGCTGATCCGGCTGCGACGCCGCGAGCACGAGCTCTCAGCCCTGTTCTCGAGCGCCCGCGAACTGGCCGAGCTCCGCGACAGCGACGCCGTGCTCGCCAGACTCGTCCAGCGCGCCCACCAGATGATGGGCGTCGATCTGGCTTACCTGTCCGAGTTCGACCCGGTCACCCACGAGTTGCGGGTCCGCGAGACGAGTGGCTCGGTCAGTCCGTCGTTCCAGACGCTCCGCGTCCCTCCCGGGCGCGGGCTCGCGAGCGTCGTCGTCGAATCGCGCACGGCCCAGTGGGTCGCGGACTACTCCGACTACTCGACCGATCGACACGAGCGCGGCATCGACGACGCGGTCGCAGCGGAGGGGCTCGTCTCCCTGCTCGGCGTGCCGATGCTCACGAGCGACGACGTCCTCGGCGTCCTCTTCGTCGGCAACCGCGACCGGAAGGACTTCTCCCCCGACGAGGTCGCGCTCCTGGCGGCGCTCGCGGACCACGCCTCGGTGATCCTCCAGACCACGCAGACCCTCCGCGACCTGCAGGACTCCGAGGACGCCAGCCGACGGAACCTCGCGGACCTCACCGCCCACCTCGTCGAACGCGATCGGGCGAGCACCGTCCACCAGGAACTCGTCCAGGCGGTCCTCGCCGGGGGCGGATTCGCACCCGTCGCGGACACGCTCGCGACGGCACTCGGCCGTGCGGTCGCCGTGACCGACGCGCAGGACCGGGTGATCGCGGCAGCCGGGCTCCCGCTCTCCCCCGGCATGCTCGACCTCGACGACGTCACACGCGCGGCCATCACCGACAGCCGTCGCTCGGGCCACTGCGTCCTGGTCGCGAGCGGCGGTGTCGGAGCGGTCGCCGCCCTGTCCGCCGGCAGCCAGCACTTCGGTGCCCTCATCCTCGGTGACGGCGACTTCGAGCTCGGCGCCGTGGACCTCCGCACCGTCGAACGCGCGGCGCAGGTCGCGGCACTCCTCGAACTGCAGCAGGAGGCGGCCTCGGGCGCCGACCACCGAGTCCGCAGCGAACTCATCGCCGACCTCCTCGACGACGTGCCCGAACGCCGATCCGACGTCGAACGACGCGCCAGGCGCCTCGGCATCGACCTGCACGAACTCGACTCCCTACTCCTCCTCGCCGTCCCCGGAGACCAGCAGACCACCGCCGCCCGAGCGCTCAGCCGCCGACTCGACGACCATGCGCTCGTCGGCGAGTACCGCGGGTACGTCGTCGCCGCACACGCCTCCGGCCGTCAGCCGCTCGACGCCGACGCCGTCCGCCGACACGTCGCCGGCAGCATCCAGCAACCCGTCGTCGCCGTCGTGCCCCGCACCGCAGCCGACGCCCTCACCTCCGCGTTCACCAGCGCGATGCGCACCGCCAGACTCATCGCCGCACTGGAACTCTCGGACCTCACCGCATCGACCGACGACTTCCTGCCCTATTCCGCGATCTTCGACACCGATGCGCGGGCGCTCGCCGACTTCCTGCGCGACACCATCGGACTCGTCCGGCGCTACGACGCCGAGCGGAACGCCGACCTGCTCGGGACGCTGCGCGCGTTCGTGCGGAACAACGCGAGCCCCACCCGCACGGCGCGCGCCCTGAACTTCCACACGAACACGATCCTGCAGCGGCTCGACCGGCTCGACCAGGTCCTCGGAGCCTCCTGGCGCGAGGACGAGCGCATGTTCCGGCTCGGCATCGCCGTCCGCCTCGACGAGCTCCGCGAGCAGTTGCAGGCCGGACGGTAACCTGCAGCACTCGGACCGGCCCGCTCCACGCCGAGCTCCGGATCAGCTCGCGGAGGTCGGCATCGGTGAAACGCGGTCGGCGCTGCGGGCGTGGGACGGGGCGAAGCTCGCGATGTCGTCGCTCGTCTCCCCGTCGAGCGCGAGTTCCGCGAGGATGCGTCCGAAGGCCGGCGTGAACTTGAAGCCGTGACCGGCGGCGAGGGCGACGATGACGTCCGGGTGCTCCTCGAGCGGGCCGAGGACGAAGCTCCGGTCCGGGGTGAGCGCGTACTGACAGGTCACCGTGCGGAGCTCCGGGCCCGACGCCGGCACGAGGTCCGCCATGAAGCCGGCCAGCTGCCCGGTGAGGTCCGGCGACGGGACGAAGGTGCGCTCCGCCGGCGACATGCGGTTCTCCGAGACGTCGCGTGCGGCCTTCACCGTCGGTTCCCCGAAGGTCGGGAAGCCGTAGTAGCACTCCTCGTCCTCCCAGATCCACACCGGGAACCGCTCGCGATCGAGCTGCTCGGCGTCGGCCGGGCGGAAGTAGGTGACCTGCTCCTGCATGACGTCGAGTGGGATCGCCGCGCCGAGGGGTTCGAGCAGCTCGTTGGCCCAGGCATCGGCGGCCAGGACGACCTTGCCGGCACGCACCGGGCCGCTGGAGGTCTGCACCACGACGCCGGCGCCGTCGGGGGTCAGCGCGTCGACCCGGGTGCGGTCGCGGATGTCCGCCCCGAGTGCTCGAGCACGGAGCTGCAGCGTCGCGACGGTGCGCGCCGCGTGGGCGATGCCGGTGTCGGCGGTGTAGACGGTCTCGACGTTCTCGGGGATCCGGAACAGCGGCCACCGCGCCTGCACCTCGGCCGGCGTCAGCAGTTCGTGCGGCACGCCGCACTCCTCGAGCGCTGCGGTGAAGTCGGTGGCCGAGTAGGGTCCGTCGACCGGCAGGAAGATGACACCGCCGGTGATGGTGAGCAACCGTTCGCCCGACTCCTGCTCGAGGTCAGCCCAGTCGCGGTACGCCGACTGCGCGAGACGCACGTACTGCGGTGCGCCGTACGACGTCCGGACGATCCGCGACGTGTCGTGTGAGGCACCACGGACGTGCCCGAGTTCGAACTGCTCGAAGGCGACGACCTTCGCGCCCCGACGGGCGAGGTGGTAGGCGGCGGCACTGCCGAGGGCCCCCATGCCGACAACCGCGACGTCGAACGATTCCATCCGGTGGTGCTCCCTCGTGCTTGCCCGATCGATTCAGGCAAGTGTGCTGGAGCGCCGGGGACCGGCCTATGGACCGTTGATCCAGGTTTTCGCGTCAGGAGTGTGCCGTGGCGACGGCCCCTCGCCGGGGTCAGCGCCCGCGGCGCCCCGAGAACAGTGCATGGAGGAGTGGCACGACGGAGACCACCATGAAGACGGTGCCGAGCACCGCGTCGTCGGCACGGAGGACGGCACCCGCGACGAGCAGCGCGGCGAACAGCACGGCCGAGACGACCCGGCCCGTCGTGCGGTCGAGCCGCGCGATCCGCTGTTCCAGTCTCGGGTTGGTGGTCGCGACGGTGCCGGCTTCCACCCGCGTGATGACCGCGTCGAGACGCTTCGGCAGGCGGACGGCGACTGTGGCGATGTCGAGTGCCTCGCGACCGAGGTCCTGGACGACGTTGCCGCGTTCGTCACGGAGCAGCTGCGCGGCGTAGGGCTCGACGGAGTCCCAGAGGTTGAACTCGGGGTCGAGGGCGCTGCAGACACCGGAGGTGAGCGAGATCGCGCGGATGATGAGCAGGAAGTTCTCGGGGAGCTGGAACGGCAGCGTGCGGATGACCTCGCTGAACTGGTTGCCGAAGTCGCGGAACTCCTTCGGGTCGACGTCGCGCAGTTCCGCGAACCCCATGCCGCCGAAGCGTCCGAACAGCGCGGTCATGGCCCGCTCGAGCTCGGTCGTGTCGGCCGAGGGCAGGAGGACGCCGAGGTCGCGGATCGCGTCGACGAGGCCCTTGCCGTCGCGCGATGCGGCGGCGATGAGCAGCTTCCGGAGGCCGCGCCTCGTGGTCGGCGGGACCTCACCCATCATCCCGAAGTCGATGAAGGTCAGTTTCCAGGGCCGCTCGCCCGGGGCAGCCTCGACGGGAGTCACGAAGATGTTGCCGGGGTGCGGGTCGGCGTGGAAGAACCCGTTGGTGAAGAGCTGGTCGAACATGACGGCCGCGAACACGGGTGCCACGTCGACGGGATCGATGCCTGCGGCGCTCAGGGCGTCCGCGTCGGTGATCTTGATGGCGGTGACGTCTTCGAGTGTCAGGACGCGCTGGGTCGTGCGCTCCCAGACCACCGCGGGCACGGAGACGCGGTCGTCGCCGGCGAAGTCGGCGGCGAACCGCTCGGAACTCGCGGCCTCATGGAGGTAGTCGATCTCCTCGAGGCTCGTCGCGGCGAACTCCTCGACGAGTGCGGGCATGTCGACGCGGTCGGAGACGAGCCGGACGCGGCGCAACCAGCCGCCCACCTTGCGCAGGGCGGCGAGGTCGACGGTGACGATCTCGTCGATACCCGGCCGCTGGACCTTGAGCACGACGGCGTCGAGCCCGGTGTCGGCGGCGAGCGCCGGAGCGAGCAGGGCGCGGTGCGCCTGGCCCAGGGAGGCCGCTGCGACGGGGCGTTCGTCGATGCCGGCGAAGACCTGCGAGAGCGGGACACGGAGTTCCGACTCGGCGAGCGCGCGGATGCGAGGGAAGGCGACGGGCGGGACTTCGTCCTGCAGGCCTTCGAGCTCCTTCGTGATCTCCGGCGGGAGCACGTCGAGGCGCGACGACATGAACTGGCCGACCTTGATCATGAGGCCGCCGAGGTCGACGGCGAGCACGTGGAACCGTCGTGCGAACTTCTGCATGCGGCGCGTGCGGGTCCGCTCCGTCAGCTTGATGAGCCCGAATCGCGGCAGGACGATCTCGAACCACCAGGCGGCGGCCAGGTGCCAGCTCGCGAAGCGGAGGATGCGACGGTACCGGGCACGCCCGTGAGCGGGCGGACCGGCAGGAACGCCGGCCCGCCCGCTCATGGGGAGCTCGCCGAAACGGGACGCCGAGTCGCTGGGCGTCCCGCCGGTCGACGACACTCGGTCAGTCCTGGGCGAGGATCGCGTAGAGGCGCTTGCGAGCGTCGTCGAGGATGGTGACGGCCTGCTGGACCTGCTCGGGCGTTCCGGTGCGGCCGACCTGGGCTGCGGCCTGGGCCAGCTCGACGCCGGCCTTCGGCAGGGCGGTGAAGCCGGGGTGCTCGGACGACTCGGCGTTCTGCCACGGAGCAGATGCGCCGGACTCGGCGACCTCGTCGCGACCGGCCTCGGTCAGTGCGTAGGTCTTGCGTCCGCCCGACTCCTCGGCCGTGATGATGCCCTCGTCGGACAGGAGCTGCAGCGTCGGGTAGACCGAGCCTGCGCTGGGCTTCCAGGAGCCGCCGCTGCGCTCTTCGATCTCGCGGATGATCTGGTAGCCGTGCATCGGCTGCTCGGCCAGGAGGGCCAGCACGGCTGAGCGGACGTCGCCGCGGCCGACGCGCGAGCCGGCGCTCTTCTCGAACTTCGAACGCAGCTGCTCCATCATCTGCCACATGCCGTCGGTCCCGAAGCCGGCTCCGTTGCCGAAGCCTCCGCCGTTACCGAACCCTGCGCCACCGAATCCTGCGCCACCGCTTGGGAATCCACCCATGATTGCTCTCCTTCGTAGTCCGTGAACGATGCTCAACGATATATCGGTGAAGCTGTGAACGATATGTGTAATCGGAGGATCGTGATGGCGTAACGTCGCCCTCATGAGCCCCTGGACCGCAGCAGACATCCCCGATCAGCACGGCCGCGTCGCGATCGTGACCGGCGCGAACAGCGGGATCGGCGCGGTCACGGCCCGCGAGCTCGCCGCCCACGGTGCCGCCGTGATCCTCGCCTGCCGCGACACGGAGAAGGGCGCGCGGGCTGCGGCGGCGATGACCGGCGACGTCGAGGTGCGGCAGCTGGATCTCGCCGACCTGGCGTCCGTCCGTCGATTCGCCGACGGCGTCGAGCGGGTCGACGTGCTGGTGAACAACGCCGGCGTCATGGCGGTTCCCGAACGACGGACGGCCGACGGCTTCGAGATGCAGATCGGCACGAACTTCCTCGGGCCCTTCGCCCTCACCGGCCTCCTGATCGACCGCATCACCACGCGGGTCGTGACGCTGTCGAGTGCTGCGCACCGCGCCGGCAAGATCGACCTGGTCGATCTCAACTGGCGCAACCGCACGTATCGGCGCTGGTCCGCCTACGGCCAGTCGAAGCTCGCCGACCTCATGTTCTCGGCCGAACTGCAGCGACGCCTCACGGCGGAGGGTTCCTCGGTGCTGTCCGTGGCCGCACACCCCGGCTTCGCGTCGACCGAACTCCAGTCCCACACCGAGTCCGCGCAGGGTCCGCTCCTCGCCTGGGGAACCCGGCTTCTCGGCCAGAGCGCGGAGATGGGTGCGCTTCCGACGCTCTACGCGGCGACGTCGCCCGATGTCGAGCCCGGCGGCTACTACGGTCCGAGCGGCTTCGGCGAGATGCGCGGCGGCCCGAAGCCCGTCGGCCGAACCTCGGCGGCCCGCGACGAGCACGTCGCCGCCGAGCTCTGGACGACGGCCGAAGCGCTCACCGGAGTCACCTACCGGTGAGCGCGCTCGACCGTCCCGGCGTCACGCGGGAAGGCTCTCCTCGATCGCGGCGATGACCTCGGGGGCGTCCGGCTCGGTCGTCGGACGGAAGCGGTGCACGGTGCCGTCGGGCGCGATGAGGAACTTCTCGAAGTTCCACTTGACGTTGCCGGCCTTGCCGTTCGCGTCGGCGGTCTTCACGAGCTCCTGGTAGAGCGGGTGCCGGTTGCGGCCGTTGACCTTCACCTTGTCCATCATCGGGAACGTGACGCCCCAGGTGGCTGAGCAGTACTCGGCGATCTTCTCGTTGTCGCCGAGCTCCTGCAGGAACTGGTTGCTCGGGAACCCGATCACCGTGAAGCCGCGGTCGGCGTACTCCTTCTGGAGCGCCTCGAGCTTCTCGTACTGCGGCGCGAGGCCGCAGCGGCTCGCGACGTTGACCACGAGTTTGGCCTTCCCGTCCCACTCCGCGAGGGTGGTGTCCCGGCCGTCGAGGGTGGTGACGGGGATGGTGTCCAGATCGGTCATGGTGTGATGCCTCTCATCTGTCGAACGACGTCCTGCTCGAGCACCGTTGTGCGCAAGCGGATCCACTCCGAACGCTACTCGCCCTGGACACGGCCGGCGCCCTTTCGGCAGGGCGTTCCCAGCCGACAGCCGTTGACACCGCCTGCCCGCCGGTGGATCGTGAGTGCAGCAGATCGGAGCAGGACATGGGACGCATCCACATCGACCTCTTCATGACCCTCGACGGCGTCGCTCAGGCGCCCGGTGGGCCGGAGGAGGACCCCAGTGACGGGTTCGCGTTCGGTGGCTGGCAGGCGCCGCTCATCGACGAGGTCGACGGTGAGCAGATCGATGCCGGCATGGTGGGCATGGACGCCCTCCTGCTCGGGCGCCGGACCTACGACATCTTCGCCGGATACTGGCCGCACCAGGAGGGTGGCCAGGACGACGGCATCGCCAGGCTCTTCAACCGACTGCCGAAGTACGTCGCGTCACGCGAGCCGAGGGAGCTGGGGTGGGCGAACTCGACGCAACTCGGATCGGACCTCCCGGAGGCCGTTCGATCACTGCGCGAGCGTCACTCGCAGATCCACGTCATCGGCAGCCTCGACCTCGTGCAGACCCTGCTCGCCGACGCACTCTTCGATCAGCTGAACCTCTGGGTGTACCCGATCACGCTCGGCACCGGGAAGCGCGTCTTCGCCACCGGCACCGTGCCGTCCTCGCTGCGCCTGCTCGGCCCGGCGACCACCTCCCCCGCAGGGACCGTCCACCTTCGCTACGAACGGGTCGACGGCACACCGGCCACCGGCGACATGGGCGACCCGCGATGAGCGCGTCGGACGAGGCGTCGGCGCAGACGCCCGAAGCCGACACCCGCCTCGACACGGTCGTCGTCGGTGCCGGCGTCGCCGGGCTCGTCGCCGCACGACTCCTCGCGGCCGCCGGACGAACAGTGGTCGTCGTCGAGGCCCGTGACCGGGTCGGCGGGCGGGTGTCGACCGAGCGTCGCGACGGTCAGGTGACCGATCTCGGCGCATCGTGGGTGCACGGGGTGAACGACAGTGCGGTCGCCGCGGCGGCCGACGCGTTCGGGATGCGGACGGTCGAGTTCACCGTCGGCGGCTACCAGCCGGACAGCCGGCCGATCGCGTACTACGGTCCCGACGGCGAGCGCCTGTCGGACGCCGAGGCTCGCGGCTTCGCCGAGGAAGTCCATGCCCTCGACGCGACGCTGCTCAGTGTCGTCGCCGAGTCCGCGCCGGACGCGTCCTACCGCGACGTGACCGAAGCGGCGCTCGCGCTGCAGGGCTGGGACGCCGAGCGGGTGCAGCGGGTCCGCGAGTACCTGGAGCATCGTTCGGAGGAGCAGTACGGCGCGTGGATCGAGGATCTCGCGGCCCACGGGCTCGACGACGATGCGATCGACGGTGACGAGGTCGTGTTCCCCGACGGGTACGACGTGCTCCCCCGGCGATTGGCCGAGGGGCTCGATGTGCGCCTGGAGCACGTGGTGACGAATGTGCGGTGGTCAGCGGACGGCGTCGAGGTCACCGCGCAGGGACCGATGGGCGAAGTGGTGCTGCACGCGGGCTCGGTGGTGGTGACGGTGCCGGTCGGGGTGCTGCAGTCGGAGGAGTTCACGATCGATCCCCCGCTGCCGGAGCCGGTCGCCGGCGCGCTCTCGCGGTTGCGGATGAACGCGTTCGAGAAGGTCTTCCTCCGGTTCGAGCGGCGATTCTGGGACGACGACGTCTACGCCATCCGGCAGCAGGGACCGGAGAGTCGACGATGGCACTCCTGGTACGACCTCACGACGGCGCACGGATCACCGACGCTGCTCACGTTCGCCGCCGGCCCGACGGCCGTGGAGATCCGGGACTGGGACGAGTCGCGCGTCGTCGAGTCGAACCTGGAGCAACTGCGTCGCCTGTACGGCGACCGCGTCGAGGAGCCGACGGAGGTGCACGTCACGCGCTGGCAGGACGACCCGTTCTCCCGCGGGTCCTACGCCTACATGACCGTCGGCTCGACAACGGGCGACCACGACGCCCTCGCGACCCCGGTCGGCGGCGTCGTGCACCTCGCAGGCGAGGCCACCTGGACCGACGACCCCGCGACGGTGACGGCGGCATTCCACTCCGGCCATCGCGCGGCGGAGCGCGTCCTCGGTCAGTCGATCCCGATCGAGACCCTCTGGCGCGACGAGAGCGCAGTACCGGTCGTCAACCCGGTCCGATAACGACCACGAGTGCGCTCTCGCGAGCGTCGAAGGAGAGGAAACGTATGCGATTCATGATGTTCGTCCTCACGGACCCCGTGCCCGACGAGCCCACAGACGACTCCGACGTCGACCACTGGGTCCAGGAGCTGGACACGACCGGGCGGCGACTCCTCGGTGACGTGCTCGATCCGAGCGAGGCGCGCGGCGTCCGCGTCCGCGCCGGCGAGCGCCTCGTCACCAACGGCCCGATCCCGGGCGCGACCGACACGCTCTGGGGCTTCGACATCCTCGAGTGCGCCGACCTCGACGAGGCGATCGACATCGCGGCCCGCCACCCGATGGCCCGCAACGGTCGCCTGGAGCTGCGCCCGTTCCCGAGCGCGTAGAAAGCCGATGGGCTGAGCGGATACCCGCGCACCGACCACCAGTCTCAGGAGCCCGCCAGCGCTGACCCATCGACCTCGGGCCGATGAGGGAGGCGGAAGCGCCGAGCGTTCGGTCCTTCGATCAGGCGCGGAGCGGCTTCAGTGCGCCTGCCCACGCTTCGAGTTGGTCGAACAGCACCCCGGCGGCTTCGGTGTGCTGCGGTCCGGGCGTGAAGGTGCTGAAGTCCTCGAAGTCGGTGAAGAGCGAGAAACTCAGCTGCTGCCGCACATCCGCGATCTGCAGTTCGGCGCTGATACCGCGAAGGTGTTCGATCGCGCGGGCACCGCCGAGGCTGCCCCATGCCACGAATCCGGCGGCCTTGTTGTTCCACTCGGCGTAGAGGTAGTCGATGGCGTTCTTCAAGACAGCGGACGTGGAGTGGTTGTACTCGGGCGTGACGAAGACGAACCCGTCGTAGGGCGCGATCGTCGCCGCCCAGGCCTTCGTGTGCTCGTTCTCGTAAGCCCCGAACGACGGCGGCGTCGGCTCGTCGAGGAGCGGCAGCGGGTGGTCGAGCAGGTCGATGAGCTCGTAGCTCGCGCTCCGACCGGCGGCCTGCTCGACGACCCAGTCGGCGACGGCCTTGCCGTTGCGGCCGGGGCGGGTGCTGCCGAGGATGATGGCGATTCGGAGGTCTGACATGGGGTGTTCTCCTTCGATGTGCGTGCCCATCCCGCGAGCCACGGGACGTAGTGGTGCCTGGCTCGCACTGTAGCCCGGCACGGCCGCCGATGTCCTCGACGGGACAGGGGTTGCCTTCAGTCCGGAAGGCGTGCTCGGACCGAGCAGCATCACTCCCTGTCCGCCTGTGGTTCAGGAGCCCGCCGGCCGCCCTGGCAGGGGCTGGGCACCGATGACGGCGAGGAGTCGCAGTTTCTCGGAGCTCTCGCTCCCGGGCTCAGCGGTGTAGACGAGCAGGCGGTGGGACTGATCGGGGTCCAGCAGCGTCTGGCAGTGCAGCTCCAGTTCGCCGACCTCGGGGTGGAGGAACCGCTTGACCTCCGTCGGCCGGAGACCGACCTCCTGCGCGGCCCACAACTCGCGGAACTCCTCGCTCCGTTCAAGCAGTGCGTTCGCGAGTCGTTCCGCTCGCGATCCGGGACCGCGCATCGTGACGACCTCCCGCAGCCCGGCGGCGTACACGCGCGAGAGCAACAGGCGATCGGCGGGCGGATAGGCCGCGCTCGCGGTCGGGTCGGTGAACCACCGGTAGCCCAGGCTCCGGTCGTCGCCGGTGAATCGGGAAGCGTCGCCGTTGAGTGCGACGGCCATCGGGGTCTGGCGAAGCGTCTCGCCGAGTTCGTTGATGATCTCGGCGGGGGTGTCCTGCAAGCGGTCGAGGATCCGCAACAGACCGGGGCCGACATGGTCGCCGTGCGCTCCCCGCGCGGGAGGAGTGCGGCCGGCCAGTCGGAAGACGTGGTCCCGTTCGTCCAGGGAGAGGTGCAGGCCCTGCGCGATCGCGGCGATCATCTGTTCGGACGGTTGCGGCCCCACCCCGCGCTCCAGACGGGCGTAGTAGTCGGTCGACATGTTGCAGAGCGCCGCGACCTCCTCCCGCCGGAGGCCGTCCGTCCGTCGCCGCGGACCGCGCGGCAGCCCGACGTCCTCAGGCTGGAGGAGGTGGCGACGATGACTGAGGAAGGTCGCCAGACCCGGTCGATCGATCATGTCGTCTCTCCTCGCCGTGCGGCGGTCCGTGGACCTCCTTTCTATCGTGCGGGAGCGGCGCCAGCCACGGATCGCCGATCAGTGGATGAGCCGGTCCTGGACCGGCCGAGGCCGGCCGTCGAGAGTGGTTCCCACACGCCGGACCACGGCGACACCCACGACGAAGGACCACCCATGCCTCGGACACCCACGTTCACCATCCCCGACCTGACCGGGTCGTTCGCCGTCGTCACCGGCGCGAGCGACGGCATCGGTCGGGTCATCGCAACCGACCTCGCCCGGGCGGGTGCCGAGGTCGTCCTGCCCGTGCGCTCGACCACGAAGGGCGGGCACGTCGCCGACGGCATCCGTGCCGCGGTTCCGGGCGCGAGGGTGTCGGTCCGCAGTCTGAACCTCGCCTCCTTGGAGTCTGTCGCCGCACTCGTCGACCAGCTCTCGGCGGAGGGTCGCCCGATCGACCTGCTCGTCAACAACGCGGGCGTCATGACGCCACCGGAGCGGCAGGAGACGCGGGACGGCTTCGAGCTGCAGTTCGGCGTCAACCACCTCGGCCACTTCGCGCTGACCCTCGGTCTGCTGCCGCTGCTCAAGGCCGGTGGCGCGCGCGTCACGCACCAGACGAGCATCGCCGCCCGGAGCGGCTCGATCAACTGGGACGACCTCGACTGGAAGAGCAGCTACGACGGGATGCGGGCCTATCAGCAGTCCAAGATCGCCGTGGCATTGTTCGCCCGCGAACTCGATGCTCGGAGCCGAGCCGGCGGCTGGGGTGTCTCCAGCAACCTTTCGCACCCCGGCGTCTCCCCCACCAACCTGTTGGCCGCCCAACCGGGCATGGGTCGGCAGCGGGACACCGGAGCCCGTCGCGTGGTCCGCTTGCTCTCACGCCTCGGCGTCGCAGGCACGGTGTCGAGCGCCGCTCAGCCCGCGCTCATGGCCGCAACGGCTTCGACCGCGCGAGGCGACGAGTTCTACGGCCCGGTCAGGACCATCGGTGGCCGACCCGCGCTCCTCCCGACCCTGTGGCCGCCGATGCGGAACCTGGACGACGCCCGTCGGCTCTGGGACGAATCCGAGCGGCTCATCGGACGGTGACGCGCACGACCGTCGACCGGTCGATGGTCCGAGGATGCCTGCCGGAACTCGTGACGATGGCCGCCACCACCGCCCACCGGCGGCCGGCACCGAGGTGATCCGGAGGCTCGCGCCCTACTCAGGGATGGACGGCGCCCCGTCCGCGCCGCGCGCGATGCGGAGCATCCGCGTCGCTGTCGCGTGGAGGAGTGCTCTGAGGTCTTCAGGCTCGTCGACGATCACCGCGTGATCCCCCAGCCCGGCGATCGCCGCTGGAAGCCAGTCGAGGCGTTTGGCTCGGATCGACACCCGATGCCAGCCAGGTGCGTCCTCGATCGACTCCACGACGGCCACGCTCTCCGGGAAGCGGGCCCGGATCTGCGGGACGCTCGCCTGGATGCGCAACCGGACGCGCCATCGGTAGTCCGCCCCTGCGAAGCGATCGACGAGTCGAGGGCGCTCGGCTCGAGCAACCGGGTCTGGGAAGACGCCGGGCAGTGTCCGCGCCGATCGGATGCGGTCGACCCGGAAGGTGCGCTCCTCCGCTCGCTCGACGTCGAACGCGTCCAGGTACCAACGACCGGCATGGACGAGCAGGTCGAACGGATGCACCGTGCGACGCGATGGCGTGTCCTCCGCGTCGCGGTAGCGCAGCTCCACGGGGCGTCTCGCTCGGAGCGCATCCGACACGGTGAGCAGGACTCCCGCGTCGGGCACGTCGTGACGCGACGGTCTCCGTGCTGTGGCCTGCAGGACCGCCTCGAGGCGTTCCACGGATGCGGCCGGGAGGGAGCGTCGGATCTTCGCGAGGGCGATCTGCGCTGCGAGGTCCGGGGAATCCGAGGACGATTGAGCTTCACTCAAGCCGAGGAAGACGGCGACCGCTTCCTCGTCAGTGAGCATGATCGGCGACACCCGTCGGCCGACGGCGAGGCGGTACCCGCCGTAGCGGCCGCGCACCGATTCGATCGGGACATCCATGTCCACGAGACGCTGCACGGAGCGGCGCACGGTCCGTTCATCCACGCCCAACCGTTCGGCGAGCTCTGGCACGCTGCGGATCTCCGCCGACTGCAGCAACTCGAGCAGCTGCAGCGCTCGAGCAGTCGGCGAGCCGGCGTTTCCCATCTCCTGAGAATACCGGGCGAAATCTGTCCGGCATTGGCTCTATCGTCGTCACCGCCACCGCACCCGCGGGAAACACCACCAGCCAAGGAGACACGCATGCAACTCGCAGCCACCCGGATCATCACTGACGACGTCGACACCCTGGTCGAGTTCTACGAGCGGGTCACCGGTGCGACCGCGACACGATTGCACCCACTGTTCGCCGAGGTGCGCACCGACACCGGCACGCTCGCCATCGCCAGTTCAGCGACCATCCCACTGTTGGGCGAGGACGCCGCCGCACCGCGTGCCAACCGATCCGTCATCCTCGATCTGCTCGTCGAAGACGTCGACGCGGTCTACACGACGCTGCAGGGCGTCGTGAAGACGTTCGTGAACGAGCCGACGGACATGCCGTGGGGCAACCGGTCGCTGCTGTTCCGCGACCCCGACGGCAACCTCGTCAACGTCTTCACCCCGATCACCGTTGACGCAGGGTGAACGCGCCGACTCGTGACGTGCGCCCACGGCCTACGCCGGGATGACACGCTCGCCGGCTGTGGGAGGAGTCCGAGCAGCTCATCAGCTGACGCGGCCGGAGCCGGCGAGCGGAACACGGTCTATCCTCGGTCCCGTGAAGATCGTCGTGTCGGGCACCCACGCCAGCGGGAAGAGCACGCTCATCGCGGGCTTCGCGCTCCGCCACCCGGAGTTCACGGTCCTCGGGGAGCTGTTCGACCTCGTGGAGGACGCCGGGGACGTCCCGAGCAGCGCCTTGTTCGCCGCCCAGCTACGCCTCTCGGCGGACCGACTGCTGGACGAGTCGGATGACGGACACGTCATCGCGGAACGCGGGCCACTCGACTTCCTCGCCTATCTCGTCGCGAGAGCGGAACTCGCCGACGCCGACCTCGACGTCGCCTTCCTCGAGCAGGCGAACACGCGCACCGCCGCGGCGCTCCAGACGGTGGATGTGCTGGTGGTCCTGCCGTTGACGCCGAACGACGGGATCCACGTCGGCGCGGACGAAGATCTGGAGCTGCGGACGGCCATGAACGCCGTCCTGCTCGATCTCGTCGACGACCCCGATTTCATCGGCGACCACGTCACGGTCGCCGAGATCACCGGCGATCCGTCAGACCGGTTGGCCGCCCTGGAGGCTCTGGTCGCGTCGCAGCAGCGCTGACCTACCGCCGGACACGCCCACGACTCGGTGCCGGGAAGTCGTCATCCGGGTCACCGCGGACACGGGGACACGGCCTACGCCGGGATGACGCTCGGGATGAGTCGCGGCGCTGGAGGCAGCGGTCCGTGCCGGTCGGACGCCCGCAGTCCGTCGATCACGAGTGCGGCGTAGCGTCGCGCGGCTCGGACGCGCTCCGTCTCCGTCGTACTCGAGAGTCCGCGAGCAGCGAGCAGGACCACGAGGAAGTCGTCGAGGACGAAGTCCGCGCGCAGCGCGCCGGCGTCGATGGCACGACGAGCGACGGCGGTGATCGCGCGCACGGCCTGTTCGCGCTGGGTCCGGAAGTCGACGGCGTCGGGGTAGGCGGCGAGGAACGCGTCCGTGAACCCCTGGTTGCGGGCGTTGAGGACCAGGACCTCCTCGATGATGCTGCGGAAGGCACGCCAGGGGTCGACGTCCGCGAGGGCGTCGACCACGATCGAGCGGCAGGCGCCGAGCTCGTCCACGAAGGCGGCTCTGACGAGATCGGCTTTGGTCGGGAACCGTCGGTAGAGGGTGGCCGGCCCGACACCGGCTCGGCGAGCGATCTCTCGCATCGTCACGTGGAGGCCGTCCGTCCCGAACAGTTCGCGGGCTGCCGCGAGGACGCGGTCGCGGTTCTCCTGCGCGTCGGAACGCAGGTTCTGAGGCAGTGTCACGGACATGTGTCTCACATTACTCAAGTGGACGGGTGCGTCCGTTACGTTTCGGGAGGCGGGTCAGATCCCCCGCCGCGAAACGGAGTGCACCCATGCGCGCAGTGATCATCCGGACCTTCGGCGACCCGAGTGGAATGGAGGTGACGGACCTTCCCGTCCCCACGCCCGGGGTCGGTGAGGTCCTCGTTCGAACAGAGGCCGCCGGCGTCGGCGGGGTCGACGTCGTGATCCGCCGGGGAGGGATCGCCCAAGCCGCTCGCGACTCGGGGATGATCCCGGGGAGTGAAGCCGCTGGCGTCATCACCGCGACCGGGCCGGACGTCGATCCCGCGTGGGTCGGTCGACGGGTCTGGGCGTTCACGGGGACCTCGGGTGCGTACGCCGAGTACGTGACCGCGCGAGCAGAAGAGATCGTCGAGCTACCCTCCGACCTGACTTCCGTCCAGGCGGTGACGCTGGGCAGCGCGTTCCCGGTCGCGCACTTCGCGCTCGAACGCGCTCGCCTGGCCGAGGGCGAATCCGTCCTCGTGCGCGGGGCCGCCGGGAGTATCGGCCTGGCCGGCGTCGAGCTGGCCGCTCGTGCCGGCGCCGGCGTCATCGCCGTCACCACCTCGTCCTCCGAACGCGGGGAACGTCTGCGGGCGTTCGGTGCAACCCACGTGCTCGACCGCTCCGGCACAGGCGATACGGACGCCCCGGCGGAGTTCGACGTCATCCTCGACATCGTCGGCGGTCCCGATCTCCCCCGGTTCATCGAGCGGCTCTCGCCGAACGGCCGCCTGATCGCCGTGGGCGTGGTGGGCGGGTTCCCGCCCGCCGACTTCGGCCAGGCGCTGCTGGCCGGCTTCCGCCGATCGATCACCTTCGGAACCCTGAGCCTCGACACCGTGCCGCGCGAGGAACTCGCGCGGGTGCGAGCCGAAGTGTTCGATGACGCCGTCCGAGGAGCGCTGTCGCCTGTGGTCCACGACACCCTGCCGCTGAGCGACGCAGCCGAGGCGCACCGTCTCATGGACGCCGGGGACGTGTTCGGGCGCATCGTGCTCGTCCCCTGAGTCGGCAGACGAGGCAGGCACCGATCCGCCACCGCTACAGCCAGATCGTCGCCAGCCAGACCTCGACGGCGGCGAGCACCAGCAGGGCGACGTTCAACCCGAGGACCCGGATCTCGCCGCGACGCACGTGCAGGGTGATACCACCGATCTGCACGAGGACGAGGCCGACCGCGGCCGCGACGGTCAGCCAGGTGAGGACGTCCACGAGTGGTGGCAGGATCAGGCCGATCACGCCCAGCACCTCGAGCAGCCCGATCACTCGAACCACTGAGAGCGGCATGCCGTCGACCCACGCCATCATCGGGCGGAGCTGCTCTGCAGAGCGGACGAGCTTCACGCCGCCCGAGTACAGGTACAGGACCGCGAGCAGCCCTGCGACGATCCAATAGGCGATGACCATGTGCAACCTCCGAGTGCGTGTGTGCGTTGATGGTTACGATGGGTAACCAACGCAAGTGTGGACCGGATCGGACCGGCGTACAAAAGGCACACGCGTGTGACCGAGCCGCGAGGGGTGCCATGTTCCGCTACCAGAGGCTGTGTTCCGTCCGGGGCGACCAGGGCAAGGCCATCCGCTCACTGCTCGACCGCATCGCCGACAAGTGGGCGCTCCTCCTCATCGCGACGCTCCATGACGGCCCGTTCCGGTTCACCGAGCTCGAGCAGCGCATCCCGGGCATCTCCCGACGCATGCTCACCCTCACCCTCAGGAACCTGGAGCGCGACGGGCTCGTCACCCGCACCACCTTCGCCGAAGTGCCACCACGGGTCGAGTACGAGCTGACAGACCTCGCGCAGTCGCTCATCCCCCACGCGGTGGCGCTCGCCGAGTGGGCCGGCGAGCACGTCCCAGTGATCGAAGCGAGCCGAACGGCATACGACGAGCGGTCCTGATGAGCTGCCCGCGCTGCGGGCCAACGAAAAAAGTCCCGGAAACCAGATGGTTTCCGGGACTTCGTGGTCGGGCTGACAGGATTTGAACCTGCGACCCCTTGACCCCCAGGTGCCAGGATCAGGTTTTTAGCCTTTTTGACCTGGCTATTCCTGATTCAGCGATGCGCTCCGCGCGTCCCATATTGCAGGGTTTGCAGGCTGTTGGTCACTTGCTTGGTCCACTTCGTCGACGAGAACCGACCTCCAGTGTGCAACCACCAGATGCTGGCAGTACCGGTGCCGGAAAGGTCAGCCACCGCTCTCACCCGGAAGCTCCGAACCCTCAGCTTCGAATGCGGTGACCAGGGTCGACACCACCGATGACAGCGCTGTTGCTCTCCTCGTGACCTCTCTGTTCCAGTCCGGACTCTCGACATCGTCTTCGCTGCCGTTGTCGGCGAAGCGAATGCGACGGAGTGTCCGCAGCGCCCCGTCTCCGATCTTCTCCGCTTGCTTCGTCCAAGCCGCGCCGTCTTCCTCGGCAAGTGCGGCCGCGTGGCCAACCAGTCCATGGACGAGATCGCCGGCGAGTCGATCGATGAGCAGTGCGGCTTTCAGAGTGGTGCTTGTCTCGGTCTCCTCTGTGCTTGGCTCGGCATCAGCGGCAAATGCGCCGAAATATGCCCACGGTCTTCGTCCGGGTGTCAGCCTCGCGATTGCCGCCTCCACCTCGTCCACTTCAGCGAGGGGCAACCGACTGCCGGGAAGCCGACGGCGAAGCGACCAGAGTCGGAGGATGAGGTCGGCAACCTCAGCCTCGGCGGTAGATCTCTCAGGTCCAGCCTTCTGTTCAAGGCTGGTCAGGCGCTCCGCAAGATAGTGAGCTATCCAGCGTCCGAGAGTGTCGGTCTGTTCCAGCTCAGCCGCCAGCAGCTTACCTAGTTCCAACACAGCCGTTGAAGTCGTTCCATCCTGTTCCTGGCTGGTAGGAGAAGACTCGGAAGTCGTTGCCATGATCGGCGTCACCTCCTTCATTGTCGTTGTCTGAGACGTCGGCATAGCGAGCGCTACGATCTTCTCGCCTCACGCGTACCTCCACAATGAGCGCGGCATCGAGGCGTCCCAGCAACTGGTCGAGCGCTTCGGTCGTGATCCGCAGCCGGTGGCCTGATGGGCCGTGTGGTTCACGGCCGGCGCTAATCTCTGCCCAGGTCTCAGACGCCATGACGACGTCCGCCTCCTCGCTCTGCCAGCGGAGGCCGCCGTCTCGGGAGGTGATGCTGAGTATTTTCGCAATGTTCTCGGAAGGGCGTGGGGGCTCGGGCGTGAGTTCGGTGGCGAGGGGGTCCAGCCGGTCGATGCCGCCTTCAGAATTCGGCGTTGACACCCAACCTTGAAGCTGGAACGGAGGCGAGGAGAACTGGAAGTCTTCGTCATCGAGGTCAGCTGATGGGATTCGGAAGCTCCAGTAACCGTCAGCAGTTTGCAGCGCACGCACAAGCGCGCCCGCGGCTTCGCGAGTGACCAGAGCCGATGCGATGTCGATGCTCAGGGATCGGTCGTGCTCAGTGGCAGCGGCCGATTGCCAGACTGTCACCCATCCGTCAGCAGGTTGGAGGGCGGTCAGAAACTCGGATTCGTGAACCCGGCTACTTCCTCGCGGTCCGGCAGTAGCCAATGAACCAGGGATCGAGCTTCGCTGATCTGTAATCCATCGCCCGTCGTGGCGTGCGATGTCGAAGTCGGCGAGCCATTCTAGGACGTCGGGCTGTTCTGCATCGGGGTCACGGTACGGAGCAACGGTCCTCATGAGCCTTCCGGCGGTGATAAGTGCCGCGTGGCGTTCCAGGTAGTAGTCGAGATCCTCAGCTTTAGGAATCTCCCATTTGTATCCGTAGGTTTCACCGTCCTCGTAAACACCTGCGGTCCGCCTCGGGTCCTCTAGACGTTTGCCCTTGCCTCGCCATCCCCATTCGTCGAGGATGAGCGTGCTAGCCGCATCGAGCACTTCTTGGTGTGTGATGGCGAGTGCCTTCGTTAGTTTTCCGAGGACATACTCGTCGAAGTCTGAATGGAATCGGTGCTCAGCGTGTGGTGCGCCTTTCATCATTGGACCGGGCTGGGTGGGGCGGTGCCAGCTTTCGAGAGTCACCGGCTCTGCAAGCTTGGCCTTCCAGTCTGTCCCAACAGAACGGCCAATGGGTGTGGTGGTCAGTAGTGCAACTGATGAGCAGTGCCGTTGAATCGCGGCGTGGTCCGGATAGCGGTCGCCTAGTTCGATCACTGTGGACATGAGTGCGTCGACGGCAGAGGGGTCGTCGCGTGCTACTCGCTCGACAGCGACCAGGAACCACTCTGCTGCGCTCATCTGGTAGTAGAGGAATCGTTCATCGGCGTACCCAGCTGCATCGCCCCGCGTGACTGCCGAGCCGAGCGCAATGATCACGTCGCTGACGCCGAGTTCGATGGCTGTACGCACTGCGTGTGCAGCCTGCCAACGAACTGCTGAGCGCGGGTCACCAAGTGCAGCCCAGAGGAAGTTTGCTATTGCGGTATCGATTGGGTCTGCTGGCGTCTGCCCGGAAGCTGTCCTGGGACTAATTCCGACTTCTTCCTCGAAGGCGGAGAGTGCTTCGTCGAGCACGCGCGCAGCCGTGGAAGGGTCGAGGACTGCTGAAGCTCCCGCTGCGAGCATGTAGCAATGGTCGGCATCGGTCAACGCTTCCTCAAGATTCAGGTGGTCGAGGGCACGTTGGAGGAGATCGGTCGTGCGCACCTCCAAGAGGTCGGCCGCCGCAGGCAGGTCAAAACTCATCCAGTTGTGGTGAAGCAACCGGGCACCGTGTCGATCAACGTAGGTGCCGACCGCATTCTTCAGCGAATCGACGAACGATTGAGCCGTTCGAGGACGCACTAGGGCCGCGTTCAAGAGCTTGGCTAGCTCGTAGTCGCTGAGGGCATCAGAATACAATGCGGCGTCCAGGATCGGGCCCCACTGAAGCTCTGGACGCGAAAAAGTTTCTGAAATGAAGAGACTGTCATTGTACGTACGAGCCTCTTGCTGAAGTCGAACCGCCGCGTTCACCTCGCTTGTCCGAGTGAGGTCAAGTGCCGCGATCTGCGCTTTGCATTCGTCTATCTGAGCGGATCGTTCTGTTTGTTCGTCTGGCGTGAGATCAAAGGTGGTGCTCCGGAACTCGTCAGGGTCCTTGGTACGAAGGGGGTCAGGAAGTGGGGATTGCGTGAACTCGGGATCGAGGGAGCGTCCAAGTCGGTTTGCGAGATTATCTGCGGCAGCCAGGGCCTTTGCGTTAAGGGCGCCGGATACGTCAAGTTCACGAAGCGCGGCGTCCAGGTCAAAGTTGGTCGAGAAGGGCGCCAAAACTATTCTGAGATCTGGCCGTCTCGCAAGCAGGGCACCATCCCCTTCAACTAGTCCCCTGAATTGCCAGTCGAGCGCCCCGAACCGGCGATCCCTCCACTGCCCGAGAATTCGGAGAACGTTGGTGCCCGAGACCCACGCGAGTGCAGCGACGAGCTGGTGTTGGTTGAATCCGTCATACACGATCGGTTCCACGGCCTCGCCGAGGCGAGCGACGCGCTCAGCGAGGGTGAATGCGTCGAGGGGATCGATGCCAGCAGCTGCCCGCGTGAGGGCAACTACTGCATCCCATCGATAAATCGCATCATCACCCACTCCGCTAGCAGCTTTCACAGCGTGGTCGAAGTAGCTTCCAGCTTCGGCCTCACTAAAGCGGTGCATTCCCCGAGCTATGCGCACTAGCGTTTCGGCCTTGCTGTCGGCCGTTTCAGCGGCACTCGTCAGGGCATGCCGTGCCGCGTTGGAGAGTTCGAGGACCGCCGACGCGAAACGGGCGTCGCCTCGCAGCCCTGAGATCAGGTCGAGCGCCCCGGCAATCGGAGCATTGGCAGAGATCGTCTGAATCGCTTGAATGCAAGCGACTGTCACCTCTCTTTCCTCGAAGGAAGAGCCGAGCAAGGGCAAGATCTGCCGGGCGATTCGGAGGGCCATTGACCAGATGTCATCTTGTGACTGGCGTTTGGGGTAATTCGCGATCACTGCTCCCGCGGCTTGCGGATCGAGGTCACCGCGAGCGTATTTTGCCCAAGAGCTGAGCCAGCTGATGGCGGGGCGCAGATAGCGATTGAGATCGTCCTCATTGGACTTCGCGGGATCGTACTTTCCACGCTTCGCTGGAACTTGAAGGGGCCGGTAGTGCCCGACATCGAGTACCTCACCCATTAGTTCGGCACGCAACGCGACCGCCAGGAGAAGACCCGATCGGCCTGAGCCGTGTCTGTCGCCAAGTCCAATAGGTAGCGATGGCGGCAGGCATTCGCGAAGTCGTTCTGCGGCTACTGTTGCGTCGGCAATCGAGTGACGCACCGCAAGTGCGCAAAGCCATGAAGCGCCCCTGAGCGCGGCATCTTCAGCATTCCGGTGATCGTATTCTTCGGCAGTGAGACGAGCACGGAATCGTTTCAGTGCCGTCCACGCGCCGCCGACGACACTGGCGTCTACGGTCATTCCAACGCGCTGCATCTCGCCGAAGACGCCAAGAAGTAATGCAGGATGGGTGGAACTCACGATCAGGCCAGAAACGTCCTCATCTGGGGCACACGAGATGAGCATCCGCGTAAGCGCTGCGCTCGATTCGAGGACAAATCGAGCTGGGCGCCAACCCGACAAGTATCGGACAGCCGCAGGAGGTCCATCCGTTCGAAGGATCGCAAGTGCGATGTGTGCCACTTGTTCTGGGGTGACATTCTCGTCGCGCGAGTACCGCTCTCTCGGCGAGCGTACCCAGGCAGCGGTGGCGGAAGCTGCTTGCCGAGACCTGCTCCTTGCTGTGCTCGTACCTCCGGTGGAATGAGCAAGCATCGCCGCCTCGGCACCGAGCGTAGAGCCCGGCCAACTTTGTGGGAGCTCTCGCGACGCGATCAGCTCACCAAGCACCCGGGCGTCCATCCGCGAACCCGCCAGGTCAGGGTTGTCTCTAATGATCGTGAACTGCCGCCCCTTCCCTGCGCGACCCGCTCCAGCGCGCATGGCCAACTGCACAATCGAATCCGGACGTCGTAACTGGACAGCTGCACGAAGGCCGAACTCCACGCGTAAGTGCTCGACCTGGGTACGCTCGACGTCGCTCGTTGAGGGCAGGGCATCATCCGTGGCAACGAGGGCGAGCAGTTCGTCGTGGAGATTTGCGCTCCAGAGAACCTCCGGCAGAGAAGACGCGGCGTAAGCAGAGGAGCCGCTCAGCGTGCGCAGCTGAGACGCGACTTGGGCCGCGACCTCAGGTGTGGCACGGTGCCGGGTGCGGAAGTACGTTTCCGTCGGTTCGTCGAGAAACTGGACGCTTTGCCCGTTCAGGATCAAGCCTCGACCTAGGTCGGATATGAAACTGCGGACGTTAGCAACCTGCGTACCGGCAAGTTGCGCAAGCACGCCCAACGGAACACTCGGACGCAATAACGTGAGGAGCTGGGCAGCACGTTCGAGTTCTGATCGCGATCTACCAGCGTTGTTGAAGGCCTTGGTGACTTGCTCTTGCATGAGAGCGTCAAGCGGAGAAGTGCTGTCCGTAAACCCCGCGAGTCGGCCGAGAGCCTCTTGAATCGTTTCGGTTTCAGAGAGCACCGTTGACACGACTCGCGGATTACCCGCGGTTCGATCGTGAATCTCTGCATTGTCCAGATTCGTCGCCGATGGATGTGAAGTTGAAACGGCCTTCGCAGTCTCTTCTAGTGCGAAGGCCGGTAGTTCGAACGTCACCGTACCCGCAGGAGCTTCAAGAAGATGAGCACGCTCTGGTCGACAAGTCAACACGATGTGAACGTTCGTTGGAATAGCGTCGTCTAGCCTCAGCAAGTCCCGCACGAATGCTCTAGATTCCGCGTTGTCCTCCGCGGCCATCACGGCGTTATCGGCGGCGTCTACCACTATCACTAGTTGGCGAGTTCCACTCTGAACGAGACTCTCGCTCGCAGCGTCGAGGCGACGAACGAAAGCCTTGATGTACTCCTCGGGGGCAAGGTTGCCGGTGTGAACTATCGGGAGACCAAGCCCTATTCCCGCGATTTCAGTAGCAAGCTGAACTAGTCCGTCGCGGTGACGATGCCGCGGACGGTCTGGTCTGCGGTAGGACCCATTGCCGAAGCAATCGTAGATGATGACGTCGGCTCGACCTCGCAAAAGATCCGGTAGCGCCCGAGCGAACGTGCTCTTCCCCGCTCCGCCCTCCGCCGTTACGACTATCGAACCGGAAGATCCAAGAATCCGATCCGCGAGTTCAACATATGCGTCTCGCACAAAGAACGGTACAGTCTCAAGCTGGCACGGCGCCGGGGCAAGCTCGTCCTCCCGACAACCGAAAGCAGTGAGGACATCTGCCTTCCGGATTGGGCCACTGGACTCAGTGCTCGCTCTTGAGGCGACAAGGTCAACAAGAGACGCGGACACGCGGAGGTCGGTGTCAGCGGTGAGTCCGCCGACTTCTCGGTCAAGCCCGCGTCGGAGAACGGTAACCCCGGGCTCACGCCCTCGGAGGTCGAGCCGTGAGCATAGAGACGCCGCATCATCGGCCCTGAGATTCGCGGCGTCCGTCAGCTTGGCGGCTGACGACCCCACCGCAGCCGGCTGACCACTCGCCAAATCGCGCACAGCATCGACAGCGTCAGAGGAAATCGGCTTGTTCGTGACTATTGAGAAGCGAATCGTGGCCTGCGGGTACTGCATTCGCAAAGTGTTGTCGAGCTGAGCAAACTTGCGGAGGATCTTGCGAACCTCGCCAAGGGTGACATTCTCGTTTGGGTGCAGGGTCGAGTGTTTGAACTGACGCACTTCCAAGGAAGTGAAGTCCTCGTCTGGAGGTCCATAGAACTCAACAAGGTCTATGACCTCAGCACCGTCTGGCTCGGCTTCCGAAGGAGCAGAGCCGAGTCCCTCGATTGATACCCGCTGGAGATCGGTCGCGGGGCTCAGGAGCTTTAGCAGGCGGGCTGCAGCCCAGGTGTAGTGGAATCGGTCACCGTCACGTGACGCGCGTACTCGTTCTGTCCCAGTGGAACCGCTTCGAGTGGAAGCGCTCTTCGCCCTAGCCATACCTCAGCGCGCCGCACCGAACCGGCAGCGCCAACCTCTGCCGTTGTGACGACGAGTCACGACAAGATCTGATGACATCACCTGGTGGAAACCCCCTACCGGTGACCAGGTCACCTACTGCTCGTCCGACACGCACCAATTCTCTCGCATCCTCTCCGTCCCTCTCGGGCGACACGCGCCAATGGTCCGATGGCTTGCGTTCTCCTCGGGCGCCGCAACCGATGCCTGCACGATCAGGGTTTTGTGTTTCAGGAGCATGCCCTGCGTGTCAGGTCTTGCAGCGTTTGCAGGCTGCTGGTTGGTCCGCTTTCTCTCACATCGCCATACAGCAGGTCGCAGGCGGCTGCGCGAAAGGGATGACGCACGTTGGCGACGAAGCTAGCCAGCCCACGGGCCGTGAGGCTTTCCGTTCAGAACTTGTGCGATGTACTCGCCGCGCGACTGTCCTGGTGCTGTGAACTCACCCCAGACGGCTTCGCTGCATGCGGAGTAGGCCCATTCCTTGCCGCTGGGGAACCGAACGAGAATGGTTTCAAGCTCTGGTACGAACGCCTCGGCGACGATGCGTGATGAACCTTCGACGGGTTGCCATTCGATCATTATTCCTCCGGGCTGTAGGTGCCTCGCCAAGATGCAATGGCAGCAGCGACATTAGGGACGCTGCTCTGCGATCGCCAAGAGTCGAGCGAGGGATCATGGGCGTTCGGGAACGGCGTTGGGGCATCGATTAGAGTCCGCACCGGAAGCGACACCGACTCTCCGGCAATCAATGCTTCCCCTGTCCGTAGCGAGGGGAGCACCGCGGCGAGGCCAGAAACACTATCCGGAAGAGCTGCCCGAATCTTTGCTTGGTCGGCAGAGTTGCTCAGTCTCAACGCAACCAGGGTGCCGGATTGCGCGAGAGCCGTATCGGGGAGTTCGGACGGGCGCTGAGTAACGAGCATCAGACCGACTCCGTACTTTCGGCCTTCGCGGGCTATGCGATTCGCTGCTTTACGTGCCATCGCGACGGCGCTGTCGCCTAGATATCTGTGCGCTTCCTCTAGGACAACGAGGACAGGCCGGCTCCTGCCGATACCGTCTCCGATACTTGGGCTTCGTATCGCGGCCTCAAAGATCAGCGTCAGGATCACTCCGATGGCCATTTCACTAGCTGCCTCTGGCACACCGCTGAAGTCGAGGATTGAAACGGGCTTCTCGCGGCCTAGCCAGTTCGCGACTTCATCGGTGAGTGGGTCGCTTCCTTCTTCGTCTCCTCCTGGTTGTTGAAGGAAGGAGAGCCTCGGGTCGAGCAGACCAAGCCGGAGGAGTTCCGGCAGGGCTCCGTGCATGCCGTGATAGGGGCCTTTGAAGGGGGCAATGTTGCCTGCCCCGTAGGGTTCGAACCTTCGAGGCTCCAGCCGTTTCGCATCGCCGTCAGTTTCAATAGCTGCTGTGCTCGGGTCTTTCAGCACACGGTGCGTCTCATTATTTTCGGCGTCAAGTTGATACCAAACGGCGCGCAGATCAAATGGAACTGGAGTGTCAGCGGTGACCGCAGACTCGTCGATTTCGAGCCACTTTGCAGCGCTTGAGAATTCACGCCGGGCTTTCGTGACCAGTTCAGCAAATCTGCTTTGGGTGGTGACGCCTCCTTGAGAACCCGCGAACGCGGCCAAGATGTCGCTTGCGGGCAGCGCCCAGAACGGGACACGGATTCCGTTGTCTCCGCTGGACAGGACTGACCTCACCGAGGCCAGATCGCCCAGGGCTTCTGCGTACTCACCGTGGGGATCAATGACGACGATATTTGCTGCGTCCCAGCCGCCGCGAGCGAAGCCTTGGAGTAGCGATGCGACGCAACTGGTCTTGCCTGATCCAGTCGACCCCACTACGGCGACGTGTCGAGTGACGAAGCTGCTGGCGTCGACGCATACTGGGATCTCGTCGGCGGCTGCCAGCCTTCCGACCCTGACCGTCGCTTCGGTCTCAGCGGGGAAAAGTGCCCGAAGATCACCTGGCGTCGCGAAATGTACCGGATCATCGAGACCTGGGTAGCTTCCCACCCCTCGTTGGAAAGCGCTCGTAGCTCTGTTTATCTCTCCGAGCAGTTCTACTTGGAGCCATCGCTCACCGACTTGAACTGTCTCGGTTGGCCGGGACACTCCGCTGAGTTCCGCGATGCCAAGGAGACTGACCTGCCCTATGAGGTCGACCATCCCCTGAGGGATCCTAACTATGGACCCGATCTGTCCGATCCGTTGGAGCTGACCACGGTATATCGGGGCGGCACCAGCCAAATCCGAATCAAGGGCCACCGTCACTTGCGCTCCGAGTACGTGCCGGACCCTGCCGATGCAAGTTGGTTCGCGTTCAGACATTGGACTTGGCAGCGGCGGTCAGCAACTCGCCGAGACGTGTCTCAAGCTCGTCATGTGGAGGCGAGCTGCGTGCGAGGAACCGTGCCAGCTGCGCAAAGTTACCGAGTTGGAAGGCGCCATCGTCCCAGGTGTCATCTGGTGCATCCTGTGGCGTATTCCAGTCGTACCGCAAGCCTCCGAGGATTGCTTCTCTTGGTGAAACAACTTGGAAGTTGGGCGCGGTGAGTGCGAGCTCGGCGAGTTCATCCGGGATCGCGTCAAAGCAATAGGCGACGAACTCAGAACGAGGACGCCGCCGTGCGGCCTCGAACAGGACCTCGTTCAGGTGTTGGTCTCCGAATGAGTATCCAGCGATCATGACGAGGCTTTCAGGGCGGTGGAGTGCGTGCCTAAAGCGGTCTTGGAGAACAACGAAAGGTACTCGTCGTGACTCATCGTACTTGGCGTCGGAGGGATAGATGGCTGCCGGGAGTCCGACTGGTGTCGCCGATCCGAGGCGAACCACCTCGCGCGGTCTATCTGTGTCCCATGTCCAGTGGACGGAGCCGTGCAGCTTCCACAGTCGAACGAACGAGGCAGGAAGCGGGTCGCGGTCATTCGATGCTTCAACGAGGTCGCCACGGAAGCGTGCTCGTAGTGTGCCGACGAATCCGTCGAAATACCCAACGCCCAAGGACTCAAGGCCGGTTTCAATGAGCAGGTCGTAGTTGACTGTAAAAATCTCCAGCGCCTGGTGGTAGTCGGATCGTGCTGCCCAGGCGGCGAGGTGCAGCACCGGATTAAGATCGGCCTTGTCGACTTGCAGTTGGTCGATAATCAGGCGACAGATTTCCAGATCGAGTTCCTGGGCCTCCGTTGATGCGAGCCCGTCAACTCGATCATTCGTACCTTCAAGGAGGGCGGCTATACGCCTCGTTCGACTTAATACCTGCTCCAGGTTCCGATTCTTGGATAGTTGATCGAACGCGGCCTTCTGGTCTCCTGAGAGGTTCTTGCTAACGTGCTCGGCGAGACCCGTCACGTCTGGGAGTCCGGCGGCTCGCGACGCACCGGCCCCGATGAACAGGCAGACATGCCGGGATCGAGAAGCTAACTTCTCGCTTAGTCCGTTTACGAAACGGACCACGTCATGTCTCGGCATGCTCACAAGTTACGGCAAGGTGTGGCCATCGCCGCTGCGGCGCGCTGCTCGGTTGCCGCGACCGGCTGAGAAGTCATCCCCTCATCGATGCCGCGATCGTCGTGGCGACGGCGACGGCGACGGCGACGGCGACGGCGACGGCGCATCTTGTCCTGACGGCAGATCCCGCTGCCCCTCCTCGATGAGAGCCGACCCCTGCTCACGCCGGTTGCGACGCCGCTAAACGTGCTCGCGCGTCTTGGCTCGGACCTGGAGGATCACGCTGACCAGTCCCATGATGATCATTTCCATGGCGTTCCAGATGCGCACCAGGATCAATAGATTCAACCAGCCCGGTCCACCTGCTTTGATCAGGTCCCTGAAGACGGCGGCGGTGAGGAGGTAGGGGAGGGCGAGGAGCATCGCGGATGTGCCCCATTTGAGGCCGCGCCTGGTGCGGATGGCGTCGACCAGGATATTGGTGGGCTTGTGACGGCGCAGGTAATGCCGCGCGCGGACGCTGAGAACCCAAATGAGACGGAACACGAACAGTCCTTTTCAAGGGTTCGGCGACAAGACGAGCTCGAGAAGGATCGGTCCACGCAGTAAGCGGAAGGCTCGAGCAGGTCGAGCAAGTGGGTCACCATGTAACGACATCCAGAAACGACGAAGCCCTGGTGGGAAGTCCATCCACACCAGGGCTTTTCTGTCGGGCTGACAGGATTTGAACCTGCGACCCCTTGACCCCCAGTCAAGTGCGCTACCAAGCTGCGCCACAGCCCGATGCCATCTCCGCGGGCGGAGAAGACAACTCGAACAGTCTAGCGGATTCCGAGAGCGCTCCGTGACACGGCTCCGACGGCCGCAGCCCTGCCCAGACAAGCCGCACTCGTCGGGTGGGAGGTCTCCCCTGCCCGCCCCCGCACGGGGCACGCTACCGTGACTCGTCCGCACCCGCGCGACAGGACGAACCGACCGATCCGGTCACCCGACGAAGGACCACCATGCGCTACAGCCGTTACTGGAAAGAGGTCCGCGTCGCGGCACTCACCGCCCTGCCGGTCGCGATCGTCTCCGGCATCGTGCAGGTCAGCCGGAACACGCCGATCGACGATGCCATCATCGGCGGCGCCATCACCTTCGTCGCGCTGTCACTGCTCATCCCCGTGGTGCGCCACTGGCTGCACCCCGAGTCCCGCGGCTGACCACCGCGAAACAATCAGACGCCTCCAGGACGCGTCCCACGATGTGCCGAGAGGTCCGGGCAGGTGCCCGGACAGGCGCTACTCAGCCTTGCGATCCGCGACGAGCTGGTCGCGCACCTTGCGTCGCAGCACCTTGCCGATGAGCGACGTCGGCAGCTCGTCGAGCTGCACGACCCGCTTCGGCACCTTGTACGCCGTGAGGCGGGTCCGGCAGTAGTCGCGCAACGAGCCGGCGTCGAACACCGTTCCGGCACGCATGACCACCGCGGCCGTCACATCCTCGCCACCGGAATCGCGCGGCAGGCCGACCACGGCGGCCGACTCGACGTCCGGGTGCGACAGGAGCGTCTCCTCCACCTCGGACGGGCTCACGTTGAACCCGCCGGTGATGATGAGCTCCTTCACCCGGTCGATGACCGTCACGAAGCCGTCCGCCGACACCGTCACGATGTCGCCGGTCCGCAACCAGCCACCCTCGAGCAACGCCTCGCGCGACTCGTCCGGACGACCCCAGTACCCCTGGAAGACCTGCGGGCCACGAAGCAGCAGCTCGCCCGACTCCCCCGCCGCACGATCCACCGTCGGGTTCTCGGGATCGACGACGCGGATCTCGGTGCTCGGGAACGGCACCCCCACGGTGCCCGGCCGACGCGACGGACCGATCGGGTTGCCGAGTGCCACCGGCGACGATTCCGTCATCCCGTAGCCCTCGACGAGCAGACCGCCGGTCGCCTCCTCCCACCGCGTGACCGTCGACACCGGGAGGCTCATCGCCCCGGAGATCGCGAAGCGGACACTCGTCAGGTCGACGCCCTTGCGGCTCGACGCACGCGACAGCGCGTCGTAGATGGGCGGCACCGCCGGGAGGAACGTCGGCGGGGACTTCTTCGCGGCTGTGAGCACCAGCTCCAGGTCGAACTTCGGGAACAGCACGAGCCTCGCCCCGATGCTCATGGCGAACGTGAGGCACAGCGTCATGCCGTACGCGTGGAACAGCGGCAGGACTCCGTAGAAGACCTCGCCACCTTCGCTCAGTCCCGGTACCCAGGCGCGTCCTTGCTCGGCGTTCGCCCGCAGGTTGCGGTGCGTCAGGATGGCACCCTTCGGCGCCCCGGTCGTCCCGCTCGTGTACTGCAGGAGCGCGGTGTCGTCGAGCGTCGGACGCACGACCCGCTTCGACAGCTTCCGTCCGCCGATCAGACGTTCCCACGGAAGCACGTGCTTCGCCGACGGGGTCGCGGTCATCGCCGCACGCGACTCGCGCGCACGCTTCACCGGCAGCCGGAGCGCCAGACGCTTCGACAACGGCAGAGCCTGGGTGATGTCGACGGACACGATCCGGCCGCGCATCACGTCGGCCGGGAGGTCGGCGACGAGGTCGTAGACCTTGTCCCACACGATCGCGACGTGCGCGCCGTGGTCCTCGAACTGATGCCGCAGCTCACGAGCCGTGTAGAGCGGGTTGTGCTCGATGACCGTCGCACCGAGCCGGAGCGCCGCGTAGAACGCGACGACGTGCTGCGGGCAGTTCGGCAGCACGAGCGCCACGCGGTCGCCCGGCTTCACGCCGAGCTTGCGGAGCCCTTCAGCCGCTCGCGCGACCTGTTCGCCGAGCTCGCTGTAGCTCGTCTCGGCACCGAAGAACTCCAGGGCGATGCGATCGCCGAAGCGCTTCACCGAGGTGTCGAGCAGGTCGACGAGCGTCTCGGTGACCTCGTCGATGTCGGCGGGCACGCCACTGGCGTAGGACGACAGCCACGGCCGCTCGGCCAGACGCTGACGCTGGGCCTCGCCGGCCTCGGTCGGCTCCGACGACTGCCCGCCCTCACGCTGCTCGGCTGTGTTTCCTCGATGGTCCACGACGATCCTCCAGATGACACCCGTGCGCACCGCACGCATGCCTCCACACTAGGCGGGCGCGTATGCCCGACCGGGGATGCGACGGGACCGCTTGACAAGCTCCAAAGCGACACCGGCGAATCGCCCGAGGAGTCGTGGAACAACGCCAGAAGCCGGCCACCCGAAGGCGACCGGCTCCCGATGGTCCAGCGACTCAGACGGCGTCGGGTGACGCGGGCGCCTTCGGCTGGCGCTTCGCGGCCGCAGCCGCGTTGTCGGACATCGCCTGCTGGAGGTTCTCCCCCAGCGCGCCACCGGCGACCCCGCCCAGGAGGGCGGACAGGTCGAGCCCGGTGATGTCCTTGACGACCTTCGGAACCTCGCTGACCACCTGGCCGACCGTCTTCGTGACGGCCGACGCACCCTCGGTCGAGATGACCGTGAGATTCGAGATGTTGCCGAGCGGCTCGGACACGGCACGAGTGATCTCGGGCAGACGGGCGATGATCTCGGACGCGAGTCCGGCCTCACCGTACTTCTTCAGCGCCTCGGCCTTCGCGTCGATCGCCTCTGCCTCCGCCAGACCCTCCGCGGCCACGGCCGACGCCTTCGCGTCACCCTGGGCGCGGATACCCTCGGCCAGCGCGATCTGCTTGTCGCGCTCAGCGGTTCCGGCGAGACGCACGGACTCCGCAGCCGCCTGGGCGTCCTGCACCGCCGCGACCTTGTTCGCCTCGGCGATGGTCTTGCGTTTGAACGCGTCGGCTTCCGTTGCGGCATTGGCCGCATCTCGGGCCGCCTGCGCGCGCTGGACCGTCGCGTACGCGTCGGCCTCGGCCGGCTTGCGCACCTCGATGTCGAGCCGCTCCTGCTCCACCTTCGCCTTCTCGGCGAGGGCTTCGCGCTCCTGCTCCGCGACCAGGCGGTCCTGCTGCGCCGTGGCGAGCTGACCGGAGGCCTCGGCCTCGGCGTTCGCGCGGTCGGTCTCCGCCTTGATCGTCGCCTGCTTGAGGCTCAGGGCCTTCTGCCGCTCCGCGACCTGCTCCGCCGCTTCGATCCGCGCGAACTCGGACGCACGAGCGGTCTCGGCCTCCTTGATCTCCGCGTTCTGCCGGGCGAGCGCGTTCTCCGCTCGACCGAGGTCGGCGAGGTAGTTGGTGCCCGGCGTCGAGATGTCGGAGATGTTCAGCAGGTCGACCTGGAGGCCCTGCTCGGCGAGATCCGTCTTGGTCGCCTCGACCACCGCTTCGGACAGGGCGTTGCGGTTGGAGATGATCTCCTTGATCGGCATGTTCCCGATGATGGAACGCAGCGAGCCTTCGAGGGACTGCTGGATGATCTGCGTCAGCGACCCCTGCTGCGAGAGGAAGCGCTGCGCGGCACGGCGCACACCCTCCGGCGTGCCGGAGACCTTGAAGTTCACGCTCGCCTGGATGGCGACCTTGATGAAGTTGGTGTCGACGCCCTCCACGACGATGCCGATCTGGCGCTGCTCGAGCGAGATCGGGAAGCCCTGCTGCAGGATCGGCCAGATGAACACCCGCCCACCGATGACGACGCGCTGACCGCCATCTGGCTCACCCGTCTTGGCGCCGGCCCCCCGACCGACGATGACGAGCGCCTGGTTCGGCGGTACGCGCTTGATCCGTCCGGCGACGAACGCGACGATCGCGAGCGCCACCACGACGAGTGCGATCACGGCGATCACCGTGATGTTGGTGGTGATGAAGTCCATAGGGCAGGTGCCTTCCCCTCGAGGGCGTGCTGGTGGATGGATGGAATCAGGGCTGCGTGCCGGCAGCTGCTCCGCTCGACGCGGGTTCGACCTTCACGCGGGAACCCTGGAGCTCGACCACGCGGATCCGACTGCCTGTCTCGATCCGGGTGTCGGAGAAGGCGAGGCGCGTCTCGATCTCGTGCGGACCGTCGAGGCTGACCTCGCCGAAGGAAGCCGAGATGGTCGACCGGGCGACGCCGTAGAGACCGAGCGGTGAACTCGGCGTGCCGTCCTCCGAGCGCTTGAAGCTCCGGATCATCAGCTGGACGCCCACGAGCACGAGGACACCGATGACGGCGGAGATTACATACGCGGACCAGACGGGCAGCCCGTTCGCGAGCACGATCGCGCCGACCGCACCGAAGACGGTGAACGCGCTCCCGAGCGCGGTGGCCGAGACCGCCCCGTCCAGGAAGTCGAAGATCTCACCGAAGACCAGGGAGATGAGGACGATCACGAGACCGACGGCGCCGACGATGATGAACAGGGTCATGGCTCCAACCCTACTGAACGCCCAGGCGGCGTGCAGGAAAGCGGTCTCCCGCGACGGCACCGCCGATCTGCGGGCTCCTGTGGAGCGGCTGTCGCTCTCCTCAGACCGTTGCGTCGAGCAGGTCCGTCAGCCAGCCGGCACCCCGCGTCGTCGCGCCCAGACCCTCGACGCGTTCCCGCAGCTCGCGGTCCGAGGTGATCACGACGACCGCCCCGTCGAGCTCCCGGACGACGTCCACGATGGCGTCGTCGCCACTCCCGGCCGCATCGACGACCGAGACGCCCGCCCGCAGCTCATGCCCGGGCTCCTGCACGTCGTCATCGGTGTGGACGCCGCGGGCCTGTCCTTCGACGACGGCGACGTAGGCCGGCCACCAGCGGTTGAAGTCGAGGTCGAGCGCCTGGGCGTCGAGTCCCTCGTGCGCGAGGCGGCCGAGTCGCGCGACGAACCGCTGTGCGGCACCCGCACGGTCCTTCCACCACCCGTCCGGTCGCGACCCGATGACGTTCGCGACGTCGACGACGACCGTGACGCGGCGCTCGAGCTGCGACCGCAGGCCGGGCCACGAATCGGCGAAGCCGGGGTGCAGGGGCAACGTCTCGACCTCGGCGAGCGGCACCCAGGCGAGCGCGATGCTCTCCGGGTCGGAGACCACGGGTTCGAACGGCTCGACCGCCTCGACGATCACCGTCGTGTACGACCAGAATCCGAGATCGAGCACGGAGTCGAACCGCAACTCGATCGACTCGGCGGGGACACCCGCCTCCTCGTGCGACTCACGGACCGCGCCGTCGACAGCGCTTTCGAACTGATGACGCGCACCGCCCGGGATGCCCCAGGTGCCGCCGAAGTGGCTCCAGCCGGCCCGGTGCTGCAACAGCACACCGCGGGCCCGATCGTGCACCAGGAGTCCGGCTGCACCGAACCGCCCCCAGTACTTCCGGCCGTCTCCGGATTCGACCCAGGCATCCCCGGCGTCCCGGACGGGGCCGCCGGGAGGATGCGCATCAGTCATTGGACCAGCCTGGCACGAAACGCTGTGCGCCACCCCCTTGGTCAGGGTCATCTCCACCGCACGTGCGGAATATGTTATATATTGAACTCCAGTATTGCATCGGCCGCGCTCGCGCCCGCCGCACCGAACCCACGTGAAGGACCCTCATGGATGCACGTCAACGCCGGACGCGGGCACGGCTCGCGCGCACGATCCTGCAACTCGCCGCAGAACGCCCCAGCTCCGAGATCTCCGTCTCGGAGATCGCCGCACGCGCCGGCATCAACCGATCGACCTTCTACCAGCACGCGGCGGCGCCGTGCGAGCTGCTCGAATCGGTCCTCGCCGAGGAGCTCACCGAGCTGAGCATGACGCACCTGGCGACCGTCTCCGCGGACGACGCCCCGGCGGCGATCACCCGGGCCACGGTCGCCGCGCTCCGCCACATCGACGAGCGCGCCGACATCTACCGCGTCGGTCTCGGCGACGACCTCATCGGCGCGAGTCTGCAGCCCATGCTCAACCGGGTCTTCACCTCGACGGTGCTCGACATCTTCGAGCGCGGGGCGATCACCCTCCCCCACGCCGAATGCCTGAGCGAGGAGCAGGGCGAGCTGTTCATGCGATCAGCGGCGCACTTCGTCGCCGCGGGCTCCGTCGCGACCTTCCGGGTCTGGCTCGACACCCCAGCACCACGCGACGTCGAGTCGTTCCTCGAGGTCATCGGCGAACTGCTCCCGAGCTGGTGGCCGTTCGAGACCGAACACGGTCCCGCCCTGGCGCCCGCGGACGAATCCGCCCTCGCGCGCTCCTGAACACGCCTCGACCAGTACGACGAAGGCCCGGGACCACTCCATGGAGTGGTCCCGGGCCTTCGTCGTCGCCGTCCGAGGGACGGGCGCGGTGGATCAGCGCTGGCGCTTCTCGCGGACGCGCATGTTGACGTTGATCGGCGTGCCCTCGAAGCCCCAGATCTCGCGCAGGCGACGGATCACGTAGCGACGGTAACCGGGGTCGAGGAAGCCGGTCGTGAAGAGCACGAAGGTCGGCGGGCGGCTCGCGGCCTGCGTGCCGAACAGGATGCGGGGCTGCTTGCCACCGCGCAGCGGGTGCGGGTGAGCCGCCGTGAGCTCGGCGAGGAAGGCGTTGAACTTGCCCGTGGGGATACGCATGTCCCACGACTCGAGTGCGACCTCGAGGGCCGGGACGAGACGCTCGAGGTGGCGTCCCGTCCGCGCGGAGATGTTGACGCGCGGTGCCCACGACACGTGCGAGAGGTCCTGTTCGATCTCGCGCTCCAGGTACTTCCGGCGTTCGTCGTCGAGCTGGTCCCACTTGTTGAAGGCGAGCACGAGGGCGCGACCGCTCTCGAGGACGAGGTCGATGATGCGCACGTCCTGCTCGCTGATCACCTCGGTGACGTCGATGAGGACGACGGCCACCTCGGCCTTCTCGAGCGCCGTGCTCGTGCGGAGCGACGCGTAGAAGTCGGCACCCTGTGACAGGTGCACGCGACGACGGATACCCGCGGTGTCGACGAAGCGCCAGATCTTGCCGCCGAGCTCGATCTGCTCGTCGACCGGGTCGCGGGTGGTCCCGGCGAGGTCGTTGACGACGACGCGCTCCTCGCCTGCGGTCTTGTTGAGCAGGCTGGACTTGCCGACGTTCGGGCGTCCGAGGATCGCGACGCGGCGGGGGCCGCCGAACTCGTCCTTCGCGACGGCCGAGACCTGCGGGAGGACCTTGAGGATCTTGTCGAGGAGGTCGGCGACGCCACGGCCGTGGATCGCGGAGACCGGGTGGGGCTCGCCGAGGCCGAGGTTCCAGAGCGCTGCGGCCTCCGGCTCCTGACGGGCGTCGTCGACCTTGTTGGCGACGAGGAAGACGGGGCGTCCGGTCTTGCGGAGCAGCTTGACGACCTGCTCGTCGGTCGCCGTGGCGCCGACCATGGCGTCGACCACGAAGATCACGACGTCGGAGAGGTCGATGGCGATCTCGGCCTGGGCCGCGACGGACGCGTCGATCCCCTTGGCGTCGGGCTCCCACCCACCGGTGTCGACGACCGTGAAGCGACGGTCGTTCCACTCGGCCTTGTAGTTGACGCGGTCGCGGGTGACACCGGGGGTGTCCTCCACGACGGCCTCACGACGGCCGAGGATGCGGTTCACCAGTGCGGACTTGCCCACGTTCGGGCGACCGACGATCGCCACGACGGGCAGCGCCGGCAGGAAGCGGATCTCGTCCGGGTCCTCCGTCGCGCCGTCGAGGATGTCGAGGTCGTCGCCCTCGAGGTCGTAGTCGGCCAGGCCGGAGCGGAGGGACGCGGCCCGCTGGGTCGCGAGCTCCTCGTCCATGTCCTGGAGGCGGTCCGCGAGGTCGTCGGGGCCTCCGTCGAACTGCTCGTCATCGTGAGCCATGGGAGTTCCTTGCTGTGAGGGATTCGGTGACGCGGACGACCGCGTCGACCGTCTCGTCGAAGTCGATGTGCGTGGAGTCGACCGTGGTCACTCCGTCCGCCGCGTTCATGAAGTCGACGACCCTGGAGTCCGCCCGATCACGCCGCTGCAGTTGTTCCGCGACGTCGCCGGCAGGGTGGCTCTCGAATTCCGCTGAACGCCTGGCCATTCTAGCCGCTTCGGATGCCGTGAGCAGGATCCGAGCCTGAGCATCCGGTGCGACCACCGTGGTGATGTCGCGTCCCTCGACGACGATGCCCGGTCGGTCGACGTCGGCGATGAGCGATCGGAAGGTCTCGTTGATCCACGCACGCACCTCCGGGACACGGGCGACGGCGGACACGACAGCCGTCACACGAGGGCCGCGGATCTCGTCCGTGACGTCGCGATCCCCGAGCGTGAACGCGGTCACGTCCGGGTCGAGGGAGACGGTGAAGGCGCCACCGAACGCGTCGAGCGAGCCGATCACCGCCGCCGAGTCCTCGGGGTCAACGTCCGCATCGAGCGTGTGGAGCGCGAGCGCGCGGTACCAGGCGCCCGTGTCCAGGTAGCGGTAGCCGAGCCGGCGGGCGACGGCCTTGCTCACGCTGGACTTGCCGCTGCCGGCCGGTCCGTCGATCGCGACCACGACGGGTGCGTCCGGCGTCGTCGATGAGTCGGTGCTGGTGGGGTGCTGTTCGGTCATGTCTCTTCCTATACTTCCGCGATGCGCCAGCCGCGCGACTCGAGGTCGTCGACGGTGCGCTGCTTCACCTCGGGGAGGACCTGGACCTCCGCGAGACCGATGTTCGCGCCGGGCGAGTGCTCCAGACGCAGGTCTTCGATGTTGACGCCGATCTCACCCAGCTCGGTGAACAGGGCGCCCAGCTGGCCGGGGCGGTCGTCGAGGAGGACGACGATGCTCGCGAACCGGCGGTTCTGGCCGTGCTTGCCGGGGAGCCGTGCGACGCCGGTGTTGCCGGCGGCGATCGTGTCCGCGATCGTGCGGCGAGCGCCCGGCACCTCCGGGTCCCGGAGTGCCGAGATGACCGACGCGAGGTCGGTGGACAGCTGCTCCAGCACCGGGAGGACCTCGGCGTGGTTGGCGCTGAGGATCTGGACCCAGAGCTCCGGAGCGCTCGAGGCGATGCGGACGGTGTCGCGCAGGCCCTGTCCGGCGAGCTGGATCGCACCCTCCTCGGCGTCCTGCAGCTGGGCGGCCAGGAGGCTCGCGACGAGTTGCGGCGTGTGCGAGACGAGCGCGACGAAGCGGTCGTGCTCGTCGGGCGTCATCTCCATCGGGATGGTGCCGAGGTCGAGCGCGAGGCCCTCCACCTGCGACAGCGCCCAGGCGGGCGTCTCGGCGTCGCGGCAGATCACCCAGGGGCGACCGAGGAAGAGGTCGGCCCTGGCGGAGATCGCTCCCCCGCGCTCACGGCCGGCGAGCGGGTGGGAACCGATGTACCGGGTGAGGTCGACGCCGCGCTCGACCAGTGCCCGGTACGGTTCGAGCTTCACGCTCGCGACGTCGGTCACGACGGCGCGCGGGAACGCGGCGAGTTCGGCCTCGATGACGCGAGCGGTGACGTCCGGTGGAACGCAGATGACGACGACGGACGGGTCGTCGGTGGGTTCCGCAGCTCGACCCGCGCCGTAGTCGATGGCGAGGCGCAACTGGCTGGGCGACGCGTCGTCGAGGATGATGTCGACGCCCTTGGCGCGCAGCGCGAGTCCGATGCTCGCGCCGAGGAGGCCGGCTCCGACGATGCGGACCGACCCCTGCACGCGCGCGGGCGCGGAACTCAGGTCGCTCATGCCGTCGGCTCCGACGCCTCCGCTGCCGTGCCGTCGGCCGCGCGGGCTTCAGGACCGTGTGCGCGGGCGATGGTCAGGATGGCGCCGAGTTCGTCCTTGCTCAGCTCGCGCAGCTGGCCGGATCCGAGGGTCCCAAGGTGCAGGGGGCCGAACTGACGGCGCACGAGGTCGACGACCGGGTGGCCGACCGCGTCGAGCATGCGACGGACGATGCGGTTCCGCCCGGAGTGCAGCGTGAGCTCCACGAGGCTGAAGCCGTCCTCGGTGCCGAGCAGGCGGGCCTTGTCGGCGGAGATCGGTCCGTCCTCGAGCTCGATGCCCGCGGTCAGCTTCGCGAGGACCTGCGCGGTGACCTTGCCGGTGACCTTCGCGATGTACGTCTTCTGCACACCGAACGACGGGTGCGCGAGCACGTGCGCGAGGTCGCCGTCGTTGGTGAGGATGAGCAGGCCGCTCGTCTCGGCGTCGAGGCGGCCCACGTTGAAGAGCCGTTCCTCGTACTGCTCGGTGAAGCGGCGCAGGTCGGGGCGACCGCGGTCGTCCTTCAGCGAGCTGTAGATGCCCACCGGCTTGTTGAGCATGAGGTAGCGCTTCGAGGCGTCGAGCTGGATGGCGCTGCCGTCGACGGACACGAGGTCGTGCTCCGGATCGATCCGCGAGCCGAGCTCGGTGACGACGACGCCGTTCACCTCCACACGGCCGTCCTCGATGAGCTGCTCCGACACACGCCTGGAGGCGACGCCGGCGTTCGCCAGCACCTTCTGCAAGCGGATGCCCTCTGATTCAGTGCTGGTCACTGTCGAATCCTTCCCGGCCATCGTCGAGCAACGGCGAGATCCGCGGCAGCTCCTCGATGGCGTTGATACCAAGTTGGGTGAGCAGGAGATCGGTGGTGCCGTAGTTGATGGCACCCGTCTCGCTGTCGGTGAACATCTCCGTGATGAGTCCGCGCCCGAGGAGGGTGCGGACGACGGAGTCGACGTTGACGGCGCGGATCGAGGCGATCGCGCCGCGGCTGATCGGCTGCTTGTAGGCGATCACAGCCAGGGTCTCGAGCGCCGCCTGCGACAGCTTCGTCGGGTTCTGCGTCACGACGTAGTCGGTGACGAGCGCGTCGTAGTCGGCTCGGACGTAGATCCGCCAGCCGCCGCCGACCTCGCGGAGTTCGAACCCGCGTCGGACGCCACCGCGTTCGCCGTCGTAGTCGGCGACGAGTTCGGCGATGGCCCGTCGGACGGCGCCGACCGGGACGTGCACGGCGGCGGCCAGGTTCACGAGGCTCTGCGGTTCGTCGGCGACCATGAGGATCGCCTCGAGCGCCCTCGGGACGTCCGGTGCGGGCACCGGCACGGGCTCGGCCGGCAGGCCCTGGGCGGCGTCCGTCGGCCGCTCGATCGACTCGGGTGTCGCGTCAGGCATCGTAATCGGCTCCCAGGTTGGCGAGGCTGTCGTCGTTCCAGGTCTCGGCGGTCCAGCGGAGCGTGAGCTCGCCGAGCGGTTCGATCTGCTCGAAGGACAGTGCGGCGTGTCGGTACAGTTCGAGCACGGCGATGAAGCGCGCGATGACCACGCCCTTCAGCTCCGCACCGGCCACGAGCTCGCGGAAGGTGTGGGACCCGCCGCGGCGCAGGATGGCGACGACGTGCGCCGCCTGTTCCCGGATGCTCACGAGCGGTGCGTGCAGGTGGTCGAGGCCCACGGTCGGCACCTCGCGCGGCGTGAAGGCGAGGGTCGCGAGTGCGCCGAAGTCCTGCGCGGTCAGCGTCCAGACGAGTTCCGGGGTCTGCTGACGGTACTGCTCCTCCAGCCGGACCGCCCGGAAGTGGCGCGCCGCCTCCAGGTCGAGGCGCTCCGCGAACCACGCCGACGCCTGCTTGAACGCGCGGTACTGCAGCAGGCGCGCGAACAGCAGGTCACGCGCCTCCAGCAGGGCGACGTCCTCCGCGTCGACGAGCTCACCCTGCGGCAGCAGCCCCGCGATCTTGAGGTCGAGCAGGGTGGCCGCGACGACGAGGAACTCGCTCGCCTGGTCGAGTTCGTCATCGGCCTCGAGCGTGCGCAGGTAGGCGATGAACTCGTCGGTCACGCGGCTGAGCGAGACCTCGGTGATGTCGAGTTCGTGCTTGCCGATGAGGGTCAGCAGGAGGTCGAAGGGCCCTTCGAAACCCTCGAACGACACCCGGAACGACGGTGCCGGTGCGGGGTCGACGGGCGTCGCCTCAGCGGAGCGCGAGCCGGTGTCGCCGGCCGGAGGGAGGACGGCCACGGGCGTCCGCGCGGGATCAGGCGATCGCGCCACGGGAGATGAGCTCTCTCGCGAGCTGACGGTAGGCCTTCGCGGCGGCGTGCTCCGGTGCGAACTCGGTGATCGGGGTTCCGGCGACGCTCGCGTCGGGGAACTTCACGGTCCGGCCGATGACCGTCTCGAGGACCTTCTCGCCGAACGCGTCGACGACGCGCTCGAGGACCTCACGCGAGTGCAGGGTCCGGGAGTCGTACATGGTGGCGAGGATGCCGTCGAGCTCGATCGCAGGGTTGAGGCGGTCGCGCACCTTGTCGATCGTCTCGATGAGCAGCGCGACACCGCGGAGCGCGAAGAACTCGCACTCGAGCGGGATGAGGACCCCGTGGCTGGCGGTGAGGGCGTTGACCGTGAGCAGGCCGAGCGAGGGCTGGCAGTCGATCAGGATGACGTCGTAGTCGTCGGACACCTTGCGGAGCACTCGGGCCAGGATCGTCTCGCGCGCGACCTCGTTGACGAGGTGGACCTCGGCGGCCGAGAGGTCGATGTTGGCCGGGAGCACGTCGAGACCCTCGATGGCGGTGTGCTGGATGACCTCGGCCGGGTCCTTCACGGTGCCGAGCAGCAGGTCGTACACGGTGTTGGAGTCGTGGGTGGAGATGCCGAGACCGGCGGACAGCGCACCCTGAGGGTCGAAGTCGACGACGAGCACCCGGCGGCCGTATTCGGCCAGCGCGGCGGACAGACTGATGGTGGTCGTCGTCTTGCCGACGCCACCCTTCTGGTTGCAGAGCGAGATGATGCGTGCCGGACCGTGCTGCGCCAGCGTGGGCGGCACCGCGAACTCACGACGCGGGCGGCCGGTCGGGCCGTTCGGGTTCAGTTCGGCGGCGGTCTTGCGCGCAGAATCCTGCACTGCGCTCGTGTGCTTCGTACCGGCCACCGGTGTTGCCTCGCTCCCGCTTGCTGTCGTTCGAGTGACGAGTCTACCGGGCCACGGGTCAGGCCTGCGGTACCGCTCCGCCCGCGGTCCATCTGGCCCGGGGATGGGACTGCGTGTACACGTCGCGGAGGTTGTCGACCGTCACCAGCGTGTACAGCTGGGTCGTCGCCACCGAGGAGTGACCGAGGAGTTCCTGCACGACGCGGACGTCGGCTCCGCCCTGCAGCAGGTGCGTCGCGAAGGAGTGTCGGAGGGTGTGCGGCGAGACGTGCGACTCGAGTCCTGCACGCTCGGCGGCGCGTTGGAGGACGAGCCACGCGCTCTGGCGGGACAGCCGCGCACCGCGCTGCCCGAGGAAGAGCGCCGGCGTGGACCGGCCGAGGCCGGAGAAGACCGGCCGGACGCGCACGAGGTAACGGTCGACGGCGTCACGGGCGAAGCTGCCGAGCGGCACGATCCGCTGCTTGCCGCCCTTGCCGAGGAGCCGGACGATGTCGGTGTCGATGACGTCGTCGACGTTCAGGCCGACGGCCTCGGAGACGCGGGCCCCCGTCGCGTAGAGCAGTTCGAGGAGCGCCTTGTCGCGGACGGCCAACAGGTCGTCGCCGTCGGTCGTCTCGAGCAGAGCGCGGACCTGGTCGATCGTGATCGCCTTCGGGAGTCGCCCCGGGAGCTTCGGCGGGCGGACCTCGCGCGCGACGTCGACCTCGACGAGCTGTTCGTCGAGCAGGAACCGGTGGAGACCGCGGATGGACGACAGCACCCTGGCGAGCGAGGACGCGCGTACCGGCTGCCCCTCGGGTGTCCGGAGCGACGCCGTGTACTCCGACACGTGCGCGGCGGTGACGGCCGGCGCCTCGACGACGCCGTGCGCGCCGAGCCAGGCGAGGTACCCTTCGAGATCCCGTCGGTAGGCGGCCTGGGTGTTGGCCGACAGGCCGCGCTCGATCGCGATGTGTCGCAGGTAGTCGGCGACCGCGCGATCGAGCGCCACGCCTCAGGCTCCGCCCGGCCCGATCGTGGAGTCGCCGCTGTCGCGCAGCGTCGACCACCCGCGATCGCGAGCCGCGGCGGCCGTGAGGACGCCGAGCATCAGGATCGAGTTGTGGAGCCGACCGTCGAGCACCGCGGCCACGGCATCGTCGAGGGGCACCCACTCCACGAGGATGTCCGCCTCCTCCTCAGCACGGGCGAAGGCCTCGGCGGTCGCCGTGAGGTCTCGCGCGAGGTAGATGCGGATCGACTCGTTGCTGCCGCCGGGCGTCGTGTAGAACTCCGTCAGCAGCTGGAGCGAACCAGCGACGAGGTCGGCCTCCTCCTCCAGCTCGCGACCCGCGGCAACAGCCGGGTCCTCCCCCGCGATGTCGAGCAGGCCGGCCGGCAGCTCCCAGTCGCGCTCGCCGATCGGGTGGCGATACTGCTGGATGAGCAGGACGCGCTCGTCGGCGTCGAGCGCCAACACCGCGACCGCACCGGTGTGGTCGACGAACTCGCGCACGACCTCGCCGTCGCCGTAGCGGAACGTCTCCCGACGGATGTCCCACACCTTGCCCGCGAACGCGCGCTCGGAGGACACCACCTCGACGGGGTGCGACTCGTCGCGCAACGACGCGGCGTCGGCGATCGACTCAACCATTGGCGACGTCGAACAGGCGGCTCGCCTGCTGGCGCTCGAGCGAAGCACCGACGAGGCCGGCGAACAGCGGGTGCGCGTGGTTCGGGCGCGACCGCAGCTCGGGGTGCGCCTGCGTCGCGACGTAGAACGGGTGCACCTCGCGCGGCAGCTCGACGTACTCGACCAGCGTGCCGTCGGGCGACAGACCGGAGAACTGGAGGCCGGCGTCCGCGATCTGCTGGCGGTAGCCGTTGTTCACCTCGTAGCGGTGACGGTGACGCTCGGACACCTCGTCCGCACCGTACAGCTCGGCGACGATCGAGCCCTCGTCGAGCTTCGCCGCGTACAGACCGAGGCGCATCGTGCCGCCGAGGTCGCCGCCCGCGATGATCTCGACCTGCTCGGCCATCGTCGCGATGACGGGGAACTGCGTGTCGGGGTCGAACTCGGAGGAGCTGGCGCCCTCGAGCCCGACGACGTTCCTGGCGTACTCGATGACCATGCACTGCAGTCCGAGGCACAGGCCGAGCACCGGGATGCCGTTCTCGCGGGCGAACTTCAGGGCGCCGAGCTTGCCCTCGATGCCGCGGATGCCGAAGCCACCGGGGACGCAGATGCCGTCGACATCGGCGAGTGCCTTGATCGCTCCCTCGACGGTCTCGCAGTCGTCGGACGGGATCCACCGGATGCTGACCTTGGTGTCGTGGGCGAAGCCGCCGGCCTTGAGCGCCTCGGTCACCGACAGGTAGGCGTCGGGCAGGTCGATGTACTTGCCGACGAGGCCGATGGTGACGGCGTGCTTCGGGTGGTGGACGGCCTCGAGGAGGTCGGCCCAGCCGCTCCAGTCGACCTCGTTGGTGACGAGACCCAGGCGGTCGGCGATGTACGCGTCGAGGCCCTGGTCGTTCAGCATGGTGGGGATGTCGTAGATGCTCGGGACGTCGACCGCGTTGACGACCGCGTCCTCGTCGACGTCGCACATGAGCGCGATCTTGCGCTTGTTGCTCTCGGTCACCGGGCGGTCGCTGCGGAGCACGAGTGCGTCGGGCTGGATGCCGATGGACCGGAGGGCCGCGACCGAGTGCTGCGTCGGCTTCGTCTTCTGCTCACCGGAGGCGCCCATGTACGGCACGAGGGACACATGGACGAAGAACACGTTGTTCCGGCCGAGCTCGTGGCGGATCTGGCGAGCCGACTCGATGAACGGCTGCGACTCGATGTCGCCGACCGTGCCACCGATCTCGGTGATGATCACGTCGGGCTGGGGCGTCTCGGACGCCTGGAGGCGCATGCGGCGCTTGATCTCGTCCGTGATGTGCGGGATCACCTGCACGGTGTCGCCGAGGTACTCGCCGCGACGCTCCTTGGCGATGACGGTCGAGTAGATCTGACCGGTCGTCACGTTCGCGGCCTGGCTCAGCTCGATGTCGAGGAACCGCTCGTAGTGGCCGATGTCGAGGTCGGTCTCGGCGCCGTCGTCGGTCACGAAGACCTCGCCGTGCTGGAACGGGTTCATCGTGCCCGGGTCGACGTTGAGGTAGGGGTCGAGCTTCTGCATGACCACTCGGAGCCCGCGCGCCGTCAGCAGGTTGCCGAGGCTGGCTGCGGTGAGCCCCTTGCCCAACGAAGAAACGACACCACCAGTCACGAAGATGTGCTTGGTCGTGCCGTTGGAGCCCGAGACGATGCCGTCGGTCGGAGAGTTCAGGTTGCCCGCTTCAGAAGTATTCACCACGGGCTTTTATCCTACCATCCAGTTCGGGTTCATGTGTCGCTTCCTTCGCGGTCGCGTCGTCAGGAGGCCGCGAGGGCGAGCAGTTCGCGGGCGTGGGCGAGGCCGCTGTCGGACTCCGCGAGCCCGGAGAGCAGCCGCGCCATCTCCGCCTCCCGCTCGGCGCCGACGAGCTGGCGCACGCTCGAGGCCGTCACCGAACCGTCGCCGCCCTTGACCACGCTCAGGTGGTTGTTGGCGAAGGCCGCGACCTGCGCGAGGTGGGTGACGACGATCACCTGCGAGCGCTCGGCGAGGGCCGCGAGGCGACGCCCGATCTCGATCGCCGCGGCTCCGCCGACACCGGCGTCGACCTCGTCGAACACGAAGGTGGGCACGGGGTCCGCACCGGCGATGACGACCTCGAGGGCGAGCATCACGCGGGACAGCTCTCCGCCCGAGGCGCCCTTGCCGAGTGGTCGGGGCTCGGCACCGGCGTGTGGCCGGAGGAGGAAGGCGATCACGTCCTTACCGTGCAGCGTGAGGTCGTCGCGATCGGACACCTCGACGACCAGCTCCGCCTCGGCCATCGCGAGCGAGCGCAGTTCGGCGCTCGCGGCTGCGCCGAGTCGATCGGCGGCTTCGGCCCGGACGGCGCTCAACGTCGCGGCGGCGGCGTCGACCTCCCCGGAGAGTCGTTCGACGTCGCCCTCGAGCTGGGTGATGCGGTCGGAGTCGCCGTCGAGTTCCATCAGGCGGGTGCTGCCCGTCTCGAGCAGGTGCAGGACGTCCTCGGGCGACGGACCGTACTTCCTGGCGAGCGTCGCGAGGGTCGCGCGGCGCTCCTGGACGACCTCGAGTTCGCGAGCGCCGTCCTCGTCGAGTCCGGCGAGGTAGCTCGAGAGCTCGGCGGCGATCTCAGCAGCCAGGTAGCTCGCGTTGGCGACACTCGCGGCGATCGCGCCGAGGGCGGGATCGTGCACCGAGGCCCGGTCGAGCTGCCGCCGCGCGCCTTCGAGCAGTCCGACGACGTCGCTCTCCTCGCCGGCCTCGGCCGAGACGAGCTCTCGGGCGCCGGCCGCCGAGAGGCGGAGCTCCTCGAGGTTGGTCAGTCGATCGGCGCGCTCGGCGAGCTCGGCGTCCTCGCCGGGCTGTGGGTCGGCCTGCTCGATCTCGGCGAGCGCGACGCGCAGCTGCTCGGCCTCGAGGAGTCGCGTGTCGCGCTCGTTCGTCAGGGTCTCGAGTTCCGTCCGCAGCTCCAGGAGCTCCGTGTAGCGCCGCTGGTAGTCACCGAGGGCCAGTTGGAGCGGTTCACCGGCGAAGCGGTCGAGGGCGTCCCGCTGGGCCGGCGCGGCCCGCAGACGGATCTGATCGGACTGCCCGTGCACGACGACGAGCTGCTCGCCGAGTTCGGAGAGGATACCGATGGGCGCCGTCCGGCCACCGACGATCGCGCGGCCGCGGCCCTCGGCGGTCACGATCCGGCCGAGCAGCAGCTCTGCCGCATCACCCGCGGGGTCGAGGTCTCCCCCGGCCTCGCGGACGCGCTCGGCGACCGAGCCGTCGCCCGGCACCAACCAGCGTCCCTGGACACTCGTCTGCTTCTGGCCCGCTCGCACGACGCCGCTGTCCGACCGCTGACCGAGGAGCAGCCCGAGGGCGGTGACCACCATCGTCTTGCCCGCGCCGGTCTCACCCGTCACGGCGGTGAAGCCGGGACCGAGCGGGAGCGTCCCCGACGCGATGACGCCGAGGTCGCGGATCTCGATCTCCTCGATCATGCGGTGGCCTCCTGATCGCTGTGGTGTCGGGTGGCCGTGGAGGCCGGGAGGTGGATCGTGCCGGTCATCGGCTCCTCACGTCCGACGGGGCCGCGCCAACCGGTGACCGGCAGCCGGAACTTGTTGACGAGACGATCGGTGAAGGTGCTCTCGTGGAGGCGTGCGAGGCGGACCGGCACCGAGGAGCGTCTGACGACCACCCGTGCGCCCGGCTGGAGGTCCTTGGCCCGGCGGCCGTCACACCAGAGCACGCCGAGGCCGTCCGTGCGTTCCAGCACCTCGACGGCGAGGGACGACTCCGGACCGACCACGAGCGGCTTCGCGAACAGGGCGTGCGCGCTGAGCGGGACGAGGGTGATGGCCTCCACCGACGGCCACACGACCGGCCCGCCCGCGGAGAAGTTGTAGGCGGTGGAACCGGTCGGCGTCGAGATGACCACCCCGTCGCACCCGAACGAGGAGAGCGGACGCTGATCGACCTCGATCACGACCTCGAGCATGCGCTCCCGGCTCGCCTTCTCGACCGTGGCCTCGTTGAGCGCCCACGTCTCGTAGACGACCTCCGCGCCGACCTTGACCCGGACGGAGAGCGTCATGCGCTCCTCGACGAAGTAGTCGCGACGTACGACGCGTTCGACCGTCTCGGCGAGGTCGTCGCGCTCGCTCTCGGCGAGGAAGCCGATGTGACCGAGGTTCACCCCGAGCAGCGGCGCCGCCGATCCTCGCGTGACCTCGGCCGCTCGCAGGATCGTGCCGTCGCCGCCGAGGACGATCGCCAGTTCGATGTCGCCGAGGGAGACCTCCTCGTCGAGGATGGAGACGACGTCGAGATCCGGGTCGACGGCGATGAGGTCGGCCCGCTCCAGCGCGCTGAGGACCGGGCGGACGCCCGCCTCCAGGAGCAGCCTGGACACGAGCACGGCGGCATCGCGTGAGTCGTCGCGACCGGTGTGCGCGACGACCAGGATGTTCCGCGCCGCGACCGCAGGATCGGTGGAATGTGCCATCGGGTTACGCTCCAGCCATCGAGGTGATCTGCTGCATCCATTCTGTCGGATTGGTTCCGTGCTCCGCCGATATCCACACGACATACTCGCGGTTGCCGTGAGTGCCGACGATCGGCGATGGGATGAGCCCGGCCGTCCCGAGCCCGAGGTCCCAGGCCGCCCAGAGGACGCCTGCGACGGCGTCGGCACGGAGCGCGGGATCGGTGACGACGCCCTCACGGACGCCACCACGACCGACCTCGAACTGCGGTTTGACGAGCAGGACGAGTTCCGCCGGTGACGCGACGACCGACACGAGTGCCGGGAGCACCTGCGTGAGGGAGATGAACGAGAGATCGCCGACCACGAGCGACGGACGCTCGTCCAGGCCGGTGAGCTCGCTGAGCTGCTCCGGCGTCAGGAAGCGGACGTTGCACCCCTCCACGACCTGCACCCGCTCGTCTGCTCGGAGCTGCGGCACGAGCTGGTCGTGCCCGACGTCGAGGGCGATCACCCGACGCGCTCCACGCTCGAGCAGGACCTGGGTGAATCCGCCGGTGGAGGCGCCTGCGTCGAGGACGAGTGCGTCGTTGACGACGACCGGGAAGGCGTCCAGGGCGGCGAGCAACTTGTGGGCGGCGCGACTCACGTAGTGGTCGGCGCCGGCGACGACGACCCGAGCATCCGGGTGGACCCGGTGGGAGGCTTTGACGATCGTGCGGTCGTCGACACTCACGAGGCCGTCGGCGATGAGCTGGGCCGCATGGGTCCTGGAGCGGGCGAGTCCTCGCGCGGCGAGGGCGGCGTCGAGGCGGGCGGGCTGCGCGGCGCCGTTCGGCGAATCGGCTGTGGCCGACGGTTCGGGTGTGTTCTCCATGCGCTACGCCGAGGTCTTCGGCGAGTCGCTCCCCTCGAGCGTCGCCCGCAGTTCGTCGACGAGCTGGCTGTATGCGGCGGCCCGCTCCTCGAGCGGCTGCTCGTCGATGAGGTGGACGCGGGACACGAGGCCGTCGGTCGGGTGCTCCGGTTCGTTCGTCACAGGGCAACCCTACCGGCCGCCGCCGTCGCCGCCCCCGGGAACCGCTGTGGGCGAACACCCGTGGTGAACCGCGCCTCCCGAGGGGGGCATCACTCCGCGTACAGGCGCTCCGGGACGTTGAGCCCGTAGATGGCACGGCCGGACGCCCAGATCGCGGCGCACGCGGCACGCAACAGGTCGATCCGGGACGGGCCGTCGGACTCCACCACGACGTCGTTCCCACGGATCCGCACCGTGGCCGCACCGACCGTCGCCGCCTTGCCGTCGCGCGACATGGTGGTGGCCGGATACGGCTCGTGCAGCTGCCGCAGGTCCTCGAGGATGAAGGTCGGCCGGGAGTGCTGGTCGGCTGCGAGGACATGCTTGGCTCGATCGATGCCGGTCAGGACGAGGGCTGACGCGATCCCGGCGCGGTTCGCGCCGAGGATGTCGGTGTCGAGTCGGTCGCCGATGAAGAGCGGCTTCGATGCGCCGAAACGCACCTTCGCCTCGTCGAAGATCGGTACCTCCGGCTTCCCGGCGACGGTCGCCAGACGGCCGACCGCCGTGTGGACGGCCGACACCAGCGTGCCGTTTCCCGGTGCGATCCCACGAGCCTGCGGGATGGTCCAGTCCGTGTTCGTCGCGACCCACGGCAGCTCGGAACCGTCGGCGGTCGGCGTCTGCAGCGCGAACGCCGCTTCGGCCAGCTGCGACCAGCCGACCTCGGGAGCGAAGCCCTGGATCACCGCAGCCGGCGAGTCCTCAGCGGAGCGGGTGACGACGAAACCACCCTTCTCGACCTCGTCGACGAGCCCGGCGCCACCGACCACCAGGATCGTGGACCCGGCGGGCACCAGGCCGGCCAGGAGCCGGACCGCGGCCTGAGGGCTCGTGACGACCTCTGCCGGCGCGACGCTGAGGCCGAGGTCGGTGAGGTGCTGCGCGACGGAGGCGTCCGTCCGGGAGGCGTTGTTCGTGATGTATCCGACGCGAACGTGTTCCGCCGCCAGGTTCAGCGACTCAACTGCGTGCGGGATCGGATTCGGGCCGGCGTAGACCACGCCGTCCAGATCCGCGAGGACCACGTCGACGCCGTCGAGCGGGGTCACGGGCTTAGGCCTTCTCATCAGCAGCGGACTCACCGGACGGCTCCTCCCCAGGCTGATCGTCGGACTCGGGGGCGACAGCGGTGGGCGACTCGGGTTCGTCGTCGAACTCGAGGAACTCCTCCACGACCACCATCGTCTCGCCCTCGTCGTCCGCAGCGGACTGCTCGAGCGCTTCGGAAGCGATCATCGCCCGGTCGTGCCAGACGGCCGCCTCCTCCTCACGGCCGAGGACCTCGAGGGTCTCGGCGTATGCGTTGAACAGCGCCGGGCTGTAGGAGAACGCACGCTTCGGGTCGAGCTGCGGGATCTGGAGCTCGAGCAGCGCGTCCTCGGTCTGCCCGAGGTCGAGCCGGGCACCCGACATCGCGATCGCGAGGGCGACGCGGACCGGTACGTCGAGCGTCGAGCGGTCGACGGACCGTCCGAGTTCCAAGGCACGCTCCGGCCGGCCGACGCCGCGTTCGCTGTCCACCATGAGTGGCAGCTGGTCGTCCTTGCCGGAGATACGGCGATAGGTCCGCAGCTCGCGAAGCGCGAGGGCGTAGTCTCCGGTCTCGTACGCGGTGATGGCGAGGGTCTCGCGGACCATCGCGATCCGGCCGGCCCGACGGGCGGCGGACATCGCGTGGAGGTGCGCCAGCGCAGGATCGCTGTCGATCAGTCGCGCCGCCATCGCGAGGTGCTGGGCGACGCCGTCGGCGTTCTCCTTACTCAGGGTCTTCAGCTCGTTCCGCGCACCCTTGTCGAGGTCCTGCGGCGTGACGTCGTCGGGGATCTCCGGGTCGTCGTGACGCGGACGGATCGACTTGAGCTCGAACGCGATGCGCTCTTCCTCGGTCAGCTCGCGCTCGCGTCGGAACGCGTCGCGGTCGCCGCGGGCCGGAGCGCCATCGCGCGTCCACAGCTCGCGTCCACCGCTCTCGCGCCCGCGGTCGGGACGGCCACCACGCTCAGAGGAGTGACCACGGTCGGTCCGGTTTCCACGGTCCTGACGATCTCCGGAGGACGGACGGTCACCACTGCGTGCGGGACGGTCGGACCGCTGCGGACGATCCCCCGACGACGGACGATCCTGCTGCCAGGCGGGACGGTCCGAGCGTTGCGGACGATCGCCGGACGCTGGCCGATCCTTCTGCCAAGCCGGGCGGTCCGAACGCTGCGGTCGATCTCCGGATGACGGACGGTCACCACTGCGCGCGGGACGGTCCGAGCGCTGCGGTCGGTCGCCGGACGCCGGGCGGTCCTTCTGCCAGGCAGGACGATCGGAACGCTGCGGACGATCCCCCGATGACGGACGGTCACCACTGCGTGATGGACGGTCGGATCGCTGCGGACGATCCGTGCGTGGACGATCGCTCCTGGGCGCATCGGATCGCTGCGGGCGGTCGGTGCCGCGAGCACGATCATCGCGCCGTGGAGCACCACCGTTCCCACGGTTGTCACCGGAAGATCTCGGAGGACGTCGCTCACCCTTGTCGGGCTGGTCTGCTGACTGGTCACTCACGATGATCTCCACGGTGCTCGGACGCCGTCACCCGGCGTCAACCTACTGTTGAATTCTTGTCCCACGGTACCCGTGAAACGACGACTTCACGCACAAAGCGTGTTAACGCAAAATGGCCACCCAAGAACCTTGGGTGGCCATTTCAACGAAGAAGTCCGGCGGTGTCCTACTCTCCCACAGGGTCCCCCCTGCAGTACCATCGGCGCAA